>CAXBME010000003.1:0-476852 GCA_963976765.1 uncultured Planctomycetaceae bacterium
AAATCAGCATGTCCGCTCTTCACAACCAACAGCCCCGACTTACCGGATGAGCCCGCAATCAACCACGATCAGCTCAACGTGACTGGAACGGTGACGATTGGCAACAACGTCACCCTCGATCCAATTCTGTTCGCCGGATTCGATCCGGCCGCCAACGATACGTTTATCATCATTAACAATGACGAGGAAGACGCTGTCACTGGCACATTCGCAGGCCTCGCCGAGGGGGCAACGTTTACTGACGAAAACGTCACCTACCAGATCACTTACGCAGGCGGCGACGGAAACGACGTTGTCCTGACGTCGCTGTTTACTTCGTTCGTCGTGACGACGACTGCTGACTCAGGTGCGGGCAGCCTGCGTCAGGCGATCCTGGATGCCAACGCGCTGGCTGGCACCGACCAGATCGTCTTTGACATCACATCCGTTGAAGGTGCAGGCCCGCATACGATCTCGCCGACCACGGCTCTGCCAGTAATCACCGATGCCGTGACGATCGACGGCTACTCCGAAACCGGCGCATCCGAGAACGCGCTGGCTGTCGGCAATGATGCCAGCATCCAGATCATTCTCGACGGAACCAGTGCCGGAGCCGTGAATGGCCTGGAAATTCAGACATCTGGCGTAATCGTTCGCGGTTTGTCTATCGTCAACTTCGGCATCAACGGAGTCGAATTCAACGGAACCGGTCACGTCTTCGAAGGCAACTTCATTGGGGTTCTGCCAGACGGAACCACTGACGGAGGCAACTCTGCCTGGGGCATCCGCAGCAACAACGGCAATGCTCGAATCGGAACCAATGGTGACGGAATCAATGATGCTGGCGAGAGAAACGTCATCAGTGCCAACGATCAGGGCGGCGTGCTGCTGTTCGGGTCAGGAACAACGATTGCCGGCAACTACATCGGAACAAACGCGGCCGGAACCGCCGCTCTGGGCAACCAGACACCGATTGCAACGGTGACGGGCGGCAACATCATTGGCACCGACGGCAGCAACGATGCGTTCAACGTTAATGAAAGAAACGTCATCAGTGGTAACGCAAACGGCATGACTCTCGACGCCGATATAGTCGCGGGTAACTTCATCGGAACCGACGCGACCGGCCTGTCGGCGATTCCCAACGGCACGGGTATTCAGATCGGCGGAATCGGAGGACGGGTCGGCACCAATGCGGACGGCATCGCCGATGATGTCGAAGGCAACGTCATCAGCGGCAACACGGGCGTGGCAATCTTTTTTGTCACCAGTGACAGCATTACCGTTGCCGGGAATCTCATCGGAACTGACGTCACAGGAACTCTGGCTCTTGGCAACGGCGAAGGTATCGCTGGCTTCCCGTCGGGAATCAATCATCAAATCGGCGGTCCGTTAGCCGTTCAGCGAAACGTCATTTCCGCCAACTCGGGTATCGGTATCAATGTCGAGGGTTCCGGATTCGTCATCGAGAACAACTACATCGGTGTTGATATTAACGGCACTGATCTCACGCCAGGATCACTCGGCAACAGCGGCGACGGAATCGTCGTCCTGAATGCCAACCCTCAGATTCGTAACAACGTCATTTCGAACAACGCCGGTGACGGCATCAATATTTCCGGTACCAGCGACGGAATCGACGCCAGCGCGGTACTCTGGTTGCGGGCCGAGGGTGATGCGACTGACGAGGTCGGCTCTAACAATGGAACGCTGGAGAACGGTGCCACCTTTGCGACAGGTTTGTCGGGGCAGGCATTCTCGCTGGATGGTGTCGATGATTTTGTCAGTGTAGCGGACGATCCCACGTTGAACTTTGGTACGGGCGACTTCTCCGTCGATACCTGGGTCAACTTCGACACGCTGGCCGGTGAGCAAATCCTCGTCGAAAAGTATGTCCAGGCCAGTAATGCGACTGGTTGGTCATTGACGAAGCTGGCTGGTAACTCAATACAGGTGGCAGTTGGTGACGGTTCAACATTTGCGACAGTAACCTCATCCCCGCTGGCGATCTCAACCGGCCAGTGGCACCACTTCGCGTTTACGCGTGCAGGTGACACATTCACGGTTTACTTTGACGGGCAGGCTGTCGCGACCAATTCTTACTCAGGCAATCTCGACTCGACTTCGACGCTCAAGTTGGGACATCGCGGGGCGCCGGGCGACACTCCAGGATCGACAGACATCCGTGGTTTCTATCTCAACGGCCTCATCGAAGAGACAGCCGTCTACGGTAAAGCGCTGACGCTGAACGAGATTACTGACATCGTTGCAAGAAACGGTGCCGGCAAGCAGGACACCGGAGCCGTCATTGCAGGTAACACGATTGGCCTGAACGCTGCCGGAGATGCGGATCTCGGCAACGCGTTTGCCGGAATCGGCATTTCAAACTCACCGGACAACCTGATCGGCGGTGACAGCCCGAGTGACCGAAACATTATCTCCGGCAATAATGTCAATGGAATTCAGATTCTGGGTGCAGCATCAGTCGGAAATACGGTTGCCGGCAACTACATCGGAACGAATGCCGTCGGCGACACCGCTATCGGTAATGCTAATGGTATTGAAATAGCTGGCGGTGCAACCGATAACCTGATCGGTGGTGAAGAAAACGTCATCTCCGGCAACACCGGCTTCGGAATCCGCCTCACCGACGCCGGAACTGACATCAACCACGTCGCCGGGAACATTATTGGTCTGGATGCGTCAGGCACCACAGCTCTTGGCAACAACGTGGGCGTGCAGATCGACGGTGGAGCTGCCAACAACCAGATCGGTGGTTCAACACTCGACGAGCAGAACGTGATCTCCGGAAATACAACGGGAGTGCTGATCAACGCAGCCGGAGCCGACAATCACATTGTTGGAAACTACATCGGAGTCGACGTTAACGGCACCGACATGGTTCCGGGTACCGTTGGCAATACCGAAGACGGAATTACAGTCCTTAACGCCGCCCCGCTGATTCAGGGCAATGTAATTTCGAACAATGCCGGTGACGGCATCGACCTTTCCGGTAGTGGAGCCAGTGGCAATATCGACGCGAGTGCCGTAGCCTGGTTCAAAGCTGAAGGTGATGCGACGGATTCTGCCGGCAACAACGATGCAACGCTGATCAACGGCGTCGACTTTGTCACCGGCGTCAACGGCGGCCAGGCGTGGGAATTCAACTCGGCTCCCGGAGCCACAGGTTCCGACCAGATTCTGGTTGCTGACTCCCCTTCTCTGGACCTCACGTCAGTAACTCTGGAAGCGTGGGTGTCTCTGAACGTCCTGCCGACTGCAGCCAATTCGATTATCGTCGAAAAAGGAACTTCTAATGGTGCCGAGAACTACGGGCTGTCGCTAAGGCAGGGAGCAGGAGGGACAGCGGAAATTAATTTTGAGTGGTACAACGGCGGCTTCCACTCAGTCAGTTCTACTGGCGCCGGTATTCAGGCCGGACAGTTCTATCATATCGCCGCAACTGCCGACGGCAGCACCATTCGTCTGTATGTTGATGGCGAACTGATTCACGACGAAGCACAGTCATCTCCACTGCTTCCCAATAACAACCCTCTCTACATCGGCAGCAACGAAGGTTCCAGCTTCGGAAACCGACTACAGGGGCGTATTGACGAACTGGCCATCTACAACGCCGCGCTGCCCGCCAGCAGCATCGCCACCATTTTCGCCAGAAACGGCGCGGGCAAACTGGGAGCCATAATCCAGGGCAACATCATCGGCTTGAACGCTACTGGTGACACTGCTCTCGGTAACGCAGCCAACGGAATCGATATTCTGAACTCGCCAGCCAATGTCATCGGCGGCGACAGCCCAAGCGACCGAAACGTCATCTCTGGCAACACGGCAAACGGAGTCTTGATCACTGGAGCCATTTCTACAGGCAATGTCCTGATTGGGAACTACATCGGCCTGGACGTCTCTGGCACGATCGATCTTGGAAACAGTGACAACGGTGTCTTGATTACATCGGGCGCACACAACAATCGCATCGGCACCGATGGCAATGGTGTCAACGACACTGCCGAGCGGAATGTCATCTCTGGAAATACAGACCTCTTCTCTGAAGCCAACGTAAACATCATCGACGCACACAACAATATCGTCGCTGGCAACTACATCGGCACAAATGCCGCTGGTACGTCTGCTCTCGTGACGACCGGACGAGGTGTTCGTGTCGCAGCCGGAGCTACCTTCAATACTATCGGCACCGATGGCTCTGCGGACACTTTCAACGCCAGCGAACGAAACGTCGTTTCCGGTAACACAGGGGCAGGGATTTTCATCACGACGAATTCCGACGACAATACAGTGGCCGGTAATTACGTCGGCCTGAACGCCGCTGGCGACGCCGTTATCGGGAACGGAGAAGTCGGAATTTCAGTCGACGGCAGTCAGCGAACTCTAATTGGAACAAACGCCGACGGAACAGCAGATGCGTTTGAGTCAAACGTTGTCGCTGGCAGCGCTGGAGCAGGTATTCAAATCGCCGGTTCTCAGTTCACTACCATCGCAGGGAATCTAATCGGCCTGAACCCGGCAGGCACCATCGCCATGCCGAATCAGGGAGGTGGTGTTCTTCTTGGTAATGCTGCCATCAACAACACGATCGGCGGTACAAGTCCAGCTGAGCGCAATGTTATCTCCGGGAATACTGGTGACGGCGTCAGCATCATTCGCGTCTTCAACAGCACGACACTTCAGCCATCTCCTGACAACAACATCGTTGGCAACTTCATCGGAACTGATATCACCGGAACGGCGGCACTGGGCAATACCGGTAACGGTATCTACCTGGAAGAGTTGAACACCACGGTCGGTGGCGATTCCGCAAATTCCAGGAACCTGATCTCAGCGAACAACGGCGCAGGCATCCTGATTACCGGCAGCGCCGCGACTGGAAATACACTGAAAGACAACCTGATTGGTACTGACACTAGCGGACTGACACCGCTGACGGGACAAACCTCGGGCGTTGATATCATCGACACACTGGTAACCGTGAATGGAGTGATCGAGGCAGCCGAAGGAATCACTGTCGCTGCGGCAGGGACTCTGGGCGGATCGGGAGTTGTCAATGGTCCGGTCACGGTTAATGGTTCTCTGACTCCAGGCAACAGTCCGGGAGTCCTTGCAACCGGCGATCTTGTGCTGAACGGTTCGTTCGATGTTGAAGTCGATGGCGACGGGGGGGCAGGAGTCATCAATGGTCACGACCAGGTCGACGTGACTGGTTCTGTCACGCTCGGGGGAACGCTGAATGTTGACACGACGGACCTGACTGCTGTTGAGCTTTCGCCGGGCGCCGAGTTCGTGATTATTAACAACGATGGCATGGACATCGCGACGGGGAACTTCTCGAACTTCACCAGTGGTAGTGCGGTGATCATTAACGCTGCGGGGTCCGGATTGAACCTCGTGCTTACCTACACCGGTGGCGATGGAAACGACGTCGCTTTGCAGGCCTTCCGTCCTGAAACGGAAGTTGAAATCGTTGGAGGAAACCTGGTCGTCACGGACTCGAACGGTGGAGACACCAACGACAGTCTGACATTCACCGCCGACGGCACCAACCTGACAATCACCGACAACAACGGCAACGGCATCGACCTGATCGGTTCTCTGAACGCCGGAACTGGTGACGGCTCTTCGACAGTCGTCATCCCACTTTCGTCGTTCTCAGGCGGAACGCTTGATATCAACTCACTGGCCGGCGACGACTCCATCACGTTTGGCGCGTTGACGCTGCTTTCAGGCCAGAGTCTCGACTTTGATGGCGGAACAGGACTCGACACTGCAACCGTGACGGGTTCCATTGGCTCATTCGCCAGCAACGTCGTCATCAGCGTCAGCAACGGTGTCACACTTGCTGGAGCAAGCGCCGAGATTTCAACCTTCGGCGGTGACCTCACGATCAATGCTGATTCAGATGCAAACGGAATGGGGACATTCGCGATCGACGATGCAGCAGGATCGATCAACACATCCACAGAAGGCCCCAGTGGCAATATTTCGATTACCGCAGCCGATGTCGAACTTGTCGGCACGATCTTCGCGCCTGACGGAGACGTCCTGCTGGAAGCATCAAACGCAGGTGCATCGATCGATCTGGGAACCACCGGTGGCTCAGGACAGTTTGTCTTGACCGGAGCTGAATTGGATCAAGTCAACACGCTCGGGCAGTTGACTGTCGGAAATGCCGCGACAGGCAACATTGTCATCAATGGAACCGTCGCTCCGGCAAACGCTAATAATCTCAACCTGATCGCAGGCGGAACAGTCAACGATGGCGGCGGCAGCATCACTACGACGAACCTGACAATTAACGCAGCAAGCGGCATTGGAACGACCGGAGCCGTCATCACAACAGTCAGCAACTTCGAAGCAGATGGTGGAAGTGGCGGAATTGACGTCAGTAACTCAGGGAACCTGGTCATTGGCGGATTGACCGAAACTCTGGCCGGCCTCACCACGGACGCGAACATCAATATTGCCTCGTCAGGTGATATCTTTATCGGCGAAAACATCATCAAAGCGACTGGTGGAGACACCTCGCTGACACTTCAGGCTGGCAATGACATTAAGACTAACGGTGCCAATATCACCTCGGCGAGCAGTCGCCTGAATGTCACATTGAATTCCGACCGCGACGAAAGTGGATTCGGTGGCATCTTCCTCAATGGAGGAACCGTTATTGATTCAAATGGCGGCAACATCACGCTTGGCGGCGGAGCCGACCCAACAACAACTCCGGCACGCGGCACCCTCGGGAGTGACGCAGAGGGCGTCGCTTTGCGAGACGCTCAGCTCAATTCCGGAGCCGGCAACATTTCCATCCTCGGAACGGGAATGGCCGGTTCCGGCTCTGAAGCTACATCCGGAGTCCAGGTCTTTGCCCCCAGCATCATTCAGACGACGACAGGCAACATCACACTGATCGGTACTGGCGGCACTGGTACAAGTGCCGCCGAAGGTGTCTTCATTGACGGGCTGGTCACCACTGATTCAGGTTCGGTGATTGTCGACGGAGTTGGCGGAACGGGTAGCCGTCCAGAGGGTGTTCGGTTCTCAGTAAATGGTCGCCTCGTCACAACTGGCAACGCTCCCATCAGCATCACCGGAGTTGGCAACGGCAGCAGCGAAGGCATCGTTACAACATCGGCCAACAACGTCATCGGCGGCCCGTCGGCCAGTGGCGATATCACACTGAAGTCAGACACGATCGATCTGGCCGGAGGCGCCGTGCAGTCAAGTGGAAACCTGACGATTGCTCCCGCCACACCGAGTACGTCAGTCGGCATTGGTAATGGAATTGGCACTCTCAGTCTGACAACTGCCGAACTCAGTAGACTCGCCAACGGATTTGCATCGATTCACATTGGAGATGAAGCTACAGGTGTCATCGAAGTTCAAGCGGTGACGTTCGTCGACCCGGTTACCATCGAAGGCGACGAGATTCACGTCGAGGGGCAGATCACCGGAGCCGACAACGCATCGATCACTCTGTTTGAATTCTTCGACGGAGGACCCGGTATTCCAGGGCCAGCCACCACGTATCTGAACGCTCCGATTGTTACCAACGGAAATTCAGTGACGATCGATGACCGGTTGCTCGTTGGAACAAATGCCAGCATTGATACAACCAACGGCGGAGCATCGCCTGATGCCAATGTGACGTTCACTCAGCCAGTCGATTCACAGTTCATGACGTCGAACAGCCTGAGCATTGATGCGGGTATCGTCGGACAGGTGACTTTTCAGAACGAAGTCGGCAGCGATACGCCATTGCTGAACCTGGATGTCGTCGGGACGACCGTATTCGACGGTGGTAACCTGACGATCGACGGCGAACTCAACTTCGAAGGAGATTTCGTTATCGGGGAAGGCATCGTCAATTTGACAACGCTCAATGCCAGCGATGTCTACTTTGGCGGTACGATCGACTCGCATACGGAACTCACTAAGCGACTGACAATCAATACGTCGAATGAGGGCGTCACTCGATTTGAAGGAACTGTCGGAACCATGAACGGTGTCCGATCGTTGCAGACCAACGCGGATGGCCGCACCGAAATCGCCGCCGATATTTTCACCAGCGGAGGTGACATCGACTTCGGTGACGCCGTTCTTATCGACAACGACGTACGGATCGAAGCCGATCTCGGATTGCTGACGTTTGAGTCGACGATCGATGGCAGCGTCAACGGCCTCTTCAATCTGACAATCGCCGCCATCGGCGAAGCTGAAATCGTTATCAACGGAGCCATCGGCAGCGACGCTTTGGGAGCAGACTCCAGCGATGCCGGTCTGGGTTCGCTGATCGTTGAGAACCAGACAAGGTTTAATGGCGGCTCCATTCAGTCAGTCGGTGACCTGACATTTGCCGAGCAGTTAACCATCGGCACCAACACGACTCTCACATCGACCGGTACCGGCAACGTGACGTTCAGTGGCAATGTCGACACTGCCGCAGGCTCGCCTTTCAACCTGTCGATCGACACTGGCCTGGGCAACTATTTCCAGGACAACTCATCCAGCCTGCTCAACACCAGCGGCGGTGACCTGACAATCGCCGCCAGTGATGTCACGCTCGAAGGAACAATTAACACTGGCTCAGGGCGAGTCACTTTCGAACAGACGCAACCGAGCGGTGAAATTGTCCTGGGGTCTCAGCCTGGCACACTTTCCTTGAGCGACGTGGAAATCGACCAGATCACAACATCAGCTGGCATCGCGATCGGTAATACGGGCACAGGCGACATCAAGATTCTCGAAGATATCTCACCAGCCGGTACGAACTCATTGTTCCTGACAACTGGCGGCAGGATTCTCAGCGATAATCCGGGAGCCGTCCTCGACGTTGCGAACCTGTCACTCAGCGCGGAACAGGGCATTGGCCTGAACGGTCCAGTCAACCTCGCTGTTAATAACGCCCTGGCAATGGAATCGCAGTTCGGAACGATCGACATCTTCAGTGGTCAAGACATCACAGTTGGAACTGTCGACGGGCTGGCTGGTGCCACCGCCCTTGGCAACATCACCCTGAACGCGACGGGAGGCGTGACACTCAGCTCCGGCGTCACAGCAACCGGCAACGGTTCGATCGAAATCAATGCGGCCCGGCAGATCACTGTGAATGGTGGAGCGTCGGTGTCATCGACGTCTGGGGCGATTGCCCTGGATGCCAACTCATCGGGTTTGGCCACGGGCAATTTCAGCGGCGTGTTTGTCGCGGATTCCGCAACAGTCTCATCCACCACCGGTGATATAACCGTGACGGGACATGGCGGCGACGCGGCGAGCAACGGCAATCATGGGGTGCAACTGGCAGGCACTGCGGCCATCACGTCCCAGGGAGGAAACATCACACTTACCGGACAGGCTGGCGGTGCCGGAGCCACTAATTTCCACGAAGGGGTTATCGTCGGCGGCAACGTGACGACAACGGGCTCGGGCAACATCACCGTGAACGGCACCGGTGGTTCTACGGGCACGGTCAACATTGGTGTCGATCTGATCAGTGGCACGATCTCGACTGTCAACGGGACGGTGGTCCTCAACGGCGTTTCCGGAGCAGGCAGCAGTAGCGACGCAATTCGTCTGGCCAACTTTGGTGGCGGCGGCTCGGTGATCGAGACCACTGGCAGTGGCATGATCGTACTGGTTGCGGATGCGAGTGCTGGCAGCGGCGTTGGGCTGAACGCCTTCGGAGCGGGTTCGGCCATCGGCGGTGCTCTGACGACTGCGGACATTTTCATTACGACCGACACGATTTCGCTGGCGGTACCGGTTCAGTCAACCGGCGACCTGTTCATCGAACCGCTGTCGTCCAACACTTCGATCGGTCTCGGTGGCGGAGCAGGAACGCTCAATATTGACGATGCCGAGTTTGCGACGTTCGACAATTTCCGTCAGGTGAACATCGGTCTTTTCGAAGCCAGCAACTTGATTCAGATTGACGAACTGGATCTCAGCGACAAATCGTTCGACCTGTTTACGACCGGCGGACGCACGGAATTCATGGGAACTCTGACGCTGAGGGACGACGGTCGACTGGTTATGGTTGTGGCCGATCAACTGGCCGATCTGCACGCGGGAGCGTCGGACGTCATCATAGGTGGATCGAACGGTTCGATCGCTTTCGATCTGGCAGCCGGAGTTGACCCGCTCAGTATCGATGGCAACTTTGATTTCGAAGCCGCTCGTTTTGCCGCACAGACTCTGACGGGAAGCCTGGCCTTCAGCGTCAACAGTTCATCGACGGTCGATATTGTTGACGAAGTGGCAGGACTGAACACGAGCTTCGGCGGCGACATCCTGCTCGAAACTCAAGACCTTACAATCTCTGCTCCAGTTCAGACGACCGGTGCAGGAGCGGTTTCGATCGACGCGTCCGATGTCATTGTTCTCGACGACACAATTATCAGCGATTCAGGCGACGTCACACTGCAATCTCAGACGGGAATTGCCGGCACTTCAAACTCGTCGATTCAAACGGCCGCCGGGGCGGTGACTCTGGAATCCGACGCAGATAACCTCGGTTCTGACGGAACGGTCAACTTCGCCGGAACGATCATCCATGGAACCGGCGGGACAACAATCGTCGTCACCGCAAACAGCACTATCGGCGGAGTCATCTCTGGCGCGGCAGGATTGACGAAAAATGGCAACGGCAGTCTGACACTTTCTGGCAGCAATCTGTTTGACGGCGAAACGACGATTGCCGAAGGAGTAATTGCCGCCACCAATACGGCTGCCCTGGGAACCACGCTCGGCGGTACGACCGTTGCTGACGGTGCTGCCCTGTTGATCGATGGAGTTTCCATCGCCGACAACGTGACGATCAGCGGCGTGGGAGTAAACGTTTCTGGAATCAACGCGGCTCTTGCCGGTGCAGGGACCGCATCATTGACCGGTGACCTGACGCTGGCCGACGACGCTCAGATCAATGCGGCCTTCCGAGGCGGGTCGACGATCTTCACCATCGCGGGAGCTATCACGGAAATCGGCGGTCCACGATCGTTGACGCTTCAGTCATCGGTCGGCGGTGGAGAGACCATCGTTCTGTCCAACCCACTCAACAATTGGACCGGCGACACGAACGTCGTCAACAACACGCTGGTACTCGGAGCGGACGAAGTCATCCCATCAGACGGCAACGTAAATGTCAGCTCGACAATCGATCTCAACGGACATGTCGAATCAATCGGCGGCTTGAACGGAACCGGAACCGTCACCAATCAGGGCATAACAGCAGCGACTGTGACGGTTGGTTCGAATAATGCCAGTGGCAATTTTGCGGGCTCAATCGTCGACGGAATCGGCAGCTCAAACCTGACGAAAGTCGGAATGGGATTGCAGACACTTTCCGGGCTGAATTCGGCAACGGGAGTGCTGGCGGTCAATGGCGGAATGCTTGCCATCGACGGAACCTGGGGAGGCACCGCGACTGTGGCGGCAGGTGCAACCTTTGGCGGAACGGGTTCCGTCGACGGCAGCGTTACCACTGACGGAACGATCGCTCCGGGTAACAGCCCTGGAATTCTGTCGACCGGAGACGTCACCTTTGCAGCCGGCTCGGCATTCACCGTCGAAATCGAAGGAACCATTCCCGGGTCCGGCATTGGCGGCCACGATCAGCTTAACGTGAATGGCTCTGTCACGATCGGCAATCTGGTTACTCTGACGGCGATTCTCGGCCCTGGTTTTGAACCATTCGACGGCGACGAATTCGTCATTATCAACAACGACGGAATGGACGCCGTTGTCGGAACATTCGCTGGTTTCGAGGAAGGCTCAACCTTCGACGTCAATGGCCAGACGCTGTCTATCACCTACGTTGGCGGCGACGGTAACGATGTGGTGCTGCTCGGTCAGGGCACGGCCTCAACGCTGATCACGCTTGACCCGAGCAACAATCTGCTGATTACCGACGTGAACGGCGGCGATTCCAATGACACGCTGACCATCGTGTCTGACGTGTCAAACAGTCAGTTCATCATTACAGATCCCGGACGATCTCTGACTACCAATGTCGCCGGCGCCGTTCGCGTTGATTCTCGAACCGTCACCGTGCCATTTGCATCGGTCGCTGGAACCAACGTGAACTTCAACCTGCTCGACGGCGACGATTCGTTGACGATCGACCTGTCGCTGGGCAACTTCGGGAAGTCCATCAACGTCTTCGGTGGGAATGAACTTGAAGTCGGTGACGCGTTGCTGATCCAGGGGGGTGCGACATTCGAAACAGTGTCGTTTGCCAATTTCGGTCCTGGACAGGGAACGGTGACAATCACCGACAACCAGTCGATCAACTATTTCGACGTCGAACCAGTTCGGTCCACCATCGACGCAGACAACATCGCGCTGACTAATCAGTCTGCATTCGGTGAGTTCTCGATTACCGATTCGGGGACCGCTGGCGAGACCTCAGTAACACCACCGATCGGTGACGGAGTGACTTTCCGTAATCCGAACGCCGTGCTGGCTCTGCTTGGAAACGGAATGACGGACGACATTGTTAACGTCAACGGATTTGGTTCCGGTTTCGGAGCAGTCATCGGAATCGACGGAATGGGAGGCAACGACGCCGTCAACTGGAATACGACTGAAGTTGTGACGGCTGTCGATATTGACTCCGCGACAATCAGCATCAACAGCGGAGTGATCAGCACGCTCGGCGATCAACTCCTCGGCGGTAACATACTGCTGCCAACTGACGCCGTGCTTTCGGGAGCAAACATCGAACTCAACGGTTCGGTCAACGATGCCACACTGCCAGGCGGCGCCACGCTCACGGTGAATTCAACTGGCTCAGCAACAGTCAACGCCTTGCTGGGATCATCGGGTGGCCTTGGGCTGGTAACGGTCAATGCGACAGAAGGCTCGGTTGCCTTCAACGGACTGATCAATGACCTGGGCAACGGTGGGCTCAATGTCAGCAGTTCGGACACAATCACGTTCAACGGCCTCTTCAACGCCAGCGGAGCTGCGGGAATCTCTGCGGTGGCCGCCCGTTCCGTTACTCTCAATCCAGGTACGAATTTCAGCCTCAATGATGGTGACGTAAATCTCCAGGCCAATCAGCAGCCGACGCCGACGACAGGACCGTTCACCGGCATCACTCTGGACGGTGCTTCAATCACCACGTCCAACGGAAACGTTACGCTTGCTGGTCGAGGCGGCGATGTCTTCCTCGGCAATATTGGCGTTGCCGTTCAGAATGGCAGTACGGTCACGTCGCTGGGTTCCGGATCAGTCAACGTCATCGGCGCTGGTGGCCCCAGCGATTTTGACGGAACTGGCGTTGTGATTACCGGGCCCGGCTCAACAGTTTCCGCCAATACCGGTGTCATTGTGATTTCAGGAATTGGAGGAACAACAGGCGAACAGAATCAGGGCATCCGAATCACCGACGGTGCGCAGGTTCAGTCGATTGGAACCGGTCCAACAGCCGCACCGATCAACATTGTCGGCACGTCTGGCGAAGGCAGCAATAACAACGATGGTGTGCAGATCGATGGTCTGACAACACGAGTTTCAACCATCGACGGCGACATCATCATTACAGGAACCGCCGGACCGCTTGCTGGCGAGAACAGCCACGGAGTGAAAATCGCTACTGGTGCCACTGTTGAGTCGACCGGTGCTCTAAGTTTTGCGGGAGACATCAACATTCAAGGGACTGCAACCAGTGGTCTGGCCAACGACGGCGTCAACATCACAGGCGGGTCGCTCGTTCAATCGACTGACGGAAGCATCTCCATTAACGGTGTCGGCACTGCCGGTTCCGGGCTGTCGAATAACGGCGTCGAGATTTCCGGAAACAGCACGGTGGCCGCGAGCGTCGGCGGATCGGTCAACATTACCGGTGTTGCAGCCGGCACATCCGCCAACGAAGGAATTCGGATCGATGGAGCAAACGTCGGCTCACCCACCGGATTCGGGCCGATTAATCTGCACGGCAACACGGTCTTCGTTGCAGGAACGGTCACAAATATCGGCACTGGATCGATCACTATCAACGGCGACGACGGCGTCACACTTGCCAATCCATTTACTACGATTCAGTCGGGCAGCGGACCGCTCACGATTGACGGAGACTTTGATTCCAACAATGCCGGTTCGGTCACCGTGACTGATCCAAGCGTGCAGATTAATAGTGATGCTGGCGGCATCTTTATCAGCGGAGTCAATGCTCAGCTCCAGGGTGCGGTGCAATCAGTCGGTGGCGGAGTAACCCTCGCCGCGCCCGTGTCGCTGCAAGGTGACCTGACCATCTCAGGTACATCGGCAACTTTCGAAAACTCGGTCACCGGGAACAGCCGCAACCTGACAACGAGTGGAGCAACAACCTTCCGTGGCAACGGCACGGCGTTGAACTCGCTCAACGTGAACGGCGACCTGATCACTGACCCGGTGACACTGACCATTGCGACGCCGCTCGTTATACAGACTGGATTCAATGCTCAACTTCAGGGCACCGTCAACGCTCAGATTGTCGGTCAGGCTGGATCCTCAATTACGGCAACCGGCAATCTAATCCTGGGAGACAACAGCGCCGCCGGATTTGCAACGGCAGGCGACCTGTTTGTCAACGGGTTCAACGTAACATTGCGAGATTCAGACGCTGTTCAACTCGGCAGCCTGACACTGCTTGATGACACCGGCGTACTCTCGGCAGTTAATGGTGTGCAGCTTTCAATGGGCGACGTGCTTTCCGGAAGCGGTCGAATCATCGGCCCGCTGTCCGCTCAAGCGGGCTCGGACGTCGACCTGAGTCTCAGCACAGGCATCCTGCGAACGGACTCAGTCACGTTCGCCGCTGACTCGTCGTTCCAGGTCGAACTCAGCGATACATTGCCTGGCAATGGACACGATCAACTTTCAGTTACTGGCACTGTCAATCTAGGCGGGACCACTCTTGGCGCGACGCTGACTCAACCTGCCAGCATGGGTGACGAGTTTGTCATCGTCAACAACGATGGCACTGACGCCATCGTTGGAACGTTTGCTGGACTTCCGGAAGGTGCGTTTGTTGATCTCAACATCGGTAGCCGTGAACTGATCACCGGAACCCAGCGATTTGTCATCAGCTATGCTCGCGGAACGGGTAACGATGTCACACTGCGACCGGCAGCGGCAATCAGTGGCCGAGTCTTCAACGACGTAAACTACGACGGCGTCGACAACGAGCTGATGAACGGTGTCGGCAATGCAACGGTTCGGCTGATCGCTCAGAACGGAACGACGGTCGTCCGCACCACGACCAGCTCGACCGACGGCAGCTACAGTTTCACGGGGCTGATACCCGGAGCCTACTTCGTCGAGTTCGTCGCCCCGACCGGATTCCACTTCACGTTCCGGGACGTCGGAGGCAACGACACCATCGACAGCGACGCCAATCGATTCACGGGTCGAACCACGCTGTTGACGGCCTCAACGTCGGGGCAATTAATCAACGACGTCGACGCCGGAATTAAAGCTTCCGAAATCAGCATCAACAACGTCCAGAAATCCGAAGGTCTGTTTGGGCAGCAGACGGCTTACACGTTTACCGTTTCGTTGTCGGGAATCGCCCGACAGGTCACCACCGTTAACTTTGCAACGGCCAATGGGACAGCAACGGTTGCCAACAATGATTACACGGCCAAGTCTGGCACAGTCACTTTCGCAGTTGGCCAGCAGACTCGAACAGTCACTGTTCTGGTAACTGGCGACAACGCTATCGAAGGCGACGAAAACTTCTTCGTCAATCTTTCAAACGCGGTGAACGCGTCCATCGTGACGCCTCAGGGTATCGGAACAATTCTCAACGACGACACGGTCGTTCCGAACATCGCAATTACCGACGTGTCACGAAACGAAGGCAACGCTCCGGAGTCCACCGAATTCGAATTCACGGTCTCGCTGAACTTCGCCTCGACTGAGACAATCACTGTAGATTTCGCGACAGTCGACGGTGCCGCCACTGTGGCGGGAAGCGACTATCTTGCCAGCAGCGGAACCATCACCTTCCTGCCTGGCGAGACCGAAGCAACATTCGCAATCACCGTCAACGGCGACGATGACATTGAAGACTCTGAAGACTTTTCCGTTCGCCTTACCAACGTCACCGGCAACGCGGCGATCACAGACGACACCGGAGTCGCCACGATCGTCAACGACGATTTCGCAGAACGCCAGCTGTCGATCACCGATGTAACGGTCGAAGAAGGTGGAGTCGGAGCACGGACCAATCTGCTGTTCAAAGTCCGACTTTCCGCCGTGGCTCTGGTCGAAACAAAAGTCGACTTCAGTCTTGAAGATGACGACGCACTGGCCGGATTCGATTTCGAATCGGTCAGCGGAACACTCACATTCCTGCCCGATGACTTCGAAAAAACAATCGTCGTCACGGCACTGGGCGATTTCGACGTCGAGAACGACGAACAGTTCTTCGTGAACCTGTCCAACGCAATTGGTGCCTCAATCAGTGACAGCCAGGGAATTGGCACGATTCTGAATGATGACCAGCCGCTGCAGGACATTTCGATTGCCGATGTCTCGGTCGCCGAAGGCTCGTCCGGCAGCACAACTCGAGTTCAGGTAACGGTCAGCCTGAGCGGTCCCAGTGCTACTCCCGTCAGCGTCGACTTTTCCACAGCTGACGGAACAGCCATCGCCGGACAGGACTACACGCTGCGAACAGGAACCGTCACGTTTGCCCCCGGTGAAATCAACCGAACGATCGGCCTGGACGTCCTTGGCGATGCAACCGTCGAATCGAACGAGCGGTTCTTCATCAACCTCTTTAACCCGGTCAATGGCACAATCGTCGATAACCAGAGCACGTTCACCATCCGAAACGATGACGCCGTGATTCCCAACGTGACGGTTAGCGACGTTACAATTGCGGAAGGAGCACTGGGCGAACGAACCCGAGTTGATTTCAGCGTTCAGCTTTCTGGCCCAACCACACAACCCGTCTCGGTCAACTTCAACACGATGGACGGTACGGCTCGGCTGTCAGAAGGCGATTACGAAGCACAGCAGGGAACGCTGACCTTTACCCCAGGCGATACACAACGAATCGTCACCGTGATCTTTAACGGCGACTTCGATGTTGAAGGAGACGAGTTCCTCTTCCTGAACCTCAGCAACCCAGTCGGAGCCAACATCCTTGACGGCCAGGGCCGAGCACTCGTCATTAACGATGACGCCGCCATCCCGAACATCTCAATCAGCAACACACAAGTCATTGAAGGATCAACTGGCGAGCGAACTCCGGCCATCTTCGAAATCACGCTATCTGGCCCGACAACTCAGGACGTCACTTTCGATTTTGCCACCGGTTTTGCATCAGCCATTTCAACCACAGACGTATCGGCAGCAGCCGCAACGGCAGCAGCAGTCGGTGCCACTTCCTCAACAGTTGCAGATTTCGAAGCAGCTTCCGGCACTGTCGTGATTCCTGCCGGTGAAACTTCGGCTTTTGTATCCGTGGTTGTCCTCGGCGATGCCGATGTTGAAGCGGACGAATTCTTCTTCCTGAACCTGTCAAATGCCACAGGCGGCGTTTTGATCGACGACCAGGGTGAAGCATCAATCCTTAACGACGACCTCGACGTCCAGGCTTTGTCCGTTTCTGACGTTACAAAACTCGAAGGCCTCGCCGGAGTTCGTACTTCTTACCGATTTACCGTGTCGCTGACTGGGCCTTCCAGCGCCCCCGTCACCGTTGACTTCGCCACCGCCGACGGTTCCGCAACGGCAGCCAGCGGTGACTACGACTCGACTGTCGGATCACTGATCTTCGCACCAGGCGAGACGTCCAAAGAAGTCATCGTCACGGTCAATGGCGACATCGCCAACGAAGCCAACGAACAATTCTTTCTGAACCTGTCGAACGTAATCGGAGCAACCGTTGAAGACGGCCAGGGGCTGGGAGTTATCACTAATGACGACAGTCCTGTTCCATCGTTGACCATCGACGACGTCTCAAAAACAGAAGGCGATGCTGGAGCCCGTAATCAGTTCAACTTTGTCCTGCGTCTCAGCAACGCTGCCGAAGGACCGGTTACCGTCCAGGCAACGACCGTCGCGGGAACGGCGACATCCGGCGTCGACTTTGAAGCGACGACAACCACAGTCACATTCGCAGCCGGCGAGACGATCGCGACGGTCACCGTCCCTGTCCTGGGCGATTTCACCGACGAAGCCAGCGAAACGTTCTTCGTCAATCTGTCAGGAATCAGTGGTGCAACACTCGATGACGATCAGGGGCGAGGCACCATTCGCAACGATGATTCGCCAATCCCGAACATTAACGTCAACAACGCCTTTGTTGAAGAAGGCATTGCCGGGCAACGACCACAGATCGCCTTTATCGTCAGTCTCTCTGGACCGTCGTCCGTTCCGGTTGAAGTCGATTTCTCGACGATGGGCGCTACGGCGACCAGCGGAATCGATTTCGAAGCCCTCTCCGGCACGCTGCGGTTCGAACCGGGCGAAGAAACCAAGGCCGTTCGAGTCACTATTCTCGGCGACCTGGACGTCGAAGCCGACGAAATGCTGTTCCTGAATCTGGACAATCCGGTCAACGGGATTCTTGACGACGACCAGGCCATTGGAACGATCAATAACGACGACGCGGTGCCAACGCTGGCCATCGGCGATGTGTCAAAAGTTGAAGGCAGCTCCGGACAGCGAACACAGTTTATCTTCGACGTCGTCCTGACCGGATTTTCCAGCAACCCCGTGACTGTTGACTTTGCTTCGGCTGATGGAACTGCAACTTTCGCCGGACTGGACTACACCACTGTCAATGGTTCGTTGAGCTTCCTGCCAGGCGAGACTCTCAAACAAATCGTCGTCAATGTTTCGGGTGACTCTGCCATCGAAACGGACGAGTTTTTCTTTATTAACCTCTCAAACGCCGTCGGAGCTGAAGTTATCGCCAACCAGGGAACTGGCACAATCAGAAACGACGACGCTGCCGTTCCACTTCTTCGTATTGACGATTTCTCGGCAGACGAAGGAATTTCGGGAGCTCGGACACAATTCAATTTCAACGTCACTCTGTCAGCAGCCAGCAATCAGACTCTCACCGTCGATTACTCAACGGCAGCCGGCACGGCGACAAGCGGAGTCGACTTTGTCGCGCTGGACGAAACGCTGACGTTCCTGCCTGGCGAAACGACACAGACGATTACGGTCAGCGTGCTCGGCGACACCGCCTTCGAAAGCCTCGAAACCTTCTTCGTCAATCTTTCCAACCCGCAAGGTCTGGAAATCGCCGACGACCAGGCCATTGGACGCATCGTCAACGACGACAGCCCAACGCCACTGCTCAGTGTGTCAAACGCTCAAACGGAAGAAGGCATCAGCGGCGAACGCCCATCCGTCACGTTCAACCTGACACTATCCAGTCCGCCGACCGAGCTAATCACTGTTGATTACGCCACGGGGGATGGTACCGCCTCGTCGACAGACCTCGATTACCTTTCCACGAACGGAACCATCACCTTCCTGCCTGGACAACAGACGGCTTCGGTAACGATCACCGTTCTCGGCGACTCAAACGTCGAAACCAACGAAACCTTCTTCCTCAACCTTGGTAATCTGACCGGCAATGCCGTCTTCCAGAACGATCAGGGGACCGGCCTCATCTTGAACGACGATGTACTCCGACCGGGCATCACCATCAGCGACGCCGTCCAGGAAGAAGGCGTCTCGTCTCAACGAACCCGGTTCACGTTTGACGTTTCATTGTCGACTCCGGCCACGACCGCGACCGGCCCGATCGAAGTTCGCTATCAGACAGCCAACGGTTCGGCGATTGGGGCAGCCGCTGGAGTCGTCGATGCGGCCGGCAATCCGATTGTGAATCCAAATGCCGACTACGAATCCAGAACCGGCATTCTCACCTTTCAGCCAGGCGAACAGACAAAACAGATCGTTGTCATCGTTCTGGGCGACTCACGAATTGAAGCGGACGAGACATTCTTCGTGAACCTGACGTCTTCGAGTACCAACGCAGAAATCGTCGATGATCAGGCTCTCGCGACGGTATTCAATGATGACTTCCCGCTGCCGGGAGTCAGTATCAGCAATGCAACGGTGGTTGAAGGCACCGCTGGACAACGAACCATCGTCGACGTCGAGCTTGCGTTGTCGGCACCATCGGCGACGTCCATTTTTGTCGACTTCCAGACAGCCAACGGTACGGCCACGATCGCGGGACAGGACTACCAGGCAGCTAACGGTGCCGTCGAGTTTATGCCGACCGAAATCGTCAAGACAGTCCGGCTCATCGTGCTCGGCGATAACGTCGAAGAAGCTGCGGAAACATTCTTCCTGAACCTGACTGGTGTCTCGCCGAATGCTCAAATCGTTGACGATCAGGCCAGCATTACGATCCAGAATGATGATCTGATGCAGGTCACGCCGGACATCTCCATCTCCGATGTTCAGCTGAAGGAGGGAAATGATCGGGCACTTCCTGAATTCCAGTTTGTCGTGACGCTCTCGGCGGTTGCCACAACCAACGTCACTGTCGACTACTCAACAGCTCAGGGTACTGCCAACACTTCCGACTTCATCGCCAAAAGCGGCACACTTACCTTCCAGCCTGGAGAGACATCAAAGACTGTCGACATCGAAGTGCGTGGCGACGAGATCGTTGAAACTGATGAAACCTTCTTCGTCAACCTCAACAACGCTGTCGGAGGTGTCATTACCGACGCTCAAGGACGAGGGACCATTACCAACGACGATGTCGCGATGCTGCCAGGTATCCGGATCGACGACGTTGCGTTTGAAGAAGGCAGCACCGACGAGATCACCGAATTTACGTTTACCGTCGCGTTGACTGGTGTCTTCGATCAAGCCGTCGAAGTCAGCTACTTTACCTCGCAGTTCTCAGCGTCAAGCAACGTGGACGACCGAGACTTCTTCCGTATCAGTAACCTCGCCGATCCCGATTCAATCAGCAAACTGACGTTCGAACCGGGAGAGACGACTCAGACGATCACCGTTCAGGTTATTGGCGATGACGAAGTCGAAGCTGACGAAACGTTCTTCGTCAACCTGTTCGCCGCAGTCAATGGAATCATCGAAGATGACCAGGGAGAAGGCTTCATCATCAACGATGACCAGTCGCTGCCGCAGGTTGAAATCAGTGATGCGATCGCACTCGAAGGCGACTCCGGTACAACCACGTTTACGTTCACCGTGACACTCGACCGGGGAGCGGACACGACCGCAACCGTCGACTTCAACACCGCTAATGGCACAACCGGAACATCTGCCGGAGCCGACGTTCGAGCTGCATCGGGAACCGTTACTTTCGCTCCGGGCGAAGTTGTAAAAACCATCGAGATCGAAGTTGTCGGCGACCTGATCGACGAAGTTGATGAACAGTTCTTCGTCAACCTGACCAACGCAAACGGCCTGTTAATCGCAGACGACCAGGGGCGTGGAGTCATTCTTGACGATGACGACCCGCAAGCAATTCTAGCGGTCACGGACGCCGTCAATCTGACGGATGAATTCGGTCAGGAAGGCAACACGGGCAACGTCACCTACGAATTTACGATTCAGCTGGTTGGTAAGCCGACTGGGCCAGTCACCGTTCAAGTCGCGACGCAGGACGGAACAGCGATCGCCGGTCAGGACTACAACGCCCTTTCGAAACAGCTCACCTTCAATCCAGGCGAATCGACGAAAAAAGTTCAGGTCACTGTTTCCAGCGACCGCACGGTCGAAACCGACGAAGAGTTCTTCCTGAACCTGAGCAATGCGGTCGGAGCCACGATCTTCGATGATCAGGGAATTGCGACCATCATCAATGACGATGCCGTGGTCACCCGCGATGAAGGCCTGGAACTGGCCGAGGATGTATCGAATCAGGTCGAAGCGGCGCTTGCCGACCCAACGATGGACGGCACCGTACCGGGCAACGGAATCAAGGTCATCAAGGGAACGAATTCCGGCGGTCGCAGCGACATTACTGACCTGCTCGTTCAGATCGGCCTGGATGTTATCAGGCGACTTGGTCTGACAGACGCCATCGTCGCAGTGTTCGATCCGGTGAACTTCATTGTGACCACGCCGGAAGGCCGAGCGAACGGATTCACCGAAAGCTCAGGTGTTGTCGGCCAGTCGACCAATTCGTTCTACTCAGGCGATGGTGCCGTCGAACTGCTGGTAATTCCGAACGCGTCCGCCGGCATCTACAACCTGGAACTTGCTGGCGTCAACAATGGTCAATTCCGGGCGGCTGTCAGCCGAGTCGATGCCAGTGGTCAGATTGGCACGGAGACATTCGAAGGAACACTGGCTGGCGAACTGGAACTCGCACTCGACTTTACGCGAGCGTTCCCGAACGACCCGGCTCGAAATGCAAAAGCAGAGCAGGCATTTCTTGCCCTGTTCCAGGAATTCGGTGGCGACTCCGATGCCATCGACCTGGCTCTTGCTGCGTTTACTCACTCGCCAAGGTCAGACGCCGACGAGCAGCAGATCAGCAATCAGAACGATGCCGCCGCGCAGTTGCAGGCAGCCGCCGCAGCCATTGCAGCTCAGGCAAAACTTCTGGCAACCGCACTTCAAAATGCGTTGCCGGACTGGGTCAACTCGGGACTCGCCGGCGCGTTCACCCCGTCTGATCTGACGGCCCGAGGATTCGAAACCAATTCCGAATCTTCAACCGCCATGCGCGACTTCTTCTGGGAGTCGGTTGGTCGAGGCGTCCTGGGACTGCCCGGCGGAGTTGACGACGTAATGGATCTGCTTGACCCGTTGATACCGGAAACCGAGAAGACCGAAACCGCTGCGGACGAGGTCGACGATAACGACAAAGAAAACGACGGCACGCCAGCCGAGAATGAAGAAGGTTCTCAGCGGAAGCGAGCCGAAAAGCCAGAAACCGACGACGAACGACGTCAGGCGTTCCTGCGTCAGCGTGATGAAGATGAAGTCGCGCTCTACGTTCCTGCTGCTGCCTTCGCTGGTCCAGACTGGCTGACGAAAGCCGAAGCGGCTGCCGAAAAATCTCGTGCATCCCAAACGGGCCGGAGTGCTGAAGAATCGAAGTCCGATCAGCAGAATTCGACGGGCCTCGCAGATCAGAACGCAAAAACAGACGAGGCCGCAGATACTCAACAGGAATCAAACGGGAATGACGAAGGCAACTAATGCCGTCGCCAGATTCTGACCGCCGGGCATCAACTGGCTGCGAGTGAATTGCCAGTTGTGGGTGAATGGCCAGCTGACACAGACCAGCACGTAACGAGAACAAGTAAGTATATGACTCACTCGCTTGCTCGCGTTTCGTGCTGGTCTGAAAACGTCGACCGCTCGCCCTGAGTCAGTCGTTCTGCAAATATCCGTCGACACACACAGCCTCTCTCACACTTCAGTAAACGTTCAGGGCCTGGTTCATGGCAAAGTCTCGCAATTCGCATCAGGACGAAGATGACGCTACCGTCGGCCCGGACCTGGGCGAGAACGCTCACGACGACGCAACAGTCGGCCCGGACTACGATGACGCCACTATCGGGCCAGACATAGTTGGCGATAACGATGAGTCCGAAGATGTCGGAGCCAGGTACGGATACGACTCTGCAGCGACGGCAATCGTCGAGTCAGCCAACGAAGATGATCTCACCATCGGAATCGATGACGACGATTCGGCCGCAGACGCAGGCGCTGGTGGCGGAGTCGGAACGGCTAACACTGTTACCGACGAGCCCGATGCTGAAAAAGAAGACCGGACAATTGGAATCGACGACGAGCATGCGGTCGACGGCAACGATGCAACTGTCGGTCCCGACTTTGACGCTGACGATACCTCGGAAAACGCTGGCTATGGTGCAGACACTGCCGACACGATCGCCAACGCTCCGGACGGCGACGAGAACGACCTCACGATCGGAATCGACGGAAACGTTCGCGAAGACGATGACGATGACGACATGACCGTCATAGGCGACCTGACGGTTGCCGAAGAAGACCTGTCGCGCGACGCTGACCCGCCGATCGGTGAAGACGATCGCACAATCATGGGAGACCTCGCTGCGGCCGAAAACGCCACTCAGTTTTCGGCGGAAGACGGCGATGACCAGACCGTCTTCACGGACATCGAACAAACTAAAATCGAGAATACAAGCGCCGAACAGACCAGCATTGGCAAGACCAGAATCACCAGAACTCGATTCGGGAAAACTCACGACGATCAGACAAAACCCGACGAAACAAATAGCGGAAAGACTCGATTCGGAAAGACCCGATTCAGTCAGGCCGGAACCAGAGTCGACGACACCAGTTCACGGGCCGGGAGTTCCGGTAAGGGTACGCGCGGCAAGGAAGTTACCGACGAAGCTCCCCGTTACGACATGGTCGACAACTTTGCCCGCGGCGGAATGGGAAATATCTGGCTGGCGAAGGATTCGATGATCAAGCGGGAAGTCGCCTACAAAGAGCTGCTTCCTCGCGCGATGAGACGATCCAGCATCGTCGAACGATTTATCCAGGAAGGTCAGGTTACCGGCCAACTGGAACACCCCGGCATCGTCCCCATTTACGACCTGGGTTATCAGGAAAATGGAACTCCGTTTTATGCCATGAAGCTGGTGCGCGGAACGGAGATGAAAGAGCAGATCGAAGCTCTGCACAAAATGCCGAAGAACACGGCGGACCGACATCGAGCGTTTGTGAAGCTGCTGGGACAGTTTGTCGACGTCTGCAATGCGCTGGCATTCGCACATCAGCGAGGCGTTCTACATCGCGACCTTAAACCTCAGAACGTCATGATCGGCGGCTTTGGAGAAACGCTGGTTCTCGACTGGGGTCTCGCCAAACTTCTGGGCCGGGCTGAGCCAGGAGCGAGCGATCGCGGCGTTCAGGTCACGGGCAAGTACGACGATGAGTTCTCACCTGACCTCGGCGACCAGAGTGACGTGGGATCGGCAACCGTCATCACGGGAAATCCCGACTCCAGCGACCAGAATCAGGGCTCGACTAGAATGTCGGGCTCATCCAGCCTCGCGGCCACGACCGATGCACGAGGCAACGACGCCGGTGCCACGAATATCGTTGGAAGTGACGACCTCGCTGCGACCAATATTGTGGGCAGCAACGGCCTCGGCGCCACGAACGTTGTCGACTCAGAAGGCGTCGCAGCGACGAACATCGTTGATAACTCCGACACAGGAGCAACTCGGATTCCCGGTAGCGGTCCCAAAGCGCCCGAAAAGACAACTGTCTCTCTGTTCAATAAAAAGTCAGTTCCCACACAGCCGCCGGAAGGTCAGCCTGCGTCGCAGGCACCAGCAAGAACTCAGGGTCTGCATGGAGCCTCGCAGACCGTCAAAACCGATGCGCGTTCCGAAGGCACGACGACGCGGTATGGATCGGTAATGGGCACCCTCGCGTACATGCCTCCCGAACAGGCTCAGGGCAAACTCGACGAAATGGACGCCCGCACGGACATTTATTCGCTGGGAGCAATTCTCTACGAAATCCTCGTCAACGACGCGCCGATCCCGCGCGGCAAGATGCAGGCGATGCTCGACCACGTGGTTAACAAACCAATCGTCCCGCCTCGCGAAGTCGATCCGTCTGTTCCCAGGCCGCTCAACGCGATCGCCATGAAGGCGTTGAACAAAAAGATTACGGACCGGTATCGATCAGCCCTGGACCTGGCTCGCGACGTCGAAGATTACCTCGCCGATGAACCTGTTTCCGTCTACGAAGAACCCTGGTACGACAAGCTTAGACGCTGGGCAAAGCGACATCCGACTGCCGTGGCTGGCTGGACTGCATCCGTAGGCGTTGTGATTCTGGGAAGCTTTGCGTGGAGCTGGGCCGAGTCCAACCGCATCGACGGTCTCCGAATTGCGGCGACGGCGAGGGGCGAGAAGGCTCGGGCTGAAGCCGCGGCTGGACGGTTTGACGAAGCAACGTCGTTGCTCAACGAAGCACTCGGCCAGGTCAGCGAAGAAGACGAACTCGCCTCAGTCAAGGCCGGCCTTAACAATCAGCTTTCCGGTGTCGAACAACTCATCGCCGCCGCCGAGCAACAACGCGTCGCCGCCTTGCTGCGTGAAGTCGAGCAGAAAGTCGCCGAGGCTAAAGTTCTTGCTGAATCAATAGACAGTCTGGAGGACGCTCGCACGTTGCTGTCCGAAAGCCTGGCAATGATTAAAGACGAAAAAGCACTGGTTTCCATACAAAGTGGTGTGCAGTCCGAACTGGACTCCGTCAATTTGAAGATCGCCGATGTCGAAGCGCGGCAGTTGGCACAGGCTCAGTTCGCGAAATTTCAGGAACTCGTCGAGCAGGCTCGATACTTCTTCATCGTTCAAACGGGTGAGGACATCACTTCGAATCTGCAAACTGCCGCCGAACATGCCGTCAACGCTTTTGCCATCTACGGTGGAATATCACCTGAGTATCTGCAAATCCCCCCGCCACATCTCAGCCAGCAACAGCGTGATGAGATTCGCAGCGGCTCGTACGAGTTGTTGATCATGCTGGCTGAACGTGAAGAAGCCATCGCGCGAGGTCTCGGCACAACCGCTGAAGCGGACGCGGCCCGCCAGTCGCTTCAATGGATCAGTCTTGCCGAACGTCTCGGGCTGAAGTCACAGGCTTTGCTGCGTTACAAGGCTCGCTACCAGGGAACAGCTGGCGACAATGAACAACAAGACATAACACTGAAGGCTGCTCAGAAATTTCAACCCGCCACAACACTGGACTTCTACCTGCTGGCCGAAGAGTTTCGGCGCGAAAACGATTTCCAGAATGCGCTCAATCATTACCGCAAGGCCTTGCAGATCGATCCGAACAATTTCTGGTCGCTCTATCAAATGGGGCTTTGCCACATGCTTGATGGTCAACCCGCTGCGGCCGTCGCCACCTATACCGTCTGCATCTCGTTACGACCGGAAGCAGCGATCTGCTATGTGTCGCGAGGAACCGCGTACAGTGGCATCGATCAGTCAGAAGACGCATTAAGTGATCTGAACAAGGCGCAGGAACTTGACCCGAATTTCTGGGCCGTCTTCCTGAACCGCGGGGCCGTTCACCTGGCGAGGAAAGACTTCACTGCCGCCGAAGCAGACTTTCAGAAGGTGATCGAACTCCGACCTCAACTGCCCGGCCCGCATCACAACCTGGGCATGGCCTACGAAGCTCAACAGCGATATGCGGATGCGGAAGCGGAAGCGACGGCTGCAATTACGATCGACGAAAGCTACTTCAAAGCTTACAGCACGCGTGCGATCGCCAGATTACAGCTCGGCAATTTCAACGGCGCGATAAACGACTTCATGAGAATCATTGAGCTTGATCAGGATCCCGCCCAGCAGGCGGAAGCGTGGAAGCAAATCGGCCTGATTCATCACCGAGCCAATCAATCAGCGCAGGCTCTCGCCGCCTACGACAAGTCACTTGCCACGAATGACTCAGATCCGGCAACGCATCGGCTGCGGGCGGAGACGTTGCTCGCCCTCAATCGTGACCAGGATGCGGTCGACTCGTTCGACCGTTATCTGAAGCTGGATGGCGAACCGGTTGCTGACGTGTTCCGTGCTCGAGCGCTGGCTCAACAGAAACTCGGTCGGTTCAGAGAATCACTGGCCGACGTTGCTCGCGCTCTCGAACTGGAACCTGGCGCTTCGAACATGCTCGTTCGTCGCGGATGGGCAATGCTGCTTGAAGCAAACAAGCTGGCCGAAGCGGACTTCGATGCGGCAGTCGCGTCGAATCCTGAGAACCCGGATGCCTGGAATGGTCGAGGGTACGCGCGAGTCATGATGGGCAACATCCAGGGAGCACTTGCAGACGCTGAAGAAGGCGTCAAGCGTGCGATGGTCCAGGCTCAGCAGCAGGGTGCGACGGCCTGGCCCAACATCTACAACGCCGCCACGATCTACGCTCAGGCCGTTAAATCTGTGCAGGCGGACGAGAAAATGGCAGCGGAAGTTCGAGCAAAGAACACTCAGCAACTCACCGTCCGGTCGATGCAGATCATCATGCAGACGTTGCAGGTCGGCGGTGCATCGCAACAGGCAGCAATCCTTCAAACGATCAGCGGCGACACCTCTCTGGCTCCAATCCGAAACAGTCCGGAATATAAACAGGTCTTCGGACCACGGTCACCACGACAAGAACCGCCAGCACCTGACAGTAAGAACAAGCCTTCCGACGCTAAGCAAGAATCCGACGAGAAGTCATGATTCTTCCGAAAGCTTTATCTGTCTGATCCGAGAGCGATTGAAGAGTCACCAGGCAGAACCTGGAGCCACCGTTGGTTCTTCTCGACAGTTTTCGGACCGATTCCTTTGACGCGTTGCAGGTCGTCGATCGAAGTAAATCGGCCGAATTCTTCGCGATTGCTGACGATCGATTTCGCGGTGACTGGCCCGACATCGCGCAACTGAGTCAGCTCGATCCATGTCGCCGAATTCAGGTCAATCTGGTAGCCGATCTCTTCGCTTTCGCGCAGAACAATTACTTCTGAACGATCAACGTATCGTAGCTTCTGCCACTTGACCGCCAGCAGCGCGACGACAACGACGGACACGATGACAGCCAGCCACTGGTCACGGTTTGTCAGCCAGAGAAAACTCGATGGAGAGCCTTCACCAGAAGGCGGCTCGGAAGCAACGTCCGAATTGCCATTCTGTGAAGTACGGTCAGTCGTGTTGTCTGGAAGGTCGGACACCATGCAGCAAGTGTCCACAATTCGGCGCAAAATGTACACAGTCAGAGATTACCTGAATGCAGTACCTGTCCGGTCACCTCAAACTGGAACGTCGAACCACTGAGCCCACTCCAGCGGCAGCTCGCAAAGCAGCTCCAGATCAATCTTCTGAGTGGGGTGCTGGACGATTAACGATCGAGCATGCAGCGCAATCGCCCGCGAATTGGTTCCCCTGGCACCTCCGTACTTGACGTCGCCCAGAATCGGAAAGCCGCGTGAAGCAAACTGGACTCGAATCTGGTGTGAACGTCCGGTCTTCGGGTGAATCTCGACCAGTGATCGCCGATCGCTGCGCGACACGACGCGGAATTCCAGACTGCAGAACCTGGCGCCGGGGGTGTCTTCCCGCACGACGCTCGTCGTGTTCGAGTTGCGATCCTTGAGCAGCCAGTCGGTCCAGATGTGAGTTCCATTCGGTGGCCCCCCATCGATCCAGGCGTTGTAGGTTTTCTCGACGCTGCCTCGACGAAACTGGTCCGAAAATCGGGACGCTGCTTTGCTCGTCCTCGCGTAAAGTGCCACGCCGGAAACCGGTCGGTCCAGGCGGTGCACCACGCCCAGAAAGACATCGCCAGGTTTGTGATACTTTTCCCGCACCCATTGTTTGGCGAGGTCAAGCAACGTCTCGTCCCCGGTCTCGTCGCCGATCATCAGCGCACCGGCAGGCTTGGCGACTGCCAGGCAGTGATTGTCTTCGTAAATAATCTTCAGCGGTATCGACATCAGAAATTCACCAGACATTCAGAGTTCGAAGTTGGGTGTTGAATGTTTGATGTTCAACGTGCAGTCCAGCCGCCATCGACAGTCACCATGCTGCCGACCATGTAGCTTGCCGCGTCGCTGGCGAGGAAGATGGCTGCTCCCTGGATTTCCTCAAGGTTACCCCAGCGTTCCATGGCGACGGCCCCAACGATGAACTTCTTCGCTTCTTCAGAATCGGCAATTGGAATATTCATCGGAGTCAGAAACGGACCTGGACAGATCGCGTTGACGGCGATCCCGTCATTTGCCAGTTCCAGTCCAAGAGCCCGCGTCATCTGCACGACAGCACCTTTGCTCGTGGCATAGGGAGTGCGATTGGCAAGGCCGACCAGCCCCAGCGTGCTTGCCATGTTGATGATTCGGCCCTTGCCCTGTTTTTTCATGTAAGGAGCGACGGCTCGTGAACACAGCCAGACGCCGTTGACATTGATGTCCTGAACTTTCTGAAACTCCTCGTAGCTCAGTTCGTCGATCGGGCCACGAATGTTGATTCCAGCATTGTTGAAGAGAATGTCGATCTGGCCAAACTCGGCGACCGCTTTGGCAACCATTGCCTCGACGTCTTCCGGATTTGAGACGTCCGCTTGAAACGCGGCTGCTTTGACTCCGTATCCCGATGCGATTTCGTCAGCGGCGGCCTGAGCTTCTGACAGGTTACGGCTAACCAGCAGCACGTTTGCCCCGGCCGACGCCAGCCCCTCGGCAATTGCGGCTCCCAGCCCCTTCGAACCGCCAGTGATAATTGCCGCACGGCCTGTCAGATCAAACAGTTTGATTCCGGGAAGCATTTCAGGTCTCCTGATTCTGGTTCAATCCGTCAGGCGTTACCCGACAGCGTTTGTGTTGTATTGTCGAATTGTGATGGCTGGACGGTTTCACGAAACAGCCGATAATGGTCACAATCGTCGTCGCCAGTGACGTCGCGAAATCGCAGGTACGACTTTGCCGATTACCGGTACGTTCGCGGAAAATAGTCCAGCCGACAGACCAACACCACCAACCAGGAATCGTAACTGTGTCGATCGATGAGGCTGTCCCCCCCGAAGATATCCTGCCCGACGATGATGACGGGGAAGTTGCCTCGCCGGAAATGGATCTCGATGTTCGCGAGCGGGAAGCTCAGGCGATCAAAGGTCTGCAGACCGCATACAAAAGAATGCGGTCAGAAATCGGCAAGGTCATTATCGGTCAGCAGGACATCGTCGACCAGCTACTCGTGTCGCTGTTCAGTCGCGGGCACTGTCTGCTGGTCGGCGTGCCGGGGCTCGCGAAAACGCTGCTGGTAAGCACAATCTCGCAAATCCTGCAACTTTCGTTTCGACGAATTCAGTTCACTCCAGACCTGATGCCATCTGACATTACCGGCACAGACGTTCTCCAGGACGATCCGGAAACAGGCCGACGCACTTTTCAGTTCATGCAGGGGCCGCTGTTTACGAACATTCTGCTGGCCGACGAAATTAACCGTACGCCTCCCAAGACACAGGCCGCACTCCTGGAGGCGATGCAGGAACGCCACGTTACGGTCGGATCGAGCACTTACCGATTGCCTCAGCCATTCTTTGTGCTCGCCACTCAGAACCCGATCGAGCAGGAGGGGACGTACGCGCTGCCCGAAGCGCAGCTCGACCGGTTCATGTTCAACATCGTCGTTAAGTATCCGTCGGCGGCTGAGGAGCTACGCATCCTCAAACAGACAACCGGAAGTGGCGAGCCCGTACTTGAACCTGCACTGACCGCGTCTCAGATTCTCGCGTTGCAGGAAGTCGTTCGCCGCGTGCCCGTTGCCGAACACGTTTTTGTTTATGCCAGAGATCTCGTTCGAGCGACTCGGCCCGACGAAGAAGAAGCTCCGAAATTTGTTCGCGAGTACATTTCCTGGGGAGCCGGTCCGCGGGCCGGTCAGTACCTGATCATCGGCGCGAAAGCCCGGGCAATCCTCGAAGGCCGTTTTCACGTGAGTACGGAAGACGTGAAAGCCGTCGCGCACGCCGTCCTGCGACATCGTATCGTGACAAATTTTCACGCCGACAGCGAGACGGTGACCCCCGATGACGTCATCGACATGCTGCTCAGAAAGATTCCGATCGCCTCGAACGAGCGGGCAAAAAAAATGCTGGGAAGATAGCTCAACTGAGTTCGACCTGTTTCGCGATAGTCGATACAAACCGGGTCCGACACGAATCCCACCGTGAAACTCAGACCGCAGGCACGCAATGAATCCCTGGCACGACGTCACTCCCGGCATCAACCTTCCCGCCGAATTCCGATCCCTCATCGAAATCCCGATGGGTTCAAGCGTGAAGTACGAACTGGACAAAGAGACGGGGCTGATGAAGCTCGACCGAATCCTCTATTCGGCAGTCTACTACCCGGCGAATTACGGCTTCATTCCTCAGACACTGGCAGAAGACGATGACCCGCTCGACGTGCTCGTCCTTTGCCAGGAACCGGTCGCTCCGAGAACGCTCGTCAATTCACGGGCCATCGGCATGATGACGATGATCGACGGCGGAAAACCCGACCATAAAATTCTCGCCGTCGCGGTCGACGATCCGGAATACAACAGTTTCCGCACAGCCAGCGAGCTGCCACCTCATCGCCTGATGATGCTTCGCCGATTTTTCCAGGACTACAAACTGCTCGAAGACAAGTCGGTCGAAGTCAACGAGATGCAGGAAGCCGACACGGCCATGCCGGTGATCGACGACTCGCTGAAGCGATACGACATGCAGCGACGACTGGGATTCGGATCCGATTACCGCCGCAGCCATTAGTTCGGGGCCGAACCATCGGACGGCAGGTTGAGTGAACTCAGCCCGGCAACTGCCGCTCCGGAAAGGCGTTCCGGCCAGATTGCTGGCGGACTATCATGCCGCCACGCAGTCGCGCCGTTTTTGCAAGCTGCGCGGACATCTGATTAAACATTCCCGAAAGGATGCTGGAATGTGTGGGTTTACCGGCCTTTCGATGGCCGAACCGTTTCCGTGGGTAGAAAATGCGCTGCATCAAATGACCGATGCCATCGCGCATCGAGGTCCGGATTCGGACGGATTTCATATCGACTCCCGCCGCACATCGCTGCTGGGATTTCGCAGGCTGGCCATTCGCGATCTCGACCCGCGAGCGAACCAGCCGATGCAGACTGCGTCCCGCCACACGACCGTCGCCTTCAACGGGGAAATCTACAACTCGCAGTCTCTCGCCAGCGACTATTGCTCAAAGGTTTCTCTGCAGACAACCGGTGACACTGAGGTTCTGGCGGAAGCATTCGAGTCAGTGGGCGACGCAATCTTTGAAAAATGCAACGGCATGTTCGCCGCCGCATTTCTTGATCGAGATTCCGGAACCATCACACTGACGCGCGACCGGATCGGTAAAAAACCGCTCTACCTCTACGAAGGCAACGGGTTCATCGCCTTCGCGTCAGAGCTGAGATGTTTCGAGCCATTCGGGCTTGAGTGGAACGCCGAAACTCTTCCGTCGTATTTTCAGTTTGGGCACTACCCTGCCCCACTGACGGCGTACCGAAACACCTCGCAGGTTCGGCCTGGAGAAAGCATCACATTGCGAGCTGGCAGAATCATCGGTCGGCGGCTGTGGCACGACTTCACGAAACTCGACTGGGGAAGCCACCCGAAAGCAGACATCGACGAACTCGATCGAACGCTTGCCGACGCTGTCGCCATCCGCACGCTGAGCGATGTGCCGGTCGGAGCGTTCTTAAGCGGCGGCATCGATTCTTCACTGGTCGCGGCTCAACTCAAAGCCTCCGGCCATGACTCGGTTCCCACGTTCACCGTCGCCTTCGACAACGCCTCGCACAACGAAGCACCGTTTGCCGCCGAAATTGCCAGACATCTCGGTCTGGAGCAGATCGAAATCAAAATCGATCCAAACTCGCTGCCCGACCTGGTCACGGACTTTGTTGATTGTTACGAGCAACCGTACGCGGACTCGTCAGGTCTGCCATCAATGGCTCTTTGCCGTGAAGTTCGGAAATACGTGACCGTTGCTCTGACCGGGGACGGCGGCGACGAATTCTTCGGCGGCTATCAGCGTTACGAATGGTTCCAGAAGGCGTTGAAGGTTCAACGGTTTCCAGCCACTTTTCGTCGGCTGGCAGGTTCAGCGCTTCCGCTGCTCGATCGACGACGCGGCCCGCGGCTCCAGAAACTGCTCGCCGCTCAGGACGCCGCTGGACTTTATGCTCAACTTATGCGTGCATGGTCGCTTGGTTCTTCAACCGAAATTCTCCAGGGCGTCAATGAGAGTGACGCAACGTCACAGCAACCGTTCCGCGACATCTTCGAACGCCTCGATTGTGATCCCGTTTCCAAGGCGCAGTGTGCCGACGCTGCGTTGTACCTGCCGGGTGATCTCCAGGTGAAAATGGACCGAGCATCCATGAGGTATTCGCTGGAAGTTCGATCGCCACTGCTCGACTTCCGCATGACGAAAATCGGAGCGGGCCTCACCGCAGCCGCCCGCACACAACACGGCCTGAAGTCGCCGCTCAAAGCCTTACTCGAAAAACACGTCCCCCGGAGACTGTTCGATCGACCGAAGAAAGGCTTTTCCGTACCGATGCGGCAATGGATCGCCGGGCCACTTCGCGACCTGGTTCATGACACGTTGTCACAACAGGAACTGCGTGAAGCTGGCTGGCTGAATCTTCGCGTAACAGACAATCTGCTGCGCGACCTTGATGCCGGTAAACCCGAAGCTCGTGACCCGCTGTGGATGCTGCTGATTCTGGGGCAGTCATTCCTCAGGCACAAACAACGATCCATGTCACCGGACATCACAACTCAAACCGCCACGGCAAACGTCGACCGAAGTACCGGCGAAACGGCTGCACGACTGGAAAATGCCGCATGAAACCAATTCGAATTTGCAGCATCATCAATGGCACCGGAGGCGAAGGCGGAGCGGAGCGGATGCTTCAGCGAGTCATTCGTCACGGAAACACACCCGAGTTCGAGCACCTGGTTCTGTCGATTAAAAACTTCCAGCAGGTTGCGGAAGAACTCTCTGAGGAAGGCATCAACGTTCAGAGCCTCAACGTCCAGGCTGATTACTACAAACTTCCCAAAGCCGTCCTTCAGATGGCTTTGCGGATCCGTAAGTTCAAACCGGACGTCATCCAGTCCTGGATGTACATGGCCGATTTTTTCGGCGGCATCGCCAGCCACCTGGCGGCTCCCGGAACGCCGATGATCTGGACGATTCGACATTCCACGCTCGACCCGGCCATTGACTCACGAGCCCTGCGAGGTTGTGCCGCAGGCTGCGCAAAGCTGTCACGAAGAGTGCCCTCAAGGATTGTCCTGAATTCACACGCCGCCGTGCCAATTCACGCGACCGCCGGCTATGACGAATCCAGGATGCAGGTTATCCCGAACGGCTTTGACGTTTCGCGATTTTCGCCGAGCCAGCAACTTCGACTCGAAACCCGACAGCGTCTCGGCATTACTGAAAATGCTCCGGTCGTCGGTCGAGTCGCCCGGTTCCACGCCAACAAAGATCACATGACCTTTCTTAAAGCCGCGCAAATTGTGCTGAGACAACGGCCTGAGGCACGTTTTCTGGTTTGCGGAGAACCTCAAACAATCTCCGCCGGGCAGGTTCAGCAGGACATCGATTCGCTCGGGTTGTCCGACGCCGTACAGCTTGTCGAATTGCAGTCTGACATCGTGCCTTTGAACTGCTCATTCGACATCGCGACCTGCTCATCGATCACCGAAGCCTTTCCGAATGTGATTGGGGAAGCAATGTCGTGCGGAGTTCCGTGCGTCTCCACAGACGTTGGCGACGCAGCTCAGATTATCGACAACACCGGTCGCGTCGTCCCGGTCCAGAATCCTCAATTGTTTGCGGAAGCGATCCTCGAAATCCTGAACCTGCCTTCAGAAAACCGTCGTCAGCTTGGTTCAGCAGCGCGTCAGCGAATCATCGACAACTTCGAATTAACTCACTCGACAGGCATGTTTCTCGATCTGTGGCGTGAACTGGCTGGCCAGGAACACGGAACACGGGCCATCAAACACGCGGCGTAGGGCAAGCTCCGTCTGGCAAAATACTCGTCAGGTACAGAGCGGCAGGATTCTTTCGTTGATGCTCAAGGCTTCGACAGACCGAACCTGACCTACACAAGTGGTGCGAAGCGTCGAACGATTTCACGAGCGGCTCGCAGACCGTCGACGGCGGCAGTAATGATCCCGCCAGCGTAGCCAGCTCCCTCACCGACCGGATACAGCCCGGCAAAGCCTGGAGTCTCGAACGACATCCGGTCACGTGAAATTCTGACCGGAGCGCTGCCTCGCATTTCCGGACCGACCAGCGTCGCGTTTTTCAGGAAATCGCCGCGCCACTTCTTATCCATGACTGGTAACCCCTTGCGAATTGCTGCAACGACGGCGTAAGGCAACACGCCCTCAAGGTTAGTCGGCACGGTACCGCGAGCGTACGACGACGGAAGTCTTTCGTTCGGATCAGGGGTTCGTTGCTGGAGAAAATCTGTCGCCGACTGAATGGGTGCAAAGTAGTCACCGCCAGCCAGCTGAAACGCTACCGCCTCGAACTTTCGTTGAATCTCGATTCCGGCGAGAGGGTGATCGCTACCAAATTCGTTCGGCTCAAGCGTGACCATCAGTCCGCTGTTCGCGAACGGCGTGTTGTGCCGTGAACTGCTCATCCCGTTTGAGCAGAAATACCCCGGCTCGGAAATACTGGGAATCACTTCCCCGCCAGCACACATGCAGAAGGTGTAAAGGTCGCGCTGCCCCTTCGCGGTAAGCGTATAATCGGCGGCGCCGAGAATCGACTCGTACTCAGGCTTGCCATACTTGTGGCTGTTGACCTGCTCCTGTGGCTGCTCGATTCGCAGCCCGAGCTGAAACGCTTTCTGCTCGAAAGGAACTCCCTGATCATAGAGTTGCCGGTAGGTGTCTCTCGCGCTGTGTCCGATACCGAGGATAACTCTGTTCGTCGAAATGTGGCCGCCTGAAGTCCGAAGGCCGACCACTCGCCCTTCACAGACATCAAGCCCTTCAACACAGCATTCGAACCGATACTCACCGCCCAGTTCTTCGATGCGGCGTCGGAAGTTTCGAACGACCATCGGCAATCGGTTACTGCCCAGGTGAGGTCGATTCTCGTAAACAATGGCAGGCTTTCCGCTGCACTCGGCGAACCTCTGCATCACCCAATCGACATCGGGCCCGGTCAGGCGACAAGTCAGTTTGCCATCGCTGAATGTCCCGGCTCCGCCTTCGCCGAACAAGTAGTTGTTGTGACCTTCGAATGGACCGCCAGAATCAAAACGTCGAATTGCCGGGACACGTTCCTTCACCGCGCAGCCACGTTCGAGAATCAGCGGCCGATAACCCTTCTGCGCGAGGTAAAGTCCCGCCAGAATTCCCGCCGGCCCCGATCCCACGACAACAGGCCGATGTTCGAGAGATTCCCGCCCCGAATTCGGATCATCAAACGGCTTCGGCTGCCAGACGTCGACATGAGGAATTCGCTGATCAACTAAACGTCTCAGAGCATCCCTCGGGAGCTCCACCGCTACCGTATAGACAAACTTGAGGCTGTATCGCTGCCGCGCGTCGAGACTCTTGCGCAGGATTCGATAGTTGAGCAGGTCTGCAGAATCGACGCCAAGCAGCTGGCCAAGTTCGTTCGGCAGATCGGTCTCTGGAGCCTCGACCGGCAATTGAAGATTGGAGACTCGGAGCGGCATGAGTTCGTTCATTCGTAGAGCGACAGAAACTGAAAGTACGAGTATTACAGCACATCAACCGTGCAGTCTTTGAAACATCGCTGACGACCGTCGACGTGCGTCCGGCTTGAAGATCTGCCGGATCAGGAATGGTGACGCTTTCTCAGCTTTACTCGACACGGTACGACTGCGAAAGCGTCTTCATCGAGTCAATCTGCTTTTCGTCCAGTCCGTGACTCCAGGCAATTTCAACCTGTGCCGCGCTGTTGCCGGTCATTTCCCGAAGAGTCACTTCAATGTTTCCTCGTTCGTTATAACCGTATGCAACTTCGACTGGCGACCCTTTGGGAAGGTTCTCGGGCAGCCCGACGAGCCGGAAATCCCCGATGAACGTGCAGCTTGAGATGTCACTTGCCTCGCCTTCAAGAAGTCGAATGTGCAGCGACCGGGGATTGTCTGATGTGGTCTTGAAACGTTGCCTGACCTCAGTTGGCAGTGGCGAATTCCGAGGAATCATGATGTGATTTTTTCGAATCTTTGGATCGTCCGGGTCTCGAACTTCCACACCCAGTGAGTGCGAATTCACATCGTTCGTGGTGACCGACCGAAGGCGACGCTGCAATGCTTCAGCCGCCTGGCCACGTCCGTCAGTATGCTGCGCCTGCAGAATCGCCGCGTGGATGGCTGCCCCCTGCGCGACTGCTGTCTGAGGATTAAGTTCTCTGGATGGCTTTCTCCCCGTGCATTGTTCCAGAATTTCTGCAATCACCGGCATCGATGTTGAACCACCGACCAGAAGCACTTCATCCAGGGACATTGGATCAACACCCGCCTGATCCAGCGTGAATTCCGTCGTGTCACGAGTACGTTGAACCAGATCCTGAGTCAGCTCTTCAAATTTCTCCCGCTTGATCTCCTGGTCAAGTGTCTGCCCACGATACTCGAAACAGATCGTTGACTTCCCCCAAAGGCTGAGTTCACGTTTCGCAGCCTCTGACTCCACCATCAACGCCTTGTGTGCCAGCGCGTCGCCGCGGGGATCGAGTCCGAACTTCAATTCAAACTGCTCAGCAACATACTCGACCATCCGCTCGGTCCAGTCGATCCCTCCCAGCATCGTGTCACCGTCCGTACCGATGACGGCGAACTCGGTCGGCGTGTATCGCACAACGGTGACGTCAAACGTGCCGCCGCCGAGATCGTAAACCAGAATGGTCCGCTCTTTATTCGGCAGGTCGGCATTCCCGAGTTCACCTTTCTGCCAGGCGTACGCCAACGTTGCAGCCGTCGGCTCGTTGATAATGTCGACAACGTTCAGCCCGGCAATTCTTCCCGCATGCCGCGTCGCCTGCCGCTTCGGCTCGTTGAAGTAGTACGGGACCGTGATCACGGCATTGCGAATCGGCTTAAACAGTTCCTCAGCATCCTGGCGAAGCTTGGTCAGGATCATCGAGGAAATCAGTTCGGGCGTCAGTCGCCGACCTTCGTGATACAGCTCGAACCTGCTGTCACCCATCTGCCGCTTGATTCCGAGCACAACCCGCTCTGGAGCTTCTTCCGCGACAAGTTCCGGCGACGGCCCCACAATGACGCGACCACCATCACCAAGAATCAGGATCGAAGGGGTAATCGGACGGCCCTGGCTGTTCTCCAGAATGACCGGCTCTCCGTCGTCATCAAGGCGCGCAATGGCCGAATACGAAGTCCCCAGGTCAATCCCGACGGTATGGCCGTCTTCAAATTTCATCGGTAAATCTCACACGAGTGTTCGTCGCGAAGCCTGACCCGAACGCCAACTGGCTCACACTTTACCGACTCGCACACACGTGTGGAAATCGTCCAGAGCCTGGACTTGAACCTGGTGAAACTGAATTGAACTGGCGTTGGCAACCGTATGTGCTCTTGTCGTAAGTCCCGCCAGGGCAGGAACCCCCTGAACTGAATGGGTAAATCGAGAATTCATCGTTTTACCAGTCTAGCCAGCCAGATATCGAATGAACCTTCGCCGCCGTCCATATTCGATGTGAAGAGTAACGTGCGGTTGTCGTCAAGGAGCCTGGGAGAACCACTGGAGACTGCGTCGTCAGGGATATCGGGAAAAAGCAGAGCCGGAGGAGACCAGGTGACATTGCTTTCCGGGCGAGTGGAGAAGAACAGTCGCGTCTGGCGAGTGTCCTTGCCGTTATCGATTTCCTGAGCGAAAACATACATCCGGCCATCGTCACTTAATGTTCCTGAATTCTGGACGGGCGAGACGATCGGCAACAGGTTTTCACTCGAATCCACAAATGGGGAATTCAGGGACTCACGCCGCCAGATCATCAGCTTTCCGCTGGTCTGAACCTGGTCCTGATCTGATCTCAGCTTGCCCGAGCGAAAAGCCGTCAGTCCATTCGGAGTCGCTTCGTAATACTTCAACATGCCGTCCGAGTACGCATCGGGAGTCGCCTCGGACCAGGAAGCATCGAGACTTTCTCTGAAAGAGTGCATCAGGAAGTTTCCGTCTCTTTTGAACCACAGGCTGAGACCATCGCTCGAAATACGTGGCTGTTCTTCTTTCAAGTCGGTGTTGATTTCGCCAGACATTCGCACCGGTTCAGACCATGGTGCCTCTGGTGAACTGCGTGTTGCGATCCACAGATCGCGATTGCCCGGTGGCTGCTGATCTCGCAACGACGAATAGACGATTGTCCGTCGGTCCGCCGTCATATCCGCTCCGAACACGAGCGCGGGAGAATTGATTGTTGGGCCAAGGTTCTTTTCGACCCGCCATTCCCATTCACCGGAAGTGAGCAGGTCGGCCGGAGATTTCGGGACGGATTGTTCTGGAAGAGGCGACTTCTCTGTTTCCACAAGTCTTGCCATATAGATTTCGTGACGAGGAGGGCCTTCATCCGGTGCATCCGCCGTGAAGAGCAGAGTTCGATTTCCAAACTGCAGACGCACTTCCTGAACTCTGTCGAAAGAAGAAAGTATCGATACAGGGCGGTTCCATGGTGCGTTCCGGTCAGTTCGCGCCACCATGAAGAGTTTGGTCGCCCCAGGGGATTCAGGTAATGCGACTGCCTGAACATAGATCAGCAGGCGACCATCGTTACTCAGTGTGGCAGCCCTCATCGGCAATCCGGAATCCCCAAGCAAACTCGTGGTCACCTCTCCAAATGGCTCATCCGTCGAATTCCTTCGACACAACCTCAGGAGATGCGATGAATCGGCGTTCGGCGGTGTCTGTCGTTGCAGACTAAAGGCCGTTAGTCCGTCTCTCGTCAGTCTGTGATTCTTACCCAACGGATTCTTGCCGCACTCGGCAGGCACTGACCATTTTTCTTCGCTGCTTTTTCGATGGATTGTCAGCAACTCAAAGCCCGACTCCCCGTGTCGCTGGAAGGTGAGAGTCATTCCGTTGTCGGACAATTGAGGAAGGATCTCGAATCCTTCTGTGTTCACGGACTCCGGCAGGCGAACTAATTCCGACCATGATGCATTTTCTGCCACGCGCGTTGCCATGAACAGGTCGCGGTTACCATCCTTCAGACCTTGCGATGATGAAACGACGATTGTCAGTCCATCGGCGGTCATGTCAGCGCCGAACTCCATATCTGGCGAATTAATCGGCTCCGGCAGTTTCTGGTCGAGCTGCCATTCCCATCGGCCTGATGAAATCAGGTCTGCCGCTGACACGAAATCTGTGTCCGAGCTTACTTCAGAGTTCACCGGTTCGCCGTTATCGGAACGCAGGCCCGATGTGGGCGTGACCGACCGGCTGGCAAAAGTTTCGTCGCCTGCATGGGGTGCCGATTCAACAACAGTGGTCCCACGTTCCGGCCAGTTGATCGCGACCAGTGCAACGGCAGCGACCGCACTGACCGCCCACAAAAGACGGGAAGCAGCAGTTCGTCCTTGCGGAGAGACCTGCCGGGCAGACGTCTTCGACCCGCTGTTTTCCATGTCGGACGTCGTTGTTTCTACAGCAGCAGTAGCAGTGGTAGAAACGGAGCCAGTCGTGCTTGCTTCCCGAATCGGAGCTGCGATGCGGCAGTCGTCCAGCGCTACCAGGAATTGGGCGATGGACTGAAATCGCTCCTCGGGCTTCTTGGCCACCATTCTGCGAAAGATGCCGTCAACGGAATCCGGAACGTCGGGACGTTTGTCCCTGAGCGACGGAATGTCGGCTTCGCGATGCTCGACGAAGACCTTAAAGACCGTGCTCCCGGAATATGGCGTGTCGCCGGTCAACAGATAATAAAAAGTGCATCCGAGACTGTAGATGTCGGATCGAAAGTCGACGAGGTGAGCGTCAAGGGACTGCTCCGGAGCCATGAACGAGGCCGTTCCGAAAATAGCTCCGGCGGCGGTCAGTTCCGTCCGAGTGACATAAGGACGTCCGCTGTCGTTCTCCGCTTCGTCCGCAGAATTCTGACACAGTGATTCGTCGATATGAGCCAGACCAAGGTCCAGAATCTTCACGACGCCCTGATCGCTGAGCAGCAGGTTTCCCGGCTTGATATCTCGGTGAACGATTCCACGCTCGTGCGCATGCTGCAACCCCACCGCTGCCTGACGAATGCAGTCGACGGCCCTGTCGAGCGGCAGAGGTCCGGAATCCCGCACGATCCGGTTCAGGTTTGCCCCCCGCACATACTCCATCACCAGGAAACTAACGCCACGGGCTTTGTCGGCGTCATAGGCCCGCACGATATTGGGGTGCTCCAGTGTCGCGGCGACACGAACTTCACGCTGAAAGCGTTTCACCAGATCGGCAGACCCCAGCATCTGACGCGAGATCATCTTGACGGCAACGACACGGTTCATCGTGCGATGAATCGCTTTAAAAACCATACCCATCCCGCCAACATCGATCAGGTCGAGAATGAGATACTTATCAATCAGCAGCTCTGGCTCACCCTTCAGTAACGCGGACGCCTGGTACTCTGTTAATTTCCCTTCAGTCACCAGACGCGACGCAAGCTGACGTGGCTCCATCGACGGATCTCCCGACGCCATGGAATCGCTCACCGACGCAAACTCATCCGGGGACAACACTCCGACTTCCGAAAGCTTTGAGAGGAAGTCGTCAGAATTGATCCTGGAAGGCTGACCGTGCCCCGTCTGGATCTGCGTTTTGTCGTCTCCGTCAAGTCGAGGGATGTCAGCGATGACTTGATCTAGGTCCTTTTCAAGGGGATCCAGGCCTGGCTCAGCGTGGTCCAAAAGCGACAGCACCTCGGCGATCAGGGCACCGTCCGAAACACACTCCCGCCTGAGCCATGCATCACGTTTCTCGGCGGGCACTTCGAGTGCTGCAAGAAACATCTGCTGAATCTGCTTTGCGCGAGAATTTGACATCTCAGTCTTTGCCTTCTGATTCCGGACCAAGCTGGCGGTAGAGCCATGCCTTCGCGAATTTCCAGTCGTTGTTGACTGTTCTCAGAGAAACGTCCAGTTGTGCAGCAACCTCTTCGCCAGTTAATCCGCCAAAAAACTTCAGCTCGACAATCCTTGCTGCTCTTGGCATTTCAGACGCGAGAGCCTCAAGCGCATCGTTGAGTTCCAGCACGTCTAATCCTTTGGCGTCATCCGCGACTGAAATGTGCAATGGAATTCCGCGCCCGTCGTTGCCGCCACGTTTCAGCCGCTTCCGGCCTCGAGCATAATCAACCAGAAGCCGCCGAATGATCGTCGCACCAGCCGCCAGCATCAGCGAGCGGTTGGCGGAATCCAGATTCTCCTGTTCCTGCAGACGCAAATAAGCATCGTTGACCAGAAGCGTCGGCTGCAGGGAGTGACCAGCGCGTTCACGGCTCAAAGCCTTCTCGGCGAGTCCGTGCAGTTGATCGTAAATCGACTGGTTCCAGTGGGCTGATTGGTCACCTGGTAATTGAGCCGTCATGCGTCCTCTGCTGCCAATCCTGACTTGCGAATCCAGGTATGAATTGCCCCAGCGAGGCCGTTGCCTGTCGCTGAAACCTGAGCGATCCAGCTGCCAATTTTCTGCTCATTTTCCAGAAACACAAGTACGACACGCAGTTAGAACTCGTTCCAGCGGTAATCCGAGAGTTAATCCTGTAATTCGTCGAAAAACCGCCAACGCCGTTGCACAACCAGACCGGCAACGTCGCCAAGAGCTTTGAAGGCGGATTCCACCAACTCCCGTCGCTTCCGCGACAGGCTTCCGTTTCTGGGGAAAGACAATCGTGCCAGTGTACGACTCGACTGACCATTAACTGGACGACGATCTCCAGGAACAGGCCGCCAGCAATTCCGCGAGCACCGGAACATCACTGGGCGCGTCCGGGCACACATCGCAGATTCATCAGAAAGGTATTTCCATGACACCGCTTCGAGCTTCGGCCCTGATTGGAATTTCCGGCTTGTCGGTCGCGCTGTTCGCCCTTCCGATGCTCGCCCAACGGGGAGCAGCCCCTCAAAGGGGAACCGATAAGAAAACGGCAGAGGTACTGGATGAGGAGCAACTGACCGAGGAAGAAGCCGATGTCCCACAGCAATTCAGGTTAAACAGAATTGGCTCTGGATTCGGGACAAAGTTGGAACACCTGCGTGCGGCTATCCAGAATACCGAAGTCAGATTCACTCAACTGGCCGACATTCGACGCAGGTTCTGGGCGGCCGACTCAGATGCTCAGCGGGAATTTCTCAGGCAGGTTTACGCCGAAGCACTTCTCGAAAAAGACTTCCAGCTTCTATACGGAGGCGTAACAACCGGCTCGTCAGGATTTCTGACAGCGATTTATCACCAGGCTCTGGATGGAGGCGTTCCTGAGGCTGCCAGGCCAGTCTTCAACCGGTGGGTCGAAGCAATCCGCGACCACATGGGGATTCGCGACAAACAGCGGTATCAGCAGATCGAGAATCTCAAGGCCTTCAATCTCGCCCGGTTCGAGCAAGCCTTTGAAGCAACTCGCCACTTCGAAGACCAGTACATGTTGCTGAGAGACTGGAGCGAATACCAGAAGGCCGGACGCTCCCAGGATTTCTACCCGACTCCAGAAGCCTACGTAATTTATCTGCAGCAGATTGATGGAGAACCTCTCAGCCAGATTCAGGCAGTCGCCAGATACCGGCAACTGGTCGCAATGTTCGGTGACGAGACTCTGAAGAAAACCGCGAATCAACAACGAGTAAAACCAACCGACTCGGACGGATTGATTCGTGGAAGCCGCATGAAGCCAATGTACGACTACTTCGAGCAGGTTAGTCAGGGCAGTGACGCCGGGTTTATTTTCAACCAGTTTCGCATGGTCGCTCGTTCCGATGATCGGTGGGCCGAAGCCATCAGCGACTTCCAGGAAATGGTCTCACTCATCGACGCAAAAGTCGCGCTCGCAGCAGCGGCAAAAGCACGACTCGCCCCGAACGCCCAACTGGCGGATTTCGTAAGAGCTCTTTCTGAGTCAGGCGATCGCGAGTGCTTTCTGGTAAACGCAGCGCGGGCCAAAGGCATGGCGTGGAAGGTCGCTAGTAAGCAATACGATGCTCTCTGTGAGATTTACGGCAAAGACACCGTGCTGCGAGCAGCAGGTAAGGTGCGTGCAGCAGAACCGCTTGATCCCAGTAAGCCCTACTTCGACTACCACATCAAAGTTCCCGCAGAACTCACAACAGGCGAAGGGGCAAAGTCGGCAAACTCAGGCGTCACTCGGGACGAAGCCATTGCCCTGCTTCTCAAACGTCAACCTCGCAGAAAGGAAATTCATGGGAAGCTATATGACACCGCAACAGCGACTCTGTCCAAAGACAACATGATTTCCTCAGCGATGCTCCCATCGAAGTACACGGGTGGCCGGATTGTTGCCGATTCCAATGGAGTGGCGTTCAGCGTCGCTGGTGCTTCGGGGACAGGTCTCTTCGGTCTGTTTGGAGGAAGTGCAAAGACGGACCGCGTTGTGGTTTTCACAAGTGATCCCAGCACCCCGCCGATTTCAATCCAGAATGCGAAACTCGATCTGTTCGGGAAGGCGATGGGTATGTCGAGCGATTACATCGTTGTCGGCGACCAGTATGCCTGGTTAAGCAACCCAAAGACTGGACGCGGTCCTCGATTAAAAACCGGAGAAGCGTACGTTTATGACCGGAGGACTGGAAAGCTGGTCGTTCACGTCCGCCCACCACAGGATAGCCTGATGTCGGGGCTTCATTTCGGTGCTGCGGTTGCGGCCTGGGACGACATCATCGCGATCGGCGCAACCGGAAAACGCGGACAATCGGACGACGAAGGTGAGGTCAACATTCACGATGCAAAAACTGGCAATCATCGATTTCGTATCACGATGAGACCCGAGGATCAGGCTCACCGTGGCTTCGGCGCAAATATCGCCACAAACGGGAAATCGCTGCTTATCACAGCGCCAGGAGTGGACAAGGAAAGTCGACGACACCCTGCCGCCTTCCTGCACAACGCCGCCGATGGAGGGTTCATCGCGCGACTCGAAAGTCCCGGCAGCGAAACTGAACGAAAGGAGTTCGGCAAATCGATCACGGTGTCCGGCAGATGGGCCGTTGTCGGTTCACCCTGGCACGGAAACGGCGGAGCAGTATTCGTCTACGACATTTCCTCAGGCAAGCTCCATGCCACACTGCAAAACACAACGAGTTATCAGAATACGAGCGACCTTGGTGACTCGACTCACCTGAGATCACTCATCGTGAGGGCCGACCAGTTCGACTACAGGTTCGGCAGCGCAGTCGCTGCGAGCGGCGACACGATTGTGATTGCCTCCTTACGAAGCCTCCACGTGTTCGATGCGGAGACGTTGCAGCATCTCCAGACGATCCCCGTCGGCAAAGACATCAACTCGAATCGAATCCAGATTCAAGACGTCGCCCTCGACGGAAACGTGCTTGTCGCCACAACACAGAACGGAGACGGCGAAAACTGGACGCACCACCGAATCACCTTGAAAGCAACCGGCAAGCGTTGAGCATCTCGGAAGGCCGCGTTCAATATGTTGCGCCGAGCGACCGCATGGTTCATGCGTCGCCGCGTCTGACCAACAAGCCAACTTAATTACCCGAACCGCATTTGAATCTGACGAGGTAGTCCCCGTAGACAGAAACCTCACTGAACCATCAGGACGATCAAGAACCGTCAGGACCATTTTTGTGAAGCGTCCAACGTACGTCCTGACTCAAGGCACTATGCAGCGACACGATCGCTCGTCGACAGTTCTTCCAGCAGGCTGCGGATAATCTGCTCGGCATTCAGCTTTTCTTCGAGCCAGTCATCTCGCATGTGACGCCAGCGGGATTCACGCTGCTCCCAGTCCTGCATGCGATGTTCGAGCCGTGCTTCCTGTTCGTGAAGTTCGCGTTCCCGCTCTCGCATTCGCCGTTGAAACGAATCCCGGTCCGTGCGAAGCCGCTCGTCTTCTTCTTCCAAACGGCCCTGAGCGATGGCGACCAGCCTCGCAGTTTCGGCGTCTGTACCACCGTCCGTCGACTTCAACTGTCGGAACTGACCCGCGACGACGGCACGAACTTCTTCGACTCGCTGCTTCGCAGCCTGTTCGTCAACATTCGCCATCAGCTCAGCCATCGCTTCCTCGGCGGCCAGACGCGACTCCAGATTCACAACACTCACCTGCTCAAGCTCGCGCCGCATCTGATCAAGCCGTACGGACCGATCGTCAAGTTTCTGACGTTCCCGGTCGATCTTTTCAAACTGCTCGTTTCGCGTCGACTCAAGTGACGACCACTGTCGCTCAAGATCGGCCCGCTCTTCGTTGAGCTTCTCTCGATCAGCCGCCAGTTCAGCCTGAAACTGCTCGCGAGCTTTCTCACGAACATTCTCTTCCCGTTCAAGCGAACGTTCACGCTCCGCAAGCACTTCTCGAAACCTCATCAGCTGTCGCTGCCGTTTACGAGTCAGTTCCTCACGACGCTGAAACTCTGCCCGCCAGCGCTGACGATTCACGTCGAGCGTGTGAGTTCCTGACTGCATGGCACGATGCTGGTCAGCCAGCAGCTCCTTCTGGACGGCAACGAGCTCATGCCACTCGGCACGTTCACGATCGAGGTCTGCCCTGGTCTGAGCGTTTTCGGACGCCGCTTTTTCAGAAAGATTCTGCTGTTCAATTTTTCGCTGTTCCAACTCCAGCGTCTCGTTCGCAATCTGCTGGTCCACCGCTTTCAGCCGGTTCTGAACTTCAGCTTCAAACTGACCGCGAGCTGCATCCAGACTCGCTTTGTGACGAATCCGTTCCTGCTCCAGCTGTTCCGTCACTTTCTGTCGTTCTTCAACAAGCGCCGTTCTCGCCTGTCGCAACGCGGCTTCCTGAGTCTGCCGAACTTCGTCCAGCGCCGTCTGCTCACGCTTCATTCGAGTTTCAAACTCGGCAACCTGTTCCGCCAGTTGCTGTCGCTCAGCCTCAATGTCCGAACTCAGCTTACGACGAAGTTCGTCGCGTTCCTTGCTCCAGCTTGATCTAACTTCGGCCAGCGCGGCATCGTGTGCCGCTTTCGCGTGCGACTCCAGCTCCGACCGACGCTGGGCAAGCGTTGCCTCGGCATCGGTGGACAGCTTCTCGAGATCGCGCCGCGACTGCTTCAAACCTTCCCGCTCGACCGCAATCTCTTTCTGCAACTCCTCGCGTTCGCGTTGAATCTTCGATCGACTCTCGTCAATCGTCGCTGCCAATGCCGATTCTCGCTGTTGAATCTCTGCAAGATGTCTCTGACGTTCGGCGGCGAGGTCTCGCTCGATCTGCGTCAAAGCCTGTTGATGAATCTCAGCTTCCCGTTTCAACTCAGCCTCTTCGCGAGCCTTCAGATTCTTCCACTCGTTTTTCTCAGCAGCAAAGGCCGCTCGTTCAGCTTCAATGTCGGTCACAGTCTGAGCGCGGACGCGACGACGCTCCACTTCCAGATCACGACGAACCTGCCGCATCAGCGACTGATGTTCTTCGCGCAGCTTTTCCGACTGAACCGACAGCTCGTTTCGTTCGGCTTCGACAAGCTGTTTCGCATGTTTCAGCGCAGCCCGGTCAACATCCAACTGCTGGGCCAACTCTTCCGCCAGACGCTTCCGAGCCAGCTCCAACTGTTCCTGCCCGCGCGCGACTTCGACTTCTCGAGTCTGCAATTCGTTCAGCAGCTGCTGAGCGTCTGCGAGCTTGGCCGCGAATTCATCTTCACGACGTTTGAGTTCCGCGTCGCGTTCCTGACGCTCATCATCAAACTGCTGCTGCGCCAGTCGAAGCTGACGCTGTTCCTGGGCGAGCGTTGCTAACTGATCTGAAATGTAGCTTTCACGCCGACTTTGCTCGGCCATTCGCTCTCGCAGGTTCCCCGCGATTTGACTGGCCTGCATCAGAAGCTGACTGTCATCATTAGACATGCGCGAAATCCTCCAGACTGGGCAAAGCCAGTATGAATCGAGCGAGTTGACGAGGGTGGCCGTAATCAAAAATGGCTTGCAGGCAATCGACGAAAACGGGGAGTTCTCAACCTGCAATGTGGCGTGAAAATGTCGCTTAGAATCTGAGACGGGTTGTCCCAACTTGAGAAGGGATCAGGAGTATCGACCGTTTCGTCACAAAGTGTCAACATGCGTTGCGACGGTCAGAATGTGCCCGAAAATCAGGCATCAGCCGTCAATTCCGTCTGGCATCGAAATCACAACCCGGCACTTGCCCAACCGACACTGCGCAATCCACACTCGAATACAGCTTTCCTCGCGAAACATTCATCTGGGCGATGATTCGATGGCGGAGGTCGGATAAAGTTTTACCGATTACTTCAAAGCGGTCAGACGCCGCTCCAAAATTGTGTGGTCCAGATCAAGCCCCTGAATTCGCCAAATCCCTGGGAGTCAGCCCGTGCCCAAAGCGACACTACTGGTCATCGGAGGCGTCGATCAGGGAGCCCGTTTCGAACTTGACGGCAGCGATGCGTCAATCGGCCGCGGCGTTCAGAACGTCATTCGGATTCTTGACACCGAAATGTCGCGAAACCACGCGACGATCAGCTACAACGATGGCGCGTTCGTACTAACCGATCGAAACAGTTCGAACGGAACTTTTGCCAACGGAATCTCGGTCCAACGCCACCGACTGGCCACAGGTGACCAGATCCAGATTGGCGGTACCGTGCTGCTGTTCGCCGAGCCGACCGATTCACAAAAAGAAGTTCCGGTCGACTTCGTCTCTCCACACGCTGGCGACGATGCCTCGCAGATCGTCTCGAAAGTCGGCCTGGACGCCGGTCGCCGACTGCTCGATCAGGCATCTCCTGTTCACGACGATCAGGCTGGCGAAACGCTGGCGCAGCTCCGGCTGCTTTATCGAATTTCCGAAGAAATGGTCAGCTCAACCCTTTCGATGGAACAGCTCCTGCAACGGATTCTTGACACATCACTGGAGGCGATTGGCGCAGACCGAGGCTGCGTCCTGGTCAGCAACCCCGAAACCAGCAAACTGGAACCACGGGCTCTCGCACACATTAGCGGCGGAACAATGGCCGGTCGCATGCCGATTTCAAGAAGCATCGTCGACTACGTTGTCCGAAAGGGACAAGGGGTCAGAACTTCTGACGCGCGAGCTGACAGCCGCTTCGCCAGTGGAATCAGTATCGTCCAGGAAGGTATCCGCGAGGCAATGTGCGTCCCGATGCCCGGCCACTACGAACTGATGGGCGTGATTTATGTGGACACGCGAGTTTCACAGAACGGCCTGGTTCCCGGCCAGCCGATCGCCAGCAAGTTCACGGATTCGCAACTCAACCTGATGGCCGCGATCGGGCGTCAGGCAGCACTTGCCATCGAGAATCACCGCTATCAGGACGCGTATGTCAAAGCCGAACGTCTGGCCGCCGTCGGTCAGACCATCGCCATCCTCAGCCACCATACGAAGAACATTCTTCAGGGCGTCCGCGGCGGCAGCTACCTGATCGACATGGGCCTGCAGAGCCACGACGAGTCGCTGATTCAGGAAGGCTGGTCAATCGTTGAAAGGAATCAGGAACGAATCAACCATCTGGTCATGGACATGCTGTCGTTCAGCGCTGAACGTCGCCCGAAACTCGAACCCGGAAATGTGAACGAGCTGGTCGCAGAAATTCACGAACTCATGCACGCCCGAGCCGATGACATCGGAGTGAAACTTCAGCTCGCGCTCGGTGAAGACATCCCGACAGCGATGTTCGACCCCGAAGGCATTCATCGAGCTGTCCTGAATATCGTCATCAACGCCCTCGATGCTCTCGAAAACGACGACAAGGGAGTTGTCGAAATTCGCACGGGAACTTCTCCAGACCGACTGGATGTCTGGGTTGAAGTGGCTGACAACGGCCCTGGAATTCCGGAAGACCAGCTCGACACTCTCTTCAACCTGTTCGAGTCAACGAAAGGGGCGCGGGGCACCGGCATTGGCCTGGCAGTCAGCCAGAAGATTCTCCGCGAACACGGCGGCCAGATCATGCTCGAAAGCCGCCCCAACCGAGGCACACGTTTCCGTCTGATCTGGCCAGCCTGCGAAGACGAAGGCCGAGCCGCCAGCCGCCGCACCGTCGAGAGCAGTTAGCTGCCTGCTGAAAACGCCTGACTCGCGTCCTCGACGCGTGTCTCCAGGCTCTCCTGTGCGAAGTTACCAGCAAACATCGACGGCACACGGCACTGGTAGAAATCAGTGGCAGGTTTTCCAATAAAAAGTCTGGAATGCAGCCATCCAGCAGCCCAGCAAGAGAGACTTAAAACAGAAAAAACGGCCGATCAGATTGCCACAAAGACATCCTTGTGGATTTTGTACATTTTCTGGAATCTGACGTTGAAAATATGGTCGACGCTGTCAACATTCCGACACTCTTTACCAGTTCTTCTCGTGCTTCTGCTTTGACGCCCCAGAGACGCTCAGTCTCAAATTCAAAGTAGCGACGATGGCCCGCTTCAGTTGTCTTGTGGCCACGTGCCCCGGCTACCCCATATCTCCAGCACGAGATTCTCGGTCGTTATCCCTGCCTCCCCTCGATTCTCGCCTGAAACGCTACAGTTTCGCGAAGAACCTGGGGAAGTTACACACGAACGGAAAGCTCGAATGAATCCACGTTTTGTTATTCTGCGGAAATCTGCAGCCACTTTTTCCCACGGCTTCCTGGCCTTGATCACTCTCGCCGTCATCGGTTGCGGACCATCGGTCGAGCAAGTCGGCCCGTCGGCCTCGGGAAAAGTCACTCTCGACGGACAGCCAGTCACTTCTGGAGCCGTGTTCTTTTCGCCAGTCACCAGTGGGTCGAGCGCCGCCGGACAAATCATGGAAGACGGCACTTTCGAGGTCGACACGTCAGCGCTGCAAACAGGCATCGCTCCCGGTGACTACAGCGTCTATCTATCTGCCTGGAAAGAAGTTCCCGAATCAGACAGTGGCGAATCATCCGACCCGGAGCCGCTGGTTCCGCTCGCCTATATGGACAGCGAGAATACAATTCTGTCGGTGACAATCGGCCCCGACGGGAATAACGATATCAAGATCGAACTCTCGTCAGACGTCGCCGCTGCCGAATAGCGAAAAGTCGACCGCGACAACACGGGATTGTCCGCCTGATGCCCCGGTCGCTGTACTGAATCTTTGATGTTTGTCCCGAGGCAGGAACAAACGGCAAACAGTGAAGTCGTTAAGGCTCACTCGCTCTCAAACAGAACTTACTATTCCTTTATTCTTTTCGGAGGCTCAGAAATGAGTGAACAACCAAAGTCTCTCCCCGCCAGAAGCCGCAAGGGCTTCACACTGATCGAGTTGCTCGTCGTGATTGCGATCATCGCAATCCTTGTCGCACTGCTGCTTCCTGCAGTCCAGCAAGCAAGAGAAGCTGCTCGACGCTCGCAATGCCAGAGCAATCTCAAGCAGATCGGCATCGCCATGCACAATTACCACGACGTCCACTCAACATTGCCACCAGGTTACGTTCACCAATTGAACAACTCCGTCCACAACCGGGCTCCCAACTGGTCGTGGGGGGCCTACATCATGCCCTACCTGGATCAGGCAACCAGCTACCAGGAACTGCGTGTCGGCGACAACAACATGCTGACAGCCATCAACGATCCAGCCTTGCGGGCCATTATTCAGACTCCGATTCCCGCGATGCGCTGTCCTACTGATGTCGGCCCTGAACGCAATGACAAATCAGACGATCGACGATTTCGAGACACGATTGCCAATGTCAATCGCCACGGCAACACCTCGAACTACGTCGCCGTTAACAGTAGCGGAACGCTGAGACCAAACCCTGGCGACCCAAATGCTAACGCCAACGGAGCCTTCTACCGAAACAGTCGCACCAAGTTCCGTGATATCACCGACGGAACCAGCAACGTGTTACTGGTCGGTGAACGTGCCTGGAAACGAACCGACGCCGGGCTGATCGAAGCTGCCAACGTCTGGGGAGTGAATGGTCAGGACGGAAATCAGAATCGATCAATGGCATCGGCTCTGGGTTGTGGTTTCCGCAAGCTCAATTGCCCGCCGAATACGGGCGAGTGCCGACGAACTTTCGTCAGCCCGCACATCGGCGTCGTCTACTTCCTGCTTGCTGACGGAGCCGTCAAATCTCTCAGCCAGAACATCGAACACAACACCAACGCAGCCGTGAACTCGCTGTTCGAATACCTGATCGACATTGACGACGAAAACCAGCCTGGCGATTTCTAAAGCAGTTTCAGAATTCGTTTTCAGTGTTCTGCAGGAGGACCACCAGGGAAGCAATGGCCATTCCGGGGGCCAGTTCCTGCACGGAAACCATGAAAATGGTCTAACGCCTGACAACTTCTCAGCAATTTCGACAGAAAAGTAACGCCGCCCGCAGCGTATTCTGCTGGCGGCGTTTTCAATTTCACCGATGTCATCTCAGATGCGAAACAGAATCACACTCGGCTGCGGAGTCGGGCGTAGCGGGAGAGCGCCATCAGCGGGAACGAAATACGATAAAGGTGGTACTTAAGGTAGAAGACTTTCGGGAATCCGGTTCCGGTCCACCATTCTTCGTCCCAGGTACCATCTTCGTTCTGTGAATCGATCAGATATTCGATGCCTCGGGCGACACATTCAGATTCACCTTCGCCAGCAGCGATCAATCCAAGGATTGCCCACGCTGTCTGCGAAGCGGTCGGCGGCCCCTGCCCTTTCAAAGACGGGTCATCATAACTGCGAGGAGTCTCTCCCCAACCGCCGCAATCTCGCTGGACGGACTTCAGCCAGTTGGCAGCTTTGCGAATTCGAGCATCGGTCAGCGGAATGCCGATCCGAGTCAGACCGACCAGGCACTGCCAGGTTCCGTACAGATAATTGACGCCCCAGCGACCGTACCAGCAGTGCTCGGAATCCTGATCATTCCAGACGAAGTCGATCGCTTTCCGAACAACCGGGTGGTCGACCGGCACGTTGAGGTACGAAAACATCTCCAGCATCCGAGCCGTTAAGTCAGCCGTGCTGGGATCGATCATTGCGTTGTGATCGGCAAACGGAACCTGAGTGAATAGCTCGCGAACGTTGTCGCGGTCAAACGCGCCCCAGCCGCCGTCTTTCGACTGCATGGCCAGAATCCAGCGAGCTCCGCGGTGCATCGCGCCGAGCATTGGTCTCAACCGATCAACCTGAACTGCCGCCAGGATCGAGTCGGCATTTCGAGCTGCCAGCACTGCGGTGGCATCTTTGTCCGCTTCGTGAGGACTCCAGTCGTCGACCAGAAAATCCGTATCCCATTCGGGGTGATCCGGCAGACACCGAGCCAGAGCCATCAGCACCATGCACGTATCATCAACGTCGGGGTAAAACTCGTTGTTGAATTCGAAATACCAGCCGGCCGGTTCGGTCGCGCTGTTGCGCATCGTCCAGTCACCGGGCTTGCGAACTTCCTTCGCAAGTAACCAGTCGACCGCTCGCTTCAGCGAAGGATGCTCAGCCGCAACACCCGCATCACGCAACGCGATTGTCGCGATGGCCGTATCCCAAACCGGCGACTTGCAAGGCTGAAGCCGGTCGGTTTCGCCTTCCGAAATCACCAGGTCTTTCAACTCGTCGAGCTGCGACTGAACTTCAGGAGAATCTTCCTCGTAACCGAGACACCGTAGAGCGATGACGCTCCAGACAATCGGCGGTAAGATGGCCCCAAGTCCATCGCTGTCTTCAAAACGGTCGAACACCCACTTCGTCGCTCGCCGGACAGCAATTCTTCGAAACGGCCGGATGTGCAGCGAATCAAGGGTCTTGAACGTCAGGTCAACGCCGTTGAAAAAAGCACGCCAGTTGAACTTCGAAGCAGACTTCAGCTCGTCCACGACTTCCGACGGCGGCATCGTTCTGGGAAGTTTTTCCGGAGAGTCGATGAATAACTCCGGAACGTTCCATTCGTCGCGCAGCTTGCTGACCGGGCGGAATGACCACATCAGACTCAGCGGGATCAGAATCGTGCGCGACCACGCCGACATTTCATAAACATTGAACGGGCACCAGGTCGGGATCAGAATCAGCTCAGGCGGCACCGCCGGGCACTGCGCGTAGGAAATCTGCCCGAGCAACGCGAAGTAAAACCTGGTGAAGCTGTTCATTTTCTCGGCACCGCCGCCGGCGAGAATTGCTTCGCGTGCTCGACGCATGACCTCTTCGCCAGGATCGTGGCCAGCGATCTTCATCGCCCAGTACGCCTTCACCGATGCCGAGATTTCCAGAGGTCCGCCAGGATAAATCGCCCACCCGCCGGTCGGAAGCTGCTGCCGCTCGATGTACTTTGCGCAGCGCTGGACTTCTTCAGATTCGCCTCGCCCGAGCCAGGTCAGAAGCAGGATGTACTCTGACTCAAGGATGGTGTCGCCTTCGAGTTCTCCCACCCAGAAGCCATCCGGATGCTGCTCGTTAAGCAGCCAGTTTCGCGTTCGAGTAATAGCGGTACCAAGCCGTTCAGCCTCTGTCGTCACCCCTGACGCCGCGAGCAATTCCGGATCAAACGCGTCACTCGATCCCGGCAAACCAGGAGACGCTGACGTCGACGAGGCAAATCGATTTCGTTGAGAACCCAGCCTGCCAGAATCCATCCGATGCCTTCCGTGGAGTAAGAACCTGGCCATCCAATGACGTCTGAAGCCTTCATGAATTCAAACCTGAAAACCAGCAGAGGGGATCGTAAAGCACTCTCAACTTCGGCTTCAACGCCAGGTTTGCCTTTGGCCAGACAGATATAGAGGCGAAACAGGACCGCCATTAGTATTCCACAAACCGGTGAATGCCAACGTTTCGGCAGCCACTCACCGAGCCATCTGCCGAGTAATCCTGCATAAGGTCAATGGACAATGAGTCGTCTGAAAACAAACAAACTCGGAACAGTCAACCGGCGTTTATCGACAGCCGTCAAACAGCAGCAAAGTGGACAGCAAATGAATGTGACGGAAACCTCACTTCCCGGCGTGCTGCTCATTGAACCGCGAGTCTTCGGCGACTCTCGAGGCTTCTTTCTCGAAACGTTTTCGCAACAACGTTACGGCGACGCTGGTATCACCGGCCCGTTCATCCAGGACAACTGGTCGCACTCCTGCCGAGGCACGCTGAGAGGGCTGCATTTTCAGATTCAGCATCCGCAAGGAAAACTCGTCCACGTCATGCAGGGCGAAATCTTCGACGTCGCGGTAGATGTTCGACAGGACTCGCCGACGTTCGGCCAGTGGGTTGGCGTGACGCTATCTGCTGAAAACAAGCGGCAGCTTTGGATACCGCCAGGTTTTGCACACGGATTCGCCGTTCTCAGTGAAACGGCAGACTTCGTCTACAAATGCACCGACATCTACGCCCCGACGTACGAGCGGACGCTGCTGTGGAACGACGAAACCATCGGCGTGGAGTGGCCCATCGACGGCGAGCCAATTCTCTCCGACAAAGATCGCAACGGAACGACGTTCGACAAGCTCGAAACGTTTGCGACGTCGCCGTAGCCCCGGCAGACAATTTTAATCGCAGAGGGCGGAGAGCTTTGACACGCAGAGAAAAAGGAGAGCCAAAGTAGACTCTCCCGTTTCTCTGCGAGACCTCAGTGGACTCTGCGATTAATTTTCAATCTGCCGTCACGAAACTCACCCCCGCAAGCGGCGCAGAATTTCGTTCGTCACCTCGGAAACCGGGACGCGGGTTTGTTCCAGCGTGTCGCGATCCCGGACGGTGACGGCACCATCGGTTGCCGTGTCACCGTCGATGGTGATGCACCACGGCGTGCCGATTTCGTCCTGCTGACGATACCGACGACCGATCGCTCCCTGCTGAGAATAAATGACGTTCAGCCCGGCGGCTTTCATCTCGCGATAAATTTCGAGAGCCGTTTCGGGCATGCCTTCCTTCTTGATCAGCGGGAAGATCGCCGCTTTGATTGGAGCCAGTCGCGGGTGCAGTTTCAGCAGCACTCGTTTCTGCATCTCACCCTTGTCGTCCGGAGCTTCGTCTTCGGTGTACGCTTCGCAAAGGAAGGCCAGCGTTGCCCGGTCAGCTCCGGCTGATGGCTCAATCACATGCGGCGTGAACCGTTCGCGAGTCTGGTCATCGAAGTATTGCAGATCCTTGCCGCTGCCTTTCCACTTCGGATTTCCGTCCGCATCCAGTTGCAGTTCGAGCGGGTTCGACTTCTCGTCCAGCTTGCCTTCCATGTGACTTCGCAGGTCGAAGTCGCCTCGATGGGCGATACCTTCAAGTTCGCCGTACTCGCCGTCGTCGAGAAACGGGAATGCGTATTCAACATCAGCCGTGCCGGTCGAGTAGTGGCTTAACTCGTCAGGATCATGCTCTCGCAGAATGAGCCGTTCGTCCGACAGCCCCATTGCCTTGTACCAGGCCATCCGGCGATCACGCCAGTATTTGTACCAGTCCTGAGACGAGTCCGGGTGGCAGAAGAATTCGATTTCCATCTGCTCGAACTCACGCGAGCGGAACGTGAAGTTCCGTGGCGTGATTTCGTTGCGGAAACTTTTTCCGATCTGAGCGACGCCAAACGGAATCTTCACGCGACTGCTGTCGCAGACGTTTTTGAAGTTCACGAAAATCCCCTGAGCCGTTTCCGGTCGCAGGAACGCGGCGTCTTCTTCCGTGCCGAGCGCTCCGACGATCGTCTTGAACATCAGGTTGAATTCGCGAGGTTCGGTCAGCGTGCCAGGCTTCGATGCACCGAGTGCGAGCACCGCATCAAGACTCTTACCGGCGGCAGCGGCGTCCGGGCCAAGCCAGCTCATGTCGACAGTTTCGACCACGCAATCTTCGGCGAAGAACTTCTTCCCGTATTTCTTTTTCACTTCGTAGAACTCGGCCGCTCGACGTTCTGTGTCGTCGATAGCGTCTTCCGGAGTCGCATCGGTCATGATAAAGACACGCTTGTTTTCTTCAGACTCCGCTTCGTCGTTCGTTGCCCATCGACCGCGAATCTGGTCGAACCGATACCGTTTCTTCGTCTCCCGGCAATCGACCATCATGTCACAGAACAGGTCGTAGTGGCCCGAGCATTTCCAGACCTGAGGGTTCATGATGATCGACGTCTCGATGCCGACCATGTCGAACGAGCAGGGTGCTCCTTCCGGCGCGGTGTACTCGTCGTGCGAGGTCACCATGTCCCGCCACCAGGCCTCTCGGACGTTCCGCTTCAGCTCGACGCCCAGCGGGCCGTAATCCCAGAACCCCTGGAATCCGCCGTAGATTTCCGACGACTGAAACAGGAAACCTCGCCGCTTACACAACGAAACAATCGCGTCCATGTTTTTGCTCATGGCAAAACCGTTCCTCTAAAACTGAGTGGTAAATTCTCGAGTGGAGTATCGAGAACAAGCTGCCGACTGACCGGGCACGATCCGATAACCGGCGTCCGGATTCGCGGCGAACGCGAACAACCGGAAAGAAAAAGAGACGCCAGGTTCGTGACCTGTCGCCCCGAATCAACAACGAAATAAGCCTCAGCCTGCCGCCATTCTTACGAGACAGGACTGATTCGGCGGGATTGTGGCAGGTACTCGGGAACGAGGTCAACCTGGTCCAGAGCCGCCGCCGTTCTGATATCGGCCTCAAGACCGAGCCGCATGAGATTCCGTCCGCCACTTCCCGCTTTCATCGCCTGAAACAGTCCGTCCGGCGAATCGGACGCCAATTTCCAGTGCGAAAGCACTAGAAACGCCGCATCACCAAGTTCGAATCGTCCCTCGCTCGCCCCATCAGCCGGCAGCGATTCGTTCAACAGCCGATCGATAACCGCTCCGGCAAATAGACAATCTTCAGTCGAAACCTTGCCCCCAGTGCCGGCACAGACCAGATGAACAGGCTCACTGTTTCTCTTCAGGCAGTTGACAACCGCCTGAAGATTCGCAAATGCTCCTGTGATGATCTGTTCCGCCCAGGCCGAGCGAAGCAGGGCATGCGTCCCATTGGTCGTCGTAAAGGCGATCTCCCGATCCGTAACCGCCGCGTGACTCCATTCTGATGGTGAGTTACTTAGATCGAATCCGGCGATCGGTTCTCCACCACGTTCGCCACCCAGCAGCAACTCACCGGAAGTTTCCAGCGGCTTCGCACTCTTGCTTTTCAGAAGGCGTTGAGCCATCGCTTCCTCGATCGACGCACACGGGATGATGCTTCGGGCGCCGTTTTCCAGCGCGTAAGCAATCGTCGTCGTCGCTCGCAGGACGTCAATCACGACAGCGATGCCACCAGCCAGCTGCGAAGGCTCGAACAAAGTGGGAAGAAGATGAACAGTCAGTTTTCGAGGCATTGCAAAACCGGCTCTGGTTAGTTCAAAGATGAAAATTTAAGGAACACTGAAATACGCTGATCGAAACTGCCTGATCGAGACTGGTTGCCCACAAGTGTCGCTTCCACTCATTAGCGAAGATTAGAGCCTGTTAGTATTCCTGCGAGTCGAGTCGGCACTTTGATTCTGGACGCTTGATTCTGTCAGAGCGGTGGCGACACTTCTTCCGTCCGTGTTCTCACACCAGATTTTCTCAGCTCCATCGCCAGTCAAAGCGTGACTCATGACTTCCGAAATCCTTCGCCTTTTTGAAATGACTCCGAACCAGTCGGGAGATCTGTTCGCCGTGCTGGCATCCAAAGAGCAGAGCCAGACCAAGGACGGCAAGCCTTACTACCGAGTCACGTTTCGGGATGCAAAGCGCAAAGCCACTTCCATGATCTGGAGTGACCACGGGCACTTCCCCGACTGCAGCGAGAACTGGAATGTTGGCACGTTCTACAAGATTCGCGGCAGGTTCACGGAGAATTCATACGGACCACAGCTCGATATCGAGCGAATTCGTCCTGTCCAGGATAGCGACACAGAACACGGGTTTTCGCCCGACGACTTCTTCGAAACAACACGGTACAACCGCGATGAAATGTTCGAGGAACTGATCGGCCTCGCCAGAGAACACATCACGGAAGAGCCTCTGCAACGGCTCGTGGTCGAACTGCTCACCGAGCGTGCCGACTTCGTCAAGACTCACGCCGCCGCATCGCGAAACCACCACGCGTTCATGGGCGGCTACCTTGAACACACTTTGTCTGTAACCAGGACCGCCGTCTTTCTCGCGGAAAAATACAGCAACTACTACACCAGAATGCAGCCGCCGCTGTCGAAGTCACTCGTCATCGCGGGAGCCATTCTGCACGACATTGGCAAGGCGGAAGAACTCGAATTCAAACCGGAAGGCTGGGAATACACTCCGCGAGGCCGCCTGGTCGGGCACATTTTTATCGGTCGGGACATCGTCCTGAACAAAGCCGCCACCATTCCCGACATCAATCCGGAGACCGTGCTCCGGCTGGAACACATCATCATTTCGCACCAGGGGATCCCGGAGTGGGGATCGCCGATTTCGCCGAGCACTCCCGAAGCTCTGCTTGTCCATTACGCCGACGACATGGACGCCAAGTTTCACGAACTCGCGGTTCAACTCGAAACCGACGCGCCGCCGGACACCGAGTTCACCGACTACAAAAACCCGCTCCGCCGTCGGATTTTCCGCGGTCTGCAACCGGGTAGCTCCTCTGAGGCGTCGAAATAACGTCGGCCCGAAAAAACAGCTTCGAGTCTAAATCAGCAAACTCGAAGCTGCGTTAGTCTCAACCGGCTCTGGCCAGAATCCTGTCTAGGTTTGCGTGTTGAGCTTTGCTCGCTGGTCCGCAGTGAGCATCAGCATATCGTTGATGACTTCGCTGCTGCCGAACACGTCGTCGCCCAGGTTGCCGCCGACCGTGTCCGTTCCGGAGTTACCATTGATCGTGTCGTTGCCGTCGCCACCGACAACCACGTCATCACCACCGCCGGCGTTGATGAAGTCATCACCGTCGTGTCCGTCGATGATGTCGGCTCCACTTTCACCGTTGAGCGTGTCGTCGCCGTCGCCGCCAAAGATGCCATCGTCACCGTTGCCACCGAAGACCTGGTCAGCTCCGTCACCCGCATCAATCGTGTCGTCGCCGCTGTCGCCGCGAATCGTGTCGTCGCCGTGGTCGCCTCGCAGAACATCGTTGCCGCCCTGACCAACCATCAGGTCGTCGTCGCGACCACCGTCCAGCGTGTCATCACCGTTGCCGCCAAGAATCGAATCGCGGCCCAGCATACCCATCAGGCTGTCGTCGCCCGCCATCCCGTTAAGAATGTCGTCACCGAAACTTCCAATCGCCGTATCGTTACCGTCGCTGCCGAAGAGCGTGTCATTACCAAACCCGCCTTCGAGCAGGTCATTCCCCAGGCCACCAACGACTGAATCATTTCCCGCATCGCCACGCAGAGTATCGTTGCCGTCACCACCGGCGATGATGTCGTCACCGTCGCCGCCGCTGACGGTGTCGGCTCCTTCCCGAGCGTCAATGGTGTCAACACCTTCGCTTCCCAGGATGGAGTCTCGACCGGTCGTCCCCGTCAGAGTGTCGTCACCCAGACCACCATCAATGATGACCGGAACGTTGCCAATCAGGGCTCCCGCTCCGGTGATCGTGTCCGTACCGGCGTCGCCGTTGACACGCAGAACGAAGAACCCGACGTTGTTGATATCGTTGATGGTGATGGTGTCGTTGCCGCGTCCGCCGTTGACTTCGACCACCTCAGAACCTGACGCAAATCCAAGAGCATCGCCCGAAATGCTCAGTGAGCCGGTGCCTTCTGAGATAATCAGCGTGCTGCCGCTCTGACCAATGGCGAAATTGTTGTCAGAAGAGTCGCCGTTAATCTGAATCGTGTCGAAGCCGTCTTCAAAGGCGAAACTGTCATCGCCGTCCTGCTCACCTCGCCAGACAATGATGTCGTCTCCTGCCCCCCCCTCAAGAACGTCAGCACCGCCCTGCCCCAGCAACGAATCGTTCCCGATATTACCCTGAAGAGTGTCCCGACCTGCACCACCATACAACGTGTCGTCACCTTCGCCACCGTCTATCAGATCGTCGCCAGACATACCGTTGATGAAATCATCACCTTCGCCGCCGGTAATCGTGTCATCACCATCTGAGCCCCATAATGTGTCGCCAGCATCTCGCGGCACATCAACGTCAACAATCGTGATCGCTGATAACAGATCGGTGACATTCGGATCAGTAACACTGAAGGCTAAGCCAGTCGAGGCATTGAACAGCCTCAGTGAAAATTGCTCGTCGCCCTCGACCAGATCATCGTCAACAATGTCGATCGTAATGGTCTGTACAAAATCTCCTGAAGAAACTGCCGTCGGTGCTGAAAAGGTAAGAACCCCTCCGCTTGCCACAAAATCCCGGCCATTCTCCGCCGACCCATCAACAAATTCATACTGCACCGTTGCATCAACACTCGGCGGCCTGGACAGCCGCACCGTCAGAGAAACCTGACGAAGCCCATTCTCACCTTCCAGAACGACTTCAGATTCTGCAGACACGAGGGCAGGCCCAACAGATCCGAGGACAGCCTGTACCAGTGAGTCGGCAAGGACCTGGCCGGCGTTCGTGTCAGTCGGATCGACTGTAAAATACAGGGGTTCATCGGGCTGGATGGGGTCATTCGGGATTGTGCCAGCAATAACCAGACCACTTTCATTGACCCCTCCGGTCAGGATCGACAGCGACTCAAGTGGCTGTCGAATCGCACCAAGCGGATCTGTAGGATCAGCTTGAGCTTGCGCTCCCGACGCTCCTCCAATGCCGATCACCCGAATATTGCGTTGAACCAGTTCGTTGATCGTACTCTGGATACTTGCTCCCGACGTAAACGGCACACCCGCAGTACCAACCGGGGCATTTCCAACGGCGCCATTCAGGACATTACTCGCCGGAACGGTAACACCATCAACCCCAACATACGGATCAACGTTATCCGGCAAGTGCTTTAGCCCGGCATCAGTGCCAACCAGAATCAATCGGATTGATTCCTGATTATTAACGATATCGCGGTTTCGAAAGCCGATCCCATCATTGATGGTCCCCATTTCTGTCGGTGCCAGAACGGGACCGGTTGGATCCGTCATAAATGTAGAAAATGGTGGAACGTCATTACCCATCGTTACCGCGGCAATCTGTGTGGACACAAGGCCGGCCACCCCCTGGTCAATTCTGCTTCCATTGCCATTCCCATCGAAACCGTCACCGGTTGCGATCTGGAACAACGCCTCGACTACCGACTCCGGAAAATCGGGAATTACCCCCCCGTTACCCAGTGCGTTCCTGGCCGCTGACAAAGCTCCCGTAATTGCTGCGTCAAAATTTGGTGTACTCGTCGCGATAATTGGTTGATTAAGTACGAATGGAGTACCGCTGCCGTAATCTTCAAATCGAGACACCCCAAACCCAACATCGAACCCCGGCAATGCGGTCTGAATTCGCTGTACAATCCCTGGAAACTCTGCCGCAAGCAGAGGAGCGACCGGTTCAAAACTATTCGTGGCATCAAGCGCCAACGCCAGATCAAGCAGTGGTGGCGGCGGTAAATCATCGTTGACAATTCTGCCTTCGCCAAAACCGTCCAGAATTTCTGCACGCTCAACATTCTGCAGAATCACAAAGAAGTTCTCGTCAGATTCGACGAGCGTATCCCCATTCACCGAAATTGAGATCGTCTGGATAAGTTCACCAGGAAGGAAGACCAGTCGCCCGCTACTCGCCTCATAGTCTGACAAACCAGTCTCAGTTTGAACCACCGACGAAGCAGTTCCATCCATGGTTACATAGTCAACAATCACTTCGTGATCGAACGCCGACGAAAGCGTGACAGTAAATGTCGCCGTCTGAGTGCCGAGTCCGCCTTCTGGCTCAATGGAGACGTCATCGATTGATATAAACCGATCGAAGGGGCACACACTCGTGATCACGTCGGCTCCGCTTCCCCCCCGCACGCTGTCCGCACCGCCGCCTCCACAGAGACTGTCGTTATCACCTTGTCCCAGAACCGTGTCGTCGCCTCTCGCCCCATTGATCGTGTCCGCTCCAGCCCCTCCTTGAACAAGGTCGTTGCCACTGTCTGCAATGATTGAATCATTCCCAGACTGACCGTTGATCGTGTCATCGCCGGAGTTCCCGTACACCGTGTCATCGCCACTTCCGGCAGACACTGAATCATTTCCACTATCAGCGTCGATAAAGTCCCGCCCACCGTTCCCGACAATCGTATCATCGCCATCACCACCGCGAAGCGAATCATCATGTGCCCCACCAAGCATGAGGTCGCTGCCATCATTGCCGATCAGCGTATCAAACCCACTTTGCCCATTGAGCGTGTCGTCACCGAGGCCACCGTCGATCCTGTCCGCCCCATCGCCACCATGAATTACATCGTTGCCGACATTTCCCAATACACTGTCGGCACCATTTCCGCCGATCACGAAATCGTCACCAGCTCCGGCGTCAACCACGTCGTCGCCATCGTGAGCATCGATCGTGTCATTGCCTGATCCGCCAGTGATGGTGTCGTTACCGTCGTCGCCGAAGATCGTCAGATTACCCAGGCCAGAACTGATTGTGATGACGTCGTTTCCGTCGCCACCGTCGAGCGTGTCATCAAACCCGTCGGACGCAATGATCGTGTCGTCGCCGTTGTCGGCGTCAACCGTGATCTGCAGCGGGTCGCCATTGATCGAAACGAAGGTGAATGCCGCTGTCGTCACACCGCTCAGGTCGATCAGGTTTTCCGTATCGCTACCGATGATCGTCAGACGCTCGACATCGCTGGCCCGAAGGTTCGGCAAAGACTGATCAACGACACCGTTCACAAGCACCTGCACCTGAGTCGAATCGGCAGGATTCGTCCTCACCGCAACGCTGTCGTTGCCTTCTTCGATGACAATGCTCAGCTCGCCATCGAAAAAAAGTGTCGAAGCTGACAGGTAAGTTCGTTCTTCAAGCACCTGAACCGGGCGATCGATTCCTGGTGATCGCCGCTTCGACTGCTTGCTCTGAAGCCGCCGTCCGAGTTTCCAGATATTGGAAAGAAGCATCTTCATATTCTCCTGGAATCTTCTTCCTTGAGTGACGACGACAGCCGCAAAGCCTCAGAGGCAACAGCGTCTGTTAACCCGCACAGCCTGAAATACCCTGACGGGCGATTCGACTGCTCTACCTGATTCAACAGTTCCAAGCCGTAAACGCCGCACCAGAACCCCAGCAAGGCGAACCCTTACCACTGGATCGGCTGGCACGACCGATGCGTCACACAAAACCGTGAGCATTCGTTACAGGCCGGAAAAGCGTTTCAGTCGCTACAATCGGATTCTTTTAACACTCGTCCGAGCGTCCTCTAACGTCGCGACAGGCTTCAATTCTTTGACGAACGCCCCCACGCGCGCTACTGTGCCGGTTACATCGAGCGAGTTTCCCCAATCAGGCCAGCAACTCAGTCTTTGCCTCAAGTTTCGAACCGAAATCCCGAGCGAAAGACGTCCCTCTGTGCGGAACGATGAATCAGCATGTCGAAACTATTTCCACGATGTCAGATTATTCCTCTGCCCGACCAGCAGGTTTCAGTCCGGATCGATGGCTCTGAACGAACCCGCTGGCATTACGGAAGTCAGTATCCACGACCGTTCTTCTTCCCGTTCAACGGCCCATCCGGTGAAACTCTGACCCGCATGGGACATCCCGGAGCTCCCAATCACGAGCACCACCGCTCGGTCTGGTTTGCCCATCACAAGCTGCTGGGTATCGATTTCTGGAGTGACAACTCCGATGCCCGCATCCGGCAGAAAGAGTGGCTCGTCTTTGAAGAAGGCGATGAGCGAGCGATTCTTGCCACGCGGCTCGGCTGGTACGACGGCCACGAACCCAAAGAGCTGCTCGACCAGATCGTCATCGCCGTGTTCCGACCTGCCGGCGGCGGAGAAACACTGCTGGAACTTCAGTCCATTTTTCATCCGACAGCAGAATCGATCGAATTTCAGCAGACGAACTTTGGCTTCCTCGCCGTCCGCATGGCTCGATCCATCTCCGAACATTTTGGAACGGGAAAACTGACCAACAGCGACGGACTGGTTGGAGAGAAAGACGCTGCCGGAAAACCTAACATTTTCGGCAGACAGGCTCGCTGGATGGACTACAGCGGCCCCGTTCTTCCCGCCGCAAATAACGGTGCCCGGACCACGCCGCAAAAGACAGCCGACAACGGATTCGTCGAAGGGATCACCTACTTCGATCACCCGAGTAATCCCGGATTCCCCAATCGCTGGCATGTTCGAGAAGACGGCTGGATGGGCGCGTCACCGTGTATGGACGGCCCACTTCTGACAACCCGCTCGGCACCGTTGCGACTGCGATTTCTGCTGCATGCGCATTCCGGCAAGGTCGACCCGTCAAACGCCAACGCCATCGCTGAACAATTCGCCGCGTGGCCCGACTTCGACGTCATCAAGTCTGGAAAACCGCATCAGCAGAACGAAATCCGTGAGCTGTCCCCCTGAGCCCGTTCGCGAAATGCCAGTTCGAACGAATAATCCGAACGTCTCGAACTGACAGGAATGCCCGACAGAAGGAGCGTTCGCTAATGCGGATTCTTCCGACCGGAACGAATCGCGGCAATTCTCATGTGCAAATCCTCGGACAGCTTCTTGTCTGAGAGGGACTCTCTTCCGTAAAGTCGTAAGGTTGCTGTTAATTGCGTGGAATAATTCACGTCCTGCTGAATATCAGAGTCGGCGGCTGAGCCTTCCCAGTCCGCCACGTCCGCCCCTGGCGATTCCGTTTGAACTGAGGCTGCTGTGAGCAAACTCGCATTCTTCTTCATGACGCTCGTCGGAGCCATTCCCGCCGGTGGAGCACTTTACGCTCTTATCATGAACATCCTCGACCGGGCGAACAGCATCGGGACGGTTCTGCTTGCCGTGACAATTACCGCCACGGTCTGCACAGCCCTGATCGTGCTGACGCCGTTCATCGTACTCGTCTTTTACAAAGACACGCGTCTGCCAATGACTCCACAACCGGAAGGTGCTGCAGCCGGAGCAGCCGCTGCGGCGCCACAGAAAGCCGATCAGGAAGAAGGCTTTGGAGACGCCATTCCCGAAGACTTCGACGAAGCAGAACTCGCCGCCAGCACTGACGCAGAGTTCGATGACGACGTGGACGCCTACGAAGACGATGAATTCGGCGACTACGATGAGGAATACGAAGAATTCGACGACGACGAAAATCTCTGAGCCGCTTCGAAACAGACCGTCATCAGTCGGCACAGGGTGCTTCCCCGACGCACCATCAACTCATGTGATGTCCAGACAACACTGCAGCGCATCGAGCTGAACCCTGAAGTTCATCCGGAGTTGTTACCCGGCGCCGACGTCGCTTTCGTAGTAACGGACCAGCGACTGGTTATCGAGTCGATTGATCTCAACGTCGACCGGAGCCAGATCCGTCGGCAGACTGAACAGGCTGGAAAGCATTTCATCGTTCAGAAACCGCAGTTCGCCGGTCAGCTCGCCGGACAGCTTCCGAGGCGTTTCAAACGCTGAAAGACTCGCCAGCGCGAACCCCCAGTCGCCAAACGATGGCACGGCCGCATGAAATGGCCGCACATGGAAACCCGCTGCTTCCATCGTTCGGATGACGCACCAGTAAGCTTTCCGCGACAGAAGGGGCGACGTGCACTGAATGCAGACTCGCGAATCGGGACTCAACCGCTGAGCGAGCAGCCGATAGAAACGGGTCGTGTAGAGCTTGCCCAGTGAGAAGGAATTCGGATCCGGAAAGTCGATCAGCACCAGATCGAAATGCTCAGACACTGATTCCAGCCAGATCATTGCATCGTCGTTGACAATCGTGACTCGCGAATCTTTCAACGCACCGCCGTTCAACTTCGCCAGTGGCGGAAACGATTCGGAAAGAGCAGTCATCTCCGGGTCGATGTCCACCAGCGTCACGTGTTCAACACTCCGATACTTCAGCAGCTCCCGCAGAGCCAGCCCGTCACCCCCTCCCAGAATCAGCACGTTTCGAATGGAACGTGCCGTCGCAACAGCCGGATGGACCAGCGCCTCGTGATACCGATATTCGTCCGACGAGCTGAATTGCAGATTCCCATTCAGGTACAGCTGAAACCCCGTCCGGTTCTGCGTAACGACAATCCGCTGGTAAGCAGTCGTCTGCGTATGAACGATCGGGCTGGCGAACATGCTGTTTTCAGCGAGCGACGTCAGCGAGTCTGCCTTCACCAGCCCGGCCACAAGCAGCGTCAGCACCACAACAGCGCGAATACGCAACCCCGTCACGCTGCCAGCCAGAATCGGACGCAGGAGCGACGTTCCCCACAGCCCGACGAGAGCGTTGAGAATTCCGAAGACCAGCGACGTTCGCACCAGCCCCAGCGTCGGCACCAGAAACATCGGAAACATCAGCGACGCCACCAGGGCGCCGATGTAATCAAACGTCAGAACTTTGGAGACCAGGTCGTCAAAGTCCAGATGCCCTTTCAGAATCCGCATCAGCAGCGGAAGCTCCAGCCCGACCAGCACGCCGATCCCGAAGACGACTCCGTACAGAACCGGCAGAAACCAGGCCAGCTTCGCGAAGCATAGAAAGAGCAGCGGAGCACTCGTCCCTCCGAGCAGCGCTACCCCCAGCTCCACTTCAACAAACGTCCGGGCAACGTTTTTCTTCACGAACGACGATACCCAGGCACCTGCTCCCAGAGCTGACAGATAGACGCCAATGATCAGCGAAAACTGCGTTACCGAATCGCCGAGCACATAGCTGGCCAGCGTCCCGGCCAGCAGCTCGTAAACGAGTCCGCACGTCGCAATGATCAGAACGTTCAAATAAAGCAGAGACAGCGGCGCGTCATTCATCAGCGGCGAGCGAACTGGTTCGTTACCGGACGTCGCTTCTGCCTGCCGTGTCCCGTCAATCAGATTGCGATCGACTGTCGGCACCGACACTTCGGACCTGCCCACCAGCTCCACGACGATCTCGTCATCCGCGTCGAAATCGTCGGTCACTGAACACACCGCCTGACACTCACCTTTGAAACTCCAAAACCGCTGCGTTGAACTTGACTGCCCGTTAACAAAGTATGCCACTGGCTCTACCAGTGCAGATTTGCTTTCGGCGTTCACGCGAAGCCCTGCATTGGCTGAGCCTGTGGCACGCTTCCGATCGGGAATCAGCCATGAATCGCCGCGGCGATGATGATCGAAATCCCGATCACAATGGAGCCGACCATAATCCCCAGGGCCGTATTCTGATCCTCTTCGATTTCCTTCCAGAACGGAAGCGGCATCAGCTTGCTCATCAAAACGATCGAAATCGCCAGCACGACCAGGCCGATCACCGCAAAAATGATTGCGGCGATGGCGTTCTGAGCAACCATCGCAAACCCGCCGCCATCCCCCTCAGCCGCCAGTAATGCCATTTCGAAACCATTCATCCCGGCCAACAATTGGCCCACGAAACTCGACATGGTTCTCGCTCCTGATTCTTATTCATTCTCAAATTGAGTGATCGATCAAAACGCCTGCTGAATGCGGCGTTCTACTTACCAAAATGAAAGCCGCCACTGCCACTCCCGCCGCCGCTGAAAAAGAAGAACCCGCTGCGGCCTGTTCCGCCGCTCGATTTACCATCGAAGAGGTCCGGAGCCTTCCACCCCAGGGCGAATGCCGCTCCCAGCCCAATGCACAGCGTCAGGCCAACAACCTGATAGATTTTTGTAAGCATTGCCACACCTTTCAGCGATTCGCCAGCGACTGTTCAGTCAGCAGTTCATCGTACGCTTCAGAATTCAACAGCAGGTCCGCACGTCATCAATCATCCGAGGCGTACGGCGAGTAGTCACTTTCCGACCAGCGTTTCACATCGAAGCTGTGATTGACGATGAGGGCGCCAACCGGAATAACCGACACAAGAAACAGTCCCCACGCAAGTACCCACGGGTCGGCCGAGTCGCTCATTGCAGCCGCGCCGAGATAAATCACCCCCATCGCCAACCCGAACATCAGCCACTGCAGATAGATCCCTCGATCGCACGGAAACGGTTGGTTCGGGGCGACTTTCCATCCGCGAGGCAGTTCATGCTCCAGTTTGAAAGCTCCTTCGATGACTTCATGCTCAATGTACCTGCCGAGCGACACGTTGACCTCACCCAGATTCATCCGCTTGCCTGCCAGCTGATCTTCTGGAGAAGCCATTGCCATCGAGCGTTCAACCGACATCGCGTACGGCGGGCAGATCAGGTCACGCGAGGTCACTTCTTCGCCGACTTCGACCTTCCAGTAAAACTCACCCAGCACGTACTCCACCCGAGCAATCGCACGCTGAAACAGCTTGAATGTCTTTCCGTCCCAGGCCGCTGACGTTTTGTAGTCATGCACGTCGGCAGGCGAGAGCGGCTCGGAAAAACTCCAGTGCTCGTCGCTGTGGACCAGCCACCGAAACCCTACTTCCGTATTGTAGAGCAGGTACTCCGTCCAGAAGTATTTCCGGTCGAACGTCACCGACCGCTGCATGAAGCCAATGACGATGTACTCAACATCGTAAAGCGTGCCTGTCGAACCGATCTCGATCAGTGGGTCAACTTTCGTCGTCAGCGTTTCCAGGTACTGAAGGTTGCCTCGGTCACAGTCGAGCACCGCGCCGCAGTACGGACAACCGACTCGCTTTGTTTCATCCGGAGCCTGCAACTTCAGCGAGCCGGCACACTGGGGACAACTGACATCCCTGGCGGCGATCCGTTTTACTTCTTTCTCCGCCGCTCGCAGACCAGACATACCGATCTCGTCGAGCGACACCTGCCAGCCGATATACCCCGCTGGCTGACTTCCGTAATCCAACGTGGCAAACTGACCGTCCGGCCCGTACAGATCGGCGAACGGGTGAGCCTCGCCAGGATGAAAGTCGAACGGAATTTCCCCCTCGGCTCCGGCAGCGGTTCCTTCGCCCACTTCCGCAACCGTGAACTCGTTATCGCCCAGTTTGATCCTCTCACCGGCTTCGAGCGAATCCAGACCGGGCAGTTCACTTCCGTCTTTCACCTTCTTCTGGAAGGTCATGTAGAAGCGGCCCTGAGCTTCCGCCAGCCAGCCCCACTTACCGTTGGGAAACTGAGCGTACCACTCGTCCCACACGCCGCCGGCTGAATGCTGATACTGAATCCGGCCAACGATCCGAAACGGCTTACCGCGAAACCTGCCTTTAACATCGAGGCTCAACGGAGACTGAGTTTCGACCAGATCGGCAACCTTGCCGTGATCTTCGAACTTCTTGTCCCCGCGCGCGACGACGCTCTGGCAGTACGGGCAAATGGTGACCAGCGAGGTCCGCGACCTGAACTCAACGGGAGCAGCGCACGAGGGACACGGAGCTTCCAGTCGCGCCATCAGTCGTTCCCTCTCCAGTTCTTAGAAATCCTCAGCGTCCCACACACGTCACAAACCCGAATTGCAGACGGGAATTGCAGACGGGAATTGCAAACCCGAATTCTGTCACAACCCCCGCAGCACGTCGACCCTTCTCCAGAACTCGGCGACTCCAGCCACAACCACACGGAACCTATTCAAGAGCTGCGTACGCAATCCATCTCAACGGCTGCAAGCCAGACTCTTCGCAGGGCGCGTCAGCATCTTTCATAGGCTACGTCTTGACGCACCAGCAATCTGCCCCGTGACAAACTGCCTCGTGACGAACCGGTGCACTGGTCCTGCTTCTACACATGGGACGGCCGTACTGAATTCGCACGCGAGTCGTTTGATTACGAAGTCGCCCGAGTTGTTTCATCTCCTCTGCATGGAACGGCACACGCAGATGATGAAATCGCGGTGTTCGTTGATATTGCGGAGGCAGTGTGAGGTGCTGACGGTTTCAGGGACAGGTAACGCCCGATGTCGTCAACTTCACAGAAGAAGGCGAGTGAAGGCGTAGTTAAGAACTACCTCTGCAGAACGTCATCAATACGGTAGTAGTCTCAAGAAAACATTTGTGAGTAAGACGCATCAAAGGTGACTGAGGTCGTGTTCATTTCCAAGTGCTTGCAGGAATTCGCCGATCCACGGTTCGTAGCGTTTCCATTTGGCGACGGACGTCTTGTAGATTGGTTTTCGAACCTGAAGTGGGTTTGTTTTGATTCGGCGGTCGGTCTCGTGGAACGAAAGGCAACTGTCTGACCACGGAAGTTCAAGGTACTCGATCAGTTCACGAGTTTTCTGCTCCTGATTGCTGGTCAGCTCTTCGTAGTGACTTGGATAGATTTCAGTGCCGAGCACCTTGTGCCAGTGTTTGCAGAGTTCGGCGTGGTGCCTGCAATAGTCCCCGAGTTCGTACAAGTCCCAACTGAATGGCTGCCCTTTGGCGAAGTATCGGAAGAAGCACGACATGGCGATGTCGCGGTAGTCTCGAACGCAATGGACAATCTTTGCATTCGGCCAGAGAAGCCGGATGAGTCCGACATGGACGAGATTCTTCGGCATCTTGTCAACGACATGCTTTGCTTCGGGTGCCATCTCCTTGAGTCTTGCCACATGCTCAGTTGCGAGTTTTCTGCCTGCTTCCTGCGTGAGCAAATCGAGACATTGCGGAAATGCTGTCTTCGGTTTCACTCCGGCAGGCATCCGTCGAAACATCCGCTCGACAAAGGGGAGTTCACCGGCACCGTGAACATCGGGATGGCTGGCGATGATCTGTTCGACAAGTGTGGTGCCGGACCGGGGCATACCGACAACAAAGATCGGAACAGACGAGTCGTCCGCAAAACGGTTTCCTACTGATTCGAATCGTTCTGCTGAGAAGTAATCAATCAGAGAATTCATCTGAACGCGAAGCTGCTCTGCGTCATGGTGGATCAACTGACGCTTCAGTTGATTGCCCTGTTTGTACTGGCTGAATGCTTCCTCAAAGCGTTCGGTGTCTTCGTACGCTTTCCCCAAAGCAAAGTGCATCTTCGAACGGGATTCCGGTGGAATCGTGTCCCGAGTAATGAGCGATTCAAGTTTTACAATAATTGGATCGTCTGTTGTGATTTTCGCCGACTGACTGAGAGCAAGAAATGCTTCGGCATTCTGGGGAGCGATTTCAAGCACTCGATGAAGTCGTTGACGACCTTCATCAATTCGCCCCACTTGAACACAAGTAACGCCAAGACTTGTGAGGATTGGTGGTGCATCTGGATTCAGCGTGGCGGCTCGTTCCCATGTGGCGATCGCTTTATCCGTATCGCCCTGTAACTCGTAGACGTGCCCCAGACCATCAAGCCCGCGTACATTGGTCGGGCTGAGTTCGACAGCTCGCTCGAAGTAGGGAAGTGCCTGTTCGGGTTCATCCCGGTCAAGCCAGACAAAGCCCGTTTCGGTCAACGACGGGACGTGGTCTGGCACATACTCAAGTGCCTTCTCGTAACCTTCAATGGCTTCATCGATCTGGCCGAGTGAATGCTGGGCTCTCGCTCGGTTGAAGATGACCTCGCCCGATTCGGGATTCAGTTTCAATGCCCGCTCCGCAACTCGAATCACTTCCTGAAACTGGCCGATGTCCTGTAAAGCGATCAGCAGATTCTTAATCGCGTCGAAATAGTCTGGCTGCCCGGCAATGGCCTGCCAGAAATGATGGACTGCCGCTGCGAATTGCCCGTCTCGAACGTAAGCAACTCCCAGAGAGTTCTGGTACGCAGGAGCATCCGGTCTCAGCTCGACAGCACGCAATAGATGCCCAAAAGCTATCTCCCGTCGCTTACGCTCCATCGCGATGACACCAAGCAAATGATGTGCATCTCCTGAATTCGGATCACTGATCAGCACACGGCGAAAAAGTTCATCAGCCGAATCAAACTTTCCCGATTTGTAGTCGGCTATTCCACGCTGAATGAGTGCAGCTTTCTGATCGGCCCGTTGCATGCAGTTGAGTCCTTCGAATGAATCGCCCGCCAAAAATTTGATCGGGCAAGATACGTGAACTGCCTGGCGTCAACCCCGCAGACACTGAATATATGAACTTTACAAATTTTTCGTGACGACCAGTATTCAGTTTGAATTCGTCCAGTACCCGGAATACTGTCCACGTCTGATTTCTGCGACATGATAGCATCTGTGATATGCGGAGAAACTTCCAGACAACTGACTTCAACTTCAGGGGAGACAGGGCCGTGGTATTTCCGAACTGGTTAGGCGAATTTGCAGACCGCATCAAAGCTCAGAGGCCAAAGCGAACGAATCGGAAAGACAAGCAGCACCGTCGGCATGAAATCAGTGCTCCTGTTGAAGTTTTTGAGGATCGCACTCTGCTGGCCAGTACGCCGGTCGTTAATTTGACCTCAACACCGCCTTCAAATATCGACGAGGGCGACTCGTTCTCGATCAGCGGGACAGCTACCCATTCGGGCTCAGAAAGCATCAACGTCTATGTTCGCTGGTACGGTGGCACAGGTACCACAAGTTCATCTTCGTCAGCGTATTCAGATTCTGCTCAGATTTCGCCGGGTGGCTCTTTCAGTTTCTGGAACCAGTACAACGACGATGACCAGCTTACGGTGAGCGTCTGGGCATCTGTGACTGACAGCGGAACGACGAGCACAGGAACGACTACTGGAGGATCGACAACGACAAGTGGGACAACGACAAGTGGGACAACGACAAGTGGGTCAACAGCCACAGGGTCGCAGACTCTCATGTCGACCCCTGATTCATATTCAGTGACAGTCGATAACGTGGCTCCTACTCTGAATGTGACTAATCCAACTGGCTCCTCTATTTCCGTTCTCCCCTACCAACCATTTACACTTTCGGGAAATGGAAGTGATGTTGGAGTGTCAGATTCATTGGCGCTGTCAGTTAATTGGGGAGAAGGCAGCTCTTCTCAGACAACTTCAATCAATAATAGCGGGTCATTCTCCATCGGTTACTCTTATGAGTTTCCTGGAACCAGAAATGTCACTCTCACACTTTCAGATGATGACGGCGGAAGTGATGCGAAATCAGTTCAAGTGAATGTGCTGCCAGATCCTGCTCCGGTCTTCTCAAATTTAATCTGGCCAACTGGTCCAATTGATGAAGGAAGTCAATTCCAAGTCAAAGGACGTCTTAATGACAATCAATATGATGATCTAACACTGACGATTCATTGGGGAGACTCCTTGGACCCGTCGGGTAGCGGCATCGAAGTCCCTGTTGGACAGGATTTCACAGCTACCTATTCATATTATGATGACATAATGTCAGGAACTGGATTGGGGATTACATACACGATTACGATGACCGCCACCGACAACGCCGGCAATTCTACATCTGTCACTCATTCTCTGGATGTCGATAACGTTGACCCAACAGTCACACTCGACACTTTTCCCGATGAAGTAGACGTGCATGAGCCTTTTACCATATCGGGGACCGTCAGTGATCAAGGTGCTTTTGACGATCTGACAGTCCTCCTTGATTGGGGAGACGGAAGTAGCTTAGAGGCTATTTATAATTTGTCAGACGGTGATACATTCGAAGCAAGTCACCAGTACTTAGTTCGCAAAGCGTTCACGGATTACGATGTAGTCGTCACCGTAATAGATGACAATTTTGGTACATCTTCTGTAACTGAAGCAGTACCGGACGATCCCGAAGTCATAGCATTGTTTGACGGAATCACAAACTACCAAGTGATTGACACTTTTGGTGCAACAATTGTTGTCACTCAATCATTTGGAACAGTGTCAGGCGGAAATCCCGGGTGGCAACACTCTTTCCGCTACCTTCCATATCAGCCTGCTGACGGATCGACCGAGTTCGATGTCATCCAAGTCGCGAAAATAAGAAAGAAACTGCCAAATGGAAACTGGGGCTACTTCATTCCATCTCCTCCGGGAACTGATAGGGCTAACTACTACAATGAGGTCAACAGCAACGGCTACTTCGTTGATGTTGTGCCTGAAGACGGAGAGGCGGACGGCTGGTCACCATTCTGGTCCGATACTGTTGGAGGCAACGCTGCCAGCACAGATAGCAATGGATATTGGGAAATAGGCGGCTCATCAGATACGCCTATAGCTGCAGCTAATTCAACAACGCGTCACACAGTCAACGGCGTACTTGAATACCACGAAATGGAGTGGCGTTTTGAGGCAATAATCATGCAAAAGCCAAATGACGTTGAAGATTACCCTGAAGCATACATCGGAGGTATATCCTGGGGATTCTCAGTAGCACCTGATGGCTCAGCAGCCACTCTCGGTGACTCGGCAATCAACACGATGTCAGATTCATTCAGCGACGCATTATCGAGTTTCTATAGCGAGAAACATCCTGAAGAATGAAAAGCATCAATGATGCTCAGATAGTATGCACAAACATTGGATCCGAAAATTATTATTTGGAGTAACTTTCTGTCTCTTTTTCTGCGCCAGCATATTCTCGGTACTGGAGTACGTGCAATGGAAATACATGATCCATCTCGTCAACCGAATTGAAGGCCGTCGCGGCCCATACACGTTGGAGCACAAGTCGTATCCTTTTAATGTTGAGTGGATTCGGAAAATTCCGTATGTAAAAGAGGTGACTTATTGTTTTGAAGAAATATATTTAAGAAACATGATGCTGACTTCAGACGACTTTCGTGCAGTCGCTTCTCAGTCTCAACTTAGGATGCTTGATTGTTCTGGAAGCAAACTCGATCTAGGCCATATCCAACAGCTAAAAAACCTACAACAACTCGCCATCGTGAACGCTAGTAGTACCAACTTGGATGATTCTGCTTTTGAATACATATTAGGACTACCAGCGATAAAGGAGCTAGACGTTTCAAACACATACGTTTCCAGCGAAGCTGTTCGCAGGGCAAGGATGGCGAATTCGGAATTAGTGATTCACTGGCCGTAACCCTCAGGGCGATTGCGCCATGATGGGCAATCTGCAAAACTGAGGCAGCGGCCTGTTGCTTGGGGTGGCGGGCGATTGAATATTGCCTCAGGACTGGATACGGACATGTCAAAATCACAGGGATGTGCGCAGTTGCGTGATCACTTTTCGGAGCTGACGGACCCTCGTACGGGGAAGGTCACTCACCCGTTGTTGAATATTATCACGATCACGGTTTGTGCGGTGATCTGCGGGGCCGACGACTTTGTGGCTATCGCGGAGTTCGGACGTTTGAAGCGAAAGTGGCTGGCGAAGTTTCTTGATCTGTCGAACGGCATCCCATCGCACGACCGGTTTAATCAGGTTCTGGCGGCGGTTCGGCCAGCCGAGTTCGAGAAGTGTCTGCTGAGCTGGATTGTGGCTCTGCATGAAATCACGGACGGTCAGATTATCGCTATCGACGGCAAGACGTTGCGTCGCAGTTACGATCGTGCGAGTTCCAAATCGGCCATTCACATGGTCAGCGCGTGGGCCAGCGAGAATCACATTTCTCTCGGGCAGGTCGTGGTTGATGAGAAGAGCAACGAGATCACAGCGATCCCGAAACTGCTGCAGATGCAGGAAATCAACGGCTCGCTGGTCACCATCGACGCGATGGGTTGTCAGGTGACAATCGCTGAAACGATCGTCGATCAGCAGGCAGATTATGTACTGGCGGTCAAAGGCAACCAGCCGACTCTACACGATGGAGTCGTCTCTCACTTCGCCGTTCACCTGAGTGATGACAACGTCTTCAAAGGCCGCGGTTTTCATCGGACGAAGGAGAAAACACACGGTCGCGAGACCGAACGGGAATACTTCGTGTGTTCCGTGCTTGACGATCTGCCCGATGCTTCCCGCTGGCCAAAGCTGCGAGCGATCGGCATGACGGTCAACCGGACGCTGCGTGAGGGGAAGGAAACGATCGAAGGTCGTTATTACATTCTTAGTAGAAAGCTGACGGGCAGGCAGTTTGCCGAAGCCGTCCGAGGCCACTGGTCCATCGAAAACTCTCTGCACTGGCAACTGGATGTGACCTTTGGAGAAGACCAGTGTCGAATCCGAAAAGGCCACGCAGACGCCAACTTCAGTCTGCTTCGTCGGCAGGCATTGAGCTTGCTGAGGAACGAACGGACATCGAAAGTGGGAATCAAAAACAAACGACTCTCAGCAGCACTCAACGAAAACTATCTGCTCAAAGTACTGTTTGCAGCATGACCTAACGTGCAATCGCCCTGGTTGCCAATCCTGTCCAAATACGAAATCTACATTCGGCTATCCGAGGCCGCCAAAACACTTGATCGCAGCTGCACAGAAACCGAACGCGTACACGAGTTGACTAAGGTTCGAAACGAATTTGTCCACCCGAAGATGCAATCGATTTCTGCTACGGTAGGTGCCTTCGAACAACAAGGTGAAAACGTCGCCCTTCCGTTGACGCTCGACGGAGAACACTGGAACGCTGTTGGTATCCCGAAACGTCCGCTCTTCTGGTCAGCTGACAACGCCAAGTCCGCCTTCACCGCTGTGGTTACGTTCTTGAGAATGGTAATTTGTGATTACGTCCACATGTCGCCGGAGGACGCGCGGTATCACTTGCACTCGCGAGTGGAGATTGGCACGGCAGCAACAATCGCCACATTTGACGAGTTTGTTTCCGAACTTACTGCCGAAGATCTCGGCGTAGATGTCGCGTTTCTCGGTATCTCGCCACACCCATGACTTAGTTGGCGGATTGAACACGGCTGCCGAACAATGCGTTCAACCGGAGCGACCGTCGGGTGCGTCTTCTGAAATCCATGTCGCTGGCGGCCGCCCGACGATGTGGGTCGTTATGTGGGAAGAAGTGGTTGCTGGATCTGGTGGTAGTTGATTGTGTGTTCGGTCGGTGCTCGGTCGAGAATCGTTTGATTGACTTGTCCGGCCTGACGTAGTGGCGTGAGAAGCTGGTGGTACACGGTCAGGTGAGTTGCTCGTTCTGGTGTTGCGGTTGCTGCGTCCAGAGATCGGGCATGGGGAGTTGCGGTTTCCAATCCCGTTGGCGCTGGCGTGCTCAGCTTTGTGGTAAACATTTTCCAAATGGCTGGTTTGCACTCGACAATTGAATTGTCGGTTTTCAGAATTCCACGTCAGCTTCAATAAGGTGCTCGGTCGAAAAAGTGCTCGATCACTGCCGCGATCGACTGCCGGCTTGAAGTGTTCTCAGTTACAAACCCCACATAACAAAGCGATCAACCCGAGCCGCCGGCCACCTGGATTTTTCCATTGCCAAATAACTCGCGCCGGCCGGTAAATTTGGTGGTTCGTCGAAAAAATCGCGTAGTTCTACACAACCATGAAAAAACTGAAGTTGATTCTCTCGGCTGTTCTGTTTGTTTTCGGAGTTCTGATCACTTGCACATTCGTAATAAATAATCTTGCTCCAAGCCCGGTGACGGCTGCAAAGGCACACTCTGTCGAGCAAGGATGGACTGACAATGAACTCTCACTGCTGGGATTCGAGACATCTGCCAAAGTCAGTGGCAGCGAAGGCACTGTTCGCCTCAAGGGCAACAAGCCGGATCGACAGGAGACAATTCGCGTTGAACTTCGCAAGCCCCTATTTGCAACAACGTGGCAGGTTGTTAAATACGACGAGTCACGTGTCGACGAAGATCGCCCCAAAGATGCAATACCCTGAGCCTTCACCTTTACTGTTTTGGGACCGAAAACTGCGGGAAAGTATACTTAGCTGTGGTTGCACGATCACTCGAACGCTACTTTGACTCCGCAAAGCCGACGAACCATCACATGCACGGGAGCGTGCGTGACCAGCGGGTTTTGAACTCAACGTCGACTCCCACCTCCCCGTGATGCGGGACGTTCGGCGACCAGAGAGCCACGCCAAGTGACTATGCGGATGAGCTATGTCAGTCCCCGATGAATCCGACAGACCTGCCCCTCCTACCGAGCTTGCGGAACTGACTCTCCGCCAGATCGGCCATAAGATTAGAGCATGCATAGGCTCGGTTCTTGCTGGACTCACTCCTCGCTCTATCGATGCTCGCATCAAAACGCTTGCGGGTACCGAGGAACCGACCTGGGGAGGCGATACCCGTTTACTTCTTTGCTGGTTTTTGGTGTGGCTGTCCGTCCTACTTTCGGCAGTCGTTTCTCCGATCATTGTCTTGTTTCAGTACATCTTTCAGGAACGTCGTTGGCGGCTGGTACTGGTGTTCTTTGTAGGTACCCCTCTCGTCCTGGCAGTGGTACTTTTCGCGGTACTTGCCATCGGTATGGCGGGCTTTCAGTTTGGCAAGTAGGCTCGCCGAACCAGACATTCAACCCGAGCGGCGCCTCAAATGAGTCTTCGATTCAATCTTACTCGGCGACCGCCGAGTTAACCTGGTCGTTAGTCGGTGTGATCCTCGGTCTATTACTGGTGCTCGGTCAATGTCCTCGACCGAAAGTTCAGGCGGTCAAACCTGTCGTCTGTGCCTTCGCCGTCTATGGGGCACTTCGAAACTCAAGCGGTGAAGAATTAAGGAAGGCAAGGGGCGGCTTCGGTCGTCCGTTTATCTTGCCTGGCGGACTGACTCGTCGCACAATCAACGCTGATCATAATCCTCGGTCAGTAGCTTCGCTCATGACACCGACTAACAAAGCAATGAACCGGAGCACTCGGCAAGCCCGCTCTGAATTCACCGTCAAACTATCGTGCCGAGTGTTAGGCGGCTTCACACGTTATCAAACAGATCACCCAACAAAATGAAAACGACCACCATCATCTTCCTGCTTCTCGCATGCTCGAAGTGCGCATTTTCGCAGACCGTACCAACGACACAGCAAACGCTCACGAAGCCGCAGATCGTGCAGGAGGCGAAAGGCTACAATTCGTGGCCGATGATTCAGGCCCTCGGAGAAAAGCTGGTGTGCGTCTATAGCCGCGGTTCAGGACATACGATCGGGGAGGACGACCGCGCGGTTTACGCGCGCACCTCCGTAGACGGAGGGGAAACGTGGACGGCTGAAGCGGTCGTCGCCAACTCGCCGGGCTACGGCGATGTCGAGGTGGGGAAGGGGCTGGATTCCAACGGGGCGATGCTCCTTTGGGTGCGCCGGGTTGGCAAGGAGTGGCACCACGACCTCTATCGTACTACGGATGGTGTCACTTTCACTTTGGTGGCGACGCCGCAGCTTGACGTCCGCCCGATGCAGATCACCGACATCTTTAGCGTGCCAACCATCGGGCTCATGGCCCTGTGGTTCGCTGGCGACTATGGAGATAAACCGACGAATGCGTGGGGCACGCTGACAAGTAGCGACAACGGCGAAACCTGGAAGCAGACCCCCATCGAGTCCGGCCTCCCCAAAGCGCAGTGGCCAACTGAGCCCGCCGCGGTTTATCTCGGCGATGGCAGGATTCTCGCGATCGGTCGCACAGAGGTGGCAAGCACTCAATTCCAGTTGGTCTCATCTGACCACGGCGTGACTTGGAAGCGTGCACCAACCAACATCGGCGATGTCAAGGCCTCCACCCCAAGCCTGATTTTTGATACCGAAACCGGCCTGCTGAGCAACTACTACTATCATCGCGGGGCCGGCGTGCTGCGTCGTCGCGTCGTCGATCCCGAGCATGTGTTCGACCGCCCGCGGAATTGGCCGGAGTCCGAGCCGGTCGCTATAGGCAGCAAGGTCACATTCGACGCTGGCAATGCCAACGCCACAGTGATCGGAAACACCCATTACATTACCTTCTACTCTGGCAAAGCTCCTGACACAGCTGTTCTCGTCTCCGCGCTCCGGGCACCGCCAGATGGGAATTAACGGCTCCCAGGAGCAGCGTTCAACCGTCGCCTAACCATGCGGTGAATCGGAGCCGCCGTTCACGAGAGTTCTGAGGTTAAAGTCTTTTGGCGGCGGCTTGGTTACCGCCAGCGCTATTGGGCACAGGGGCATTCGGTCGAAATGTCAGGCTGGCAGGTGCCCGGTCCTCCGGTCTTTGTTCGGTCAAAGAATTGGGCTGTCCAGCTATCAGTTGGTGTTTTCGGTTGAGTGCCCAACGCTGGGCAACGCTCAGAGGGAATAGTGGTGTCTGGTTTTCCTTTGCGTCTTTAGCATCCGGGTAAGCTCAGCGGATGGTGCTTTTGCTTTGCCACTGCGTGGTAAGTGTTTCGGCAGGGCGCGTCGGAAGTTAAAGAGGCAGCCGCCAGGGGGCCTTCGAGAAGTTGTCCGGCCTTGGAAAAGCGTTGGGCGCGTTGGAGCCAACGCTGATTTCAAAACTCGGCAACGCTGTCAGAAAGTGCTCATGGCTGGTCCTCGGCCACACTCCAAATAACAAAGCGTTCGTCACCTGACATGCATCAGTTGAGAATTAGGGAATACAAACCATGAGCGAACGAAATCGACGGGATCTATCACTGGACACATTGGATGATGTCGTGGCTGAGATCGAACGCCTCGCTGCAGGTGAGGTCAAGACGATGGGAAAGCACAGCTTTCCCCAAATCGTACGTCACCTGGCACTTTCCAACAGCATGATGACCGGGCGCATCCCAGCTCCACAACCACCGTTGATTATGAAACTGCTGCTCCCGTTCATTCGCTCATCGATTCTGAAGGGGCCCGTCAAACCAGGCGTTAAGCTTCCGGCAAATGCTGAGGCCGTGTTCTGGTCGGATGAAGAAATTTCCCTCCAGGACGCTATTCAGATGCTGAAGGAGTCGGTTGCGCACTACAAGGAACATGGACCATTACCGGTCCATCCAATCTTCGGCAAGGCATCACGCGAGCAATTGGACAGGCTCACATGCAGCCACGCGGCGATGCATTTAAGCTTCGTTCACCCATCATAACGAAAACCAGACCGCCGACGAACAAAGCCGTGAACCGAGGAGGCGAAGTCGGGCGGATTTGAAATGGACAATCTTTCGTCGCCGCCCGGTTACGGCCATCGTTATGCGACGTGGCGACCTGCCTCTGTTTGCACATATTGCCACATCAACATGCAATGTTGCCACTTGCCAGAACCGACAGCAAGAGGACTCTGGTCCAGAGCGTTCCGCGAATATAGTTATGCAAACAGACACGTCGCAGCATTTTGGGGTGAGACTTGAAGTCTCGACTGCAATGAGGAACAGATCGCCAATCTCAATTCAAACCTTACCTGCCGATGCAGTAGAGGTTTCTGGTGGAGCGGATGAAGAGCTGACCGGCGCTGGGGGTAATGGATGCTCGGAAGATTTCTTCGTCGTCGGTTTGCAGGTTGCAGCGACTGACAATCTTCAGGGTGTCGGCGGGCTCGACGACAATGGCTTCTCCGCCATCTTCGATGAAGGCGACCAGGCCGTCATAGGCGACAGGGCTGGCGGTAACGGTCCCGCCGATGCGTTCGGCCCAGAGTTGTGCGCCGGTGGTCGCGTTGTAACAGGTCAGAATCCCGCCCTGCATGCTCATAGCGAGGAGGTAGTTACCGACGACGATCGGTGACGGCAAATCTCGACCTTTACGCGGCTGGTTCCAAACGATGTTGCTGGCGGTAACGTCGCCCTGGCCACCTGGTTTGACCGCAAAGAGTGACGGGCCTCGACCGGGAATCACGTAGACCAGACCGTTGGCTGGTGTGACGGTCGGTGTGCCTCGGCCTTTGGTTCCGGAGACTCGCCAGAACTCTTCGCCATTGACGGGGTCGTAGGCACGAATTCCGGTATGCCCCTGCACGACCAGTTCTCGGCGACCGGCGGCTTCGATCAGGATCGGAGTGCTCCAGCCGCGTTGTTGTTCACGCGGCGCCGTCCAGAGTGTGTCCCCGGTCAGTTTGTCGACAGCCAGCAGAAAGCCTTTGTCGTCCGAGTCGCAGTTCTGAATAAGCATATTGTCGATCAGGATCGGGCTGGCAGCCGTGCCCCACGGTCCGGGAAACTCTCCGAGGTCGCGATTCCAGATCTGCTTGCCGTCCATCGACAGGCAGAACAACCCACCGCCCTGGCCGAAGAAGCACCAGACTCGTTCGCCGTCGGTCACGCAGGTTGACGATGCCCAGCCATTCATCGCGTGTGAATCTTCTGGTCTGCCTTTCCACAAGCTTGTCTGCCAGACAACGTCTCCGGTTTTTCGGTCGACGCACATCGCAACCCGTTCGGCACCTCGATCGAGAGCAGCCGTGAGAAACAGTTGCTCGCCCCAGATAATGGGCGTCGACTGCCCGGCTCCGGGCAGCGGAGCCTTCCACTTAACGTCCGACGGACTCCATTTGCGAGGGAAGCCGGTTTCGCTTGAGTGGCCATCTTGATTGGGGCCACGCCAGCGCGGCCAGTTAGAATCGGCCGAAGCGGTGTCGAAAGAGGACAGTGCAAAGCAGGTCAGACAGGCCAGGGCGGTGAGTCTCGACACAGTAATTCTCCGGAGTGGGGGGATGCGTTCTTTGGAATAATGATCAGGCAGCAGCTGTTTGTCCGAATTTTGTGCCGCTGGCTTTGCCAGTACAGATTTAACTTGAATGTCGAACGTGTTTCCGCACCGGCAGAGCCAGTGGCACACGCAAGACAGATTGTACCGCGGGGTCGGCCCAAATGACCGTGTTCTCAAACTGTTGGTCGGTGAGAACCGGCTCCATGAACGGTGTCAGTAGCCGGCATCGTCGAACGGTTCGTCCATTTCGTCTTCGAAGATTTTTTCCGCCAGTTTTTCGGCAGAAATCGGCTCGACAATGGCGTACTTTCCGTCGCTCCAGCGCAGCAGGTCGACCTCGCGACAACGGGCACTGCAGAAGGGAAAGTCTTTGGATTCGGTGGCGGCGGTTGCTGACAACTCGATCTTGCAGATCGGGCAGGAAGGGAGTCGGACCACGGGAATTGTCTCCGGGTTGTGGCAAGTTTTCGATCAGAACGTGTATCGATAGGCCATCGTGCTATCAGCGGCAAGTGTTTCGCGCAATAATTGCCGCCTCTGGTTCAAATGTCGGGAAGCGACTGGCCAATGCTTGCAGACGCTGGCTGAAATCCAGGTCTCGACAGACAAAAGTAAGGGAACGCCGTTAGCCGCCAGTCTTCGCGAATGAGACGGCGATTTCAAATGGTGAAGTTCAGTAGCTATCACCGTTCCAGGCATGAAGCGTCTTTCGAATTGATACTAAGGAAGGACTCGATGACGACAGACACCATATTTCAGATGACCGGCTCGCATGTTCGATTTGGGGTAGGAGCGACTCGTGAAGTCGGCCTGGACTTTGCGGACCTTGGTGCAAAGCGGGTCATGCTGGTGATTGATCCGGCGGTGCGGGATCTATATCCGGGGCAGACAGCGATCGAGTCTTTGAAGTCGGCGAACGTCGAATTTGAAGTATTCGACAAGGTCCGTTGTGAACCGACTGACGCTTCGTTTCGCCAGGCGATTGAAGTCGCGCTGAGCGGCAGCTTCGATGCGTTTCTGGCGGTTGGAGGCGGGTCAGCAATTGACACCGCAAAAGTAGCCAATCTCTTTGCCAGCTGGCCAGCGGAATTTACCGAGTACGTGAATCCGACGCTTGGCAAAGGGACGACCCCACCTGGACCGTTAAAACCACTGATTGCTGTCCCTACGACGGCGGGCACCGGCAGCGAGACCACAGCCGTCGCCGTTTTCGACTTTGAAAAAGAGCGAGTCAAAACTGGAATCGCCAATCGTTACATGCGGCCGATTCTGGGCGTGCTCGATCCAGAGAACACTCGGACCTGCCCGAAAGAAGTGGCAGCCAGCGCCGGGCTTGATGTTCTGTCGCACGCTCTGGAGTCGTTCACAGCTTTGCCGTTTCTCTGTCGAGAAAAGCCGGAGCGGCCGTCGATGCGAACGGCGTATCAGGGGGCGAATCCGATCAGCGATGTGTGGGCACTGGAAGCGTTGCGGGTCGTGGCTGAATTCCTGCCTCGGGTATTCGCCGATTCGGGCGACGACGAAGCTCGCGGACGCATGCTGCTCGGGTCGTCCTACGCGGGAACAGGATTCGGCAACGCGGGAGTCCACTTGCCTCACGCGATGGCTTATCCCGTGGCGGGGCAGGTCAAAGATTACCTGCCGCCTGGCTATAACGCGGACCATGCGATGGTACCTCACGGAACGTCGGTCATTGTTCACACGCCGGCAGTTTGTCGCTTCACGGCACCGTCAGCTCCGGAACGGCACTTACAGGCAGCTGCCGCACTGGGAGCGGATATTCGCGATGCCTCGCTCGACGATGCTGGAGAGATACTGGCCGAGCGAGTCACTCACTTCATGAAGCTGATGGAACAGCCCGGCGGCATCGAAGACTTCGGCTACAGTGAAGCCGACATTCCCAAACTCGTCGACGGCACGCTGGTTCAGGCTCGGCTGCTGAAACTGTCTCCGCTGAAAACGGGAGCTGCCGAACTGACAGAGCTGTTTCAAAATTCGCTCAGGTTGTATTGAGATGCCGATGCGTTGCTTCGAAACTGCTTCTTGAACGTTCAAAAGAGAACCGTCAGCAGGTCTCAGTATCCGAAGGCAGCTTCAAAGATCGTTATTATTTTCAAAGGAATCAGCTATGAGTCGATCGTTGTCAGCCCTGACACTGCTTGTGGGAAGTCTAATCAGCATGGATGTTCGAGAAGCCGTCGCCGAGCAGGATTTCGGGATTGGAGAGATCCTGTTCACCGGCGGCAAGTATGAGAAAGAGAAATTTACTTATCTGATTTTGCCGCCGCTCAAAATCGAAGAGGGCAAGCAGTACCCGTTGCTGTTTTTCATGCACGGAGCGGGCGAGCGAGGGAACGACGTCAAGAAACTGCTGCCTCATCTGCCGAATCAGATGTCTAAAGAGGAATGGCTCGGAAAATATCCCTGCTTCATGGTGATCCCGCAGTGCCGCAACGGCGAGCAATGGGTTGATCAGGCCTGGAGCCAAAAGCAGTCCGTGCCTATCAAAGACCAGCCGACCGATCAAATGGCAATGGCAATGGCCGTGCTGGACCAGTCCCTGAAAACTTTGCCAATCGATAGAAGCCGCGTCTACCTGACGGGGTTGTCAATGGGCGGCTTTGGATCGTGGGATCTGGCGATGCGCAAGCCGGAACTGTTCGCGGCAGTGGCTCCCGTCTGCGGAGGCGGGGACGAGACGCAGGCCGCACGTCTTAAAAACATTCCGATCTGGGCGGCTCACGGAGACGCCGACACCGTCGTGTGGCCAGTCCGCTCGCGCACGATGGTGGAGGCGATTCAAGCCGTCGGCGGAAACGTGAAGTACACCGAGTACCCCGGCGTTGGTCACAACTCGTGGACACCGTTTTACTCGAATCCGGACGGCGTGATTGCATGGATGTTTCAGCAGCGAAAGCAATCGGCGAAGGAATAGTTCTTCAGGTTCGCTGAAATCCAAACTGAAATCGATCGTCGCATTCAGACAGGCGAGCGACCGTTTTACAGTCACTTCGGCACTGCCGAGCGCTGGGTGGATGCGTCGCAAAAAAACGTCACAATGTCTCGCTCGCAGAGAATCGGTGATTGCTTGACACTCTTTCAACTGACCAGATCGGGAAGCGAAATGCCACTTAACATTCAACGATTGGCTTTGCAGAAGTGTCTGTGGGCTGTTCTTGTCTGCCTGTTTATTGCTCCGACGGTCGCAGCCGATCGACCGAATATTCTGTTTATCTTTTCGGACGATCACGCTCCACACGCGATCGGTGCCTACAACGGCTGGCTGAAAGAAGTCGATCCGACTCCGAACATCGACAAACTGGCAGCACAAGGGACGTTGTTCGAAAACAGCTTCTGTACAAATTCAATCTGTGGCCCGAGTCGCGCGGTGATTCTTTCAGGAAAGCACAGCCACAAGAACGGGTTCATGAACAATGGGAACTCGTTCGACTGGAATCAGCAGACCTTTGCAAAAATTCTGCAGAAGTCAGGCTACAACACGGCGATCTACGGGAAGTCTCATCTGAAGGGAGAGCCGCAGGGCTTCGACGACTGGAAGGTCCTGCCTGGACAGGGACTCTACTACAACCCGGACATGAAAACGCCTAACGGCATGAAGCGAATCGAAGGTCACTGCACGGATATCGTGACCGACCTGGCCATTGAATGGCTGAAAGAAGGCCGTGAAGCGGACAAGCCGTTCTGCCTGATGGTTCAGCACAAGGCGCCTCATCGAAACTGGATGCCAGCCGAACGGCATCTGCACCTGTACGATGACATCGAGATTCCTTACCCGAACACGCTGTTCGACAAGTGGCATGACAACGCGCCGCCAGCCCGATTCCAGGAGCTGGAAATCGATCGGCACATGCACCTCAATTTTGACCTGTTCGTCGACCTGACCGCCGACTTTCCAGGGAACGAACTCAAAGGCCGATTCGACAAGTCTGCGTGGAACAATCTGAAGCGAATGTCGCCGGAGCAGACGAAAGTCTGGCGAGACGCTTACGGGCCGAAAGACGCCGAATTTCATCGAACGAATCCGCAGGCGGACGATCTTGTCCGATGGAAATTCCAACGTTACGCAAAGAACTACCTCCGTTGCGTGAAGGGCGTCGATGAGAGCGTCGGCAAGCTGATGGCGACGCTGGACGAAATGAATCTCGACGATAACACCGTCGTGATTTATTCATCAGACCAGGGCTTTTACATCGGGGACCACGGCTGGTACGACAAACGCTGGATGTACGAAGAGTCTTTGAAGATGCCGTTTATCTGCAAATGGCCGGGCGTGACGAAGCCGGGTTCGCGAGTGCAGGAAATGATACAGAATCTGGACTACGCCGAAACGTTTCTGGAAATGGCCGGAGCGGAAATTCCGGACGACATGCAGGGTAAGTCGCTGGTTCCACTGTTGAAGGGCGAAAAGCCTGACGACTGGCGAAAGTCGATCTACTACCACTACTACGAATATCCCAGCGTCCACATGGTCCCTCGGCATTACGGAGTCCGGACCGAGCAGTACAAGCTGATCTACTTCTACCAGTTCGACGAGTGGGAATTTTACGATCTGAAAGCCGACCCGGACGAACTTCAGAACGAGTACGAAAACGCTGAGTACGCCGAGCAGATTGCCGTTTGTAAAAAAGAACTCGCTCGTCTCCGCAAACATTACGACGACGACAGCGACACAGGTGTCATGCCCAAAGAATGGCAGGACAACGTCCGCAATCAGCAGGCGGCAAAGTAGTTAAAAAGCAATTTGCTTGAGGACGCACAGAGCGGCGAATGCTGGAAAGACTGGACAACAAATTTCTCAGTCACATCCGCGAAATCGATGCCATTGCGCTGGTCGTTCGATGCTTCGAAGCCGTCGACGTAACAAGTTGCCAGGGAATTGACCCGCTTCCGACACCGAGACCATCGAAAGGATTTCCTTGTCGCATGAGCGGTCTAAGGTGAAGCGTGTTCTGTACCAGTACCGGTTTCTGGCTTTTTTTTTCGCATGACAAGTTGGCTGAGGTCGTCGCAGAAGCTGTACAGCACCGGAATCGCCAACAGTGTCAGGAGCAGCGATAACGTCTGGCCCCCGACCGCCAGAACGGCAATTGAGCGGCGTTCTTCAGCACCAGGGCCGGTGGCAATCAGCAGTGGCATCAGGCCGGCCACAAATGACAGTGTGGTCATCAGAATCGGACGCAGGCGATCGCGGTTGGCCTGAATGATTGCTTCGTCACGAGGCATGCCACCACGACGCAGAGCGTTCGTATGGTCGACCTGCAGGATCGCGGCTTTCTTCACCACGCCAAACAGCACCAGCACACCAAGTGCCGAGTACACGTTCAATGTCTCGCCGCCCCAGTACAGGCTCACCAAACCGAATGGCACCGCCAACGGTAGCGACAGCAGAATCACAAACGGATGCACGAGGTGTTCGTACTGTGCGGCCAGCACGATGTACATGAAGATGAAGGATAGAATGAACGTCGCGCCGAAGTCAGTAATCAGTCGTTCCATCTCGCGACCGCCGCCAAGGATCTCGACACGAAAACCGGGCGGTAGACCGATCTCGTCAGCCGCAGACCGAAGTGCTTCGATGCGATCGCCTAATGCAAAACCGGCGGCAATATTCGCTCGTACGGATACCATTTTCTGTCGGTTAAGCCGGTCGATTCGCGACGCTGATTCCTGATGCCGGAAAGTCACCAGGTTATCAAGCCGCGTGTGTACAGGACCAGAAGTATCGCTGCCCAGTAATTCGATGGGCGAAAGAATGCCCGGATCAGGGTTCGCTCGCACGTACAACTGCGAGATCGACGCGATGTCGTCTCGATCAACGCCTACCAGCCTCAGTTCAACATCGTACGCGTCGTCGATGCTCTGGTCGCGGTAACGGGATACACGGTCGTCACCACCCACGGCGACGCGCAACGTGTCAGCGATTTCGCGGACATCAACTCCCAGGGCGGCTGCACGTTCTCGATCAATCTCAGCCAATAGTTCCGGGTTGTCGATCTTCAGTGTCGAATACACATCGACGAGTCCGGGAATCGTTTTGGCCTTTTCGCGCAATGCTGAGCTGAATCTCAGCAATTGCCCCATTTCCGGGCCGGTAATAGCAAAGTCAATATCCACCGGTGCGCCCTGCCGAAGCGATGTCAGATTTCGCACCGACAGTTGTACTCCCGGGACACTTCTGAGTCGTTTACGGACTTCGGCCATCTTGTCACGCTGCGAATAATTGCCCTCGAATGCTGATCGCGGTTCTCCTTTGAGCAGCGCATAAAAAAGACGGCTGACGGAAAAGGATCGCTCAGCACTGTCCCGCAGACGGATGAAGTACTGCAAACGGTTGACATCGCCGAATCCGCCAGTGCCAACCGTCGTCAGGATAGTAGTTATGCCGTCGAGCTGCTGCAGCTCAGCTTCAATCTGCTCCATCGTCTCGCGCATCGCCGCCAGGCTTGCTCCCTGCTTGGCCTCCGCGCGGATTTCAAATTCGGATTCGTCAACATTCAGCGGCACGTACCCCTTCGGCACGTGCTCATAAAGCCACACATTGGAATACATGACGACGAGCGAACCGATCAGCACGAGCCAGCGAAACTTCATCGCCTGATGCAGCATCCACAGGTATGAGCCCTCAATCCAGCTATAGAATCCGCGACGAGACGCCGGGCCACCCGAAGGCTGTTTTCCTGGTTTGAGGAGCCGGCTGCACATCATCGGCGTCAGCGAAAAGCTGACCAGCAATGAGATTAGAATGGCCACGGTCGCCGTCACACCAAACTGAAACAGCATCCGCCCGGTGACACTCGACAGAAACGACACGGGCAGGAACACAATGACCAGCGACAGCGTCGTGGCAAGCACCGCCAGACCGATTTCCTTTGTGCCTTCGATGGACGCCGTGTGCGGGTCCATCCCTTTTTCTTCGATGCTGTGGAATACGTTTTCGAGTACGACAATGGCGTCGTCGATCACCACGCCGACCATCAGTACCAAAGCCAGCATCGTGACGTTGTTCAGCGTGAAACCGAACATGGCCATAAACGCGAATGTGGCGATGATCGACGCGGGAATCGCCACCGAGGCAATCAGCGTCGAGCGCCACGAACGCATGAAAGCAAGCACCGTCAGGCAGGCCAGAATGCTGCCGGTGATAAGGTGCTGTTCGATTTCGTGCAGAGCCGCGACAATGTAGCGTGACTGGTCGGAGATGATTTCCACCTCGACACCGTCAGGCAACAGTTCACGACATCGCGGTAGCATTCCTTTAATGCGGTTAATGACCTCAACAGTATTCTCGCCAGACTGACGTTGAATATTGAGCACCACGGCTGGCTCGCCATTCAATCGCGCGAGCGTGCGAACTTCTTTCGTCGAATCTTTGACCTCGCCGAGATCGCTGAGACGAATCGGTGTTCCATTGACATTGGAGACAACCAGATCAGGGAAATTGCGTGAGTGCTCCACGCGCCCCATCGTGCGAAGCGCCCGCTCGCGCATTCCCTCGTCAATACGTCCGCCGGGAACTTCCGCATTCTGTCTCACAAGTGCTTCGCGGATCTCCAGAATCGACAGTCTGTGAGCCGCCAGTCGCCGGGCATCGACCTCAACACGCACGGCGCGGTCGGCGGCCCCGACAATTTCGACTTCGCCCACACCTTTAGACGACTCGATGACATTCTTCACATACCGCTCGGCCAGTACGTAAAGTTCGCGTGAAGAACGATCACCCGACACAGTCAGCGTCAGAATCGGCGAAGAATCAAGTTCCCGCTTAGCGACGATGGGAGGATCGATTCCCGGCGGTAATCGTCCCATGGCCCCGGAAACCGCATCACGCACATCCTGCGTGGCGGCGTCGATGTTACGGTCGAGCGAGAACGTGATGATGACAAACGATCTTCCGTCGCGTGAGATAGAGCGAAGTTCTTCGATTCCGGCTACGGTGGCGACGGCGTCTTCAATCACCGAACTGACCTCCGATTCAACTTCGGCGGCGGCAGCACCGATGTAGTTGGCTCGAACGAAAATGCTCGGTTGGTCGGTGTCGGGGAAACGGTCAACACCCAGCCGTGGAAATGCCGTAACGCCAGCCACAACCAGCGCGGCGATCAGCATCAAGGCAAAGATCGGTCGTTTAACGCAGACTTCAGCAAGCCAGTACACGCGTCACTCTTTCCAAGAGATCGTTCATTATTGTTTTCAGTGATTTCACGCAGTGAATGTCGCTTTTATCCGCCGGATTCAGGCTTCAACATTGCGACGCGTCCTTTCGATCCATCCTTCAGGATCACGTCCCCCGGTTTTAAACCTTGCAGAATCTCAATTTCTGAATCCCGACGTTCACCTGCCAGCACGACCTGCTCGGTGCATTTGCTGTCCACCACTTTCCATACTTTTTCTGTCCCGGCGAATTCCACGAGTGCTGACAGAGGAATGACAACCGCGGTTGCTTCCGTGTCAATCACAATCTCTGCTTCAGCAAACAGGCCGGACCGCAAGGCGCCATCTTTGTTCCCAACGATGGCTTCAAAGAGCAGTCCTCGACTGAGCATGTCCACCGACGGACTGATCCGTGAGATCGTTGCTTCAATGGGGGCCGCCACCATCTGCACATCCAGTTGCAAACTCTGGCCTTCATTCAAAGCCAGGGCGTACCGTTCAGGGATATGTCCTCGAAAACGTAGAGGATTATTTCTGACAACCGTCATCAAAGCATCCCCCACGCGGACATAGCGGCCCGGAGCGATCTGTTTTTGCTGAATGTCGCCATCGAACTGAGCTCGGATGATCGTGTCATCCAGATTCTGCCTGGCCAGCCCCAGCTCTGCGGCATTTACTTTCACGAGAGCAATCTTCTCGCGGACGGCGTTCAGTGACGAGTCGTAGCGTGCTCTGGCGACGTCGACGGCCGTTTCAAGCTTAAGAAATCCGGCATCCGTAATCGCATTTCCTTCGAGCAGACCTTTTCCTCGCGCGAGTTCCGCCTGAGCGTCCTGCCACTCGGCTCGGCGTTCACGCACTGGCGGCGAATTCTCAGGATCGACAGCATCGAGTGAATCGTCAGCCTTAAGCCCGATTGCAGAACGGACCTGTTGTAGCTGAGCCTGTGCCCGTTCGAGCTCAAGCTGAAACTGCTCTTGTCGGAGAGTCACTAGTGGCTGACCGACCGTAACCCGGTCCCCCAGATCGACATGAACTTTGTCCACAAGCCCCTCGACTCGCGTTCCGATCACCACGACTTCATCAGCAATCAGGCTACCCTGAGTGCGAATCAAGGTCGGCCAGGCACGCATCTCTACAGAGACCGTCTCTTCGGAGATTGCGGGCAATGGAAGCGGCTCAGCACGTTGGGGGACTCCAGTCTCCTGTTGGCAGCCAGTGCCGAGCATGGAGAGCACAGCAATGGATAGAAACAGGCAGCTGCCGGGCCGACAAAGAACGGAAGGTTGAAAGGTTGGCTCAAACATATGATTTCGTCTGGCTGTCAAGCTGAAGGAATTCGTTTACCTGTTTTCGGACTCTCAAGTTAATCTCCAGAATCAACTTTTAAACGATACCAACTCGACCTGCAAAACGTTGCCTATGCCTGATGGAGCAACGTGCGGCATGCCGCATCAGCAAGAACTTCTGCAATGCAGAAAATGCTAACTGCGATAAAGAATTCTGGTGGATCAAGAAGTCTGCTGTAACGATGGCGTTGGCAAATCAGATTCTGGGGTGGGGCAATTTCTGAATAACCTTCATGTCGTTTCTGCCTACGATCACAAATGAGATCGGCGTTTTTCATCGCCAATAAATCCAGCTTTTGAGTGATCACTCCGATAGAGCGATCTGTATTTTGCGTTGATGTTGTCGACCGAGTATTCGGACGGAAGACTTCCGAATCAACTTCCGGTATAGAGCGTCCTAAGTGGCTGGTTCTTAAGTTTTGTTTGTCAAGAAGTGAGTTGCCGCTCTCAATCGACGTTGTAGCAAGGGGATGTGATGGAAGCTGGAATTGTTGGGTTGCCGAATGTCGGGAAGAGTACGCTGTTCAATGCGCTGACGATGTCTCAGGCTGCGGCCAGCGCGAACTACCCGTTCTGTACGATTGAGCCAAACGAAGGCATCGTTCCAGTGCCCGATAGCCGTTTGGAGCGAATCACAAAATACATTGTTCCGCAGAAAATTATCCCAGCGACGCTCAAGCTGGTCGACATTGCAGGCATCGTCAAAGGGGCAAGCGTTGGCGAAGGGCTGGGCAACAAATTTCTCAGCCACATCCGCGAAGTCGATGCCATTCTGCAGGTCGTTCGATGCTTCGAAGACGCCGACGTCACACACGTTGCCGGCGGAGTTGACCCGCTGTCCGATATCGAGACCATCGAAACAGAGCTTCTGCTCGCTGACATGCAGGTACTCGAAAACGCCCTTCCCAAGGCGGAGCGAACCGCTCGCAGCGGAGACGCCGATGCAAAGCTCGCTGTGTCGGTGATTAAGAAATGTCAGGATTGCGTGAACGACTCGCTACCGATCCGGACTCTCGAACTGGATGCCGACGAGCGAAAAGTCGTCAATGGATATGGCCTGATGACTGCCAAGCCGATTCTCTATGTCGCAAACGTCGACGAGGACGATCTTGACGGAAAGGGACCGCTCGTTGAGAAGGTTCGCGAGTTCGCAACAAAACACGGAGCGGATGTCGTCCCAGTCTGCGCCAAGCTCGAAGCCGAACTGGCCGAAGTAGACGAAGAAGACCGTGTGGAGCTGCTTGAATCGGTTGGCCTGACCGAGCCGGCGCTCGCGCCATTAGCTCGCGCGGCGTATCACACGCTGGGATATGCGAGCTATTTTACCGCCGGTGAAAAGGAAGTCCGCGCGTGGACGATTCCGATTGGAGCAACGGCACCTCAAGCCGCCGGCGTTATTCATACTGACTTCGAACGCGGTTTCATTCGAGCTGAAGTTTATTCACTGGACGACCTTGAAAAATATGGCAGTGAGAAAGAGATTCGTGCCGCCGGCAAGCTGCGGATCGAGGGAAAGGCCTACGTGATGAAAGATGGAGACATCTGCCACTTCCTGTTCAATGTCTGAGCGGCCCGACGGAGGCCAACTGCCTGGACCTGGTCGTCAATCTCTCAGGAATTTAAGGATTCGACGGCATCAGTTGGAGTAGAGTGAGTGTCAGCAGGGGACTCGACAACAGAACCCGCGAAACAGAAGCGGAAGCGGAGATCGTCCTGGAAGCTGCGTTGCCTCTTGTTGTTCCTGGGGTTGTCGCTGGGAATTCTGCTGGCCGAAGGCCTGCTGGTTGTCGCTGGAGTTTCCTACCCGCTGCCCTATCGAGCAGATCAGTATTGCGGGACAGGCCTCGCTCCTAATTTTCGCGGTTGGTGGTCGAAGGAAGGGGCGGCTGAAATTCGGACGAACTCCGCCGGGTTTCGCGACCGAGAACACAGTCTGCAGAAACCCGAAGATGTAATTCGAGTCGCTGTCCTTGGCGATTCGTATGTTGAAGCGTTTCAGGTGTCACAGGATGAGATGTTCGGATCGGTGCTGGAAACGGAACTGACTTCGCGACAGTTTGGAGGCGATCGCAAAGTCGAAGTCCTGAGCTTCGGCGTTTCCGGATTCGGCACTGCTCAGGAACTGCTGATGCTGCGTCATCATGTCTGGCAATTCGATCCGGATATCGTTCTGCTGGCGTTTCTTCCCGCGAACGACCTGCGCAACAATTCCTCGCGGCTGGAGTCTCAGAAGCTGCGTCCGGTGTTCGAGATAATCGATGACAAACTGGTGCTCGACAATTCTTTTCGGAACGATTCTCAGTACCTTTTTGCAGTGAGCGATTCGTTTCGAATAAAGACGTGGCTGATCAATTCGTCGCGGGTATTGCAGGTCATTCAGTCGATTCGAACGGGTGAGTTCGCCGCTCGACGCGTGGAGAGAGAAAAGCAGGTCAAGGCTGCCTCGACTCGAGACCGCATCGGGCTTGATGATCAGTGTTTCAAACCGCCGACAGATGATGATTGGCGTCATGCCTGGAATCTCGCAGAGCGATTGATTCGGCAGATAAATGACGAAGTTGTTGAACACGGCAGCCGATTCGCGATGGCCGTGGTCACAGCCGGAGTGCAGGTGACCCCGGACATGGCAAAGCGGCAGCAGTACTGCAAGGCGCTTGGGGTATCGGATCTGGATTATGCGAATTCCCGCCTGAATCGGCTGGGACAGGAGACGGGGTTTCCGGTCGTCGTTCTTTCAGAAGGAATGCGTGCCTTTGCTGAAGAAAACAACATTGATCTTCACGGGTTCGAGAATACGGCGCCGGGGGAAGGACACTGGAACGCGGTCGGGCATCGTGAAGCGGCTCGCCTTTGTGCCGACGAACTTTCGCGCGTCTGGAAAAGCGAATTCGCAGGCGAGTGACGACGAAGCAGCCTCCGTCGAAACTCGAATGGAGAAAGCGTTCGAATCAGCTCAGACTATGCGGAGCCGTCATCTGGTAAATGCACAACTTGCCGTCGAACTGAGGAACGGCAAGCTGTCGCTTGTCTGGAGTCACGTCCAGGCCGCGGGCACAATGTGACAGCGTCACCGAGTGGAACGGTTTTTCTTCACCAGGTTTCAGGAACCAAAGCATGCCCTTGTTGCCCCCCTGTGGAGCGCCGGAGGCGACAAGGAATCCCTCGGGATGCTCGCACACTCCCCAGACCATGCCTTTGTAAGCATCGTCCTTCCACTTGTGGAGATGTTCGAACTTCTCCCAGTCCACACACAGAACCATCGGCTTGTGGACGCCGGCGAAGGCGTTGGAGACTTCGGTCAGGCCGGCGACGATCAGCGCCTTACCGTCCTCGCTGAACCGCATGTCGCGAGCACCGCCCATGTCGGCTCGGAACTTCTGATCGAAGCCCCACATAAACTTTGCTTCGAGCGACCGGACTTCTTTGCCGGTTTCGATGTCCCAGTCCTTGATGACGCCCATCAGGTCAAACGAAGCGAGGCGTTTGCCATCCGGATGGAAAACCGCCGCGTAGGGATACCGTTTGTGGCCAGCAAATTCCTGCCGAAGTTTCCCATCAGGAACGCTCCAGATTCTGACCAGGTTATCGTTCCCGCACGACGCCAGAAGTTTCCCGTCGGGGCTGACGCGAACCCAGCGGACCCAGCCTTGGTGGGCATCGATCATCTGGATTGGCGACGGATTTTCATCAGCGGCGTTCCAGATTCCGATACGGTGATCGTAGCCGGCAGTGAACAACAACCTGCCGTCGCATGAAAAATCCAGACACCGCACCCAGCTCTGGTGGCCGGTGAAAAGTGTCTTTGAGGAATCGTCGCCTGAAAGAGCCCAGCGATAGACGTGAAAGTCTTCCGCCCCAGCAAAGACGAATCGCCCGGTCGGGTCGATGCGGCACGTGGTCAGCGGAATATCGTGTTTGAATTCAGTGACGACGTGCGTTTGCGAGACGTCGATCGGATTCTCGGGCAACGGTGGCGAAGCAGGACGTTGCACTGTTTGCGTCGAAGTGGACAGAGTATCGCTGGTGGGTGTCTTCATGCCAGAAGCTCCTCAATCGGCGAGGCGGCCGGATCGCCAATCGGAACGGGGCGGCCCGGAATGTCGTGGTTGGCCGACGTGTCCAGGCCCAAAGCTCGGAAGTATGTATGGAAAAGGTCTCCGCCGCTGACTTCACGTTCGGCGACTTCTGTTCCTTCCGCATTGGTCGAACCAACGACCGCCCCTGGAACAATTCCGCAACCGCCCAGCGCGACCGAGACCGACGCTCCCCAGTGATCGCGACCATAACGCTGATTGAGCTTTGGCGTCCGTCCAAATTCAGAGTAAATCAGAACGAGCGTCGACTCCAGCATTCCCGAATCGTGCAGATCGTCGAGCAGCATGCAGAACGTTTTGTCAAACTCGTCGAGCTGTTCGAGGTGAAAGTTGAAGTTCTCGGCGTGGGTGTCGTATCCGTGGTGAGTGACTTTGACGCAGGTCGCGCCGTTGCTCAGAAGTTCGCGGGCAAGAATGCAGCGGACACCGAATGGGTGCGAACCGTAGCGTTCAATATCTTTTGCGGATGGCTCCTGCTCAAACAAAGATTTCCGCTTCATCAGTCGCCGCGCCATTTCAAACGACGAGTCGAAGGCTTCGGTGAAGGCCGGCTGTCCGCCGCGTCCAGCGAAACGCTCATTGGCAAGTCGTCGGAATTCGTTGCGGCGTTGAGCGGACTCTTCGTCCAGACTCGCAGGCCGGTCCAGGTTCTCTGGAGCGTTGACGCCGAGCAGTTTCAGTTGAGCGTGCTGCGCTCCCAGAAACGCGTTGGTGTTATCTTCCAAACCTCGCGTCGTGATGTGCAGGTAGCCTGGCAGCGGCGGATTCTCCGCGGCGAGGTATTTCGAAGCGACGGCTCCGACGTAGGGGAAGTCGCCAGCCGTGCGTCCCTTCTCGATCCGAAGTCGGCCAATGCGATGATCGTTTGTCTTGAGGTCGAGGCTGCGGACAATCGACAGGCGATGCATCCGCTGCGCGATGTGCGGCATCAGCTCGCAGATATGAATTCCCGGAACGGACGTTGGAATCGCCCGAAACGGTCCGCCATACCTGGTGCCCGGTTTTGGATCCCAGCTTTCAAATTGACTGAGACCTCCTTGCAGAAAGACCTGCAGGATTCGTTTCTGACCTGACTTGACGGCCTCGGCCTGGGCAGGAGTCAGAAGCCCGCCAATCGCAACCGCGCCGGCGGCGGAACCCGCCACGAAACCTCGTCGCGAAAGCTGGTGATCAATATGGTTGCATCCAATGTCGCGTCGCACGATGCACTCCTGTGAAATTTCGTCTGATCGCAGCCGCCAGCGCAGGCAGCTAGCCGGTCCGAACGGGTCAGTGATTGAAGCGGAATTCGGCAGAGGAAAGCAACGCCCACGTTATTTCACGGATGGCCATCGTCCGGTCGCTGACTGAATCAAGGTAGCTCGTGACGGCAGCCGTTTCGTCCTCTGCCGGAGATCGAGAGAGGATCGAGATGTATAATTCTTCGGCAAGAAGTTCGGGCGAGTCCAGCTTGAGCAGCCGATCCGTCAATACTCCACCCTGCGGCTTTAACCATTTTTCAACGTTTGCTCCGTTGATAACAAACAGTGCCTGGTCGGCTGTCGCGTCGAAGCCGGTTTTCTGTCCACCCTGTCCGGCAAAGCGTGCCACGACAAGGTCAAGCTCCGGCTTCAACGCTTTGTGGAGCGTTTCTTCGCGCCACAGTGGGTCTACTTTTTTATTGGCTGCGGCTTCGGGTTCTGCTTTCAGCAACGCCGCTTCCTGAGCTGACATGGTCACTGTCGAAAATCCAGTGGCAACCAGCGACGACCATCCGAACTGCTCGGGAGAGAGTGGTTTCAAATGCCCGCAGGCAAACGCTGCCGACGCATCACCGCCTTGTTCGGAATCAACAGCGAGCCTGCTCGACCGCTGGTAGGTTTCGCTCAAAGCAAGTTCGCGAAGCAGCCATCGCACGTTGTAGTTGTGTCTCTGAAATTCGTCAGCCAGCAGGTCGAGAACTTCAGGATGCGATGGCGGGTTGTCCGAATGTCTGATATCCAATGGTTCGACCAGACCGCGACCGATCATCAGTGCCCACAGGCGGTTGACGATGTTGTGTCTGAAGTCGACGTTGTCCGCAGCAATCATCGCCTTCGCAAGTTGCAGGCGGCGACTGTAGGCTGGCACGCCTCGCACCTTGCTGGCTGGTTTAGCGATGTACAGTTCTTTGGCAGGCTCAGGATCCGGGATGCCCGGCAGGTCGAGCACGCGAGGATCGGTCTGCCCCTCTTCGGCCGTGAACACCGACGTGAATTTCACATCGCCTTCGGCCTTCTCGCCCAGCACTTTCTTCTTCGTCTTCGGATCGGTGAAAAGGTAACTGCGTTTCAGAAACGCGCTCAGCCCGTAGTAGTGACGCTGAAGATAGTCATCAATGCTGGGATGGTCGTGGCATTGAGCGCACTCAAGATCGACTCCCAGGAAGACGCGTCCGATATCTCGAGTGATGAGGTCGACATCGAACTTTCGATCGAGGAAAAATTTCGCAGCCGGTCGCTGCTGTTCGTCGACTCCGTCCGCCGAAAGTATTTCTGTGACGAGTTGGTCCCAGGGCTTGTTTTCGCGGAAGGATTCCCGCAGCCATCTTTGCCAGTCGGCATCCGGAACGTCGGTGCCGACACGACGCTCCATGAGCATTTCATCAAACACGTACTGAAGTCGCCGAGCGTGCTGCGGGCTGGCGAGCAGTTGGTTGATCAGCTGCTCGCGTTTCTTTGGTGACTGGTTGGCCAGGAATTCTCGCGTCTGAGTGCCTGTCGGAATCGTCCCGGCAAGATCGAGATAGACTCTTCGTACGAATTCTTCGTCGGAAGAACGCGGCGAGGCCAATGAGGCGAAGTTCGGCGTTGCCGCTACGACCAGCTCGTCGAGTCGAGCACGCAACGTTGGCTCACCAGCATCTGGACTTGCAGCGACCGCCGATACTGATTCGGCGAGCAGCGGCGGAGCGGGCACGTTTTCGATGTTCGCGCCCAGAGCGTTGTCGGGAAGGCGGACGCAGGCCAGACTCAAGCCGGCAATAGCGACGATCGTTGTGAAACGTCGAGTGAGCATGGTTCGCTACCGAGGTGGGACGTGACTGCCAACGGTGGCAATGAACGTTGAGGGAGTCAGCGGTGGGAAGCGCGTCTGAAAACGCATCAGTGCATGCTAACCCGTTTCTGTGTCGTTTCGCAAAGTGAATCGCCTGAGAGTCATGGAATCGATTCGCTGGCACGAGACTCAATCCCGGATGTTGTCGTCAGTTCGGTTCGCCTTGAAGAAGAATTTCAGTAGTCTGACTCGTCCGCATCCGGCGTCGCTGGTGTCTCGATTCTTTTTTTGCGAGAAGCAGTCACCAACCGACCTGCGTTTTTGAACTTTCCTCTCGACCCGTCTCAGATCGATGAGTCTGCCATGAATGAACCTGTTTCTGCTGTCGTAACATCACGTCCCTGGTATCAGCGAATCGGTCCTGGTCTGATTACTGCCTGCGTTGTGATCGGCCCAGGCAGCATCCTGACCAGCTCGACCGTCGGAGCGAACAACGCTTACTCGATGCTGTGGATCGTGGCAGTCTCGGTCGTCTTTATGATGTTCTACATGACGATGGGGGCACGGCTCGGTGTGCTGGCTGAAAAAGCTCCGGGTGATCTTATTCGTGAACGGGCCGGCAGGTGGCTCTCGATTCTTGTCGGAGTCAGCGTATTTTTTATCTCGGCGGCGTTTCAGTCCGGGAACAACATCGGAGTGGGTGCCGCGTTTGAAGCGTTCATCGATAACAAGACGGTCGTTGCCTGTTTGATCGTCGGCTTTAACGTGATCGCCATTTCGTTCCTGTTCCTCTTCAGGAATCTCTACCAGATGCTGGAACGCGTCATGATGGTTTTTGTCGGGCTGATGCTGGTCAGCTTTGCAATCAACCTCCTGCGACTGCAGCCGGATGTCGGAGCGATGGCCCAGGGTTTTGTTCCGTCATTCGGCAACATCGACCTCGCCGTGCTTGGTCTGGTGGGGACGACATTTGTGATCACAGCGGCGTACTATCAGGCTTACCTGGTCCGTCAGAAAGGCTGGAAAGAGCCGGAACTGCAAAGCGGGTTGATCGACGCCCGCATCGGTTCCGGCATCATGTTCCTGATAACGCTGATGCTGGTGTCGACAGCCGCTGCCGGGATCTACAACGGACAGCCAGTAAAACTGTCCAGCCCGATTGCTGTGGCAGCCGCGCTGGAGCCGACATTCGGACAAAGTGGGAAAATCATCTTCTGCTTCGGATTGTTCTCTGCCGCATATTCTTCGTTTCTCGTGAACTCGATGATCGGCGGCTTCATTCTGGCCGACAGTCTGGGACTGGGCAGTAAGCCATCTGACTTGTGGCCGAGGCTTCTGACAACCGCCGCACTCCTAACTGGCATGATCATCGCGCTGGCAACGATGCTTCTCGGTTTCGACCGAACTCCGACGATCATTGCCGCGCAGGCCGTCACCGTCCTCGGTGCTCCACTAATCGCCATCGTCCTGCTGTGGCTGACCAGTCGGGAAGACGTCATGGGGAAGGCGAAAAACGGAGTCATTCTGAAAACGGTTGGTGGTTTAGGACTCGTTCTGCTTCTGGCAATGGCCTATCGAACCGCCTTTGTCTCGATCCCCGCGACGTGGAACAACTGGAGGAATCCTCCAACGGTCATGGTGCCGACCAAGACGGTGAGTTCTGTTACCTCGCCGCTGGAAAACAGAAGCGAACTGCAGGAAAGTCAGGACGGAGAATGAGCGTCGGAAAGACTACGGACATTCGTGTCATCGCCGCAGATCTTTATCTGCTTCCCGTGCAGACTCGAGTGCCGCTCAAATTCGGGCCGGAGGTTTTGACGGAGGTCACGTGCGCTCGTGTCAAAGTCACAGTCGAGGGCCGCGACGGTCGGACCGCGCACGGCTGGGGAGAGACGCCGCTCAACGTGCAGTGGGCGTGGCCGAGTTCGCTGACTTATGCGGCCCGACACGATCGTCTGGTCGATTTCTGCCGACGGATTGCTGCGGCATGGATCGACTTCGAAGGCACAGGTCATCCGCTTGAGATTGGTTCGGATTTTCTGACGCTCGTCCTGCCAGAGTTGATTGAGTCGGCAAACGCGACTGAAATTGCTCAGGAAGCGATGCCGTATCTGGCCGCCCTGGTTTGCAGCAGTGCGTTCGATGTCGCGATGCATGACGCGTATGGGGTTCTTCACGAGCGGGACATTTACGATCTCTACGGACCGGAACATCTCTCAAGAGATCTCGCTGCCTTCCTGGAACCGGCGGCGGATGCGCGCGCCGTTTCGTTTGCCAGTCGCTGGCCGTCGGAGTTTCTCGTTAAGAATGGTCGAACCGTCAATGCGTCGCTTGCAGCCTGGCACCTGGTGGGTGGCCTCGACCCACTGACCAGAGAAGACTGTCGCGGGGACGAACCCGACGACGGCTATCCGGTCACTCTTTCCGAGTGGATCGAGCGGGACGGCCTGAACTGTCTCAAAGTCAAACTGCGAGGCAACGATCAGAAATGGGATTACGATCGGATCGTCAATGTCGGGCAACTGGCAGTCGCGCATGACTGCGAGTGGCTGACCGCCGATTTCAACTGCACGGTGACCGATCCTGAGTACGTCAACGAGATTCTCGATCGGCTGCGCGACGAGCACTCGCGTCTGTACGGGATGTTGCTCTACATCGAGCAGCCACTTCCGTACGAGCTTGACCGAGACCGCATCGACGCGCGAAGCATCGCAGCACGCAAGCCGGTGTTTCTCGACGAGAGCGCTCACGACTGGCTGCACGTCAGACTTGGTCGAGAACTCGGCTGGTCAGGAGTCGCTCTCAAAACGTGCAAGACTCAGACGGGGGCAATCCTTAGCCTCTGCTGGGCAAAGGCTCATGGTATGCCGCTGATGGTTCAGGATCTGGCGAATCCAATGCTCGCTCAGATTTCGCATTTGAGACTCGCAGCTCACGCCGGCACGATCATGGGCGTCGAGACGAACAGCATGCAGTTTTACCCGGACGCGTCTCTACCGGAATCGCGGGTCCACTGCGAAATGTTCCGCCGCCGAAACGGGCACGTCGACCTTTCATCGCTCGCCCCCACGGGATTCGGATTTCGCGTCGACGAAATTGGCCGAGAGCTGCCGCAACCCATCGATGCGGCTCGATAAGTCGCTGAGCTTTGATCGCGTTGCCCCGTCTGTTCAGACCATTTTCATGGTTTCTGTGCAGGAGCTGGCACCCGAAATAACAATTGTTCGCTTTGTGGCCAACCTGCAGAACATTGAAAATGAATTCTGAAAGTGCTCTGGAAACCGCGTCATCGGTGCGGTCACTTGTGAGCAGATTCAGACAGTCACTCGCCGATCGAACCAGCAACGCAATCCTTGCGGCCGGAATATCCGGCAAAGGTTCATCCAGCCCCGGCGAAAATGCCGAGAAAGAATCAAGTCCGGCGTTGCCGGTGCGCGCTCTCATGACGACTACAAACGAGAACGGATGTGTTCTGCGATGCGGAAGCTTGATGACCGATCTTTACCTGCAACGTCCACCTGTCTTTCAAATCGACCGCTCATTGCTGCTGGTTGGTTTTCGATTGGCCTGACGCTGCTTGCACTGATGATGTTCCCTGCCGGCGTTTCCGCGCAGGGTGTCAAGCATGCCGTCCTGCTTCAACCCGCCACTCCCGGTGAGCAAATCACGACAGAAATCATTGAGGCTCGCCGCAAAGAAGTGGCCGAATCAACCGACCTCAGTGACGAAGTTAAGAAGAAGGCCGACGAGCATCTGAAAGTTGCGTCTGAGGGCTTGAAACGAATTTCGGAACTCGCCGCCGCCGCCGCTCAGTTCAAGGTTGACACAGACGAGGTTCAGTCCCGAGTCGCGGATAGAAAGCGACGACTGGCCGATCTGCAGACTCTGAAACCAGAGTTGCCGAAACTTGCAACGCTGGCGGAACTTGAGCAGGAACGATCGAAGCGTGATGTTCAGCTCACAGAACTGAAGACCGTGCTGGCGCAGATTGAGGGTGAACCAACCGCGCGAGCGAATCGTCGAAAAGAGATTCGAGCTTTACTCCTGTCAGCGACTCAGCGGGCAGCAGACCTTGAAAAGCAGCTGGTCAGTCCGCCACCTGCTGACGAATCTGCCCTGCTGACTCAGGCTCGGCTGACGGAACTTCGAGTACGACGGCTGTTAATTGACGCTGAACAGCCGGCTCTGCAGAACGAACTGACAAAGTACGACGCTGAAGATGCAGCCGACTTCGTTCGCCTGGAACGCGACGTTCGAACCCAGGAAGTCCTCCTGGTTGAAGCTGAGCTGAAGCTGATCGATGAAGAAATCGCGAAACGTCGCGCGGAAGAGAATGCCGCCGCACTGAAACGTGCTCGCGACGAAGCCATTGCTGCCGAGCCGCTCCTTCAGAGTGACGCCGATCTCAACAAAGAGCTGGCCGAAAAGGCTGTCAAGCTGAGTACTCCGATCGACGAGACACGTACGAAACTCGAAGCAACTAAACTTCGACTCGACGGTGTGCAGAAACAGTTCACGGAAATTCAGAAGAAAGTCGACAACATCGGCCTCAGTGATGCCATTGGCGGACTCCTGCGTCGACAACGAAGTGAATTGCCGAACGTTCTCAAGCGTCAGGCAAACGTTTTGAATCGACGCGAGCAGATCGAAGATGCCCAGTACGAACTCTTCGAAGCGGACGATCAGCGCGCACGTCTCGCAAACCGCGACCCGTTTGTGGCCGAAATTCTGGGCAAGGCTTCCCCGGGCATGTCAGAAGCTGAGCTTGCCAGACTTGAGACTGCGGCGCGAGACGTTTTCGACCGTCGCGCCGAGTATCTCGATCAGTTGATCAGAAGTTCGAACACATATCTCGACACGCTCTTCGAACTCGATCAGACCGAGCAGCTTCTGATCGCTGAAACGAATCGTTACATCACCTATATCGACGAGCGAGTCCTTTGGATCCGCAGCAACAAACCACTGTTTTCAAAACTTGACCTTGACACTTCGGACCAGACTTTTTTTGAACCAGCAGGCTGGGTCGCGACATGGGAAAAGTTCATCGAAGATGTCAGTGAAAATCTGCCACTTCACGCGGTCGCATTACTGCTGTTCGCAATTCTCATTCTGCTGAGACCAAGATTTCGGCGAGAGCTGAACCAGGCGGGCACACTGGCTCGTCGAGGAAACTGCACGTCTTTCGAACCTACCTGGCATGCTACGTGGTGTACGATTCTGATGTCAGTCACCTGGCCGGGGCTCATGTGGTTCTTCGGAAACCGCTTGTCGATTGTTTCCAGCGGCCCGACTTTTCCACTGGCAGTCGGGGCTGGCTTAACAGCAACCGCCTGGTGCTATTTGCCGCTGGAGCTGCTCCGTCGAATCTGCCGTACAGGTGGCCTGGCCGACAACCACTTTGACTGGCCGGATTCGAGTATCCGTTTGTTTCGTGTCACATTACCCGGCCTGACGATGTTCGGCCTGCCACTCGTATTTCTCACGACAACGCTCTACATGAGTGACACTGAACACGGCCTCGATGTCCTCGAACGAACAGGCTTCGTGGCAGCAGCACTCGTACTGGCAGTTTTTCTGCGGCGAGTATTTCGACCCGACACGGGGGTGCTGTGCGAACTTCTGGTCACTCATCCAACCGGCTGGCTGGTACAAACCAAATGGCTGTGGTACTGGGGCAGTGTATTGGCCCCAGTAAGCCTGGCGATTCTGACAATTGCCGGTTTTTACTACACAGCTCAGCAGCTTTCGTGGCGGCTGTTCGCGATGATCGTGCTGGTCCTCGCTCTGCAACTGGTTCGAGCATTGCTGCAACGGCTGCTGATCGTGCAACGTCGCAAACTCAGCATCGAACACGCCAAACAACGACGTCTTGAACTGATGGCAAGAAAGGAAGCGGCGGAACACGCAGCAGCAGCAGTCAAGGCCGCAGAAGCAGCGTCCAATCAGAATGCTGAAGAATCGAAATCGACAGGCTCAACGACAACAACAAAGCGAATTGCCAGCGAATCGCCAACGGTTCCCGCGCCGGCGACTCCGGCAATGATCGTCCCGGCGGAAGAATTGCGAGCCGACGTCGAAGCGAGCACCGAGCAAAGTCGCCGCCTGCTGAGCATTGCCGTTGTGACAACATCACTGGTTGGAGTCTGGTTGATCTGGGTCGACGCTCTACCTGCGCTGCGAATTCTTGATCAGTGGCAACTTTGGGCAACGACTGTCGAAGTCTCGGCAGAAGATGTGGGGCTTGCCAGTTCACCAATGCCAGGGATGGGAGCTGGACAGTCTCAATCCGCATCGGCATCAGAGTCCGCCAAACAGGAACTCGTTACGGTCGTTCGATACGTCACACCGCGCGACATCGGTCTGGCATTGCTGCTGGTAATGATGACAGTCGCGTGCGCCCGAAATATTCCCGGCCTGATGGAAATGTGGATCCTGCAGCGGCTTCCGCTGGATCAGTCAGTCCGTTACGCCGTCACAACACTGACAAGTTATCTCATCATTCTGCTGGGGGTCATTCTCAGTTTTAACGCGATCTCCGTCGGCTGGTCGAAGGTGCAATGGCTGGCGACGGCTTTGACGTTTGGTCTCGCGTTCGGCCTGCAGGAGATATTTGCCAACTTCGTCGCCGGTTTGATTCTTCTTTTCGAACGGCCCATCCGCATTGGCGATGTTGTCACCGTGGACGAAATTTCGGGAGTCGTTTCCCGCATCCGCATTCGAGCAACAACGATCACGAACTGGGATCGCAAGGAGTATGTGATTCCAAACAAAGAATTCATCACCGGACGAATGCTGAACTGGACATTGTCCGACAAGGTGAATCGGGTCGTTATCAACGTGGGTATCGCGTACGGCTCCGATGTTGAAAAAGCAAAAGCCCTGCTGCTTCAAGTGTGCAATGATCATCCACTGATACTGGATGATCCTGCCCCCAGAGCAACGTTCGAAGGGTTCGGCGACAATACTTTGAACTTTGTCATCCGTACTTACCTGCCGGACCTGGACAACCGCCTGTCGGTCATCGACGCTCTTCACACGAATATCGACCGAGTGTTCCGGGAAGCGAAGATCGAAATTGCGTTTCCGCAACGAGATCTGCACTTGCGGTCCGTCGATCCAGCGGTGGCAAATGCTCTGCGAGGCAGCACCCCGCCAACAGCGGCGTAGTCCACAGGAGTTGCTGACCGTTTCTCTCGGGTGAGAATTCATAAAATGTCATCGCTGGTTACTCTCGAATATCGAGATAAAATCGGCGTCATGAGCACTTGCACTCCCCGATTTTCGACCAGCACATTGACACCCGGTGTCGCACACCGGTGGTTGTCGTTTGCCGGATTCGGTTTGGTGGCTGTGGTCGTTTGTCTGCTCGTCGCCTTGGCATTCACCGTAACCAGCGTCGAGAACCAATCGTCGCTGGCTGGGTGTGTTGAGTCTTCGTCGTCTTACCAGAGCGAGACGCCCAGCTCCACTGGTGTATCCGGTTTGGACAACGAGAGCGGCTGGACGGTTAAGTCTCAGTCTCTGCCGGATGGTCATCCTGCTGAAAATCAGGTGGCGTCACGCCGTACGGTTGAACTTCGCTGGTCAATCGACTCCGTCAGCTATCGGACTTCCGTTGGACGACGACTGATTTTGACTCCGTCGACAGGATGCCATCCGCCGATGCGCTCCGTCGCGATGTCTGTGGGGCATCCGACCCTGGTGAGTTTGAGAATTCGTCTGCAGGCATAGGACTGACGACGCGCCGACCATGACTTTCAGCTGGCCGGTCGTGACTCGACCCTTCGCACTCATGTTGCCTGATCAGAATCGATTCCTGACCTGTTTTACGGTTGCTTGTTGGATCACGTATTCAGCATCAGGCGGGTCACAGATTCGGTCTTCCTGGCGACGGAGCATCAGAATGCTGATGCTCAGACTCTCTTACATCCCAACGGCCCCTTGTGGTCGAATTTTCTTCTCAAGGTCAATAAACATGTCTGCTCATAAAGTCGTTCGCTATTCCGTTTTTTCAGTCGATTCAAATGATCGGTCGATATCCGCGGTTCTTCCAGAGGCAATCGGACTTGCTGACGCGGGAGACGTCGAACGTGCCCTCCAGCTAATCAAGACCATCGGAAAATCTTCCGACGCTTCAATCAATGCCCGCAGTGTCTGCCTGATGCGTCTTGGACGCTACGATGAAGCTCGAGATGTCATGCGTGGAGTCGTTTTTCAGAAAGGAACGACATGGCTGAAGCCTGAGACTCCGGTCATTTATCGAGCCAATTTCTGCCTGGCCCTGCTTTTATCCGGGCATCCAGGTGGTTGCCGGAGCCTGCTGACCGAAGTGGCAGAACAGGGCCATCCGTCGATACTGCGGCTGTACCAGACGCTTGAAAACTGGAGAAAGATGTTGACCTTCTGGCAACGTCTGCAATGGGCTGCGGGTCTGGATCCGGAATCGCCAGTTGTCCTGGATTTTGTACCAGGTGAATTCATGGAATCGTTCTCGGCTCCAACGTCTACCGGCAATGTTCCGGATTCAAACGTGATGCCCGCCAGCCAGGCGGTCTGATTAAGCGTTCAACCATTTGACGCGCATTAAGTCAACCACTCGATCAGCAACAGTCTGCCGCTCTTTGCTGAAGACTGTTGCTGATCGTTCAGAACAGCGAAAACGACGCAAGTTGTGCTGGTGAATATCTCACTTCTCGCCGCGGGAGGCATCTCGCTGACATCAATGTTGCGAGAAATCCACCGGAACTAATGATGTTGCCTGCAGCGGATGCTCTCTGCGAAGTGCAAACTTCCGCGACGCTGACTGATTCTGATCGGGAGCCGAGCTTCGTCGTTTGTCTTCGTTCAAGACAAGGGCTTACTTACTCCCGCTCAGACGTTTGAGGCGAATCCGGCGGTACTCCATCTGGCCACGGTCGCCTTCGAGACCGATCGGACCAGACTCCGGAACGGCCATGTCATCGGTCAGAAGTTCGCCGTTGCAGGTTGCATGAGCGATGCCGCCTTTAACCGTGACGACAAGTTCGTTCCAGCCGCCGGCCTTGTAGTTCTTCAATTCTGTGTAAGGGCCAGCCAGCAGAAAATCACGACACTGAAGCTGCGGTTTGCGAATGAAGACTCCGCTATCGGCATTCGGAGTCGCTCGAAATTCCAGCTTGAGCACAAAGTCGTCGCCGAATTCTTCGGTCGTCCAGAGCTGCTGAATTCTCCGTCCTTCGGCAGGCGTCGTCACAACAAGTCGCCCGTTGACCACAACATAACGTCCGTCGCTGCTCGCCAGTTTTCCATCGAATGAGACGGCTTCTTTGATTTCAACAAACACCGGAGCATCCGGGCGAGGACTCTTTGGTTGCCTGCGAGGTGGCGTCGGACGGAAGCCCCATCCAGTCAAGTCTCGTCCGTTGAAGAGGCTGACAAACTCTGGCTCCAGCCTGAAGTCGTCGGGTTCGGTTTCGACGAACCCAAGCGTCGCAAAGACGGGCTGCAGAGCAGCAGCCCAACGGTCGTAGCCTTCGGCGTTCAAGTGAAGCCGGTCGCGGAACCACTTCGGATCAGCATCTCCGCTTTTGTCGGCAAACAGCGTCCACGTATCGACGACGGTGACCTGCGAGTCTCCTCTGACCGCAGCGTCGTAGAACTCGTTGACTCGCTGAATGATCTCTTTCGGTCGTTTCATTTCAGCAGAGCTTGGAAACACACGGCAGAGGACTACCGGGGTCTTGGGATTGTGCTGCTTGATCGCCGCCAGAATCTTCTCAAAATTTCGCCCGATCGCGCCGGCATCAATCTGAACCTCAACATCGTTTGTGCCAAGCAGCAGGACAATCGCGCTGGGGTTCAGAGCGAGCACGTCTTCCGTCAGCCGGATCAGCATCCCGCGAGTCGTGTCGCCGCCGATGCCTCGATTCGCCAGTTTCATTCCTGAGAACTTGTCCCGGAAGTCTGCCCCCCAGCCCTGAGTAATGGAGTCGCCGAGGAAGACAACCGCTCCCTGATCCTGCTTGACTCGCTTGGCCCATGCCGCACGAAGCTGAGGCCACCTTTTGACGTAACCTTCGTATCGACGAAGGGCGCCTTCACCAGGCAATCCATCTTCAGATGCCGGAAACGCAAACGGTTCAGCAGCAACTGCGGCAGTGTCGCACAACGATGCGGCAACAATCAGGGCAAGGAACAATCGAAAGATGTCAGTCATGGTTCTATTGGCTTTCTGCTGCCGAAATGAGGAGAGTTACTCAGCTACTGGCAGTGTTTCGAGCAGGCCGATTGCTGCCCAGGTGGTTCCCCAGTAGACGGCCGTTTCTTCGATACTGGCCTTCTTCTTTTCTTTCGTTCCTTTGACTGCCCACGAACCATCGTCTCGTTGAGTTTCAACAAGGAACTTAATCGCCGATCGAACGGCTGCGTCGGTCGACGTTGAGGCTGCGGTCGACTTTTCGAGAGCGTAGAGCGCCATGCCCGTTGCCAGCGCATCCCCAGGATCGGACTTCAACCAACCCCAGCTGCCGTCGGATTTCTGAAGAGCCAGCAGTTCTTTGGTCGTCGCGTCGACCGCAGATTCGTCGTCCGTTGCCACCGCAAGCAACAGCCGAACAACGTACCACTCCGTGCTCGCCGCTTCTTTGCGTGCACTGAAACTCTTCGTTGCAGCATCGATCGTCGACAACAGTTTTTCTTTGCGGGCCGAATCGTTCTCCGACGCCAGTTCACGGGTCAGAGCCAGCGAGTGCCAGACAGCCGACACATCAGTCGTCTCGTCGAGCTTGCGTTTCTGGCCGGGTAGTTGCCCGGCTGGCTTCCACGATCCATCCGCACGTTGTTCTGCCAGAATCAAGTCGACATACCTGCGCCACACTTCAGCCCGATGTTCGACTGACGGGTACTCGTCCCGCGAGATCAGTTGCTGAGAAAGACCGTCTGCATTTTTTGTCGCAGCGGGCTTGTCACCTTCAGGCTTCGGAATCCCCTGCTCGATCGACCAGTCGATCCATTCGTTGACTCTGGCGAGATCAACGTCAAACCCTCGTCTGGCGGCAGCCGACAGACTCCAGGTCATGAAGCTGACGCGGTGGCAGGAGACGCACTTTTTTTTCTCGATCCAGTAAAGCCCCTGTCTTTCGATATAGGGGAGGCTCTTCAGGACCGTCTGCCGCACAGCGGTTTCCGAGGTTGGCTCTTCAGATGCAAACAGCCTGGAGGACAGCGGCAGAGTCAGCACCCCAAAAACACCGGCGACAAGCAGCGCAGAAACCGAGCGAATTGTCATGATTGCCCCTCGCCTGAAAATCACTCACCCGCGGCGACGACGAAAGCGGCGACCGCCACAAAGCACGGCAGGCAGGATACCGTGCCGATTCACGATTACGCCATGCTCAGACGTCTGGGCACTCGATACCTGCGAGATTGCTGGTCTCCCACGGTTCGAGCGAATCGCCTGACAGTGTCTAAGTCTGAAGCGTGACGACTTATGCAGATGGAGCGTTCTCCAGAAGCCAGTCTTCCAGAATGACGTTTTCGATCAACGGAGTTCGCAGCAGGGACGCGTTCTTCGACAAGTACTTCGCCAGCCACGGTCGACTCTGGACAATGCTGGAGACGGCTCGCAGGCTGAAACCCGAGATCGATCGAGCGTTGAGCTGCGATTCGATATTCATACTCAACCGGCCGAGTGTGGCTGGAATGATGTTCGGATCGGGCCCGACGTGAATCAGCGTGTGGATGTCGGTGGCCAGGACGCGTTCGATAACGCTCCAGAGTTTCTGCGGATGATCCACCCAGTCGTAAAGGATGGCGCGGCTGTTGTAGTCGTTGTACGACTCCGTGCCGGTAATGCACGAGATGATCGGAATCGTCGGGGCTTTCATCCCGCCCGGAACTGTTTCCAGCATCACGCTGGCTCGGTCAGGAACGTTGCGTTGCCGAACAATGGCCGTGTGAATTGGTGGCCACTTATCGGGATTCTTCTTGAAGTGCACCTGTCGATTGAAACGTTTCTTCATCGCTTCACGGAAGAGATCGATAGCCCCCCCCTGCCCCAGAATCAGAACGGTGTTCGGGGCGATGAAACTGGAGATGCAGACCGTTCCCTGGTTTCGAGCGGTAGTTTCAACGCAGAGTTTTTCGATGGCTGGCAGATCAAGTTCCGGGCCGCGAGAAAACACAATTCCCATCTGAATATTCTGAGCAAGTTCGACGCAGTCTCCCGCGAGTTTAAGAATCGGCGTCAGCAGCGCTTCGGCTTCGTAGACTTCGGCGGCGATCAGTGCGCTGATCTCGCCAAGACTGTAACCAAGTGCTCGTGATGCCTGAGTAAACTCTATCCCGAAGAACTCGTTGAGAATTTCAAGCTGAGCAGCCTCAGCGGCGGTGATCAGGCTGATCGCCTCGGAGTAGGTTTCCAGACAGGTTTCTTCACGCAGTCGAACCCGCTTGACCAGATCGATCCGCTGCAGAGTTGCTGCCGTGTAAATCTCGGATGCTTCTTTGAGATGCTTCTCGACGATCGGTCCGTAAGCCGGATGTTCGAGCAGTTCCGGAGTGCGACCGAGGTTTGTGACGTTGTAGCCTCGGAAGGCAAACGCCGCCTCACTCATCTTGTCGCTGAGTTCTGACTCGGTCACTCGCACGCCTCCATGCGTCGTTCGTGATGGCAGCTGAATCGCCCGCAGACGGAATCGTACCAGCGAAACGGAATCGGATGAACGCGTGTTTTGAACAGAAATCGCAGGGGCCAGGATGAGAATGAGCGAACGTCGAGCCTGAATCGTCGGAGTTTTACGTCAGCAGCAACATACCGAGCTGGTAGGTGACCAACGCTCCGATGTAGGCCAGAGTGGTCATGTATGCAAACGTGAAAATCGGCCAGCGCCAGGAATTCGTTTCGCGGCGAATCACCATCAGCGTCGCGGCGCACTGAGCACACAACGCAAAGAACACCATAATCGAACAGGCAACCGCCACGTTGAAGATCGGCGTTCCATCCGGGTACTTCGCCTCACTGAGCTGCTGAGCAAGACTGTCGTCATCCTCTCCGACGTCTCCGCCAAGGCTGTAGATCGTCCCCATCGTCGCAATGATGACTTCTCGGGCGGGAAACGAAGCGATGACTCCGACTCCGATTTTCCAGTCCCAGCCAAGCGGTCGGACAGCCGGTTCGATGGCATGCCCCATTCGCCCGAGAAAGCTGCCTTCGATCAGGTGAGCACTGAGTTCATTATTCTGCTCACGCAATGCTTCCAGCTCAACGGCAGCCTGGTCAGACTTTTCCTGCTCATTCAGTATGTCGAACTGAGCAATGCGGAATTCCGTATTCTCAATCTGCGCCTGAAGCTGATGATGTTCGGCGTGGTCAGCCGGAAAGTATCCTGCAGCCCAGACAAGAATCGTTGTCGCGAAAATGAGCGTTCCTGCCCGAACGACAAACGCTTTCGACCGGTCGTAGACGCGGGCCATGACGATGCGGAACGACGGCCACTTGTACGACGGCAGCTCCATCACAAATGGAGGTGTCTCGCCTTTGAAGAATGTCTTGCGGAGTATCCAGGCAACGGGAACCGCGACGACGATTCCAACAAGGTACATGGAAAACAGCACGATCTCGCGCAACGAGACCCAGCCGCCCGCATACATCACGGGCGGAATGAACGCCGTCGTCATCAGAATGTAAACCGGGAGCCTGGCCGAACAGCTCATCAGAGGCGCGACGAGAATTGTCACCATGCGATCACGGCGGTTTTCGATCACGCGAGTGGCCATGACTCCTGGAATCGCACACGCGAACGATGACATCAACGGTACAAAAGACTTACCGCTGAGCCCCAGCTTTGTCATGAGCCTATCCATCACGAACGCTGCGCGAGCCATGTAGCCGCAGTCTTCCAGAATCGCGATAAAGAAAAACAGCAGCGCAATCTGAGGTAGAAAAATCAGGACACCTCCGACGCCAGCCACGACACCGTCAACCAACAGGCTCCGCATAGGGCCGGGAGGAATATTGGACGAAATCAGGTCGGCAACAACTCCCTGCCCGGCATCAATCTGATCCATCAATGGACCGGACCAGGTGTAGATGGCCTGGAAGACCAGAAACATCACAGCAGCGAAAACGAAAAGTCCGATGAACCGGTGTGTCAGAACCCGGTCGATACGATCGCTGCGTGTGCTGACGCGTGTTTTCGGGGCCGAAGCGATTCCGTCAAGTGTTTCACGAGCCCATTTGTAGCGAGCCTTTGCTTCCCCAATCGGAACCCGGCAGCCGGTCTCTTTCAGCCTGGCCCGTGCATCTTTGAGGACCGATATCAGTTGCTCGCCGTGCTTATCGGTCAGCTGCTTTTCAACGTGGCCGTCGACATCAATCAGAAGCCGCTCGACCAGATAGAAGGGCAGTTTTCTGCTGCCGAGTGCCGAAAGTGTTTTCTGAAGAAGCGTGCATTCCGTGTAAAATATTTCGGGGAACGGCTTCGGTCGTTCGGGAGCAACGAGCGTGTCAGAATGAATGATTGCCTGACGGAGCTCATGCACGCCCATTCGGCGATGAGCTTCGCAGACGATGACCTGCACTCCCAATCGTTGACGCAATCCTTCGACGTCGATGCTGACCTGCCGGGCCTGAGCGACGTCCCACATATTGAGCACCAGGATGGTTGGCAGCCCCAGATCCAGCACCTGACTGAGCAGATAGAAGTTCCGTTCAAGATTCGACGCATCAACGATGCAGACGACGGCGTCGATCTCGCCGACGTCCTGCTGCCGCCCCAGCAGAACTTCAACAGACACCATCTCGTCAGGAGTTCTTGGCGAAAGGCTGTACGTTCCCGGAAGATCGATCAGGTCGATTGTTCGGTTTTCCAGATGAAGTCGCCCGATTTTTTTCTCGACGGTGACTCCAGGAAAGTTGCCCGTGCGGGACTGCATTCCGGTCAGCGCGTTAAACAGTGTGCTTTTGCCGGTATTTGGATTGCCGATGACAGCCACTTTGCGAAGTGTGGCGTTGACGGGGGAATCGGTCGCGGGCATGAGTGGTTGTAAATCCGGGATGGGGCTCGCAATGGAGCGGACGGGAGGATAAGCCTCAGCCTGCAAATCAGAATGAGACTCAGTCTCGATTAAATTGCAGGCGAAGAGTGCGTACGTGTCGTGCAGGGTTCTCAGACGGAGAAATTGGGAGCACCATTACGTTCAGGCAATCAGCTCAACGACAACCCGCCGTGCTTCGGTCGCCCGTAAAGAAAGTCGATAACCGCGAATCAGAAACTCAATCGGGTCACCGAGCGGAGCACAGCCCAGATGCTCGACTTCCTCGCCATCAGTCAGCCCCATTTCCATCAATCGAATGGCGATTGCGTCTTCGCCACTGACATCGAGTATGCGTGCTTTCTGACCCTCATTCAATAAGTCGAGCGTTGTCACAAGCAGATTCCGTAATTCGCGCGGACGATTTGTTAGTTGACCAGCGGACCAAACCTGAAAATCACGACAATGCTCTACGAACTGCTGCGTCGTCGAGTCGATTTCGTGTCGTCTTCCTTGAAGAACTCTTCAGATTTCAGAGGCTCCTCAAGAAGAACCCTCAAAGCGGTCACCTGAATCCGACCGCCGTTGAGAAGCTGAGCGATGAACTCGACTTTGTCACCTTCTTCGACGAGTTCTGTCTCGGTCATCGAGACGGTAACCGAGGCCCCCTTGTCGATGTAAACCGGCGCACGTTTCAGTTGAGCAATGTTGGTGATTACCGTTTCATAGTCCGGATAATCAGTATCCTGCTGCCGGGACATGATCGTGCCGGCAAAGTCGTAACTGTTCCGACTCTGGCCGATGGCTTTCGCCGATTCCTTAACAAACGGTCTGATCTTTTTCGCCGCCAGACCAACGTGGACGGTCCAGCCCTTAACGAACAGTGATTTGTTCGTCAGTGTGCCTTTTCCGGAAACAACCTGCTTCTCAGCAAGAAATCCGAGATCACCTTTCGCTTCGACGGCAAACTGGATTCGCGGCGTGATGGGAACGGGGATTGGATCGCCGCCCGCTTCACTCTGAATCATGAGTGACGTCGCCCGCCCTTTACGAACAATTTCGGCGATGGTCCCCTTGGTAACCGTTGGTTCCGGAGGCTGAGTCTGCTGCTGGTTTAACTGAGCCGACGCGTCACGGACGACACCGACCATCAGCGTCCCAAACAATAACGAAAGAGCGATTGGCTTAACGGTGGCCATCATTCGGCTGGTTAAAGTCATGATGAACTCCTTAGAGATCGCCGCTTCCATTTCATCGGAACGGCTTTGAGTTAGCGGATGCGGGCCGGAGCGGCTACTTCGTTCGCTGAGTGTCCGTCGCAACTCGCGGCGACGGAAGAATCGTTCAGGATACCTGGTTTGCCCCCGTCGGTTCCAGCCTCGCGAGTTGATTCGACCATAACGACCGCTGTTCACTCGACAACCCGGCATCCCATAGTCATTTTAGAGCAGCGTCTGGTCGAGTCGGTTCTCGACGTCGTTGAAGGCTGGCCAGTCAGTATCGGGATCGCACGATACGGCACTCGTGCAGGAATTGAATTCACATACCGATGCCTCTTCGCCCGCTAATATCTTCTCGCCGATTTGTTGCTTTCCGAAAGGAATGCCGTGCCGAGTCTCCACTGACTGTCTCAATCGATAATTCGCCACGTCGCAGGTCCGGCTGCCTGCTTTGCCTCTGCCTGCTTTTCCTGACGGGGCTTCTGCCTGTCGACGTTCGCGCTGCTGGCAAAATAGAGATTGAATACGCCGACTGGGGTTTCGACGGACGTGCAGTGCCTCGAACTTTCAACCTGTTGACGCTCGGCGTTCAGAACCTGACGGACGAGCCGTTCGAAGGAACCTTGCGGTGCCGCCGCCTGCTGTCGGCCGCTGGTGGCTGGTCGGGCGCGGAAATTCTGCAGGACGTTTACCTGGGACCGAACGCTGTCCGCATCGTGCAGTTTTATCCTTACATGCTGGACGAGGGCGAAGTCTGGGAAGTCCGCTGGGGTGACGGGCTGGAAGATGCGTTTGTCACCGAGCGGCCTCAATTGACCAGCGGGTCGAGAATTATCCTGAACGACCCGATCGCCAATAGCGGTATCCAGCAAGGCTTGAAGGGTTTTCTCGAGAACTGGTTCCCGGTCACAGTCGTCGCCACCGATGCGCTGCGTCTCGTCGTGATGGACCACGCTCCTCGCTGGGAAACAACCAGGCGAGACGTCTTTCGCGACTGGCTCTTCCGCGGAGGAATCCTGCACATCCTCAAAGAACCGTCAGGAAAATACCCGGACGTTCCGATTCCGGAATTGAACCTCGAACCTCGCCCGACGCGTTTAGGCGCGGGACGGATTTACTGGCATGATCTGACTCGGGAAGCACTCAGCAGGAGCTACGTCTACGAAAAAATGTATGCGACCAGTCAGGATCTGGTCGCGGTGGTTGACAGAGACGGTTCGACGTTCGACATCGACCCGACATCCACCGAATTCATCCGGCGCGATGAGGAATTCTTCGAAGCGTACGCCGAATGGGACAGCGACCGACTGATCCCGACGCGGCTCAAAGAATTTATTCGCCCCAACCACGAATGGCCGCTGATTTATCTGCTGTCGGGTGTGTATCTGCTGACGTTGTTTCCGGGGGGCTATCTGCTGGTTCGATCGAAAATCGATTACCGCTACAGTCTGGCGGCACTGGTGGTCGTCGTGGCTGGCTTCAGCTGGCTGTTTTCAGCCATGGGGGCACGAGGTTACGGCGAGTCGACATCGACGACGTCCGTCGCTACGGCTCGGCAGCTACCCGATGGACGCTGGGATGTTGAACAGTGGCACAGTCTCTTTGTGACATCGGGCGGTGACTACTCGATTCGACTTGCTGGCCACTTTCCGATCTATTCAACCGTCGAGAATCGCGAACGGGTTTCAGGTTCCGTCATCAACGGGCGAGACGGTCGCTTTGCCATCGACATGCCACCATTCACCTATCGAACATTCGCGACCAGGACCGAAGCGCCGCTGGGAAAGTTCGCAGCGACAGTCATCGGTGCAAAGGTTGAAAACCAGACATCTGCAGTGCCCGGAGAAGACGCCACAACGGATGCCCCTGTCGAAGAATCTCCGAAGAATCTGTTGTCGCTGGATGTTCAATTTGACGGAGTGCCCGCCAGCCAGGTGCGTCATGCGGTGATTCTGTTTGGCGACTCGTTTTATCCGGTGAATCTCGACGTGTTGCGATCCGGAACTGGAAACATCCTCGACGGCCCCGGTGTCCCGATGTTCGAGCGGATCAATCTCTCGCGACAGTTTCAAAGATTTGATCGCAGCCGCATGTCGACGCCCGACGACACGCTCGATCAGTTCCAGTGGTGGCTGATCGCTCGCGATCTGCAGTTGCGTCGCCGCGCCGATGTTGGAGATTTTCAGCTGCCTGCCGGCCAGGCACGCCTTTACATTCACGCAGCCCTGCCCCGCGAACTGGTGTGTCAGAATGCGGTCGATCCTGAAGCCCCGTTTGGAAATCACAATGGCCGGATCGTCTACCGTATTGACCTCACGATCCCGCAGGACAAAACGTCAGCCGAACAATAACCCGTTCGCAGGGTGCGTCCTGACGCGCCGCAGAGTCACCCCCGAAATCCATTGAAGCAATCATGACCTCACCCGAGCCGCAACCCGCATCCAATGAGCCCGCCGTTGTGCTGCGCGGAGTTCAGCATTCGTTCCGCAAATTCAAAGCGCTGGTCGATATCAGCTTTGATGTGCCGTCGCAGTCGCTGCACGGATTTGTTGGTCCAAATGGTGCGGGCAAGACGACGGTTCTCAAGCTGATCTGCACGCTGCTCAGACCGCAAAACGGCAGTGTGAAAGTCTTTGGCCGGGACGTCGCCACCGACTACCTGGAGGTGCGTCGTCGGCTGGGATTCATGCCCGACCACTTCAGTATGTATCGACAGATGACGGTCTACGAGTATCTCGACTTCTTCGCGGCCGCGTATGGTCTGCCGCTGGCGACTCGAACAAAAGTGCTCGACGACGTTCTTGAATTAACCGACATGGGCGGTCGGCGGACTGACCTGATCAATGGGCTTTCACGCGGGATGCAGCAGCGTGTCGGACTGGCGAGAGTGCTGGTCAACGATCCGGATATCCTTCTGCTCGACGAGCCGGCCTCGGGACTTGACCCTCGAGCCCGCATCGAGCTGATGGACGTTCTGCGAGCACTCCGCAGCATGGGCAAAACAATTATCATCAGCTCGCACATTCTCAGCGAACTGGCCGAACTGTGCGACAGCGTCACCATCATCGATCGCGGCACAATCCGGTACTGCGGCACGATGCAGGGTCTGCTCGACCATCAAGCGGACTATCCGACCTACCGACTGACTCCGGCAGAACCGCTCAACGGGCTGCGGAATAAACTCGGCGAGGCCGCCGGCATCGTCAGCGTAGAGGAGGTCGAAGGTTCGTCCGACGTCCGCGTGGCGTTTGACCCGGAGCAGCTTGATTCAAACGGTGTGCTGCGAGCGGCGATGGACGCCGGCATTACGGTGACAGGTTTTGCGAAGGCACAGCGGCACCTCAACCAGGCCTTCATGGACCTGACGGAAAAGGGAGTCCGCTGATGGCTGCCCGCGGCACCTTTGCACTCGTCGAACGAGCAATGCGCGTCGATACTCGACTCGCACGAACTCACCTGATCAGGTTGGGTTTTGCGTTGCTGATTCTTCTGTTCGTCGTGCAGGTCCAGCTCGGCATCGCCAATTACAGCGCGCCCGGCCGCGACGTTTTCCGATCCATGTGCTGGGTCAACTTTTTTCTGCTGAATCTGGCAGGCGTCAGTTTCTTCTCAACGGTCATCACTGAGGAGAAAGAAGAACTGACGCTTGGGCTTCTTCGCATGGCCGGGATCAGCCCGGTCGGCATCCTTCTGGGAAAAGTGACACCACGTCTGCTGGGTGTGATCCTGCTGCTTTCCGTTCAGCTTCCGTTCACAATTCTGGCGATCACGCTGGGCGGCGTTTCGATCGACCAGATTTTTGCGGCCTATGTCGCGCTGCTGGCCTTCGCCGTTCTGATGGCGGGACTGGGAGCGTTCCTGTCGACAGTCTGTGCGCGCTCCAGTCTGGCGGCATCGCTGACAACGGCAACACTCGCGACGGTTTTCATTACCCCCTATTTGCTGCGCGATACCGGCCGCGAGATGTTCCGCGCCAAAGACATCAGCGTCACAACGCGCGAGACACTCTACGAAGCCGCTGAAACCGTCGAACAAACAACGCCGCTCGGATCACTCGACGTCATTCTGACCACCGGTTTCAACGGCAGTCCGTTGAGCTTTCAGGTGATCGTTGACCTGTCATGCGGAGCGGCACTGTTTCTCATGGCATGGGCATTGTTCGACGTTTTTACTCGCAACGAAGCAGTCAGCACGCCCGCACGCGGGATGATGGCTCTGTTTTCAAAGCGAGTCGCTTCTCAAAGCCGCGTCTGGAATCACGCCATCGTCTGGAAAGATTTCAACTTTCTGACCGGCGGCGTAACGGCAATCGTCATCAAGCTGCTCGCCTACTCCATCCTGATGGGGGCAATGAGCATGATGATTTCGAAGCGGGTCCGGACCGACGTAACAGACAACGTCGGTGCAACACTGATGGCATCAATGCTGACCGCTCTAATCGTCGAAATACCGATCTACCTCTCACGACTGTTTCGCGAAGAACTTCGCTGGCAGACATGGTCCTGCCTGACGCTGCTTCCTAAATCAATGACTCGAGTCGCGCTGGGAAAACTCGCGGGCGTCGCTCCGGCATTCCTGCCGGCGATCATCGTCTTCACGGTCGGAGCCTTCATCGCGCCGAGATTCTTCGAGAACTACCTGTTCAAGAGGATCTTCATTCGGGAAGACGGCTGGTACTGGGTGCTGCAATACATCCTGGCGGTTCACGTGATCGTCATGCTGTCGCTGATCGTCAAATGGGGAGCCGTACCGTTTGGTATTTCGGTCGTGGTCGTTCCCAACGTTATCTTCATGGCGACAGCCGGACGAAACGCACCAGACACAATCCTGGTGTCCATCGGTGTCTGCACCTTCCTGATCACTCTCTTTTTTCAATGGTTGATCATCCGGCAGCTCAAGACTCTGGCGGCAACCTGATTTTAATCCGAGGTTTTTGTTTCATACTTGCTGCTTACTGGCAGAGCTGCTTTGGCCGCCTATCATCCGTCTCTTCAACTGGAACAGACGGTTTCTTATTCGGATAGTTTGATGAGTGACGCTCTTTCGATTCAGACAATTAACAGCCGCCAGAACAACGCTCGCGAAGTGCTGGACAAACTGCGTGATAAGCTGAGCCCTCGCGGAAACATCGTGTCAGAAGCCGGTCGCCAGCGAACGATCGAGCTGTTTGGTGAGCCGCTTTCGCCGCAGCAGGTCGTCGAGAGAATCTGCGATGACGTCCGGGTCGGCGGTCTGGATGCCGTGCTGGACTACTCGAAAAAACTCGACGGAAAGGAGCTCACGGCGCAAACGCTGCGAGTTTCCACCGAAGAATTCGAAGCCGCTCACAAAGCAGCCGATCCGGAATATCTTTCCACCATCCGCCGAATTCGAGACAACATCACTGAGTTCCAGACGGCAATCCTTTCCGAAGACATCGTCCAGATTCGTGAAAAAGGCGACGCTCGAATTGAACTCCGTCAGCGGTACCTGCCTCTGCAGCGAGTGGGAATCTGCGTGCCGGGCGGCGCAGCCGCTTATCCGTCAACCTTGTTAATGACCGCCGTGCCGGCTCAGGTGGCAGGCGTGAAAGAGATCGTCGTTGTTGTGCCACCGACCGATTTCGGTGGCTACAACACCGACCTGCTGGCAGCTTGCCACGAGCTGGGCATTTCTGAAGTTTACCGGATGGGCGGTGCGCAGGCCGTCGCCGCGATTGCTTACGGAGTGCCAGGAATTCAGCGAGTCGACAAAATCGTGGGGCCTGGCAATCTGTTCGTCGCACTGGCCAAGCGACACGTCTTCGGCGAGGTCGACATCGACAGTATTGCTGGCCCGAGCGAAGTCATCGTGCTGGCTGACGAAACCGCTCGCCCGGACTTTGTCGCTGCCGATCTGATTTCGCAGGCCGAACACAGTCCCGGTTCTGGCGTGCTGATTACCTGGCACGAGCCGCTGATCGAAGCCGTCCGCGCAGAACTGACGCAGCAACTCGATCGTCTGCCGCGCGGCGACCTCGCTCGAATCAGCCTGCTTGACTACGGTGCACTGATCCTCGTCAGGGATGCGGAGGAAGCCGCTGAACTGACTGACCTCATGGCGCCCGAGCATCTCCACATCTCAACTGCCAAGCCCGACAAAATGCTGAAGAATGTTCAGAATGCCGGAGCGATTTTCCTGGGACATCACACGCCCGTCGCGGTAGGAGACTACATCGCCGGTCCGTCGCACGTTCTGCCAACCGGCGGCACCGCACGATTCGCCAACGGTCTCTGCTCAAACGATTTCCTGAAACGATCGTCCGTCATCTGGTACAACGAAGCGGCACTGTCAGAAGCCGCCGACGATTTGCGCGCAATGGCAACCAGGGAAGGTCTGACTGCCCACAGCGAAAGCGTCGACATCCGCCTGCACGAGAAACGCTGAACAGCAGGCCAATGGACTTGCTGAGCGAAGTCTTTACGACAAGAGTTCGGCAAGTAACCCGACGATCTGGTTCGACGTCGTGCCATCGCCGTAAGGGTTAATTGCTTCGGCCATTTGCTGGTAATGCGACGCGTCGGAAAGCAGACGCTCGGCTTCGGAAAGAATCTTCTCTTCGTTAGTCCCGACCAGCCGGACTCCGCCGTCCAGCCCTTCCTGACGCTCAGTCTGGTCACGCATGACGAGAACAGGCTTGCCGAGCGACGGTGCTTCTTCCTGAACGCCTCCCGAGTCTGTCAGAATAAACGTCGCACCACACATCAGCGCCACGAACGGCTCGTACGACTGCGGCGCGATCAGGCGGACATTCGGCAAGTCACCAAGGACGCGGTTGACTGGCTCCTGCACTCGTGGGTTCAAATGCACGGGGTAGACTATCTCCAGTTCCGGATGCCGCTGAGCGAGCGTAGCGATCGCTCGGCAGATGGACTCAAAGCCGTCTCCGAAACTTTCTCGACGATGCCCGGTGACCAGAACGTAGGGCCGTTCAAACTGACTGGTCAGTTCTTTGGTGGCGTCACTCTGCTGTCCGGACTCAATCCGGTCGCGAACCTGCAGCAACGCATCGATGACTGGATTTCCGGTGACAAAGACCGAAGCCTCGTCGACCCCCTCATTAAGCAGCGTCTGGCGGTTGTTGTCTGTCGCGGCGAAATGCCAGCGTGCCAGTCGGGTCGTGAGAACCCGGTTCATCTCTTCCGGAAACGGCGCGCGAATGTCGCCCGTGCGAAGGCCGGCTTCGACGTGCCCGATCGGAATATCCTGATAAAACGCTGCCAGCGCCGAGCAGAACGTCGTCGTCGTGTCCCCCTGAACCAGAATCGCATCCGGTTTCAGTTCGCCGATCACTGGCGTCAACTGGTCGATAATTCGCGAAGTCAACGCCGCCAACGTCTGGCCAGGCTGCATCAGATTCAGATCGACGTGCGGAGTAATTCCGAACAGTTCGAGGATCTGATCCAGCATCTCTCGGTGCTGAGCAGTGACGACGACCTGCGGTTCAAAGTCTGGATGTTTCTCCAGAGCCTGGACCAGCGGAGCCATTTTGATCGCTTCGGGACGCGTCCCGAATGCCAGCATGATCTTTTTCATGCGGTCGCTCGACGTTCAGAATATTGCTGATAAATCGCGACCGTTTCGCTGGCGATGCGGTCCCACGAGAATTGCTCGATAGCACGCTGGCGAGCTTCGTCACCCATTCGGCGACGCAACTGAGCATCGGCTGCCAGACGGTGAATCGCTTTGGCGAGACCTGCCGGATCGCCTGGTTCAACGAGCAGTCCTGAATTTTCGTCGTCGATCAGAACGGGAATGCCGCCGACGCGAGTCCCAACCAGCGGAAGTCCGCAAGCCATCGACTCCAGACCGGTGATACTTGTGGCTTCCATAAACGAAGGCAGCACCGAGATGTCAGCCGATCGATAAATTTCAGGCATGGTCCCGTTCTGAACGTTGCCAAGAAACACCGACGAGTTAATTGCGTTACCTTTGGTCAGAATGTTTGTGACGGCTGCTCGTTCTGCTCCGTCGCCAGCAAAGATGGCGCGAAACTTCAGTCCAGCGTCGGCAAGCCTGGTGAGCGCTTCGGCAAAGACGGTAACTCCGTTTTTCTCGACCAGTCGGCGAGCCAGTAGAATGACCACTTCATCATCCTGCACGCCCCACTCCTCACGAAACGTCGCTGCTCCTGGCGTAAAACGCTCGGTGTCGACGCCGTTCGAAATGAAAGTCACAGGCCCGTGGTAACCAACAGTCAGCGTCGCATCGACAAGTTCCTGACTGGGAGCCAGCACGTGAGAAATGTGAGAAAGCCGTCGGGCGATTTTTCGATGTTCTGCTGGCCCTTTCTGGATCCGCTTCAGAAAGCCGGAGGTGTGATTGGTAAAGACGACCGGTATCGCCAGATGTTTCGTTGCTTCCAGCGGTCGCATTCCATGAACGTGCACCACGTCGACACCCTGGTCGGCGATAAATTTCCGAAGCCAGCGATGAGTCATCCACGAATAGATTGGTTTCTGCTTCGGGATTGACGGACGGTGGACCGTCATGCCATGCAGAGTGCTGACCGGAGATCGCTCTGTTCCACACGGAATTGTGACCACATGCACATCGTGATTCTGCCTGGCCAGAGACTTGCCGAGTTCAACGACGTGAGCCGCAACTCCCCCCACATTCGGCGGAAAATCTACAGAGACAAGTGCGACTTTCATGGTGTAAAACCTCGGGTTGCCTTAACGATGCCGGCAGGAATCCTGGAAAGTGGTTCGTGGTCGTGTTCAGGGCTGAGCGTGAATCAGGGCTGAGGTTGAGCGCCGGTGAGCCTGAAGGTAGCTGGCTGCGAGGGCGCGGCCTATTGTCAGCTGTCGATGTTCAATTTCCGACGATGATCGCTTGAACTCAGGCTCTCAGAAGTTCGTCGGAATGAACGATTTTCCAAATTACAGAGTGCCATGCGATTCATGCCGCCCGCCCCCGCTCGTGATGATCGGCTGGCTGGCCAGTCGAGTGATCGTCGGTTCGAAGGGTCTTGTCGCCTGAGCGGGCGGCGATGTTTTCCGGATGCAGATCCGGAAGCAGACTCGTACCGTGGTGTTCGTGTTGAAAATGTTCGTAGAGTTTGGCGTACTTCAGAAATGCGTAATTTGCCATGCAGACAGAACCGATCAGGCCGGCCCATCCATTCAAGAAGTTGCGTTTAAAGATGTATGACTTCAGAAACATGAACGGTGGATAAAAGATGCAGACCCAGGGGTTTGATTTCTTGCGCCGCCTGGCTTTGTATTCAACAAGACCGGTCGAATACATGTTCAACTTGTCGACTTTGGCGTGAACGCTCGGTTCTCCAAAGTGATAAAAGCCGGCCTTCAGCGGGGTCGGATTGCCATCGATTTCCGGTGCAGCGTGAACCGGGACATCGTTCATCCGACCGTGATTCCGATTGAACAGCCTCAAAAAGTGATTCATTCTCGATCTGGAATGAGTCATCTGCCAGAAAAGCTGTTCGATCCGAGGCAGCGTATATCCCTGCGAAGTCGGACCTTTTTTCAGCAATTGCTGGATTTCTACCTGAGACTCCGGCGAGAGTGCTTCGTCCGCGTCGAGTAGAATGACCCAATCGTGAGACGCGAGATCGATCGCGTCCTGTTTCTGCTTTGAATATCCCTGAAAGGAGTGTTGCTTGATCACGCACGAAAAATCTGCGGCAATCTGGCAGGTTTCGTCAGTGCTGAATGAGTCCAGAACTACAATTTCGTTTGCCCATTTAACGCTTTCCAGACACGAACGGAGCGTGGCCGCGTTGTTGAAAGTTGTTACGACAGCGGTTAGCGGGGTCACGATCGGCACGTCCTTGTGATGATGCTGAATTGCCTGTTCCTCAGGAAATCGGCGCACGGCGACCTGCAATGAAAGCCCTTCCTGCCGCCCGTTGTCCGGAGGCTATCGGCATTGCTCAATTTTGAGCAATACGACTTTGGTCGTGCCTGGGAACTGCGGGAATGTTTGCCTGACGATCTGCCTGCTCAGGATCCGATGTTCGTCCTACACTTCGGCGAATTCACATCACGATTGTGCGGAAAAGTTGATAGTGCCAGAAGCCTGTTGACCGACTTTTCAGAGACGAAAGCTGATTTATGAGCAGCCAGCAGCCTGATTTGCCGACGCTCCCGTTCAAGGGATTGCGAGTGGTTCATGCCGCCAATTTTCAGTTCAACAGAGACGGCTCCGTTTTCTTCAACTGCGACCAGAAGATTCATCACGGCCTGATTCAGAATGGCTGTTACGCCTACCCGTTCAGTATCAACGATCGAGCACGCATGCTGACCTGGACCGGGCGAAAGAAGCTCGGGCAGGGCAAAGCCAATAAGGCGCTGATTAAAACCTGCGTCAACGTTCAGCCAGACCTGCTGCTGCTCGGCCACGCTCAGCATATGACCCGGGAAACGCTACTGGAAATTCGGCGTCAATTGCCGGATATCCGCATCGCTTTGTGGTATGTCGATGCGCTTTGGGAGCCGAAGTACACTCGCCACATCGTCAAGCGTCGGGATGTCTTTGACGGTGTGTTCGCGACAACGGGCGGCGAGATGCTTGAAGAACTGGCCGGCGACGGCTGTCCGGCGGCGTTTATCCCCAATCCCGTAGAAGCCTCGATCGAGCGGTTTCGAGCGTTCGAGAATCCCGATCCTGAGTACGACCTCGTGTTCTGGGGAAGCGATCGTCACGCTCCGGAACGCACGCGGTTTCTGCAGAGCATTATCGATGCACTCCCGAATCTCAAATTCGGAGTCTTCGGCTGTCTGGGACATCCTGGTGTGTTCGGCAAGCAGAAGGAAGACCTGATGCCGAAGTGCCGGATGGGGCTGAACCTGAATCGCCGCAACGATGCCAGACTCTACTCGTCAGACCGAATCGCTCAGTTGACAGGCAACGGTCTACTGACAATTACGCCCGGAGGATGCGGTCTGGAAGAGCTCTTCAACGCCGATGAACTGGTCTACTTTTCCGACATCGCAAACCTGGTCGAACAACTCAACGAGTTGCTCCAACACCCCGACCGAGTGACAGAAATGGCTCGTAACGCCTGGAAGAAGTCACACGAAGAATTTTCATCCGCTGCGGTCACCCGGTTTATCATCGACCTGACGATGCGAAATGATCGCTGGAAACAGGCTTCGTGGTCCGAGCATGTTTACGGACTATGAGTTCTTCAACCTGGCACGAACACGGAATTTGCCAGCGACCATCAAAAACTCACAACCGAAAACTCACATCTGCTGCACGGGTGACGGGTGCCCAATCAGAATGGCAGTGCCACCCTGACACGGGACTTCAGCGAGCACCGGCCTGTAAATTGTTGAGTAGATACCGCGTCATCAGCTCCCGCAGATGCCGAGTTGTGTTTTTCCGTTCTTTGATCGAATGCGTGCGGTTGGGGTAGGCCATCATGCTGAACTGCTTGTTGTGAGCGATCAGCTCGTCGATCAGCATTTCTGTCGTCTGGTAATGGCAATTATCGTCGCCCGTTCCGTGAATCAGCAGCAGGTTGCCTTCCAGCTGTTTCGCAAAGTTGATCGGCGAGCCTTCTCGAAAACCTTCGACGTTAGTTTCCGGCAGGCCCATGTACCGTTCCTGGTAAATCGTGTCGTAGTATCGCTGGTTGGGAACCGGGGCGACGGCGATGGCTGTTGAGTAGAGCTTCGGGTATTTGAAAATGGCATGCAGACTCGATGAACCGCCGCCGCTCCAGCCCCAGATTCCAACTCGGGTTTCGTCGAGGTGCGATCGCTGCTTGAGCACGGCTTTCACAGCGGCAGCCTGATCCTGTGGAGGAATGATGCCAATCTTCTGGTAGATGCTTTTCCGCCACGTTCGACCGCGCGGAGCTTTGGTGCCTCGATTATCAAAACTCATTACGACATAACCGCGTTGAGCAAGCATCGAATGCCACAGCCAGGAACTTCCGCCCCAGCGATCAATCACCGTCTGCCCGGCAGGTTCTCCGTAAACATAAACCAGCAACGGATATTTTTTCTGCGGATCAAGATTCGCCGGTTTAATGCACCATCCGTCGAGAGTAATTCCGTCGCCGATATTCACTCGCAGGAATTCGGTTTTCGCCAGCTTCAGTTTTGTCAGTTTTTCGGCCAGCTTCTGATTGTCTTTCAGAATTCTCACCGGCTTGTGATCAGGCAGGGTGATCAACGTTTCAACTGGAGGTTGATCGGCAGACGATGCCCGATGAATGGCGTAGCTGGCGTCCTTCGAAATCTGATAATCGTGAGTGCCTGATTGATCTTTGGGAGTCACTCGCTGAATACCGGTACCATTGAGGTTTCCCCTAAACAGAAACCGCTGCGACGCGTCATCGGGAGAGGCGATGAAGTACAGCCAGCCGTTGGCCTCGTCGATTTTCAGCAGACTGATGACGTCGTAGTCGCCCGGCGTGGCGAGCGTCAACTGACGGCCGTCTCGCGACACAATGTAAACATGCCGCCAGCCATCACGATCGCTGATCCACGCAAACTTGCGACCGTCGTTGAACCAGGCCAGCTCGTCGTGAGCGTCGACCCAGGCGTCGTCACTTTCCGTCAATATCGGCTGCAAATCACGTCGCTGAGAATCTGCATGAGTCACCGGTTGAACTTCGACATTGACCAGGAACAGACGGTTGCGATTCTGGAGGCGATTAAACTGCTGAAGAAGCAGTTCCTGTGGGTTGTCAGCCCAGGCCATTATTGGAACGTAGTGGTCTCGCGAGTCACCGGGAAGTCGTATCCAGTCAGTGATTCCAGAAGCACAATGAACGACTCCAACCCGGCAGGCGGAGTTTTTCTGACCGACCTTCGGGTACGCGAACCAGGTCACCTTCGGATAAAGCGAATCCGTGTTGTTGACCAGCGGAAATTTCTGGACGCCCGTCGTGTCGATCTGCTGGTAAGCGATCGACGCTCCATCGGGGCTCCATTTAAAGCCATCTCGCAGACCGAACTCCTCTTCGTAAACCCAGTCGCCGGTTCCGTTGATAATGTCTTCGGACGAAGTTTCCGACAGCTTTCTCACGCTGTGGTCGAACAGGTCTTCGATGTAGATATTGCGGTCTCGCAGGTAGGCGACGTGCTTTTCTGTTGGCGAGAACTTTGCGAACATCAGCGTTGATGGTGTCGCGTCGCCGCCGAGCTTTCGCAGTTGCCTCGCCGAACGATCGAGCACCCAGTAATCGCCGCGAGAATTCTGTCGCCAGACTCGTTTGGAGTTTGTGTAGATCAGCAGCTTGGTCTGACTCTTCGACCAGGCGTAGTCTTCGATCTTCAGCGGCGCAGACTCACCCGCCGGGATCAGTTCGGCAGCGGAAACGATGATCGTTTTCTCGCCGGTCGCAGGATCATGCTGAACGATGTCTTTGTGATCCTTGTGGTCTGCTGACTTTTCGAGCGTCGTAAAGGCACTGCTATCTTCAAGCCAGCGCCCCCCCAGACTTTCGGCTTTGAATTCATCGCCACCGTAGATCCGGTCGACCGTGAGGACCGACTCGTCGATCTCTGGCTTGTCGGCTTGCGGCTGCAAGGCTCTTGGTTCGGCTGCTGTCACAAAAGCCGGCTTTGCCAACAGCAGACCGACGATAAGAAATGGAAGCGCGAGCGGATTTCGGTACGTCATGAGTGTCGTTAATCCTTGAGGCGTCCCGGGATCTCTGCCCGAGCGGTTCGGTCACCGACGGTGAAATAGCCGAGTGGTTTGTTCGCTTCGTCCGTGATCAGCCAGACAGCTCCGGGGCGAGTCTGCTGGCGTTTACGTTTTCCGACTTCGATGCCGCCGTACGATCTGGGTTTGCCGGAACGGTCTATCCAGTGCAGAACGACTGTCGAATTGCTTCGATTGATGAAGACCACATCGAACGGATTGCCGTCCGGTTTTGAAGGGGGAGCGGTTTCGTCTCTGATGATCCGCCATTCGAGGCCTGGGAGAGATTCATCCTGAGGAGTAACCCGAGCTGCAAACTTCTTCGGAGCGATCGCCCGCATCTCGTTCAGCTTTGCGAAGTGTTCCGGTTGAGCGGCGAGGTTCGTCCATTCGTAACGGTCAGCCGCGCTGTCGTACAGCTCTTCGTCGTCGTTGGCGTAATGGATGTAGCGCCAGTTTTCGGTGCTCATTCCGTAAGAGCCTGCGTCACCGAGAAATGTCACGGACGTATGTTTCCAGTCGGCGTTCGAATCTTTAAGCAATTGAACGAGACTCGGCCCGTTGTTATCTGACTTCGCGGGTAGACCGGCGAGTTCCGTCAGTGTTGGGAAGAGACTCAGCAGGTTGACCGGCTTCGAGCATCTTGTACCGGCGGTAGTGCCGTTTGCCAGGCCGGGCACGCCCTGGGGAACCCGCAAAATCAGCGGCACGCGAGTGCAGGCTCGCCAGGCGGTGTATTTCTGCCAGTGCTGCTTTTCGCCGAGATGCCAGCCATGATCGCTCCACAAAACAACGATCGTGTTATCAGCGTTGGGGCCGTTCTCCAGCGCGTCGAGGACTCGACCGAGCATCGCGTCGGCAAAGGAAATCGAGGCAAGGTATCCCTGGATGCCCTGCTTCCACTGCCCTTGCTCACGGATGTGAGCGAAGTAGCGGTTGGGACCTCGCTTCTTTCCTGCAGGCGGCAAGTCATCGAGGTCGTCTTCACGATACCCCGGAGGCAGCTGAATTTCGTCGAGCGGGAACTGGTCGAAATATTTCTGCGGAACAAACCACGGCTCGTGAGGCCGGTAAAGACCGCAGGCCAGGAAGAAGGGCTTGTTACGTTTTCGACTGAGTTGCTCACCGACGTACTTTGACACCAGCCAGTCGCCGCCGAATTCTTCGTCGGTCGCGTCCAGGCCGCCCCAGTCCGTTTCGACATACTGCCACGGACCGCCGCGGGGAAGATTTACAGGACGCTTGTCCGGATACAGCGTTCGTGGAAACGGGTTCTCGGTTTCCTTCGCCGGGAAGTAGTCGTCCCACGAAGGAGCGTCAATAAAGTAATGCAGAATTTTCCCCGAGCCGCTCGACCAGTAGCCGTGCCGCGAAAAGTATTTCGGCAACAGCTCGGCGTCGGGCAGGACTTCCCGCATCTTCTGACCGTTTTCGTACATGCCGGAAACGTTGGGAGCGATGCCCGTCATGATTGCCGTCCGGCAGGGATTGCATGCCGGAGCCGGGCAATGAGCATTCGTAAACAGAACACCGCTGGCGGCCAGGCGGTCGAAGTTCGGAGTCGTTGCCTGAGGATGACCACCCAGGCAACCAATCCAGTCATTCAAATCGTCGACCGAAATGAAGAGAACGTCCGGTTTGCTGTCGCTCGCCTCAGCCGAGTTTGCAGTATTCGTCGCGAGGCAAATGGCCGCGAACAATCCGAACAACCGATTTGAAAAATTCATGAAGCTGAATTCCGGGCACAACAATACAGCGTGGGTACCAGCCACCAGCGAAACTCGGGTTCGCTGGCACCGCCCACCCCACGCACTTCCAGACTGCCTCAAAGCTTCTGACGCGAAGACGCAATGTCCCGCCGAAGAGCACTTTGCGAATCTTTGCGTCTCTGCGGCTTCGCGGCTTCGCGTCAGGTTAAGAAGTCTTATGAAAGGCCTTCGACTTCCCAGCCTTTGCGGTACGGCTTTGAGAGAAGGTTCGCAGCCTGAGCGTGGCCAGTCAGTTTCTGAGCGGCGGCATCCCATTTCAGTTCGGTGCCCGACAGTCGAATCGCGATGGTCCCGAGCAGGATCGTTTCCGTCAGGTTGCCAGCGTAACCGAAGTTCGAATTCGTCGTGCCTTCGCCGCGGCAGGCGTCAGCCCACAGAACGTAATGGCTGAGCCGTTCGAGTTTCGGCATTTCGTAATCGGCGAACTTTTCTTCGGGCAGCAGCTTTGGCGCACCGACGTGAGGAATGAGTAACGAACCGCTTTCGCCAATCAGTACAGAACCCGCGCCGGGCAGTTTTGGCTCGTCGACAATCCCGGCAAGTTCCTGCACCGGCTTGTGACCGGCGCCGTCGATCCAGGTAACGTTGATCGTGTCACCTGCCGTTCGTTCGTTGCCAGGGAAGACGTACTTGACTCGTGCAGAGTGAGTCCACGTTTCTGAATTGATCGGCGGAGCCTCGGCGATAATTGACGTTGGAGCAGTCAGGCCAATCGCCATCGAAACCGGATCCAGAATGTGGCAGCCGAAGTCGCCGAGCTGTCCGTTGCTGAAGTCCTGCCAGTCTCGCCAGTCAAACGGGTGATAGATCTCTTTTTTGTAAGGACGTTCGGGAGCGACTCCCAGCCAGTTATCCCACTTCACGCTTTTGGGAACCGGATCGCCGCCTTCTGGTCGGTCGTTGACTTTTCGCCAGCTCGGCTTGCCCGACTGCCACGAGAAGACTTCTTTCACTTTTCCGATCGCGCCGTCATGAACGAGCTGCACGGCTGATCGATACTCAGCGTACGCCTGAATCTGGTTGCCCATCTGCGTGACCACGCCAGCCTTTTTCGCCGCGTCGGTCAGGGCGCGTGCCTCGTGAACAGTGTGAGTCAGCGGCTTCTGACAATAAACATGCAGGCCTCGCTCGATGGCACGCAGCGCGACCGGAGCGTGCATGTGGTCAGGCGTCGAAACGATCAGCGCATCGAGCTTTTCCTTGTCGAGTAGAACCCGCCAGTCGGAATACTTCGTCGCTTTGGGGAACTGCTCAGCCGCTCGGCCCAGATGGTTCGCGCTGTCGTCGATGTCGCAAATCGCCTGGATCGTGACATGAGGGCTTTTCGCCGTTTCCATCATGTCGGACCAGCCCTTGCCGCCGACTCCGACGCAGCCAACGTGAAGCTGGTCATTTTCGCTGGCGAATGCGTTCGTCCTGATGAGCGGCAGACCAAAACCGGCCACGGCAGCACTTTGCAGAAAAGATCGACGACTCAGATGATTGGACATGGTGAATCTCCTGTCGGGGAACCGGCGGTATGGTCGAACGAGTGGTCACAGCAGAGCGACGAATGTAGTCTTCCCGCTCGCGTTTCAGAGTGCAACGGGACGGCTCAATTCACCGCATTTCAGATGGCAAGGTCAAAACGACGATGTTGAACTCTCCACTCAATCGAAAACTTCGCATGGCTCTGATCGGGGGCGGCGGAGCGGGTTTCATCGGCAAGGTGCATCGAACAGCCTCGCAGCTTGACGGTCGAGCCGAACTGGTTGCCGGAGCTTTTTCGTCGTCGCTGGAACGTTCGCGGGAAACGGCTCTCGCCTTTGGCGTTGACCCTTCGCGAGCGTACGCATCGTGGGAAGAGATGCTGGTGACCGAGGCCGCTCGGCCTGATGACGAACGCGTCGATTTTGTCAGTATTGCCACGCCGAACTTTCTGCATTTCCCGATGGCTCAAGCGGCGCTGGTGGCTGGCTTCAACGTCATCTGTGACAAGCCGATGACGACGAAAGTTGCCGATGCTGAGACGCTGGTTCGACTCGTCGAAGAGACCGGATCCGTCTTCGCGCTGACCCATAACTACACCGGCTATCCGATGGTCCGTCAGGCGAAGGAAATGATCGCTTCCGGCGAACTTGGCGAAATTCGAGCGGTGCGAGCCAACTACGTCCAGGGCTGGATGTGGGCCGTCGATCCTGAAAAACCGGCGGCCCGTGGAAACTGGAAAGACGATCCGCTCAAGAACGGACCAGGAGCGACGATCGGCGACGTGGGCACTCATGCCTACAACCTCGCCCGGTACATAACCGATCTGCAGCCTGTCGAAGTGCTTGGCAAGCTGACGACGTTTTCAGGTCGGCAGCTCGATGATTACGGACATTCACTGGTGCGCTGCTCGAACGACGCGCTCATCATGGTAACGGTCAGCCAGGTTTCGCACGGACGGCTGAACGATCTTTCGATCGAAATTGACGGCGACAAAGCGTCGCTGTCATGGCGGCAGGAAGAACCGAATTCGCTGACGCTTCGGCAGACCGGTCAGCCTCAGCGAATCTACGATCGAGCCCCCGGCCAGTCGTACATGAACGACTCCGGCAACGCCGCGTGCCGGATTCCCGCCGGGCACCCGGAAGCCTTCTTCGAAGCCTTCGCCAATGTGTACTCGTCCGCCTATGACGACATGATCTGGCGAGCCGGCGGCGGAGATCGCGATCCTCGTTCAACGATTTACCCGAACGTCTACGACGGCCTGGAAGGCGTCCGCTTCATTGAACAAACCGTCGCCAGCAGCAACGCCAACAGCGTCTGGCTGCCGCTGGTCGCTCGTTGACACCTCGCCGTCGAGGCACTTCGTGTTTTGGATCCGGTTAAAGATGTGGGCAATCTCGTGCGCCAGGATCGCGTCGAGTTGCTCAGCGGAAAGCCCCGTCATCGCCGTTGCGGGAAGCAGAATAAGCGGCTTCAGAACGCCAATGACGGTCGGGACTTCCACAAGCGCCGACTGAGCCAGCCGAACGGGGCGAGATACACGAAGACGGCGTGCCAGGACTTCGACGCGCGCGGTTAAAGATTCAGTGGGCCGTGGAATCTCTCGACTTCGCAGTCGGGAGACGCAGGCTAGAGTTAAGATCAGTCGCAAGGACAGAGCTGTTACACCGATCAGCCAGCAGGCCACGAACATCGTCAGCCACCATCTGAGTGCGGGGGACTCTGGGCTGGTGCCTGATTTCTCCGTCAGCGTTACCGAATTCACGTCCCGAACCGTATCCTCAACGCGATCGGAAATTACTCCCGGCAATGGGCCGTTCGTGACGAAACTGCCGCTCAAGGCTTCGCTGAAATCAACCGCTTCAATTTCAGCCGCGACTACTTGCGGACGAGCCAGATCTGCGTGGTTACTGATTGAGTGCCAGGCGGTGACCGTCGGCGCCGCCGCCATCAGAATAAGTGCCAGACACGCAACAATGTATCGCCGGGAGGCGGCTGCGTTTTTCAGGGACGCCAGCATCGTGGCTGCGAGTATCGCCAGTAGAATTCCCTGCCACAGGAAATGGACGAGCGACCAGCCAAGTGCATCGACGAATGGATGATTCAGTATCTGCGGAAATTCGCTCATTGGGCACCACCTTCCATCTCATCGAGCAGCTTTCGAATCTCAGCGATTTCCTGAGCGGTTGCCTTTTTGGACGACAGAGCCTGCATGACCAGTTTCTCAGTCGAGCCTCCAAACGCTTTCGACACGAGATCCTTCACGAGCTGTTTCTGAGTCACTGCCTCTTTCTGCTTCGCCCGGTAAACGTGAGAACGCTCTGACTCGTCCCGCAGCAACAGCCCCTTGTCCGTCATGATCTGCATCAGCTTGAGCATCGTCGTGTAACCAACGTCGCGTTTCCGACTGAGCAGGTCGTGAACCTGTCGAACCGTGCTCGGTCCGAGATCCCAGAGGACTCGCAGAATTTCGAGTTCGGCGTCGGTTGGTCGTGGCAATTGCGGTGCTGGTGGCATGTCGAAATTCGATCGTTGAAGTGGCCTGAATGTTCTGTCGCGTCTCAGCTTCAGTCTGAACCACGAAAGTCTTCGTAGAAGACTACGAAGACCTTCGTACGAGTCAAGCACAGTCAGCCCCGCGGCTGATAAGAATTCGCCAAAGTAGCCGGCACACTACGGATGGAATTTCTGTCGATACCAAATTGCGAGTGTGCCACATTGCGACTTCCGCTCCGTTGTCGTTAGAAATCTTCACGAACAAATGGGACGTCGGAGCAGATTCCGCCCCTCGCTCACCGGTAAACGTTCAGCCAACCGACAGGCTGCTGTTAAGGATTTCCAATGAGACGTTTCAATTATCTGCGTTCCGCGTCGCGCACCCTGCGGTTCCTCGTGGGCATTGTTTTTCTGAATTGCAGGTTTGCGATGGCGACAGACGGCCCGAACATCCTGCTGATCATCAGCGATGACCAGCGACCGGACACAATTGCCGCATTAGGCAATGATGTCATCAATACTCCGAATCTTGATCGTCTGGTTCGAAGTGGCACGTCATTAACGAGAGCAACGTGCGGAAATCCAATCTGTACTCCAAGTCGTGCCGAGATCCTTTCAGGATGCTCCAGCTTTCGCAGCGGAGTGATTGACTTTGGAAAACCGATCAATCCCGAGTTACCGTTGATGGCTCGTTGGTTTGGCGATGCTGGTTACCAAACGTCGTACGTCGGCAAGTGGCACAACGACGGAGCGCCGGTAAATCGAGGTTACTCACAAACAAACGGCCTGTACCGAGGCGGTGGGGGCAAGTGGTATGAGCCGCAGGTTGACTGGGCCGGTCGACCGGTCACCGGGTATCGCGGATGGATCTTTCAATCCGACGACGGAACGATGTATCCGGAGCGCGGCGTCGGCCTGACTTCGGACATCAGCGAGAAATTTGCAGACGCGGCCATCGAATTAATTGAACGGTCGACTGACAAACCATTCTTCATTCATCTCAACTTTACGGCCCCTCACGACCCGCTGATGATTCATCCGGAATACGCCGACATGTACGACGCCGCAAAGATGCCTCTTCCGAAAAACTTTGCAGCGAGGCACCCGTTTGACCACGGCAACTTCGACGGTCGCGACGAGAAGCTCTTTGCCTGGCCAAGGACTCCTGAAGAGACTCGCGCGGAACTCGCCGCGTACTACGCCGTGATTTCGCACATGGATGCGCAGATCGGTCGCGTTCTGAAAATGCTGAGCGACAGCGGCAAACTTGAGAACACAATTATCGTTTTCTCCAGCGACCACGGGCTCGGAGTCGGCAGCCACGGCCTGCGAGGAAAACAAAGCATGTACGAACACACGATTGGCGTGCCGCTCGTCATTGTCGGGCCAGGAATTGCGAAGGGCCAGCGACTGGCAACGCAGTGCTACTTACGGGATCTCTTCCCAACATTATGTGACCTCGCTGGCGTCGACGGTCCGGGAAACCGAATTGACGGTCGCAGCCTGCTGCCAGCCATTCGGGGCCAAAAGAAGCAGATTCACCCATTCGTCGTCGGCTACTTCCGAAATTTTCAACGAATGGTCCGAGACGAAAACTGGAAATACATCGAGTACCCTGCGGCCGACAAACAACAGTTGTTTCATCTTTCCGACGACCCGGACGAGTTGCACGACCTGTCGGACAATCCAGTTCATGCAAAAACCAAAGCAGCACTGGCCACGACGCTGCACCAATGGATGACGGATCATGGCGATCCACTCTCGGCACCCGATTAGGCCATTTTCATGGTTTCTGTGCAGGAGCTGGCGCTCGGAACAGCCATCGTTTCCTTTATGGCATTACTGCAGAACGCTGAAAACGGATTCTGCAAATACTCCAGTACAGACGTTTTGCGACTGATCGGCCAAGAACAGGCACCATGTCGAAAAACAGCAAAACCATAATTCTGTAAAACATTCGACAGGCACCGATGCAGCAAACTGCCTGGATGATTCTGCCGACAAGTGACGCAAAACGCGTCAGTGCAAACTGCTGCAGTCATCGAACTGCGACTTACCGCAACGTACCTCGACGGCGCAATCCCTAATAGATAGCCGCTGGACAGTGAGTACCGTCCCCTTTTTGAAGATTTCTATACGATTGGCACAACGAATGCTTTAAGTCAATTCAGCGGTAGCAGGCGTTGGCCCGCACTTGTTACCGTCGGTCTTAGCGTGGCGGATGACTTCGGTCATTCGCCACGCTTTTTTTGTGCGCTGAGATCAGCAGGTCAGGTTCCGTCTGACAGAGTTTAGGATTACTGACCAGAATCGCCGCGCTTCACCATGCAGAGCCTGACCTGCTCAAAAATTGCCGATCAACGAATCCGCTGCCCGACGTGACATCTTGCCCGCCAGCCTCAATAATCAGGCTTCGTCGATGTGACCTCGTATATTTCCTGAATCCTCTGCAGCAGGACTCGTGATGGACTACCGGAATCTCGGAAAAGCTGGCGTCAAAGTCTCACCCATCTGTCTCGGAACCATGATGTTCGGCGGGCAGACCAGCGAAGCAGACTCGATTCGAATCATTCACCAGGCGAACGAACTGGGCATTAACTTTATCGATACCGCCGACATGTACGCCGGCGGCGACTCGGAAGTTGTCACCGGCAAGGCCATTGCCGACCGCCGCAACGATGTCGTGCTGGCCACCAAGGGTGTGCAGAAAATGGGGGACGGCCCGAACGATCAGGGCGCCAGTCGCAAGCATCTGATGCATGCTTTGAACGAGAGTCTGCGGCGGCTGAACACCGACTACGTCGACATCTATTACTACCACGCGCCGGACTACTCGACGCCGATCGAAGAATCGATGCGGGCACTCGACGACATGGTTCGTTCGGGCAAGGTCCACTACATCGGCTGCTCGAACTTCCGAGCCTGGCGGATCTGCGAAGCGTTGTGGACCAGCGACAAACTCAACCTGCACGCGTTCTCGGTGCTCCAGCCGCTTTACAACATTATGAATCGCGACATCGAAGTCGAAGTGCTGCCAATGTGCCAGGAGAAGGGACTCGGCGTCGTCAGTTACTCGCCGCTGGCCCGAGGCATCCTGACTGGAAAGTACAAACCGGGCGAAGGCTATCCGGAAGGCAGCCGCGCTTCGCGGAACGATCCTCGCATGCAGCAGGCAGAACTTCGCGACGCCAGCATCGAGATGTCACAGAAAATTGCTGACTACGCTCGAAACACCAAAGGCTGCGAGCCGACCCACTTTGCTCTCGCCTGGTGCCTGGCGAATCCGATTCTGACGTCGATCATTCTCGGACCGAAAACCCAGGCCCAGTTCGAAGACAACATGAAATGTCTGGACGTCGAGATCACCTCGGCAGACGAAGACTTCATTGATGACCTGGTGCCGATCGGCGAACACAGTGGCAAGGGGTTCCAGGATACGGCGTACCCGGTGACTGGTCGGCCTCGCGGTTGAGGCTTAACCACGGATCACCTGGGGGAAAAGGATCTACAAGGATGTTCTATGGAGCGATCGTTATCGATTCTCAATATCCAAATTCATGATGGCGGGAAACAACGAGGATGTTTCCTGAACGCATCCTTGAGATCTGCACTAATCTGAGCCCATCCGTGGTTCGAAGTCTTGAATGATCATCAATTTACGTCCGTAGTCGACTGACACTTCGCGAGTTGAATTACACGACTTCGTCAGGCACAGCCTGACCCTCCAGGAATTTCACCGATGGACGCTTCCACGACGTGGACGATCATGACGCTGTGTGTCGGAATGCTGATCGTCATTGGCGGCATCCTTGCATTGCGGCTGCATGCCTTCCTGGCGCTGACGCTTAGCGCTTTGGCCGTCGCGATCATGACTCCGCAGTCGGCCACGCAGAATTATGAAATCAGCAAGAGCACAACGAAGATCACTTACACGGAAAACATCGAGTACGAACGAGCCGATCCCGACGGCAGTCTTACTCCCGCAACCAATGTACTTGTCGGAATTTCGGATCAGGACAGATTCCCCACCGATCGTGACTACATGCTGATTCGGCGGTCGGGCGAAACATACGAAGTTATCGTTCCACGAATCGATCCGACGAACGGGTTGAAATCGAATACCGGAGCGGCCCCTCCGTCAACGGCACTGGTCATGGTCGCCGTTGACCGTCCGGCAGACAGTCGTCCGCAGGTTGGTGATTTCATCATCGAACCTCACCTCTACGCGTCGGCGGTGAAAGGGGCAAAGCAGACAGTCGCATCCCGCGTTGCGTCCGGCTTCGGATCAACCGCTGGCAGCATCGGGATACTGATCGCGATGGCATCGATCATTGGGAAATGTCTGCTCGATAGCGGAGCGGCGGATCGGATCGTTCGCTCGGCTCTGGCAAAGTTTGGTGAAAAATTTGCGCCGCTGTCATTTGTGTTAAGCGGTTTTCTGCTGGGTGTGCCCGTTTTCTTCGACACGGTTTTTTACCTGATGATTCCGCTTGGCAAGGCGATGCAGTTGCGGACCGGTCGCAACTATCTGCTGTTCGTGCTGACGATTGTCGCCGGGGCAACGATGGCACACTCGCTCGTTCCGCCAACTCCGGGACCACTGGTTGTGGCCGAAGAACTCGGTGTCGACATTGGCACGATGATCCTTGCCGGCTGTGTAGTGGGATTCTTCACGGCGGGCTTCGGATACCTCTATGCGTCAATGTTTGCTAACAAGCGATGGACGCTGCCGCTGCGTGAGACTTCCGATTTTTCGCTGAAGGAGCTGGAGGAGCTGACCAATCGCGACGAGTCCGAGTTGCCACCATTCTGGTTGTCAATCATCCCGATCATTCTTCCGGTCATTCTGATCGCCGGTTACAGCGTTCTGAATGCGATGGAAGTTGAGATGTCGGCTTCAGTCGGCAACGTCGCTGCAACACTTGGCGACAAAAACATCGCTCTGATTATTTCGGCGGTCATCGCGATGCTGACGCTCGTTCGGTCACGCCACCTTTCCCGAAAACAGCTCGCCGATTCGGTCGGCTCGGCACTGGCCAGCGGCGGAGTCATCATCCTGATCACGTCGGCGGGTGGCGCGTTCGGCAAGACGCTGCAGGCAACCGGCGTCGCGACACTGATCCAGGATCTTTCCGTCACGTCGCCAGCCATGCTCATCACAATGGCCTGGTTGATCACGGCGACAATCCGAACGGCTCAGGGTTCGGCGACCGTGGCCATGATGACGGCAGTCGGGATCCTGAGCGGGCTGGCTCAGGCGGGATCGCTGCCGTTTCATCCGGTTTACCTGGCTCTGGCAATTGGCTGCGGCTCGAAACCCGTCGCCTGGATGAACGATTCCGGCTTCTGGGTAATTACTCGAATGAGCGGTATGACCGAAGGCGAAGGTCTGAAATACATCACGCCCATGACAACTCTGATGGGCGTTGTCGGGCTGATCGTCACGATTGCCGGCGCGATTCTGTTTCCGATGGTTGGCGGCAACTGATTTCTGACCGGATGAAAGTCTTAAGTGGCAGAGGAGCCTGAGGTTTGTCGCAGAGAGCGGAAAGGTACCTGAATGTCTCCCTGTTTCACTCAGCGAATCTCGGCTCCTCTGCGTTGAATGTCAGCCTGGCTACGAGTGGAAAGATTTGAAATGTCTGAAGAATCCACGACACAACGGGCGACCAGAGTCCGCTACCTGATCGTGGCGGCGGCGACGCTGATGTCGTTTCTTCTGTACCTCGACCGATTCTGCGTCTCGTTTGCCGTGGACTACATCCGCCAGGATCTGGGGATGAGTCAAGGCCAGGTGAAATGGTTCCTCAGCGCGTTCTTCTGGTCGTACGCGCTGGCTCAAGTGCCGTCAGGCTGGCTGAGTGATCGCTACGGCGCGCGGATCATGCTGGTTGTTTACATCCTGACCTGGTCGTTTTTCACAGGACTGATCGGCGGCGCCACAACCTTCACGATGCTGGTGGTCTCGCGGCTCGGTCTGGGACTGGGCCAAGCCGGAGCCTATCCGACGGCAGCATCGATTGTTGGACGCTGGATGCCGACGGTTGCTCGCGGTACCGCGAGCGCGGTTGTGGCTACCGGCGGCAGGGTCGGCGGAGCAATTGCTCCGCTACTGACCGCTTTTCTGATCATCCAGTTTGTTCCAGGCGACGCGCCGGTAGAGATCGCGCAGAGCGACCTGTTGCTTCCCGATCAGATTGCTTCACGACTGACGCCCGATACGACGGCCAAATCGAAGAAAACGAACAAGACTTCTCTGGAAGCCACCCTGATAACCCGCCTCTCCAACGAAGAGCGAATATCGCTCACACCTGCCGGTCATTTGTTCCGCCTCAGCGAGTTGCACGATGAACTGAAAACCTTGTCTGAAGCCGCAACGGTCAACTGGTATGACCCAATGCTTGAGGCACTGCGAATCAAACAGCCCAGAGCGGAGATCACTGAAAAACTTGACGACACCTGGCTGAAGACAGAGGTAACGCTAAGGCTGTTGTCAGTTGAGGAGTCGCTTCCCGACGGGCTGGTGGAGGCTCGAGACCTCTCCGAACTCGAACAGTTCATCAGAAATTCACCGACTGCGGACCCGAATGTTCTGACCATGTACTTTGCGAGGCTGATTAATCTGCCTGACCTTTATGACTCGCAGACGATGAAATCGCTCAACCTTCCTAAAGAGTCACTCACAACTCTCAAACGACTGACCGCCGGTGATTCAACAATTGACGAACGGACGATGCGAAGATTCAACCGCTTCGTTCTGGAAGGGGTATTCGGAAAGGAGATCAAGAAGTTCTACGGACAAGGCTGGCGACCGATTCTCTTTGTTTACGGTTCTGCCGGAATTCTGGTCGCCGGTTTCTTCTGGTTCTTTTTCTACAACCGACCGGAAGCGCACCCGTGGAGCAACCAGGCTGAGCACGCGTTGATTCTGGAAGGCCGTGAAGGCCTCGCAAAGCACGACGGTCAGAAGCTGGAGCCAGCTCCGATCAAAGCGCTCGTCTTGAGCTTCAATATGTGGTGCAGCTGTTTCTCGCAATGGGGAACGAATGTTGGATGGGTCTTTCTGGTCACCTGGCTGTCGCGGTATCTGCTCGATGTTCACAACGTGCCGATTCTTGAACGCGGCACAATGGCGATGACTCCTGTTCTGATCGGAATGCTGGGGATGATGTCGGGCGGCAAGGTGACCGACCTGCTGGCTTCGAAGGTCGGCATTAAATGGGGAAGACGACTTCCCATTGCAGGTTCCCGCGTCGTCGCGCTGACGGCCTACCTGTGTTGTGTCGGCATTACGACGCAGCTTCCGGCTGATTCGGCCCTCAACACTCCCTGGGTTTTTGTGGGACTGTTCTCGGTTGTGGCGTTTGCGACCGACTTCGGAACACCGTCCGTCTGGGCGTTCACACAGGACATTGGCGGTCGCCAGGTCGGATCGGTGCTTGGCTGGGGAAACATGTGGGGCAATCTTGGAGCTGCCGTCTCGCCGTTGATCTACGATTACTTCCTCGGCGAAAATCCCACTCTGAATGACTGGAACATGATGTTCGTGGTTTGCGCCGTCGCCTTCTTTTTCTCCGGGTTGTTCGGAATTCTGATGGACGCAACAAAGCCTCTTTTGAACGATGTTTCCTCGCTCGAACCAGCACCCATTCAGGCCAGCCCCTAATTCAATCCGCAACCGGAAAGTCACAGGAACCCAGACGCCATGAAGGCAGAGATTATTTCGATCGGCAGCGAGCTCACCAGCGGAGCGAAGCTCGACACTAACAGTCAGTGGCTCAGCGCCGAGCTTTCTGAAATCGGCATCCCCGTCCACTTTCACGCGACGATGGCCGACGACCGGCAGGCGATGCTCGAAGTTTTCCAGACGGCAGTAAACCGTTCTGACATCGTGCTGGTCACCGGCGGATTGGGACCGACTCTCGATGATCTGACGCGGGAATTGATCGCCGAACTGACCGGCACCGAACTGATCCTCGACGAACCATCGCTGAAGTTCATTCAGAACCTGTTCGAAAAACGCGGTCGAGTCATGGCTGAACGGAATAAAATTCAGGCGATGTTTCCAGCCGGCAGCGAGGTACTGCACAACCCGGTCGGTACGGCTCCGGGCATCTGGGTGGAAGTCCCGCGTGAAGGTCGTTCGCCCAGCTTTCTGGCCGCGATGCCAGGCGTCCCAAGCGAAATGAAAATCATGTACCGCGAGCAGGTGCTTCCGCGGCTCCCCGGCGGACAGCGGGTCATCCGCCGCAGCAGCGTGCATTGTTTCGGGGAGGGGGAATCGAACATCGAAGCGATGCTCGGGGATCTGACCGCCAGAAACCGCAACCCGGAAGTCGGCATCACCGCGTCGTCGGCCACGATCAGTCTGAGAATCGCCGCTCACGGATCAAGCATCGCCGAATGCGACAGTCTGATTGCCGAAACCAAAACGCTGATTAATGAGAAACTTGGAAAGCTCATTTTCGGCGAAGACGACCATACTCTGGAATCTGCCGTTGTCGGTATGCTTCTGAAACGAGGGCAGGCGGTCACGACCGTTGAAGCGGGTACTCGCGGATTGCTGGCTCAAATGCTGTCAACGACACCGGGAGCCGATTCGTGCTTCCTGGGCGGAGTCGTTCTGAATGCGTCGCCCAGCGTTGTCATTTCTCTCGGCAATGACGGAGGGACTGGTCCCGACGACGTCGCGGGAGGGTCGATGAGTCTTGTCTCCGCCGAAGAAACTCTTGAGATGGCACAGAACGCTCGACGACGATTCGAAAGCGATTTCGCGCTATCAATTTCACCATTCACAGAACCATCCGCTCCGGGCGAGCCGGCCACATCGTTCATCGCCCTGGCCGGAGAAAACGTCAACGAGGTACACGAACACAAAATTCTGGTCGACCCGGCCATCGCTCGACCACGAGCCGCCAAAGGAGCCCTCAACCTGCTGCGTCACCACCTGCTGAGGCTGGAATCATGACCGACTCTCAAGTGATTGGTGGAGAAAAAACTCGAATGGAGTTTTCGAGCATTCCTTTGCGTCGTCGCGGTATTGCGTCAACACTTATGTGACAACAGAACAATCGCCTGGTTGCATTAAAGGCAGCGCGAGAAATGAAGAACTTATCAACGAGACCATCCATCGCACTTTATTTACTCGCCACGTTCGCGGTCGGCCTGCAGACTTCAAGTCTTCACGCAGATTCTGACTCGGACATCGTGGCAAAGATCAATGAGCACATCCGGCAGGGATGGGAAGACAACGAAGTCACTCCGTCTGAGAAAGCCGATGATGCCGAGTTTGCTCGGCGAGCGGCGCTGGACATCGTCGGCCGAATCCCGACTTACTCAGAGCTGACGGCGTTTCTTGATTCGGAAGCCGACGACAAGCGGGCGAGGTTCGTCGATCAGTTGCTCGACCACGAAGATTACATCCGCAACTCAGCCAGCATCTGGGGCAATCTGCTTGTCGGTCGAACGAATAATCGAGGCGGTGGACGAGCGGCGCTCGACCGCTGGTTGCGAAATGCGATTTATACAAACATCCCATACGACCAGTTTGTGAAAGAGCTGCTAACCGCGGAAGGAAGCAGCGAGGAAAACGGGGCCGTCGTTTTCCTCTCCAGCCACTTGAACGAGATGGCCGTTCCAGCAACGTCGATCACGGCACGACTGTTTCTCGGTCGGCAACTGCAATGTACGCAGTGCCACAATCACCCGTTCAACGATTGGCAGCAGGCTCAATTCTGGGGAATGAATGCCTTCTTCCGAGGAACTCGGAGACAGGGCAATCCGAACCGTGGAGCAGTGACGCTGACAGACAGCCCAGCTGCAATCATGGTCGACTTTGAAAAACGCAACGGCACGATGCAGTCGGCACGTCGGCAGTTCTTTGATGGTGACGGCGTAAAAGTCGACGAACTGGACGTGACCGTTGACCTTCTGGAACTCCGCAATCGTGGCCGGCAACGGGCACAAACGAAGCCTCGCGTCGAACTCGCAGAATTCATCACTGACCCAAGCAAGCCCTTTCTCGCAGAGACGCAGGTGAATCGTATCTGGGGGCAGCTGTTTGGTTACGGATTCACAAAACCGGTCGACGACATGGGCCCGCATAATCAGGCATCGCATCCGAAGTTGCTGGAATATCTTGCGGGGCAGTTTCGCGAAGCCGGATACGACAACAAACGGCTGATCCGATGGATTGCCGCCAGCGAAGCTTACAACCTCACCAGCAGATTCAATGAGGCCAATATCGATGACAATCCGGCCGCCGGTGAGATACCGATTTTCAGCCACATGTACCTTAAACAGTTCCGTGCCGAACAGCTTTATGATTCACTTCTGATAGCGACGGCGGCTGATCAGGCGAATCGAACATCCGACGAGGCGGAAGCTCAGCGAGCCACCTGGCTGCGTCAATTCGTTCAAACTTTCGGGACCGACGAAAACGACGAGAGCACTTCTTTCAACGGAACGATCCCGCAGGCCTTGCTGCTGATGAACGGCCAGTTGATGAACAACGCTCTGGGCGGAGGAAACGGCAGCTTTCTGCGCAGTGTTGTCTTATCGGCCACGGGGCGACCAGATGATAATGCGACGTCCGCGCCGAAAACGGTGACTCAGGCCCGTTTGGCGGCGACACGCGCGGCACGGTCAAGAAACAGGAATACGCCGGCAAAAATCGAAACATTGTTCCTGGTCGCGCTGTCTCGAAAACCAACTCCTGCAGAACTTGACGCCTTCAACGATGTCTACGCCAGGGGCAACTACAGCGACCCCGTTGTCGGTCTGCAGGACGTCTTCTGGTCGCTGCTCAATTCCAACGAGTTTGTGATTAACCATTAGACTGTTTTATGGCTTCTGAGCAGGAACTGGCCCCCCGGAGTAGCCATCGTTTCTGGAGTAACCATTCTGCAGAACACTGAAAACGAATTCTGAAAGCGTACTGGCCGGACAGCGTAACTTCATCGCGACCAACCGACGCCTGACACCTGCGGCAACTCGTTCAGCAATGACAACCCAGACTTTGTCATTTTCAAACTTTGACGTTGTCGTCGACTTCCTTGCCGAGAAAGTCCAGCTCGACGTCGGCAACCCTGACGAATGCACGATCGTCGGCGGCAATACTGAGCGTGCCGCTGCTTGATTTGATAAGCTGAATCGAGACTCCCATACCCGCCCCGAATGAAAAGTTCGAGCCGGGATTTGGATTCACGAAAGTCTTTGACAGCTCTGCGGTCTGCCACTCGTTGGAGCCGCTTTCGTGCAGTTTCAGGTCGACCGTCGTTGACGCCAGTTCGTGCGACTCGTTGACGAATTTCGTCTGAGCGTTGAACTGGAAAAATACGAGTCGGCAAGTGAAGTGCTGACGGAAGACGTTCGCAAAGAATTCCGGCGATGAAGTCCCCACTCGAAGTCGAACCCGGAAGACGTACGAGCCGGGATACGGACTGCGAACTTCCTGAGCGATGTACGCTTTCGAGTTCTGAGCGATTTCAAGTGGTGAGCCATCAGCAAGATTGAACCCGATAGCCGCCGTTTGATGGCTGAGATCTCGCAACACAGCCGAGCCGAAGTTGTTCTCTCCGGCTGAATTCAGTGGATTCGCTCGCCAGCCCTTGGGGCGAGACGGGGCCGTGATTGGCTTCAGCGGCTCTTTCTCAGCGAAGTCGGTATGAACGAGGTACCGGGTTGGGTCGAACGGAGGGACACGGGCGATATCACCTGCCGATGCCACTCGTTCGGCGGTCGCCGGTTCACTTCCCAGTAACTTCCAGAGTGGCTCACCCGCAGTCAGCCGATGCGGACGATCTTGAGCATCGATGAAATGTCCCTGATGCGGGACTCCCAGCAGGTGGAACATCGTCGCCGTCAGATCGCCCGGTTGAACGCGGTCGCTGGCTGGAAAGCCACCGTTCCTGTCGCTCGATCCGTAAACCTGCCCGCCGCTGATTCCCGCCCCGGCCATCACGAAGCTGAAGACCGAGCCCCAGTGATCACGTCCGCCTTTCGCGTTGATCTTTGGAGTGCGACCAAACTCGCCAATCGTCACAACAAGAGTTTCATCGAGCAGGCCGCGTTGATCGAGATCCTCGATTAACGCCGAAAAGCCAACGTCGAACATTGGGCACAGGACGTCTTCAACGCGGTCCGCGTTCTGAGCGTGTGTGTCCCATAAGGGATTGTCAGACGCGTTGTCGCCAGGCTCGCGCGGCCATTGAACATGGACGAGCCGAACGCCAGCTTCAACCAGTCGCCGAGCAAGAAGCACACTCTGCCCCCAGCGATTTCGACCGTATCGATCGCGGACGTGGTCTGGCTCTTTTGCAATATCAAACGCCTGGCGTGCCTTGCCCGACGTCAGAAGATCGAATGCCTGCTGCTGGAATGCTCCGTACGTTTTGAATGAGCCATCAAGGTGTCGAAAACGGTCTTCGAGTTGAGACAGCAGAGACTGCCGACGTTCGAGTTGAACTGGCGTGATGTCTGTTTCGCGGAGGCTTTCAATTTCGTACGTCGGTTCGGCAGGATCCCCTACAAAGACTTCTGGATTCCACTGCGGTCCCAGAAAGCCTGCGGTCTGGCCGGAAGGCGTGACGTTTTCGTTCAGCCGCATGACGTCTGGCAGCCAGACTGACGTCAGAGCCGGGAGTTGCTCGCTCGGCTTCAGCTGCTTCACAACAGAGCCAAGGTAAGGCCAGTCAGTTGGCTGAATCGTTCGAGGATTCGGGCCGCGGTACTTGTAACCGGTCAGAACCCACGCACCGCTCGATGAGTGCACGTTGTCGTCCGTGGCCATCGATCGGCAGACTGCGAGTTTGTCACTCATCGCCGCCGTTCGCGGCAACAGTTCGCAAAACTGAATTCCGGGGACGTTCGTGCTGATCGGTTTGAACGGGCCGCGGATGCCATCAGGAGCGTTCGGTTTTGGATCGAACGTCTCATGCTGAGGAGGTCCTCCAGCCAGATAGAGGAAGATCACGTTCTTCGCTCGACCGAAAGCCTTGTCCGAAACGGAAGCCGGCTGTGCAATTTGCTTTGCCGCAAGCAACTGCGGAAGCGACAGGCCGCCCAGCGTCAGCGAACCAACCCGCATGAGTTCACGACGAGAAATACCGTCGCAAAGCCGCGTTCCTTTGTTGAGGATTGAAAGCACGGAAGTCCTCTCGTTCGAACAGGACGCTCGCTGGATTTCAGACGGTCGCTTCAAACATTCAGTCTGACTTCTATTCTCGATCGATCAAGAGCAACGATTCACAAACGCGGAGTTCGATCGACGCAACTTTGCAGATTACGAAAGGTTGAGCGTCGGCATCGCACTGAGAATGCCGGCAGAAACATGGTGCACCGAGCTGCGTTTGATATCCCCTACGGATTACATCTCAGCCACTCTAAAGATGGACCGGGCGCACAAAGAAAGCCCGATCAGACAGGTGTCTGACCGGGCTTCACTGATTACTCTGATATCCGCACTGATACGTCAGGACCTAAGTCCAGTGTGACGTCCTTGCCACGTCGGTCATGAGCTTCCCCTGGCGAATGACTCCCGACCTGGGTTCGATCAGGCGAATTGCTTCTTACGACCGACAAGCGTTCGAATTCGTTCTGCGAGCAGAGCTGAGTCGAACGGTTTGCGGAAGGTCTCATTAAAGATCGTCCGGTCGAAACCGGCTGCGTTGTCTTCGTCGCTGAGCAGTCCGATCAGTACAGTTTCGGAATACTCGGGGTTACGTCGAAGGTTCTGAGCGATCAGCAACGCATCGTTACGTCCCATAGCGAAGTCAACGACGACGCAATCAGGGTGCAACGATTCGGCCTGAATTCCAGCCTCGAATCCGCTCTGGGCGTATTCGATTTTGAAGTCTTCAGGCGTGATCATCTCATTCAGGCTAGACTTGATCACAGGTTCTGCACCGACGAGCAGGATTTTACCCATTGCTTCGTCTTCAAGTTCACCAAGTGGCATTCCGTGTTCTTTCAGGAATCGGATCAAATGCTCTCGCGGGATCCGACGGTCCTGGGAACCAGGAATTCGGTAGCCACGAAGGCGTCCCGAATCAAACCATTTGCTGACCGTTCGTGGTGCAACTTTGCAGATCTTAGCTACCTGTCCAGTAGTGAAGATCGTCTTCATCGCGGGCTCCAGTTTCACTTTGCTATGCAGGAATTCGGTCTCACGCGAATTTCTGCACCCCCCTACGATGGCTGGCTCTCTTAAGCCGCTGGGTCCTTCCTGAGAGCCACCGTGGTGTTGGGTCGGGGTTTGTCTCCAGTTACCGGGTGATTTATCGGTATCTCCCACCGATTCCTCACCTGCCTTACGTCGGCAACACAAAACTGAGGACTTTCGTTTCTCCGCTTCTCTTCTTCGAGGAAACTCATTTTCCAGGGTCGCCCCGAAAAGTCTCGACCCAGACTTCCTGTTGTGAAGTCTTTGCCGACTCGCTTTCCGGGCATCGCTTCCGACCGACGTGTCGCGAAAGATGTCTCCAGTGAGCTATCTCTTTTGACAAACCGCTCGTCATTGACGACGGGCGACAGAAAACGGATGCCAATCGCCATTGCATCAATGTTCTGCCGAGCAGCTCTCCCTGCTGCCAATCCCGAGATGGCCTTTTGTCTGGCAGTGCCGTCCTGCTCCCTCCAAGTTGCAGGACGAGACTGATCAGACACCGACCATCTGACCTTACTTTCGGCCCTTACCGGGCGATGACTTTAGAATGATTAAGTCAGTGTCAAGGTCAGAATCGGGTTTGTAGCTTCAGACCGGTTCGCCAGGAGATTTGCCAGTACCGGATCAGAAGCCACAATACACTGAAAACATCGCTACAATCGCTCCATTCGACGCCGTTGCAGAGATCGTTTCTGCACGAACCGTTGTGATTGGAACAACCAGCCCTTAATTCAGTATTTCGTATTCTGCCTCATTGTCCGGCAACAAAACGTCTGCGGGTTTGTGAATTGAGAAGGACTGGGCTGCCTGTGACGGTTATTCCGGAAAGTCAGACAGCATTCTCGTGACGACGATGTCGGACTCTTCGGGTTTATCAGGAAAACACGATCGAAGTCATTGAAGGGCCACTGCCAGGCCGTTGCCGAATTCAGATTCAGGAAACCCAACCGTGGAAAGAAAACAGCTCGAGGAAATACTGAATCAGTTGATGGCTGGTTCGACCTCGCTGCCCGCTGCCGTCGATCAGCTACTGATTGAGGCACAGGCTTGCGTCTTTGAAGCTGACTTAGAACAAAGCCGAGCATCGCTGGACCGGATCGCGAGCACGCCAGAAGCCTGCGTCGATCTGGGCCGCCAGGAACGATGCGGATTTCCGGAAGTCGTCTATGGGCCAGGCAAGACCCCGGAGGCGATTGTTGGAGTTTTCGAAGCATTGACCGCGGCGGGGCAAGCCTGCCTGGCAACTCTGGTTGATCACGATCAGACCGCTGCCGTGCAGGAGCGATTTCCAAACGTGGTCTTTAACAAGACTGCCCGGACGCTGAGAATCTCTCCAGAAAGTTCTGAAAGTCGGGGCCTTGTCGCGGTGGTCAGCGCCGGAACCAGCGACCTCCCCGTTGCGGAAGAGGCCGCCGAGACAATCCGCTGGATGAATTGCGACGTTGATCTGGTCGTCGATGTTGGCGTCGCCGGCCCACAACGATTGCTGAACCGAGTCGAACAACTTCGCCTGGCGGATGCCGTCGTCGTCGTCGCCGGTATGGAAGGCGCACTGCCGTCCGTCGTGGCCGGACATGTCAGCACTCCGGTTTTTGCAGTTCCCACCAGCGTCGGCTACGGCGCGAACTTTGGCGGCGTATCCGCACTCCTCTCCATGCTCAACAGTTGTGCCTCGAACGTCGCCGTTGTGAATATCGACGCCGGATTCAAGGCCGCCTATCTCGCCGGAATGGTGGCTCGATCGACCGCAAAGTCATCACCGAAATCATGACCAATCCCGCCGTTCAACGATCGCAAACTGGTTCGAAAAGATTTACAAGTCCACCGGCATGGCTCAGCATTAGCCAATACTGGCGATGTGGACTACGATGTTCGGCAGGTGCCAATTCAAACGGGCCGCCCGTTCTGCAAACTGATTCAACTCTTGCGACCTTAGAAACACCATGAGCATTCAGGAATTTGTTGAACCGCTGGGAAGCCGGATTCTGATTCGGAAAGACGAAGCCCGCCAGACGACGAAAGGCGGCATTGTCCTCCCGGATCAGGCCGAGATCCCAACCATCACTGGCCGCGTCGTCGAAATCAGCGCTCAAATTGCCAATGATGAAGACTTCCCGGTTCGCAAGTACGACAAGGTGCTCTTCCACCCGAAGAACGCAATTCCGGTTGACCTGGAATCAGACAACGTTCTATTCGTCGTCGAAATCGACGACGTCGTCGCTGTCTTCCGCCGCACTCCCCGTTCCGAATCCAACGTCGACTCCATGGACGACGCTGACGAACGAGACGACTTTTGAGATTGCAGTCAGCTAATCGGTCGAAGATCGTCACCGATAAACGCAGATTCATCCCAAAAATTCTACCAGCATCTGCGGTTTCCGAATCTGAGCATCTCCATGAAAAAAGGGCGAGCATTTCTGCTCGCCCTTTTCGATTTCATTCAAACGTCAGACAGGCAAGCAGCAACGCTCACCCAGCCGAATGGTTTGTTATTCATCGTCTGAGTCGCCTTCGTCATCTGAATCGTCGCCATCAGCGGCAGCGTTCTGTTCAGCGAGAACAGCCTTGCGAGACAGCTTGACTCGGTTTTGATCATCGACGGCGATGACTTTGACTTCGAAGGTGTCGCCCACTTTGCAGATGTCGGAAACGCTCTTCACGAAGCCATCAGACAGTTCACTGATGTGACAAAGGCCGTCTTTCCCTGGAGCGATCTCGATGAATGCTCCAAAGTCTTTGATCGAGCTGACCTTACCGTTGTAAATACGTCCGACTTTGACGTCTTCGGTCATGGCTTCAATGCGAGCCAGGCAGTCTTCAGCACCAGCAGCTTCTCGCGAAGCGATCGTCACGACGCCAGTTTCCTGGATGTCGATCTGCGTACCGGTTTCTTCCTGAAGTGCTCGAATCGTCTTTCCGCCGGGACCAATCAGCAGGCCGATTTTTTCCGGATCGATCTTGGTCTGCAGGAGTCGTGGAGCAAACTCCGAGATTTCCTGGCGAGGACGAGAGATCGCTTTGAGCATAATTCGAAGCAGTTCGCGACGAGCATCTTTCGCCTGTTCGAGAGTTGCTCGAATGATTTCTTCGCTGATCCCGTCAATCTTGAGGTCAAGCTGAATTCCAGTGATGCCTTTACCCGTTCCGGCGATTTTGAAGTCCATGTCGCCGTAGTGGTCTTCGTCACCCAGAATGTCGGTCAGGAGATTGAACTTGTCTCCCTCTTTGATCAGACCGATCGAAATCCCGGCCACAGGCTGATTGATTGGCACGCCGGCATCCATCAAAGCCAGTGTTGTCGAGCAAACCGACGCCATCGAGCTGGAACCGTTTGACTCGGTGATGTCCGAAATCGCGCGGATGACGTACGGGAATTTCTCAGCTTTGGGCAGAACCCACGCCACCGACCGTTCGGCGAGCATTCCATGGCCGATTTCACGACGCCCAGGTCCTCTGATCGGACGGCATTCGCCAACCGAGTACGAAGGGAAGTTGTAGTCGAGCATGAATCGCTTTTCGTACTCTTCTACCGGACCGTCGACTCGCTGAGTGTCGCGAGCGGTACCGAGGGTAATCGTCGCCAGCGACTGAGTTTCGCCACGGGTAAAGATGGCAGAACCGTGAACTCGCGGGATGATCCCGACGTCTCCGGAAACTGCCCGCAGGTCGCCAGGTGCTCGACCGTCAAGTCGTACGCCTTCCAGCAGCAGATCGCGAACAGCCTGCTTGCCGGCGTTGTAGAAGGCTTTGTTGAACTGCGCGAGTGTCTTGCCGTCTTCGGTCTCTTCAGCCTCGCCCGGGAAGAATTCAGCCTGAAGCTCAGCTTTGAGTTCATCGGAGATTGCGTGACGGTCAGCCTTGGACTTTCCGACTTTGCTTTCCTTCAGACGAGCGTAAGCCCGCTCCATCAGAATGGCGTCAAACGGGTTGACTTCCGGAGCTTCGACGACTGGTGGTTCGACTCCACATTTCTGAGCCAGTTCAAGTTGCAGGTCGCAGAGTTCGGCAATCGCTTCGTGACCGAACATGATGGCGTCGGCCATGACGTCTTCCGGCAACTGATCCCCGAAGCCTTCGATCATCAGGACCGATTCTTTGCTGCCAGCAACGATCAGATCGAGCTTGCTTTCGGCCAGCTCAGCAGCGGTCGGGAAGAGCACCAGATCTTCGTCAACGAGCGCAACCCGAACAGCACCAATCGGGCCGAGGAACGGGCATGGCGAGATCATCAGGCCAGCGCTTGCTCCGTTAATCGACAGAACATCCGGATCGTTCTCGCCGTCGTAGGCCAGAACGTTGCCCATGATCTGGACTTCGTCGTTGTAGCCTTTCGGGAAGAGCGGTCGAATCGGACGGTCGGTCAATCGAGCCGTCAGAATTTCACGTGTCGTCGGTCGCCCTTCGCGTTTCAGAAATCCGCCCGGAAATTTACCGGCGGCAGCAAATCGTTCCCGATAATCGACCATCAACGGGAAGAAGTCGATTCCTGCTCGCGGAGCACCGGTCTGCACCGCGACCAGAACTGTTGTTTCACCATATTGAACGATGACGCATCCACTGGCCTGTTTGGCAATTTCGCCCGTGGTCAGGCTCAATGTACGACCACCGATTTCTCGTTCGACTGTAACTTTAGGCATTATTTTCTTTCCTTCACAAATCTCGCCGGCGCAACCCCAATGGGTCCAGAATGCAAACGGCGAACGAAGCTTCAGCCAGAAGCAAGGCTTGAAAGCGGACACTCAAAACAGTCTCAGGCCGTTTTCTTCTCAGCAGAAAGCTGGCTGAGGAGTGACTCCGGGAAGCGGTTCTGTCTTCAGAAATGCAGAACAGCGAACGCCGAAAACTGAGACGGGAACGGTGAACGCTCATGACCAGAGCGATGACGACCGAGCCTCTTACCAACACGAAAACTGACAAACACACAACGGCTGCAAATTCAAGGCGACAAGACTTGCTAGAGTCCTGCAACTCCTGAGAACACTCCAACCGCGAAGATGAAGTCCGTGACCAGCCGTTTCAGAGTTCCACGACAAGCAGAACTCAACTCATTGGAACAGGCCACTCCAGCAATGAATCCCAGGAGCGGCTGAACCTGCGCAAGATCGACTGCCGACAAGCAACCTGACGAGCAATCAAAAGAAAAAGGCGACGCAATCGCGTCGCCTTTATTCGTTACTTTCGGAGTCCGAGCTGCTCAACAAGACTCTTGTAGGTGTCTTCGCTGTTCTTCTTTACGTAGTTAAGAAGACTTCGACGACGAGCAACCAGGGTCAACAGTCCTCGGCGACTGGAATGATCCTTCATGTTGCTCCGAAGATGTTCAGTCAGATTCGCAATTCGGTGACTGAGCACCGCGATCTGGACCTCAGGCGAACCTGTGTCATTGTCCGACTTTTTGAACTCACCGATCAGTTCTGTCTTTTTTTCAGCTGTAATCGACATTCTTTTCCGACTGCCTTACTGTACGAGTATTCCTTTTGCCTCTGATTCAAGCCGCACACTTTAGCGAGCAGTCCTGAAGATTCAATCGAAACGCCAGGAACAACTTAACAGGATACGGCCTCGCATTGAGATGACGACACATCATCAGTTTCTGCCTCAATTTATGACGATTTTTTCTTCGTGGTTAGCCGCCGTGCAAACTTCGCTCGAACAGAGTTGACGGAGCTTGCTCGCACCGTACAAACTTCGGAGCCGTCGCTGACGGCATTTTGACCAGGCGACTCACAAGTCAATTGACTCTGCAATTTTACGCACAGGCTGGCGCACCGACTCATGAGCAACGATTTCAATTTTGATCCACCGGAAGATTCGGACGATGCTCCGAAAAATGACGGCAACGACGACGGACAGAGCAACCCGGACGTCCAGAGCCAGGAGATCCAGCACAGTCAGGTTGGCGCTCTGGTCCCTGAAAATGTCGCCCGAGGGGTATTCAGCACCGGAGCAGTCGTTCTGAACGGGTCACATGAGTTTGTCGTCGATTTTCTGCTTCGCATGACCCGACCTCACCAGGTCGCAGCTCGAGTCGTCATTCCGCCGCCAGTCATTCCCAGAATGATCCAGGCGTTATCCGACAACATTGAGAACTACAAAAAGCGATTTGGCGAGCCAAAACTGCCCGACGCCGCTCAGCCGAAACCCGACCAGCCGCAGCCGCAGGTCAACGCTCAGGAATTGTACGATCAGCTCAAATGGGGCAAGACCGAAATGAGCGGCACGTACGCCAACGCCGTGATGATCGGTCACACGCCGACGGAATTTTCGTTTGACTTCATTACGACCTTCTTCCCGAAATCAGTCGTTTCAGCCCGAGTCTTTCTGTCGGCCCCGAACGTGCCGAGACTTCTCGAATCTCTGAAGCATTCATGGGGGCAGTACGAGAAAAAGCTGAAAGACTCCCAGAATCCCCCACCGCCGCCGACCGGACCGGAATCCTTCGACACAACCCAGTTCTGATCGGTTGACAGCCAGACCAGATTGACCAGTTCGCGAATCAGACTCTGAGGCAACCGGCTGTGCCGAATCCCAGACCCGAATTCACCCCTATGGATCGCACGGCTGCCGAGCGGCTGATCGACCTGGCACTTGCGGAAGACCTCGCAGGCGTGGGCGATCTGACGTGCAACGCGTTGATCGGCGAGAGAGACCGCGCTGAAGTTCTGGTGGTGGCTCGTGAGGCTGGAATCGTTGCCGGGTTGCCGATCGGTGAACTCGTCTTCGCGAAAGTTGACCCGCTCGTTGGCTGGGTTCCGGAGGTTCCTGACGGAACTTCAGTCGAGCCCGGCCAAGTCGTCGCACGGGTCGGTGGTCCACTGACGGGAATCCTGATCGGCGAACGCACGACTCTGAACTTTGTCGGGCACTTGAGCGGCATCGCCAGTCTCACGCACGAGTTCGTCGAAGCGGCAAATGGGACGGCCGCAACAATTCTCGACACACGGAAGACGTTGCCCGGCTGGCGAAGCCTGGCGAAGTACGCAGTGAGAGCGGGTGGCGGCACAAATCACCGGATGGGGCTGTTCGACGGAGTCCTCGTCAAGGATAACCATATTGCGTCGTGGTCCCGGCAGGTTGGAAATTCAAGACTCGCCGACGCAGTCCGGCAGGCTCGTGCAGAATCGCCGACGGGCGTGTCGGTTGAGTTTGAAGTCGACACAATCGAGCAACTCCGAGACGTGCTCGAAGGACGACCTGACATCGTCCTGCTCGACAATATGCCCCTTGACCAACTGCATGAGGCCGTGCGGCTAAGAAACGAAATCGCTCCTCAGGTTCTGCTGGAAGCCAGCGGCGGCATCACGCTGCAAACGATTCGAGCCATCGCAGAAACCGGCGTCGAGCGAATCAGCATCGGCGCGTTGACACACTCGGCACGCTGCTTCGATCTCGGTTTCGACTTTCACCACATCGACTGATCGCTGTCAGTTGAACGCTGACTGGTGGTTTTGTCGGTCGTCGGTCAAGCGTATGCTCGTCGGCGGCTGACTCCAGCCAACTGGCGGCACCGGCTGACGCCAGGATTCGATTTAAGCACAGCTCGTAAACTCGGCTCAAACTTCAATCTGCACTCCACGATGAACGACCAATCGGCAGCAGAAAATACAGACGACCGAGGAGCCCGGGAATTGAGAATCGGCGATCGAATTCTCCCGTCGCGGTTCTTTCTTGCGCCACTGGCCGGTTACACGCATCTCGCGTTTCGGACGGCGATTCGCGAGTTGGGCGGGATGGGCCTGGCGACGACGGATCTGGTACACGCGACAGCGTTGTTGTCTCAAAACCGCAAGTCGCTTGAGCTGATCCAAACAAGCGACGTCGACCGACCACTCTCGATTCAGATTTTCGGCAGCAAACCTGACGTGCTCGCAACAGCCGCCGCCTGGCTGGAAGACCGCGGTTACGAAGGCGTCGACATCAACATGGGTTGTCCAATGGCTAAAGTGAATGGCCAGGGCGGCGGAGCGAGAATTGCCTGCGAGTACGACTCGGCCTGCGAACTGGTATCACGAGTTGTCAACGCGGTGAAAATCCCGGTCACCGTCAAGATGCGACTCGGCTGGGATCGCCACAACCTGACCGCGCCGGAACTTGCCGCCGCCTTTGAACAGCTCGGCGTTGCGGCGATCACCATTCACGGTCGCACGAGAGCACAAGGCTTTGGTGGCTCCGTCGATCTTGATGGAGTCCGCAAAGTCGTCGAGGCCGTCGACAAAATCCCCATCGTCGGAAACGGCGACGTCCGAAGTGTCGACGACGCGTTGGCCATGCAGGCAGCGACCGGTTGCGATGCGATCGCGATCGGTCGCGGAGCGATGCTCGACCCCTGGATCTTTCGTCGGCTGGAACTGGCGGCGCTGGGCGAAGACTGGAACTTCGAACCAACTCCTGACGAGCAGGTTCACTTCCTGCGTCGTCATTTCCGACTGATGACCGAGCAGCATGAAGAGTACAGTTGCAGACTGTTCCGAAAATTTGCCGGCTGGTACGGCGCGCGACTCGGCATCCCCGAAGATCTCGAAGACCGCCTGCGCCGCTTCGAATCGTACGACGAGTTCGAAAAGATCGCCGACGAGATCCTTGCTCGACACGGTGAGCGGGAATCAACTGTCGCCACCGCTCTGATTAAAGTCCCGAACGGACCGGTCGAACGCTGGTAGCGGCACTACTTCCGAATGGCTCCTACTTTCGGATGGCCCAAAGTGAGTCGAACGTTCGGAGATAGATTGTTCCGTTCGAGATCGCTGGCGAAGCGGCGATGGCTTCTCCCAGCTCGTTCTGAGCAACCAGCTCGAACTTCTTCCCAGTCTTGACGACAGAAACGATGCCGTCACGAGCGGTCAGATAGAGGTGCCCGTCAGCGTAAACCGGCGAGGCTCGGTGCCGCTGGCGGTGAGTCCGCTCGAAGTAGTATTCCTTACCCGTTTTCTGATCCAGGCAAAACAGGTTTCCGTCTGCCATGCAGAGATAAACCAGTCCGTCGTGAATGAGCGGTGACGGAACGTCAGGAGTCTTTGCGTGGCTCCAGAGGTGGGCGTCTTTGTTGAAAGTAATGTCGCCTTTCCCGTTGGGGCGAATGACTCGAACCGGACCTCGTTTGGCGGTAGGAATGACGACCATTCCGTCAGCACAAAGTGGCGACGCGACAAAACGAAGCGTCTTGTCGTAGTTCGCTTTGACGTTCAGATTTCCGCAACGCCACAGCTCCTTACCAGTTTCAATATCGTGCGCGATCGTGTAATCAGCACCGTGCGTGACGAAATACTTCAGCCCACCGTGATCGTACATCATCGGCGACGCGTACGACGATTTGTTCTCATGAGTGCCGTCAGTGCGTCGCTTCTGCATCCAGATCTGTTTTCCGGTAGCAGCATCCAGGCAGACAACCAGGCCTTCGCTTGGTACGTCGTTCTGCTCGCCATGAATCAGTTGCAGGTAAAGGCGACCATCGTCAAGGACCGGAGTCGATGTGAGCCCGAAGGCAATTTTGAATTCGCCGTATCTTTCTGTCAGGTCGAGCGACCAGACTTCCTGACCATCGACCGTGAAACACGCCAGAGCGCCATTAGCAAACATTGCCCAGACGTGCTTACCATCGGTCGACGGAGAATTCGCTGCCGAGTTGCCTTCGTCGCCGCGGACGTCTTTGTTTCCCGTGCTGACGACTTTGCTCCACCGAGTCTTTCCGTCTGTCCCGACGCAGATCAAAGTCAGCTCGTCGCCGACGACCGCCGTCAGAAAAATACGATCGTCCCACACCACTGGAGTCGCACCGCCGGAACCGGGCAGCTTGAGTTTCCAGGTAACGTTCTTTTCAGCATCCCAAGAGGTCGCCAGGCCGATTTCGCTGCTCATTCCGTCGTTCTTTGGCCCTCGCCAGTTCGGCCAGTTCTCCGCTTGAGCAAGTGAGCTGACAGCAAGGACGGCACAAAAAGCAAGAGCGCATGCGTGGCGAAAATTCATTTCAATTTCCTTGATGGCTGAAGCTCGTTCAGGAGTGGCGATCAAACAGGCAGAGGATTCAGCCAAAGAGAGCGCAGGGATCTCAGAGAAAAAAATCACGAGCAATTACAGGCAGGGACGAGCCCCAACTCCAGGCGTGATTGCTGAGTCATGCCCCAGCCTACGGTTCTTCTCTTCACAACACACTTTTATCTCTGTGGCTTAAATCTCTCACTACTTCTTCGGTCTGTAGCTGTGAGTGGCCTGGCCGAAGATGCTTTCGGCGGCTTCCATGATTGTTTCTGACAAAGTCGGGTGAGCGTGGATGGAATCCGCCAGGTCTCGGGCGACGACGCCCATTTCGACGGCGATGACGCCTTCAGCAATCATCTCGCCCGCTCCCGGACCGACGATGCCCACCCCCAGAACTCGCTCGGTTGCAGAGTCGACGATGAGTTTTGTGATGCCCTCTGTCCGAGCCAGTGATTGTGCTCTGCCGGAAGCGGCCCATGGGAAACGGACCACTTTGACGTCGGCTCCGCTGGCTTTGGCCTCGTTTTCCGTAACCCCGCACCAGGCGAGTTCCGGATCGGTGAAGACGACAGCCGGAATGGCGACATTATCGAATTCAGCCGGTTCGCCGATCAGAGCTTCCACAGCGACTTTCGCTTCTCGAGTTGCCTTGTGAGCGAGCATCGGCTCTCCGGCGACGTCTCCAATCGCCAGAATGCTGGGGTCGGATGTTCGCTGTTTTTTATCGACGGTGATAAAGCCTTTTTCGTCGACCGTGACCTTTGTGTTTTCGAGACCGAAGCCGTGGCTGTTTGGACGGCGACCAATCGAAATCAGAACTCGATCAAACGTCTGTGGTGACTCGACCCCTTCGCCTTCCAGCGCGGCGACAATGCCCGATTTCTTCGCGGTCAGGCTCGCAACTTTGGTGTTGAGATGAATGGCTTTGAACTGTCGCTCCAGTCGCTTCTGAAGTGGCCGCACCAGGTCACGGTCGGCCCCCGGCAGAAGTCCAGACAGCATCTCGACAACCGTCACTTCGGAACCGAGCGCCGCGTAAACCGAACCCATTTCCAGGCCGATATAACCGCCACCGACCACCAGCAGTTTTTTAGGAACGTCGGCCAGAGCAAGCGCGCCCGTTGAGTCCATGACCCGGTCGTCACCGAGATCAAAGAACGACGGCATCGCCGGTGAAGACCCCGTTGCGACGATCGCGTGTTTGAAGCGGAGCGTTTCTTTCGAACCGTCCGGCTTGGCGAGTTCCAGCGTGTTGGAATCGACGAACGTGGCGTACGCTTCGACGAGATTCACGCCACGAGCTTTACAAAGCTGTCCGATGCCCCCCGTTAGCCCACCGATCACGGAATCTTTGAAGCCTCGCAGTTTATCGAGATCGATTTTCGGCTTGCCGAACGTCAGGCCACACTCTTCGGCGTCCTTCGCCTCATTGATCAACTTCGCGACATGCAGCAGAGCCTTGGAAGGAATGCAGCCTCGCTGAAGGCACACACCGCCAGGCGATGGCTCGGCGTTGACCAGCGTCACATTCAGGCCGTGATCGGCAGCGGCAAAAGCAGCAGGATACCCACCGGGACCGGCTCCAATTACAACAACATCGGCGACAGTATCAGACATATCTGTTCTCGTTTGTGCTTGAAACGTACGTTTCGTTGTAAATTGAATACGCGAGGAAGCTGAGCCTCAACTCGCGCAAATCTTCGATTCAGACACGCTAGCGGCGCGTGCGTCGATAGACAACTCCACCGGCTGCCGTCACCGGTCGCTGATCCGGAACAACGGGACAATGCCGCATTTCTGTCGACCTGCTGTCACGCCTGTCCCCTGCCACCTACCGGGCTGCGGCGATGCCGCCTTTTCGCAGCATTGAGTACAGGAAAATATTCACCGAAATGCGGACGGCGTCGTCGGTGACGTAGCCGGCGCAGGCGATGGACGCCTGGCGTTCGAGGGCGCAACTGATGTCGTGCTTGCTGTAAATAACGACGTAACGTCCGTCGATTTTGATCCCTTCCAGAAACGGCGGACCGCTGACGGCGCCACCTTCCAGCGTGGCGTTTTCCGCTTGAATAGCGACTCGGCGATCAACTTTCCGCAGATTATGAAACTCGTCGCTGGTAAAAAGCTCGTGCTCGACCGGAATCCGTTCGAGCTTCTGGCCCGGGAAAAGATCCTGCATGAAGTCTCGGAACGAACCGTCAAACGCCTTCGCTCCGCAGCAGGCATCAGCCATCAGCAGTCGACCTCGCAGAAGGTACTCTCTTAAACGCTCACGTTCTTCGGCGGTTGTGGTGAATCCGTGCCGCCCGTGCATCACCAGCATTGAGTAATCAAACAGGTTTTTGTCGGACAGAAGAACCGTCGCGGGTTCGGTCGAAGCAGTCAGTCCGACGGTTCTGTTAACGGCGGTGAGAATGTTTCGCGCCGCCGTAGGAGCCGTATCCCAGCCGCCGGTGTGTCGAACCTGAGCGATCTGCACCAGCCCGCGACTGACTCGTGACTCGTCACCGTTGCGGTTGGCGAGTTCCTGGCGTTTCAGCTTGTTGACCGGCTCCCGCCCCGTGGCGTAGGTAATGATATTTGTGCCCACCCTCATCGCTCGTTCGATGCGGCCAGAAAACTGAGCGGGACGGTTTGGCGGTTCAAGTTTCGACCAGCGGTTCCACAAGCAGGCTAGATCGTCAGGCACGTACATGATCGCGGTGCGGCAGCCGAACTCGGCACCCCATAATTCCGAGCTGTCGGCATCAAGCAGGTATTCCGTCCGAAAAACCGGGTGCTCTGCGGTCAGTCGTTGCAGGCTGGTTTCGCCATTCGGGTACATCTTCTCAATCAGCGTTTCGAAACCTTCCTTAAACGTAACCGTGCCGCAGTTGTTGACCGCGAGGATGAAACCGCCGAGGTTCACGTACTCACGCAGCATTTCGATCTGGTTGTCGTCGAACTTGGGACGGTCCGAGCCGGACAGGTAGAGAACCGGAGCCTGATTGATGTCGCCGACCGTGCCGTCTTCCGATGCTTCGTTAATGTCCACAACCTGCCAGGTCATGAGCTTTGGCCAGCCCTCAGCACCGGTCAGCCGTGACGTCAGATTGCGGATATCATCCGGCTGTCGATTCCAGTCGTCGATGCCGTCTCTGGCGGCAACATCCGGGCCGTACTTCAGCTTATTGATCAGGACCGGGGCCAGCCCTTTGGAAAGAAACAGCAGTGCGAAGCAGGTTGCGGTGTTGGCATCCGTGGCGTTGCCAGCCGGATCCCATTGTCCTCCATTTCGCAGGTTCTGCATTCCGATCAACTGGCGAGCCCCCGAGCGGTACCAGTCATTTTCGCCGAAGAACCGCCGCCCACTCAGACGCCCCGCTCGTTCCAGTCCGTAGAGGTAGTAGTATTTCCAGGCTCCGGCGCCGGGATTCCGCGCAACCGAAAAGTGATTGGCCATCCAGCGGAGACCTCTTTCGAGCGACTCGTCGACCGTCGGCTTCGCACAACAGGACGGATTTCCGTCGGCATCGAGTTTGTCGTCGTCTCGCAGCATCGCCGAAGTCATTACCTGCACGGCAATTCCCGCCACGGTCATGCTGCCGGTGCTGTCGCCTCCTCTGGTTGAATACCCCCAGCCGCCGTCGCCGTTTTGAGCGCGTTCCCAGTGTTCCCTCGCACTCTCCCAGACTTCGCGGTCAACAGGAACACCTGCCATAGCGGCTTCATACAAACCAAGGACGGCGAACTGACCGTTACTATGATCGCCACCGGTATCGATTACAGCGTTCCTGTTTGTGGAGTAGCTCCAGCAGCCTTTCATTTCGCCGAACGTTTTCTGGGAAGACTCTAGCCGTCTGACCAGACCAGGCATCCGGAATCTCTTATCGTCAGCGTCTTTTGCAGCTGCATAAACCATCAGAAGCAGCGATACCTCGTACGTTCCGTCCGGCTCGCCGATCGAGCGAAGGTACTCCAGACCTTTCCGGACTGGCTCGTCGTCAGGACTCATGCCGCAGTTGAGCAGCGCCAGAGTCGCCAGGGCCGTCGTGCCCACGACGTGGTCTGCCGAATCCCACGCACCTTTGGGCCCCTGCTGGGCAATCAGAGCCTTCTGCCCGCTGATGATCGACTTCAGAACGGCCTGCTCAGTCAGGACATTTCCCTGAGCCTGGACGGTGTTGGATGCCTGCGTTGCGACAACGCAGGCAAAGGCGACGACAAAGCTGATAACCCTGGAGATTTGCCACACGTGCGTCAGGGAGCAGATTCTATTTTGACCCATGTTTTCGGGGCTCCGACTGATGACAATCGACCGAATTCGTCCTGTGCCGTAATGTCGACGATTCTGGCGACTCCGCAACCCCGCTCCGCTCAGAAACGTCACTCAAGAGAAAACAGCACACTCAGACACTTCGCAACACATTTTATCGGCAAACAGGCACTCGCCAGCGGCCCTGTTTCTCGAAGTGGATGATTTCCGACGCGACCCATTGATCAACTCGGCACAGATTGCCACAATGCCCGATTCTTCAGCCGCTCAAAGGCTGACATGTACAAATTCAGAAGAAGTTGAAAGGGCCTGAATTGGCCCGCTGACGAACAAGGTTTTGCGATCATGGGACAGACACAGGATTCACTCGACCGACAGCTCACTATCGCCCGAGAAAAGCTCGCGAAGTACGTCAGCGTTCTCGACGAGAAAAAAGTTGCCGCCAGCGACCGAAAACGCGACCCGATCTGGCGAAATCTGGACGCAAACTGCCGCCAGATCCGGACCAGGCTGTGCGCCGTCGATGCTGTCGCCGCTCGCGAAGCTGAGTGTCTGCAACGAAAAGAAGCTGCCGCTGCGGAATAATTTCGCAGAGTAACTTCGTTTCAGCGGCACCAGTTTTTCAGCCGAAGAACATTTTAGATACGTGAACTATCGTCGTACCGGTCTTTATTCCAGAGACCGAAAGCGGCTTCACACTTGAACGGGTTTGCTTTGGCAGCATGACTGCCGGCTCGGCCACGAGAGCAAGCCATCGAGCTCCGGAGAGATGACAGAGTGGCCGATTGTGCAGCACTGGAAATGCTGTGTGCCGCAAGGTACCGGGGGTTCAAATCCCCCTCTCTCCGCTCTTCCCAAAGGCCGTCATCGCAAAACGATGACGGCCTTTTTTCTGGGATGAGCACTCAGAAGACAGAGGACGGCCCAGCCGCGAGACCTCAATGTTCCTTCGAGCCAGCATCCGAACGTTCGAAGACCGTCTGATTTTTGAGCAGCTGCCATGTTCAGAAACGTGCCGAGAATAGCTTCCGAAAACTCGATTTATCGTGAGTCGTGACCGCAGGCAGGAACAAGCTCGTCGCATCTCTTGAAAGTAGCAGGCACACTCCGTGCACCGTCTGCCTGCTACTCTGGTTGTGGCTCTGCCACATCCGGATTGAGGTTCCACCCGTTTTGGTTACGTTCATCCCTGTTGACTACTTCGCAAGCAGCCAGGCAACTGCCGAATCGACCGCGTTCTGTTGGCCGGATGACTGAACGGCATCTTTTGCGCCAGACGCCGTGTAGGCAGCCCCCACGACTTTCGGTGTTTTCCCGGCTTCGCCGCCGATCCACAACGGGTGCGGAGCCGAAAGCGCGAGCAGTGCGGGCAGGTCTCCGTACTTGACGGCACCAATCAGAAAATCAGGATGTCTGTAGTCTGTCAGTTCCTCGAAGCGGAACCCCTGCGTGTCGACAGCCAGTTTGTCGATGGTGTCACCAGCAACTATTCGGGCAGCCGCGACGATTGGGCCTGCGCCGTTTGTTCCGATCAGGTTGAGCCGTTTGGGTTCGTGCTCGTCGTTGCCGACCCACGAAATCAATGTGAGCACGTCGTGGACTCGCTGCACGAAGAGCGTGTCGTTGTAGCAGTAGGTGTAGGCCGCGGCTTCGCGAGGATTGCTGACGACAGCCTGTTGAGTCAGCGGCTCACCACTGCCGAGAAACTCGCCCTGACCAAACAGGTCTGCCGAAACGATCGAAGCACCGGCATCCAGCAGTCGGACCACTTCATTGCGGACATCCCCCGTTTCAGTAAACAGGCCTTGCTTGCCTTGGCCATCGATCCAGATCACGACGTCGCCATTCCATTTTGCTCCGGTCGGAAACAATGAAATGACGGGCAGTTCTTCGCCTTTTGAATCGAGGCGAACAATGTCTTCAAAATAGAGAAATCCATTTCGCTTCCGCTTGTCGACCTTAGTCCGCTTGAGGTCGTCGTAATCGGGGAGGCTGCGACCAATGATCGTCTGGAATGCCTGTCCGACAACGTCCCGATATTTCTGCAAAGAGTCTCCGTCGTGCGGAGTCAAAGCCGTGATCTGCTCGTCTGACTTTTGCGCGAGATATTTCAGCAACGATCGTTCATAGTCGTCGCCGCCTTCCGGTTGAGGATGCTCGTCGTTCCAGACTTTGTTCTCCTCAGCGGTCAGGAATTCAAAGTCTTCTTCGACGATCGGTTCTTTCAGCTTCAACTTGAGATGTTTGTTAAACCACGAATACATCGTGGCTCGCGACACGTAGTTGTAGTTGTGAGGAAAATGGAGCAGCGGACGGCAGTAAACGTTGTCTTTCGCTCCGAGCATTCCATAAAGCTGCTGCAACTGCGGATAGCCTTTGGTCATCATTTCCTTCGTCCAGTCGTTGGCCGCGGTCATGGCCTGTGGCCTGGGAGCAAACAGCGCGGCCAGCTCAACGTTGCCTGAGCCGACTCTCAACTGCGAACAGTTCTCGCAGGTGCAACCGCCCTGCATCGAGGTCGAGACCATTCCGTTTGGAAACGCAGCGACAGGACGAGGGTCGATCGCGCAAAGCAGGATGGTCTGAGTGCCGCCACCGCTTCCACCCGTGACCGCCATTCGCGACGCATCAACATCCGGCAGCGTTTCCAGAAAATCCAGACAGCGGATCGAGTTCCATGTTTGAATACCCATGATACTTTGCAGTCGCATTTCGGCCTGAGTGCTGAACAGTCCCCAGTTTTCTTTGCCTTCGAATTCGGGTCGCTGCTTCGCGAAGCGATGAGCCAGCTCATAAGAAATCTGCTGACTGTCCGCGTAGCCGAGCATGTCAAAGATAAAGACGACGCACCCCATTCTCGCGAGCTGGGCGCAGCGGGCGAGCTTCGGGAAACGACCGGAACTTTCAAAACGTTCAGCCCCGTCGACGATCAACTGGCGAATCGTCTTCTCGCCATAGTCCTGCAACCTTCCTCCGTGACCGTGCGGGCAAAGTACGGCTGGTCGTTTTACGTTCTCCATTCCGTCGTCCGGCCGAAACAGCAGCCCGGTGACGAAGTGGTCAGGCACTGATTCGAAATAGACCTTCTCGACGGTGAAACCGGGGCGTCCGAATTTGCCATGAACAACTGCGTTGAGCGGTGTTTTTCCCGGCATCGGCCACAGACCGGTTGCAATTAACGTTTGACGGCGAAGTTCAGTCGCTCGAGCTTCCCACGCCGCTTTTCCCTGCGGAACTTCGAAGGGGAAGTACCCATTGAGATCTTTTCTCGGTTGCAGCCGACTGTCGTTCGGAAGCTGACCGGCTTCAAAGACGTTCGTGTCCTGCGCGATGGCTGGTAGCGAGGGCAAACCTGTCGCCATCACCAGGGTAATCAGGATGCCTCTCTCGAAAAAACCTGAAAGCGCTGAGCAAACCTGGCGGTGGAAGCGGGCGGGAATTCGCACAGTGAGATCTCCATCGGGGTGAGTTGACGTCTTCACAAAGTGATTTCCGTGCGTTGTGCACGCATCATCCAGAATGAGGTCTGGCATTTCCTCGGGTAACAAATCTGCCTCGCCGGGAAGGCCCATGAGTATTGCAACGGCGCCTCGCCATGCAATCGAAAGCTGAGATTTGGTCTCATGTGATTCGAGTTTCAAATTATTGTCACGATCCGTCGACGTCTGACTGGTGTCATGAGTTAATGACCTCGTAATCTTCGCGACGTCACGCTTCACTCATTTCTGAGACGAAGTGTGTTGATCATCAAACGTGCCGACTGTCACTCTGAACGTCAGGAGGGTCGGAGACATGTAACCGCGGACGGATCGGTTCCGCAGAATGCTCAGAAGAAGGAAAGACTGATGTCAGATTCAAATGTGAAAGAAGAAATCATCCGCGAGCTGAGTGTGGCTTACTGGATGGAGCTGGAGACAGTGATGAACTACATCTCCAGCTCAGTCAATCTGGATGGAGTTCGCGCTGAAGAGATCAAGAAGTCGTTGGCCGCCGACGTGACTGCCGAGCTTGTTCACGCTCAGACAATCGCCAAACGAATCAAGACGATTGGTGGAACGGTTCCCGGCACGTTCGATTTCAAAGCGGTGCAAACCAGCCTGCAACCACCGGCCAAGAACACGGACGTCGTCGCTGTCATCAAGGGCGTGATCGAAGCTGAAGATGCCGCCGTCGCTCAGTACAACAAGCTGATCAAACTCTGTGACGGAGTCGACTACGTGACTCAGGATCTCTGCATCCAGGCTCTCGGCGACGAAGAAGAACACTGCCGCGAATTCCGAGGCTTCCTCGCCGAATACGAAAGCGCGTAACGAGTTTTCTGAAAACAGGATGCCCCGAAATCAGGACGCCCCACGGAGCCCGCCGCAGCACTGCTCGATTCAGTGTGCGAGGGCTCCTTTTTTACGCAGGACTCATCTCGATCGTGTTCTGCTGGATGGCCACAGAAGGAAACAATGCCTATTCCGGGGCCAGTTCCTGCACAGAAACCATGAAAATGGTCTAAGCACTGAGGCCGGTCAGTGTGCCCTTGCCGCTGGAGAACTCGTCCACTTCCAGCTGAAGGTGTTGCAGGAACGAGACCAGCAGGTTGGACATCGGCGGCGACTTTTCTTCACCGAAAGCCAGGTGTTGTCCGTGCTGGAAACGACCGCCAGCCACGACGATCGGCAGGTTGGTGTTGTTATGGCTCGAGGCGTTGCCGAGGTTTGACCCCAGCAGGATGGCTGTCTGATCCAGCACGGAATGCTCGCCTTCTTTGATCGCCGCCAGGTTCTGCAGGAATTCACCGAACAGTCGCATCTCTTCTTTTTCGATGATGGCCAGCTGCTCGATCTTTTCCGGCGATCGCCCATGATGGCTCAGGTTATGCCAGCCATCGTCAACGCCTTTCAGGTTGACGACTTCGTTGCCGCCAGGACCTTTCAGCGTGATCAGTCTTGTGGAGTCTGTCTGAAGCGCCAGCGTGATCAGGTCAAGCAGCAGCTTCATGCGACCACTGAAGTTCGCTCGGTCGTCGATGTCTGTCGGTGTTTTCTGATTGACGACAGGCTTTGGTCGCTTCGCCCAGTCTTCTGCAAGAACGAGTCGCTGTTCGAGTTCCCGCACACTCGTGAAGTATTGATCCAGCGTCTGCTGATCTTCGCGGGCGGTCTTTTTCTGAATTTCCCGAGTCTGGCTGGCGACCAGATCGAGGATGCTCTGACCGTCTTTGACTCGCCGCAACTGAGCGGCTTTTTCAGATTTGGAGCCTTCCAGAAACAGCTGCTGAAAAACCTGTGACGGTCGACTTTCAGCAGGAATCAGAACACCTGACCGGGTGTAGGACATCCCGCCGTTGCCGCCCGAGAGTGACAGAAACGGGAATCGAGTCCGGTGACCGATTCGCTCGGCGGCGAACTGGTCGACAGAAATCGTATTGCGAAAACTCGGCTGCCCTGGATGAGCCGCTCCTGTCAGGAAGCTCTTTTCCGCTGAGTGGCCGCCGTCGACCATCGGGTGCATCAGCCCGGAAATGACGCTGAATTTCTCACGGACCGGCTGCAGCGGTTCCAGGTAAGGAGTGACGTCATAGTCCCGCCCGGCCTTCTCGGGAAAAAGGTGTGGAGTATGAATTCCCAGTGGGGCACAGATCGCGACCATTCGCCGAGCTTCTCCTTCGTCGTCCGCAGCTCGCAGCGCCGATGGCGTCATGCTTTGCAGAAGTGGAAGCCCGAGAGCAACTCCGGACGACCGTAGAAACGTACGCCGGTCGAGTTTTCGTAAAGCCATTGTGAGTTTCCTGTAGCCGGACTCGGAAAAGCAGGTGGGAATAAGATTCGTGGGGCAGGTTTCTAACCAGTCTCGGCAGAATTTAATTCTGCCCCGCAATTTGACAATTAATTCAGGGACAGTCAGGGACGATGAAAAAGTTCGCTCTCGATGACGGCATGAATCATCGAGCGTAATCCCAGCTGTTTCGATCGTGAAGCTGCTACCACCGATTCGACTGACGATCGTTCGCTGTGCGCTACCGGGCGGCCGCAGCCATAGACCAGCAGTTTTTCAGCAATTGCCTGTGCAATTGTGTGGGGGTCTTCCAGGAGCCGTTTTCGAAATTCAACAAAGCCGTCGAAAGTTCGGCCGTCGGTTAGCTCGCCACCCGATTCGACAGACAGGCCGGCGTAGTAATTTGTCTTCGCAATTTTCTGGCTACCGCCCTTGCCTTCAAGCGATCGGTACCACTCTCGCTGTCCGCCGATGACGTCGAACTCTTCCAGCGCAAAGCCCGGCGGGTCGATTCGAACGTGGCATCGGTTGCAGGATTCGTTCTGGCGGTGAAGCTTGAGTTGTTCACGGATGGTCGTCGCGCCCCGGATGTCCGGCTCGACAGCGGGAACACCTGGCGGAGGCGGGGGAGCCGGCTGTCCCAGCAGCTTGTCCAGAACCCAGACTCCGCGCAGCACTGGCGACGTGCTCGTTCCATTCGCGGTAACTTTCAGAATGCTCGCCTGCGTGAGCACTCCACCGCGAATACTGTTCGGCGGTAGCTGAACGATTCGAAAACCTTCGTGACCTTGTACTCCGGCAATTCCGTAATGATTCGCCAGACGCTGGTTCAGCACCGCAAAATCTGAATCCACAAAGTTGAGCACGCTCATATCTTCTTTCAGCAGGTGCCGGAAGAAGCCGCGGGTTTCCGCCAGCATCGATTGCAGCAGCAGGTCGTCGTACTCGGGGTACAGTTTTTTGTCGGGCGTTGTGAATTCAATGTCCCGCAGGTTGAGCCACTGTCCAGTAAAGTTGTCGACGAAGCGTTCGATCTTCGGGTCGTTGATCATTCGCTCGACCTGAGCAAACCGGATCTTCGGATCACTGAGTCTGCCTTCTGAAGCCAGCTTCAGAAGTTCGTCGTCCGGCATCGACGACCAAAGAAAATATGACATCCGTGATGCGAGCGTGAAGTCGTCGACTTCGTTCTCCTGATTGATCAGGAGAAAGTGCGGTGAGCAGAGCACGCCGGTAACTCCGGCTCGCACGGACTGCTCGAAGGTGTTGCCCTGGTCAAGCCGAGACAGCGCGAGTGCCACGAACTGATCCGTCAGCCCGGCATCCACCGGTCGCCGAAATGCTCGCGGGACCAGGTCGCGAATAATTCGTTCGACATCGACTCGCGGCTGGCTGGAGTCGACATGATGCAGTTTCACGCCGCGCCGATGCCGCATGTAGATGCTCTCGCCCTCAGCCATCGTGAGCGACTCGGACGTGCCAAACAGTTTTGTCTGCGACTCCGCCGGAAAGCTCTGATCCAGCGGCCCGTAAGTTTCCGCCCATGCGATTGCCACTCCTGGGCGTTGCTCTTCCTTGTCCCGCCAGGTGACGTGCTCAGGATAAATCCACGGCAGAATTTGCAGTGCATGGGACTCGCCCATGTAAGTCGTGAATTCGATAATGCGAGGTTTATCCGGTGTCCCTGTTACGTCGAAAACGCCATTCAGTTTTCGTTTACCATCTCCGAACAGCGGGCCGGTAAAGACGGCGACACTGAGCGTGCGGCTTTCGCCCGGCTCATGGGGCCAGACGGCCACACGGCAGCGATAAACTCCGTTCTCGATCGGGTGAGCATCGTCGACTCGCGCCGGCGGCCACCCAGGAGTGAAGTCAACGTACGCGCCGTTCGACTCGATCACCCCGCCCTTCTTTCCCTTGACCGACGCAATGTTCTCTTTGAAATCCATCAGGACCGCACGTCGAGTCGCTGGTGGCAACGGCTTGATTCGTCGAATCGCGCTTTCAAAAGCGACGTCGGCTGCTTCCAGGTACCGCTCCATCAGGATGGAAGAAATACCAAGACCTCCGGCGACATTATCAAATCCCTGCACCTGACCATCTTCCGGGAGCAGCGACGCCAGCGACGCATCAATGCCCAGCAGGTCGTGCACCGTGTGTTCGTACTCGACCCGGTTCATGCGACGGACTGCTGACACAGGTCTGACCACACGAGCCAGTTCGTCGCTGATCCATTTCAGCACTTCCCGTCGTGCGGCGGCGTCTGGTCGAGGCTGCTGCTTCGGAGGCATGTCGCCTGATTCGAGCATGTCGGCGATCAAGGACCACGTTTCGGCAGACTCAACGGCTGGCTGCGGAAGGTTGTCCAGACGCAGATCTCCCTCCTGCCGGTTCGCCCCGTGGCACATCACGCAGTGCTGAGTGAAAAACGTTTGAGGGTCACTCGCTGTCGCGGTTTGCCCGCTGAGCGATGCAACAAGACAAACGACGAAAGGACAGACTGACGTTTTGAGAATTTGCATGGGACACTCAAGGCCACTCAATTGAAACCGCTGGCTGCCTGGCGATGTTGCCTCAATCCGATCCGGCAGACCTATCGATGCATTCTGACCTTTCCGTTCCGCCGGGTGAAGTGCATGGAAGCTTGCGAGGTGATTCTTCGTTTTTATCCTGAGATCAGTAGATGGAACTGCGGCGTTGTCAGATTAAAGGTTCGGAATCGACTGCGAGAGTGAGTGGCAAGCGCAAGCGATTCGTCGTCAGGATCGCTGGCCAATGCCGGGAATCATCGTGCGAAGCTGTCATTCTGGTCGAAAATGCAGAACGTTCGTCCGCAGCGACAGCTTGCGGCGAAAGCACCGCAGGACAGCCCATCGCACTTTACGGTAAGCGAAGAGAACCCCGGATTTGACGAGTGGCGTGCTGCTTGCCGACGTCTATAACAGCCGCTAATCTCCGCTGCTTTCCGCGACTGAGCGGATTTCTGCGCACGCCCTGCGTGTTTGTTCTGATCATACTTCGCACGTTACGAAGCCGGTCGCCAATGTCGGCCCCGTTTCAATCAACCCCAGGTTGCACGCGGAAAACTGTACCGAATTGACGGGACCCGCAGCTCGATGACAAATGCGGAAATGTACAATAGCCGGATCGTGATTACGGGCGTTGGGCTGACCAGCCCGATCGGTGATTCGTTGACCGATTTACGGACGAATCTACTCGCCGGTAAATCGGGTGTCACGGAGTTTGAAACGCGATACATGCCGCCGGTGCTCGCTGGTGTGTGCCACTTCGACGCGCTGAAATATCAGAAGCGCAAGGAAGTCCGTCGCGGAACTCGAGCTGGCTCGATTGCCGTTTACTGTGCGAATGAAGCCATCAACGATGCCGGGTTTGACTGGGAAAACGTCGCCAGGGATCGCGTCGGCGTCTATCTGGGAATCACCGAGCACGGAAATGTCGAAACCGAAAACGAAATTTACGAAATCGGTAAATTCGGCTACGACACTTCGGTTTGGTCGCATCATCACAACCCGCGCACTGTCGCCAACAATCCGGCTGGTGAAGTGACACTGAGTCTCGGCGTGACCGGTCCGCATCTCACGGTCGGAGCAGCGTGTGCGGCTGGAAATGCCGGGTTTATCCAGGGATTGCAGATGCTGCGTCTCGGCGAGGTCGACATGGCCATTGCTGGTGGCGTCTCAGAAAGTATTCACACGTTCGGGATCTTCGCCAGTTTCAAGAGTCAGAACGCCCTCGCTCACCACGACGATCCGACAAAAGCCTGCCGCCCGTTTGATACCGGGCGAACGGGAATCGTTGTCGCCGAGGGAGGAGCGATCTGCACGCTCGAACGACTGCCGGACGCATTGGCGCGTGGTGCAAAGGTTTACGGCGAAATCGTCGGGCACGCGATGAATTCGGACGCCACCGATTTTGTACTGCCTGATCGAAATCGCCAGTCGCAATGCATCGAACTGGCTCTGAAACGTGCAGGACTGACTCCACAGGACATCGATATTGTCAGCAGCCACGCGACAGCGACCGAGCAGGGAGATATCGAGGAGTCATCAGCGCTGGCGGCTGTCTTCAAAGATCACCCGAACGTCGCGATAAACAACACCAAAAGCTTCATCGGTCATGCGATGGGAGCGGCCGGAGCGATCGAGTTGCTGGGCAATATTCCCGCGTTTGACGATGGAATTGCCCACGCTACAATCAACCTCGATCATCTCGATCCGAACGTTCCGCTCACCCAGATCGTTGCTAACGAGCCACGGCAGCTCGACTCTGTCGACTGTATCCTTAACAACTCGTTTGGCATGCTGGGTATCAATTCAGTTCTGATTGTGAAGAAGTATCAGGACTGAGCTTCTCTCCACTGATCGCTGGATGCTTTGCGGTCAGAGCATGGAATTCATCGCGGTTCTTCCGCTTTGATTGGGGTACAAGGGACTGTCAACTCGATATTCGAGCGAGCCGGTCCGAGAAGATTTCGAATTACGAAAACTGTTTCGAACAGTTCATTACCACACAGGACAGCGACGATAACTGGAGGCAGGTTGGATGGCACCGGAGCAGATCAGGCAGGTAGTTCTCGACATTCTCGCTCGGATTGCTCCGGATGAAGACCTGTCGGACCTCGACGATGCGGTCGCATTTCGCGATCAGATGGAACTCGACAGTATGGACTTCCTCGATATCGTCATGGAACTCCGAAAAATGTACCGCGTTCAGATCCCGGAAGAGGACTACGAAAATCTGGTCACGATGGCCAGCACCGTCAGCTACCTGACCCCTCTGCTGAAGGATGTAGACAACCCGGCCTGAATTTATTTCGCCGCAGAACGAACATCTAATCAGCCCGCTTCTTTTCGGAAGGAGCGGGCTTTTTTCGTCGGTATAATTGGCTGAGCCAAATCAAGCGGACGAGCACATTCACGATTGCCCTGAGAGCAGAACTGCGACCGCTGGCTCGTCAGTTCCTGTCGTGTGGGTATCGTCCGGAAGTTATTTCGAACACGTTCCTCAAAACTTCATTGGTTGTTCTGATGACTGTTGGACGAAATTCTGGATCATCTCACATGGTGACTGGTCAGAATTCGTCGAGCCTTTCGTGCAAGGCCGAATCATGAACGTCATTTTGTTGAATGTGTGGCTCGTGGCTCAAAAAGTGGTACGTCTTTCAGAAATGAATTCAGGAACAGGCTGCGCATCGCCGAAATCCTGTCAACTCAGCAGAACCACCCGCCACGAAACGACGGGCCTGGAGCATTTTCGGAATTTGTTACCCGAAACATCTGACACCAGCACGAAGCGTTCGAGTCTGCGGCTTTTCGTTGTCTCGAAAAATTTAAAGTCGATTCGACAACTCTGTCGTGTGAGTTAACGAAGAGCTGATTCGGACTGAATTCGCAGTCCAAACAGGCTGAAATCGTCGCCTGTCGGGCATTTGAAAAGCTCCACAAGAGGAGCTTGACAAAGAAGTTTCCCTCAAATTATCAATCGCCCGGACGACGGGAAGCGGTCGCCCTTTGAGGAAAAAAACACCGTTCAGGCATTTTGAAAACCCGCCTCAAACCGTGACGTAGGTTGACTCGTCAGCACCCTTGAGCATGCCGATGGCAGTGCATCACTCTGATACGGAGCTACAGATATGCATATTTCACTAGACGAAGAAATCTGGTCCAGCGACTCTGCTGGTGACTGCGGCACAGACCTGTGCGTTGCGCCCCTTGCATCGATCGACGATGACGACGAATACGGGGTCGACGACTACGATGATGATGACGACGACGAGGATGAGGACGACGACCTCGACGACGACGATGATGATTTTGATGACGACGATGAAGAGGACGACGACGATCTGGACGACGACGATGATGACGATTTCGACGAAGATGATGACGACGACGACGATTTTGACGACGATGATGACGACTTCGACTTTGATTAAGTCGTGCCTCGACAGTCACAGCCGGTCGATTTGCCGCTGATCAGTTTGTGCCGTTTGCCAGATTCGGTCTTGTGTCAGCCTGCGAGACGATCACTCGCCCATCGGATCGGCACCGGACTGACCAGACAGGTCAGACAGGTACTCTGGCGACGAGACTCGATCCAGTTCAGCTTTGGCAGTGGCAAGCCTCGCGGCGATGTCCAGCTGCTCGGCCTCGCGTCTGGATTCAGGTCGCACAATGAAGTCGGACAGCGTTTTCACATGCCGAGTCCACAGGGCAATATCTCGACGCTGCTGAGTTTCCAGTCGCGCCTTGTACCAGTCAGATACGAGCATTGACTCAAGCGTGAACATCGATCGAATTTCCGGAGCATCCAGACCTCGTCCTTCAAACTTCCCCTGCACCATGATGTGCAGCAGCGCTTTGAGCGGCGGGCAGGCCTGATCGACTGAGCCGTCTTCGAAGTACGCTTTGGCGACTCTTTCGTGTGCCTCAGTGATGTATTTCACTCCGTCCGCAAAAGCGTCAAGGTTTTGACTCTCCGGCTTAAGGATTGCCTCGTCGAAGACCTTGTTTGGGTTGTCGAAAACTCGACCAGCGTAGTGACGGATGAATCGCGAGGTGATGCGGTATCCGAGCCGGCTGGCCGGGATGATTTCGCCATTGTGCTCGAAGTCCTGAATTCGCTCCATCAGCTTGTTTTCGATCATGTGCTCCGGTCGACGTTCTTCCGGACTGAGCCGACACCAGATCTCCGGAATCAGCAGGCTGATGTCGTGGTCGACCTGAATGTCCGGACCGATGTGGCCAGCTGGTGTTGAGAAACCGGCCAGCCCGGTCAGCAGGTAACTGACCAGAGCATTGTTGAGATCAGTAATCGGCAGCACCGCATTGAACGGTCCTTTGGTGAGCGCTCCTTCGCTGCCGGCGCCTGTCGTCGACGGACTCTTTCCCGTGAGCGAGCAGACAAAATCCATGAACAGCTCAGGCAGTTCCTGGTAATGGATGGGGTTGTAAACGGCGAGCGGTCGAATGCCTTTGTTGTAGTCAGGCGGATTGTTGCGGCGACCAAACAGGACGGCGTGGACAGGGATGTGGACAGGGTCGTCTTTCGGTACAGCCCGGTAGAGTCGAACGCCCATTTTCGCAACATGATTCGGCATCGCGTCGATCATGTCCGGACGGGTCTGCAGATAACGCGGATTCTTACTTGGTTGCCCATCGATCATGCGCGGCGTGGCTGAGCAAACGACGTAGCCATGTTCGGACTCGCGCATGTCGCGCATCAGCTGCTGCATCGGCGCAGTAAATTTACTCAGGTCGACAGCGTAGTCACAGATTTCGTTGACCTGAGCCTGCGACAGAGGTTCAAAGTTGACGATGAAATTGTCGTCGCGCGCGAGGTCCGATTCACATTGTTTATCAAGACCTCGGTGGACAGCGTCGTCAGGTCTCTGAAAGAGTCGAAATTCGCAGTTCTCGACAAACTTGTAGCTGTTTGCCGGCAACGTCACGTTTCCGATGCGACTTAATTTTCGGCCAGGCACGACCACGGAAACACTGATGTCGTCCTCAGTCTGAATTTTGTCGGCAGCCGCGAAGTCCTGGCGGAGTTTGAATGTCCGCCAACTGTTTTCTCCAACAAATCCGACTCGCAAGTAATCGCCGACAAGCTTACGACCATTGTACTTCAGTTCGTGGCCGGGCGAGCCATTGACAATGTCAACGGCGAAGTTTTCCCGCCAGCTTGTGTTCGCGTCTCCACGATGGAATCGTTTGATGATGAAGACAAGAGCGTAAATATAGTCGGGAAGCGACTTCAGCCAGTCGTTGTACTCTTCTGTGTAATCGACTGAGGGAGTCAGCAGTTTGATCACGCTGCCGAGTGATCGGTTTGCGGCCAGAACCTTTCGACTTGGTTCCTGAGTGTAGTCCGGCTTGATCGTTCCATCCGGTCGCCAGCGGTCCGAGTAATCCTTGTCGAATATCGTCTGCACGAGATCAAGGTCGCTTTCAACGTTGGCGACGAAGATCGGGCCGTACAGAACATAGTCTACGACAGACTTGCTGATTTCACTTTTTCCGCCGCCACTGACCGTGCAGGGTTTGTGACAGAAGACGCCTTCAAACAACGTGCCGATCAGACGCCACGTTGGAGCGGATGGGTGCTTCTCCAGTCGGAACCGATAGCCCGAAGGCAGCATGTAGACTTTGCCCGGTTTCAGCGGAATTGACTGTTCACCAGAGTCGTTCTGCCAGGTAATTTTCTGGCCGTGAACGGTCGCTTTCGAATTCTCCGGGATGTAGATCAGATTCGGGAATCGACGATCCTTTGCGTAGCCCTTTGAAAAAACTTTCAGCCAGTCGTTGCCGTATTCATTCACGACATCGGCGAACGTCCGGTCGTTGTGCCGGCGTTTCTCTGCATTGAACTCGTCGCCCAGGTTGACACTCGCAAATGCGATAGCACCGCCGGCGTGTTCTTCCTCGACGCCGCCAAACAGATTGGCTGCGTAGCTGATCTGAGTTTTGACTTCCTTCTTACAGTAGCCAAAGTAGTTGTCTGCAATCAGCGTGACAATGACGCCTTCAGCCGTACGGCACGTCAGCTTGAACGGTGTACCGTTGTTGTAGAATTCGTCCTCCGATTTCCAGCACATGCCGTCTTCCCGCTGGCGTTCGGTGGCATCGTCGTAGTGAGGAAGCCCAACGTCTTTCTTGCGAAGCAACAACAGATGCGGAGCGAGAATTACGCAGCCGGTGTGTCCGGTCCAGTGTTCGATGTCCAGGCCGGCGTCGTTTTCCGGCAGGAATGGATCGCCCGCGTTGCCGAAGATTGATTCGACAAAGTCCAGATTGCTGACGAGCGACCCTGGAGCGAAGAAACGAACTTCCATTCGCTTTTCAGAGCACACTCCTTTGACCTCAGGACAGACCAGCGGACGCAGCAGCAAGGACACGAACGAGCGTGCTGGTTCTGAGCCAGTCGACGTGAAAGGAAGTTCCATCGTGTCATCGGGAGCGTCGAACGCCGCCTTGAACAAGGCGGCGAATGTGACCTGCGGAACGGCTCGCTTGTCGCGGGGAATCGGCAGGCCACCTTCGGTAACGTGAAATGTTCCACTGGTTGTTCGGCGGTCGTGCTGAGGGTTATGCAGCACTCCGTTCTTCACGCGGTAAGACGAAACGAGCGAATTCCGATATTCGGCGCGGTCAATAGGCAATGACAGTTCACGAGCAATTCCGTGTCGGTCGAGGATCAGCGTTGAATCCGGAAGCCGCAGCGGGGTCGCGAGCTTCAATCCCGAAAAGTGGCTGTCCAGGAAGGCCTCGATCCGAGCGTCGACCGGAGACCGGACCTCATCCAGCCGCTTCAGTCTCTGGTGGTACGAGCCGAGCAGCCGTTCTGCGTCGAGAGATTGTTTGGCAAAGTCAGGAGTATCCGGATGAGGCAGACCCATCGCGATCAACTTCAGAACGATATAGCGAATGACGCGCTCGCGTTCGGCGTCTCGATTACTGCCTGAACCTTCAGCACTTATGCCCAGCGACTCAGCAAAGTCCATGAAGAACCCTTCTATTTAATTTTCTTATTGAAACTCTTTGTTGAGGATGTCCGCACCGGTCGCGAAATTCAGCCCGAAACAGCTTGAGGAACGACAAAGGGGCGATTTATCGATTCCAGCACGCGTCGGCGAATTCTTTTGAATCCGGTCTGCATCGTCCGACCGTGACCTGATCGCTGACGGACGCTTTCCCTGTTAGCCCCTGTTCCGTTCTGACCCGACGGCAACGCGAAACGAGTGCCAATTGAAATCAGACTGCCAGGAATTAATTACGTCCCCTCAAGGGACTTGCTCTCTGACTGCGCTCCGAGCCTGGGAAACCGACGTTTCAGTTTGATTGTGCTTCTCGTCGAGGCGGAAGTGTAACGAATCAGGAATCGAGTGTCGCTCGATCGGGCGAGGCAAGAGTCCGTAGAATTCGCTCGTAGTCGCCAGGCGTGTCCAGGTCAGTCAGAATCGACGCCGAATCGACCGAAAAACTGCGTATCCGAACGTTTGGAGCAGCCTGTAGCCAGTTGAGTCCACAATCGTCGGGAATTTCACTCAGTCGATTAGTCAGTGCCCATCGGAAAAATGCCGGATGCCCGTTCTGGTTGCCGTGCTGAGGGATCAGAATATCTGACTCAGTCGTTTGCCAGGCGTCGATCAGCACACTCAGAACTCTGGAATCAAGAACCGGATGGTCAGCCGGGATCAGCATCCAGCCACTCTGAGAATCTGGAGAATGCAGAGCTCTGACCGAGTCGATCGCGTGTTCGACGCTCGTCCGCATATCAGGCGGATCGATCTCGGGCTGAACAGTTCGGACATTGGAAAAGTTCAGTGAAGCGATCGCGCGTGCCAGCCCGTCGTCGCCGCGTCGAATAACGACAATCGTCTCGTCGACGGCGGGGTGCGACAACGTTGTCAGCAGCCGTTCGATAACGGTTTTGCCGCCGAGGTCCATGACAAGTTTCGGTTGCCCCATCCGGCGGCTCAGCCCGGCAGCCGGAACGATCGCAAAAAGCGACATGATGGTTACTCTTTCGGCTGTCCCGTATCCAGTTTCTTTGATTCGTCGGTGTGACGAGTGAAGCAGAACCTGAAAGGCGTCCCATGACAATGCAACGACGACGATTTCTCACAACCTCTGCCGGAGCCGCTGCTGGCGTATTGTGCAGAGCGAACGGACAGTCTCAACTCGTGGCGGCAGACTCAAAGTCAGCAGCCAGCAGGATGCGGCTCGGACTGGTGACTTACAACTGGGGCAAAGACTGGGACGTTCCCACCATCATCCAGAATTGCGAAGCGACCGGCTTCGAGGGCGTCGAACTTCGCAGCACACACAAACACGGAGTCGAAATTTCAATCGACGCGAAACACCGCGAGGAAGTCCGGCGTCAGTTTGCGGATTCGAAGATCGAACTGGTCGGACTCGGCAGCGCCTGCGAATACCACTCCCCCGATCCGGCCATCGTGAAGAAGAACATCGAAGAGACCAAAGCGTTCGTGAAGCTTTGCAGAGACGTCGGTGGCAGCGGAGTGAAAGTTCGTCCGAACGGAATCCCGAAGGACGTCCCCATCGAAAAAACACTGGAGCAGATCGGCAGGTCTCTGCGCGAAGTCGCGGAGTTTGGAGCCGACTACGGAGTGGCCATCCGAGTCGAAGTGCACGGTCGGGATGGCTCGGCCGAATTGCCAAACATTCACCGCATGATGGAAGTCGCCGATCACCCCAACGCCGTCGTCTGCTGGAACTGCAACCCGACCGACCTCAACGGCGAAGGCCTGAAGCACAACTTCGACTTGGTCAAAGAAAAGATCGGCACGGTCCACATCCATGATCTCCGTTCGACCAGCTATCCGTGGAAAGAAATCTTCAGCCTGCTGAAAGGATCGAACTTCTCCGGCTGGACGCTGCTTGAAGACGGCAAGGTTCCCACCAACCCCCTCGCCGCCATGCACGAAAACCGGGCAATCTGGAATCAACTGGCTGTGTTCTAATTGAGGCAGACGTGACTCGACATTTGATAAATTGAATTAGAAATTTCCGGACGTTTTGGTACAGCCCTCTGGTTCCCGCATCGAGACAAGAACCAAACAACGCGAACGGCATGATAATCTCGCGGCATCAGTTGCTGTGCCCCTCAGGCTGCTGGGCGAAAATTACTCCGGCAAGTTGAGTCACCGCGGCTGGAGTGTCGACGGTCAATTCGAGCGGGCACTGCATCAGCAGTGGCAGGCTGCCACAGACTGCTTGTTGCCAGGCATCCGCACGAAGCGGACGCTTCGACTGATGAATCCTGCGAGCCTCTCCAGCTTCCGGTCGTGCCGGCTGATGCGTCGCTGTCATGAGCTGCCGGAGACCGCTTTTGGTAGAGCGGGCAATTTCCTCGTGCGGTGCTGGACCTGCTCCGGAAATCGGTGACGGCCCGTGATCGTTATCAAGATGAACCTGACCACACTGACGCCAGCCCAATATCAGCCCGCAAACAAGCACACCAGAAGTAAGCAAGAGTTGAAATCAGAGGCATCAATCAGTCCGCAGCCAATATATCAAATGTCAACTAACGGCGTATGAGCAGTGCGAAGGTCACGGACGCGGATGTTGATGGCACGTGGACAGCGAACAGCTCGTCATTTAGGCTCCGCGCGTTGTTTCGATGAATCAGAAGGAGCGGTTGAGATGGTGGAACGGATTCTTAGCATTTCTGGCTTGCGCGGAGTGATTGGGGACGGGCTTGATCCTCAATACCTGGTTCGTTTTGCGTCGGCACTGGGGACGATGTTTGACGGTGGGACGGTGGTTGTCAGTCGTGACGGACGCTCGACCGGGTCGATGGTTAAGCATGCAGTGATTTCGGCTCTGACAGCAACCGGCTGCAAAGTCGTGGACGCGGGAATCGCGACAACGCCGACGTGCGGAGTTCTCGTTACGCATCTAAAAGCAGCTGGAGGCTTGCAGATTACGGCGAGCCATAACCCGGTTCAGTGGAACGGCCTGAAACCGTTCTCACCAGATGGATCGGTTTTCAATCGCGAACTCGGCGAGAAGCTGATCGGACTGATTGAGTCCCAGAAATTCAACTACGTTTCGTGGGACCGGCTTGGCGACATCGAAGTCTGCGACGACCCAGCAGCTCCGCACATCGAACGCGTGCTGAAACTGGTCAACACCGACGCGATCAAAACTCGAAAGTTCAAAGTCGTCCTGGACTGCAATCATGGATCGGGTGCGGTGTCGACTCCGAGATTGCTGCGGGAAGAACTTGGCTGCGAAGTCGTGGTGCTCGGCGACACTCCCGACGGGAAGTTTGAGCACATTCCTGAACCGACGGAAGCCAATCTTGGCGGACTATGCAACGCTGTACGCGAAGCCGGAGCGGACGTGGGATTCGCCCAGGATCCTGACGCCGATCGTCTGGCCATTGTCGACAACAACGGTCGATACATCGGCGAAGAACTGACTTTGGCCCTGGCCGCCGACCATGTCCTGGCTCGCACGCCGGGCGAGTTTGTCGTCAACGGTTCGACCAGCCGGGTTAATGCGGACATCGCTGCCAATCACAATTCGCAGTTCCATCGTTCAGCTGTCGGCGAGGCAAACGTCACGGCGATGATGAAAGAGAAGAACGCCATCCTGGGCGGAGAAGGCAACGGAGGAGTCATCGAACCGAAGGTCGGGTACGTCCGAGACAGTTTCGTTTCAATGGCCTACGTGCTTGACGGTCTAGCCAGTGGCAGCCGGACACTCGCCGAATGGGCAGACTCGCTGCCGAGTTACTCGATCATCAAAGACAAGATCACCTGTCCGGCCGATCGAGTCGGGGCCGCCTGCGAAGCGCTTCAGACTGCGTATCCGGATGCGGAAGCGACAACCGGCGACGGCCTGCGACTCGACTGGTCCGACCGCTGGGTCCAGGTTCGAGCCAGCAATACCGAACCGATCATTCGAATCATCGCCGAAGCTCCGGGCTCAGACGTGGCGACAAAACTATGTGCGGATGCAGTGGCGACAGTGAAAGCGGCAGTGTCCTGACAGGATATTTACCGCTGATCGGCGCTGATTTTTCCCGTATAAATCTCCGTCGATCAGCAGCCATCGGCAGCCAGGTCATAGGGAATGATTTCTGGTAGTTTTTCAGGCCGGAATGAGTAAAACGGCGTTCCAACTGCTCGAATTGTATTTGGCTGGCGGTCTGGACGATTTTCAAGATCGACTCATTATGCGAATTGTTGTTGCGGGAGCGACGGTCAGTACTCATCAGACTCTTGATGCTCTGATTCGCCACGGCGCGAACGTCGTCGGAGTTCTGCAGCTGCGCAACGCGTCTTCGCACACGGTGACTGCTTTTTCGCCGCTCGACGAGCTGGCTGAAACTCACGGGATTCCGTGTGCGACGTTTCGAAACATCAACGACGCTACCATTGTCGAACAGGTTCGACGATGGCAGCCTGACCTGATGTTCGTGGTCGGGCTCTCGCAGCTTGTTCGCGACGAAATGATGTCGATTCCGAAACGCGGCTGCGTGGGATTTCATCCGACGTTTCTGCCGGCTGGACGAGGCAGAGCCCCCCTGGCCTGGCTGACACTCGATGCAAAACCGGGAGCGGCGACATTCTTTCTGATCGACGAAGGAGTTGATTCCGGGCCGATCTTTGTGCAGGAAACGTTCGAGGTTTCTTCGGGCGACTATGCAGCGGACGTTGAGCAGAAACTGATCGAGACCACGGGGCGGGCGCTTAACCGCTGGCTGCCCGAACTGCTTTCTGGAGTCTGGAACCCTCGGCCTCAGAATGAGATTCTGGCATCTTACAATGGTCGGCGCAGTCTCGACGACGGCCTGCTGGACTGGCATCAGTCAAGTGGCGAGCTTCACGCACTGATTCGCGCGGCATCGAAGCCGCACCCCGGAGCGTATACCTGGCATCAGGGACGCAAGCTGATCGTGTGGCGAGCCGAGCTGGAGAAGCACCTTCCCTGGCGAGGTACCGTCGGACGAGTTCTCCATACAGAACCGGAACGTGGTGCCCTGATTCAAACCGGCAACGGCCTGCTGTGGCTGACCCGCGTGCAGTTTGTAGAGAACGCCGAGCCGCGTCCGGCTGAAGCTGTTTTGAAAGTCGGAGTGAAGCTTGGCTTCGTTCTGCAGGATGAAGTCGCCGCGCTTCGGACTCGCGTTGAGGAGCTTGAGTTGCGACTCAGCAAACTTGAAGACGCGAACGACGTCGCTCCACAGTAGGGTGGCATTGCCCCCCATGACACATGAACGCCATGGTGGACGGAGCCCACCCTACCGTTTTTTCCGCTCAGCTATGGCAGCCTGGTTGAGCCCATCAGGAAGCGGTCGCATTCACGGGCGGCTTCCCGGCCTTCGTTGATGGCCCAAACGACGAGACTCTGACCTCGGCGGCAATCGCCAGCGGCAAAGACACCTTCGATGCTCGTCGCGTAGTTGCCATACTCCGCGGCGAAGTTGGAGCGCCCGTCCGTGCTCAGGCCCAGTTCTTCGGCGATGACCTGTTCCGGACCGCTGAATCCCAGAGCCATAAAGATCAGGTCGCAGGGCCATTCCTGCTCGCTACCTTCGACGACGGTGAACGGCGGGCCGTTTTTCTGAGGCTTACTCCAGTCGACTCGGACAGTCTTAACGCCGGTCAGGTTGCCGTCTGCGTCGCCGAGGAATTCTGATGTCTGGATTGAGAATTCACGCGGGTCGCCTGGAAGTTCTTTTCCTTTGACTCGCGAGTAGTCGAACTTCGCGGCGGCTTCCTGATGGCCATAATCGACTCGCATAATGCGCGGCCATTGAGGCCAGGGGTTGTTTGAAGCTCGCTCGTTCGGTGGCTGAGGAACAATCTCAAACGTGACCAGAGACCTGCAACCGTGTCGCAGCGAGGTGCCGATACAGTCCGTCCCGGTGTCGCCGCCGCCAATAACAATAACGTCCTTCCCGGCTGCGTTGATGAACTGGCCGTCTTCGTGCTTTGAATCGAGCAGGCTTTTCGTATTCTTCGTCAGGAATTCCATCGCGAAATGGATCCCCTTGAGATCCCGACCGCGAGTCTTTGCGAAGAAGTCGTTCGGCTTGGTGGCTCCGACGCAAAGCACGACAGCGTCAAAGTCGTCCATCAATTGCTTTGCCGAGATGTCTTTGCCAATTTCAGTGCAGGTTTTGAAGGTAACGCCTTCGCTGGCCAGCAGGTTAACCCGGCGCTGGACGACTCGTTCTTTTTCGAGCTTCATGTTCGGAATGCCGTACATGAGCAACCCGCCGATGCGGTCTGCGCGTTCGAAGACGGTGACCAGGTGGCCGGCTTTGTTGAGCTGCGCGGCGCAGGCGAGTCCGGCAGGTCCAGAACCGACGACAGCGACTTTTTTCCCGGTACGGACTTCGGGAGCTGACGACTCGACCCAGCCTTCTTCGAAGCCTTTGTCGATGATGTTACGTTCGATCTGCTTGATCGTGACCGGCGGTTCGTGAATTCCCAGGACGCACGAACCTTCGCACGGAGCGGGGCAGACTCGACCGGTGAATTCCGGAAAGTTGTTTGTCTTGTGCAGACGATCGAGCGCTTCCCGCCAGTGCCCGCGGTAAACAAGATCATTCCACTCGGGGATCAGATTCTGCACCGGGCAACCGGCTGCCATGTTGGCGATCAGGTCGCCGGTATGGCAGAACGGAACGCCGCAATCCATGCAGCGAGAGCCCTGGCCCTGCAGTTCTGCAACGGGCAGTTCAAGCTGGAATTCGCTCCAGTCGCCGATACGTTCCGCCGGATCCCGCTCAGAGTAGGTCTTCCGATCAACGGTCATGAACCCGCGTGGGTCACCCATTGCTCCTGCTCACTTTCTATCTGTTGCTCTAACTCGTGCTTTGTAGGCGTATTATTGGGAAGGTTTGTCGCCTTCGCAGAGTGCGTCTTGACGCACCTTTCCGATGCAACGGTTCATGGTGCGTCAAGACGCACCATGATCAAGTTCTAACTCCTGGCCGCTACTGCCTCAGCAGCCTGTTCTGCAGCCAGTTCTTCCAGTGCTCTCTTATAGTCCCGCGGCATTACTCGAATGAATTTCGGGAGAGACTCATTCCAGTTGTCGAGGATTTCTGCGGCGACCGTCGAGCCTGTGTAATTGCTGTGTTTTTCGATCAGCTCTTTCAGCTCGGCGATATCTTCGTCGGTTTCGACCGGATCGAGATCGACCAGCCCCAGGTTGCAGTTCAAACGGAACTTCTCTTTGTCTTCGGCAAAGACGTACGCAACTCCGCCGGACATACCTGCTGCAAAGTTGCGGCCGGTCTGACCGAGTACGACGACTCGACCGCCGGTCATGTACTCCAGGCCATGGTCGCCGACACCTTCGATAACAGCTCGTGCGCCTGAGTTGCGGACGCAGAATCGCTCAGCGGCCACGCCCCGGAAGAAGGCTTCGCCCTCGGTCGCGCCATACAGGGCGACGTTTCCGATGATGATGTTTTCTTCTGGTTTAAACGTTGAGGCTTTGGGCGGATAGATAATGACCCGACCGCCAGACAGTCCCTTGCCCACGTAGTCGTTGGCGTCGCCTTCAAGTTCGATCGTGACTCCCGATGCCAGCCACGCTCCCAGGCTCTGTCCGGCGGAACCTTTGGCGTCAATGTGAATCGTGTCGTCTGGCAGGCCGTGTTCGCCGTGCTTCTTTGATACCTCGTGACTGAGCGTCGTCCCGAAGGCCCGGTCGATATTCTGGATCTCCATGTCAAAGCGAACCGGAGTTCCTTCGTGGATTGCGCTCCATGCCTTTTTGATCAGCTCATTATCCAGAACTTCTTCCAATCCATGATTTTGAGCGACCGTGCAATAGGTGCCGACGTTTTCGTGAGGCTTGACCGCTGGCGTCAGGATTGGCGTCAGGTCGATCCCTTTTGCTTTCCAGTGGTCAACAGCGTCGTCGATTTCAAGCGCTTCCACGTGGCCGACCATTTCGTTGATCGTGCGGAAGCCAAGCTGCGCCATGATCTCGCGAGCTTCCTCCGCGACCATGAACAGGTAGTTGATGACGTGTTCCGGCTTGCCGGCAAACTTTTTGCGAAGCTCCGGATCCTGTGTCGCGATGCCGACCGGGCAGGTGTTGAGATGGCACTTCCGCATCATGATACAGCCCATCGTGATGAGCGGAGCGGTTGCAAAACCAAACTCTTCAGCCCCCAGCAGCGCGGCGATGACCAGGTCACGACCGGTTTTAATCTGACCGTCGGTTTCCAGGCGGACTCGACTTCTCAGGTCGTTCATGACAAGGACCTGGTGAGTTTCAGCGATGCCCAGTTCCCACGGCAGACCGGCGTTCTTGATGCTGGTCAGCGGCGAAGCTCCCGTTCCGCCATCGGCTCCCGCGATCAGAATTTTGTCCGCGTGACCTTTGGCGACTCCAGCCGCGACCGTGCCAACGCCAACCTCGGAAACCAGCTTCACACTGACGGCAGCGCTGGGGTTGGCATTCTTCAGATCGAAGATCAATTGCGACAGGTCTTCGATCGAGTAAATGTCGTGGTGAGGCGGCGGGCTGATCAGACCAACGCCCGGCGTCGAATGACGCGTCGCGGCGATGATCTTGTTGACCTTGTGGCCTGGCAGTTCTCCACCTTCGCCCGGCTTGGCTCCCTGCGCGATTTTGATCTGAAGTTCGCTGGCGTTGGTGAGGTACCAGCTGGTGACGCCGAACCGTCCAGAAGCAACCTGTTTGATGTAGGAACGCTTGGAGTATTCGTTCGTGCGTCGTTCGGCAGCTTCCTGATCGAACTGCTTCAGGCTGTTGACGACGGATTCGTGATCCTCATTCAGAGCTTCATAAGGAATGAACCGCTGATAGTCTTCTCCGCCTTCGCCAGTGTTACTTTTTCCGCCCAGGACGTTCATCGCGACAGCCAGAGTTTCATGAGCTTCGGCCGAGATCGACCCGTAGCTCATCGCCCCTGTGCAGAACCGCTTGACGATCGCGCTGGCTGGTTCGACTTCTTCCAGCGGGATTGAATCCCGCTGCTTGAACTTCAGCAGCCCTCGCAAAAAGCAGGCTTTATTATTGTGGTCGTTGACCAGGTCACTGAATCTTTTGTACGCGTTCTTGTCACCGTTGCGGGCAGCGTTCTGAATTTCCGAAATCGTGTGCGGATTCCAGGCGTGAGCTTCCCCCTCTTTCCGCCATGCGAACTGTCCGTCATTCGGCAGTACCGGCAGTGTTTGAGTTTCTCGAGTTGGGAAGCCAATTTCGTGACGGCGGATGCCTTCTTCGGCGAGGACGTCGAAACCAACTCCGGCGATTCGGCTGGCCGTTCCGACGAAGCACTTTTCGATGACTTCTGAATTCAGACCGACGGCCTCGAAAATCTGCGCGCCTTTGTAAGAAGCCAGTGTCGAGATACCCATCTTGCCCATGACTTTGAGCATGCCCTTGGCGACGGCTTTCCGGTACGTGTAGACGATTTTTTCGTCGGTGTACTTTTCTTCGAGCATTCCGTCGATACGCGATTGCCGCAATGCTTCGAAGGCAAGGTACGGGTTGACGGCGTCGATACCGTAGCCGGTCAGCAGGCACAGGTGATGAACTTCGCGAGCTTCGCCTGACTCCAGCACCAGACCGATGCGCGTTCTCAGTTCCTGCCGAACCAGATCGTGATGAACGGCTCCGGTGACCAGCAATGAGCTGACAGGAACTCGGTCAGCGCTGACGTTGCGATCCGAAAGAACAACCAGACTGTAGCCATCGTGAATGGCCTGAGTGACCTGTTTGCAGATTCGGTCGATGGCCGGCTTCAAACCGGCAGCCCCTTCGGCACGCGGGTACGTGATGTCGATGGTCTCGGTTTTCCATTCGCGGTAATCAAGACCTCGAATGGCCGACAGCTCTTCGTTTGTCAGAATTGGGTGAGGCACGCAAAGCCGGTGCGCCTGGTGAGCGGTTGTGTCGAGCAGGTTGCCTTCCGGTCCGATGTAACATTCGAGCGACATGATGATGTCTTCCCGAATGGAATCGATGGGCGGATTGGTCACCTGCGCGAAGAGCTGTTTGAAATACTCGTAAGGCAGCCGTGGCTTGTCTGACAGACAGGCCAGTGCCGCGTCGTTACCCATCGAGCCGATCGGGTCTCGCGATTCCCTCAACATCGGCATCAGCATGAACTGCAACGTTTCGGTCGTGTAGCCGAACGCCTGCATGCGGCTGAGCAGTTCCTTCTGGCCGTAGATCGAGGGCGTTTCCTGCTTCGGAAGTTCTTCCAGATGCAGGCTCTGTTCTTTCAGCCAGTTCTTGTAGGGACGCTTTGCGGCGACGGAAGCCTTCAATTCCTCATCGGCGATGATGCGGCCTTCTTCGAAGTCGACCAGGAACATCTTGCCTGGCTGCAATCGGCCTTTGGTCTTGACGTTTGCAGGGTCAACGTCGATGACGCCAACTTCCGAGGCCATGATGACCTTGTCGTCGTGCGTCACGTAGAAACGGCTTGGTCGCAGACCGTTTCGGTCCAGACACGCTCCGATGTAGTGCCCGTCAGTGAACGAAATCGACGCCGGACCGTCCCACGGTTCCTGCAGAGCAGAGTGGTACTCGTAGAACGCTCGCTTGTCTTCGGGCATCGAATGGTGGTTCTGCCAGGCTTCCGGCACCATCATCATCACGGCTTCCTGCAACGTTCGTCCGGAGTGGTAGAGCATCTCCAGCGCGTTGTCGAAGTTGCCAGAGTCCGAACATTCCGGCTCGATGATCGGACAGAGCTTGCGAATATCGTCGCCCCACAGGTCGCTTTCCATGACGCCCTGGCGAGCGAACATCCAGTTGGCGTTGCCGCGAAGCGTGTTGATTTCGCCGTTGTGAGCCATGAAACGACACGGCTGAGCACGGTCCCAGCTCGGGAACGTGTTGGTCGAAAATCGCGAATGGACCATCGCCAGGTGCGACTTGTAATCGGGATCCTGCAGATCTTTGAAGAACGGCGTGACCTGCTCGGGCATCAGCATGCCCTTGTAAATGATGACCTTCGTGGAGAGCGAGCAGACGTAGAACATGAGGTTCTGCTCAAGTTCGCTTTCGACGCGAATCCGGCGACTGGCGTATTTCCGAATGATAAACAGTTCGCGTTCGAAGGCGTCGGCATCAATGCCGTCAGCGGCTTCGATGAAGAGCTGCTCGAAGTTCGGCATGCAAAGCACGGCGGTCGGGCCGACGTTGGCGCCTTTCGGATCGACGGGCACTTCCCGCCAGCCAATTAGCTTCTGCCCGCGTTCTTCGATGATCGCGTTAACGATCGAGCGGCATTCTTCGCGTTCAGCTTTATCGGTCGGCATGAAGACAATGCCAGTCCCGTACTGACCGCGTTTCGGCAGTTCGACGCCAAGATCGGTCTTTGCCGCCTTTTCCAGCAGTTCGTACGGTAGGCCGGTGAGCATTCCCGCGCCGTCGCCGGTGTTTTCTTCGCAGCCGCACGCTCCACGATGAGTCATGTGCAGAGCCATGCGATCGGCGTCGTCGATGATCTGGCGCGAGCGTTCACCTTTAATATGCGCAACAAAGCCGACGCCGCAGTTTTCCTTCTCATTCTTCGGATCGTACAGGCCACGTTTGGCAGGCAGACGTCCGTTTCGAAGGGCCTGGTCAAAGTACTGCTGATCGGTCAAATTCTGCGCCGGATCGGTCATCGAAATACTCTCGCTTTACTAACTTACTGCTTACGATGCGTCTTGTTTGCTTTCGTGCTCGTCGAGAATCTCTTCGTGAGACGCTCTTCAAACTGGCAAGGCCGGACCTTCTGATTCACAGAAATCAGAAGGGAGACCGGTCTTCCGCTTCAACGATCATGCTGAAGCATTTTCTTTTCGGTCGCGATTCCCTGCGCGATCCTCGCGGGAAGACTTTTGATGATCAGTGTCCCGCAGCGAATTCAGGTTTTCATGGATCAACTCCACAAACCTGTTGGCTGCGTTACTGAGCCTTCGATTCCGCTTATGAATGATGCCGAGCGGCCTGAACCACTCGACGTTTGAAAGTTTGAGACTGACCAATGTGCCGGTCTCAACACTCCGCTTTACAGTTGCTTCTGGAAGCAACGCAACTCCGACGCCGTCTTCAACCGCTCGCCGGACCTGTTCCACGTTGTCGAATTCGTGAATCACGTTCGGGGAAACTCCCGCCTCACGCAGCCAACGATCGAGCTGATTTCTGACCCTCAGCTCAGACGTAAAGTTCACGAAGTCCTCATCCTGGATCGCCTCAATCGGTGCGGAATCGTACCCTTCGGATGCTCGTTTCGCCAGCGGATGGTCTGGATGGACAATCAGAGCGATTGGCTGCTCCTGCCAGGGAATCGTTGCGAATTCCGACGTATCTTCCGGAAAGGAGACGAGACCAATATCAGCACTTTCTGAACGAATTCGTTCGTAAACTTGATCCGGGTGAACATAGTCAACCCGCAGTTCAACGTCCGGATAGGCATCTTCAAAATGATGAACGTACAAGTCCATCTGCAAAAGACCGACTGAGTAAATCGCGGCGACTCTGAGCCGGCCTGCGACGCTGCCTGCGAGTTGTCGGACCTCTGCCTCCAGCCTCTCGAATCCGGTCAGCAGTTCGCGACACCCGTCAAAATAATGCTGCCCGGCTGGTGTCAGAGCCAGTGGCCGGTGACTCCGGTCGATCAGTTCAATTCCGAGCTGCTTTTCGAGGTGTGCAACTGCCTGGCTGACGGTCGACTGGGACACTCCCTGCCGCTCCGCCGCTTTCGAAAAGTTGCGGCACTCTGCGACTTCGCAGAAGAGCTCGAAATTGCGAAACGACATTGGCGAGAACAATATAAGAGAACGTTAATATCAACCAGGCGATATATTGAAAAACTCAAATAACGATAAGCAGGCCCTGCTGGGCCGTCAAGTATGCACTGACTTCGTCAGGAAACGCGGCGACTTTGTGAATGCTCGCCGGACTGAATTTTTCAATTGATTATTTTCAGTTTCGAGTGATGCCAAAGCTGAGTGTACAAAATTGTCAGACACTTGATTATTTGGAATTGTATGTTCAGACTCGCCCTGCACTGCACATCGTCGCGAACCTGTGTCAGTGGTCAGAGTGGCTTGAATTGGATAGACGGGACTGCAATCAATGCCGGATATCATGATCGAGGTCTGGGATGCGACAGGCAACAAGCGCCAGCAGGTGGAAGTTCCCGTCGATTCTGAAGTGAACCGTGTGATCGCGGTTCTTGTTGACCGAATGACGCTGCCGCGGCATAGCCCGGACGGCCAGATGATGAGTTACAAATTTCATCATAAGGCCAGTGGTCGACAGCTTCTCGACACGCAGACGCTCGCCGACGCGGGTGTTTCGAACGGCGACATTCTCAGGTTACAACCGGAGATCACTGCGGGAGGGCATGTCCCTCTTCCTGCCAGAAATGCAGATTTGGGCTCAGCCAGCTCAGGTCGTCGTCATGTCTGACATCATCCGGCTGACCGCCGAAGAAGAAGAAGAAGACGGGCGTTTCTCCCGCTTCGAACTGATCAGCTGGTGGGATCAGGATCGTCTGTCGAATGCTCGTGTCGTCGTGATTGGCGCCGGCGCGTTGGGGAATGAGTTACTGAAGAATCTGGCTCTACTGGGAGTCGGGAACGTCTTCATCGCGGACCTCGATCGGATCGAAAAGTCGAATCTTTCCCGCTCGATTCTTTACCGCGAATCCGACTGCGGACGCATGAAAGCCGACGTTGCAGCGGAACGAGCCAGCGAGATTTACTCCGGGCTTCGTACCCAGTCGTTCGTTGGCAACGTTGTGCATGACCTGGGACTTGGCCTGTACCGCTGGGCAGACGTGATTCTGGGCGGTCTCGATAATCGGGAAGCACGAGTATCGATCAACCAGTCCGCCGCTCGCGTTGGCAAAGTCTGGATTGACGGAGCGATTGAGCGGCTGGATGGCGTCGCCCGTGTTTTTGACGCAGCCACCGGGCCGTGTTACGAATGTACGATGAGCGATGTTGACTGGAAGATGCTCGAAGCTCGTCGGAGCTGCGCGCTGTTGACTCGCGAGGAAATGGATCAGGGCAAAGTCCCCACCACACCGACGACCGCGTCCGTCGTCGCCGGCATTCAGACTCAGGAAGCGGTCAAGCTGATTCACGGGATGCAGACGCTGAGCGGTCAGGGATTCGTATTCGACGGAATGTGGCATCAGAGTTACGTCGTCAACTATACGAAGCTCGACGACTGCCCGGCTCACGAATCTTTCGACTCGGTGGAAGAACTGCCGCTGAAAGTTGCTGAAACGCGTGTCGGCGATTTTCTGGAACGCGCGCGGCGCGATGTCGGCCCGCAGGCGGTGATCGAGGTGAACAGCGACTTGCTGGAATCTCTGACCTGCACGTCGTGCGGCAGGACCGAGCCGATGCACAACTCGCTCGGAAAAGTTACGGAGTCCCAGGGACGCTGCCCCGGCTGCGGGGAGAACAGAACGCCCAACGTGTACCACACAATCGGCGATCAGACTGCACTTCTCGACTGCACACTGGCCGAGCTGGGTGTGCCACCGTGGGACATTCTGACCGGTCGCGAAGGACTCAAGCAGAAGCATTACGAATTCAGCGGCGATCGAGAACTGGTCCTGGGGGTGCTCGCACATTAGTCCGAACCCATTTACCGGCGAGGCTCAACCGGAACCACAACTTCAAAGAACGACAACACACAACAACGTCGTCATCAATGAAAGCAGGGCTATGACAAAACTCGACGTGACGCAGCTCACGAAGGAAAGTTTGTCGTCCGGATTATTTCCGGCCAGCATGGCGAGCGATTTTCGCCTGTTCTTCCAGCCGGAAGTTCATACGGAAATTCTCTCGCACGCCGGTGAGGATACGTCGTTCGAAATCTGCGGCATTCTGGTTGGCCGATGGGAGAACGACAGCAACGGTCCTTATGCCGTCATTTCGAATCGAATTCGCTGTGACAATGCCAGCAGCAAACTGGCCGAAGTGACGTTTACCCACGAATCGTGGGCTCAGATCAATCAGGAAATGGATACGAAGTACAGCGATCTGAGAATCATCGGCTGGTACCACTCGCACCCCGACTTCGGCATCTTCCTGTCAGACAGAGATGTCTTCATTCAGGAGAACTTTTTCTCCGGAGCCGGACAGGTGGCGTTTGTTGTCGACCCGGTTCGGAAAACCGAAGGTGTCTTCGAGTGGCGTAATGGCAAACCCGAGCTGATGTCGCAGTATTGGGTCGGTAATTCGATCGTGCCTAAAGCTGCCAGCGGAGCCGATGGAATTGTTGCCGCTCGACCAGCTCGCGAGTCGAGAGCTTCGGAGACGCCCGCAGCAGTTTCACAATCGCATCAGCAGACCTCAGCGGCGCAGGAATCGTCGCTGAGTGTGATGACAACCGTGCTCGGCTGGAGCTGCCTGTTTCTGCTGGGGTATTTGCTGGCTTCGCAGCGCAGCAGTTGGGAGCAAACAATGCTGCGCGATGGCGCCGTCGCTCATTACGGACTGTGGAATCTACTGAAGCCCGGATGGGAAGAGGAGCTGCTGGAAGCACGGTCGGATCTCGACAGCATCGTGAACGACCTGAAAACTCTTTCGGACGATCACGTCAGTTTGAGCGATGGCGACAAAAAAGAGCTGCGTAACAAGTGGTTGACTATTCGCAAAAAAGTGGCTGCCTCGCAGAAGACGCTTTCCAGCGTGGAAGCGCGCTACGGGCTCAGCAAAGAAGAAAAGCAGGTCGTCGCGCTGGTGATGTCGCAGAGGCTGGCGGAGATATCCGGTGTCGCTGATCCGGCATTACCGTCTCTTGACCCGCGACTTTCGACACCGCCGCCTCGATCTGTCGACGACAATAGTTCGAGCCAATCGACAACAAGACCGGCACCTTTAAAGCCGACAACGACGAAATCAGAGCCGGCGGCAAAAAACTTGTCTGAACGTCGATCGAAACCAGCGAGTCCGGAACCGGCCGGCCCCAAACCGCCGGGAGCGACAAATTCAGAGTAACAACATTCGAAACGGGCCTGTTTTATATCGTCAGCAACTGGCTGGCCTTGGCATCGGGATTTCGCGGGTGACGAATCGGAGAATCCAGTGGCGGACGAAAAGCAAAGCTTGAAAATCACCGCAGCCGATCTGCAGGCACCGGTTGTCGAGGAGTATCTCGAAACTCAATCGTGGTTGCAGAAGGATCTCGGCGACATTCAGGAACAGTCCTGGGTCGTGCGAGTTGTATATGCCAACTGGTTTTACCTGGCCATCTGCAGTGCCATCGGAGGGATCATCGGCTGGGCGGTGATCGAACCGTTCTTCAGTGACGATCCACTGGTCGAAGACACCGCCGCCGCTCTGCTGATGTTTCCGGTTGTGGCCGGAAGTATCGGACTGTTTCTGGGAGCGGCGGAAGGGATCATGTGTCGAAACATCACCCGCGCCTGTGTCAGTGGTGGCGTTGGTCTGGCGGTCGGATTCGCCGGAGGACTGGTTGCCATCATCCCGACCGGGATCATTTTTTCGCTGATGACTGCGATCGCGTTCAACTTCTGGGAGAACCCCCAGGTGGACGAAATGCCAACCGGTTTTGCATTGCTTATTCTGATGATGGGGCGAGCTGCCGCCTGGTCGGTTGCCGCGATTCCTGCCGGCATCGGTCAGGGCACTGCGCTGCGTGAGAAAAAAGTGGTTCTTAATGGCCTGATTGGTGGAGTGCTCGGCGGCCTGGTCGGCGGATTATTGTTTGACCCGATCAGCCTCGTTCTGGTCACTGACTCCGGCGAAGCGGCCTACAGTCGTGCTGTCGGATTTGCAGTCATTGGCATGTCGGTCGGGTTGTTCGTCGGTCTTGTGGAAGGATGGACCCGCACGGCCTGGCTACTCATGAAGAAAGGACCGCTGGCCGGGAAGCAGTTCGTATTGTTCAAGGATGCCACGATTCTGGGGAGTTCACCCAAGGCCGAAATCTACCTTTTCAAAGACGACGCCATCGAGCCGAAGCACGCTGTGATTTACAACCGCGGAGGACGTTTTGAGATCGAAGATCAGAATACCCCCGACGGCCTCTACGTGAACGGCATTCCGGTCACCACGCAAATCCTGAAGAGTGGCGACCAGATCGTGCTCGGAAAAACGGTCCTGGAATTCACGCTGCGGGACACCGATTGATGACGCACGCCTCACGCCGCCCGAACGGCATTGCGGTGTCGTTCAGACGAATGCCCGGCAACTCAAACAACGTTGAAGTCTTAATAATCTCTGATGCCTCACCAGTAGAACTCAAAGGAGCCTGCCCGGCCGATCAACGTAACGTGTAATTCCTGCGGAAAATCGCTCAAGGCCAAAGACTCGGCGGCGGGCAAGCGAGTGAAATGTCCCCAGTGTGGAGACCCGATCAGTATTCCGGATGCGGTTTACGACGCGGAAGAAGTCGGCGGAGGCGATGAATACTCAGACGACAATTATGGCGATGACTACGGAGATGGGCAGTACGACTACGATGTCTCCAGCGCTCCAGCGGCTGAAAACCGAAAGCCTTGTCCTGCCTGTGGCGAGATGATCGTCGACGGGGCGGTTAAATGTCGTTTCTGTGGTGAAATCTTTGATGCCGCGTTGAAAAAGAAATCGCGGAAGTCAAAGTCGGGCGGAGGCGGCGACGACGATGACATGACCACAGGCGACTGGGTTGTCGCGTGTCTGTGTGCAAATATTGGGTGTATTGCCGGCATCGTCTGGATGATTCAGGGGAAACCTAAAGGCGTGAAGATGCTTGGCGTCTCGTTCGTCATGCAGTTTGTTTGGGGAGCGATTATCCAGGTCATCAAGATGGCTCAACAGGGAATGTAGTTCGCATGGCCGAGTCCGTTGTTGATTGCGAATGCGGCGCCCGAGTCCGCTTGCGCGAGTCATCCCGGCGTCAGGTTCGCTGCCCGAAATGCAGTGGCGACCTGGCGTTGACTCGTGACGGTCGGGTTGTGCCGTCGTTCAAAGTGGCTACCGGCGAGTCGCAGCCGCTATGCCCCATTTGTCAGACAGGTGTCACGGCTGAGGAACTGTGTGTCTCGTGTCCCGAGTGTGCTCAGACTCACCATCGCGAGTGCTGGTGGGAGATGGCCGGTTGCGGAACTTACGGTTGTAAAGAGGCGCCGGCGGTCGAGAAATCTGAGACCGCTGTCGACACTCCGCTGGCAGCGTGGGGTGATACCAAAAGCTGTCCTGCGTGCGGCGAAGAGATTAAGTCGATCGCTCTTCGATGCCGTTTCTGCAAAACCAACTTTGATACCGTGGATCCATTGACGGTAACGGATCTGCGGCGGCAGGCCGTTCGCGATGAGAAGGTCGACAAACTTCAAAAGTCTCTGGTCGCGACTTTCGTCGTCAGCCTGATCGGATGCCTGGCCCCGCTCATGTTGATTATCAGTTGTGTGCTGGTACTGCCAAACCGGGATAGTCTGGCGAAATCCAGCCCGCTGTACTGGGTCATGGGTTATGCGTCGCTGGGGCTTTCGGCAATCTATACCGTGCTGATGCTCCTGTTTTTCCTTGCCGAGTTGTAATCTCGGCGGGCAAAGTCTCAGCGTTAACGTCCTGCAACCTGTTCGTTTTCCATTATCTGTCTTCGAGGCACGCTTTCGATGAAACCGCCTGCTCACATTTCCGTCGCAGGTCTGCATGAATCGGGAGTGGTGTGTCCACACTGCAACCGCGAGATTGTGCGTGGTGAGAAAACCGTGCAATGTTCCGACTGTGGAGACGTTCAACACTGGTCGTGCTGGAATTCCGGCAACGGCTGCGGCTCGTACGATTGCAGCACCGGGTACGCAGGACATTCCTGTGATGAGAACGCCGAAGCTGTTTTAAGAATTACGAGTGACGAGGTCCGAAACGCAGTCCCCCTTGCTTCAGGAATTTCCGGGAGTTATCGCGGTCCGGCAATCTCGATACCCGTCGGCCCCGGAGTCGAGTCAGACCGTTGGAACCGCCTGGCGATCGTGTCATTCGTCGTGGCGATACTTGGCATTCCGCTGTTCGGAATTGTCACAGGTCTGGTTGCCGTTGTGCTGGGAGGGCTGGCGCTGGTGGGGAAACATTCTCTCAAGCGACGGGGAGCCGGGCTGGCCGCTGGCGGAATTCTGCTGGGCATAGCCGACTTTGCGGGGTGGTCGATTGTGTTGTTTCAGATGGGCGGCGCGCCTGGCGTGGGGCTTGCGCTGGACATCGACGAGTTCGAGCCTGACCCGGTCGCACTGGAAGCACTGCCCGACCACCTCAACCGCGCGATGATGGCCAACGTGCTGATTCAAGTTCAGCAGGGGATGGATAATCTCTGGGGCTCGGCAATCGGTTCCGGAGTGATTCTTCGCATTGTTGATGGTTCGGCTCTGATCGTGACGAACCGTCATGTGGTCGATGCGAACTTTCCTGGCAGCAGTTCTGACGAAATTGCCGACTCCGGCAAAGGAGACACGTTACGGATCAAACTGGTCGGACAACCCAACGTGATCGGAAAAATTGTCTGGCTGGCTGGTGGCGGGATCGACCTGGCGTTGATTCGAGCACCGGTGACATCCAACAAGGCGCTGACTGCCTGGTGGGACGCTACTCCGCGGGCTGCGGTGGGAGATCCCGTCTTCGCAGTCGGCAACCCGCACGGCCTTGGCTGGACGCTCACTCGTGGAGATGTTTCGCAACTTCGCCGACAGAACTATGGCGGTTCCACGCTTCGAGTCGTTCAAACCAGCGCCGCGATCAACCCCGGCAACAGCGGCGGAGGACTCTATGATGAAAGCGGCCACCTGATCGGCATCAACACATGGACTCGTGACAAGCGATTTGCGGAAGGGCTTGGATTTGCAATTTCTTTTCAGGAACTGCTGCCGCTGGTGCCCGACCATCTCGAACTGCCGGACAGCCAACTGGAGGACAACACGCCATGAGCACTGTTCGTTTGCGGAGACTGACCGCCGACTATGCACGTCTGAAGGAATACACAAAAAGTCATCCGCGGTTGAAGTTAATGCAGACCGACGGCGATCCGCCCGAGCGTTACCACATCGAGTACCGCATTCGCAGTCTGCGACAGGTCGATGGCGACATGCGGATTATCAAAAGCCACACCGTGGAGATTCTGCTGCCCAGAAACTACCCGCGAACGCCGCCACAGTGCCGCATGTTGACTCCCGTGTTTCATCCGAACATCGCGCCACACGCGATCTGCGTCGGTGATCACTGGAGTCCTGGTGAATCACTCGAATCACTTGTGGGCCGGATCGGCGAGATGCTGGCGTACCAGAGTTACAACGTAAAAAGCCCGCTCAACGGCGAGGCCGCAAGGTGGGTTGTTGAGCACGAAGACGAGCTGCCGCTCGATCCGGTCAGCATGATTATCGACGAGTCTCGCCTGGAAGGCATGACTCCGGTAACCGTTCCCGTCGCATCATCGGTTGAACTTCCAGAACCCTCGCCGCCTGCCGTTGACTCGGCGCCGCCATCTGAAACTTACAGCGTCAATTACGTGGAGCGGTTTTCGGGCGCGTCCTCAAACAATGCGCAGGCCGGAACAGCAACCAGCGTAGTTTCGAACCAAGGGGCCGCGCCGAAACGGAGTCACGCACCGCAGCAGGTTTCGTCTGAGGTCGACAGGAAGCCAGAGACGCTGGTCGCTCAATGCCCCGCATGTCGCCGGAAATACCGGGTTCCGGTAACCGCCGCTGGTCGAAAAGCCAACTGTTCCGAATGCGACAGCGTCTTCCAGATCCCGCCACTATCTGAACCGAACTAATGGAAGTCGACGAGCGAAGACTGCGGAAGCTACGCAATCACCATCGTGTGATGCTGGCAATTTATGCGATGGTCATCGTCCTGATGTTTCTGCTGGAAGTCAGAAGCGACCAGCGCGTCGAGTTCCTCTTTCTCCCCGGAGTTCCTTTACCGGAAAGCTGCCTGAGTCGCGGCTGGTTCGAACTCGACTGCCCCGGCTGCGGGCTGACTCGCAGCTTCATCTACCTGGCGGCAGGCAGGATTGCGGATTCATGGTCGGCCAACCGCGTAGGCTGGCTACTGCTGCTGGCTGTGCTGCTCCAGTTTCCGTACCGAGCGATGGCTCTAAGGAATCTTGCTCATGGCTATGAGCAACCTTTTTCCAGATGGCACACGCCGTTCTCAGCCATCCTGATCGTTGCTTTGATCTCCAACTGGCTGCTGAAAATTTCCGGCCACTGATTCGTTGCCGCAGATGTCGTGCATTTGCGACGGCTGGAAAAACAGGAGACCACAAAGGAAGCAGAGTCTGCGAATGCGAACTCTGTTGGCTCAGCGATCTCCTGTTCGAATTCAGCCGGTCTCGGAACTCGATCAGGTTCAGCGATCAGCGAAGTTCGTCGAGTTCGACTTCTTTTTCCTTCTTCTCATCGGCACCGAATGACTTCTTCAGAGCGACGGTCTGAGCAGCGACCGTCTTGTCCGGCCCGGTCATCTTGAAGAAGTAGATGCCTTTGTCTTCAATGCCGAGGATGACTCCCAGCATGCGTGATCCAGGAGTCGCTTTCGTTTGACGAGCGATCGGAGGGCCAACCGGCTTGTCGTAGGTCCCGGTGATTTCGACGAAAAAGTACCTGCCCGATTCGACTTCACCCTGCTTCACGGTAACTTCGCGTTCGTCTGACTGAAATTGACCAACCCATCGGTCGATGTTGGCCTTCGCACTGCCGCCAGCTCCGAAGTTGAACAGTGCGAGTTCGCCGTCTTCCTCATCGCCTTTCACTTTTGGAATGGCGAATTGAGCGAGTCTCAGTCGGCTGCTCGGCTTACTTTGTTTCCAGGTCTCGGGCACGTTGAGTTTCAGCCCACCCTGAATTTCGACTTCAACGGTCTTGACCTCTTTGGCCGTGGCTTCGGGTTTATCCGTTGCCTTTTCGTCGGCCCGGACGACGAATGAAACCGCCAGCAGATTTGTCAGACAGATTAGCGAATAGATTCGTTTCGACATTTGAAGTTTCCTTTGTGATTCAACCTGGATTTGGTTTCGGAGCGTACAGGATGGGCATTGCCCACCGATCATCATTCGTTGTCATTAACGCTGGCAGGCGAAGCCCACCCTATGAATCAGTAATAGTAGTAGTGCATGAAGACGGCTGCTGAGCATAGCAGGCTGGCCCAGAAGCGGTCGTCAGACAGAAGTGGCACGACCAGCCTGTCGTCAGATTCTGAGTTGTCAGAACCTGAATCGTCGTCTCCGTCAGAGCTGGGAGAAGCCATACGACGGTTCGCGCTGATGTGGAACTGAAACACCGCCAGCGTCCACACAGCGGCGATGGATGCGGCGACTCCGGGAACAAACAAGCCTTTCACCATTGCGGCGCCAAGCACGGCGAAGACCAGAATCGAAAGAATGATCAGGAACACGAGATGCTTCAAATCGGTGCTGGAATGGCCGCCAAGTTCAGTCCAGTTGAGTTTTGATTTTTCATCATCAGGCTTTGTAAGCAGGCTGACTCCGAAGAAAACGAAGCCTGACGTGAACAGGACAATGACGACGCGGTGAAAGAAATTCAGCTTCGGACCAAGCACCGCATTCACGGAGTTCAGTTGACCTTTGGCCGCGTCGACTTCAGCAGCGATTTCGGCGTAGCTGAATGCCCGCATTGACTCAGGAAGCTCACCGAGCTTGACGGTGTCGAGGTCTCGCCCGCTGTTCACAACCTGATAAATCGTGGGATGCATTCCGTAGGTGTCGTTGTAGGTGGACTCGGCAACCCACGAGAAAACGACTCCGGCAACGATGGTCAGAAAGGCGGCAGTTGCGGTCCCGCGTTTCCAGAACATTCCCAGAAAGAAGGCCACCAGCAGACCGGGCGTCAGAAAGTTCTGGTAGTCAGCAACCTGCAGGAAGAACGACTTTTCGGAGTTCGGATCCAGTGCGAATAATGCCAGCACCGTCGCAAACGTCACAAAGAAGACGATGGCATACCGTCCGACTCGGATGAGATCTTTGTCGCCGGCATCTGGTTTGATGTATCGCTTGTAAACGTCGATGGTGAACAGCGTCGCGGCTGAGTTCATCATCGAGTCGATCGACGACAGAATGGCGCCGATCAGCCCGGCAGAGATCAAGCCGATCAATCCATAGCCAGCAGGAATGACCAGCTTGACGACTTCCGAGAACGCGGCGTCGGAGGCGACTTTACGATCAGGAAGTTTCTGATCGAACAGGTAGAAGGCGGCCACTCCCGTGCCGATCGCAAAGAACGGAATCAGCAGTTTGAGGAATCCCGCAGCCACGATTCCGAGTCTTGCTTCAGAGTCGCTGCGTGCTCCGAGTGCTCGTTGAACGATGAACTGGTTCGTTCCCCAATAGTAGCAGTGCATGGCCAGCAGACCGGTGAAGACTCCGGTCCACGGCAAGCCGGGATGGTTCGATGGAAGGTAAAGGTGCATGCGGCCTCGACCGCCGCTGGCATCGACGGCTTTGTCGTAATCGAGCATCTGCCCCCAACCGTCCCAGACGCCAGCGAGCATTGTTGAGCCATCCGGAGCAAGCTCCCAGAACGTGAGCACCGCTATCAGCAAGCCCGCACCAAGGAGGAGCATTGACTGAATAAAGTCCGTCCAGACAACGGCAGTCAATCCCCCGACGATTGTGTAGCCCGCCGCAACGAGTGCCAGGGCAATGACAAAAAACGCGTAGTGGTTCCAGTTGACGACGACTTTACGAACAGGCTGGCTGGAGACGCCGGCACCCGGATCTGATTCCTCGGCAGCTTTGACTTCGGCGACGGTGACGGCTGCGATTGATTCCTCTGCGGTCTCGACAGCCGCTTCGCCTCCCAGAAGGGTGCAGATCGTCCGCGAGCCGATGTAAAGGCCGGGCACCAGATGAATGACTGCCATGATGACGGTCATGATGATCGAATAGACCAATCGGCTGCGGTGGTCGTATCGTTTTTCAAGATACTCAGAAAGTGTGAAGACTCGCAGCTTTCGGTAGACCGGCAGGAAGAAATAGCACAGCACCATCAGGCCAAGGATCGCTCCCAGTTCGAAGTGGCTTTGTGCGAAGCCGATTGTGAATCCGACGCCCATCATGCCGACCATGTGGTTAGCACTGACGTTGGAGCCGTAGATTGACCCGGCGACTCCCCACCACGGAATTTTTCGGCTGGCCAGGAAGTAGTCTTCGGACGTCTCTTCATCTTTCCGCCCTGCAAAAAGTCCGACGCCCATGACACCGATGAGCGCGGCGAAGAAGATGACAATGTCCAGAGTTTGAAATACTTCACCCATCAGGTCAGTTCCCGGAATGCAGATCGTTGAGCGGCTTCAGGTTGCAAAGCCAGCGAGAATAGGCCAATCCAGCTGAAGCCGACAAGCAACCTGTCCGGAACCGGTTTGCCTTGACGACGTGATCCTGACCACAGAATAGAATTTCATTGCTACTGGCTTTTCTTTCCTGCCAGAGATCGTGGTAAACTGTGAGGCTTAAAATCAGTCGACCTTCCCCGCTGAAATGGCTGGCCGCGTTATGCAGGTTGGTTTCCTTCCGTACTTCGTTTCTGATAGTCCCACCTCGTTATTCTCCTGCCACGATAAACGACCTCATGGCGATACGTCGAAATTCCCGACTTCTGATCGAACCGCCCGCCAGCGCGACGGGGGACATTGCGTTTAATCTGATCGTCTTTTTTCTGGTCTGTGCGTCGGTGCAGCCGGACAGCGGTCGTAAACAGACCATCCCCAAAGCCGAACAAACCGAGCAGAAGGAACAACAGACCGACACGATCTCGGTCGAGCTGACTCGGCAGGCGGTGTTCCTGGATGGCGACCCCGTGACTCCGAAAGACTTCGGCCCAAGAATTAAGGCGAAGCTCGACGCACGATCGAATCCCGCTGAGAAAGTCGTCGTCGTGAAGAGCAAACCCGACACGCCATACAACCACTGGATCGCCGTCACGAGTCAGATCGAAGATTCCGGCGGAATCGTGACTCTCCAACTCGAAGAAGAGCAAACGGTGACCGTGCCCTGACAGACGTTTGATGTTCGGGGTTCCATGTTCCAGGTTGTGGTAGCCCGATTCAGCCAGCAGGCAACTTTGAACCTGGAACTTTGAGCCTGGAATTCTGGACCCGTGAAAATCAAACGCCGAACATCGCGAGCGGAAGTCCCCAGCATGGCCATGGGGGACATTGCGTTTAACCTGCTGATCTTTTTCGTGATCCTCGCCAGGGCTCAGGACGACAGCCATTTGCAGTGGACTCCGGCGAAGGCTGAAAATCTTGAGCAGGCCGGCCACTCAATGGTGAGCGTGGTTGTCGACAACGAAAACAAGCTTTACCTCAACGGCCAGGAAATCGGAGTCGGGCAACTGGCCGGCGCGATCGAAGGTCAGCTCGGCAATGCAGTCGCCGGTGAGCGAACCGTTCTATTGAAGGTTCATAAGGACGCCGTCGCGCTGCGGTTCGAACCAGTCATTGAAGCCGTCAGCGAAGCTGGCGGCGAGCTTGTTCACATCGTCGAAGATGTTAAGAAGAAATAACTCATACGCTCCGTGTTGGAGCATTATTTATGGCGGAGAAGATTCATGGATCAGACACGCGAACAACTCGAAAAGCCACCGACGACGTCGACGGGCATTGCTGCGGACATGAAACGCCTGAAGTCTGATACCGCGTCGACGGCTGAAGAGGTGCGGGAATTCATCGCCAACCTCAAAGGCCGCAGCCCTCAGGAAGTTCTGGGAGCAGTTTCCGAAAGCGGACTTGTCCAGGCGACGGTTCAGGCCACGTTTGGCTGCCTGGTCGTACTTGTAGCGTGTACCGTCCTGCCGTGGGCGTGGAAGTCCGATGAACCCGAAGTCGCCGCCGAAACCAAGCCGGTCGCTACCGAGGCAGCACCAGAAACTTCCGAAAACACAACGACCGATTCTCAGTCGGGAGCCGCAGTTGCAGAGGCTCGATCCGGCGACGATTCCCCGAGCAGCTCGGACGCAGCTCGAGCAGCGGCCGCGATGAAGATCGACGAAACTGTCGTCACCGACCCGAAAAAGAACCCGCTCGACGGCAACCTCGACAAGCTGCTCGACGGCCTGGACTGATTCGGTTTTGACCAGAATTTTTTCAACTTCGAAAGACACTAAATACACGAAGGGAACACTTAGTTTTTCGTGCTTTTAGTATCTTTCGTGGTGAATTCATCCGCCTGATCAGTTCTGAGATCAACTGAGATTAAATCGAGTCTGAAACCTTCATGATCCTGTCCCGCCTCAAAACTGATCGCCGCCTGGCCGCGACCACTGCAATCGCAGTCGTCTGGTTGGTATGCATCTTTGACTGGCTGTGGAGCGGGAAGATTCCGCAGGCGGGGCTCGGAACAGGTTTCGCAATCTCTGCATTGACAGCCGGCTTATGGGCACGGCGGGCTTACCGGAATCGATTGACGCAGCAATTTCTGTCGGCGGCCACTTTGAGCGTCGCTTATCTTCCAATCTGGCAGTTCACTGTCTTCACGCTTGATCTGCTTGAACTGGCAGAAGCTCGCGCGGTGTCGGCCCGGATTGGAACAGCGGCAGCCTACTTTATCGGGCTCGGCTGGGTCGTCTGGGGGCTGGAACGAACGGCTCGCCGATTCGATCTTGAACGGCTGAAGTTGCAGGCGGAAGTGACTGTCCGCGACTTGTCGGAACGGTCGCCAGTCAATTCTGAAACGCCGCACGACCATCCGCAAAAAGAGAAAGTCTCGAACCCGCTCGACCCGGAAGCATGGTACTACGGCAAGAAGTCGAAGCGGCTGAATCAGTCGGTGGCTGCGTTCCTGGGTTACTCGCTGGCATTCTTCGTGGCGTTTCTGATTCTGACTCAAGTCGGCGGCTGTGAAGACATTTACGAGATGCCGGCCGGCGGGGGCGAACAGCAGCAGATTGCGCAGGTCGTCAAAGTTCAGAAGGTGATCCGTAAGAAGTTTGTCGTGAACCCGTTCGCGTCGATCAGTTTCAACATTCCGCCAATCGACGAAATCCAGCTTCAGCTGACGGAAATAACGAAGCACCATTACACCGTTGGCTACGGAGCCGGTGCCGGAGCGGGGTTCGCTGGCGGCACGAAGGCCGGCAAGGTTCGGTTCATCCGGCTTGAGTACCTCGGCGGTGACTGGGACCAGGACTTCGGAATCGGCGCCGACGTCAACATGCTCATTGAATATGGCATCCGGACTCAGCAGAAAGTTGAGAAGCAGACCGAGTCGCGCACGGTCTCTCAGCTAAAGCTGTTTCCGGTCGGCAAGAGCCCACCGTTTGTTTACATGACCGGTCAGAAGAGTATTCAGTTGTCGAAGTCGGAGATCAAAGTTCTTCGCGAATACATCCTCGACAAACACGGAATGCTGTTCGGCGATAACGGTGGCAGCCGAGGCTGGCACAGTCAGTTTCTTTCGATGATGCAGCAGGTGCTGCCGAACGTTCGCCCGACGCCGATTCCGCTCGATGATGTCATTCACCGAATTCCGTTTCAGATTCCGTTTCTGCCGTACGTCGCTCCACACGGAGGGAAAGAGGCACTCGGGTGGCGAGTCGATGGCCGGCTTGTCTGCTACTACCATCCCGGAGACATCGGTGATGCCTGGGCGGACGACCATTCGGGTGTCTCGGCAGAAGTCTGGGAAGCGTGTTATCAGCTTGGTACGAACGTGATCTTTTATGCTCACACGGAGTATGCGAAATGGCTCGAAGCGCGACGCGAGTAAAACGTCTGAGCGTAGCGGCGATTCTGGTCGCTCTTATTCTTCTACCCAACCGGTCTGCCGACGCTCAGAAGCTGGACGTCCTGTCACTCGAAGGCTGGGCGAAGCTGCGCGAAGTCGAACGCTACCAGATGAAGATCGCAGAAAAGTATTTCCTGGAAAAGAACTACAAGGTCGCGGCCAGCGAGTACGAAAAGTTTCTCTCGCTGTACGAAACCAGCGAAGGGGCACCTTATTCGCTGCTGAAGTGGAGTCTGTGCCTCGTCGAGCAGAAGAAACCGAACACGGCAATTTCGGAAGGGTTCCAGTCGATCATCGATTACTGGCCTGATTCTCCGGAAGCCATCGCGTCGGCCTTCTACATTGCTCGTGCCTACAAAGACATGGGCGAGGTTCGGAAAGCAAAGAAAGCCTTTAAAGACGTTGTTTCCAAACACGGAGATCATCTTGTTGCGGTGTACTCGCTGGTCGATCTGGCGGACCTCGCGTCGATCGACCAGGACGAAGATGAACAGGTGGCCGCGTGGCGGAAGCTGACGTTCGACGTTGACAGGACGAAAGAGTCAAAACACTTTTGCGAGAAGGCTTCGCAGCAGCTGGCAGCCTGGAGCTTCACTGCCGGGAAAGTGGACGACGGCGTCAAAGCTTTGGCGACCTCGTACCCGGAAGAGGAGTTGCCAACTCGCGTACGGGATTATGTCCGAGCGTCGATCGACGAACTGGTCCGTAGCGACGAAACACGCGAGCAGGGTTACGCACTGGCTGACAAAGTGGTTTCGTGGATTCGTCAGCAGGTCCCAGCCGGTTCGGAAACAGAAGAAAAAGTGCTGGCGAAGAATTACTGGCTACTTAGCGCCGACATTCTGAGCTTCTCGAAGCGGCCTGACAAAGTCCGGGAAACGTTCGAGCAGATTCAGAAGAAATTCGGAGCGGACGACGCCATCCTGCAACGACTCGGTGACTGGCTGAAGTCCCAGGGCGAGCACGACAAGGCCCGCATCGAGTACGCGAAGTTTGAAAACAAGATCGAAGGCAACAACCAGATCGCATCCAGCTTCCGTCAGGAGCAGAAATGGGAGCAGGCCGTCACTGCCTACACCCGTAACCTGGAACTCGATCAGGACAACCAGGCAACGTGGAACCAGCGAATCGCTGAAACCTGGCGAGACGGACGAAAGATTCCTCAGGCCGTCGCGGTTTATCGCGAGCTGATTTCGACTGACCCGGACCGAGCGGAAACGTGGCTGTGGAACGTGGCCTACACGTACCACCACTACGGCGGCAATTTCAAAGAAGCCATCGGCTCGTATCGTCAGTGCAATAATTTTCCGAACAACATTCAGCAGATGGCCGACTGCCACCGACGGTTGAAAGAATACTCAGAAGCGATTGGCCTCTACGGACAGATCATCGGTGGTTCAGATTCGATGGCTCCGTGGGCACTGCTTCAGATCGGCTACACCCACGAGCAGGCAGGTTCAAAAGAGAAAGCGATTCAAGCCTTTCAGTCAGTCTGCAAACGCTTCCCCAAAGATCGCCACGCCAGCCTCGCGCACGCCGTCCTGCAGGACAAGTACGGAATCAGCGTCACTCTCGGCGGCGCGAAGGACGAATAGGCAAGTCAGCCTTTCCTGATCGACTTGCGTCCGACATTTCACCGACCAGCTTTCGCTGATCGGAGTGCCGTAAGAAAAACCTCTGCTACGTTGACACTCGCTCGGCGGAAGTGTCACCTGGCGAGTGTTCACTCGCCCGCGGGCGCGACGCTGACCCATAGTGGGTCGGCTGCGAAAGACGTCTTCATGACGAAGTTCAGCGACACATTCGCCGTCACGGGAATGAGCTGCCGATCGACGGGAGCAGCATCGGCTGCAGCGGTGATGACAACATGGCCACTGACATTTTTGCCGGTGATCAGTTTCGAACTCTTGCTTTCGTCGAACTTCACGCCGGGCGGAAATGTGTTGCAGAATTCCGACAGATGAAAGAATCGCATGTCGAGTGAGACGTTCTTGTCGAAGCCCTCCGCACGTTCGATGGTGACTTCAATCTTCTTCGACTCGCCCGGTTTCAGAATGACGTCGTGGTCGCTGAGTTTTACAGCCCGGACATCCTGCGGAGCTCCGATCGAAACAGTGTGAGAATCAGCAGGCCAGTGACCGCGTCCGCCGCCAGGTTGATACATCTCCTGGTAGACCGACGCGACGGCTTCGAACTCCAGCGGCTCGGCATCGTCAGCAGGTTTCCACGATGAAGTTCCGAAGATGCGGACGTTGCCGACCGACTGCTTCGCGTCCGGAGCGGCTCGCAGGATGATGCAGCCGTCTCGGCCTTTGTCCGGGAGGATCCTGCCGCAGACGGCTTCGACACCTGCTGGCAGACCTTCGATGTGAAGCTGGATATCTCCCGTGAACCCGTTCTTCCGTTCAACCTGCACGTAGACGACGCCATTGGAACCAGGGGCGAGCAGCGTCTTATCCGTGTCAGCGTAAAGCCGGAAGTGAGGTTCGGCTTTAGTGGCTTCGATGAAGTAGGCGTAGCTGGCGCCGCCTCGCAGATGCATGTCGCGGATTTCGATCGCGTATTCACCATCGGCAGGCACTGTCCAGTTCTCGATGCGCGAGTCGGCGAACGAACGTTTGAAGTCTCGGAGATCGTCGTTTTCAGAAAGCTGCCTGCCGTCTAGATTGATGATCCGCAGGTAAGGGTCGAGCGACGACTGGTAGCGTCTGGCTCGAACTTCAAATGTGAACTTCTCACCCTTCTTTGCTTCAAAACGAAAACAGTCGACGTCGCTGTCTTCAGAAATGCGACCATTGATGCCGGACGGAATCGTGACCTGCTGCGCCCCTTCCGGGGTTGTGTTGTCGACATCTGATTCCAGAGTGACCGGTAGCGTTGTCGCAAAAGCGGCGACGGGGTTTGTGACGTTGTCGTTCAGGACCAACCGTTCCCAGACTGGTCCAGCAGGAGTGTCAGCGGGGAGCGTTACTTTGCTCTGCGTGCCCTCCGGCAGCGAAGTGCCGACGAGTTCGACGCTGGCTTCCTGACCGATTGGAATGCCCATCGGGTAGACGTTTGAAACGAACGGTCGGTCGGTGACTTCAACCGAGTATTCCCAGTACGTGTTTCCGTGGTATCGAACGTCACGAATTTCGAGAAAGTATTCTCCGGCTCGATCAAATTTTACGGACAGAAACGGGTCTCCGAAAAAGTAGTTGTCGCTGGCGGCGACGGTTCCACCCATCGTATTCCGGATGGTGATCATCGGATCGGCATGTCGCTGCATGTCGTGGATGCGGTCCTGAAGCCGTGCGCAGCGGACGTGAAAGTTCAACTCAGTGCCAGCTTCAACGTTGAATTTGAAGAAGTCGACATCTTCGTTGGCTTCGATGACTCCGCAGACCGTTGCGGGGATCGGCAATTCAGTGGCTTCGTGGCGCGTATTGTTTTTTGCGGTTTCGTAGACGATCGGATCCTGCGCGATGACCAGTTGTCCGACCGTACTGATGCCCTGGGGCGTTGCAATCTTGACATCGCGGACTCCGGGCATGGCGGATGCGTCGACCGTGAATCGAACCTTCATCTTCGTCAGGCTGGGAGTTTCGCCGTCCTTCTTTTCCGGATGCAGAACTTCGCCCGAAACGCCGTCGCCACTTATCAGAACCTGATACGCGTCAAACATGCTGTAGCGAGTGTGAAACTCGATTTCGGAAGCAGTGCCCACCTGCGCGGCGGTTGGCTTCAGGCTCATAATCATCGGGTAGCCTGTCTGTGCCATGACGAGTTGCGGCAACAGTGTCAGAATTACGATGAAAAGAAGTAGCAATTTCACGAAGGTGGCAAATCTGGTGATCACTCCAGATCGAACGCGTGAAATTCCTGAACCCTGACACAAAATCACGAAGCCGCAAAGATTCGCGAAGAGCTTCACTGCACTTCGCCATGCAGGCGGGAAGGTGTCGACAAACGCGGCTCTGCAGATGTTTGGCATTTCTTTGCGGTCCTTTGCGGCTTCGTGATTTTGCGTCAGGTCAGAATGTTCGCAGACTCCGACCCGGTATTTGTGAAACCTGAATTCAATGGACGAAGAGGAAATACTTCGAATTCATCAGCCCCCACAGAATGTCCTCGTAGCCTTCCTGAGGAGTCGGTAATTCTTTGACATATTCAATGCTGGTTTGAAGTTCGGCGTCACGGGGCGGTCGGCAAAGGGATGCCTGGTAGAGTTCCCGAACGATCTCTTCTGGAGATTTCTTCTCGGCGATCAGACGGGCGATGCGGCCATTCCTGTCGGCTAGTTTTGTCGTCAGCGTGTCGCCATTAAGTGTGTGCAGCGCCTGGACGAGGTTCTCATCGGGCGAACGTTCACACTCGCAGACGCTCGCCCGGCGAGGCTTGGCGAAGGTGTTCAGGAAGTAGTTGGGGTATTCAGCGTCGGGCAATTCAGTCGCTCGCGTGCCCGCGGGAAGATTCTTGAACTTGGTTGGCGAACCGGTCACCTGATCGATCGCGTCGAGCAGCGGTTCGGCCGGCAGTCGCTTGACGTGGTAGTGACTGTAGAACCTCTGGTCGAGAATGTTCTGCTCGGTCGGTTGCGAATCAAGCTGGTAGAGCCGCGACGTCATGATGACTCGGATCAGCTGTTTCAGGTCAAAGCCGCTTTCAGCGAAGTGTTTCGCAAGAGCGTCCATCAGTTCGGGGTTTGTCGGCGGATTTGTCGAACGCAGATCGTCGACAGGCTCGACGAGACCTCGACCGAGCAGGTAACCCATGTAGCGATTAACAATGCTCTTCGCGAAATAGCCGTTGTCTTTGGCCGTCAGCCAGTCGGCGAGCGCAATACGGCGATCGAGCGGGTGATCAGTCGGTTCGCCTTCAAGCGGCGTTGGCTGCATGCGCTGGCGGGTTCGAGGGTTCGAGGCTTCACCGGAAGTCTTGACAATGACGACGGACTCGTTGCCGAACAGGCCGAACTCTTCGCTGCGTTTTGTGCCAACTCGGGAGAAGAATGCAGAGAAGGCGTAGTAGTCGTCCTGCCCGTACTTTTCGAATGGATGATGGTGACACTTCGCACATTCCAGGCGGACGCCGAGAAAGAGCTGCGCCGTCGATTCAGTCAGTTCGGTCGTGTTGCGAAAAATGCGGAAGTAGTTGGCCGGGCCGCTGGAGTAGGTCGAGCCTTTCGCGGTGACCAGTTCTCTCACAAACTTGTCGAACGTACGATTCGTCCGGAAGGCTTCCTTCATCCAGTTGTGCATGGACCACATGGCCTGCTCCTGGCCGCCGCCGTTGCTGGTGTTGCGGATCAGATCGGACCACTTAAGCGTCCACCACGCCGCGTAGTTATCGTTATGAACGTCGCGAAGCGGGTCGCCAGTCAGGCCCAGGAGTTCGTCAACCAGTTGCGCACGCTTGTCAGGATCGGACTTTGCATGGAAGGCGGCGGTCTGTTCGATCGTTGGCAGGCTGCCGGTGGCGTCAAGGAACGCTCGCCGGACGAAAGTGGCGTCGTCGCAGAGCGGCGAAGGTTCGATGCCCAGCTCGCGGAATTTCTTTTCGGCGAGTTCGTCGACGAAGTTGTTGTTCTGCCAGCCAGCGAGTTCGACCGATTCATCATACGGAACGACGAACATGGCGATGCCGGCCTGACCTTCGAAGCGGACCATGACCGGTGCCTGGCCTTTGCCGTGAGTTCTGACAAAGCCCGTGCCGGAAACATCGAGCATGGCTTCGTCCATTGAATCAAAGAGTGCCAGAGCGGTGACGTCTCGGATGGTTCCGTCGGCGTAGGTGGCTTCGACTCGGAGTTGCTGGGACAGACCCTGCTGGCCCACCCGTTGTTTCGGGAAGACTGAAAGAGCGGTCACGGCCGCCGGTTCTTTCTTCGGAGCCGGAGCCCCGTTCTTAAGCCACGCGACGAGTGTCTGATGTTCGACAGACATCGGAGCCAGGCGTTTTCCACCTCCGTGTGGGACGGTCATTGCCGGCTTGAGCAGGAACAGGCTCTGTTCCGGAGCGACCATGTTAACGCGTCGCTGGTGCCGGTCACGGATGATGGCGTCGTGGTCGGCGTTCGGGTCGAAGCCAAACACCGACAGTTTGAATCCGCCCTGGCCGTACTGCGTGGCATGGCAGGCTCCCATGTTGCAGCCAGCCTTCGTGAGGATCGGCGCAATGTCGCGGACAAATTCTGTGGCAGGATTTTCCTCGACGCCGGATACGACAACGCTTCTTTCAATCAACTGGTCACCAACTTTGATGGTCAGCTTTGTCTCTCCGTTCGCGATGCCGAGCAACTGGCCGTGCTCGTTAACTGTGACGATCGACGTGTCAGCAGCGGTGTAGGCAGCGTCGGTGGTCAGGTCTGCCGAGGTGTCAGTTACTTTGAGAGATGCGTCGGTCTGAGTGACGACGAGCTGAACGCGTTCAAAGTTACCGTCGAGGCGGATGACGCTGGGGGAAACGGCAAATGGCTCGGCAGCGGTCGCCAATGACGTCGAAGTGGTGAATGTCGTCGAAGCGGCGACTGACAAGAGCAACACCAGATCGCGGAAGGAGTGTTTCATAGGAAACTCCTGACGGGGGAACTGAGCAGCGTGAGGTCGATTGAGGCGGGGGATGCAGAATACGCATCAACAAACATTATTACGACACGAGAGCCGGTTCGCCAACACTGCGTTGCCAGCGGAGAGTGAGCTGGCGAGCCGGGCGTTATTTCCCGTTTCCTGTTTTTCTTTTCGCAGAGTGTGTATTGCGCAATATTTGTGCCAGAGACTGACGTTGCTTCGCCGGCGTTGTTCGGAGAATCTTCACAAAGTAGGGAAGCTCAACTGGCCGTTCCATTGTAATTCAGGCCATTTTCATGGTTTCTGCGCAGGAGATGCCACCCGGGACAGACATTGTTTCCTTTGTGGCCATCCTGCAGAACGCTGAAAACGAATACCGAAAGTGCTCTGAATTGGGAGCAGCGCAATGAGTCGATGGCAATGTTGGCCTCCGAGGAATTCAACGCTCTGGCGAACGTCGGCAGCTTTCTGGCTGCTGAACGCCGCGTTCAACGGTGTAACGGCAAGTGTGTCGGCAACTCCGTTGGTTTATCTGGCATTGGGCGGGATCAACGTTTTTCTATCAGGTCTTTCGTACTTCGTCAGTAATCAGTATCGACGAGTTGAGTCGTCTCCCGGTGAGCCAGGCGGACGATGTCAGTTGCCTTTGCCGAATTCTCGAGTGTCGGATTTGACCGTTGAATGAGTATTCTGAACAAGGGAAACACAGCGAATGCAGTATGAAGTGGAACTAAAGTTCCGGCTCGGTGAACAGGCCGAGACAACCGTCGCTCAGCTGATTGAGTTCGGGGCCACAGAAATCGGCGAGTTTCGACAAACCGACCACTATTTCAATCATCCGGTGCGTGACTTCGCGACGACGGACGAGGCACTCAGGATTCGCTCGGTCGGAAATCAGAACTGGTTGACCTGGAAAGGGCCGAAGATTGGCCAGCAGACCAAGACTCGTCGTGAAATCGAGCCTGCTCTGGGCGATGGCTCGAAAACGGCGGATGAGATTGCCGAAGTCCTGACGATCCTGGGATTTCACTCCGTCGCAGTTGTGCGGAAGCTGCGAAAACAGTTTGCAATCGAACGGGATGGTCGCCATTTCGAGCTGGCGTTTGACCAGGTCGACGGAGTTGGCGAGTTTCTGGAAGTCGAACTGCTGGCAGAGAAGGTTGATTTAGAAGCAGCTCAACAGGCGTTGAAAAGTCTGTGTAGGGAGATTGGCCTCGAAGACTCAGCCGTTGAACGGAGATCGTATCTGCGCATGCTGCTGGGCAGCTAAGGAAGGCATCGCCCCTGGGGCTGGCCGAGCGACGGGTTCTGGAAGGATTGCCCAGACAGAAGTTGAGTGGAATCGCGATCTGGCGTACCATTCCGCCGTCTGGCGAAGCTGACAGGGAGACTTCGTCGACACCCCTTCCCGTAATTGCAGGAGAGAGCCGACATGGAAGTCAACGGAATCGGCCCCATTAGTGGCAGCCAGCCTGTCCGAAAAGTCGCTCAGCCAGCGACTCCGCCGCCAGCAGCAGAAGCACGCCCAACGTCGCCGACAGACGAACTGGAGCTGACGTCAGTCAATCCGGCCGCTGGCGAAGTTGACCTGAAGGCGGAGTTTCAGTCGCAGCGGATCGCACAGATTCAACAGCAGATTGCTGACGGAACATACGAAACTCCGGAAAAGCTGGATATCGCCGTCGATCGAATGCTGGAAAGTCTGCTGGCTGAATAGACGCAGACAATGGTCAATTGCCGATACAGTTTGCTGATTGCATGACTGGGAATTTGTCTCAGTGGTCTGTCGTTTTTGTGCGCGATGAGGCTGTTTTGGCTGGACTCAGCCAGAACTGGTTTGCCCCTGACCGGGGCGAGTCCCGGAGGATGTTTTGAGCGATATTGCCGCACTGGATAAAACGGTCTCTCCGTCCGACAAGTTTCGCGAGTACCTGACCACGAAGCGGAAGAAGTTTACGCGCGAGCGAGAAATCATTCTGGAAGAAGTTTTTTCCGATCACGAGCACTTTGACACAGATCAGCTCGTGTTGCGACTTTCGGGGCGTGGTGACGGTAAGCAGGTCAGCCGAGCGACTGTCTACCGGACTCTGAGCGCAATGGAAGAGGCCGGATTGCTGCGGAAAGTCGCTCGTCCAAACGGTCGCGAAGTTTGGGAGCATGACTACGGATACCCTCAGCACGACCACATGGTCTGCAGCCAGTGCGGTGAGCTTTTCGAGTTTCACAACGACGAAATCTCGACGCTGATCGAAAGAATTGCGAGTGCTCAGGGGTTTCTGAGAACCAGCCACCGACTGGAAGTTTACGGCACCTGCGCCCCCTGTCGCCGCCCGCAGAAACGCCGAAACCGTAAACTTGACATGATTTGAATGTGTCATTGACGCTGCCTGAGTCCTCAGCAGCTGTGAAATTACGGCCTGAGCAAGCCGACACCCGCGAGGGATGAGAGGCTTGCTGGCTTCTTCAGCAGTCCGGAATGAGGGGTTCTCGGTAATTCATTCCGGGAATGGACCTGCTGTCGAGGCCGATGTTCCTCTGTCACCGAAAATGTTGCCTGGTGACGGGTTCCGACGCGTTGAGGTGCTTGACGTGGAAGATCCGGGAAACTAGATTCCTGCCTCACTGGACGTCGGAGTTGGGGGGGGATCAGCGTGGTGCTGGTCGCCCGGTTATTTTTTACGTTCACGCGATGCCATGTTGCAGTGATCGACATTCGGGTTAAGCACTGTAATAGATCGCATTTTCATTGGGTTTAGGTAGTCGACTCTGCCTTGCTCCTTGAAAGGTTGCCTCCATGTGAGCGATTGACGGCAAGCATCACTCCTTACCTTTGAGATTGTATCCTGGGTGAGGAATGAGTTGATGGTGGTATCTATCACCGTTGGCCGGTACCGATCACAGTGGGTGCTGGCGCGCAAAGTGGGACTTGTCCCACTTTTTTTGTTGGATGGATCAAAGTTCAAGAGCGGTTATTTGGGGAGTTCAGGACCGGCGAAGTTCGCCGGGAATTGATAGTCCGGCGGTCGGACATCGTTTCGAAAGGACGGAAATGAACGGTAACGAAGTTCTCAGAGTCGTTGACGCGCTGCACCGCGACAAAAACATCGACAAGGAGATTGTCTTCGAAGGGATCGAACAGGCGATCCTCTCTGCCGCCCGTAAGCATTTCGGCGAAGACTTTGAACTGGAAGTTACGGTCGATCGGGAACATGGTGAGCCGACCATTAAGTGTAATGGCCAGGATCTTGATCCAGACGAACTCGGCGACATCCTTGGTCGAGTATCTGCCCAGACTGCAAAGCAGGTGATGATTCAGAAGATTCGCGAAGCAGAACGGGATTCTGTCTTTGACGAGTTTGAGGAGATGAAACACGAACTGGTCGGCGGAACAATTGTTCGCTTCGAGGGCGGAGCGGCAATCGTCAGCATCGGCAAGATTGAAGCAGTGCTCCCGCGTAGCGAGCAGATTCCAGGTGAAAGCTACCGCACCAACGAACGCGTGCGAGCGATCGTGCTGGAAGTCCGAAAAGCTGGCAGTCGTGTGAAAGTTATCCTTTCGCGGAAACATCCGGAACTGGTTCTGCGGTTGTTCGAGTCAGAAATTCCGGAAGTCTCGGAAAGAATCATTGAAGTTCGTTCGCTGGCCCGCGAAGCCGGATATCGATCAAAGGTCGCGGTTTCATGTATCGATAATAAGATTGACCCGGTCGGTGCCTGCGTCGGCGTTCGTGGAGCTCGAATCCGCACGATCGTTGACGAGCTGGCTGGTGAGCGGGTTGACATTGTTCGGTGGAACGATTCGCTACAGGTTCTTGTCCCGAACTCGATGCAGCCGGCAGAAGTCGAAGACGTCATTCTTTGCCCGATGCTTGGTCGAGTCATTGTTCTGGTGCGAGACGATCAGTTGTCGCTGGCCATTGGTAAGCGAGGTCAGAACGTCCGTCTGGCATCGAAACTCGTTGGCTGGGATATCGAAGTGATGACTCAGAACGAGCTGGATGAACAGCTTGAAAAATCGGTGAGGGCGTTCTCAGAAGTTCCGGGAATTGAAGCCGATCTTGCTGAGAATCTGGTTTCGCAGGGTTTCTTCAGCTTCTACGACCTTTCGGTCATCGAGCCGGATGAGCTCGCTGAACTTGGCGGATTGACGCCCGAGCAGTGCGACGCAATCGTCGACTTTGCCGATGTTGAGGCTGAAAAGGCTGAAGTGGCCGAGGATAAGAGGAAGTCGGAAGAGGCCCAGTTGAGAGCGATTGAACGCGAACAACAGGCTGCCGCAGCTGCTGCTCCGCCAGTAGCGGTTGAAGAGTCAGTGGAAACTGCGGAAGATAGTCCGGCTGAGGAAAGCACTCAGTCAGAAACCGATGCCTCAGTGGAAGTCGACGATGAATCGATTTTGGCTGAAGGTGACGAAGTGACTGAGGATACTGCTGGTGAAGATGCCGCAGAAGCTGAAGTCTCAGGAGGGGCTGATACAGCAGATTCGGCTGCTGCTGCCGAGGCGTCCGGTGAAGAGCTTGCAGAGTCAGCTCGCGCGGAATCGGAGTCGTGATGTAAAGAAGATCAGACAGCTAGCGTGTGCTTGAACTTCGGATAGTACACAAAGTGATTGGGGATTATGGCAGATACGGCCACGAAAATTCGAATCTTCTCGCTCGCCAAAGAACTGGGAATGGACAGCAAGGTGCTCATTGAGCACTGTCGTGCTGCCGGTCTGACAGTTAAGGGGTCGGCGCTTGCGTCGATCTCACCGGAAGAGAAGGAACTCGTCCTGCGGCAGATGGAAAACGCCAAAGGCGGCGAAAGTGACAATGTCAGCACTGCCGCTGTTGCAGAGACTCCGTCGCGTGAAGATGTGGCCCGAGACATTGGAGCCCGGATGCGAAGTATTCGCACGATGGTTCCCAGAGACAGGGCGACTATACCTGCGGAGCAGGTGGAAGAACCGTCTTCCGAAACGGACAGTGCGGACGAGAGCGACTCGATTGAGTCGCAGGCTCTTGCCGTTGACGATCAGGCTGAAGCTGCCCCCCCTGACGGTGCTCCTGATTCAGTCGCTCCAGACGCTGAAACCGTTGAAACCGACGCATCGGATGGTCCGGCAGTAGTCGATGATTCGCCTGGTGATAGAGCCGTTTCGCACAAGCGTGAAGACTACGTCCCATTGCGCGGTGCAACTCGTTCAACAGTCCGCGAAATGCGCCCTCGTGGTACTCCGACTCACTCTGACCAGATGGCTGCTCGCGAGAACGAGAAGGAGAAGGACAAAGAGAAGGACCGTGGTCGCCCATCGCTTCCTGGACTCGCTCCATTGCCAGCTTTTACGGTTAAAGAACCTAAAAAAGCGGCTGGCGAGCCAAAAGCTCAAAAGCCTGAAATTCGTCTGACTCCGGGTGAGCTTGATGGCCAGAGCCCATTGGGGGTCCGCGTTAAAGAGGCCGCCGAGTCAAAGACAACTCGTTCAGGTCGCGGCCGAAAGGTCGAATTCACTGACGAGGATGACAAGGCTAAGGTCGGAACGCTTGACGCTTCACGTCGCGAACGCCGTCAAGGGCGGCATCGTCCTCGCATGGATGACGAACGCGAGGTAGCACGTCGAGCACGAAAGCCACGGAAACGCCGCGGCGGCCCAAATCCCGCTGACCTGAAGACTTCGGCGACAATCGAAGAACCAATTACTGTCAGAAGTCTGTCAGAAGCGATTGGTCGACCGGCCAAGTCGATTCTTGGCGCACTTTTCAAACGCGGACAGATGGTCACGATTAACGAAGGTCTTGATGAAGATACGGCGTGGGAAATTGCCGCTGAGCTGGGCGTCGAGCTGGATGTCCGACGAGGGCAGACCAGCGCTGAATTTCTCGACGAGATTTATGACACAGAGGAAGATGAAGGAGCACTGGTCGAGCGTCCGCCGGTAGTGACGATTCTCGGGCACGTTGACCACGGCAAAACGTCTTTGCTGGATAAAATTCGAGCGACGGACGTGGCTGGTGGCGAGGCTGGTGGAATCACTCAGCACATTCGTGCGTACCAGATCAATCATGCAGGAAAGAAAATTACCTTCGTCGATACACCGGGCCACGCTGCATTCGGTGAAATGCGTGCTCGCGGTGCTAACGTTACAGACATCATCGTTCTGGTGGTGGCGGCAAATGACAGTGTGATGCCGCAGACCGTTGAATGTATCAGTCACGCAAAGGCTTCCGGTGTGCCTGTCATCGTTGCCATGAATAAGTTTGACCTGCCTGATATCAACGAACAAAGAATTCTCAGTGACTTGTCGACTAACGGTGTTCAGCCTCAGGAGTGGGGCGGCGATATCGAAGTGGTTCGAACGTCGGCAATGACTGGGCAAGGGATTGATGACCTGCTCGAAACCATTCTGCTGACGGCGGAAATCAGCGAGCTGAAAGCAAATCCCGATTGCAACAGTGTCGGTGTCTGTCTGGAAGCATTTCGAGACGAAGGTGTTGGTCCGATAGCCTGGCTGATTGTCGAGCGAGGGACGCTTCGCGTCGGTGACGCCATCGTTTGTGGCGACGCCTTTGGACGCATTCGTGCTTTGTATAATGATCGCGGCGAAATTGTTGACGAGGTCGGCCCGTCCACGCCGGTCAAGCTGACAGGTCTCGATGTTGTTCCTGGTGCGGGCGACCGATTCTTCGTGCTTGATGACCTTGATCGCGCTCGAGCGGTAGCAGAAGAAAACCGTCAGGTTGGTCGTGAAACAATGCTGGCGATGCGGAATCGACCACGAACGCTTGACGACGTCCTCGATGCCGCGAGAGAAGGTGACATCCAGGATCTGAATGTGATCCTGAAAGCTGATACGCAAGGGTCCATTGAGGCGCTTCGTGGCGAGCTTGATAAGTTTGAGCATCCGGAAGTTCGCGTCAGAATTCTTCATAGTGCCGTTGGCGGTGTAAACGAGAGCGACGTTTACCTGGCAAGTGCATCCGATGCGATTATTGTGGCCTTCCACGTCATTGCTGAAGACCGTGCCCGACAACTGGCAGATCGGGAAGGCGTTGAAATTCGCCGGTACGAGATCATCTACGAAGTTATTGATCAGATTAAACGCACGCTGGAAGGTTTGTTGATTCCAGAGAAAGTGCAGGTGCCAACGGGTCGAGCACTTGTCATGCAGACCTTCAGTGTCAGCAAGTACGGCACGATTGCTGGTTGCCGGGTACTGAATGGTACGATCGATCGTTCAAACCGAGTCCACGTGATTCGCGACCAGACAATCCTGAACGACTACTCGATCGCATCTCTCAAACGCGTTAAAGACGATGCGAAAGAAGTCCGGGAAGGCATGGAGTGTGGTATTCGACTGGACGGATTTAACGATGTCAAAGAGGGCGACCTGCTTGAGGCGTACCGAATTGATACGGTGAAGCGAACGCTTGAATAGAAATTGGTTGTTTGATCTGCGGCGAGGATCGTCGTTGGGTCTGGCCAGACAGGTGGGTGTGTCGTCAGTAATCTGGTGAGCAAAACCTGGTGGCCAACTATAGGATTAACAGGCTTTTCGTATGGTATCACGTCGGGTTGCTCGACTTTCACAGGCTGTTCGCGAAGTCGTTTCGACCGCGATTCTATTTAGTATTCGTGACCCTCGAGTCAAAAACGTTACGGTTTTGCGGGTCGAAGTTGCTGGAGACGTTCGGACCGCAAAAGTCTTCGTTTCAGTAATGGGTACTGAAAAGGAGCGAGCGTTGTGTCTTCATGGATTGAACGCTTCGCGAGGTTTCCTTCAGTCAAAGATCGCTGATCGCATCGAAACGCGATACACACCCGTATTGAAATTCGTCCTTGACGATGCCGTTTCGTCGCAAGCGGAAGAAGCCGCTCGAATTCTTCAGGAACTGGAGAATGAACGGCGCGAACGCGAGGGGGACTCTAACGTTGACCATCTCTTAATGGACGTAGAGTCTGATCGTGTCGAAACTGGCGAATCCGATGTCGATGGTTTCGTGGACGTGGCTGAGGGCGACGAAGAGTGAAATCGTTTTTGTCTGGTTACAGGAAGTTCAACGCCTGCTGGTCTTCACTCAGTCTTTGACTCATGGCTTTAGAATCGTCTAACCCGCAAAGTTACTTCAGAATTGAGATGACTTCAGGATAATCATGGCCGCAGTGAAATCGAAAACTCCGGATAAGTCCAAAGTCCTTGCACGTCTCCTCAAACTCTTGAAAAAAGAGTTCGGCGGGTTACCGAAACGTGAACAGCTTCCGGTTCTGGAATCGATGGTGTTTGCGGCCTGTCTGGAAAACTCATCTTACGAAGCCGCGGACGCAGCATTTGGTCGTTTGAAGAACGACTTCTTTGACTGGAACGAGGTTCGAGTCAGCACGATCTCCGAACTGGAGCCAGTCTTTGAAGGTGTGCACGAGCCGGAATGGTGTGCGATGCGTGTCCGCTACCTGCTCTATTACGTCTTCGACCACCAGTTTTCGTACGACTTTGACGGTATCAAGAAGAAACCCTTTGAGCTTGCGTTCAAGCAGGTCTCAAAAATCAAACACCTGACTCCATTTTGCCGCAACTACATGCTTCAAAAGTGTCTCGGCAATCATGTGATTCCTGTCGACGACAAGATGGTCCGAACCGCAATCTGGCTTGGCTTGATTCCAGTCGGAGCAGATGAAGACAGCGGAGCCGAGCTGCTCAAAGGATTCATTCGAAAAGCGGACGCTCCTGAATTTATCTGGTTGCTGAAGTCGTTGTCTGTGTCTCGGCACGGGGAATCGATTCTTGAGATGTCGCCGAAAGGTGACAATCCAGAACTGGAGTTCGACCTTGGCGATGCAGAGGAGCGATTGAACGATGTCTTGAGCGGGCGTGCTCGAAAGAGGCTTCAGTCAGCTAAAAGATCCGCAGACAAGAAGGCGGAGGAAGAACTGGCTGCGAAGAAAAAGGCTGCGTCCGCAAGAGCCGCCGCGAAGAAGAAAACGAAGACAAAAACAAAGAGCAAGCCAGGTGCAACGCCACCGGCTAAAACGAAGACGGCGACCAAATCGGCAGCAAAGAAAAAGACGGCAACCAAATCAGCTGCTAAGAAAAAGACAACGACCAGGAAAAAGACTGCGGGAAGCAAAACAGCGGCTAAGAAGAAGACGACCAGGAAGAAAAGTCGCTAGTTCATCTTTGTGGTTTCGATGCAGAAACTGCTGTCCTGAAAATTCGTCGTTTGCCAGTCGTGCTTCCGGTAGAGCTTTGAGCCTCGTCTGGGGCAGTCTGATTAGCTTGCGTTGTGTGTCGTGCCTGTAGCGGAATTTAAGAATGTTGAGCGTCATTGCAGAAATTGAAGTTGTTGCCGGTAAACGCGATGACTTTCTGGCCGAGTTTCACAAGCTGGTTCCGCTGGTTCTGGCTGAGGATGGTTGTGTCGAATATGGGCCGACCATTGATGCGGAGACAGACATCCCCGCCCAGATTCCTCGGCGAGACAACATTGTCACGATCGTCGAAAAGTGGGAGAGCCTCGCTCATTTGAAGGCGCATCTCGTGGCGCCGCACATGACCGAATACCGTGTGCGGGTCAAAGAGCTTGTTGTGAAGGCAGTTCTGCGAATTCTCGATGCCGCATGATCAGCCTGATTGCCGATACCATGAATTCTGCCACCGCGTGAATGAGTGGCCGCGATGAGTGTTCCCCTGAAATTTGACAGCCCGATCGCCGTCATGCGGCACGCGATTGAGCTTGCGTCGCGCGGGCTGGGCCGGGTCGAGCCTAATCCTGCGGTGGGAGCCGTCCTTGTTGACGAGCATTTGAATCTTCTGGCAGACGGCTATCACGAACGCTTTGGTGGTCCGCATGCTGAAGCGAATGCTCTGTCAGACTTTGCGGCTCGATTTGAAGATTCGCAGGTTCGAAAAGAGCTGCTGACGAACGCGACGCTTTACGTCACGCTTGAACCGTGCTGCCACCACGGAAAGACTCCCCCCTGTTCAGAAGCCGTGATCAACGCGGGGGTTCGGCGAGTGTCGGTTGGGATCAGAGACCCGTCGCCGCATGTCGCAGGGGGAGGCATTCAACAATTGCAGTCGGCTGGCGTTGATGTTTCAACCGGGCTGGCGGAAGAGCAGGTTCTCGAGTTGAACGCTCCGTTCCTTAAGCGACTGGCGACAGGGTTGCCGTGGGTTCACACCAAGTGGGCCATGACGCTTGACGGGAAGATTGCGACTCGCACCGGAATGTCGAAATGGATTTCAAGCGAAGCTTCGCGGCAACGGGTACACCTTCTGCGCGGGCGGATGGATGCCATCATCGTTGGGGCAGGCACAGCGAGAGCCGATGATCCATTGCTCACCGTACGCGTCCCTGGACCTCGCACGCCGGTTCGAGTTGTCGTTGATTCGGCAGCGACTCTCCCGCTCGACAGCCAACTCGTTCAAACGGTAACCGATGCACCCGTGCTGGTTGCCGTGACAGAGAACGCCCCCGTGGAGCGCGTTGAATCCTTGCGCAATGCAGGTGTCGAGGTCATTGTTGCTGGTGGTGCCGGTGAAAAAGTTGACCTGACGAAGTTGTTGAGGGAGCTAGGCGGTCGCTCAATGACCAATGTTCTGATCGAGGGCGGTGGTGAATTGCTGGGAGCCGCGTTCGACGCCGCTCTTGTTGATGAAGCGCACGTTTTTGTCGCTCCCAGGTTTGCAGGTGGTAATGCGGCTGTCACTCCGGTTGGAGGAGTCGGCGTCGAGGTGATTTCGGAAGCCAGTCAGCTTCGAAACCAGACGGTCGAGCAGGTCGGCGACGATGTTTACATCCATGGCAGGCTGCATTGATCGCTACGGCGCCGAGTCAGAGATCGAGGGACGCCATGCACCGGGTTGCGATTCTGATCGAGTATCCAACGGTTAACGGCGGTGAAAATTCGATACTGGCCGGGTTGCGGTACTTGCTTGCCTGTCCGAAATTGGGTTTCGAGTTCTGCGTTCTCGGCCCGACCGAGGGACCGATGCCCGAGCGGATTTCAGAACTCGGCATCCCGATCGAACCATTGACTCTTTTTGACAAAGCGGGAATTCGTCTTCCACGAGAGCTGGCGATTCCCCGATTACTGGCCGCAGCAAAGACTTCTGGAGCAGACCTCGTTCACGGCAACAGTCTGGCGATGGGCCGATTACTCGGGGCGGCTTCGCGCGAATCACCGACGTTTGTCACCACGTCACATTTGCGAGACATCATGAAGTTGAGTCGCGCAGCGATCACCGATTTGAATGCGAACCGTCGACTGATTGCGGTTTCCCAGGCAACGCTGCAGTTTCATATCAGGCAAGGACTGGATCAGTCATCAGGAACTGTCATTCTCAACGGCATTGATTCGGATCGTTTTACAGCGGAATGCTCGACGCGAGCAAAGATTCGCAACGAGCTCGGAATTGCAGAGGACGCGATCGTCCTGCTGACTGTGGGACAGATCGGGATCCGGAAAGGGCTCGACACTCTAGCTGAGGTGGGGCAGACGCTCGCTCAAACCCGAACGGGGCTGCACTGGCTGCTGGCGGGGGAGCGATTTTCTCAGAAAGCGGAGAGCGTCGAATTTGAGACGGAGATCCTGAAGCGATTCATGGTTTGCGAGCCCGCATTGAGACTTCACCGGCTGGGTTACCGTCGAGACGTGCCCGACTTGATGCGGGCATCAGACGTGCTGGTGCACGGGGCCAGGCAGGAGCCGCTTGGACGTGTTCTGCTGGAAGCGGCGGCGTCCGAGCTGGCAATCGTGGCGACGGATGTCGGTGGGACAGGTGAAATTATCGTTGATGGTGAATCCGGGTTGCTCGTGCCTGCCGATGCTCCGGGAAAAATGGCTGCGGCGATTGACAGGTTAATCGACGATGGAAGATTTCGTCGGCAGCTCGCGTCGGGCGGTCATTGCAGAATTCAAGGCAACTTTGGAATTGCGAAGTCCGCTGAAGCTCTTGCAGAAGTCTGGCGGTCGGTGATCATTTCGGCTGAACAGGACCGTTTGATGAACGATGACCAAGATCGCAAGGAGTGAGGCAGGCTGCGAAGATCGAATCGAGCCGCAAGCGTTCGTGCAAAGTGCTCAGCGCATAAAAGAGTCGACCGGAAGCATAGGCGCTCGTCCAAAAACTGCCCAACGAGGGAAGTTCTCAGCTACACCTCCAGTCGACGCTCTTCAGACAGTCGCAATCGGCGTGCCGAGTCTTTCTGAAATGTATATTGAGTCGTAAGTTGCTTATGAAGTGACATTTAGGTGAATTCAGCTGGCGTTTACTGATGAGCCGGTGTGCTCGCTGCCTCGAAAGCAGGCTCGCATGCCGAAATCGCAGGCGGCAAGGGAAACATGGTGAAGAGCCAGAACTCCGACATGGCAGTTGATCGGCGGGTCAGCAGATTTTCACGCTGGCAAACATGGGCGGTTTGCTGCACGGTTGCTGCGGCAGCGGTGGTCTGGGCCGCCGGAACGTTGTTGTCGGTGACGGTTCAGGATGAGGTTCCAGTTTTTTCAGGTGCCTGGTATGCATTGCCGACTCCTGTTCTGGCATTCGCCGGGGCGATTACGTGCGCAGCGTGTTTTCGATGGGCGAAGGATTGTCGGGTAACCGGAGCGTGCCTGCTCCTGCTGGAGATGCAGCTGATCGTTTGGGGTGGCCAGGTTTTCCGTCGTTCGAGCGTTGAGCCTCCGGATGATTCGCAGCGGTTTGTGTTCTGGAACGTGTGCCGAGGAAACTTCGGATACGACGAGGCAGCTCGTGAGCTTGCCGGTTCTGACGCCGACATCATCGCTCTTGTGGAGGCGACGGAGCAGGCCGAGTACCCCGATTTCTGGACGTCGCGGATTCCTGGTTATTCAGCCCGACGGCTTGGTTCAGGGATGATGATCCTTTGCCGCGGCGAAATCCTGGCCGTGAAACCTGGCAACGTGACCGTTTCCGAAGAGCCTGAAGCGGTCTGTCGTTACCGGGTGATTTCGCTCCGCGTTTACGGCACCGAGATGCGGGTTCTGCTGATGGACGTGAAGTCTGACCCATTGATGTTTCGCAAGCCGGTATTTGATCGACTAGCAAAGCTGGCTGGCGAGCTTTCTGATCAGCCGTTGATCGTCGCGGCGGACTTTAACACGCCCATCAATTCAGTATGGGTCGACCTGTTGCGGAGTCGGTTGACGAATTCTTTTGAAGCAGCCGGAGAGGGCTACCGCGAAACCTGGCCGACTTTTTTCCCAGTACTGTGTCTTGATCAGGTCTGGGGAAACGACCGAGTCCTGTGGCAACGGTCGCGCCACGGCTGGTCACTTCGGTCTGACCACCGATCCGTGACAGCAGAATTTTCTGTCGTGCCGTCAGCCGGCGCTGCCCGCTGAACTGGTCGGAGCGGGCAGCGCGCTTCAGGCTGATTGAGAAATAATCTGCAGTCGGTTGCGCTGGCCGAAAACAGCCGTGCCGAACAGCCGTTGAGTCAGGCGTCGCCTTTCAGGCGTTTGGAAAGCCTGGCAATCATGGCTCCGCATTCTTTGCGGGCTTCGGCAAAAGCGGCGGCAGTCAGGTTATCGCCCTTCAGGTAGTCGAGTACGACCCTTTCCGCGGCCATTAACTCTTTGCAGACGTCGGGCACTTCGGACGCGATCTGGTGAGGGATCGTGGTGATTCCGTTGCGGTCGCCGTGCAGCAGGTCACCGGGATAGATCGTCAGGCCGCCAACAGTGACGGGAACGTTGACCGCCAGCGTGTGACAGTAACCGTGAGCACAGATCGTCCCGTTCGTGAACGCCGGGAAGCCGAGCTCCTGGACTTCTTTCAGGTCGCGACCGGCTCCTGAAGTGACGATGCCTTTGGCACCGAACGATTTATAAGTGGTACACATGACTTCGCCGAAGGTGGCTGACGCGACGGGAATATCGAGATCCTGGTAAACGATGACGGGGGGACCAGGCAGTTCCGAAAACGCTTCCACCTGCTGAGCGATTCCTGAGTAAACGTCTCCACCTCGCGGTGGCGCCATGCTGCGGAACGTCGACGTCAACGCGTAGCCGACCATCGAGGGCATTTCAGGGAAGCAGGCAACGATACTCGAATCCATGTACCCGGTGTTTCGCGGATGGATGTCCCAGAGTTCGACGACGTTGCAGACGGTCGGCGTGTCGCATTCTTCAAGGCGTTTGAAGATGTCTGCAGAAAGTGGTTGGATTTCAGAGAGGGATGCCATGCGAGGGGTTTCCTTCGGGAGATTGTGTAAGAGGCGATCCAGGCTCGCCAGCGGAAATTTGTGAAACGTTCTATCTTGCAGCTGGCCGGAATGATATCGGCAGCCGACGACATCCTGAATCGAGTGCGCTGTTTCAAAACGACATAGCAGCAACGACGGAAGACACCTTTGCGTGCGATTCGTCCTGGTAATTCAGTACGACAACCGATCCTGAAACTTCATCTAAAGAACGCCGAACCTGCGATAGGCTTCTGCTGCTTTCATTCCGCCCAGGATGGCGTCGCGTGTGATATTCTCAGCGTTGACTTTGTTCCAGGCGAGCTGAATAACCTCTTTTTCAACTCGCTGAGGCACAACAACGATTCCGTCGGTGTCGGCGATGACCAGGTCGCCAGGCGAAAACGTCACTCCATCGATTTCAACAGGGACGTTGCGGTCGATGACCCGCTGACGGTGAAGGCTGTCGTAGATGCACCGACCGCGGGCGAAGACCGGAAATTTCATGGCACGCATCTGGCGCACGTCCCGGACGGCTCCGTCGACGATCGCTCCGACGCAGCCGCTGTTCTTAGCTGCGGTTGAGAGCAGCTCGCCCCAGATGCCGGATCTGATTGAGCCGTGGGCGGCGGCGATCATGATATCGTCGGGCTGGCAGGCGTCGACGGCTTCGAGTTCGAGTGCGTATGGTGCCGGGTCTTCGTGGGCCATGTCGGTCCACAGCGTTGTCTGGCAGCGACCAATCAGGACCCCGTCCACGGTCTGGGGGGGCAAGGCGATTCTCGGGGACTGATTTCGGAAGCCCAGCGAATCGAGCGCATCGCAAACAACGGCCGCATAGAGCTGTTCCCGCATCCTGGAAAGAGTGATCTCAGCTGAGTCTGCCACGCGATATCTCCGCTTTGAGGTCGGATTGTCGAGAATATTTGGAAAGTGATTCGGATAAGTCAGTATCGATTATCCTGGGCGAGCATTCTGCCGTCATGCGAGGGCTTTGACACCTGGGTTGAGCAAGTTGTTGCGGCTCAGCCTCTGCTTGCCGGAACTCGAAATCAAAAAAATCCAAGTGCCTTCTGGCTCGTCTGGATCTCGCCAGGCGGAGCTTGACTGACGCAGAATCGTCGAGTCAACTGGTTCGGCTGGCGTCTGTCGACGACTGGTTGCGAAGGGTGATTAGGGACTATATGCTGACTCGTTCCCGCCTGAAGGCTCTGACTTTCGTGCTGGTTTAAGTTGCTTAACCTGCTTTGTTCCGCTGAGTTCTGTTCGAAGTTGTGAGAGGCACGACCGAAGAATGGATTGATGGGTGCAGCTGGCGGCGAGGTTTACTGGCAGGATGCCGGAGTTACGAAATTCGGACCAGGCTTCGTTGATTGTGTTCTGCAATGAACGTTGTCGGTGCAGAGCTTTAATGACAACAGTGACAGTAGGGACCGGCTCTGTCCGGATTACTCGCCACTCTCCAACTTTTCTTCCCTCTCTCGGCAAGGATCGGAACGCATGAGGATACTCCGCTCAGTGGTCATTGCACTGACGGTGGCTGCTTTCGCCGTACCTGCTGCTGATGCTGAAGAGCCCTATGTCGAGTTTCTCCAGGGGCTGCGCGATCGAAGCTACTACGACTACGCTTTGCTTTACCTGGATACTCTGCAGGAAGACGCCAGCGTCCCGAAGGACATTCGTGACGTTATCCCGTACGAAAAAGCGTCAACGCTTCTATTGATGGCTCGAAGCGGGGCCATTACGAACCCCGAGGTGCAGTCTCGGCAGCTGGATCAGGCGTTGGGGTTCCTTGAAGAGTTTATCAAGAACAGTCCCAGCCATCCTCGGGCCGGCGAGGCTAATACCGAGCGCGCCGGCATTCTTCTCGGCAAAGGCCGTGTCGAAGTCTGGCAATCGCGGTCGCCTTCCAACAAAGAAAATCGCGGCGAATTTCAGAAGCGTGCTCGTGGCTTCGTGACCGACGCTCGCGCGATTTATCAGAAGGCTCACGATCAGCACAAAGCCTCATGGGAAGCGTTTCCGAAATTCATCGACAAGGTCGAAGATGCGAAGAAGTTCGAAGAGCGACGGAGGGCGGAAATCCGGTACATCGTTGCTCAGCTGGATCTCGCCCATTGTCTGTATGAGGAAGCTCAGACATTTGACGAAGCGTCGGACGAGTACAAAGCCAAACTTCGCGACGCGGCGAGTGCCTACGAAGAGATCCACTCCAAGTACCGCAGCCAGATCGGCGGCTTGTACGCTCGTACCTGGCAGGGAAAATGTTACGAAGAGCAAGACGACATTCAGCGGGCTTTAGGAATCTACAAAGAACTGCTCGGGCATCCAGGCAACAGCGAGACGCTCGTTCGGTTGCAGGATCAGGTTCGACATTTCCGGCTGATCTGCCTGAATCATGAACAGCGAAAAGACTATCAACTGGTGATTGACGAGGCCACAGAATGGCTGACCAATGCCAAAGGCGGGAAAAAATACTCTCAGCAATCACTTGGCATTCGCTGGGAGCAGGTGCTGGCTCAGGAATCGTTGGGCGAAGATCGAACGCTTTCCGAGCAGGATCGTAAGCGGCTGCTGACATCAGCGCTGACAACCGTTCGGGTCATTAAGCGGTTCCCCGGCCAGTACAAGGATCTGGCGACGTTCAAGGAGCGAGACCTCAACGTGAAGCTGAAAGGCGCCGGCGCGAATGATGAGCCGGAAGACTTCGACACCGCGTTCAGCCTCGGGCAGGAACTCGCCACTAAGAAAACGAAGCCGCTGCTGGACAGCGTCCGGACTGCTCAGGCATCCAAGGACAAAGACAAAATTCAGAAGGCTCGGACGGACCTGGATCAGCACCTCGATCGGTCGCGCGAGCTGCTGAAACTGGCGCTTCGGCTTGCAGACGAGGATACGCCGGTCAGCGATCTGAACCTGGCACGCTACTACCTCTCGTACATGCACCTGCTGTCTCGAAACAATTACGAAGCGGCAATCCTGGGTGAGTTCCTCGCTAACAATTACGGAGACGCGAATCCAGTTCAGGCTCAGGACGGTTCCTACATGGCAATGGCCGCCTACGTTCAGGCTTTCAACGATAACGAGAAGGCCAGACGTCGAGACGAACAGGAAATTGACGTCGCTCAGATGGAAAAAATCGCCAACTTCCTTGTGCAGAAATGGCCTGACAGCGACCGTGCGATGGACGCTCGGCTTCAGCTGGGAACCATTTACGGTCAGCTGGACCAGCACGAGCGGTCAGCTGAGTGGTACGGTCAGGTTCCTGAAACCGCATCGCAGTTTACAAACGCCCAGGTTCGAGCGGGCCAGGCTTACTGGGCGGCCTATATTGATGGAGCCAGCAAGCCCGCAGCCGAACAGCCTCCACAGGCTGACCTGGACGGCTGGATGAAGTCTGCTGAGAAGTTTCTGAAGAACGGAATCGATCGTTCAGAGAAAGAAACCCCCGCCGCAACTCCGGCCAGTGATGATCTGATCGCTGCGAAGCTCTCGCTGGTTCAGATCCTCGTTTCGGCTGGGAAGTACGACGAGTGTGTCAAAATTCTCACGGCACAGCCGCATCCAATCATGGAAGCAATTGCCGTTACTGATGAGAAAACGCGACCGAAGACCGGCGGCGTCAAGAGTATTGAGTTTGCCTCACTGGCTTATCAGCTTCTGTTGAGATGCTATGTCGGAACTCAGGAACTGCCGAAAGCTCAGGCAGCCATGAAGTCGCTCGAATCGATCGGCGGCGGCGGTGGGGAAGCGCTCACTGAAATGTACCGCCAGATCGGGCAACAGCTTCAGGACGAACTCGAACGACTCAAGAATCAGAACCAGCTCGAACAGTTCAACTCTGTACGCAAGTCGTTTGAGACATTCCTTGGCGAACTGTCAAAACGCAAAGATCAGACCATCGGGTCACTGACCTGGATCGGTGAAACGTACTACGGCCTTGCTCAAAGTAGCGGCGAAGACCCCGCGACTGCCGGCAATTTTTACGATCAGGCCGCAAAGGCTTACCAGGCGATTCTTGATCGAGCCAAAGAAGACCCAAAGTTCATCGATCCAGCCCGGTTGACCGGAGTTCGGCTGCGGCTGGTGAACTGCAAACGTGAAAAGGGATCGTTCGAGGAAGCTCTTGAGCTGGTCAAAACGATCATTGCTGAGAATCCTCGCAGCCTTGATGCCCAGGTCGAAGCTAACTTCATTTTCCAGGACTGGGGCGCCAGCGGTCAGGGCGACTCCTGGAAAAAGTACGAAGACGCGATGCGTGGCGACAAAACATCTGGCCTGTGGGGCTGGATCGACACCGCGCGACGCATGCAGGCCTTGTTGAACCAGGGCGGGGCCGACGCAAAAGATCGCTATGAAAATCGGTACTACGAAGCTCGCTACAACCTGACCAGATGCAGCCTCGAACTTGGTCTGGCACAAACAGGTGCAAAAAAGACAGAGGCTTTAGAGACGGCAAAAACTCAGGTCGTTCAGTTTGTCGCGATTACCGGCGACTTCAACGAGGAATGGTGGCCGAAATTCGACGGAATCTATCGAGAAATTCAAACGGGACTTGGGTTGATCGCAGAACCGCTTGAAAGACCCAAAGACGACTTCGTCGCTCCGGTGGAACCTGAAAAAATTGCAGCAAATCCAGCTTCGTCGGAGAATCCGCAGAAGAAATCCGGCAAGGCCAAGGTGAAAAAAGCAGACGGCGGTGGCACATTGACGTACGCCATTTTCGGAATCATCGCTCTTCTGGGTCTTGGCGGCGGCGGTTTCATGGTGATGAAGGGAACGAAAACTCGTAAGCCCTCGGCGGCAATGGCGTCAGTGACGATCGATTCACCTGTCATCGCTCCACCGCCTGTGGCTGCCCCTCGAAAGAAACGCACTGCGGCACCTCGACAAAGTGCCACTGCAGCGCCGGCCCCGTCATCGGTCAAGGGAGAAACACCAAAGCGTCCGTTGACCGAGGAAGAAAAAGACAGGATTCGCCGGCGTCGAGCTGCCAAAGCAAAAGCTGAGGAGCAGGCAAGAAAAAAGGCTGACGGCAAATAGCGATTCAGAAATCAAACGCCGCGTTACTTATGAGCCACCGGCTCCGTTGGAGTTGAAGGAATATCAAATGAAGCAATCGATTCTTATCGTTATGGCGATGCTGAGTGCATCAGTGCTGATCAGTTCGGCTGGAGCGGTCGACATCGTTAATCGAAAAAGCGGAAAGGCTGCTCAGGGCGACATCACAGCCATCGCTCAACAGTCTATTTCACTGAAGTCTGGCATTGGTGAGATGATCGAAGTTCCGGCCAACGACATTATCAGCGTTCGTTGGGGAGCGGAGCCTGCCGAATTGAATCTTGCCAGAAGCGCCGAAGAGGGAGGAAGCCTTGCTCGGGCTCTTGAGCAGTTAAAGGTGAGTGCCGGTAACGCTGGCACAAACGCTGCCGTTAAAACCGAAATCGAGTTCCTGACCGCGCGAGTCACTGCTCGTGTCGCACTGGAAGAGGACGCTTCGAAGCTGGCAGCTGCGTCGAAATTGCTCGACGCATTCGTCAAAGGGCAATCGGACAACTTTCGGTACTTTGATGCGTTGCAGCTTCTGGGAGCTGTGCAGCTGGCCGCTGAAGATTATTCCGGAGCCGAAGCGTCATTTAGAATGCTCGCGAAAGCCCCCTGGTCGGACTACAAAATGGCCGCTCAGAACTCGACCGCGAAGCTGGCGTTTCAGAAAGGCGATCTGACAGCAGCCTTGACCGCGTACGAACAGGTCTTGAGCCAGTCAGGATCGTCGCCGGGGGAGATTTCCAGACGCAATGAAGCTCTGATTGGTAAAGCATCCGTGCAACTCAAACAGGGGAACGCAGATATCGCGTTACAAGCCGTTGCCGAAGCGATTGCGAAAACCGATCCGGAAGACTCGGCGGTTCAGGCTGGAGCCTGGAATTTAAAGGGCGATTGCCTGAAGAGTCAGGGCAAAGTGAAGGAAGCGATTCTTGCTTACCTGCACGTTCCCGTTCTGTTCGAAAAAGAGAAAGTTGCACTTGCCGAGTCACTTTACAATCTGGCCGTCCTGTGGCCGCGAGCTGACCAGCCAGAACGAGGATTGGCTGCAAGGCAGGAACTTCAGGAAAACTATCCTGACAGCCCATGGACGAAAAAGCTTCCGTAATTGACTCTTCGCCTGATTCAATTCTGCAGTCAGACACACGATTGAAGCCGTCGCAGACCGACGGTCACCTTAAAACTTCAGTAACAGAAACCAGCAAAGCGATTATCGCCTCGAGGAGAACTGAACGATGCAACATCCGGGTCTTATTCAACAGTGGCCGACTCTGCGAACGATGGGCCTGGCCTTTCTCGTCTGCCTCCTTGGCTTGTCAGTTTTCACTGCACCGGCGCAGGCATTTCAGGATGAGGCCGGGGCTGACGAAGCGGCGGTTCCAGTTGATGACGGAGCTGATGAAGCCGCACCAGCGGACGGTGGCAGTACGACCGAGGCTGAGGAAGAGGCCGGTGGTGAGGACAAGAATTTTCTGACATGGATGATCGAGGCATCGGGAACGTTCGGTCTGCTGATCCTGCTGCTGTCATTTATTATGGTTGCTTTAATCATGATGAATATCCTGCAGGTTCGCCGCGACAACTTTGTGCCTCAGGCCTTCATCGAGTCGTTCGAGCAACGTCTTAATGCCAAGGATTATCAGGGCGCTTACGAAACTGCTCGTGCTGACGAATCTCTTGTTGCTCGCGTTCTGGCCGCCGGACTCAGCAAGCTGAATCAGGGATACGACAAAGCTGTCGAAGGAATGCAGGAAGTCGGCGATGACGAGAACATGGCCCTGGAACATCGCCTCAGTTACCTGGCGCTGATCAGTGCCGTTGCTCCGATGCTCGGGCTGATGGGAACGGTTTCCGGGATGATCGCGAGTTTCCGTGAGATCGCTACATCGCCAACAACTCCGAAGCCGTCTGAACTTGCTGACGGTATTTCAACAGCTCTGTTTACAACACTGGAAGGTCTGGTCGTGGCAATTCCGGCGATGGTCTTTTATGCCATCCTGCGAAACCGAATTGCTCGCTTCACACTGGAAGTTGGCATGGTCAGTGAAGGTCTGATGGGCCGATTCGCTCAGGCCGGCAAACAGCAGGGAGCGGCGCAGAAACCTGCTGGTGGAGCTGCTCCGGCTGCTGCTCCTGCCGCTCCACAGGAATAGTTGTCAGTTGATTTCTTGAACAGAACTTTCCCGGAGCCGTTGATCGCTCCGGGTTGATTCCTCTTGTTCGGACAGGTTTTTTAATGGCGAAACGTGAGCCAAATGCGACGCCCGAAGCTGAAGTCGACATGACCCCCATGATCGATATCGTGTTTCAGCTGATTGCGTTCTTCATGGTGATTTCGAACTTCGAACAGACTCAGGCGGACGAACGAGTCAAACTTCCGCGAGACGCTCTGGCCAAGCCGCCGGAAGTCAAAGTTGAACACTCGCTGGTTCTGAATGTTGGTTTTTATCGCGATATGAAGGGCGAAAAGACCGACGCGCAGCCGTGGTTGTTCAATTTCGTCGATGGCGAACCGGTGTTGCCGCTTTCGTCGGGCGGGCAATTGAAAAAGGAAGCCAAGCTGTTTGGTGCCAAAGGGATTGATCTTAAGGAAGTGACGGTAAAAGTCCGTGCTGACTCAGAAGTTCAAACCGGAATTGTCCAGGAGCTGATCAAGCTTTGTCAGGATGCCGGTTTCGAGACATTTGCAATGTCCGCGATGTCTGGTCCGGAAGAGTAACATTCGGTCTGCATTGCGAGGTCAGCTCAACGAAGTCCGAAGCTGCGTTGAATAAAAGTGTGTCAGCCTGAGGAGGCTGAAGTCATGGCGAGAAGACGAAAACAGTCCAAAGGCGAGAAGCTGGAAACAAACATGTCGGCGATGATCGACATCGTTTTTCAGCTCCTGATCTTCTTTATGTTGACGTTGAAGATTGTCGAGCCGGAAGGTGACTTCAACATCAACATGCCAGCTCAGGGTAAGCCGACAAATCCTGACGAGGTACCGCCGTTTCCGGATATCAAGGTGAAGCTCCGAGCGAACCCTGATGGAACGCTGGCTGGACTGTTCTTCGGCTCGCGAAATCTTGGAGTCGGGCCGGCAGCATTCGAGCAGTTGAATATCGAGATTCTGAAGGTGATTGGTCGCCCAGGTGATCCGATTACAAAAGACATGGCGGTTGAAATTGATGCCGATTACAACCTTCACTTCAGCAATGTGATCAACGCGGTCGGAGCCTGCACGGGGCGAGTCGACAAACGCAGCGGCAACATTGTGAAGTACATCGAAAAAATCAAATTCAAACCACCGACACCGCAGGCTGCGGCGGGGTAGTAAAGCCTGGTTGGTTTGCTGAATTCTGTTTTGGGCTCGAAGTTTTGCTTCGAGCCCTTTTTGTATCGAATCATGGATGTTGCGCCGGAAGCGGGTTCGCTGCCGAAACGGTGAAACGGAGATTGCCATGCTGGAGCTGAGTCAGGCCCTCAAACGTCTGAACATCAAACGTCTCGTTCTTCAGATTCACGATCCTGCATTTCCGTCGGCGGCTGACGAGGATGTCGGGCGAGGCTCGCCGAATTCCAGCGGCGCTGCTGACTTCATCAGGTTTCTGCAGCAATTTGGCTTCAACGGAATACAGTTCGGACCGCAGGGGCAGACGGCAAGGTCGACTCCGTGTCCTTATGACGGACGCCTGTTTCCGCACGACTTCCGATCGGTCGCTCTGAAACCGCTGGTTGAAGATTCGTATTGGCGAGGGATTCTCGGACGGGAAACTCTGGACGGAATTGTTCACGCCAGGCCAGCAGGGACTTACCGAACGCATCATGAGTATGCCTGGGACGAAGTCTCGGCAGCGCTGGATGAAGCGTTCGCCTGCTTTTGTGCCAGAGGTGAGTCGAAGGCCGAGGTCGATGTCGACTTTGCATCGTTCTGCGAAAGCAATAAATCCTGGCTGACAAAGAACCATCTCGGTGATGTTGACCAGAAGGCTGCTTTTCCCCAGTTCGTGCTGGATAGACAGCGTCAAGTCCTACGGGCATCGTTTCCTGAGTTGAGTTTCTACGGCGATCTGCAGATTGGAATGTCGCGGGACGATGCACAGGAGTTTGCGTCGCTGTTTCACCCTGATTATCTGATGGGCGCGCCGCCGAGCCGGACGAATCCGGAGGGCCAACCCTGGGGCTACGCGGTTTTTCATCCTTCACAGATTGAGTCGGGCAACGCTCAGGCATTTCTGCGACAGCGCGTGCAGCGGATGCTGTCGGGATTTGACGGCGTCCGCATTGATCATCCGCATGGCCTGGTTTGCCCGTGGGTTTACCGTCGCGATGTTCAGCCGCCTCATGTGGGAGTTCGATCGGGGTCGCGTCTCCACGAGTCGCCAGCGGTGGCCGGGCATCCTGAACTGGCAGGCTTTGCGATCGCGACAGCCGATCAGATCGACAAATCCGGCGAGCCGTTCGGCGAAGCATGGGTGAATGATCTGACCGACGAACAGGTTAAGCGTTACTCGGTGCTGATCGACGTGGTGCTCGATTGTGTTTGCGAAGCCGGAGGCGACATGACGTCAGACGTTGCCTGCGAAGTGCTCAGCACGTTGCCATATCCGCTACGGCGGGTGATGGAGCATCACGGCCTCGGACGATTCCGCGTCGTGCAGAAAGCAAAGCTGGATACTCCGGAAGATGTTTACCGCATCGAGCAGGCCTGCCCCAACGACTGGATCATGATGGGCAATCACGACACGCCTCCGATCTGGATGCTCGCTCGCGGCTGGTGTGACGGTCGGCGAGGTCACGATTGGGGCGAGTATCTGGCAGAGCGGCTGACGGTGGCTGAAACCGATCGTCCTGAGTTTGTACGGCGTCTGGCGTCAGATCCAGGCGAACTGGTGCATGCCCTGTTCGCGGCAATTCTGGCCAGCAATGCTCAGCATGTGTCGGTGTTCTTTACAGACCTGCTCGGAATGAGCGGGTTCTACAACAGTCCGGGAGTGGTCAACGACACGAACTGGACGCTTCGAGTGCCGCCGGACTTTTTGAGCCAGTACAAAAGTCGCTGCCAGAATGGTCAGGCGCTGGACGTTGCTCGTTGTGCGAGGGCTGCGGTTGAGGCGGTCGAACGTCGCGATTGAGAATTCCGGACAGGCACCGACGCTGCGTCAGTCATGCCCTGTCCCCTGCCCCGTGTCGCTGTGTGATCCTATCTATTGACCGACGAATCACTGGCCGCGAGTCTTCTTCACCAGGGCGACGTACTGTTCGGCGAGCGAACTGATGCGGTTCATGTCTCCGGAAGCAACGGCCTGTTTCTCGACGAGGGCTGATCCCAGGCCCACCGCGCAAGCGCCGGCTTTGATGAAGCCGGGCAGTGTTTCCAGGTCGACTCCGCCGGTAGGCAGCAGACGAATCTGCGGAAGCGGGCCGTGGAGAGCTTTCAGGTGTGATGGTCCGCCGGTGTCGGCCGGAAAAACCTTGACGATGTCCGCGCCGGCTTCCCAGGCTGTCAGGACTTCGGTCGGAGTGAAGCCTCCGGGCATGATGACCTTGCTGTAGCGATTGCACATTTTGATCACGTCGACGTTGACGGTCGGCGTGACGATGAATTCCGCTCCGGCAAGGATTGCGGCGCGAGCGGTTTCAGTATCGAGGACGGTTCCGGCACCGAGCAGAATTTTATCGCCCAGCTTTTTTCGGACCGCCGAGATGATGTCGAGCACGCCTGGCACGGTGAAGGTGACTTCGATGACGTCGATGCCGCCTTCGTAAAGCGCGGTGGCGACGTCGACGAGTTGCTCGCCCGAGTCAGCTCGGATGATAGAGACGATGCCTGTGTCGAGAACACGTTGAAGGTCAGACTCGCGGCTCATGGTTCGGGGCTTTTCAAGGCTGAAGGCTGAAACGACTCTGTTGCAACAACGTGGTCAGGTGGTGGATGAGAATTGCTCGGCAAATTCCAGAACCCACAGGTCAATGACTTCTTTATAGCGGGCTTCGTCGAACTCAGCGAGAAACTGGTAGTGGCTGCGGTTAAGCAGCTCTTTGTTTCGGATGGCGCCTTTGGCCACCACTTCGACAATCTTTGCTTTTTTCGAGTAGGGGCGGACCAGAACCTGAAAGCGGCTGTACTGGTTGGCTCGGCTGCCTCGGCCAAGGCTCACATCGTCGCGGCTGATGCGGGCTCCCCAGCCGTCTTCTTCAACCACGGTTTCAAAGCGGAATCCGGGGAAGTGGTCGGCCAGCTTGCGAAGCAGAGTCTCGGCGTGGTCGGAGAGATTCAGGCGGGCTGACGAGTGCAGATTTCGCAGCTCTTCTTCTGACAGCGTTTTCTGTTCTTCGGCCTTCGCACGGGCTTCCCGGGACTGTTGCCCCCGTTCGATTGCCTGTTCCAGCCGGTCCTCGAAATCCATATCTCATCCCCGATTGATCGTCGACAACTCCCGGATTTGCGGGTTTTGCGATGCGACATTTGCTCAGACCTACAGTCGAGCGGGGAGTCTAGTTGAGTCGATTCGTCGATGCCACAGGCGACGGGCCAGCGGAAATGGGACTACAGAGTTTTCATTGGGTCTGATTTCAACAGCCACGCCCCGAGAGCCAGGGCGGCGATCAGCAGACAAAGGTACTCGTTCAGGCCAATCCCGTCCCACCAACCGACGACACCCTCGCAGTAATAGTTCAAGTGGTAATTGATGCTTTTCATGGCAGATTTGTACATGGCCGACGCCTCGCGGTATGAACCGGGATTATCGATGAGGATTTCCCAACACTTGAGACTAGTTCATGACAGGCCGTGAGCGGTGCTTCCGAGAAGCGTTTGTCCGAACTTCGAGCGACAGGTGATGCGGGCTGAGCACAATTGAGAGCCCAATCGGTCGCTAATGAATGCCGCGTCACTCAGTTGGCAGGAACAGGTCCATCGCCGTTCCGCTCAATCCAACTCACGGAAGATGCACACCCTCGTTACTGGATCGTAGCCTGCGAATTTTCCAACGGCTTTTCGCGGCAGGCTCTGATCGGGTCAAGTTGCAGGCCAACGTACGTTTGCGACTTTGCCGGCCGAACGACTAGAAACCGGCCTTACAGGGACGGCAGTGGGAACTCTCGGGAGCGAAGTTGAGACATTGATTGATCGTCTGATTTCAGGTGGACAGACCGGGGTTGACCGGGCAGCTTTGGCGGTTGCTCTGGAACTGGGAGTTCCGTGCGGCGGCTGGTGTCCTCGCGGTCGCCGAGCTGAGGACGGCCGGATCCCGTCCAGGTTTCCCCTGAAAGAGTGCACGTCGAAGAATTACGCCGTTCGAACCCGGATGAACGTCGAAGAGTCCGACGGAACGTTGATTCTTACTCGCGGAAAACTGACCGGCGGGACCGCTTTGACGGAGTCAATCGCCCGGCAGCTCGGAAAACCCTGGCTTGTTATCGATCTTGTGGCGGAATTCGACGTCCAGCCGGTTGAGGATTGGATCGCTGAAAATAGAATCCGCATTCTCAACGTCGCCGGGCCGCGAGAATCGCAACAGGTGGGCATTTTCGAGCAGGCCTGTGAGTATCTTCGAATCTTTATCAATTCTACGGCGGATTAAGCCCGCATCGGAAAGTCGCTGTCATGTCTGACAATTACATTATGACGATCGAGAATCTCACTCGGTTTTACGATGAGAAAGTGATTCTCAGTGAGATCTGGCTGTCATTTTATCCAGGGGCAAAGATCGGCGTGCTGGGCAACAACGGCGCCGGGAAGAGCACGCTGCTGCGGATTATGGCCGGTGAGGACAAAGAGTACGAAGGCGAAGTTCGTCCGGCGAAGGGAATCAAGATTGGATACTTCCCTCAAGAGCCGCGACTGGATCCCGAGAAGACCGTCGACGAGTGCATCGAAGAGGGAGTCGCCGAGTCACGCGCCATTCTTGACCGCTACAACGAACTCAACATGAAGCTGTGCGAAGAGCTGTCTCCAGAAGAAATGGAGAAGGTGCTTGAGGAGCAGGCAACGGTTCAGGACAGGATTGACGCCTTGAACCTGTGGGAGCTGGACCGGACGGTTGAGATTGCCGCAGACGCGGTGCGGGTTCCGCCAGGCGACGCCATTATTGGCAGCCTTTCCGGTGGGGAGAAACGCCGAGTCGCGCTGTGCCAGCTGCTTCTGCAGAATCCCGACGTCCTGCTGCTGGATGAGCCGACGAACCATCTCGATGCCGAGTCCGTCGGCTGGCTCGAGCAGTACCTTGGGAATTTCCCGGGCACGGTCGTCGCCATCACTCACGATCGTTACTTCCTCGACAATGTTGCGGGCTGGATCCTGGAACTCGAACGCGGCAAGGGAATTCCGTACGAAGGGAATTACTCGTCGTGGCTTGAGCAGAAGCACAAAAGAATGGCTCTGGAAGAACGACGCGAGTCGGCTCGGCAGAGAGAACTGGCTCGTGAACTCGAGTGGGTCCGGATGAGCCCCAAAGCCCGCGCGACAAAGAATAAAGCGCGTATGCAGCGTTACGAAGAGCTGGCTCAGCAGCAGTACGATGCACGCGACGGTGCCGCACAGATTCAAATTCCGACCAGTCAAACGCTCGGCGATGTGGTCGTGCGGGCCGCGAATCTATGCAAGTCATTCGGCGACACGATGGTCTTCGAAAATATGAATTTTGATCTGCCGAAGGGCGGTATCGTCGGCGTCATTGGCCCGAACGGAGCCGGGAAGACGACGCTGTTCCGCATGATCATGGGGTTGGAAGAGCCAACCAGCGGATCGATGCGGATTGGCGAACGCGTCATGCTTTCATACGTCGATCAGTCACGAGATTCTCTGGACCCGAACAAGACCGTCTACCAGGAAATTTCCGGCGGTCGCGATCACATCGAAATCGGAAAAACTGAGATCCACGCTCGTTCTTATTGTGGACGCTTCAACTTCAAAAAGTCTGATCAGCAGAAGCTTGTTTCCCAGCTTTCTGGTGGAGAACGCAACCGGGTTCACATGGCGAAGCTGCTGCGTTCTGGTGGCAACGTTCTGCTGCTCGACGAACCGACGAACGACCTCGACGTCGACACGCTGCGAGCGTTGGAAGAAGGCTTGCAGGACTTCGGTGGCTGTGCGGTTGTCGTCAGCCACGACCGCTGGTTCCTCGACCGAATCGCGACGCACATTCTGGCATTCGAAGGCAACGGCCAGGCGTACTGGTTCGAAGGCAACTATGAAATGTACGAAGCCAATCGAAAGCAGCGTCTCGGCGAAGACGCCGACCGACCACGCGGTCGGCACAAGCCGCTGAATCGATAATCAAACGGATGGCAATTGTTGGCAGAGTGCGACTTGACGAACCGCAGCTTCGAGTCCGCAGGGTGCGTCAAAACGCACCCTGCGGTGTTTCAAAGCAGACTTCAGGGCTTTGATTATTCTGCTGGCTTGAGCAGCGAGAGCGGTACGGTCTTTTGCAGGACGACATCGCCGACTTCGTCCTGGACCCGCAATCGAATCAGCGGGTCGGGTTTTGACCAGTCGATGGTGACCATGCCGAAGTTGGTGTCGAAATAGGTCAGCCCGATGCGGTACGAATTGATTTCTTTGGCGAAGCGGGTGCCGGCTTTTGTCATGTTGCCGCTGGGAGCGTTCAGACTGCTCGATGTGGCTTCGAAAATTGGATACGAATTGCCTGAGCGGGCTGAGTCGATCTCCATGATTTCGGCGAGGTGCCGGTCGCCGCTGATCAGCACAACACCGTTGGCTCTGGTATCTCGAATCAGGTGGAACAATCGAGTTCGCTCGTGCGGAAAGTTACCCCATTTCTCGGAGCCGTGTTCGTCGGGCAGGACCTGAATGCTCGACGCGATGATGCGAATCTCAGCCGGTTTGCGAAGCTCGGCTTCGAGCCACTTCCACTGAGTCTCGCCGAGCATCGTCGTCGACGTATCGGTCGTTGGTTTGTAATGCCCACGGAAACCTTCGTTCCGCTCGCTGGGCACGTACCCGCGAGTCAGCGGACTACGGAAGTACCGAGTGTCCAGCAGAATAATCTGCACTCGTTTTCCCACCGGACCGAACATGTGTGATGACTGGACGCCTTCCTGCTTTCGCAACGGCGAATCTTTGGCAACTCCGAAAAAGTCGAGGAACAGTTGCTGCGACTCGCGTTTCTTTGGGTATTCAACGCCAGCGTCGTTGGCTCCGTAGTCGTGGTCGTCCCACGTGGCGAGCATCGGACAGTGATTGCGTAGTTTCTGAAATCCCGGCTGGGCGCCGAGTTGCAGGTATTTCTCCCAGAGTACGCCCATATCTTCGGTGTCGCCGTAAATGTTGTCGCCAATCATCAGGAACAACTGAGGATCGGTCTTCACGATGGCGTCCATGATCGGCATCGGCTGATTCTGTTTCGCGCAGGAGCCAAACGAAATCCGGCTCAATGGTTGATCGTCAGCCGAGGTTGAGCGAGCAGTGAGCGCCAGTTGTCCGATTGCCAGAGCAATGCTCAAAACGAGAGATAGACGATTCATGGGAGAGTCCTTCGAGGATGGAAAGCTGGTTGAGGCGGGGCGGAACGCTGTCGGCGGAATGAGAGTCTGGCCTCACAAAGCGGCGATCGCAATCGCATCAACTCCGATGGATCATTCGCTCGCAGATGCGAGGCGGGGTCTGATAGGATTCCTGTTCGCACGAGCCGTGCGGTTTTCGAATTAACCCGCCTGAATTCCCAATCGATCTCACCCTGGAGAGTTCCCAATGTCTGAACCGTCTAACAATCATTCGACCAGTGCTCCAGCGACTGACGAAAGTCGACGTTCGTTTCTGAAGTCAGGGACCGCTGCTCTGGCAGGTGGAGTTGCGGCGTCAAATCTAGCGGCACTGACACCGTCCGTTCATGCGGCAGGTTCGGACATCCTGAAAATCGGCCTGGTCGGTGCCGGTGGCCGTGGAACCGGAGCAGCCAGCCAGGCTCTGCATGCCGATCCAAAGACAGAGCTGGTTGCAGTTGCCGATGCTTTTGCTGAACGAGCGGTTGCCAGCATTGGCCGCCTGAAAGCTGACAAGTCGATCAGTGATCGAATCAACGTCGCGGACGATCAGGTGTTCGGCGGGCTGAACGGGTACAAGCAGGTTATTGAAGCATCGGATGTCGTGCTGCTCGCTACCCCTCCGGGGTTTCGTCCGATGCAGTTCCGAGCCGCAGTCGAAGCCGGCAAGCACGTTTTCACCGAAAAGCCGATGGCGACGGACCCGGTCGGAGTGCAGTCAGTTTTAGAGTCGGTCGCTATTTCGAAGGAAAAGAATCTCGCCGTACTGGCCGGGTTCTGCTGGCGATATGAGTTCCAGAAGAAAGCATTGTTCGAACGCGTCCTTGATGGCGAAATCGGCGACGTTCGAGCGGTTTACGGCACGTACCTGACGTCGCCCGTGAAGCCGATGCCTTCTGCAAGTACTCGCCCGGAAGGCATGTCGGACATCGAGTGGATGGTTCGCAACTGGTACAACTTCACGTGGCTCTCGGGAGATGGTCTGGTCGAACAGGCATGCCACACGGTTGACTGGCTGGCCTGGGCGATGGGCGATCGTCCTCCGGCGAGTGTAACGGCGGTCGGTGGTCGACAGCTTCCTGCCGAAGGCGGCAACATTTTCGACCACATCGAGCTGAACTTCGTGTGGGAAAACGACGCCCGCGGGTTTATTGCTCAGCGACAGATTCCCGGCTGCTACAACGAGAACCTCTGCACGATTCTCGGCACGGAGGGTACGGCGAAAATCGAACGTCGAGGCAGTACGATCTCTGATCTGAAGGGCAATCAAACCTGGAAGTACGACGGTCCGAAAAAAGATATGTACCAGCAGGAGCACGACGAATTCTTTGCATCGATCCGTTCCGGCAACCACATCAACGATGGCGACCGTATGGTCAACAGCACGATGATGGCCATCATGGGCCGCATGGCCGGGTACACCGGCAAGGAAGTCACCTGGGAGATGGCCATGAATTCAAAATTGGCGCTCGTCCCGGACGTGTCCAAAGGCTGGGACAGCCCTGTTGAATTTGTACCGACGGCGCTGCCCGGCGTGACGAAATTTGTTTGACCGCCTGACACCGACGTTCTGATGTTTCCATCTGCCCCGGTTGCCATCTGGCGATCGGGGCAGTTTTATTGGACCGTGTCGTTTGATGGCTCGGGCAACTAAAGTTCCCCTCTGTGATTGATCGCGAGCCACTGGACCTGATCACACGATTCAGATTCGACTTACTTGAAACTCATCGAAATCGGAAATGAAAAGATGCCACGAATTCTTGTGACGCCTGCTGTGTTTAAGGATGGCACCGGTCCCTGGCGAGAGGTACTGGATGCGGCGGGATTTGAAGTCGTCATTCCGCCTGTGAACTGCATGCAGATCAGTTCGGAAGAGTTCCTGACGCACCTCAACGGGATCGACGGAACGATCGCCGGTATCGAGCAATACAATCCTCAGGTGTTCGCCGGTTCGAATCTGAAAGTCGTGGCGAGGATCGGTGTCGGATTTGACCAGGTGGACCTGAAATCGGCGACGGAGCACGCTGTTGCCGTCACAATCACACCGGGCACGAACGAGCATTCGGTGGCCGAGCAGGCGATCGCTCTGATCACCGCGGTGTTCCGTGACACCGCTCGGCGGGATCGGGAAATCCGTGATGGGCAGTGGCGACGCAACAGCCCTCGACGTCTGGCAGGAAACACAATCGGCTTGCTTGGCCTTGGTCGAATCGGACGCGCGATGATCCCTCGCTGCCAGGGACTTGGGTTGGACGTCATCGGCTACGACCCGTTCGCAAAACCGGAAATGGCCGACGAACTGGGCATCAAACTGGGCACATTCGACGAGGTGATCTCGAAGTCAGATATCGTCAGCCTGCACATGCCCTGCACGGCAGAGACCACCAACCTGATGAATGCCGAAACGTTTTCAAAGATGAAACAGGGTTCCGTTCTGATCAACACCGCTCGCGGCGGACTGGTCGACGAGGTCGCTCTGGTCGCGGCCTTGACGGACGGACCTTTGTTCGGAGCCGGCCTTGACGTCTGCAAGAAGGAACCGCTCCCTGCCGACAGCCCACTGCGAGAACACGGCAACATCGTCTTCTCTCCCCACCTGGGAGGCATCGATCAGACGGCGCTCGACGCAATGGGCAAAATGGCCGCCGAATGCGTTGTCGACATCCTGAGCGGTCGCTGGCCGGAAGCGTGCGTAGTGAACCCCGAAGTCAAAGCTGCTGAATAGAGCGGCTATGAGTGAAACGTAGTGGTTTTGGTAACCCGACGCGTGAGCGAGTGAGCTCGCGTTCGCACATTGATTACCAGAATCCCTCTCGGGGGCCACAGCCAGTATGGCTGTGGCGTGAAGCGACAAGACGCCTCATCAGACGGAAACGACTCAGACCGAAGCTCTTGATCGTCATAAAACGCTGAGGACGATCCATCCTGCGTCTTCGGCCCCAACCGCAAGTAGTTGTGCCACCCTGCCGTATTAGTTTCTTCCAAGATCGTTGTTGCGGACTTCGGCCAGCTTTGCGGAGAGCTTCACTTTGAAGCGGTCGACGAGTTGTTGGTGCTCGGGTTCCTCGGCGAGGTTGGTGTATTGGAGCGGGTCATTCACGGTGTCAAAAAGCTCGATGCCAGCGGAAGCGTCTTCTTTGTACTGGATGCAGGCGTAGCGGTTTTCTCGAAGCAGGAAGCCTTTTCGCATCGGAGCCACACTGAAGGCGGCGTCGCGGACGGTGACGGCTGGGTCGTCCAGCATCGCCGAAATGTCTTTCCCCTGGAGCCGCTTGGGGACGTCCAGGCCGCAGAGTTTTGAGATCGTCGGGTACAGGTCAAGCAGTTCGGTCAGAGAGTGACAGACGGCGGGCTTTTTACCAGGCACGCTGATGATCAGCGGGACGCCGGCTGACTCGTCGCGAAGGCTGACCTTGGCCCAGAAATCGTGCTCGCCCAGGTGATATCCGTGGTCGCTGGTGAAGATCACGATGGTTCTGTCGTCGAGACCAGCCTTGTTCAATGCGTCCAGCACCTTGCCGACCTGAGCGTCCATGAAAGCCACCGAGGCGTAGTAGCCTCCAACGGCTTTCTTCTGACGGCGGATGTCCATCTTCATGTTCACGCTGGTCTTGTAATTGATGCCGGCTTTGGGAATGTCGTCCCAGTCGCCGTCGACCTTTTCGGGCAGCAGCATTTTGTCGTACGGCTTGAATGGTGGGTAATAGCTGCGAGGAGCGACAAAAGGCACGTGCGGCCTCACGAATCCAACGCCCAGCCAGAAGGGTTCGTCCTTGTGTTTGTCGATCAGCTCGACAGCCTTCGCGGCAGTCTTACCATCCGAATGAACCATGTCATCGCCGTCAGCCTCGACCACGACAAACGTGTTGCCGCCGACGGCTGGCTTCCTGCCGTCAGGGTTGTTTTCCAGAGTCTCGCCGTCTCCGGGAGCTTTCCATTCAGGACCGCCGCTGTTGAAGCGTTCCGTCCACGAGGCTTCGTCATCAGCGCCGTGGCCGCCGTCTTCGATGCCACCGGGGACTCCCATGTGAAAGATCTTGCTGACTCGAGCAGCGTAGTAGCCGTTGTTCTTGAAATGCTGCGACCAGGTCGCGCGCTCGCCGATCTGAGGACGCGGATTTGTATAGCCCAGCACGCCCGTCGCGTGCGGGTAGTAGCCGGACATGAACGAGGCTCGTGATGGTCCGCAGTAGGTGCCCTGGCAGTAGGCTCGCGTAAACCGAGTTCCACGCGCGGCGATGCGGTCGATGTTCGGTGTATTGCAGACCTGATTCCCGTAGCAGGATAACGCTGTCGCGGTCAGATCATCTGAGATGATGAACAGGACGTTGTATTTCTGGCTGGCTGCTGTCCGCTCGGCAGCGGTTGCCATCGAGATTGCTGCGAGATTCAGGAAGCCACCAGGCAGGAAAAGAGCAACGGCAAAACTGAGGACTGTCTTCATCGTGGAATCTCCGCAACGTCTGGAGCAATGTTCGAAAATCAGTGACGATGGTATGGTCTCACGAAAGACCTCGCGACAAACCTCAAAGATAAAGTGACACCCCATGACGAATTCAGAATCTCGATCCAGTTGGCCTCGACGAATCGTCGCCTCGACCGCCAGTATCAATGTGGCGGCTGTCGTAACAACTCTAGCCTTGTTGATAACAACTCACGCCGTGGGCGCCGAGCCGCCTCATCAACTGAGAGTCCTTTGCTACAACGTTCACTGGTGTCTGGGCATGGACGGTAAGTACGACGTTCCTCGACTGGCCGAAGTTATTAACAAAACAAAACCTGACCTGGTCGCGTTGCAGGAAGTCGACGTCGGAGTCAAGCGATCGGGGCGGGTTCACGAGATCCAGGAACTGGCGAAGCTGACGGGACTCGCAGCACGATTTGGACCAACTCAGCACTACGAAGGCGGGCTCTTCGGGAATGCCGTGCTGACTCGGTTCCCGATTCTGGACGTCTCGATACACCCCCTGCCCTACACCGAAAGCACAACCGACCGGACGACGTACCCCCGCGGCGCCATCTCCGTGACCGTGACAGCGCCGGACGGCAAACCGCTTCGATTTGTCAGCACGCACTTCCAGCACAACGTTCCGGAAGACCGTCTCGCTGAGGCCAAAGCAATAAACCAACTGTTCGCAGCGGACGACGACGGCCTGCGAACGATTCTTGCCGGAGACATGAACGCTCAGCCGAACGCAGAGCCGGTCACTGAGCTTCTCGAAAAATGGAGCAACGCGATCGACAGCGACGCAACACCAACAGCCCCGGCCACGACACCGCGGTCGCGCATCGACTACGTGTTCTACCGCAACGCGTCACAGTTCCGTCTCGTCGAGTCAAAGGTGATTCCCGAGGCGATGGCGTCGGACCATCGCCCGGTGCTGGCAGTGCTTGAACTAAGTACAGACGCCACGAATTAAGGTGTGCAATTCGAAACGCCGCGTGAAGGTACCCTTTCGCAAAGTAGCTCCCTGGTTTCTTTGCATTCTGGTGCCTTGCGTGAAAATCCAGACTGTTGGCACACCGCCTCTTTTTCGTGGGACACGTACAGAGCCGATCGTGATTGACCACGACGATGCAGGTAATGTCGCTATCACTGACCGCCGGAGTTCTGTCAGAATGCAGGCCAATGCTGATGCGTCCTCGCAGCCAATAGCCCCTCCTGCTTCTCTCCACGTACGGCCCGCCTTTCATGTTCTCACCCAGTCTATCTCCAGCGTCGTCTGCCATCTCCACCAATCCCTGTAACATTCGGAATGTGCGATCGTTGATTGCGTTGTTACTCACCTTGAGCGGTGTGGACGGCTCGGCGCGGGCTGCTGATTTGTACCAGGACATCGTGCAGCCATTCGCAGCGAAGTATTGCGTCGAATGTCACAATCAAGAAAAGACACGCGGCGAGCTGGATCTGACGAAGTACTCCACTGAAAAAACGGTGACGTCACACTTTCGTCGCTGGCAGAACATCGCCTCGTTCATCCGTGACGGAGAGATGCCACCGGAAGATTTCGAACTGCAACCGACCATTGACGAACGGAACGTCGTAATCAACGCGGTTGAGACCATCCTTCTTGCCGAAGCTCGTCGCAACGCGGGCGATCCCGGCGTCGTTCTTCCTCGGCGGTTATCGAATACTGAATACGATCTTTCCGTCAGCCATCTGACAGGCGTCGACATTCACGCAACGGTCGAGTTCCCTGTTGACCCAGCAGCTGGCGAAGGATTTGACAACACGGGCGAGGCGTTGTCGATGTCTCCAAGCCTGCTGCGAAAGTACATGGCGGCGGGGCAGCACGTCGCCAGTCATCTGGTGCTCAAGACAGACGGAATCACGTTCGCGCCTTATCCGGTCACGTCGTACAACGAGCGAAAGAAACTGACAGAACAGGCCATCATCGATTTCTATCAGAATCACGAAGTCAAGATTCTCGACTACCTGGAAGCAGCATGGCGATTTCGTCACCGACCGACCGAACAACACAATATGACGATCGAGTCATGGGCGAAGTCGCGGGGACTTAGCGGTCGATATCTGCCTCTGGTCTGGCAAACTCTCAGTGAGGCGTCGTCATCGGAGGGTTTTCTGAAACCCGTTGGCCTGGTCTGGGATGCCGTTCCAGCTCCCGTGTCTCCCAATGACGTTCCCAAAGAACTTCGCGAGCTGGATCAAATGATCCGTTTCCTGCGACGCAACATCGGCGCAAAAGACGAACGACTGATCAGACCGGGAGCCGGAAACTGGCCCATTGCCCATCTGGACTTCCGGGCGAAGCAGGCAGCACTCCGCGACAAGTTCAGCACGAGCAATCTTCGCGATCAGGAACTCATTCGGTTCGATCGTCTGAAACGTCCGGGTAATAACCAGCAAACAGAACCTCAAACGCTTTACATCCGAGTCGATTCGGCCATTGACGACCGCGGCGACGGTTTCGTGATTGTCCAGCGTCCGATTTTGAGCCGGTCCGGGGATCTACCGAGGAACCAGGAAGAAGCCGAAAAGAATCAGGTTGTCACACTGCGTGAGTTTCTGGCAAAGCACACTCCGCAAGCTGTCGAACAGTTGAAGTTTGGACGGCATCCGAACGGGCACGAGGTCGACGAAGATTCGTTTGTGATCAAGGCCCCCGCTTTGATCGAGATTACACTCACACAGGATGCTCTGGCCGCGGCAGACAATCGGCATGTGCTGGCTCAGTGCATTCTGGATAAAGAACACAGTCGCGATCCTGGAGTGCTGGTCCAGGCAACCACCGACCACTCTCCAGCCGACAAATATTCTGACCAGACCGTCCTGCTGATTGATTCCGGCCGCGATTTTGTCAGCGAGAATCGTGAGTCCGCTCAGCGATTCTGCAACGCGTTTCCAAATCGCTTCTTCTACGTCGACCAGAGTCGAGGTCTGGCTGCCGGCTTTCATCTCGTCGAAGGATTTTTTCGCGACGACCAGCCGCTGGTTCAGAAAGTGCTGACAGACCAGGAGCGAGTTGAGCTGGACCTTCTGTGGGAAGAAATCAACTTCGTGACACAGAGCGTCGAGACCTTGATCCGTGGGTTCGTCTGGTTCGAACGTTCTGAACGACACGTTCTGCACGATAAGCGATTTGATTTTCTGCGTGCAGAAGATCCCCGGCTCATCGAAGACGAACTGCTCTATAAGTTCGAACGGGTCTATATGGATCGCCTAGGTGTGAAACTGGTCGAAGACGAACTCAAACCGACCAGCACTGACGACGACAGGTTTCGTCTTATTCACGGGTTCTTCGATCAGATTCGCGACGGACTGAAGCACCAGCGCGAGTTGTTAAAAAACGCCGAGTCGCAGGCATTCACTGACCTGGAGCAGCTCGCCGCCCGTGCCTGGCGTCGACCGCTTGCCAGCAACGACAGGGATTCTCTGATGTCACTCTACAAGTCTTTGCGTGATCAGGGACAAGGTGTCGAGAATTCAGTTCGAGGCGTCTTCACAGCGATTCTTCTGTCGCCAGACTTTTTCTACCGCTACACCGACTCTCATCCGGGCATCAAAGTCAGCCAGCTTTCGGACCGGACAATCGCAAGCCGACTGAGTTACTTTCTCTGGTCGTCGCTTCCCGATGATGAATTGCTTGCTCTGTCGAACGATGGCAGACTGCGATCGGAAGCCACCTTAGTCGCGCAGACTCGGCGAATGTTGAAGGACGATCGCGTTAAGGCGATTGCTCGCGAATTCTTTGGGCAATGGTTGCGGTATCGTGACTTCATCGCAAAAGATCCGATCAATGCCGAGGCGTTTCCCGAATATACCGACGAGTTGAGGCAGGCGATGTTCGAGGAACCCGCTCGGCTACTGACGTCGCTCATTCAGGAAGACCGGCCAGTCATCGATTTACTCAACACCGATTCCACGTTTGTGAACGGAACTCTGGCTCGACACTACGGGGGCGACATCGCTCGACAGTATCAAAACCACGTTGCCGATTGGACGAACAGACGCAGAACACGCGGACTTTCGGTGGAAAGAGCAGATCGACAGTGGCACCGCGTGGATGGACTGCGTGATGCCGGGCGTGGAGGACTGTTCGGGATGGGCGTTGTGCTGACTCAGAATTCAGCCGGCGAACGAACCAGTCCTGTGAAGCGAGGATTCTGGGCCGTGCACCATCTACTGGGTCAGCATTTTCCACCGCCCCCCGCTGACGTTGCGGAGTTACCCAAAGATGAAAAATCTGCCCCCAAGACCATTCGCGAACTGATGGCTGAACACACCGCCAACCCAAGGTGTGCAATGTGCCACGTTCACTTCGATTCGCTGGGCATTGCGATGGAAGGCTTCGATACGATCGGGCGTCGACGAGCCAGGGATCTGGCGGGCCGGCCAGTCGATGAGCAGGCAGAATTTCCCGGAGGTGAAGCCGGCAGCGGCATTCCCGGGCTGATTCAATACATTGAAAAGAATCGAAAACGCGACTTCCTCAGAACACTATGCCGCAAGTTTCTGGGGTACGCCCTCGGGCGATCCGTCACGCTGTCTGATTCAATTCTGCTTGAACAGATGGAAGAAGCGTTGCACAACAATAATTATCGTTTCTCTGTATTGTTCGAGACAGTTGTGACAAGTCCGCAGTTTCGAAATCAACGAGGACGAGATTTTTCCGTCACCAACCGATAATCATGTAGAGGAGTTCCCGGAAAACTGACTTCCAGGTTAACTCCGCTTACATAATCAATGTCACGTTTGGCCACAAAATATCCCAGTAATCGACAGACAAAGATTTCGTTCCCAGGATCAACGAGACGAATCCATGAATTCGAAAAACCAGATTCCACGACGGCATGTTCTGAAAGCTCTCGGCGCGACAGTCGCATTGCCCTGGCTGGAGTCATCGGGACGAGCGAACGAAAAGCCTTTGCCGCCAAAACGTTTTGCATGCCTGTTCTTTGGCGACGGGATTCATCCGCCAGAATGGTGGGCCAGGGGAACAGGCTCGTCACTGGAACTCGGTCCAGCATTTGCGCCGCTTGAAGCGGTTAAGCACAAGGTCAACTTCGTCAACGGTCTGGCTCATCCGGGAGACGTTGTCGGTGGACACGCCAAAGGAGCGGCCGGAATGTTGACCGGTGTTCGGCCCAAAGGTGGTCGCGAGATTCTCGCCTCAACCAGTATGGACCAGATCCTGGCACAACGGCTTGGTGGCGAAACCGCCATTCCAAGTCTGGTACTGGCCTGCGAGCGGCCTGTCAGCGGCTTCCATGAGTCCGGCTACTCGATGATGTACGCGTCACATGTATCATGGAGTTCGCCGGTTTCTCCAGTTCCGTCAGAACTTTATCCGTCGCTGGCGTTCGACAGCCTGTTCGAAAGTCGCGGAAGCCGGATGCAGCTCAGCGTGCTGGACCATGTGCTCGACCAATTGAACGATGTCTCACGGAGAGTTTCGACAGCCGACCGTTCGAAAATCGACGAGTACACAACTTCTGTTCGTGAAGTCGAGCAGCGGATTTCGAAGATGCAGGAGCGTCAGGGAGAAGAGCGCAAAGATCTGGACATGATCAAGTCGAAGCGTCCGGCGGATGGTTTGCCGACTCAGCTTGATGAACATTCGCGTTTAATGTGCGACGTCGTCGCTCTGGCCTTCCAGGCAGACCGTACACGATTCGCAACGATGGTTTTGACAAACAATCTGTCGGGCCAGGTCTATCCGTTCCTTGGCCTGCGCGACGACCACCACAGCTTTTCTCACGGCTGGCAGAACAAAGAGTTCGCTTCGATCAGTCGCTTCTGGGTCGAGCAGTATGCTTACCTGGTCAGCCGCCTGGACTCGATGCAGGAAGGTGACGGCACGGTCCTCGATAACAGTTGCATCATGATGGCGAACGAGCAGTGGACCGCTCACAGCGCCCCGAAAGTTCCACTACTTCTAAGCGGCGGACTAGGTGGAACGATTGAAACCGGTCGCAGCCTGGATTTCGAGAAAAGCAAACAACGTTCGATGTCGTCACTGTATCTCGGCCTGATGGACCGCATGGGCGTTCGGATGCCGGAATTCGGCAACGCAACCGAGCCGCTTACCGGCATCTGAGCTACGGTCATCACCTGTCAGGAATTCTTCAATGGCGGCAGCCCAACACGTGGGCACATGCGAAGCAGCGGGCATTCCGTGCAGTTGGGGCGGCGAGCAATGCAGATTTGGCGACCGTGATGGATCAGGCGGTGTGAATACTGAATCCATTCGGTCTTTGGCAGGATCGCCTTCAGTTGTCGCTCGGCGATCTCCGGGTTGATTGAGTCGGTCAGACCGAGCAGTTTACTGATTCGTTTGACGTGAGTATCAACAACGACGCCGCTGGCAATACCGTACCAGGTTCCCAGCACAACGTTGGCAGTCTTCCGACCGACGCCAGGTAGTGACGTCATTTCCTCCAGCGTTTGAGGCAGCTCGCCGCCGAACTCGTCGACCAGTTTCTTTGCCATGCCGCGAATGTTTTCAGCCTTTGCCCGGAAAAAGCCGAGCGGGTGGATGATCTTTTCGACGGCCTTCTGAGTCGACTTTGCAAGATCCTCGGCATGCGGGTACTTGTCAAACAGGACAGGCGTGACTGAGTTGACTCTTTCGTCCGTGCATTGAGCCGAAAGGATTGTCGCCGTCAGAAGCTGGTACGCCGAGTTGTGTGTCAGTGCGCATTCGGCAACCGGATATGTCTTCTTGAGGACTCGCACGACACGCCGCGCCTGCCTCTTCCTGTCAGCAATTTCTGATTGGTCGAGTTCTGTCATCGCGATTGCACAAATCTCAAGGGTTTCTGGTAGAGAAACTGAATCGAATCGTTCTAGAATCGCTGCCTTGCGCAACGGTGACGAAAGGTGGTCAGGCTGTCCCATCACTCGACCAGTGGCGAGCGGATGATAGCAGCCCGTCGAATTACTCAAAGTAGCAGACTGATAGAACTCAGAATGCTCGCCACAGCGCACTCCCGGACGAAACGAAAGACAACAAGGATGGACGATCTACCGGAACTGTATCTCAAGGGAATCTGGCTCTTTAACGAAGGCGATTTTTTTGAATGCCACGACGAGCTGGAAGAACTCTGGACCGAGATTCAGGGCGAGGAACGGAAGTTCATTCAGGGTTTGATCCAGGCAGCAGTGGCACTCTTCCATTTTGGAAATGGAAACCTGGGCGGCGCCCGCAAGATGTACAAATCGGCGAGAGAGAAACTGGACCTTTACCCGTCGCCGTACATGGCGATGGACCTGGAGCGGTTCAGGAACGACCTTCAACATAGTTTTCAGGAACTGCTGGATGCAGGCACGACTTACCCGGACGGAGTCGAACTTCAGGACGATCGAATACCAACGATCTATCTGGCTGAGCAAGGCTAATACGAATGACGCCAGCGGACCCCAACGACGCAGCGACAGGCTTCACGGGACGGGCAGCGATATTCCCGTTACCTGATGTCACGCTTTTTCCAAACGTCATGCTGCCGCTGCACATCTTCGAGCCTCGGTATCGCTGCATGGCTGAAGACATTCTGAACGGTGATCGGTATCTGGCGTTAGGATTACTCAAGGATGGCTGGGAAGATCGCTACGAGTCGAAACACTGCGAGATTCACGACACGGTTTGTCTCGGCCAAGTAATCTCAAATGAACAGCTCGAAGACGGGCGACATTTCCTGATGCTGCAGGGGCTTCACCGGGCAAAGCTGGTGAACGAACTCGAAACGGACCTGCCCTACCGGCTCGGAATGCTCGAACTTCTCCCGGACGTTTACCCCCAAACACCGATCATTGATCGAGACCGGCGTCAGGAAGAACTGGTCGACTGGTTCCGTAAAGCCTATCCAAAACTCGGCATGGAAGCAGACCTGATTCACGCCCTCGGATCAGGGATTCAACTGGGTGAACTCTGCGATGTGATCGCTCACTCACTTAAACTGCCAACGGAAGCCGCGCACCGATTGCTGGCTCAGGCAGATGTCGATCAGCGAAGCGACATTGTTCTGGAGATGCTGAAACTTCAGTTTCGCGGAACATTCGAACCGACCAGTCGCGAATTCCCTCCGGGCTTCAGCCTGAATTGACACCTGGAGCACTTTCGAAATTCATTTTCAGTGTTCTGCAGGAAGGCCACCAGGGAAACAATGACAGCTTCGGGTGCCAGCCCCTGCACAGAAACCATGAAAATGGTCTAGAGTTCGGCCCAGATGGGGCTGAGCCACACCCATTGCCCGTTATGCTGAGCGGCCTGAAGTCGATAGACGTCGACGTCGGAATGTGGAGTATCGGTCCATTCGGCATCGACCGAGCACTCTTCGACCGGAACCAGCGGGCCGATGCAGATGGCCTCGCTCAGCCACCCTCGGAGAAAGTGCGAGTTTGTTTTTCGGAGCAACTCGGCCAGCGAATGCTTGTATCGCTCGCCATTCACTTCAACGATCACGCGAGCCGAGAGTGGTGCGTCGACATCCAGAGAGATTGCCTGAGTCGTCTCGTGCCGCATCGTCCGGTTGCCTTGAGTAATGCTTCGCCACTCGAATGAACGCTCTGTCGAATTCAGGAGTTCGTGTGGCAGGTCGACTTCGTCCAGCACTTCAGTAACGCTGCTGCCTTTCGGCGCGACGACTGCCTGACCTGAAAAGCAGGTTTCTCTGGCGACGATGGAACCCTGGTCGATGGATAATCGCCCCGACCACTCGACAGGAATCGTGCTTCGTCCCCAGCCCCACGTGAGTCGGAGCTTGTAGCGATGCGCCGCCGGATTCGGTTCAACGATTGGTGGGAAGAATCGTTGGACCACTCGACCGTTACGGAGCAGTTCGACTTTATCGAGCGAACTGGCTCCGCGAACCGAGGCACTGAAGCGACGCTCCCCTGGAGCAGACACCGAATCGCCGATCCACGCGTCGTTCAGAAACAGTCGCGCATCAATGCGGTCTCCGGTTGCCGCGAAAACCCGACGCGACAGAAACGCTTCCCAGATAGCCTCACGCGTCAGCTCTTTGGCGAAGACTCCCATGCGGCCATCGCCATGACTGCCGGGGTAGGCAGCGTGATGGTCGGTACCGCCGGCGATGCCGAATCGAAAACCGCGTTCCCACCCGGCTTCGGCCGTGCTGTTCCAGTCGCGTGGCCCCATGTCGTGGAGCATTCGGTAAGGAGCATCTTCAGATAACGAGCAACCATGCAGTGAAAAGATCTCGACGAACGGCGAAACGTCTTCGCGATACTCGTCCCAGTTGATCCCGCGATAGCCAGCTCGATAGCCGATGTGGTGCGGAATCGCCATCCCTTGAGATTCCGCGACCACCTTTCGCAAGGCAGTCAGGTCAGCAGCAGCACGCAACGGCAGATCGGGCGTCGCGGTGTAGACGTTGTGGTCGCCGTACTTCAGAGAGTGCCATTCATAGCTGGGAAATGCGATGAACTCGCCTTCTCTGGTGTCGTCTTTTTGCAGCTTGAGCAGCTCGTCCCAGTTTCGAGCGAGCGTCGCGAAGCCTTCGTGGTGGTAGTCGATGATTGTGCCATAGGCATCGCGGTCGGTCGGCATGTCCGGCCAGAAGGCATGCCCGGTGACCGAGCAGAAATCAAGCTGCTGCCGCGCCCGCATCAACGCCTGCTCGACAGTACCATGCCCGTAGCTGATCGAGCAGTGGTTATGAAGATCTCCCCAGTACAGGTTGTACATAGTGGTTCTCTGGATTCGTGCCGGTGAGTTCGTTACGCATTGCGGTTAACAGGTGGGTAGAGCGGATTCAGATTCGTCCTTGAATGCTGCCAGCAGTACGGCCAATCCAACAGTTCCAATTCCCGCGGCGATGTACCAGAACTTTGCATAATCGAGCACTCCGCCGTCTGGAGTACACCACCCGGCGAGTGATCCATTCAGTTGGCCCGCCGTCAATGGCCCAATGCCGAAGACCATCAGACCAAACAGTGTTTGAGCCGAGTGCTTCACATCGGCTGGAGCCATCCGGTCGACGTAAATAAACCCGGCTGCGTAGAAGCAGGCGAAGCATGGGCCGTGCAGAGCTTGCGATGCGATAATCGCTGAAAGCGGCAGCGCATCGAAATTCGCGAAAATCAGATATCTCAGCACGTAACATCCTGCACCGAGGACAATCACCTTGCGAAATCCGAATCGTCGGAGCAGAAGTCCCAGGACGGCCATCGCGCCAATTTCTGCGAACTGACCGATCGACATGGCTGGCATGATGTAGGCATCGTTCAGCCCGATCGCCTTCAGAAATTTGCTCGTCTGGTAGAAATAGAGGAAGTGGACCGTGCCGACAACAAACGTCGCCATCAGCAGGATCATCATCGAAGTTTGTCGGTAAACATTGAACGCAGAACCCAAAGCCAGTCGCTTCGATTCGCTTTTCGGCGGCGTGTGCGGAAGGCAGAACCAGCAATAGATTCCGTAGATGATTGCCAGGACGCCGGCCACCTTGACTGAGTCCAGCATTCTGCCGGCTTTCATCGGCACATCATCTCCGCTGAAAAACGGGGGGAGCCACTGGAATTCCAGGTTGTTCTGCAGCCACAGCATCGGAAAGACCCAGGACACCACGATCCAGGCGACCGTGCCCCAGACGCGGACTCCTGGGAACTGGCGTTTTGGATCATCCATGTGTGCCATCGCCAACGAGTTGCTAAGCGACATCGTTGGGACGAATAGAATGGCGTAAACAATCGACAGGCCGAACCACCAGGCGAACGATGTTTGAAACGCTGTGAATAACTTGATCGCTCCGCCGGAAATCAGCAGAACCGCCATGAAACGTTGAGTTGCAAAGCGGCGATCAGCGAGCGGCCCTGCAACAAACGGGCTGAAGATTGCTCCCAGCGCCAGAGCAACCCCGACTGTGTATCCGATTTCAGTGTCCGAGAATCCGAGGCCACCTTCAGATGGATCAGCTGAAAGAAATCGAGCCGCCAGCGGAAGCCAGACGCCACGAACGGCATACTCCATAAACATCATGCCGCGAAGCCGGGTCATCTTGAATGGGAGCGGTGCGGTCGCGGTGTCACTCATGGTTCGCGGCTTCCTTCGCGGGACGACTGGCCTGGCAGTTTTACGTTTCGAGGCCGAAGTGTGGAGCAATTTCTCGCTGCACGGTAGCGACCTCGCCGGAAAGGATTTCGTCAAGAGTGACTCGACGTCCGGCTCGCGAAGACTCAAGCACGGCCCACGCACACGCCAGATCCCGCAGTCCTTCCTGCCCATCGACAATGGGAGCACGCGTGTCGCGGATCGCATCCAGCCAGTCGAGTTGAGTCAATGCGAAGCTGTCTTCAAGACCAAACGGGATCTCAACGTTTCGCTGCTCGACCGGGATGTGCTGTTCGTAAAGTCCGGCGAGGGAGTGCTCAACGCCGGCGTCATCAGTGAACCTGTTTCCGCGAAGCTGGCCCTTCGATGTGTAGACGACCGGGCCGGGGCCGCAGATCGTCGGCGTGGCGTGACCGGCCCAGCTTGCATGAACGCTGCCGATGGCGCCGTTCGTCGTCTCGAAAGTCGCAAAGTAAGTGTCGTCGGCGTCGCATTCGACTTTGTTTGTAACGTTGCCGGCATCGTCCCATGTGTAACGAACAGGCTCGACCGTGTGAGCCCTCCCGTCAATCGACACGACTTCGCCGCCTGCGACTCGAACAAAATCAAACTGGTGAACTCCCATGTCGAGCGTGATGCCGCCTGCCTGTTCGATACGATGTCTCCAGGGCGTTTCGGCAACAATGTTGTTGGGTGCCCACCACGCTCCGATTGCTCCCGCGTGAATGAGTTGAGGTTTACCAAGGATTCCTGCCTGGAACAGGGAACTCATTCGAATCGAGTCTGGACGAAATCGCCAGTTCTCGAACACGCCGAGCGTCAGGTCATGAGTGTCGAATGCTTCGCACATCATTCTCGCGCCGGCGACCGTCACCGACATCGGCTTCTGAGTCAGCAGGTGCTTACCATTTTCTGCAGCAAGCCGAGCGATGACATGGTGCAGCCCGTGCAGTGTGAAATCGTTAATCGCGTCGACCGATTCCGACGCGATCAGCTCGTGGAAGTCGTCGTAAATCTCGACATCGACGTCGTCCTGAAAGTCAGAAAGAAACTCATCACCCACGGCGAGCGCGTCGCCGGGAATGTTGCTGACCGCCGACCGCTGTGCCGGCCCTTCTCCGCGCCGAACGTACGATCTAGCATCGTCGATGTTTCGCGCACACAAGGCGGTGATGCGAAAATCGTCAACGCCCGCTTCTCGAAGCAGTCGGTAACCTTTTAAGTGAGCGGCCAGAATTCGACCGCAGCCGATAATGCCTATTCGAATCATTTGCGGGGCTCAGCTTGTTCCTGGTGAATCTTGAGCAGGAACCAGCAGAGGAATCCGAGACAGTGTTCCGGGCTTGACTTGGACTCTCTGCTTTTCTCCTGTTCTGATTCGACACGATGGTCAATTGAAGAATTATGACAACGGATAAATGGGCCGCCTGACGTACTTCCACGGGAAGTCTGCAATGTTGCTTGAACATGGCCCAGCAGTGTCGACCGTGTAAGCCGCGGCGGTGATTGGATCGTAAGCTCGGCGATGGGCAACGGCAGCTTTAACACCGATGACGCTGCATGCTTCGGGAATGATTCCCTGGCTGCGAAGCTGACCAAGATCAAAGGGCGGCGTCTTTCGAGAGGTGAGCAAAACCGAGACCCCACCGTTTCGCACGACAGCACACGGCCCCATTTCGATGTGCACTCCATACATCGAAGCCAGATGACTGTTCGGATCTTCCAGGTCAAACTTTCCGTCACTGAATGAAACGAGTTCGACTTCCAGCTCGACCGGCTGGCAGAATGACGCACTGTCGCGGGCTCCAATGCTCACCTTGAGCAGTTCGTCAACTGAGTGACTTGCCAGCTGCGCGACGGTGACCGGGTCGTTGATCACGCACACCGAATTTGAAAACTGTTCGTCAAGCAGGAATCGAAGCAGTTCGGTTGTGTCGCCAGGAGCACCGCCACCGATGTTGTCTGCCGGTTCAACGACGATCACCGGGGTTCGGCCTGCTTCGACATCGGCGCGAATTTCGTTTCGGCAATCAACGAGTGGACGATCGACCTTGTTCCCCTCGGCCCGATGTTCGATCGACCAATCCACGAGTCGCTGCAGCTCTTTACGAGCGACCGCTGCTTCGCCGAATGTGACAGCCGCGAAGCTGACTCCGGTGTCCATCGTGTCGGCAAAAGAGAACCCACCCATCACATTGACAGCGGCGATGTCTTCATGTGTCGCCTCGATTTCTCGCGCCATCGACTCCAGCCTTCGCATTGGATCATCGGCGGTGCCGGTGCCGGTGGGTGGCCACATGATTGGCGGCTGCGACCAGACGGAAATTGGTTGCCGGTTTGTCGTCAGGATTCTGTCGAGCAGACGGGCTGCTCGTTCAGCGGTCTCGCAGGCGTCGGTGTGAGGATTGTTTCGATAGGCGATCAGCCCTTGAGTCTGCTCAATCGTTTGTGGCGAAATGTTGCCATGTAGATCGAGGATGCCGCAAACAGGGACCGACTCAGCGCCGGGCAGTTGCCGAATTCTTGAAACCAGCTCGCCTTCGACGTCTGCCAACGATCGAGTCACCATCGCTCCGTGCAGGACGAGAAAGATGCCGTCCACTTCGTTTCGAGAAAGCGGCGGCCCGCCGACCGATTCAAAGTTAGACCAGAAGTACTCGAAAACTTCGTCTTCAACGATTCCGCCGGGCGTGGCGCGAAGGTCGATGATCGGAGTGACTGACCAGTCGCAGGCGTCGGCAACTTTCAGAAATCCGGCGAGCGGTGAGCCATCGCCGCGAGCTTCGAACATCTCATCACTCAGGCGTTGTTGAAAACTGCTGAGCGGGATGCTTGATTCAAGAAAAGTGTGCGTCTCGTGAAAAAGTCCGGCGACCAGAACTCGTTTCGACATAGCCCGCGCTCCGTTCGAGAATTTGATCACTTCCGTCAGATCGAGCATTTCAAAGACTGGCCCGGTTATCCAAGAAAACCTCGCTCGCGAAGCTCTTGAACATTGTCGGGGGCGCTGGCAACGATTCGCTCAGTGGCGTACTTCATGATCGCTACGCCGGCCAGCTCGGTCGGAGCCGTAAGAATCGCGACGTGCTCTTCTTCCTCGTCATCGAGCTGGCGGTTCAATTTCGCGACGATTTCCTCGACGCTGTCGCTGACCAGTTTCGATTGCTGAGTGCTGTTTGTGAGTCTCAGATTTCCGAAGGCCATCGTGCGGGCGAGGATGAAGTCCACCACGTTTCCGAATTCAGCGTCCTCAAAGAAATTGTGAAATTCCGGGTGCATGTTATCCGGCGTCAGAATCATCGGCCGGTCGACTTTCACGCTGCCTTTGCGCACTGAAACCAGATCGCCTTCGCTCTCGCCCTCACAGACCAGGTAGTAGTCGAGGTCAGAATGGCCAAATGTGAAGAGAGAGTACTGAACCGGTCGAGCAATCCTGACAGCGTTCCAGATACGGCGAAATCGGAGTTCGTCTTCAAAGTCCGATGGGTACATCGTTCGGGGATTTCCTGATGTAAAAAAGAAACAGGTGCGTTCCCTCAGGGGAAGCACCTGTCTTTAAGCATAATTTGTCGTTTCGAAGACCGCCATGAACTGGCGAATTCGGTCCGGTAATAAGTCGCCGCTACAGCCAGAAGTACTTCTGAACGAACTCGACCACATCTCCAAACAGGACGTACCCCAGCGACTTCTCACCACAATTAATCTTTGCTCGAACCTCAGCACCGATTCGCGGCTGTCTCGGAAGTTGATCTTTTTCGAACTCACAGAAGACCATGACAACGCTGCCGGCTTCCTGAGAAGAATTTGCTCGTGTTGAAACTCTTGAGACCTTTCCTTCGAACTTGGATTCGGAATCGGTCGCCAGGACAAACTCGACAGGAAGACTCAGGTCATTGTTGTTCGCTTTGACGGCGTCCAGAAAGTGCCCCATTCGTTTCTCTTCGACGTCCAGTTCGAGGTGCCATTCACCGTCGTCATGTTTGATTTCGAGCAGGACTTCTCCCCGTCGCACTGGTCGGTTCAAAAGGAGTTGCTCTAACTGAAACGTCGCGATGACTCCAGAGATAGGAGCCTTGACGCTCAATGAAGCGATTCGCTCTTCAATAATGGCAATCTGTTCCGCCAGTGAAGCCATTTCTTCCTGCGTCTGCTTCATTTGCCCTTCAAGCTCGTTTCGCTTGTTCGGTTCGGCCGGACGCAGGTTTCGAGTCAGTTCATTATTGATCGTCTTAAGCAGGGCTTCTTTCGATCGGTATTCTCCGATGGCGGCGGTCCGTTGGGTTTTGAGGTCAGGATTCTTGATCTGCAACAGGAGCTCACCTTCTTCTACGTGCTGACCACTTTCGACCATGATCTCGACGACTTCGCCGTCCCAAGGCACAAAAACGTCTTTCTGGACGACCGGCATCATGCGTCCCTGCCCTTCGACTCTGTAGTCATAGGGGATGACTACCAGAGCGGCGATGGCCGCTGCCAGCACAAGGACGACCAATGCTGCTTTCAGGCCGTTGCGACCTTCGAGGAAGCCAAAGACTTTTCCGAGGCCTCGCCAAAGCGGCATGAGAAACAATCGGTTGTACTGTTTGGCATTGTAGATCGCGGCGCCAATGTGGTCTGAAATGAGGTCGCCTTTTTCAAGAACGCCCGACTTCGGCTGACTCTCCGCCACCTGTTCAATAATGATGCCACCAACAGCCTTGCGAATTTTCTCTTTTGGACGCCCGTTGGAATCTTCTTTTTCAATCACCGGGTCCGGCTGAAAGATTGGGATCACAGTCACCATGCGGGAGCCGCTCTCCTGAACGAAGTCAGCCAGAGCGCGTTCGACCTTCGGAGCCAGATGGTCAACCTTGCCGGTGTATTCCATCTTTTCGTTGGTACGGATGACGCGCGAAGCCAGCTTCGTCATTCTGCGAACCAGGTTCGCCCGGTGGTTGACGCTGTCCTGCCCGCTGATAGCTCGAATGACGGTTTTGCGACCATCGAGAACGGCCACACTCAGACGATCGCAGCCAACAAGCAAACGCCCGTCATTTGCAGCCGTAAACGCGACTTCTTTGACGTCAAGCGACTTGTGAAGCTGCAGAACGAACTGTTCGAAGTCTTCCGCGATCTTCGAAACCGCCTGCGACGAGTTCGCGTCGTCTTTTCCCTGATTGTCGAGGTACCGGCAGGCATAGCCGGTCATCTGCTCGACGAACTGTAGAAATCCAGGTCTTGCCTGCGCAGGCGTGTCGTGTCGCTGGAAAATTTCCACGACACCGACAACTTCCTTGTTTTTCTGCAACGCCGCCAGAACAAGCATGTCGTCCGTGGGCAGTTTTTCGCTGGTTTCTGCGGGATGATAAGTGCATGCCTGGCCGTTAGACAGAACTTCGGTCAGGAACTGCTGATTCGCTGACATCGCATTGGGGTTTTCGTGAAACCCTGTGTTGGCGAGCCCGATCTCGTGCAGAAGCTCCAGCCGGTTGGCGTCGTTCCTCAGCCAGACCACGCCAGCACGAGCCCCCACGGCGCCGACCACTCGCTTCAGAAATTCATTGAAGAATTCCTTCGGTGGCATCTTTGAACGCGAATGTTCTTCGATTTCCCGCGCAAGCTGGATGATCTTGTCACGGACTTCCTGAACGCTTGAGTTGGACATAGCTGGCTCAACAGAGTCTGGGCGGCCAAAAGGCCAATGATGTGTTACTCAGGGATGTGCGAATTCGTCGGTCGGACCAAGAACCTTTGACAGCCACAGCGTCAACTGGCGAGTACACCCGCCTGCTACTCCTGTCAAAACCCGACCTTCTGACAGTTTTGTACAACGTATCGACGACTCCCGAAAGCCCAATCGCGCAAGGAGTTGGATGTCCAACAACCAACAAGGGATCCTCGATCGACCAGTGATTCATGCATCGTCGACACCCATTGACACTGCCACTGGCTGTGTTCGGATGTTTTTTCAGATTGCGGCATGTGACGACTGAGGAAACTATGGCGACAACAACTGCGATTCCTTGATCTGGAAACGGCGAACTGGCTGGTGCTGATCAAGGCTTGAGATCAGCCGGTCGAAAACTTTACGAACCCATCCCACTTCATATCTCCCAACTGGATACCTTGATCGAGCAGGTCAGTTCTGAGTGGCACTACTCGTTCAAATTGCAGATCCGAGCCGGTCTGGTTCAAAGCCTGCAGTGCAGATCGTTCGATGGAGACACTGTAGCCATCACCGGGCGCTTAATGTCCGTATCTGGACAGAACAGGAACACCTGGAAGAGCTTTCCACACTTCACCGTCGCTACTACAATCCGCCGACTCTACCTGCTCCCCCCCTCTTCCGTGAGCAGTGATGGAGCGTTACGAGCATCCTGAACAGCAACTGAGCCACCTGGATGATTCGCTGAGGAGCTTATGAATACTAAGGAGTTTTTCATGCGCCGCACGATAGTCGCATTACTATCCACCATTTGCCTGCTTGGAACCGTTGGTCCGGTTGCCGCCCAGAATACCGTCCCCACAGTGACCATGATGTTGTCCAGTGCGGGCGAACTGGAATCGGATCTCCAGGCCATCATGGAGATGGGCGGAAAGGAATCGGCAGAACAGTGGCCGATTATCCAGGCGGTTCTGTCAGCCTTCAACGCAGGAATCGATCCAGCTCGACCTATCCGAATCGACATCATCTTTGGCGATGTTCGGGACTACCGAATCAGCATTCCGTACGTGAAGCAAAAAGACATCCTGGGAAATATCCACGGCTTCATCGGCGGCAGAGCTCCTCGTCCAATTGGTTCCGGGTTGTACGCGTTGAACGGTCCTGCTTTTCAGGGTGTTCTTCGAGACAACACGAAAATCAAGTACGTGATCATCGCTGCAAACAAGAACAATATACCGGCGAACTTCGATCCTCGGCCTGATCTTCAGCCACTTCTGGATGCCGGCTACGACCTGGCGGCATCGGTGAAAAATACGGCGGAAGGTGTCGATGACCGGAAAAAAGCGATTGCCGATCTTCGAGAAGAATTGCTGGGCGGACTGAAGAAGACTGCTGAGGAGACCGACCTCGAATTTGAAATTCGCACGGTTGGCCTGGTCCATCAGCTGGAAGAACTTGAGCGATTGTTCGCGGACAGTGAGAGTCTGGTTCTGGGCTGGACAACGGATGCTGCCAAAAAAGAAGCACGCATGGACCTTGAGTTGACCGCTCTGCCGGGAACTGACCTGGAGAAGAGCATCCTTGAGCTTGGTGCGAAGCCAAGCCTGTTTTCTTCCGCAGCGAAATCAGAAAACTCGATGTTTTTTGGCCGGGTAAACCACTCGCTCGACGAAATGCGGAAAGCTCATCTCGACGAGATGCTCACCCTGCTGACGTCGCAGTCGATTGCCGAAATTGAAGCTTCCGACAAAGTTGCCGCTGATTACAAAAACGCGTCCAAAGACGCAGCAACAGCATTCTTCGAAATGCTCAAAGCTGGCAGTGTGATGGGCGTCTTTGACGGCTTCGCCGATATCGATCATGGTGAGAAAGGGCGCTCAATCGTCGGAACGATCCGAGCGGCCGACGGGACAAAAATCAACGGGGTCCTGGCATCACTGAAGGCTGCTGGCTGGAATGTCGAACTGGCAAAGGACGCAGCACCAGTCAGCAAGGCGGAGCCTGCCAGTAATGCGGCTCCGGTCGACAGGAAAGAGGACGCCACGAACGACGTCCCCCCAAAAGAAGCAGCCCCAACAGAAGCTGCTACCAAATCTGAAACAACCGACGACGCTGTAACTGAAAAAGCGAAAGCAGTGGAAACAAAAGTGAAGGCCGATCCGGCCGATGCAGGCGAAAAGGTTGACGGCGACACGGCAAAGGATGAGCCAGTCGAAGAAACCAGCAAGGCAGTTAAGACAGAGGAGAAGCCCGAAGACGCAACTGCGAACGCAAAGCCAGCGGCAACCGAACTTGCGATTCACAAAGTCAAGCTCCCTGCTGTTGGGCAGTCTGACTTCCAGAATCTGTTCGGTGACGATGTTGTCCTGCTGGTCGCGGGAACTTCCAACGGTGTTTACTACGCTGCCGGGCCGGGAGCAGAAGATCGTCTGCGGAAAGCAGTTGCGGAAGCTGGTGAAGATCAGTCACTGAACGATGGTACGTTCATCGAAATCCAGGCGAAGCTCGGACCGTGGCTTGAGTACCTGAAAGAACGTCGGGAGCGTCGCGAAGCAGGCGAAGATTTGAGCAAGCTCACTAAAGAAGAAGAGAGTGCCCGAAAAGAGCGTGCCGAGTTTCGCGACATGGCGATCAAGGCGTTCGGCGAAGGGTTGGACACAATCCACCTGCAAATGAAGAGTGACCAGAAAAAAGTCACAGGTCTGACGACTTACGCCGAAGGAATTCTTCGGTTTGTCGGTCGAGCGATCGCCAACGTGGCCGCTACCAAGCTCCAGTAAATCTTTTGAACCGCCAAATGAACAGCCCCTTGGGAATTCTGAATTCTCAAGGGGACTTTCATACCCCGCTTCGCAAAAGCAGAGGCACAATTTGTGCCGAACAACATTAGGCAGTGCCCACTCTAATCTTCCGGAAAATCCACGACGACATCTTCGCCCAGCGCTTCGAGCGCGGCGGAGAACTCGTCACGGTCCAGTTCTTCCGGGCTGTCGCCGATGGCTGAGATTTCGAACGTCATCAGCCCGGTCATGGCGGCAGGGCGAAGGTTTGTTTCCAGCTCCAGGATGTTGATCTGTCGGGCCGTGCAAAGCTGAGCGAACTTGTGCAGCAGTCTCGGACGGTCGCCGCAGAGCACGATGACTTCAAACGGGTGTCTGGTCGGTTCTGGTTTGGCGTCTGCTTCGGTAGATTCGGTTCGTACGACAGCCAGATGGAATTCCGACTGGAACGAACTTTCCAATGACGACTCAAATGCGTCGGCATTTTCGAGAGGAACCTCAGCCAGAAAGACGCCGCCGAACTGACCTTCAACCTGCATGATGCGGCTTTCGCACCAGGCCCCGTCGTGATCGGCGACCGTCTTTGAGAACGATTCGACAATTCCCAATCGATCATTTCCCAGCAGCGTGATGACAAACTTCATGGTGGATCCTGTTTCGCTTGCACTTGAGTGGTGAGAAGTCGGGAACAGCACAATCTGCTACCTGACGCCGACTGGCTGCAACGGACAGTGAGCGGCGGAAAATGTTTCTGTTCGATTTCCACTGGCGAATTCGACATCGACGGTGCGGCGTTTGGCGAAGCCGCTGATGCCGGTCACCTTTCCTATACCGTATTTCGGGTGTCGGACTCTCATCCCAACGGCGAAGGTCGACGACGTCACATCCGGCAGCTCGACTTCCTCGCCGGTACCGTTGAGCAGTGCCGCTCCTGTTGTCAGCAGTGGTTTATCACCAGCAGCCAGTGATGCTTTCAGACGGTCGCGCAGTTCCTGTTTTTTGTCCGGCTTTGAGGAGACTCCCGACTTTTCGCGAGTTCCCTCAGGAGCGTTTTCGTCGACGATGTCGAACGTTGTCTCGGCGAGAAAGGTGCTGGGAATGGTGACTCGCGGAGTGCCTCGTTCGGCGCGAACCTGAGCGGTTGTCATGTAGAGATTCCGCATCGCTCGCGTCATGCCGACAAAGAGCAGCCGACGTTCTTCTTCGAGCTGTCTGGGATCGTTGGACTTGATTGATCGTTCGTGAGGGATCAGGCCGTGTTCCAGGCCGACGATGACGACGCTGGGAAACTCAAGTCCCTTAGCCGCGTGGATCGTCATCAGAGTGACTTTGCCGGCTTCAGCATCGACGGCGTCAACATCGTTGGCCAGAGCTGTCGTTTCCAGGAAGCCGGTGATGGAAGGGTCGTCAGCGTTGGCTTCGTCGTACTGAGCCGCGGCGTTGACCAGCTCTTCCACGTTGGCCTGTTTGGTAATGGCCTGTTCGGAAGAGATACCCATCCACGTTCGCGAATACGCGGTTTTTTCGACAATCTTTTTCAGGAGGTCGCTGACGCTGCCGGCGTCTGCGAGTGTGAAAGTATCCATCATTCGGACAAATGATTTGAGTTTGACTCTAGCCGTTTTTGTGAGTCCTTCGATCTTGTCGGCCTGGCGAGCTGCTTCCATCGGGCCGACGCCGTTTTCGGTTGCCCAGGCGGTCACTTTGTTCTGGCTTGTTTTTCCGATGCCTCGCGCGGGGCGGTTGACGACTCGGGCAAAAGCGACCGTGTCGACAGGGTTTTCGATCAGCCGCAAGTATGCGAGGAGATCGCGAACTTCCGCTCGATCATAAAACGCAACACCAGCGGCAACCTGAAACGGAACGTGGTGCCGAGTGAATGCCAGTTCGAGTTCCCGCGACATCGAGTTGACTCGGTAGAAGACGGCGAAATCGCTCCACTTTGCTGCTTCGTCAGAGCACTGCTGCCGGATCAGCTCGGCGATTCCGTCGGCTTCGGAACGGCCGTCTTTGAATTTCCGCAGTTGGACTGCTTCGCCATCTTCGGCGTCCGTGGTCAGGGACTTGGCTTTGCGCATCCGGTTATGCGAAATTAACTGGTCGGCTGATTGCAGGATCAACGCCGTGCTGCGGAAGTTCTGTTCGAGTCTCACGAGCTTCGCATTTTCGAAGTCGCGTTCGAAGTTAAGAATATTCTCGATGTTCGCTCCGCGCCAGGCATAGATCGACTGATCAGGGTCTCCAGTCACGCAGACATTGGGGCGGTCCATCCCCAGAGATCTTACAAGCTGATACTGGATCGCGTTGGTATCCTGGTACTCGTCGACCAGCAGAAAACGAAACCGGTCGTCGTACTCAGCGCGCAGCGTAGGGTTTTCCTGAAACAGCTTGACGACGTGCAGCAGCAGGTCGTCAAAGTCGACGGCGTTTGAGGCGAGCAGCGTCTCCTGATACTTCGGATAAACCTGGGCGACAATCATGTCGAACGGTTCTCCGACTTCGAACTCAAGCGAACGGGCGAACTGCTCCGAGCTGACCATCGTGTTTTTGATGTGACTGATGCGTGCTCCCAGTTTGGCGACGGGAACCCGGACAGAGTCCATGTCCAGTTCACTGAGTACGTGCCGCAGAACCTGCAGCTGGTCCGACTTGTCGAAGATGACAAAGTTTGATTCGAGTCCAACCGACCGGCCTCGCCTGCGCAGGATGCTCGCGCAGAACCGGTGAAACGTGCTGATCCAAATCCGCGAGCCGGGCAACAGCTGGTTCACTCGCTCCTGCATTTCCCGAGCGGCTTTGTTCGTAAACGTGATCGCCAGAATTGACGACGGATGCACGCCTCGGTCAACCAGTCTGGCGATGCGACGCGTAATGACGCGCGTCTTGCCCGAACCTGGTCCGGCGAGAATCTGGAGCGGTCCTTCGAAATGTTCGACGGCTTCCCGTTGAGACGGCGTCAGACCGTCGAGCAGACTGGCGACGGTTCCGTTGGAAGAATCAGGACCGGACGAAGCGGCAATTGCGGGGGCGGAAGATTCAAAAGACACTGTACCATCCGTGCTGTCTGTCCGGCGGTGGTACGGCGGCAGCCGCCGCTGTGAGCCGGAGTTTCGAGTGTGTAAAACTCGACGGACGATAGCGGATTGAGAGAAAAAAAGGCAGAAGGCAAAAGGCGGGTTGACGTATTTTCGGGGGCAGCATTCAGTCCTTCTGATTTCAGCCTTTAGCCTTCTCCGCTGCTAACGGTTGCTGTTGAACTGCGAAGCGGCGACGCCGAAGAGGGCACTCTCAAGAATGTGCCGTTCGATAAACGCGCCGATAGCTTCCAGCTTTGTGTACTGGACGATGATGTAGTCGCCCGGCTGGACGTTGATCCGCTCGGAAGCTCGAGTTCTTGCTCGATAAAGATCGACGAGAATCGGCACCTGTGTTCCGTTCGGCAGTTTTCGCAGGATGATTGCTTCACTGGGGCTGATCGAAACGTCGCTGTTGAGTGCCGAGCTGCCGGAACCTGCGCCTTGCCGATTGTTGGCTTCAGCGATCGCGATGGCTTCCAGAATATCGAGGTCACGGTCACGGGGAAGGGTGTATTCGCCGCCGCCGAGCAGGCCACCGGTGTAGAAGTTCTCGTCGTCGCGCGACGCGATGAAGACGATGTCTCCGTCTTCGAGAATGATGTCCTGCTCGGTGAAGTTGACCGTTTCAAATTCTGCCAGCCGCAACGGAATGCGAATGGAATTCTCCTGGTTGCAATAGCCCCCTTGAGCGATCTGTTGCGAATTCGCCCAGCACGCTGGCTGTTGCCACTGCTGCTGAGGTGGAGGCTGAAACTGCTGAGGTGGCTGTTGCCATTGCTGAGTAAACTGCGGAGCCATCTGCTGAGCAGGCATCTGCAAGGGAGCTGTCTGAATCGGAGCAGTCTGGCAGGTGGAACATCCGGCCTGTGAGACGTCGGCTCCGCGATTGAACAGTTTCTGGAATGGGGCCTGGACGACTCGACCGACGGCTGACGCAGACGCTTTGTGATAGGCGAGGTCCATCACTTGTTGTGTCGAGAGCGGAGTCAGCTGTTCGCGACCATTGTTCGCAAACTGGTCAACCGGTGTGGCCAGGCCAGTTCTGTAGTCGACCTGCTGAATGTTCGAGCCGTAACGGCCACGCCCGACCGGTGGGACCTGAGCCATGTCGGGACTTTGAGCCCGTACGACGAAGTCCGTGTCGGAATCAAACGGCGATGCGTGCCGGCCTGCTGACGACGTCGACGACAGCGGGCCGTAACCTGGCTGAGGTAATGGTCCGCCTGGCAATTGCCCCGGCTGCGACGGATAGGGCTGCTGTTGATATGGACCGGGCTGATAGCCTGGCTGCATCGTCGGATTCGGCTGGCCGTACGCAGGCTGAGCCGGCAGTGGTTGTTGCGGCTGAGCTTGTACGGGTCTGGCGCGTCGGCCTCGCATAATGTAGACGACGTTTTCGGCATCGAGGCCCGGCAAGCCGCCTGATTGAACAAGCGCATTCAGAACGTCGTTTTTGTACGCCGGCAGCGAGACCACATGGCCGGTTCCTTTCTTCGCCGTTCCGAGTGATCCGCCGCTCACGCTGAGGCCAGACAGCACGTCTGATTGAAGCTCCTGGCGGATGACCAGAATGCGGTGCTGTCTCGGCTTGTGCAGCGTGACGACAATCCGGTCCTGCCCAGGCAACAGCAATCGTCGACCAACGGTGTAGGCCTGTCTAATTTCACGTTCGACCTGAGGGATCGTTTTTCCCCGCACGAAGATCGGTTGGATCAGTGGCAGCGACAAAGTTCCATCGTCGCGAATAGTTAATGGATACCCGAGCGTGGGCGGTTGAGTTGTGTCGAGCGGCTGATTGATCGGCGGCTGCTCGCGCTGCCCAAGGACGCTCTCGATGTAAATCGCCAGGACGTCGCCCGAATCGACCAGGTATTCGGCAGGAGCCTGCTGCCTGAGATACGACAGGTCGATCATCTGCTGGTTTTCGCGGCTGCAGCCTTTCAGTTCTTCTGGCAGAAATCGAGCCGGTACTCCATCAAGAGGTCGAACCGCCGCGCAGCCGGAAAGCGCCGATGCGATCAGCATCGTCAGACACAACGTGACGGAGAACGAACGTTGCGATCGATCTGACGTCCGAGCATTCCGGCACCGAGGGCCAGACGGACGGGCGGAGCCAGCGTCCAGCGCTCGCTTCGCCATCGTCGATGATGCCTGGTCCAGATTGTGCGATGACATTTCGTGCATGGCTCGGTCTGAGGAACTGGTCCGAAGAATGATGGAAAGTGGCAGGGGCGTCTTGATGCACCATCGATCAATGTCATGCCGATGTGCGTCAAGACGCATCCCGCGAATTTACTGAGATCCTGATCTGATTATCGTTGCGGTGTCGGGTATCGCCAGGCCGGTGGTTCGTGCTGGAACTGGTCGGGCGGTCCGAGTTTTCCCGGCGTAACCTGACCGCGAGGTGTTCCGCTGAATCCGGGAGTCAGCGGTCCGCCTTGCTGAGCACTTCCGTTCGGCTGGTTGTTGGCTGGTTGCGAATACTGATTCTGTGTTGACGGTTGAGTATTAAAGGCTCCGCCTGGACTTGCATAACCGGGAGTCGGCAAGGTCGGTGAAGGCAGATTCAGATTCTGTCCGGTATCGGGACGACCTGCCGATGGCATCGGCAAATCGGGATACGGGTACGTCGAATTCGGCGACTGCCCAGGCATCGCTTCAGGACCGGCGCCGTATGGAGCGGGTGAGTTCTGATACGAATGGAACTGCTGACCGAACCCGGGAGCCGGAGCTGGCGAAACGTCGTAGTTGTTCTGGTAGTTGTTTTGAGGGGGCCACGAGTTAGCGGGGTCGATTCCCGCGGCAGGTGCCTGAGGATTCATTTGAGGGCCGACTGCGAAAACCGACGGCTGCTGTGGTGGCATTCCGGGCGCCCCCCCTGACGAAAATGAATTCGACTGACTCGGTCCGCCTGGCGCGCAGCCGCCGTTGGTCGGTGGCGAGGCACACGCACCTTTGGGTTTCTGGATACTCCAGTCGTACGACGCACCGATTGTTTTCATCGTGGTCATCTCGGCTGCGGCCAGCGCGGAGCCAGACCGGTAGCCATCAAAGTACAACTCGACACACTGCTTACCCTTTTCCGTGCGGTAATGAGTGTTCCAGTATTTGGGCGGCGGAACAGCCGGCACTTCGCCACTTTCGCCGTTGGCAATGTCGTTAAAGGCGTCGCGGAAACCGGCTTTGTAGTGCTTCGAGATCCAGCGTCTTGTCTGAAGCTGCTGCCTCAAGAGATACCTGTCTGCGCAGCGTTTGGCCATCGCCGACGACGTCCACCGATCCATGAACGGCAGGTACTTTGAGCATGTCAAATACGGACGGGGTTGACACTGGCCAAGGTCACACTGGCTGCTCAATATGGTCTGAGGCAACAGTTTCTCCGTACCGAAGAATCGCGTTGCAGGCGACACATAGCGAGGTTCACCGGTGCTGCTGCACGCACCGTTCGAACACGGAAACACGCAGCCTCCGGTCGAAAGAGCGGTGAAGGCCAGCAGCCACAGGAAAAGTCGCATCGGTTACTCTCAGAACGAGACCAGCGTGAAGCACCGGGCGTACGGTTCGCGCGGGGTCACTTGATTCTGGTATCGGTCCGGGATGAAACACGAATGACGGATTTTCCGGCTGGAGCGGTCTCACTGCCTCTTGTGCAGCCCCATAATCGTTGCCGAGGCTTGTAACTTGCCTATTTTCAATCGCAGAGCTGAGGAAAGACTGCCAGAAAACGGAGTGTCTTGCAGATCGCGAAGTGGTCTGTCGCTGAAAATTTAACTCTTTCGTCTGTTTGCGTCAGACTTCGAGGATGTCTGCAGGCCTCGAATTCCCAAACGCGCTGTCGAGTGTTGCCAGCGTTGGCGTCTCGTCGCTGGCCGGTTCGCTGGACTGATTGTTGTCAGCAGATTTCGACGGATGATCGCTCATTCAAACTCAGTGTGAGCGTCGACTCCATCGCCAATTGACTGCGACCTGGTGTGCGCCACGAGCGAATCATTGATGACAACCAGCGTGTCGGTTCCAGGTTTTGCTTTGATCAGCGAATTCTGGCAGTGTGGGGCAAAGTGTCAGGAAAGTTGAACGCTCTAAAAGGAAAAATTCTGAGCTTAGCGCTGAACATCGCCGTGAACACGGGCTGGTTAAGAGCAATCAGTGTGCGGTTGACCGTGTCAGTCAGGCAATTTGAGAGGGCGTATTTCCAGGTGATGCCTCATTCGTCGATTCGTGGCTTGAGAAATTGAAAGAAATCCAGGTAAGGTGGCCGTTCGAACAGAACTCGCTCAGGCATAAAACTGCTGACCGGATTTCGCACGACCAGTCGATTGCTCAATCACTGGCAACAGGAGCTTCAACATGGAACCAGCTTTTCCTCGACTTGCAAAAGTCATCGACACTCACGGACTGGTTGACCTGGTCGAAGAAATTCGTCTGCGAACCTGGGCACGGCTCAACTACGCCGCTCCCGAAGAACGAGACGAAACCTGGCATCCGATCGTGCTGGAAGAGATGAACCGAAAAGATGTCGAAGTCGTCGTGTAAACTTCGCACAGGCGCCCGAGAACGACACGGCGCCCGAGGCTGGAGAGACGAGCAGACTAACGCCGGTTGAAATCCGTTCCGCTGCTGGTGAGTGCCGGGCAGCCTGCAATGGTGTGGTGGTCGGTGAGTCTGGCGTCTCCGCTCCCGCTCGAACTGCTTTTGAGATTTGTTGGGGACTTCCGGAAGACTCCGTCCCCGAAGTTTGAGCCCTTTCCTTTCCCTGCCGCTTGCAGACTCACGGTCTGAGGTTGTCAGACTGGCGCCGGGAATTGACGCCTTGTGCGAGTCGCGGAATACTGACGTGGCAGCTTGCTCCGGTCTACTGCCATGCCGTCCAGGAACTCACAGTCGCCAATCGATGGGCAGTACCATTTCAGGGGCCGACCATCGCCACGCAAAGGGATCATCATGTACCAGTTCTGCATCACGACACAGACCGATTGCCGACGAAGTTACTCGTCCGGCTTACGACGCAGGATTACTGCGTTCGCGATCTCAGCTCTGGCATCAGTCGTTCTACAAACGCCGTGTACGAAAGCCGTTTTCGCCGAGTCAGCGACTCGCCCGAACGTTGTTTACATCATGGCTGACGAGCTGGGGTACTTCGAGCTGTCCTGCCTGGGCAATCCGAATCTCCAGACGCCTCGGATCGACCAGATGATCAGCGAGGGAATTCGATTCACACAGGCACTGGCTGGTTCGTCGGTTTGTGCACCGACACGATGCTGTCTGATGTCTGGAAAACACAGCGGGCATACGTCGGTTCGGTCGAACGGTGGCGGTACTCCGATGCGGGCAGGCGAGGAAACAGTTGCTTCGATTCTCAAAGAGGCCGGGTACGCGACGGGCGGTTTCGGCAAGTGGGGCTGTGGCGGCCGTGGCTCAACCGGCGTGCCCGAAAAACACGGCTTCGACGTCTTCCTCGGCTACTACGACCAGGTTCACGCTCACAGCTATTACCCGCCGTACATCGTGCGGAACAGTGAAGAAGTTCCTCTGAAAAACAACCGAGGCGGCAGCGACGGCGAGACATACTCGCACTATGTGATCGTCGACGAAGCGATGAGCTTTATCCGCGAAAATAAAGAGAAACCCTTCTTCTGCTACATGCCGATCACGCCTCCGCATGGCATCTTCGACATTCCCGATTCCGATCCCGCATGGGCGATCTACAAAGACAGGAACTGGCCGGAAGACGCAAAGCGATACGCGGCCATGGTGAACATGGTCGATCGTCAGGTCGGTGAAATTCTCGACCTACTTAAAGAATTGTCGCTCGACGAAAATACAATCGTTTTCTTCTGCGGCGACAACGGCGGAAACGACTATTTCAAGGACGCAGAGCACCCTCGCGGCTTTCACGGAGCGAACGTCAATCCCACAACCGGAGTCGAATTTCGTGGAACGAAGGGAACCCTTTACGAAGGCGGATTGAGAATTCCAATGGCCGTTCGCTGGCCGGGCAGGATCGCTCCCGGACAAGTCAGCGACCTGCTGTGGTACTTCCCGGACGTATTGCCGACCGTTGCCGAGTTGACGGGTGCAACGGCTCCAGACGACGTTGACGGGATGTCGATTCTACCTGAGCTGGTTGGTGAGGAAGCTGCGGGACGAAAGCAACCAGATCACGAATATCTCTACTGGGAAATTGGCCCCCAGATCGCTGTCCGAAAAGGTGACTGGAAGGCGATTTTGCCAGGCGCTAAACGCGAGTGGGAACTGTACGACCTGAGCCGAGACCTGAGTGAAAAGAACAATGTCGCGACGGATCATCCGGAAATCCTCGCCGAATTGAAACGACATGCCGAGGCGGCTCATGAACCCGTCGAAGAAGGAACGTTCTTCAACCGCGAAATTCATGAACGCGATCGGCGGGCGAAATTTGGCAATAAGCCGCTTCCGAAGAAGGGAGCCGTCAACACAATCCCGACTGCCGGGCTGATCGACAGGCAGGAGTTGAAAATCGCTCGCGTCAGCAGCGAGTCAAACGCGAACCAGCGGCGTGCCGTGAACGCGATCGACGGCGACCCTCACACGCACTGGCACACCAGTTTCTCGCCGAAAATCGACAAGCACCCGCACGAACTGGTCATTGATCTGGGCAGCAGGCGAGAGGTCAGCGGAATCCGTTACCTCGCTCGTCAGGACGGTGGCTGGAATGGTGCAATTGCGAAGTGCGAGTTTTTCGTCGGTGACTCACCCGCGACTTTTGACGAAACGGTCGCGACAATGACGTTTCGCAAGGTGAAGACGTCCCAGGAAAAAACCTGGAAACCGGCTTTTGGTCGTTACGTTCTGATCCGAATCCTGTCCGAAGTGAATGCTGGCCCGTGGGCATCTATTTCCGAACTGGGCATCATCGGTCAGTGAAGAGCCCACAACAACGACGCCACCAGTCTCCCGAAACCGTCCTCACCGTCCTCTGAGAACATACAAGGGGGGCCTGTAACCGTGAAGCAATATCAGTGCCGGACAACATTGGGCACCGCCAGTCTTACGCGTCCTTCTCGTCGCCTTCTTCGTCCTGATCAAACTTTGGCGGCTCGAACTTTGGAGCCGTGACCTCTTTGACTTCTTCGCTGGCTGCCGGTCGTGGCGTTGAAGAGGTGCTTGACGAGCTGTAAGTCGACTGAGTGACTTCGTCCTCAATGCCGCGTACGCCTTTTTTGAACTCGACAATGCCCTTCCCGAGACTGCGGGCGACTTCCGGCAGACGCTTGCCAAACAGCAGCAAAGCGATCGTGCCGAAGATGATCAGTTCAGGAAGTCCAGGAGCTCCACCAGGGAAGAATGCAAGAATAGCCGTCATGTGACACCTCACGTTTGAATATTGTGTTTGATTTTGCGGAAACAATTCAACAGCCTTCCGACCTTCTTGAGGCTGGAGGCGTTAATGGTTGTTACGAATCTTTTCGGTCGTCGCGACTATCATCGGAACCTTCGGACTCAGCGTCGCTGGCCCCCTTTTTAAACTCGACGACGCTTCGGCCGAGTGATTTCATGGCGCCGGGCAGCCGATTGCCGAATACCAGCAGAATGATCACACCGAAAATCGCGATCTCAATCCAACCCGGGGCTCCGGGAATAAATCCAAGTAACATTTTGAAACTCCTGACGTTCTCTCGCCGAAACTGTTGTTCGGTTGGTCTCGCGGAACCGGAAATCGGCTCCTGCGGACGAGATCCCCATGCTTGAATGAACCAGAGCCGTCACTCGTACCGGACGTAAACGACCAGATAAAGCTCAACAGAAATCCCGCAGCAAACAGCTTGCGGAAACCTGCCGACGGACAGCGGCAACACTCAGAAAGTCTGCAACTCGAACGCCCAGCGAAAGTAGCGACGCACCTGAAGAGACAATCAGCACAGGCAACGTAAGCGACCGGTCAGTCGGACATCCGTCCCGAAGGGGATTCACAGACAATCTGGCATGGGGATGTCCACTCGGTTCGCCCGCGGGGAGCAGGTGGAGTGAGCGGAGCGGGAGGTGATTTTACGACTGCACTTCCCGTTGTCAAACACGGTGACCCGATCCTGGGTGAGTCGTGTTCGTCGCAAAAGAAACAGCTCAGGGCAAATTCCCGGAATCTGCCAGAGTAACCAGCGAATCAGCGAGCGAGCGACTTCGAAGCGACGTCCACAGAAAACGCGAAAAAGCCCGAAACATTCACGAGAACGAGGCTCCTGATACCGCAGCATCGAGACTCGTTCGGCGAGCGTTCGGGCTCTTTTTCGGGTCTGAATATCTGAATAATTGAGGGCCGACCGTTAATCGAAACCGCCGCCGACACCCGGCCCGGAGTCTCCGGCGCCGAAATCCTCCTTGAACCCGGTCTGATCGAGTTTGTACTGCTCGATCGCCTGCTTCGTATTTGTCAGCAGAAATTCGGGACCGGCGGGGAAATACTGCACGTCGTCCCGCAGGTAGTAAGCCGATGGCAACGTCTGTCCGCCGACCGACGTCTGGCAGCCGGTGGCCATCATGGCCAGACCGCAGACTCCGAGAATTGTGACAGCCTGTGTTCGCAGAAGTTCGAGCTTCATGCCAATTCCGTCCCGTTCATCCTGATGGGGCCTGATTCGCCAGCCATGTGAGGCGGAATTCACCGACAGCACATGGGTATCCGGAACAGTCATCGGCAATTCGGAAGCTGCAACTTCGGAGAAATCGGCATAATCCGGAAATCTTTCCTGGATTGCCGACAGGCAGCAGAATGGCGACCTGACGCGGTCCCTACTGAACGACCAGTTCGCTGCGGGCGTTGCTTTCAATTCGCCGAGCGGTCATGTCGACAGTGATCTCGGAGACGAACTGAAATTCGCTACGCGGCTCAACTTCGCCCTTGGCTTCCTGAGAAATTTTGACAGTCCACTTCGCCAGACCAAAGGGCACGGAATCGGAAAGGTACAACGTCGTTTCGTGCAGAATCCGGTCGTTCAGACTTTCCTGCTCGAAGCTGCCGGTCAGCTTTGTGCACTGCACATCTTCCTGGCCAACCTGCACGACTTCCGGCACGCTGCCTCGAGTCATGTCTTTGTAATGCCGTACCAGAGAAATCATCGGGTAAACCTGCAGAACTTTTGACGTGATCTCTTTCGGAGTCGGGTCTTTGTCGTTCGTTTTGCGAAAGCCACGAACGATCGGCAAGTATGTGACCGGCAATCCTTCACTGTTTCGGGTCTGGCCGATGACGGCACTTTCTGGCACCAGAACCTTGTAAATCCGCTCACCGACCGACCCCGTGGCGATCAAACCGTCCTTCACACGACCGGTCTGCACCTTGAATTCGATCCAGCGGCACGGCACTGTCGCGCCTTTGTACTCGGCGTCTTCTTTGCCGACCGACTTGATCGTCAGGTGCCGGATCCATTCCATTTCGAGGTTTCCCTCGCTGGATCCAGGTTGGGCTTCCACCTGCCTGTAAGTGCCTTCGTAGTGAACCAGGCTTCCGTCTTCCGGAAGACTCCAGATGATCCCCTGAGCAGACGCGCTTTGCGACATCGCCAGGCAAACCACAGCGGCAAGTAGAGAAACTGTTCGGAACATCGTCGTTCACGCTTTCTTTCGAGCCATCAGGCATCGCCGAATCGACCACTCAACATCTGGATCGTCGTTTCCTGGCCCACGGAACACGAATCCTGTCAGAAGCCGGGAAGTTTGACCGTTGCGACGCCGCGAAACAACAGGATTCACCGATCCGGCCGGCCATTCGCCATTGCCGACAAGAGCAGACTCATAGAAAGTCGCTGAACGGCACAACCCCTACGATACGACACAGCCGGTTGAGTAGATTCAAACTGCGATCAGAAGAACGGAATTCAACATTGCACAGCTGAGGCCTTATCGACGGGCAAAGAGCAACTACGAAATACACGAAAGAGAAACGAAACCGGAATGTACTTTCGTGTCTTTCGCGTATTTCGCGGCTGGAAAAAGTCACGACAGCAGCCAGCGGTAGAGCCTCGCTGAAGACAGATCAGCGGGAACAACCGACTCGGCCCTGCCGCATCTCCTAAGGATATTCTCCGCGGCGAGATAGCCGCTTCGAACGGCTCCTTCCATCGTCGCTGGCCAGCCGGTTCGAGTCCAATCGCCAGCCCACTGAAGATTTGAAATCGGCGACTGCTGGGCAGGCCGAATTCTGTCGACACCGGGCAGCGGCGAAAAAACAGCACGATGCTCTGTGATCATTCGACCATTCAGCAGTCGCGTTTCGCTCTTGTCCGGCCACACTTCCCTTAGCTCGGCATCGACTTTCGCGATGACTTCCTGCTCGGACATCCCCGACAGATCACGAGCCGCACTGATCACAACCTGCAGCCGGCAACCGTCGTCGTTCTCCCCCTCATCCTGTGAGAGAGCATCCACGGAATGGCCCGGCAGGTTGCCGGGTGCGTCAAGACGCCCCCTACGGCCAGGCACTGTCCGGTTAAACATCCACTGACTTAGTCGATCGACGAAGGTGGCATGCGGCAAGTCGGTCAGCGGCTGGTCGTACCAGAGATGCACGCTGGCGATCGGAGCCGTTTCCAGTCGATCCAGAGCAGCGACGTCAGAGTGCCCGGCCAGCTCATCCGGCAGCATTGACTTCACAAGATACTGAGGAACCGCCAGCACGAATTCGTCGCCTGTCACTTCTGAGCCATCCCGCAACTCCACCCCCACTACGCGGCCGCCCCTTACAACAAGACGCCGCACTCCGGATTTCAATTGGATCGCGGCGCCGTGCTTTCGCAATGTCGCCGCGATTCGCGCCTCGTAGACATCGTCGAGCGGCACAATCGGAATCGACACTTCCCAACCTTCGCGACTGCTCAGAAACCCGTCGATGAAAACTTTTCTAGCGTGACGAAAGCTGATCCGGTCAAGCGACTCACTGAGCGCACTGACCAGGACCAGATGCCAGAACCTGCGCTGCACCGATTCCGACTGACGTTGCCCATCAAGCCATTCCTGAAACGAGCGATCAGTTTTCGTTCGGTCCTTCGCCAACGCCCTCAGGCCAAACGCAATCTGCCGCTTTTCGCCGAGCGTAAACCACGGCATTCTCAGAAACGACGACGCCAGGTGCAGTGGCGCCGGCAGCGACGATGCCGCAAAGCGGACAACCTTCGCCTGCCCCGGCGGCCCGACGAAATAGAGTTCCTTCTGCGTTTCAAAGAGATCCGAGCAACCAGTCTCTTCACAGAACTGACGAAAGCTCGTACAGCACCCCATCGCGACGTGCTGACAATTGTCGATGGTTTCTCCCGTAACGCGATCAATGATCGAACTGGCTCGCCCACCCAGCCTCGGTCGCGACTCAAGAACGGTCACCACCATCCCTCGCCCAGCAAGCGCCGATGCCGCAGCCAGACCGGCCAGACCGCCCCCCACAATCACAACGCGGCGACCTGACTCGGCCAGTGACGACGTTGATTTTTTCGTGGCAAATTCAGTCATTGTTGCTTCAGCAAGTGGGAAAAAGAGACGCTTCAAACGATCATTGCCGAAGGAGTATAGTGCCCTCGTTTGAACTCCCCACCCTGCCCTGTGTCAGGGAATGCCTTCGAATCAGTTTGCCGATCTCTGCCCGCCGCACAACACCGCATTCGTCGTCGTTCCAAAGTCGACCAGCCACGAAACAGGATCCCGATGATGCGTCGTGAACCCATCCACCGAATGCACCTGAAAGGCCCCTGGTTTTACGAGTGGCTCGACGGACCACATGCCTTCAGAGACGATGAAGAGGATACCGAGCTCGACAGCCCGCTGCTGAATGACTCACGAATTCGCATGCCATCGTCTATGAACGACTCGTTCGGCAAAGTGTCCGGGCGCGTCGTCTTTCGCCGACGATTCCAGCGACCAACCAATCTCGATGATAACGAGCGGGTCCATATCGCCTTTGACGGAATTGGCGGTCGAGCCGAGGTCGCCGTTAATGGCCACCCACTCGGCAGTCTGAAAAATAATACGGAAACAGTCTCGTTCGACATGACAGACTTACTCGAACCATCAAACGAGTTGGCCGTCGATCTGACAATTTCCTGGGGCGATGATCAGAAACCCGGCGGGCTCTACGAACCAGTCGCCATCGAGATTCACGTTGCCCCTGAGAAGTAAGCAGGGCACCGCCCAACAGAGTTCTGTGATGGGCAAGGCGCACTCTGCGGTCTCAACCTTCGGTAACAGGCAGGTCGAGTCGGTAGCGCGGCGTTCCGCGATAAAGCCAGACGATCAACCCGTACGGCACAACCATTGCAAGCGCCGCAATAATTCGAGCATCGGCCAGGTTACCATGAGTCAACGCGGTGACATTCCAGCCGACTCCCGCACCGAACATGCCGCTCAGAATGCTCAGCAGAACGAGGTCGCGATGCCATCGACAGGCTTGCGAACTGAATCGTTGCCGGAGCAACAGACCACCGCCAGTCCAGTCGGCATGATAGAACAACCGCGACTCAATTCGCTGAAAAACGAAAACCGAGTATGCATACCCGGCAACGCCCAGCGAGCAAGCAATCAACGCACCGAAACTCTCACCCAACAGCGTCAGGGCGCACTGCGGAAGAATCGCGAGAAAGATGGCGATTCGCGATCCGATCATCGCCAGAGCCACAATTCTGGCCAGCAGGTCATTAAACACAGACATCCGAACGGCCTTTCAGGTGCTCACAAGTCGGTCGGAGAAACTTCAGGGGACGCCGACGTACTCCTTCGAGTACTCGCCTGGCCGCACCAGCGATCCGGCGTGAATTGGCGTGGCCGACTTAATTTCTTTCTGCACGACTCTACCGACAATCAGGCGTTCTGACAGAAGGATGTCTCCGCGAACATCCCGCATCGGCCAGGGTCCGCTTCCGATGTCATCCTTGCGAATAATCGTGCCCGGCTTCAGATTGCTTGCCGCCATCGGAATTGTGCGAGTCGCAAAGCCTTCCCGCACCGACGTCAGTTGTGGTTGCTCGATCGCGTCCAGACTTCTCTTCACCGAAAACAAGCCAAGCATCACGCAACCGCCAAGTGCCGCGACAACTGCCAGCATCAGTCGAGCAGGTGTGAATGACCTCATAGCTGTGCGTCCTTACTCATCCCGCTTCGTTCTCAGGCCAGTGATGCAGGAGTCGTGCTGGACGTCGCAGGTCCAACCGGAGTTTGCAGCAAGCGAGTCAACACTTCCAACTGCAATCGCAGGCGTTGTTCCGGCCAGTCGTCAACGATTCGCGAAGCCTCTTCAGCCGTGCAGCCAGTCTCGTGCCGATAGATTCCGATCGCCGCCAGAAAGTCGCCGTCAGTAACGAGCGAATCCATCCGTGAGACAAGCTGCTCCGACCAGTCACCGACAAACTGCTGACCAATCTCGCCAATCTGCACGTGCAGAGCTTCGCTGGACAGGCTCTGCCTGTCGTTCTCCTTACCCGCTCGCAGAACAAACGTCGCGCCGAACACCAGTCCAATTCCAACGAACGCAAGAAACGACATCAGCCCGGCCTGCTTCTGCAGAGGACTGTTGATCGAGTAATTCACGGCTTCGTGAAAACCATCGGTCATGCAGACCATCGACAGTTTGCCAACCGCTGCGCCGAAACTCAGAGCAACAATGCCAAGACACATCGCTCCTGCCAGACCGGCGAATCGATTCCTGGCCCGCCGAACGCAACGCAACCGGTAAACCAGCCACGAAGCAAACCCCACGCAGAACAACGCCGGCAGCATGCCGATCATCGTTCGAGCCGGAGCGTACAACTGCTCTGACTGCCCGGAAAACGCAGCTGCAATCATCAACAGACCGGCGAACGCCAGGTTGATTTCCACCGCCAGGAGCAGAATTTCGTTCAACGTGAATGTCAGTCGTATTTTTTTCTTCATGATCTGTGACCCGATAAATCTGGAGTTGGCCCTTTTGATAACATTCGTGAAAACACCGCCGCACACAGCAGCTCTCGGTCTGGCTGACGATCTGAAAAAAACGTCACGCTCCCGTGTAAACTTTCAGCGGTGAATCGTTCGCCGGGGCAGCAACCTGCTCCTCAGCCGCGACTTCGACTTTGACCGGTGGCCGCTGCTCGGGAACATCGCCCGCAGCCGCAGCACGTCGTCGACGCAGCAACTGAGCAGTCGGAGACAGCTTTGCATAGTGCCCATAAGCGATTGATGTGGCGTCCGAATTACTCCATGCAGCCACTTGGCGAGCATCGTGCGGCTGAAAGACGATGCTTTGATCGTCCCGCATGAAACCATCTCGAAGCATGTGCCCGAGCAGGCAGGTCACAGCCGCATCGCCGTACTCTTCGCGAGCCCCCAGGAACACATTCTCAAGACGAGCTTCCGTCCGATAGTTGTATGCACAAGCCGCCGGGCGTCCCGACACTGTCAGAGTACAGACCTCAACAGCCCCCGCATCGACCGCCGCCGCGTGTGCATCTTTCATCACAGTCAACTCACGATCAGCACGTCGACCTCGACCTTTTGAGTCTCCTCGGATGGATTCAAACGTTCGAAACAAATCCCAGCGCCGATCAGTCGCTCCGACCTTGCCGCCTTCCGGCCGCCAGCGATGAAACGAAATGGGCCCACAGTGAGTGATGATTTTTTCCGCCTGCAGAAACTCCATTCGAGCCGATCGGTCACGCGTGCTCATGTACGAATCCCAACTTCCCGCCATCTCCACCACCGGGTGAGTGACGGCGCCGTTTCGGCAGACTTTCAGCCGAGCGTTCTTCAAAGCGTTGCTCGTCCGACGGTTGTCATGACCGAACTCGTCAATCTGAGAAAGCTCCAGCGCCTTCCAGTTGCGCTGAGTCCTTCGGATATGACTGAAGGCGGTACTCAAAGTGGCAGCTGGGTTCGGGCCAATCGCGCCGTAAAACGGGACGAAGGTATTCGTCGGCCAGGTCAGGACCGGCGTCGCCCCGAGCGCCGTCTCAACCTGACGAGTGACCAGCGGCACAATACCAATCGGCTTCGTCCGCAGAGTCACCAGTAACGTGCGGAGTTCCTGTTTGTCACCATAGACTCGCCAGTAGCTCCTCAGCCAGTCCCACGACTGCACGAAGGATGCGTTCGGAGTTTTTTCCCAGAGTTCCCGCCAGGTAACACGAAGATTGGCCAGCTCTTCAAAAGTGTTGATTTCCGAAACCGCAATCATCACAGCTCCCAGCGTGGCGAACGTGCCACAAAATTGATTCTCGACCGATCGTCCGTTTTCGAAGCAGTCGTCGCCAATGCTCAGACCACAGAGAGCGCGTCGCCATCCAGCGACGATTCCGACGGCAAACCGGTAATCGCAACCACCGTGCCGCGATCCAAAACCGAGCACCGCGGGACCGGTCGAAAACTGGTCGAAGCAGAATATCCAATCCCGCTCGCAGCCCGGTCGGATTCGCGTAAACTCTGCCAGCGTTTAAGTTTCAGCCAGTCTCGTGGCCGCAAAGTTTGACCAGCTTCGCTGTTTCAGGAACTTGACAGAGCGTTCGACAAAGCTGAACGCCGCGAAGCGAGGGGAAGCTGCGACGTTGACGAGCGGCAACATCAATGCAGTGAAGTCGCCACATGTTGCCGTTTGGCACGACGGCAGTCGCCCCGTCGATCAGTCGCTTCCGACGAGCCGGTCAGCCGCGTCTTTATGACAAAGCGTCAGAATCACCACGCCAATACCAACCACGGCGGCGCCTTCCAGAACGGTCCACCAGACGGGCATCGATTCGGCAATGTCGACTCCGATCAGAATCGCACCAGCTGCAGCGATCACTCGACCGTACCAGCAGATCAGAGATCGGTATCGAACAACGTCGTTGGCCAGGACAAGCAGCATCGCTCCATGAATTCCGTAGAGCAGCGACGTCGAGCGAGCGAGATATCCGACAATTCTTCCCTGGGGAAGCGTTCCCAGCCCAACAGACTCATGCACCCAGCCAAGCCAATCCGTCGGTAAGAACACCGCTACAACAGCCAGCAGATCAGCGACTCCGACCAGCCGCAGAAACCATCTCAGACGCCGATCGCTGCCGAAAGCTGCTCTGTCGACGCTGGCCTCGCCGGGTTGGTCCGATTCTGCCTTCACGCGTCGCCGGCCTCTTTCAGTTTCCTGCCGTTTGGAACTGGGGCCGTTCGAAGTCGATCGACGAGCCTCGAAAGGTCCGCAGGCAGTTCTGACACAAACTCCAGCCGCTGGCCAGACTCGGGATGCGTGAACGCCAGCAACCGAGCATGCAATGCCAGTCGCGGAGCACGGCTTTCATCAGCAACCGCCTCACCGCTAAACGGCCCGCGGTACATCCTGTCGCCACAGACCGGGTGTCCCTGCTCAGCCAGATGAATGCGGATCTGATGGGTCCGACCTGTTTCCAGGCGACAGTTCACCAGCGAATATGGTCCTACCGTTTCAACCGATTCGACATGAGTTGCTGCTGGCTTGCCGTCGGTTTCAGATTTCGTGCTGCCACGCAAACCGTCGCCTCGATCGCGGACCAGTCGACCTCGAATCACTCCGGTCTCTGGAGTTCCGGCAGCAACTGCCTGATAAACACGATCAACCGAGTGCTCAGCAAACTGCTTGACAAGACTCTGCTCAGCTTCCAGCGACCTCGCAAAAACCAACAGCCCGCTGGTATCTCGATCCAGGCGATGCACCGACCGCACATGTTGACGGCGAAGCTTCGGCGGCAGCGAAGCCAGATTCCGTTTGCTGCGAGTCGCTGCGCCGACCGCTCGCAGTACACTTTCATCTGCAGACGGCTGCTGCATGCGACGTTTGATCGGCCAGTTGATCTCCGCAACGTGCCGTAGCGAAACCATCCCCGCCGGCTTCTCGATCACAACGACCGATTCGTCAAGGTGCAGAATGCTGACATCACCATCGTCGGGCGGAGGAGGAAAAGGAGCATCCGCGACAAACACGGTCTCCGACGCCGTCAAACGGCGAGCAACATCCAGGCAAAGAACGCCCGACACGGTCACTCGCCGTCGTTCCACAAGTTTCCGGATGTGTCGCCAGGACTGATCGGGAAGAAATTCACGTAACACCTGGCAAATCGTTTTCCCGGCCAGTTCAGCAGGCACATCCCAGTTGGTACCGGGGGTGGTCGTGTTTGACATTAAGAAGCAGTTCGAATTCGTGATAAATGTTACGGACGAGTTGACCGAAAATCGGCAACCATTATTCAGTCAGGTTGAGATCAAACTGGTTCTTACCCTCGACAACGTTGAGCCGCAATGCACCGTTTGGGTCGATGCGCTCAAAGTCGTCGCGCGTAGGCCGAGGCTCGACGGAGCCAAGGTCGTAGATCTCGACGACGTTCTCACCGAGTGCCGCGCCTCGACTGGCGGGAATGCTGTACTTGCCGCGTGAAACCATTGTCCAGGCTCGCGGCTTGTTTGGATCCAGCGGTGCCAGAGCGATCATTCCCCACCGCAGATCTTCGCCGTTCACTTTGACTGTTCCGGAAACTTCGGCTCGAGCCGTCGCGCTGAGGAATCCCGAACCTCGCATCCAGTCGAGCAGTCGATCTCTCCATCCGAAAACCGCCGGATCGGCCGGAGCCATCCCAACTCCGTGCGGCCCATCCTGGTAAATGTGCATCTCGCCGGGAACGCCCGCTTTCCTTAACGCCATGAAGAATGCCACGCTGTTCTGCACATCGACGCCCTTGTCCTCCGCCGTGTGAAACAGGAAAGTCGGTGGAGTTTCCACCGTCACATGCAGATCGTTGCTGAGCGTCTTCAACGTCTCTTCATCAGCGTCCGGGCCGAACAGATTTCGCCCTGACCCCTTGTGAGCGTACGAAGCCGTCAAACTGATAACCGGATAACACAGCACGGCGAAATCGGGCCGGCAACTTAGACGATCAACCGAATCCTTCGCTTCCGGGTTGCCCGCGTCAAAGTGCGTCGCCACCGTCGACGACAAATGCCCGCCCGCAGAGAAACCCATGATGCCGATGCGTCCCGCGCTAACGCCAAATGTCTCGGCCTTTGCACGAACATACCGCATCGCTCGCTGAGCGTCTTCCATCGGCACCGGGTGTCGATACTTCGGAGCGTGGCGATACCGCAACACGAACCCCGCCACGCCATTCTTTTGAAACCACTTCGCAAGCTGATGCCCTTCGTGATCCATCGCCAGGATTCCGTACCCGCCGCCAGGGCAGATCACGACTCCGGCACCGGTCGCCTTCACACCTTCCAGTTCCTGCGGAAGATAAGCCCGAATCGTCGGCACATCCGACTCGTCACTCCCCTGAGCATGCGGAGCCCCGTCCGGCCAAAGCGGCAACGCCTCCGGCCCCAAAGCCAGAGCGCCGTTCCCAGTCAGGCACAGAACGGCAACAAATACCCCGACAGATGCCAACGCCGGCAACCTACGAACGATCCGCGCACCAGCAACAGGACGAGTCAACATTGACGAAACTCCAATCAAAAAATGCGAACAGCCGAGCGACTCCCTCAATCAGACAATCCCGCCCGACAACTTCCAACTACAACCCGCACACTTTCGGAGTTCGCACCGTCAACCGCAAGCCGACGACGCTGAGGCTCTGCCGACAAGAACCGTGACAGCCCGCCCCCACAGCCCCGACACCAATTGACGAACGGCGAAAAGTCCGGCATGCTCCTTGCTGGTGTCGCTTTACGCGCAACTCCTTGCGCATAGCCGACAGATTTTCATCAAGAACTCCGTTGTCGGTCACTACCTGTGCTTAATTCCGAGCGTGAATCATTGGTTGAGCACCTCTGCACCCGCACCAGCATGTGGGTGCTCCCGCCCACCTACGATTCCGTTGCTGCGTACCTTTCCGGCTTTGATGCCGCACTCGAGGGCGGATTCCTTCAAGGTTTTCGCGAGTGGTTGATCGTTCGTGCTGATGGCTGCAACAACCTTGGTTGGTCGTCAATCGTCGCTTACGTCATTTTCCCCGATCACGACGATCCGATTACCTTTCTACGTAGCTCTGACGCCAACGACGAGTTCGCACGCAAGGAACTGCATCGACTTTACACTGATTATCGCGCGGATTTAGCCAAAACTGGATTGCGCGGCATCTATTACGAATACGAAAAGTGGCTTCACAAACAATCTTGGTACGGTGATTCGTCGCCCGATTACTTGCCGTGACCGACAACATGGTTTTTACGCTAGGCCTTCGGCACACCTTGGCTCTTTGGTAACGGGCCATGGCCTTGGTACAATCTTCCCTAGTTCAGGCATCGTTCGCTTCGTTCAGGGCGGTGTCGTAAAAACCTTCCGTTGTGCGAACGCAGTCCGTCATTGCATTGGGATAGGCTACCGTGCAGTCATTGACGACAGTGTATGTTGCATTGCTCGACGAGGGCGTTGACGTGTGGCGTCCTGCACAGGCCGAATCGCTGGACGACGGGCGTTACCGTTTGGTGGGTCCCGTGCCGGACACCGAGACATGGCAGTTCGCACCCGACTCCATAGTCCGCTGTGAATTCCGTACATTTGAGGATGGCAAATCTGGCCTTGTCGCTGTCGAGCAAATGTGACCCATTTCGATTGCTCCCGCCGCACAAATCGGGATAGGGGATAGCCTTTCGGCTCCCCCCTCCCACACCACCTGACATGCGGGTCCGCATCAGGCGGTTCGGCGAAGAGGAGCAAGGTCTCCCCACAGGTATCTGAGAAACACAAGTCCCTGGTGGCGGAGCCACTGTTTTGTCATACCGACATGACCGCCCAGCGTTCTGGATAAACGCCAGTAGCCTTTCCGGCTGGCTCCGTGGGTGATCACCTGGTGACGACTCACGCCCAGTCGCTGAAAATTCCGGATGCGTGTACGCGGGAGACGCCACTGCTTCCATAGACACATCCGTTCCAGAGATACATCCGAACTCGACGCCGTATCCAGTGAAGTAGGGTGCGTCTTGACGCACCTTTTACACATAAGGCATGCATTGGCAGGTGCGTCGAGACGCCCCCTACAGCCAAGCGTTCTCAGGGTGGCGCGGGTTGCTTGCAACCCGTGTCGCGAAGCGACAAGAGAAACGGCACGCGGATGTCGATTACCGCCACGGAATTTTCTGCCTTATTGAACGTCGCTCAGGCGTTTACGATGAACACGCCCCTCCGGGCACTCGGTACTGTTGAAAGATGACCACACCTCTTGAGATTTCGGTGCAGCCAATGAGCATTGATATTGCGACGCATCGTGGACTTCCTGTCGCCGAAAAATTGCGGCTGGTTACTCAATTATGGGATGACATTGCTCGCGAGAATCGACCAATCATTGTGCCGCCCGATGTGCTGAACGAGGCGAAGCGGCGGTGGGACGAGTTGGCAGCCGATCCCTCGCTGGCCATTGATGAAGATGAACGATGGCGTCGCGTCGATGGCTAAATTCAGTCGTTTTCACTCACTCGTTGCTGACGACCTTTCGTTCGCGACTGGATACTACAACGACGTTGCCAGCGATCTCGGAAACCGTTTTCGAAATTCAGTACGACAAAGGCTGAAGTCGATTCAGGATTGTCCGGAATCGTACGGCGTCATTCATCAGCAGATCCGTGCAGCAATCCTGAGTCGGTTTCCTTAGAGGCCGACAAAGAACTGACTTCGACTTGATGAATCTCCGAGGTTTTCAACTTTCCCAAGTAGTTGTTTGTCGGCCTCTTACTAATAAACCAGGTTCTTTGTCAGCCTCTTACGTGATTCTGTTCGAACTTCGCGAAGACACCGTTCTCATTCTCAGCATCGTGCACGTCGCGTCTGATCGTGCCGGGTGGTTCGATCGCGCAATTTGAAATTGTAAATTCGCAGGGTGGTCCAGCCAGAATGGCGGGTTGCGAAGCGGCAGGATACATCGTTGTGCGGCGTCCCACACAGGCACAGTGTCCCAACTTAAAGCACGCGGAAACGCGGCGTCTTATGTCTGTGCCCCACCAGCCACCGGTGGTCGGTCCATCCAGCCACGAAACTACCTGGCCGTGGCGATGGTTCGTTCGTAGAGGTCGAGCATTTTGGGGAGCATTTTTTCGAGGCTGAAGCCGTCCTGAATAAGCTTAGCTCCGGCCTGGCCGAGGTGGCGGTGTTTTTCGGGATCGTCGAGAACCGTCATCGCGATTTCAGTGAAGCCGTCGACGTCGAAGAAGTCGGCGGTGTAGCCGGTTTCACCATGCTTGATCATCTCCTGAACCGGAGCCGTTGCTGAACCCAGCACAGTGCAGCCGCAGGCCAGCGAATTCATCAGCGACCAGCTCAGCACGAAAGGCACTGTCAGATAATAGTGCAGGTCGCTGAGACTGAAGACGTCGACCAGTTCCTGCGGATCGACTCGACCGGTAAAGATGAATCGGTCCAGGTCGTAGTTATCCTGCTTGAGAATGTGCTCACGATAGGTTTCTTCTTTGATGCGGTTCAGGTCGCCGCCGTAGCAGACTCGGTCTGAGCCAACGCACAGAAAGACCACGTCGTCACGCGCGTCGCAAATCTGCTTGGCCGACTTCATGAAGATGTCGAACCCGCGCATGGATTCGAAACCTCGCGAGACGTAGGTCACGATTTTCTTGCCTTCTGGAATCTTGTGCCCGGCGATCTCTCGCGGAGGATTCGGATTACGTTTCCAGATGGTCGTGTCGATGCCGTCGAAAATCTGTTCGATCTTCGGCTGATACTCCGTGGGCATCAGACTCTGCTGATACTTCGTCGGTGTGTAGCCGCGGGTGCATGTTTGCAGATCGAGCAGGATCATCGCGTTTCGGCTGCGGGATCTCAGCACGTCTTCCGGCTTAACGGGAAAGTCCGGTCGGAAGTCCAAGTCCGATCCTTTGCTCCGATAGTAGTATTCGAAGTAGTTGATGATCGGGCAGTCGTACAGGTCAGCCAGCCAGACCGTTGACCCGAAGCCGCTGTGTCCAACAACGAGGTCCGGTTTGATGTCCGGTCGAGCTTTCATCGCCTCGTGAACGGCGTGCGAATGCCAGACCGCGTTCTCGAAAGTTCGGCTGCAATAGTGAGTCGACTTGGTCGCTCCACCGGCAATCTTGTACTGCACCCGCTCGATGCCATCGACGTTGCCCGACGGAAGTTCAGACGCGAACGAGCACTGGATCCCGTGGTTCTTAATCAGATAACTGGCAATATGCCCGAACTGTGCCGGAAAATTCTTATGCACAAAAAGTATATGCACGGTGGTTACTCCCTGGTCGACTGCTGACTCAATTCAGAGCCGAATGTATTTCAGACTTTGTCTTCTACAGAGACCTTGTTCAGACGCGAAGCGTCGACATGACGGCTCCCACGAGGAGCGTAGGAACGAGGTTGCCCTGTTTGAAGACTGGTTCAGGCAGCTCGCGACAGGAATTTCCGAGTCGCCTGCAACTCCTGATCACTCCTGTTAGCCGTTGGGTCGAACTTGAGAATCTCCAGCCCAGCCCCCTGAAGAGTCCGTACGTTGCTGTAAACCGGATCGGTCCAGTCAGTGACTTTTCCTTCACGGACCGCTTCGACCATTTCGCGGATGCCGTCTTCCAGAGACACACTTGCGCGGAAGCCGAGCACTCGCTGAATCTTCGTAAAGTCAACGCGGTAGTTTCGAGCATCGTCATCGTTGCGGATTTCTTCGACGAAGGTTCCGGGCTGACAATCCGCCACAATCTTACCGAGCTGTTCGAGTGTGAAATTCTGTGTGTGGTCACCGACATTGAAGATTTCACCACCCACTTTGGAAAGCTGAGCTTCGATCGCGTATACGCAGGCTCGGGCGATGTCGCGAGTATGCACGAACGGTCGCCACTGCTCGCCGTTCAGCACGCGAATGTGTTTTTCGGTCACAGCCTGAGCACTGAACAGGTTGGCGACGAGGTCAAACCGTGGTCGCAGCGACCAGCCGTAAGCCGTCGCAAACCGCAGAATCGTCGGCTGAAATACTGAATCTGCTGCTTCCAGCAACGCTCGCTCAGCATCGATCTTTGTCGTTGCGTAAAGCGAAACAGGATTGAGGTCCGACTCTTCCGTGCGGATGTCTTCAGACTCGCCGTAGACGCTGCATGTCGAAGCGAAGACGAATCGTGAAATTCCATTTGCGCGAGCCAGTTGAGCCATCATTTTCGCAGCGGCATAATTGACCGTGATGGTCGTTTCACGGTCCAGAGCGCACGCAGGATCGCCAACGATCGCGGCGAGGTGAACGACCGCATCCATGCCATTCAGCGCTTTGACGATGTCTTCGATATTGCGGAAGTCGCCACTCATGAACTCAAGACGCGGATGTTCGAGAATTGTCTTCAGTGAGTCTCGACCGAAAAGTTCCATGTCCAGAATGCGAACCCGGTAGCCTTTGCGAAGCAACTGCTCTGTCAGAACCGAGCCGATGTATCCCGCGCCGCCGACAATAAGAACGTCCTCAACTTTGCCTGTTCCTGTTGGCGTGTGTCGAGGCACGACCCGGAAGCGTTTCATGACGGACATGCTTGAGAACCGTGTTGCGAACACGGTAAGCCCCAGCAACGTCCAGGCAGGAACTGCAACTTCCAGCGTCGCAGCCAGTCGGTCTTCGACGATTCCGCCAAGTGCCAGATGTCCGGCAAAACCGACGGCGCAGGCTCCGGTCACGTCGAGCAGCCTCTGCCCGATGCGAGAGCTGGGAACAGGTCGATAGAGCCCGGCAAAAGTGAAGAGCAGCACAGCAGTCGCCGCAAACCACCCCGCATGCAGAATGTAGACCGGATTACACTTGGCCATGACCTGGCCGACCGGATCCGCCATGTCCAGTTGCCCACTGACGAGGGCTCGTAAAACGCCGACGGCAACCAGCACAACGTTGGCCGTCAGAAAATCAACGAAGAATCGCAGCACAACCTGTCGGCTCGACGAGTTGCCAAAAAGTCTGGTTCTTATTCCGTTAAACATCCCTGTGCCCTTGGTAATCCGGGGAGAATCCGATCTGGCCGCCTGACAGCCACGTTCGTCCATAACTTCCGCTCATCCTCAAGCAGCACGACGCTGCGAATTCTTCAGTCTGCAATCCGCCGCCACAGTTCGCATCACCTTGGCTACGGCAGCAGCGGTATCCTCGATGTCTTCCCGACTGAGAGTCGGATGCACCATGAACATAATGCTTTGCTCGCCGAGCTGTTGAGCATTCGGCAGGCGTTCGACCGGTGCAAATCCCGCATCCTGCATTGCCTTCTCCAGGTAGATCTCGCAACACAGACCGCTACCGCAAGGTATGCCTTCTTTCTGAATACATCGCACGATCTCATCGCGCGACCACTTATCGTTCAACATCTCCGATGAGACGTTGACGTAGTGCTTGTAGTAACTGTGTTCGCAGGTTTCGGGTGCAACCAGCAGTTCAATCCCTGGCACGTCCGCAAGTAACTGATCGAGCAATTTTGCATGAGCCTGCCTTGCTTTGACCCAGGTCGGCAGACGCTGAAGAGCGATTTGGCCAATCGCAGCCTGCATCTCGGTCATCCGCCAATTCGTACCGATCGTTTCGTGCAACCACTTGAACACCGTACGTTGCTGACTGCAATTCTGGATGGCGTCCCAGCCTTTGCCGTGATCTTTGAAACTCCAGGCTCGCTCCCAGATCTCCGGACAATCGGTCACGACCATCCCACCTTCTCCGCCAGTCGAAACGATCTTGTCCTGACAGAACGAAAACGCTCCGACGTCTCCGATCGTGCCGACGTGACGGCCTTTGTATCTCGCTCCGTGAGCCTGCGCGCAATCTTCGATCACTCTCAGCCCCTGCTCGCGAGCCAGCTCCATGATCGGATCCATGTCGCACGGCCACCCCGCTGCGTGGACAACAATAATCGCTTTCGTCTTTGGCGTGACGACTGCTGCGATTGTTTCGGCAGAAATGTTTCCGGACACCGGATCAATGTCGGCAAAGATCGGTCTGGCTCCGAGCATCGCAACGGCACTCGCTGTCGCAATGAAGGTTCGAGGCGGAACGATGACCTCGTCGCCCGCTCCGATTCGAAGAGCGTAAAGCGCAAGCTCGACAGCAACCGTGCCGTTGGAGACAGCGACTCCGAAATTACATCCGACAAACTCGGCGAAGTCTTTCTCAAAACGCCGAACTTCTTTGCCGGTCCAATAATTGACCTTGCCGCTGCGTAACACGTCAGTCACGGCGTTGATCATTTCGTCATCAAACTGCGGCCACGGTGCCAGCGGTTCGGTCCGAACCGGAGTGCCACCGTCGCGGGCAAGTTCACCAAAATCTGCGAATCGTGTTCGCATATTATGCCTCTGCAGATGGAAATCTGTGCGAAGAGTTAACTGCTCGAACGTAACTTCAAGACAGGAAAGGCACACACGCAGACTGCGGGAACGCTCACCCTGAAATGAAACGAAACACTGAGTAGCGGATTACTGTTTGGAAGTTGGTTTGGTTTGACTCAAGAATCGAGTCAGTGGTGCAGGTTGCGAGGTGTTATGGAACAGCCGTTGGAAGGGATTCAAGACTGGCTGCCTTTGAGGGGACGCGGCTTATATCAAAGGCTGATGATTTGCAGCAATACGGTTTTTCACTCACCGAATTCAGGCAACTCCTGACGAAACAGACTGTTCGTCGACCGAACCGAAAGTATTTCGCGGCTTTGAAGTGCGGTGTGCCTGCCCCTTAGAATCCACGCTTCGAATCCAAATATCTACAGAGAACATCTCATGCGAGTTTCAGAATTCTCCGCAACAACGTTTCTGCTGACGGTCACGGTCGCTGCATTCACCATACTGCCCGGCTGTCAGAACGAAGCCGCGACGGACTCAAGCATTCCGCAGGTACCGACGGCTGCCACTTCCGGGACTGACGGAAGCACGGCTGATTCTGCTGGTGAAAATGCGACAACGGCGTCAGGCACTGATTACCCCGGAACAGAAGCGTCCGGAAAGTCAATACAAAGTCCCACTGCGGGCCGCGCGTTGATTTCGGAAGAGCCGAACGTTGATCGACCGACCGGCATGGTCTGGATTCCGGGCGGAAAATTCAGAATGGGCGGCTCCGATGGTTTCCCGGACGAGCTGCCAGTTCACGAAGTTGAACTGGACGGTTTCTGGATGGACTCAACGGAAGTCACCGTCGCCGAATTTAAGCGTTTTGCAGACGCGACGGGCTACATCACCGTGGCAGAGCGTAAACCCAAACGAGAAGACTTCGCCGATCAGCTCACGCCAGAACAGATGGCGGCAATCCCGGAAGAAGTGCTCGTTCCCGGTTCCATTTGCTTTAACCCTGATTTCGACCGTCAAACATTTCCTGAAGGTCGGCGTCCAACTCCTGCCGAGATCTACCTCGTCTGGATGTATAAACGAGGAGCTAACTGGCGACATCCAGACGGACCGGATTCGGACATTGAAGATCGGATGGACCAGCCAATCACACACGTCTCGTGGTCAGACTGTGTCGCCTATTGCGAATGGGCAGGAAAACGTCTTCCGACAGAAGCCGAATGGGAGTACGCCGCTCGCGGGGGACGCGATCAGGAAATGTATCCCTGGGGCAACGAACGTGAACCTGGCGGGCGCTGGATGACAAATATCTGGCAGGGCGAGTGGCCTTTTAAGAACCTCAATCAGGATGGTCACGAGAAAACGTCACCGGTCGCCAGCTACGAAGCCAACGGCTTCGGACTCTACGACATGTCAGGCAACGTCTGGGAGTGGTGCCACGACTGGTATCGTCCCGACTATTACGAAAACAGCCCGACTCGAAACCCGTTTGGCCCGGTCGACAGTCTCGACCCGAATGAGCCCAACATTCCCAAACGCGTCCAACGGGGCGGCTCGTTCATGTGCAACGCCAACTACTGCACCGGCTACCGGGTTGCCGCTCGAATGAAAGGCGACATCATGTCAGGCACCTGGCACTGCGGATTCCGCACGGTGCTAAGCCCGATCAGCTACGAAAAATTTCGCCAGGCTCCAGGTGCCCGCGTCCGCTCAAACGCCTCGAAAGCGGCAACGGTCGGCAACTGAATCGACCGCTCCTGTCAGACGACGGTCAGTCCTTCGCGGATGGCGTATCGGCAAAGTTCTACCCGGTCGTGAATTCCGAGGCGGTGCATGATCCGGTATTTGTGGCTGTCGATCGACTTTTCGGACCGCCCTAGAATCCGGGCAATTTCTTTAACACTTTCGCCACGTGCCAGATGCCGCAGAATCGTCAGCTGTTGAACACTCAAGCCGCAAAGCATACTGTCGGCTCGTACGGTGTAGCGGCCTGATACCGAATCCCAGGTTAACCGGTCTCGCACGGCATCTGAAAAAACGTACTCGCCTGCGTGCAGTCGCTTGATTGCAGCACAAACTTCGGCTGACGGCTCATCTTTCAGGAGATAGCCGCCCACATCCATCCGGATAGCCTGCGACACAAATACGTCAGAAAGGTGTGCGGTCAAAAATGCCATCCGAGTTGACGGCAGCCGCTTCATCAGTTGCGGCATGACATCGAACGAGTCGCGCCCAGGAAAATCCACGTCAAACAAGGCAACGTCGGGCCGAGTTCGCAGGACAATTTCAGCACCTTCGTCCACCGCAGTGGCAGTTCCAACGACGGTAAAATCCGGTAGCAGATCGAGCAACGCCGACAGAGACTCGACGATGACTCGGTGGTCATCAACAACGACCACTCGGATTGGGGGTTGATCCACGACAATTCTCCTTCTTCAGCCTCTGGCCCGCTGGCTTACGCGAAGTTCTGCCCAACCCGCCGAATAAATACACTCTGGTAATGAGTTCTCAGAATCACTACGCCCACAAAGTGACACTGCATGATCAATCGCGTGTATAGTGAAACCAGACGATCACCTCAACGCGGTTCCTCACAAACAACTGAATTCTGTCGAAGATCCGACAACAGAAATCTGCCATCCAACAAACGATCTGACAACGTTCGCCAAGGAAGCTTCTCACTTGTCCGAAACAGTACTCAAGCGAGAATTCCGTCAATTAAATGACCGTGGACGTCCGTCAGACGCATGTCTCGTCCGCTGAATCGATACGTCAGCTTCGTATGGTCAACGCCGAGCAGATACAGCATCGTCGCGTGCAGGTCGTGAACCTCGACTCGATTCTCAACGACCTTATAACCGAACTCATCCGTCGCTCCGTAGGTGATCCCACCTTTTATACCACCACCGGCCATCCAGATTGAAAATCCATATGGATTATGGTCTCGGCCATTCGTCCCCTGAGCAAACGGGGTCCGCCCGAACTCGCCCGACCAGATAACCAAAGTGGACTCCAGCAATCCTCGCTGCTTGAGATCCGCCAGCAACGCTGCGATGGGCTTGTCGACACTCCTCGCATTCTTTGAATGGCCATCAACAAGGCCACCATGTTGATCCCAACGGTCTCCATTTCCACTGGGGCAGGTTAACTCGATAAATCTCACGCCGCGTTCGACCAGCCGCCGAGCGATCAGGCAGCTTCGCCCGAACGTCTGCGTGTTCTTGAACTCGTCTTCCAGTCCGTATGCCTGAATCGTCTCTTTCGTTTCCGAAGCGACGTCCATCAGATCCGGAACAGCCGTCTGCATCCGAGCCGCCAGTTCGTAGTTGGCGATGGCCGATTCAAGTTTGTCAGCCTTCCCGTACCGCTCCAGGACACGACCGTCCAGACGTTTCATTAAAGCGAGCTTTCGTTGCTGCAGCTCCGCCGTTTTCTCAGTCCGTTGAATGTTCGAAACCGGCGGATCCTGTGCGGCGAAAACCGATCCCTGGTAACTAGCCGGAAGAAATCCGCTGTTAAAATTGTCCAGCCCGCCCGGGGGAATCAAACCGCTGTTCAGAATGACGAAACCAGGCAACTCCTGGCACTCACTGCCGAGTCCGTAGCCGACCCACGACCCCATACTCGGTCGGCCCTGCTGCCCGTGTCCGGTGTGCAGGAAGTAGTTCGCGTTTGTGTGTTCAGGAAACTGCGAAACCATCGACCGAATCACGGCCATATCGTCGACATGCTGGCCAACGTACGGAAACAGGTCGCTGACCGGAGTGCCGCTCTTGCCGTAGTTCTTAAATTTCCACGGACTGGCCAGCGAATTTCCAATGTTGTTGAACTGAGTTTTTTCAATCTTCGATGGAAACGGCTTTCCGTTCTGTCGGTCCAGTTCAGGCTTTGGATCAAACGAGTCAACCTGCGAAACGCCGCCGTCCATGTAGAGAAAGATTATGTTTCGCGCTTTCGGCTCGAAGTGCGTCCCCTGAGTGACCGATGTTCCTTCGCCATCGATCGCAGCGTTCGCTGCCCGTTCCCCGTCGGCCATCATGGCGGCGAATGCGACTGCACCAAATCCATTGGCACATTGACTCAACATCTCTCGGCGACTGAGCGGCGGAGCAACGAAGTTTCGGCAATGACTCATGATCGCTTTCTCAATTCAGTTTCCGGGTCTCTAAAAATGAACGCCGAACCTGCACGCAAAGTGCGTCCTGCAAAACTTCCAGGACTCAAGTCTATCCTTCGCAACGGCGTCAGGAATCTGCAGGTTGATATTCTGCGCCCACAACCTCAGCGATGCAAAGCGGGCTTACATTTCTCAAGCCTGGACTTTCGAGTTCCGATGAACCAGTGATTCAATCCGGTGGCTGTGGAGCAGTCGCAAATTGAATGTTGTCGAAGCCTGCCGAGCGACACGTGTCGTAAATGTCGACAAAGTCGCCGACCGGCACGCTCTGGCCGATGTCAAGAATCACCGGAATTTCGGGAGCGATACTGGCAAGTTCTCGCAGAGTTCCTCGCAGCCGATTCCAGTCTTCGTAGACCTGGCTGTTGACCTCGGCAGTCGTGACTGCCCCCTCGCCTGCTCCACGTCTAACCAGTCGGACCCAGACTTCCCCCAAAGGTTTCGGAGCCTCGATCGAATCGGCGGCCTCAATCGAACCAGCGGCTAACGGAGTCGGCAACGTTGATTCCCGAATCTGGCCGATCGACGCACAAACAAAAAAGATCAGCAGCAGAAACACCACATCGATCATCGGCGTCATGAACGAGTCGTCAGCCTCTCGACTATGCTGATGTGAAACCGGAATTCGCATTCGAATTTCTCTAAACAGGCTGCAAGTCAGGCGGTGCCTGACCTACGGCGATTTCGGCAGCACGGCGAAACCGACACGAGTCACACCGAACTGTGCACAGGCCAACAGAATTGGCTCGATCTCCAGGTACGTTGCCGCATGATCTGCTCGAATCCGGACTTCAACCTGGTTGAGCGATTCCTGAGCCGCCGAAAGAATCAACTGCTCAACCTGCGGCAGCAGAACCCGACGGCTTCCTATCCACATCGATCGATCCGCCATCACGGTAATGACAATCCGGAGCGGTGATTCTTCGTCGTCACCTGCCGGATCAGTGACTTCTGGAAGTTCGACAGGCTCCACTGCCTCGCTGCGAGCGACGTGGCTGGCGACCAGAAAAAAAATGATGAGCAGAAAAACAATGTCAATCAGCGAGGTCACGTTGAAACTGACCGACCGTGACCGAGTCATGCTGGGGGGCTTCATGTCTGAGTCCCTCGCTCCATTGCCACCGACTGAACTCGCGGTGCAGCCGGCTCGCGTGGTGACGACTCAACGGCTCGCTCCTGCTTTGATCCTTTTCGTTCTCGTCGGGCCTGATCGCGTCGAAAATCTGCAAAAACGTGCTCTGCTGTCAACGACGCTTCCGCAACCAGTTCGTCGATCCGGTTTCGAAAGATGGCAAAGCTGGCAAACGCCGGCACGGCCACAGTCAACCCGAGCATCGTTGTCACCAGCGCGCGATAGATGCCCGGCGCAAGTTCTGACACGGCGGGATTTGCCTTCGCCTCAAATTCCATGAACGCCGTAATCATGCCCCAGACTGTTCCCAGCAGACCAAGCATCGGAGCCAGCGTTCCGATCAGATGCAGATACTCGATCTTTCGAAACATTCGCGCCGCCTGCTCGGTCGCCGTATCCTCCATCGATTTCTCGACATCCTGATAGCCCAGTTCGATCACCGAGAGCCCGGAAGCCAGCACATTGGAAAGGAAGCACGGCTGCAACGAACACTGCTGTCTGGCGTCTTCAATTTTCCGCTCGGACAAATGCTGATGCACGGCTTCGGCCAGTTCGGCAGGAATCAGAGTTCCGCGACGAATACTCAGCAAATGTTCGACCATCAGGTAGACCATCGACAGGCTGAGTGCAAATATCAGTCCCCCAACCAGCCCGCCTGTGCGTACCAGATCGAAAAAACCGGTATCGGCGCTGGCCGAAGTTGCTGCTCCATTGCCGTCCGCAAACGCCGGGCCGACCAACATGCCGAGCACTACCAACATCACCAACGGAGTCGCCAACACTCGAATCATCGAGCTGGCCGATCTTCCGCGTTCGACTGCAACCTGTTTATCCCGTCCGTGAAGCATCACGATTCCATCCTGAATTCGTGCCAGAAGCATGTCTGGCGAGGTATGCCAGAAAGAGTCAATGTCGCGGAGTTTAGGCCGGCACTCAATCTGGCGAAATCCCTGTCTGCGGCGACAAGCCGCAACCATAATCGCTTCTCAGGCAGAACGGTTCGCCAGAACACCCCAAAGCCCCCAGGCAACTTTTTCACTCGCCCCCACGCTCGTTCGAACCTTCGCTTCTCGCTGGGCAATGCTGCTCTCTGCTGATCTCTCGAAAGTTCAACCTCAGGGCGGTCGTATGAAATTCATCCATCAAGGACATTTCTCGCTGCGCTGGAGAACCGATGCAACGCTCTGAAGTATCACAGCACGACGGATCGCTCGAGGCTCCCTGAGGCGCATGTCCAAAAGTCGTGGCATCAGGATGGAGCAATTTGAGCCCGACGCCGAACTGAAACACAATCGTGACGGATCCACTCATCGATTGCGGAACGTCCTGCTAACTAACCGTAGCGACTACGCTGGTAGCCTTACCTGGTATGAGAGACTTCCCTCACCCCGTTGGAAAACGACAGGCACGAGAAAGTCTATCACTGCGGCAGCTCATAACTGGTGGCCACTGGAAGCCAGCCGAGTCGGCTCATTCTGCTGAGTTGCTCGTAGGCTTACGGCCAGATGCCGCGCTCCAGCGTGACGCGCGACACTCGCTCAATGGCCAGTGCCAGTGCTGCTGTTCGCAGGTCGATGCTCGTCTCATTTGACGAGACGGTTTCGTCGTCCTCGACTGCCGAGTCGCTGGTGACTGTCTGCTGAAAATGCTGCCAGTGATTAACGACCGAATCCACGGCTGATCGCATGCGTCGACGAAGCTTTGCATTGACTTCTTCCAGCTCCCATCGCTGGTACTCGATGTTCTGAACCCATTCGAAATAGCTGACGGTTACGCCACCGGCGTTGGCGAGAATGTCCGGCAGGACGGGAATTCCACGGGCAGTGAGGATCCGGTCAGCAGCGGGCGTCGTCGGGCCGTTCGCAGCTTCGACAATCAGGCGTGCCTGAATCTGGTCGACATTGTCGCGCCGAATCTGATTCTCAAGTGCCGCTGGAATCAGAACATCGCATTTCAGCTCCAACAGATCACTGTTCGTAATGGTCTTGCTGCCGGGCAGTCCGACGACCGTCCCGTGTTCCTCCTTGAAGGCGGAAACCGCTGCGATGTCGAGCCCCTTGCCCAGGAATATGCCGCCCTGTGAATCGCTGACAGCAATGATTCGAGCGCCGACTTCAGCAAACAGTTTCGCAGCGACGGAGCCAGCATTGCCGAAACCCTGCACGGCAACACTGGCACCGCAAAGTGAGTTCAGATCGGTGATGACTGCTCGCTCCAGGAAGCGTTCCGCCGCAAAGAGACAACCCCGTCCCGTGGCCTCGTCTCGACCGTATGAACCACCAATATCGATCGGCTTGCCAGTGACGACGGGCAGATTGTTCGCACCAGGATGCATGGCCTGGTACGTGTCGTAAATCCACGACATCGTCTGCGAGTTTGTATAAACGTCCGGCGCCGGGATGTCGATCTGCGGACCAATGTTGTCTCCGAGATCGGCAATAAACCGCCGAGTGATTCGTCGCAGTTCGTTTTGACTGAGCTGTTTGGGGTCGCAGACAACTCCACCTTTAGCGCCACCGAACGGAATATCGAGCAGTGCACACTTCCAGGTCATCCAGCCGGCAAGCGCGCGTACTTCATCTTCGCTGACGTCAGGATGGTACCGCACACCGCCCTTGCCGGGTCCCCGAGCACGGTTGTGCAGAACCCGGAAGCCGGTGAAGTTCCTGACCGAACCATCATCCATCTCGACCGGAAAGCTGACACAGATGGTTTTGTCCGGCGTCTGGAGAAAATCAATGAGTCCGCGTTTCAGGTCAGGAAGAAGAGCAGTCGCCCGATCGAACTGCTCACGCGCGATCAGATAGGAATTCAGCTCTTCCTCAGACGAAACCGAAACCTCGTGCTTGAATTCAGCCGTTCCCTCTGCCGTGGAAGCAGAGACTCGTTGTGTGGCCATTCGTATGACTTCCCTCTGAATCAATTCGCGTGCTCGACGGCCGATGGAATTCGCGGAAGTTCGTCCCGCAGGTATTGATGACAGGCGATGCAGGTGGCGTTCAGCTTTTCCGTGACATAGGCAGCGCCTTCAAGATTCTTATCCGCAGCCATCTGCTGCAGTCGCCCAGCAAGACGAACGAACTCCAGTTTCAGATGATCGAAGACTTCGTCATTCCTTTTTTTGTCCGGTGTTACTTTGGGCGTACTGAGCGACGTCAGCATGAGGGCTTCAGCACCAAGTGCGATCTTTTCAAAATCCTTCGTGACAAGGCCTTCGAATACTCTTTGTGAATGGCCAACTTTGGCATGCATGTAGGGCAACATGCTTTTCTGTAGCGAGGCACCGTCGATCGGAATCTCGACAACATTGCTGTCGGGCTTCTGTTTTCCCTTCGCCTCCGCACTCTCTGCCTGCACGTTCGGAGGCTCTTTGGCGTGAGACAACGAGACGTCTGTCAGAATCACCTGGTGCATACAAAGGAGAGTGGCGACTCCACAGGCTGACGCGATAGCCAGGCGTGATGGTCTCATAGCGGATCCTTTCGCTGCCGGAGAAATAGAGATGCCTCACCAGGGTGCAACCGCTGTGCCATTACATCACGACTCGGAACCGTGCCCGTCCGCAATAAGTAAAACGTTGTGGTGACGTCGACCGCCAGGACATTGCCGATTAAGTGAACAATCAGAGTTATGCGGCGTAGCGACGGATTTTCGTTCGGGATCACAGGATCGACTCAAGTGATGTGATCATCGCGTGAGATGCTGGTTCCCTGCATTCGATGCGGGATTAATCTTGAGATGCCCCGCTCGGCATGCCACTCGCTCAGCCTCCGACCTGCCTCGCGAAGGCGAGTAAACCAGCAGCGATCGTTCTCAGGAGAAGCTTCATGCTAAAACGTCTTTCATGGAAACCAGCTTGTGCGGCAGTGGCTCTGGCCAGCATCCTGTCATTTCACTATTCGACCGCCGCCGAGAAGTATCCGCCTCCGGCGAGTCATTCGCTCGACGTCGACAACGACGCTGGAAAATCGTTTATGCATGCAAAACTGCTGGCAGCTCATCAGGTGGTGGACGGGCTGGCTTACGAAGACTTTACGAGAATTGAACGTGGCGCCGACGAGCTGCTGCGGATGACGGAGCTAGCATCCTGGAAAGTCCGGCGCGACCCCGTCTATATGCACTACTCCAGCGATTTCGAAAGCACGGCGTTACGACTTCGCGATGCAGCACGAGCCCGCAGTACTGAGAAAGCAACGTTCGCATACATGCACCTGACGGTATCGTGCACGGCCTGCCATCAGCACGTGCGGAAAGTCGTCCGGATTGCTCCAGAAACCGAAGCCAGTGTTGCGCCGGCGAACCGGACTCTCATTCGTTGAAAAGCACGTCTGCTGCAACTGTATTTTTCCGCTTTCGGAATTTGAACGAGAAAGAGTGGTGTGTGATGTCCACAGCCACCCGACCACGTATCCCTAACACATTGCCACAGGCGATACCGGATCGGCTCACTTCGGACAGGTAAGCAAAGCCGTACGTCGGAATCCTCTTCACGTTGCTGGCGATGATGCTTGTGTTCGCGCTGATCGTTCTGGCGACGATGTTGACCTCGATGCAGACTCCCGGCATCCCGATCTGGCAGGAATTTCCTCTACAGAACCGGCCAGTTGCATGAGCGATGCCAGACGCAACTATGTACACGCAGCTGGCCGAGCAGGCACCAGAAGAGTCGATCATTCTCACACTCGGCTGCGGCAAGTACCGAATCCGTGATCGCGATTACGGAACTGTCACCGGCTTGCCAAGGTTCCTGGACATGGGGCAGTGCAACGACGCTTTCGGGGCCGTCCAGGTCGCGCTGGCTCTGTCGAAAGCTTTCGACTGCGGCGTCAACGATTTGCCGCTGGAGATCGTGCTGTCGTGGTTCGAGCAGAAGACGGTATCCGTGCTGCTCAGTCTGTTCGCGCTCGACGTCAAAGGGATCCGACTGGAGCCCGTGCCGCCAGCGTTTGTTTCTCCAAACGTGTTTGCAATTCTGCAGCAGAAGTTCGACCTCAAGCTCATAGAGTCCGAACCGCCGGCTGGGCAGGTTCAATTAAGCGTGTAATCGATGCCTGTCTTACCGCCTCAATGCCCCGTTCCGGAGTTCCTCGAACGTTTGTGATCGAGGGGATTTTTTTCTGGTTCACGAGTCCCTTGCGAGCCCCGCAATGCAACAGATTAACGAAGCGAAACTGGAAACCGATCCGCAGTACCGGTACGAGTGGCCGAGTTTATAGGATTTGGTCCTGACAACGTGAAGCTGATTCAGGCCGCGGCGCCACACATTGGTCCGCGCATCGGCCAGCTTGTCGAAAAAACGTACGCGAGGCTGCTGAATACAGGACGCTCTACTCGTCGACAGAAGTCGGACGAACTGTCAGGACCGGACACGATGCCTTACGAACAATACGTTCGGCGACGCTGCCAATCAGCAGATGACTGAGTGAACCTCGACCATGCGTCCCCATGACAATCAGGTCGCAGCCGTGTTCGACGGCGTAGCCAAGAATGCTCGAGACCGGGTGCCCGTGCTTCCATTCTCGATGAATTGTCACTCCGGGAGCATCCTCGTCGACGACCCATTCGGCCAGAGCAGCGTCGCTGAACTTTTCAAAATCTTGAGGCTGAGGCGTATAACCACCCAGAGCGGGGACATAAACAACCGGGTCTTCGATCACGTGAAACAGCGAGACGGTCGCCCCAAAATTCCGAGCAAGCTCAAGCGCGTAATCGGTGGCTTCCCTGGCTGGTCCGCTGAAATCCGTCGGCACGAGAATGTGGTTGATTTTCATCGATTCGTCTCCGGTTGGAACAGAACGGGGGCGGGCATAACCATTGCTTCAGAGCCGTTCCGTCAACTCTATGAACGGTCAAACGTCGCAATGATCCGATGAGCGTGGTCTGCATCCCTGGCTCGCGTCAGCAGACTGATACTGAGTACGCCGGACAGGCCAGCCTGATTCTCGCCCTCGATCCAGCAGCTGATTCCTTCCCGCTGCAGACTGGCTTTGATGATCTCCGCGACGTTCGGATCAGTGACAGTGTAGACTTCGACCAATTGCATGTCGGTCGAAGGTTCATTGTGCGTTCCAGAAGCTGAAGTAGCCATCTCATTGTCCCCGTGCATGGAGCAAACAACTACGGGACACCCTGACGGGTATCGCCTTTCGAAAGACCTGAAAGCAAACGGCGTACCGCAGACCGTTCACGACACGCCCGGAGTGGCCAGGCACAAGAAATCGGCCCTTTAGTCGCTATACATGGAAAGATGCGACACTTGCAGTCGAATTCTGGACGCAAGATCTTTGCCCCGCCTCGATATCGAGCAACTCTAACGGCCATTTACGCACACTGCGTCCGGAATGTCACAGCGGCAGAGGCCAGCAACTTCAATTCACCCTGCCACGTCCAAAAGCAGTCCGTCGAAATGCGTTGTCGGCAGAAGATCGCTTCACAATTACTGCGGTTCGGCAGAATGATTCGTGCGCAGGTAGATAATCCAGTAGATGACTCCAACCAGCACGCCGCCGCCAATGATGTTTCCGATCGTGACCGGCAACAGGTTCTTCAAGAGAAACGCGGACCACGTGATGTCGGCGAAGTCTGCGGGCGAGTTGCTGACCGTTGACCAGAACATGCCCGACGCACCGCATTGAATGAGCCATGCCACCGGCACAAAGTACATGTTGGCAATACTGTGCTCGAAGCCTGCTGCGACGAAGCATGCGATAGGCGGGACTATCGCCAGGATGCGGTCGGTCGTGGATCGCGCGCTGAATGTCAGCCAGACGGCCAGACAAACCAGCAGGTTGCAGAGAATCCCCAGACAGACGGCCTGCAGAAATCCAAATTGCAGCTTGCCCTGCGCGATCTTCAACGCGGTAAGCCCCACGCTGCCAGAACCGAACTCGTGGTGGCCGCTGAAGTAAACCAGGCCCGCGATCCCAACCGACCCGGCAAAGTTTCCCACAAAGACAATCGCCCAGTTCCTCAACAGAGCTGCCAGCGAAATACGGCGACTCGCCCAGGCCATGACGATCAGACTGTTTCCGGTAAAAAGCTCTGCTCCGCCCACGACAACCAGGATCAGCCCCAACGAGAACACCGTTCCGACAATCAGGCGCTGGACACCGTAAGGGACCACTCCTGAAGTACCGGCGGCGGCAGTCGTCGCAAAAACAGCTCCCAGAGCAATGAACGCTCCAGCCAGGACTGCGAGCATAAACATCGAAAATGCATCCATCCCGGCTTTTCGTACGCCGATATCTTCGGCCTTCTTCGCCATATCAGGAGGCAGTAGAGCATCCATTCAAAAATCCCAGTCTGCGGAAAAGTCGGCGAACTGAAACGTTGCGACAAGACTTTTCCCAAGGAACGTCGCCTTACCTCTAACTTCGCGATTCAGTGATTGTCCTCAAGTCACTGAATTATTCCCTTGGCGAATGGCGTGCCGATGTCCCGGAACTGCTGCCATTGTCGGTTTGCCCCGGCATCTCCGACGGCAACTCCCCTTGAGAAAGCGCACCAATACAGCACACTTACTGATCACTTCGAGCGGATCGGCACACTCAAAGCCGCCATCGCGTTTTCCAATTGCCGTTTTCGTCGCTCAGCAGAATGGCACACCGCTTGCGTTCATTCATTTTCGGTTACCCCTACGTCAACAACAGGAGCAGTGTCATGTCATTGTCAGTCGGTCGAATCCTCGCAGCAGCGGATTTCAGTGAAACGTCAGACAAGGCCTTCGATTACGCGCTGTCGCTGGCGAAAGTTTTCGAGGCCGAAGTCGTCGTTCTGCACGTTCTGCAGGAACCGATTCTCTATCAGGCGGAGACGGCTCAGAAGTACCGCGACGCTTTTGAACGAAAGATGCAGGACAAGCTTGATGCCATGCTTCATCGGCACACCTGTGAGGGCGTCAAAGTAACGACCGTCATGAAGCCGGGAGCTCCGTTTGTCGAGATCATCCAGTTCGCTCAGGACGAGAATGTCGACCTGATCGTCCTGGGAACTCATGGGCACGGACCAATCCAGCACATGCTGATGGGAAGCGTGGCTGAGAAAGTTGTTCGAAAGGCAAAGTGCCCCGTCCTGGTCGTTAGACCGGATCAGAACCAGTTTGTCTCGGCGTAAAGCAGTCGGCTGCGGCCCCACCGCCAGGTGTCAACCAGAGTTCGAATTCAAGGAATCAACTCAGCTTCTTCGAAGGAGACAATAGTTATGGCCAGCCTTCAGACATCAACAACAACCGCTGCCGATGTCATGAACCGTAACGTTGTAACGCTCGATGCAAGGGCGTCGTTGCACGACGCGATGCAGATCATGACCGAGCATCATGTGAGCGGCGTGCCGGTCGTCGATCAGCAGGATCAGTGCATCGGTGTAATCTCAACTTCCGATGTTGTGTCCTTTATCGAGGCCGATCTTGAAGCACTGGAGAGCGAAATCGTTCGTACCGAAAACTGGTTCAACCCGGAAACTCAAAAGTGGGAAGAGTCCGTGTTCTCATCAGAATTGCTCGGCGAATACGACGCGGTGCCGGTTTCTGACGTAATGACGAGCAACCCGCTGACCGCGCTTCCGACTCAGTCCATTGCCAACGTCGCTCGCCTGATGAAGTCTCGCGGAATTCATCGAGTCTTCGTCGTCGATGAGGAGAAACGATTGCAGGGAGTCATCTCAGCATTCGACTTCGTACAACTTGTTGCCGGAAACTGAATACGTGCCTGTTTCAACTATGGAAACGGAATTTTCGGCAAGTGAGGCCACGCCCGATCTGTTTGGACGTGTTGTGAGCATTCGTGGCAGCGTCGTCGATGCCATGTTCGAGCAGCGATTGCCTGAGATTCATGAAATGCTGACAGGACGATCCGGTGAGATTCGGATCGAAGTCATCAGTCAGCCAGATGAATCGACCGTGCGTGGAATTGCATTGACGCCGACTCGTGGACTGGCCCGGGGTGACGAACTTATCGCGAGCGGGCAGTCGTTACAGGTGCCTGTCGGAGAATCACTGCTCGGGCGCATGTTGAATGTGTTCGGTGAGCCGATTGATGGCAAAGGAAAACTGACAGACGATTCACTGAAGAAACGCAGCGTGCATCAGCAACCGCCCGCATTGACGGACCGGTCAACCCGATCAGAGATCTTTGAAACCGGCATGAAAGCCATCGACCTGCTGGTCCCTTTGGAACGCGGCGGCAAGGCTGGATTGTTTGGTGGGGCAGGCGTTGGCAAGACGGTTCTCATTACCGAGTTGATTCACAACGTCGTTGGAAGCCACCATGGAGTCAGCCTGTTCTGCGGAATCGGCGAGCGCTGCCGCGAGGCAGAAGAACTGTACCGCGAAATGCAGCAGACCGGCGTGCTGGACAACACCGTGCTCGTCTTCAGCCAGATGAACGAACCTCCGGGTGCTCGATATCGGGTCGGCCACACGGCGTTAACAATGGCCGAATACTTTCGCGACGACCGGCAGCAGGACGTGCTGTTACTCATCGACAATATCTTCCGCTTCATTCAAGCAGGTACCGAAGTCTCTGGCCTGATGGGCGAACTGCCGTCGCGAGTCGGTTATCAGCCAACACTGGCATCAGACATTGCCGAACTGGAAGAACGCATCTGCACAACTGGCTCGGGCGCGATCACCTCGGTGCAGGCGGTCTACGTTCCAGCCGATGACTTCACCGACCCGGCGGCGGTGCACACGTTTGCCCACCTGTCCGCCTCAATCGTTCTCTCTCGTAAAAGGGCATCCGAAGGACTCTATCCCGCGATCGACCCGCTGCAGTCAAGTTCGAGCATGCTGCTGCCATCGATCGTTGGCGCGAAGCATTACTCAGTGGCCCAGGCCGTGCGACAAACGCTGGCACAATATGAAGAGTTAAAAGACATCATCGCGATGCTCGGATTGGAAGAACTCTCACGTGACGACCGCCGGACCGTGAGCAGGGCTCGTCGGCTGGAGCGATTTCTGACGCAGCCATTCTTCAGCACTGAACAATTTACGGGAACTCCGGGGCGATCAGTGTCGCTGCCGGATGCAATTTCCGGGTGTGAGCGGATTCTCAACGATGAGTTCAACAATCGTCCAGAACGGTCTCTGTACATGATTGGGAACATTGACGAGGCCGTCTAATTCGAATTCCGGCGGAACCCAATGAAAGGCCCGAAGATGCGACTGCGAGTGCTTTTGCCGGCAAATGTGCTGCTCGACGAAACGGTGACAAAGATTGTTGCCGAAGCCATCGACGGTTCGTTCTGCCTGCTGCCAAAGCATCGCGATTTCGTCACATCACTGGTGCCAGGCATCCTGTCGTTTCTTCACGAATCCGGAGCCGAGTCTTTTGTCGCTGTGAGCGAAGGCGTGCTGACGAAGTCCGGCGATGAGGTGCTCATTTCCACCCGCCGAGCGAGCCGGAGTGAACGACTCGACGAACTGCAACAGGTTGTGCAGAACCTGTTTCAGACTCTCGATGATCGAGAACGTGTTGCGCAGGCGGTCATGGCTCGCCTCGAAGCCGACTTCATGCGACGGTTGCTGGCTCTCGAAGAGGAACCGCATGTCTGATAATGGCGTTCAAGACAATGCCGATTCGAAACCGAACGAATCCATATCAGTCAATCGGCACGAAAGTCGCACTGAAATGGAACGGGCAATTGCTGAAAAACAGCTTCGACGCCTCCGGTCGCGCCAACTCAGTGCACAGACAGCCTGGTTTGGACTCGGCATGTTCGGCGTTATCGGCTGGTCGATATCAGTCCCGATGGTTGTCGGAATCGCGATTGGCTTATGGGTCGACTCATGGTTTGAATCTCAACGGTCGTGGACGTTGATGCTCATGGTGCTGGGAATTGCTTTTGGTTGTGTGAATGCCTGGTCGTGGATTCATCGTGAGTCAATCGCGCGAGACCAGACCGACATGCGAAAACAGAACGAGGCAAACAAAGATCAGACGGGAACGATATGAGTGACGTAAAGGCCACGTTGCTGCAAAGTGCTGCGGAACTGTCGACAGGGTTCGTTGTGGGAGTCCTGCTCGGTCTGACATTTTTCGGCGGACTGTGGTGGACGACGCAACGACTGATGAGCAGCCACTCCCCGGCACTGCTGATTTTCACAAGCCTGCTTCTACGAATGGGTGTGCTGGCTGTCGGGCTGTTCGCGATGACGCAGGTTGGCGCAGGTGCCGTGGTCGCGGCTGGTTGCGGTGCGTTGCTGGTTCGGTGCTGGATGATTCGCGTTGCTGGTCGACAGTCGACGGGAGCGCATCCATGAGCAATCCTGCGATGAATCCAGATCAACCGCTATGGCAATGGGGGCCAATTGTTCTTAACGCCACGATACTCTGGACCTGGGCGGTGATGGGGGTGATGTCCTTCGGAGCGTGGCTCATTACGCGGGAGCGTTGCGAGCCACAAAGGCCATCTCGACGTCGGCTCTCTCTGGAAGTCGTCGTCACAGCACTGCAGAAGCAGATCCGCGACGTTAGCCAGCAGGAGTCGGGACCGTACCTGTCCTTCATCGGGACGTTGTTTCTGTTTATTGCCGTTGCGAATCTGCTGAGTATTGTGCCGGGCTATGTCTCACCAACGTCGTCGCTGTCGACAACAGCTGCTCTGGCTGCGTGCGTGTTTCTGGCAGTTCCTCTGTACGGAATTCGGCGGCTCGGAACGGGGCGTTACCTGAACCAGTATCTACAGCCGTCCGTGTTCATGCTTCCGTTCAATGTGATCGGCGAGTTGTCCAGAACGCTCGCCCTGGCCGTTCGCCTCTACGGAAACATGATGAGTGGCGCCATGATCGGTGCAATGCTGCTGGCGTTCGCTCCGTTGTTTGTCCCGGTTGTTATGCAGTTGTTCGGGCTGCTCACGGGAACGATTCAGGCTTGGATTTTCGCGATTCTGGCTATGGTTTACATCGCATCCGCAACTCAGGTTCACGAAAGTCGCGAGGTTTAGTCATGTCCGATTCCGCAGTCATTGCCGTTGCTTCCATTCTGGGAGCGGCGTTTTCCATCAGCATCGGATCAATTGGCCCGGCACTGGGAGAAGCCCGGGCGCTTGCCCAGGCACTCGCCGCAATCGCCCAGCAGCCGGACGAAGCTAACACGATAACGCGCACCCTGTTCGTTGGAATGGCGATGGTCGAGTCGACGGCAATCTACTGCTTCGTCGTCGCGATGATTCTGATTTTCGCCAATCCATTCTGGGATGCAGTGACAGTTACTCCTTAAGGGAACCTCTAACAGAAGCCGAGCAACGCTCATCACTTCGGCCAGTGAAGTTAGCGTTGATCCGCATCTGTGAACGGTGCTTCACCCGAAAACAATGAATATCGACTGGTTCACATTCGCGGCTCAGATCATCAACTTCCTGATTCTGCTCGCTCTGCTGAAGCGGTTTCTTTATGGACCGATTCTGAAGGGGATTGCTGAACGGGAGGCTGAGGTCGCCTCACGCTTCGAACGTGCAGAAATTGAACGATCCGCTGCGGAAGCCGCAAAGCTCGACTTCGATGCCCGCACGGAAGAACTCACACACGCCAGACAAAGGATGCTGGCCGAGGCGACTGGCGAAGTCGAGCAGTGGAAACGTGAGCAGATCTCCAATGCGAGGGAGGAAGTTGCAAATGCACGAGCCGACTGGTTCCATCAACTAGGCCGCGAAAGGCAACAGCTCCAGGACCGGCTTCTTGAACAGTACCGGATGCACGCGCTGAAGCTGGCTGACGGTGTGGTCAGGTGTCTCGCCGATGCGGAAAGCCAGTCAGTCATCGTCGGCGCCTTCATCAGAAACTTTCAGAAATCAAAAGTGTCACCCCGTCTCGCGACAACAGATCAGCCCAACGGTCTGGACCAGGCCGTCATCGTTCGCTCCGCCTTCGAACTGACGGACTCCCAGCAGACGGACATCCAGGAAGTCCTGATCGCCTCGGGCGTTGATCCGGCAACCATTCAGTTTCGTCGAGACGAGTCACTGATCTGCGGTATCGAAGTTCGCACGGAACATCACGAAGTCTCATGGAATGCGCGGGAGTCGTTGACGTTTCTTGCCGGTGAGTTCAACCGCGATCTGGATGAACTGCTCGCTTTGCCGCACGATTTGATCGCGGATGCGGAGCCGGCACATGCCAGGTAAATCTGCCTCAACCAACCTTCCGGTTAACCTTGAGACCGACAAACTGAATCAAGCTGTCGACGTCTGCCTGTCGCGCCTGCAGGCTCACGTGCAGTCTCTACTCCCCGTTGAAGTCGGCACCGTGACGTCCGTTTCGCGAGGGGTCGTGCGTCTGTCCGGTCTACCGCAAATCGCCTCAGAAGAGCTGGTGCGTTTTCCGCACGAACAATTCGGCATGGCGTTCAATCTGGATGAGCGCGAAGTCGGCGTCATTCTGCTGGATGATTCAGGCAATCTGCATGCGGGAGCCGATGCGCGACGTACGGGGCGAGTTTTAGACGTGCCGGTCGGCAATGAATTGATTGGTCGCGTGATTGATCCACTCGGACGCCCACTGGACGAACTTGGCCCGGTCAACACAAAGCAGCGATTGCCGTGCGAGCGTGATGCCCGACCGATTATCCAGCGTGCCCCGGTGACCACTCCGTTGCAGACGGGAATCAAAGTCATCGACGCACTGATTCCCATCGGGCGCGGGCAGCGTGAATTGATTCTCGGAGACCGCCAGACCGGTAAGACGGCCATCGCTCTCGACACGATTGTGAATCAGAAATCACACGGAGTACTTTGTATCTACTGCTCGATCGGGCAGCAGAACAGTACCAACGCCAGAATTATCAATGAACTGAAAATGCGCGGCGCGTTCGACTTCAGTCTGGCGATTGTTGCCGGCGCCGATTCTCCGCCGGGCCTGCAATTCATTGCCCCCTACGCAGCCACATCGATTGGTGAGTGGTTCATGGAACAGGGACGGGACGTGCTGGTTGTGTACGACGATTTGACGACGCACGCCCGTGCCTACCGGGAACTGTCACTCCTTCTGCACCGTCCTCCCGGGCGAGAGGCGTTTCCCGGCGACATCTTTTATCTGCATTCTCGGTTGCTCGAACGGGCAACTCATTTACGGGATGAATTCGGTGGTGGTTCGTTATCGGCGCTGCCCATTGCCGCGACCGAGGCGCAAAACGTTTCGGCATACGTTCCGACGAATCTGATCTCGATTACCGATGGGCAAATTTATTTGTCACCCCATTTGTTTCAAAAGGGTGTTCTGCCGGCCGTTGACGTTGGCCGTTCAGTTTCACGAGTCGGTGGCAAGGCTCAGTTTCCAGCCTATCGAGCCGTCAGTGGCAGCCTTCGCCTGGCCTATTCGCAGTTCGAAGAACTGGAGACCTTCTCTCGCTTCAGCAGCCGACTGGACCATGAAACCCGAACAGCGCTCGAACGAGGTCGTCGCGTGCGTGAAGTCTTGAAGCAGCCTCAGTGGCAGACGCTACCCGTTCCCGAGCAGCTCGTCTCACTTCTGGCAGTCAGCAGCGGCCTGTGTGACAGCCTCTCGATCGACTCAATCAGCAAGGCCGAACAGGTCGCGCAGGCTGCGACTCGCGATGCTCTGCCCGAACTATGCGAAGCAATCGCTGCCGGCAAACGGCTGTCGGAGGAAGATCGCACATCAATCGAGAATGTCATCAGGGCAGCGCTGGCTGAATTGACGACAGCGTCCGTTGAGGTGAAGTAATGCCAGTCACACTTGAAACTTTAAGCCGCCAGATCGACAGCGCCGAAGATCTGGGGTCGGTTGTCCGCACAATGAAGACACTTGCCGCCGTCAGCATTCGGCAATACGAGGAAGCTGTCGAGTCTCTCCGCGATTATCGCCGGAACGTGGAAAATGGCCTGCGGATGCTGCTGTGGGATTCCCGCGCGTCCGATTTTCGCGACGAAAGTCAGGAGCATGAACTGGCTGTCGTGTTCGGTTCAGACCAGGGGATGTGCGGGCAATTCAACCAGCAGATTGTGGCATTCGTCGTCGAGCGTTTCTCGGGATTGGCCAATGACGATGCCGGAAACACAGCCGCAACAAGTCGCGAGACTCCTGTTCTCGTTGCTGTCGGGCATCGCTGCGCGTCGCTACTCGAAGAAGCAGGTTTTCGTGTCGAAGCCAGTCTGCCGGAAGCTGGTTCCGCTGGAACAGTGATCGATTGTGTGCAGGACGTGCTGACGAAAATCGACTTGATTCGCCAGAAACGGGGAACCAACCGGGTGGCTCTGTATTTCTCGCAACGGGCGACCGCAACGCTGACCGAGCCGCATCGAACGCAAGTGTTGCCAGTAGAGTTGCGACGTTTCGCAGGACACTGGAGATCGCATCGCCAGACACGCTCACTACCAATGCACACCGTCGCAACCGGAGAATTGCTGATGTCGCTGCAGCGTGAGTACCTGTTCGTCTCACTGTTCCGAGCCTGTGCCGAATCGCTGTCCAGCGAAAACGCGGCGAGAATTCAGTCCATGCAATCAGCCGAACGCAATATCACCGAACGGTTGACGGAACTCCGTTCCGAGTTCCACCAGTCTCGCCAGACATCCATCACTGAAGAACTGCTCGACGTCGTCAGTGGCTTCGAGGTGCTGCGGCGTAAGGGTCAGGACGCATCCGATTCCTGAGCGACCGCCGGTTCGGGAAACTCGATTGGACACTGGAAGCCTTCCGGCTTGATGGCAAGTACGGAGCACGTCAGATGCGAGAAAACCCGTTCAGCCGTGTTTCCGATCAGAAGTCCAGAGATGCCAGAGCGGCCCTGAGTCCCCATGACAACAAGGTCCGTTGACAGTCGATTTACGGCATCCTGAATCACGGAATGGGGCCGACCGGTGGCGATATGCCGATGTGCCAGGTCAATCGCATCTTCAAGACCAGCGTCCGATAGCGAATCCTTAAGGTCTCGCTGGGCGTCAGCCTGGATCCGTGCCCGGTACGCTTCCACTTCCGCGACGGGCACGACCAGATGATGCATCGCGGCTTCCAGATCGTGCTCGACGGCGTGCAGGACGTGCAGTTCCGCTCCAAATTGTCTGGCCAGCGAATAGGCCAGTTTCAGAGACTCCGCAGCTGTTTCTGAAAAGTCAGTGGGAGCCAGAATGGAGCGAACGACTCCGGCCTCGGCGGGCGATGTTACCCAGACGGGACAAGGGCACTTGCGAATGAGACGTCGCCCAGTATTACCCAGCAGAACGCGTCCAAGTGCGTGTTGCTGGTGGCTGCCAACGAGTACCAGGTCAAACTTTGACTCGACAACTTCCCGGATCAATTGGTACCACGGCTTCCCGCCTGTTCGAATTTCAGCGGCCTCAATCCCCGCCGACCGGGCTTCTTCGACCAGCCCTGCCATCCGCTCCGCAGCCTTGCCATTAAGACAGTCAATCAGATCCTGGTAACGCCTCATTTCCTCAAGATTCCGTGCGTCCGACGTGAGGTCAAGGCACGGCATCAGTGATGAAAGAAACGTTACCCTGGCCGATGTTCGAGCAGCCAGCCAGAGTGCCTTGTCGATTGCCGCACGCGTGCTCGCGGACAGCTCAATGTCGATCAGACTTTGCCCGTCGCACAGGTCGACGCCGACTAAAATGTTCTGAAAACGGTCCACGTTCGTTGCTCCGAGTTTTTTGCTCCGAAGAGTTATTCAATCCCTGTAATGGCAGAACCAACGTGTTCAGCAACGACCGTGCCACGTCCGAGAAGCCTGTCACACACTCGGATCCGAGGCTCCAGCGTGCGTATCTGCCCGCAGTGTGCAACACGGGCCGATCACCGGAAGTTTTGCCCCGAACCAGCCGATTCCTTTCGCTCTGAGCGGCTCTAAGCGGAAAAATACTCCAGTTATCAACACGGCACACCGCTTGCTTCGTGCTTTGAGTGGCTCTTCGAATCACGCAAACTGAAGAGCATCCGTATTCAACCGTAAGGTTCGCAGGGAGATGCCATGAAGCTGACCTTCTTAGGGGCCAATCGGCAGGTGACGGGGTCGCGATACTGCCTCGAAGCCAACGGTGCCCGCCTCATGATCGACTGCGGCCTTGTCCAGGAGCGAGCGTTTCAGGATCGAAACTGGGAACCTTGTTCCATCGATCCGAAATCGTTTGATGCGCTGCTGATCACGCACGCCCATATTGACCACATCGGGCTCGTACCGAAGTTTGTGAAAGACGGGTTCCGCTCCACAATCTATGCGACGCATCCGACCGTCGCTCTGGCCGACGTGATGCTGCGGGATTCAGCGAAGATTCAGACGGAGGACGCTGAGTACAAGAGGCGGCGGCATCGGAAGGAAGGACGTCGAGGCCGCCATCCGGAAGTGCCACTTTACGTGGTTGATGATGTCGTCAGAACGCTGCCGCTGTTTGAGGGCGTCGACTATCTCACCCCCGTTCGTATCGCCGAAGGAATCACCGCGACGTGGCATGACGCGGGGCACATTCTGGGTTCGGCGATGATTGAAATCGCGGTTACGGAAAACGGTCAGACTCGAACGATCGTTTTCTCTGGCGACATCGGGCAACCCGGCAAGCCGCTAATCAGCGATCCGTCGACGTTCAAACACGCCGACTACGTCATTATGGAGTCCACCTATGGCGAGCGTGACCACGCCAGAGACGGCAACATTGAAGATCAATTGGAGGTGATCATCCGGGAAACGGTTGGTCGCGGCGGCAATGTGGTGATCCCCGTTTTTGCGGTCGAGCGTGCTCAGGAATTGATGTACTACATCAGCCGACTGGTTCATGCCAATCGAATTCCCGACATCCCCATCTTCCTCGACAGCCCGATGGCTTCGGACGTGACGAACATTTTTCGAAAACATCGCCACTGGCTGGACGACGAGACTCGCGAGCTGATCAGTTCCAAAGAGCCACCGCTGCAGTTTCCCGGTTTGAAGATCACTCGATCGACCGAAGAATCAATCAGCATCAACCGAATCATCACACCGTGCATCATCATGGCGCCGGCCGGGATGTGTAATGCCGGGAGGATCAAACATCACCTGCGGCTGAACATTGGACGCGACGAGTCCACCATTCTGTTTGTCGGTCATCAGGCCAAAGGCACTTTGGGCCGACGAATCCTCGACGGCGAGCGTGAAGTGAGAATTCTTGGTCGAACACGGCGCGTCTATGCGAAGATCCATAGTATCGACGGGCTGTCGGCCCACGCCGATCGGAGCGGACTGATCAACTGGCTGAGCCATCTGGAAACTCCCCCGCGCCGACTGTTTCTGACACATGGTGAAGAAGACGCCTCGCTGGCTCTGGCGCGAACAATTCGCGATCGACTTGGTTGGGAAGCGACCGTTCCGGAGTACTCTTCCGTTGTGGACCTCGATGACGAACCGGTGGCTCGAACGGTGCAGATTGCCAAACCCCATCCGGTGGCAGGCACAGCACTGTCCGCCACTGAGCCTGCAGCAACGGCTGCGTGTTCGCCCACGGCCGACTTTGAATTCTTTGACAGCTCGATTCGCCCCGGTACCGGCTTTCTGCACGAAGATCCCTGGCGGGTGTTTCGCATGCAGAGCGACACTATTCAGGGCATCGATGTCATGGCACGAGCCCTTGAAGGAACGAGGCGGTCGGTGGCCGTCTTTGGAAGTGCCCGGCTGGCGGAAGACGATCCGGTGTACCAACTCACGCGAGAGACGTGTCGTCGACTCGGTGAATGCGGCTTTGCCACAATCACCGGAGGCGGGCCAGGCGTCATGGAAGCGGCAAACCGAGGCGCTCGTGATGCGCATGCACTCTCAATCGGCTTGAACATTGACCTGCCGCACGAACAACGGCTCAACCCGTACTGCGATGTCAGCTACACCTGCCGCTACTTTTTTGTTCGAAAGATGCTGTTCGCGAAGTATGCGCGTGCGTTCGTCATCTTTGCCGGTGGGTACGGCACGATGGACGAACTGTTCGAAGCCCTCACGCTGATTCAAACCGAGCGGCTTGCAGGCTTCCCCGTAATTCTGGTTGGCAGTGACTACTGGAACCCGCTCGTGCACTGGCTCAGAGCGACGATGTACTCGCACGGCTGCATTTCTGAGACAGACTTAAGCCGGTTCGTCGTACTGGACTCACCAGAAGAAGTCGTCACGATGCTTGAGACGTGCATTGGTACCAACGGTCATTCGGCTCCGGAAGCTGCTGACTCTTCACTGAGGGAAACGACAGAAGCATGATCAATCTCGGCGCAACGCCGTGGCACACGCTGGGGCGCGACCAGACGCTGTCGAAACTCGAATCGGACGCGACAACCGGTTTGTCCGTCGGGCAGGTGCGCGATCGCCAGGAACAGTTCGGCCCTAACGAACTGGTCGATTCCGAATTGCGCGGTCCGCTGCTCATCCTGTGGGAACAGTTCTATAACTCGATGATTCTGCTGCTGGCTGTGGCGGCGGTCGTTTCATTGATGCTGGATGAACATCGTGATGCCATCGCAATTGTTTGCATCATCGTGCTTAACGCCGCGCTGGGGTTCGTACAGGATTTCAGGGCGGAACGCGCGCTCGCGGCGCTGAAGAAACTGAGCGTTCCCCGAGTGCGGGTTCGTCGCGGCGGCGCTGTCTCTGAGACTGAGTCGACCGACCTCGTACCAGGCGACATTGTGCAACTGGAAGCCGGAAATAAAGTGCCGGCGGACTGTCGGTTGCTCGAATCATCAAGTCTGAAGACGCAGGAAGCCGCGTTGACGGGAGAGTCCGACTCGATCGAGAAACAGACTGCCGAGTTGCACGACACTGACGCCGGGATAGGCGACCGAACCAACATGATCTGGATGGGCACGGCAGTGACGTACGGCCACGGCACGGCCGTGGTCGTTTCGACGGGAATGGCGACCGAGCTTGGCAGCATCGCGAACTCATTGCGGAATGTGCGTCCCAAACCGACGCCGTTGCAGTTGCGGTTGGGACAACTCGGTCGCTCGCTAGCCGTGGCGGCCGTCGTGATCGTCGCCGTCGTCTTTGTCATGGGCCTGCAACGTGGCGAGGATCCGAAGCTCATGCTGATGACGGCGCTTAGCCTGGCGGTCGCCGTCGTGCCCGAAGGTCTGCCGGCGGTGGCAACGGTTGCTCTGGCTCTGGGGGCACGACGCATGTTTCAGCGGAACGCGCTCATCAGAAAACTGCCGGCAGTCGAGACGCTGGGTTCCGTCACCATGATCTGTTCCGACAAAACCGGAACGCTGACTCAGAACCGGATGACGGTCACCGTGCTGGACGTCGCCGGCTCGCGACTGAAATTGCCTCAGCCCGCCAGCAGAGATAACAGCGGTGGCCTGTTCTCAGAGAAAACTCTTGACGAGATCGCTGAGAACTCAGCTCTCACGCTGTTACTGACAACCGGGTGCCTGTGCAACGACTCTGAGCTGGCCTCGGACTCATCCAGCACTGAGGCTGAGGCCCTCCTCGGCGAACCCACCGAAATCGCGTTGTCGGTTGCTGCCGCGCGAGCCGGATTGCTGCAACCGGAGCTGCTGCAATTGTTTCCTCGCGTCGGTGATGTGCCCTTTGATTCCAATCGCAAACGGATGACAACAATCCATCGCGGAAGTCGTCATCCGCCATTGGAAGGCCAGGCATCTTCGCTGACGACGACCTTGCCACTGCTGGACCTCGACGAGACAGACGCCGTCGCCTTCACGAAGGGTGCAGTAAGCAGCGTTCTCGGAGTGTGCAGCGACGTCTGGGACCAGGACGAGGTTCGCACACTGGACGACGCATGGCACCAGCGAATTCTGGCAACGAGTGACGAACTCGCCGCTCAAGGAATGAGAGTACTCGGGTTCGCCTTTCGACCACTTGATGATGTTCCTGCAGCCGGAAGTGAAGTCACCGTTGAGCAGCAGTTGATTTTTGTGGGACTGATGGCCCTGATCGACCCGCCTCGCCCCGAAGTTCGCGACGCGGTCGCCCGCTGTCGTGCAGCGGGAATTCGCCCCGTGATGATAACCGGCGACCACCCGCTGACTGCAGCCTGCATCGCCGCCGACCTGGGACTTACAACTGGTGGACCGTCCGGCGGCACCGCAGCAGATTCTCCCGTGGTGACGGGTCAAGAACTCGTCGGCAAAACCGCAGACGATCTGCAATCGGTCGTCGAAGACACGACGGTTTACGCACGAGTGGCACCCATCGATAAGCTGCACATTGTACAGGCGCTGCAGGCGAACGGGCACGTGGTGGCCATGACCGGAGACGGAGTCAACGACGCGCCGGCGTTGCGGCAGGCACACGTCGGAGTGGCGATGGGAATCGTCGGGACGGACGTTTCGAAAGAAGCGTCGGAGATGATTCTGCTCGACGATAACTTCGCGACAATTGTTAACGCCGTCGAAGAAGGCCGCATTGTTTACGACAACATCCGCAAGTTCATTCGCTACACGATGACCAGCAACGCCGGTGAGATCTGCGTCATGGTGCTCGGTCCATTTTTCGGGATGCCACTCCCGCTGCTGCCACTGCAGATTCTGTGGGTCAACCTGGTCACTGATGGTCTTCCTGGACTGGCTCTGGCAGTCGAACCCGGCGAACGCGGAACGATGAGCCGGCCTCCGCATCTTCCAGGCGAACACGTTCTTGGTCGAGGTATGAGCATCGACATTGTCTGGATCGGCCTGCTGATGGGATCGGTGTCGCTCGTTGCAGGCTGGTGGTTCCACGGCGACGGCAGCGGCCCGGACAGTCACTGGCGAACTGCCGTCTTCACGGTATTGACGATGTCTCAAATGGGAAACGCACTCGCGTGCCGCGCCGAACGCGACTCGCTTCTTGCCATCGGCGTCTTCTCGAACCCGACGTTGATTGGAGCCGTCCTGCTGACTCTGGCCCTGCAACTGGCCGTGATCTATCTGCCACCGATGCAGACATTATTCCGCACAGAAGCTCTTTCGATCGTAGAGTTGATCGGGTGCCTTGCTCTGAGCACAACCGTCTTCTTCGCTGTTGAAATGAAGAAGGTAATATTCAAAGCCTCCCGCCCTGCCCTTCCCCGGTCGTAATTCACGTCCCAAAGAACCGCCGGGCGTTAAACCCGCCTCGACCAGTGCTTTCGCGGAATCGTTGCCACAATTGTGATGATGCGGATCGTTGCTGAAGTCAGTACACCGACGATCGCAGCTTGCAGCGTGTGCTGCTCGACGGAGTATCGACGCTGTCGCACACGTTTCATGCCCTGGGACTTCGAGGGTTCTTTCGAATTCTTGATCAGGCGTGTATCTATCTGTTGATCGCCGGGGCCGTTCGCGCCGATGGCGGTGTTGATCCTCGGGCACAGCTGGTAGTGGCTCAATCTTGTCGCTCAACTTCTTCGCGCTGTACGAGCAGTACGTTTCCGATTCCAGTTACCAGTCCGCTCTATACGACCGAGCGACGATCGGTCTTCGTCCTGGTTAGACCATTTTCCTGGTTTCTGTGCAGGAGCTGGTACCCGGAACAGCCATTGTTTCCTTTGTGGCCCTCCTGCAGAACGCTGAAATCGAATTCCGAAAGTGCCCTGGCCGCTGATTTGTAACTCCTGGCCCTTTCTCAGGTCTTCTGCCGTCAATTCGGTATGTCGATTGCTCTATTCTTCCGTGTTCCCGGTTCTCACTTAAGAATGGATGAGGTGTCCGATGTACTGGTTGCCCCGTAAGAATGTGCTTGTACCAACGGACTTTTCGACCGCGTCTGTCGATGCGATGCATACGGCTCTGGCAATGGTCGAATACGGGCACTGCGTGCACGCGCTGCATGTGCTGGAACCGATTTCGGAAGAAATCATCGTTGGCGAATTGCCGCAGGAATTTCAGCCGGAGCAAGTCGAGGATGCCCGGCAACTGATCCGCCATGAACGTCTGAAGTCGTTTCTAACAGAACACGATCTTGACGGAGTCACCGTTGCCGTTCGGCCCAGTGACCCCGCACGGTCGATTACTCGCTACGCGCGAGAAAACGATATCGACCTGATCGTCATGGCCGCTCATGGCTATCAGGATGGCGAGCGAGTTTCGATGGGCACTGTGACCGAGCGGGTGCTGCATAACGCTGACTGCCCGGTGCTTGTGTTGCGTCCAGACGGACGAGTCCCCAGCAAACAGCCGCATGCAGGCGTTAGAGAAAATAATGGATTCTCCCCGGTGGAAAATCCGTCGCACGCTGCAACGACATCACCACATTAGTGCCCCGGCACGGGACTTCAGTCTTTAGCGGCTACTACTCGAAAAACGGCATACGAATTGCGGCTCCAGACTGCTGATTTGCCGCGACGGAGCGTGAACCGTTTTCGCGACGCAATGTTGAACGACGTATGTTGAGTTAAGCAAAAACAACACTCTGGAGAATCGTCTCATGTCCGGAACGTCTACAAACCCTTTGGCCGATCGCGAACGCTCGCTGGAAACTGCATTCTTTCGGAAAGTCGACGCGAAACTTCTTGAGAACCTGCGGTCGCGAATGGCCAGAGATCAGGCTATCGACAAACTGGCTGCTGACACCGGTATACATGATCAGCACGTGCTGCAGGAGTTGCTCGACCTGAACTTCACGCCGCAGAATCTACTGGCGCTGTGGCTGGTTCCATTGACGCAGGTCGCGTGGGCAGATGGCCGAGTCGAACCAGCCGAACGCGAAGCCGTGCTGCAAGCCTTGCAGAAGCACGGTTACTCGGAAAACAGCCCGGCATGGCATCTCCTGGAGTCATGGCTTGATCACAAACCATGCGACGAGGTGCTGGCGGTGTGGAAGGACTACGCTCGAGCCCTCGTGGAATCTGCTGGCGAAAAACGCGTGATCGCACTTCGGAACGACCTTCGCAATCGTGCCCGTGAAGTATCGCAGGCTGCTGGTGGAGTCTTCGGATTCGGCAAAGTCTCATGCGCTGAAGAGTCGGTAATTCAACAGATCGAAGACGCTTTGCGGCCAGAGTCCGATGTGTGACGAAATCTGGCATTCATAGAAGTCATGACGCCCAGGATTGAGACAATCGGCAGATCACGTCGGCTTCGCACGTGACGGCAGTGTCCGTTGTTTCGAAAATGATCAACTCTGATGCTGGCTCAAGTCGAATACCGGCTCACGAGTGGCTTCTGAGTCGGTCCTTGATTGCTGCCGCAAAACGGCGCCCCCCCTGCGTCGGAAAAATTAACTCGCAGCCCCGTTGCACGGAGTCCTACTGGTGATACCTCGCTTTCAGAACATTCTCGTGCCCGTTGACTTCACTGAGAAGAACTGGGCTGCTCTCGACATCGCCTTCGAAACAGCCGTGGTGAACAAGGCTGCGGTGACACTTCTGCATGTGATCGAGACCATCGACGATGGCGATTTTGACGACGATCCGGACGTCAGGGAGTTCTATCACCGCCTCAATGAGCGTGCGGAACGCGAGCTTGAGACAATGAGCCAGCGATTTACAGAAGCGGGAGTCAGCATTCAGCAGAAGATTCGGTTTGGTAAACGCATCTCGGAAATTGTCGGGTTCAGCATTGACCACCCGACCGACCTGGTCGTCATGAGTTCGCACCCGTTGGCCGATCGAAATCCGGCAGCCAGTATCGTAACGCTCAGTTATCAGGTGTCGCTGCTCTGTAAATGCCCGATTCTTCTCGTGAAGTAGTTATCGATTCTCCCTCTGTCATCACACGGAGTGGTTGTTTCTGCAAAGCGGCGAGACCTGAAACTTTCGCCTGGCTTTCGGCATGGGTGTTGCGTTGAAGGGCTTCGTGCCTTGAAACATTGAACCAGGAAACTCAATGCCCGATTCCGAACACGCGACCGCCGACGAATCCCGCATTCCGGATGTCGAGTCTGCCGCGCTCGCTGAATCGCTCGACCAGGCCGAAGAGCGGCTGTGGCAACAACATCGACTTATCTGGTGGGCGACTCTGCTTGGACCGTTGCTGACAACGGTCGCAATTCTTTCGGGTGTCTATGTCATCACCGGAGCTGATTACACGACGCGACTGCTCACAACGGCACTGACTGGTGTGCTTCTGTTTGGGCGGTTTATTATTCTGGGCGGACACGACCCGGAAGTCGCATCAGTGACCGGCCGTTTCTCATCAGGGCAGCTGTTCCTGATGGTCACATATCTCGATCTGATGGTCGGAATTCTACTGATCTTTCACGCGGGATTTCTGTTTCGCCTCCCCTGGTTCGGCTCACGAGCCGCTTCGCTCGTCGACGACGGACGATTTCTGATTCGTTCTCAACCCTGGATTCGCCGGGCGACATTTGCTGGCCTGGTTCTGTTCGTCGCGATTCCGCTGGCGGCGATGGGTAGCGTCGGAGGAACGATCTTTGGACGCATGCTCGGCGTGCAGCGAATTCGCATCTTCCTGGCCATTGTGCTCGGCAGCCTGCTGGGTAACGGAGTCATGTGGTACGGCTCGGATCTGATCAACCGGTTCGTCGATAAACACCACCCCGTTGTGAGGTTCGGCGGCGTCATACTGATTCTGTGCCTGATTGCCTTGATTGAGTTCCTGTATCGCCGCACCAAACGCTCGAACCTGCTTTCACCGTCGTCATGAGATGGCCGCATTCTGCGCGCCGACCGGCACACGGCGTGACAAAATGTCACACACCGAGACAGACTGGCCTTTGTTCTTCTGCGTCTCGTCAACTGGCACATGTTTCGCGTTCGGCATCGCTCGTTGTTCAATTCCCGATTGCGACCGGTGTCGACCGCTTAACGCCCAACATGAACCGGAGGCCAGCATCGTGGCCGATCAGATGCCAGATTCCAGGAGCATGAAACTTCTGCTCGTCGAAGATGACGAAGAGTTTCGCGAGACCTGCGCGCTGTGGATGTCTCGAAAAGGACATACCGTGACCGAGGCGCCCAATGCTCATGATGGATTGTTTCAGTTTTCGCAGAAGCAATTCGACGTGGCAGTGGTCGACCTCAACATGCCAGGAATGTCAGGGCTCGAACTGCTGGAACGAATCCGGTCCGAGAACGTCGAGACCGAGATCATCATGCTGACCGGCCAGGCAACGGTCGACACCGCCGTTCAGGCGATGAAGCTCGGAGCCAGTGACTACCTCAGTAAACCGTTCCCGCTTCCTGAACTGGAAAAACGCTGCCAGCTGGCGTGGGATCGCAGTCAGTTGAAGAAGGAAAACCGACAACTCAAGGCCGTCATCCAACGAAGCCGCCCGAGAATCCGAATGCTCGGCGATTCACCTCAGATGCAGCAGGTGCATCGGCTGATCGATCGCGCCGGCCCAACCGACAAAGCCATTCTCATTCAGGGAGAAAGCGGAACCGGTAAAGAACTCGTTGCTCGTGGTCTGCAAAGCTGCAGCCTGAGAGCGGACAAACCCTTCGTCACGATCAACTGCGCCGCCCTGCCAGAACAGCTCGTGGAAAGCGAACTGTTCGGCCACGAGAAGGGTTCGTTCACCGGAGCCACCTCCACCAATCCCGGACTCTTCGAAGTCGCAGACGGCGGCACGATCTTCATCGACGAAATCGGTGAAATGCCGCTGAGTCTGCAACCCAAACTGTTGCGGGTTCTGGAAGACGGATCGCTGCGCCGGGTCGGCTCGCATAAGGAACGCCGAGTTGACGTGCGACTGATCGCTGCCACAAACCGAGACCTTTCGGAAATGGCTGCCGAAGGACTCTTTCGCGAGGATCTTTATTATCGAATCAACGTCCTGACGATCGAGCTGCCGCCACTCCGAAACCGAACAGGCGACGTCCGGCTCCTGATCGATCACTTTCTCGGATCCAACTGGTCAATCAGCGACGAGGCTCGCCAGGCACTCGAAGGCTACCACTGGCCAGGCAACGTTCGACAACTCATTAACGTCATTGAGCGGGCGACAATTCTTGCACATGACGGGCGAGTGGAACTGAGTGATCTGCCGAGCGAAATCCTGAAACCTCAGGAGCAAACGTCAGGAACTGCCATGTCGCCTTCCACCGTAGTCAGTAGTCAGAAGCTCGAAGATCTCGAACGGGCACACGTGATCAACATCCTGCGGCAGAATTCGGGAAACAAAGCGCAAGCGGCCAGATCACTCGGCATCCACCGCCGTAAGCTTTATCGACTGCTGGAGCGATTTAACATAACCCCCGAAGAGATTCGTCAGTTCGAGAATACGCCATCACGCACCTGAGAAAGGAGCGAGCCATGAGCTGGTTGCCGAGGAAGACGATCGTTGTGCCAACCGACTTTTCTGAGCCGTCCGTCGAAGCCATTCGCACGGCAATGGAACTTGTGGAACAGCCCGCCAGCGTCCATGTCCTGCATGTGCTGGATGAAATGGAACACACGGCTCCAGCCGCCCTGTTCGGAGATTTCGACGACGAAGCGAGGAAGAAACGTGCAGGCGAATTTCTGAACGGGTTCCTGGAACGCCATGCGCTGACCGGGCTGACTGAACTCGTCGAGGTCGGCAACCCCGGAATGGTGATTTCTGACTATGCCAGACAGGCTGAAGCCGGTCTGATCGTCATGCCGTCCCATGGCCACCACGGCCTGCGGCGCATCCTGCTCGGTTCCGTCGCCGAACGAGTCCTCCGCCACGCAGAATGCCCAGTGCTGGTTCTGCGGCGCGCCGACAATGACTGATTGTGGCCGCACACAGGCAGACGACCTTCCAGTGACGTAGGCAGGGACGTGTCCCAGCTAAGCCGTTCTTAAAAATGCTGGGTCGAGCCCCAGCCTACGTCACCGATGCAGAAAAGCTCGCCGAGATTTGCCGGCGACATTCAAACATCGGGTGACTTATGCGCTGCGTGGCTGAGTCGGTCGCTCGCATGGCCAACCGCGACGATGAATGCACGGGGCGGTTCCAGGAAGGTCGTTACAAGTGTCAGCCGATTTTCGACCGAATGCAAAACTCCATCAGCGGCCGATGTGCGGATTGTCGCGCTGCGGCTGGTTATGGCGCGCTCTGTGAGTACAGAATCAGGGCCTCGCACGAGCGGCACCACATTTGCCAGGTGGGGAAGAAGTCTTGCTCTTCACTCACTTTCAGGAGATTGACAATGTCGCTTCGACGAAAACGTTTTCAGGTTGTGCTCGGCGTTCTGGTGCTCGCAACGGCTGGTGGATTTCTGTGCGTCTCTCAGCACGAGTCACGTGTGAATGCCGCTCCGCCGGCGAAGGAATCAGCAAGGCAGAACGCAGCGGAAAAGAAGAACGCCGTCGACAATCAGTCGGATACCGAGTCAAAAGACAAGCCGGCACTGGCGACATTCATGCGGCAGAAGATGGAGGCTTCGCACGACATCATGGAAGGTCTGCTGATGGAAGACGGCAAGCTGATTAACAAGGCAGCGAAGAAGCTCAAGGACATGAGCGATGCAGAACACTGGCGAGTTTCCAACGACATCATGTATCGAAATCACAGCGAAGATTTCCGCAGCGCCGTTGACAAACTGATCGTCGCATCCAAGGGCAACTCCATCGATCGTGCCGCCCTTTCCTGGTTCGATGTCACGCTGAGCTGCATCGACTGTCACCGCTACGTTCGCACGATGCTTATCGCCGAGAAAAACTGACAGACGCCTTCGAACCGATTCCGCACTGACGGCTCAGTCGCCCTGGAATTCAAGCTGGCGGACACTCGGAAGGTTGTCAACCAGCTTCCAGCCAGTGCGGGTCATCTCGGCGACGGTCTCGGCGCGCAGCCTCTTCAGCCTATCCTGATGTTTCGCTGCGAGGGCCAGGTTGATCAGTTCGTCAGGGTCGGCGGAGATGTCGTACAGCTCTTCGATTTCGTTTTCGACGAGCGTGCGGATGTACTTGTACTGGCCTTTGCGAATCATCACGTACCAGGGAATTCCGTTCAGCTCGGAGATCGCTTTGTCAGTGGGAATCGTGTGGGTGTCGGAGCCGTAAGCGCGACCGGTGAAGGTTGTCATCGAAGGATGTTTCCAGTCGTGTTTCGGATCCTTCAGCAGCGGCGTCAGGTCGTGTCCATGCATCTTCCACGGCATCTCCAGACCGGCAAACGAAAAGAACGTTGGAACCAGGTCCACGCCCGAGACCGGATGCTCGCACACTTTTCCTTCCGGAAGTCTGCTCGGCATGGAGACGATCAACGGTGAGCGGATGTTGGCGTCGTACGGCGCGAGCTTCGTCTTGAAGCCGTGCTGTCCCCAGGCAAACCCCTGGTCGGACGTGAAGACGATCAGCGTGTTGTCGTACTCGCCTGATTCTTCCAAAGCGGAGACCAGCCGACCGACCGCGTCGTCCAGCGCGAGCACTCCCTGGTGATACTGCCTGACCCAGCCGTTCAGTGAGTTGCCGTGAATGCTCGTTGCGTTGGCGACGGTCCGGCCTCCAAAGCGACCGCCCTTCATTTGAGGCTGGCCGTCAGACCCCAGCTCCCAGAAATCGATCTTCTGCATATAAGCCGGTTTGCCGGGGCGCGGCGGGAAAATGTCCTTTGGGATCGGAACCTGCGCATCGGGATACGCATCCCGATAACGATGCGGCGGAGTAAACGGCCCGTGGACGGCTCCGTAACAGACCCACAGGTACCAGGGTTTGTCAGGGTCGCGGTTCTCGCCGCGAATGAAATCTTCGGCCCAGTTGGTGTAATTGTCCGTCGAGTACCCTTTGACAAGCTCCGGCTCGCCGCCGTTGGTCTCGATCAACTGGTCATAGAAGTAGTGCCCCGAATTCTCCGGGTAGCGAGGCCGGTTCCAGACCTTCTGAAAGTCCCAGTCGCGATTCGCTCCCGTGTCAGTCCCCGTATGCCACTTGCCGAGCTGGCAGGTGGTGTAACCGTTTTCGCGGAACGTCTTTGGCCAGAAGGGTGCCTTTTCAGGATCGTACTCGCTGCCGGGATACTCACCTTCCATCCGCATCGACTCGACGCCGAACTGATGATGCCCGGTCAGCAGCGTCGCGCGACTCGGCATGCACCACGTCCCGATAAAAGCATGAGCAAACCGGACTCCGCGAGCGGCCAGGCGATCGATGTTTGGAGTCTTGACCCACTTCCAGGCTTCCGGGTAGCAGCTGACCGATCGGTGCGAATGGTCGTCGGTGTAAATGACAAGAATGTTCGGGCGATCGTCGGCGGCGAACGATGGTCGCACAAAGACCACCAGCATCAAAATTACCAGTAGAAACATCGACGCCGAGCGGTACCGACCGCAACGGGTTCGACCGACCGCTCGGAATAAAACATGCGAGACGCACCAGTGTACTGTTTGCAGTGCAGAACGAATCCGGATCACGTTGCATCTCCTGAGTTCAATCGACGGCAAAGCGTGGCCACATCTGATCTTGTGACGCAAATCGAGCCAGCACTATAACGCCTCGACTTTGAGCTGCCAGGATGCCTCTATCTCTGACGGTACTAATCGCAGAGCACGCTGGAGAGTAAACACAGAGGCAACTGAAGAGACTCTTTGCTGGTTGCGAACTACGCGACTTCCACTCTGCCCCCTCTGCGATTCTTAAGTCAGTTCACGCTTAACAAAGAAACAATTGCATCTGCACATGCTCGATTCAACCAAGCAATCGCCTATCAGGAAGCAACCGCGCCGGCTGTCTCCGCTTTCTCTGAAGGTGAATTTCGCGTGGACATTTCTGAGCAACGTTCTCGTCGCAGTCTGTCAGCTAGGTCTGATGGCCTTGCTGTTGAACCAGGCGGGCGACGAAGCAACCGGGCAGTACATCATTGCTCTGGCAATTTCTGCCCCCATCTTCATGTTTGCCGGCCTTGACCTGCGGACGCTCCAGGCCACCGACAGTAACGGCGAGGTACGGTTTATTGAGTACCTCGGCCTGCGTTTGATCTGCGGCTGCCTCGCGCTGTCACTTGTGCCGGTGATCGCTCTCGCGCTGGGATATCGAGGTGACACACTCGCCGTCATTACTGCCGTCGGTCTCGGACGATTCTTCCTGCTGATCGGCGATACGTTCAACGGGCTGATGCAGCAATCCGAGCGCATGGACCGAGTCGCTCACTCGATCGTCCTTAAAGGAATTCTTTCGTCGGTGGTGCTCGGAGCAACGTTTCTAGCAACCAGAAGTCTGATCGCCGCAGTCTTTGCCGAAGCGATGACACGCTTCCTGGTCCTGACATTTTACGACTTGCCACTTGGTCGGCGACTTGCCAGCCAGCATGGCTCGGAAGAAATTTCACTCGTCAGTCTGCGAACTGTCGAAGCTGCGCGACTGACAAAGCTGACAACCCGCAGCCTGCCGCTTGCCTTCAAGGTGATGCTTGTTTCACTGGACACTCATGTGACCAGGTATTTCGTCTCCGGAATGGGCAGCCTGAGTGCCGTCGGCGTCTTCGGCCCCATCGCTTCCGGAGCCGCCGCCGGGTCAATGGTCGGTAAGGCGTTGAACCAGTCTGTCTCTGCCAAACTCGGACGCCTGGCCTCGGTCGACGAAGTCCAACCATTCCAGAGCTTCGTCCGAAAACTGCAACTGTTTTACCTGGCTCTCGGCGTCGCCGGAGTCGGTTTCACGATGCTGGTCGGCGGCCCGCTGCTGGCCTTAGTTCGCCCCGACCTGCTGGCATACCAGACGGTGCTGACGCTGGTTGTCGTGTCAGTCGCGCTGGATCTTCAGAACGGCATTGTCGACATGTCACTCGTCGCCGCCCGCCGAATTGCTCCGCTCGCTCCCGCCTGCGGACTCTCCGTAGCGACATCAGCAATCTGCTGCTGGCTTCTGATCCCGGCCTACGGGTTGGAAGGAGCAGCCATCGCCATGATCACCGGTCGAATCATGCGAATGGCCACGTTAAATCTGGCGCTGGCGATCGAACCGCAAGACTGCTCAACTCAAGACACGAGCATTGCCTCAGCGGAACCGAGCCGAAAAGCGGCATGACGTCTGCAGTGAGCCAAGACGTGCCCTGCGCAACTGCATTAGCGCATTCTGCTACTGACGGCACCAAGAAGGATCAAGCCACTCCCGGCAATAGACAATAGCGACGCCGCGATGAACCCAAGGCCATCCATTGGATTTTTCGCGAAAAAGAACCACCCGATGCCAAACAGAAGTCCAAGCCCCAAACATCCAAATCCAACAATCAGAAGTTTGGTACTCATTTGCCAATCCATCGTCTCTGACGATCCACAGCTCGTTGCACAGCGTCTTAGTACACGTCCTACAAATAAAGGAAAAGGATCGGAATTTCACAGACCCATTGATTGCACACTAAGACACAAAGAGACGCCCTTGGTTTCTTTGCGTCTTATCGCCTTTGCGTAAGAATTCGAATTTCAATTCCCTAAACTGAAGGTGGAACGGCAATTGGCAGGCTGAGCGACTCACCTGGTTCGGCATCCGGATGCAGGTGACCGTTGACTATGTGCAGGACATCGTCGTCGTCGTTGAACCTCGCAGCGACGAGTGACTCGACGTCGTCGGTCAGCAGTTTCAGCAGATCCAGAGCGACGCTGACCACATCGTCGTTCAGCTTGGCGACGCCTCGACGAAGCAGCTTCAAGCCGGCGTCCAGCGTGCCGTTTGGAAGGTCGTCGAACTGCGAAAGAGCAACCGCTGCCTGGCCGGCAGTCGTCAGGTGCGGATCGTTGATCAGTTTCATGAGTGCTTCCAGAGCCAACTGTTCTTCACCACAGCCCGGTCGAAGTGCGTAGGTCAATGAGCCTCGAACAGCCCCTTCAGAATCATCCATCAGACGCAGCATTTCCAGGAACGTGTCTGACGTCAGCCTTGGCACGGAGCTTAAAGCGGCCGCCGCCTGTCGACGCACGCTGGCTTCCCGGTCCCGTAAGAACGGTTCAATGTCGGAAGCCAGTTCTTCAGCAGCGTCCGATCGGCGAACCAACTCACGCAACACGTCGAACTGCTGGGTCTTCAGTGACGAACTCAGAATCGCTCGAAAGTCGCCCACAGATCGATTCTCCAGAATCAAACCAAAGTCAGCCTTATTAAAAGCGCAGTCACCCGTCTTTGTCAGGAACTTCAGACTCGGCTTCATCGTGTGAGCGACCTCGCGATCGACCACTTCGGCCCATGCCGGAGCTTCTTCGTTGCGAACCCAGGCGAGCAGAGCGAGCACGTGTCCGTAATTCGTTGGTGTGAGTACTCCCTTTGTTGCCGTCTCGTCCGGCCCGCAACTGCTGCATCCACCCGAGCCACAACCACCGACTCCGCCGCGTCGCAGTGAGTTTGCCGCGAAGACTCCCAGCCCATAGCAGGCCGGAACCAGATCAATCGCCCAGGACACATCCTGCGACCTCGCGATTTCTGGAAACTTCTGACGCACGATCTCGTGACTTATCAGATAAGCCGAAGTCGCCAGCAGTCGATGAGGATCCTGCGGCAGCGATTTTGCCAGGATAATGCGAGCCCCTTCGCCGGTCCGCTCCGGACCAAGGTACGCTCCGGATGCGCCGCCCAGACTGGCATCCTCGGTCGTTGCCAGTTGAAAGCCTTCATGAGAGATGTCCATCAGGTAACAAACCTGAGCAAACATCGCCGCCAGTTCCTGGTCACTTCCCGAGCCCATCTGCGGCACGTCCGCATCGCCAGGAGTCAGTATCTTTGCCTGCCGAATTCGTTCACCACCGATCCCGGCAGCCAGATCACGAAACCGCCGCTCGATCCAGGCTTTGATTCCAATTTCCAGCGGACATCGTGGCGAGAACAAACCGAACATGAACAACTCCACAAACCCGACGGACGGGAAACAGAAAACCGGTCGATTTCAGAACGAAAACAGGAAAACTCTGCGGCGATATAGTGCGACAGGCCGTTCCGCTGCAAGACGTGTCGGCACTTCCGCTTTGCCAGTGCTTCACGTTTCAGACAGAGAATGTGTTCAGACAGAGAGTGTGCGAAATTCCGGCCATGCCTCAAACCGGAGCAAAAGCGGCGATCACGAAACCGGACACAATCACCAGCCAGATAATTCCCAGAGCATGCCAGAACCAGGCACAGAATGTGACGCCCCAGGAATACTCGTGGTCATAACGGTTCGCCAGCCCCTGCAGAAACACAAACACGACGAAGAGCAAAGCGACAATAAAGTGGACTCCGTGCATGAGAGCAAACGCGAATGCTCCATCACGAAGTCCAATTTCCTGAGCCGCCTTCTGTTGTGGCAGCAGGCGGGAAAGCCCCTGCGTCTGAAATATGACGAAGGCAATTCCGATCATCAGAGATTGCAGCATCTGTCGTCGGAACAGACGCTGCCGTTCGCACCGGATGTGAAAGCTGGCCGTCTGCAAGCTCAGACTGCCCAGGATCAGCAGCACCGTGCTGACAGCGAAGGCGGGTGGAAATCGAAAGTGACCTTCTGGCTGCGTCAGTGAATCTGTCTGGATCATCAACCAGGCACCGCTTATTGACACGCTCAACGTTGCCACCGAGAGCAGGAAGAAGCACAGAGCAAGATTGCTTCGCCGCTGCAGAAATCGGCTCAACGTTTTCCCGGACACGGACGTTCCCATGATCAACTCTTGAAATCGTGCGCCTCGATCAGTCTTTGATTGGTGTTGCCGAATTCTCGTCACCCGACTCTGATTTCGGAAGTGACGCACGCCAGTCCTCAGTCGCTTGCGATGATTATCGACCGACCGATAAAGTCATGGTCTTGTTGCCTTGCTTGCCGGGGCTCCCAAAAGTGCTGTAGCACGATGGCGTTCCGTGCAATCACCTTTGATGCGAATCGCACAGCTACTCGGATTTTTCGATACACGACGTTCCATCCTCGGACTGGTTCGACAGCGACCTTCGCTCTGCCTGCCCGTTCATTCGCAGTGTTGTCAGCCTCGAAATTCAGGCTCGGCAGACTCTGTTCCACCCGTTGGTTGTGTCTACCCGATTCCCTGGACATCCCGACTCACTCTGCCCACCTCTCGATCAAGAAGAAACCGATGATGAACTTCAAAGATCTTTTGACAACGACAGTGTTCCGAAGCGTTCGACGGACCTGCCTGCCCTGCATCGTGTTGGCAATGACGAGTATTTCAGGACTGGCTGGGGCAGCCGATGACGTGCCGCTGGGACTCAAGCCCGTACCAGTCCCGAAAGACAATCCGCAAACGGCTGAAAAAATTGCACTGGGCAAGCAGCTTTATTTCGACAAGCGACTTTCGAAAGACAATACGGTGTCGTGTGCAAGCTGCCACGCTCCGGAACTGGGCTTCAGTAATGGCGAACGATTCGCCACTGGAGTCGGCGGGGCCAAAGGCGGTCGGAGTGCTCCGAGCGTGATCAATTCGGCTTACTACCGGCAACAGTTCTGGGATGGTCGTGCAGCTTCACTAGAGGAGCAGGCATTGGGACCGATTGCCAATCCAATCGAAATGGCACTGTCGATTGAAGACGCCGTCGATCGTTTGAACAAAATTTCTGGTTACAAATCTCAGTTTCAAAAAGTCTTCGGCACAGATGCAAACCCCGACGGAATTGCCAAAGCCATCGCCGCTTACGAACGTACCGTTCTGTCCGGCAACGCTCCGTTTGACAGGTACAAAGCCGGTGACAAATCGGCACTCTCAGAAGCAGCCGAGCGAGGCCGCAAACTGTTCTTCGGAAAAGCCAACTGCGCCGCCTGTCATTCAGGCTCGAATTTCGAGGATAACTCGTACCACAACATCGGCATCGGCATGGATGTGAAAGAACCGGACAAGGGACGCGTCGCTGTCAGCAAACTGGCCGGAGACACCGGAGCGTTCAAAACTCCGACACTGCGAGAGATCGCTCGTACAGCTCCGTACATGCACGACGGAAGCCTGAAGACCCTGGAAGAAGTTGTTGACCATTACGCCAAAGGCGGGATTGCGAACGAGTGGCTTGATGAGGAAATCTTTGAACTTCGCCTGAATGATCAGGATAAGGCCGACCTGGTCACCTTCATGAAAGAGGGACTGGCCAGCCCGGACTATCCGGATCACAAAGCTCCGAAACTGCCCGAGTAACGACATCGCGCTCCTGTTCGAAACTCATTGAACTTAAAACTGCAGGGTGGGCAGTGCCCACCAGAAATTAAGCGTGGTGGGCAGTGCCCACCCTGTTCCCTCCTGAAGAAAGAAATCACCATGCTCAAGAATCGATTTGCCGCTCTGTTCGGCAGCCTCGCGATTGCCACTGCAATGAGTGTCGCGGCACAGGCTGCGGGGCCGGAATCCAAAGTTGTCGCCGACGGACTCGACAACCCGTCGGGGGTCGCCGTTCAACCAGGAACCGGGCACGTCTTCATCGCCAGCCACACCGGTATCCATCGCCTGGACCCGAAGTCAGGCAAGCTGACAGCAGAAGTCACCGGTTACCCGGATCCGACTGACGTTTACGGAAAGGGGCCCAAGTATGCGATCGGACCACTGGGTCTGTCGTTTCTCGATCAGAACACTCTGGTTGTCGGTGGCGGAAGCCGCGTCGATGGCGAAGAACTGGTCCGAATCTTCAAAGTCGGAGACGAACCGGCTGCCTCACCACAAATGGAAAGCAAGGCCGCTCAGACGCTCGGTCCGATTCCAGCCAGTGACCAGACAATCAAGGGTGAAGGCAACTTCTACGGGGTCGTTGCGACTCCGACAGGTATCTTCGTCACGTGCAATGGCGACGACACCAAAGGCTGGGTTGCTAAAGCTGTTGTGAAAGAAGGAAAAGTCGGGAAGCTCAAACTGACGATCGCGACCAAGGAAGCAACTGAAGTTGACGCTCCCGGCCCAATCACCACAACGAAGGCCGGCAAAGGTGTTCTGGTTGGTCAGATTGGTGAAGTGACCGTTCCAGGCGACAGCCTTGTGACGATCTACTCGCCCAACGGCAAGATGCAGCGGAATCTGACAACTGGCCTGAACGATGTCGCCGGCCTGGCCTGGAGCCCTGCTGGCAGTCTCTACGCCACGGACTTCTCATGGGTCGACGCAAAGGAAGGTGGCCTGTTCTCAGTTTCGCTCGGCAAGAAAGACGCCACCGAAGCAAAGACAAAGAAACTGCTTTCGCTCGACAAGCCAACAGGTATCGCATTCGACGCTGACGGAAACGCCTATGTCGCCGTCTTTGGTACGGTCGCAGAAGGCAGTGACAAGCCTGCTGGTCAGATTCTGAAGATTTCCGGTCTGAAATAGGCTATCGCCAGGTCGATCACCGAGTACGATGCTGCTCGCATGGGCCCGCTCTGAACTCTTCAGAGCGGGCTCTTTTCGTAGCACGCCCCCCGTTTTCTGCGGCAATTATTCAGTCGTACGGGTCAAACCGGGAACTTTCGAGGTTTCGCTGCATCCATACTAAAGGAGTAAACGCAGCTCGTGACGAGCTGTCAGTTGCCGTCGTTGCTGACTGAGAAAATCAGTGCAACAGGCGGTGTTGAGAATTTCGACGATTTGCGATTCACCCCGTCAAGTCCACGTCCTTCCGGTTGAACATCCGGAGCGATTTCGGTGAGATGGGTTTTATAGCTGCTGGAACCCAGCGGCCCAAAATCAGCTATTGGGGATATTGATGATGTTGTCTGCATTCTGGTGGAAGAAAACTGTCCGGACTCGCCCTCGCTCAGACCGTCGAGTTCCACTCGCCAGCAGACAAACACCCTCAGCCGCAATCTCGCGCCTCGCAGTTTCTGAAAAACTGGAAGACAGAACGTTACTTACCGTCAACGCTCTGTTCTTCGGCGGCGAACTCGACATCTTCGCCACCGCTAACGACAGCATCACCGTTCGGCCAGATCCCGCGAATTTCTCATTCGTGCAGGTTCTGGGTAACGGTGTTCCCGTTTCATCGGTCGGGTCGGTGCTGACCAGTCAGATCTCCCGCCTGCTGATTGACGCTGGCTCTGGCGACAACGTTGTCAATCTTTCCGGCGTGAGTTCCGCATTCTTTCCTTCGCTGACCGGCGTGACTGTCGACGGCGGCGATGGCGATGACATCATCATTGGCACGGCAAATCTCAATGACACACTGCGCGGCGAAGATGGTAACGACACTATCACCGCCGGAACGGGCAACAACCGTGTCGACGGCGGTGATGGCAATGACGTAATCGACGGTGGGCTGGGCAACGACACGCTCAATGGCGGCAACGGGAACGACAACATTCTTCGAGGCGGAGGCAACGACCGCATTGATGGCGGCGACGGAAACGACACCCTCGCTGGCGGCGACGGAAACGACACAATCACCGGCGGTAATGGTGCGGACTTCATCGAAGGTGACGCGACCGGTTTCACAGACACCGGCAATGACTCACTGAACGGAGGATCCGGTGAGGACACGATCCTGGGTCAAGGCGGCAATGACACCATCAACGGCGAAGCCAACAGCGATGTGTTAATCGGTGGCGACGGCGACGATGCGATTATCGGCGGCGGTGATCACGACCTCATGCAGGGCGACGCTGGTAACGATACCCTTTCTGGTCAAAGCGGTCGGGACACACTTGAAGGCGGTGATGGCGACGACAATCTGAACGGAGGAACGAATGACGACGTTCTCCGCGGCGACGATGCTTTTGGGCTGACATCAGGGAACGACACGCTGAACGGAGGCGCTGATGACGACACGATCTTCGGAGGCGGCGGCAACGACAATATTATCGGTGGCGGCGGCAATGATTCGCTCGACGGAGACGCCGGCCAGGACACGATCAATGGTCAGTCTGGAGCGGACACCATCAACGGAGGTGCAGATGACGATTCACTGCTCGGCGACACTGGCAACGACCTGATTAACGGTGACGATTCACTGGGACTCGCGTCAGGCAACGACTTCATCAATGGTGGCGGCGACAACGACACCCTGAATGGTGGAAACGGCGACGACAACATCCTGGGTGGATCCGGCGTCGATATTCTAAACGGAGACGCAGGAGCAGACACTCTCGACGGTCAGGGCGGCTCGGACATCGTCAACGGCGGATTGGGCGACGACCTGATTATTAGAAGCCTGAGTGGAGCATCGGACACTGTTACCGGAGGAGCTGGTGGTGACGTGCTTGAACTTCGCGGAGAGTCCAGCAACGACACAGTGACCGTTGGACAAAGCGGAAGCCGGCTGACCGTGACTGAAGGCGGAGGGACGGTCCTCGTCGAAAACGACGTCGAACGAGTCGTCATCAATGGCGACGCTGGTAACGACACGCTGACCGTCGGCAACGTCAACTCTGTCGCCCCGATGGTACTCGAAATCAATGGCGAGGCCGGAACCGATACTCTGTCGGCAAGTGGAGCACTTCTCGGCAGCGTCTTCCTGATCATGGACGGTGGCATCGGTGACGACACGATCACTGGTAGCGCCAGCCGAGACACAATTCGAGGTGGAGACGGCGATGACATTATCAACGCCGGAGCAGGCGACGACCGCGTTGAAACGGGAAATGGAAACGACATTGCCATGGGAGAATCAGGCAATGACACCATCGACGGCGGCTTTGGCAACGACACGTTAAACGGTGGCTCCGGTGATGATTCCCTGCTCGGCAATTTTGACAATGACTATCTCACCGGCAGTGTTGGCAATGACACCCTTCGAGGTGGTTTTGGTAATGACTTCCTCAATGGAAACAGCGGCAATGACGTGCTGAACGGCGATGCCGGCGACGACTCCCTGCTCGGCGGTTCCGGAAATGACTTTGTTTCTGGCGGAACGGGCAACGATCGGATTCGTGGTCACAGCGGCGATGATTCTCTCAAAGGTGATGACGGTGACGACGACATTCGTGGTGACTCGGGACAGGACGTCATTCGCGGAGGCGATGGCAATGACGTGGTTGTCGGTGGAGCCGGCAGCGACCTGATCAACGCCGACGATGGCGACGACTTCGTCAACGGGAACAGTGGCGACGACGTCATCCTGCTGGGTGACGGTGACGACCGCGCGCTTGGCGGTTCCGGAGCCGACTCAATTCTCGGAGGCGACGGTGACGACACACTCAACGGCCAGGGTGGTACCGATATTCTGGCAGGAAATCAGGGCTCCGATTCTATCGCTAACCTTGCCGAGCTGAACGATAGCCTGACAATCAGCCTCGCAGTTCTTGACGCTCTGAATATTTGAAACGGCGACTGTGGAACTTACGGGCTGGTTGTTGTTTATTGTCGTGTTGTTCTACGCTGGCCCGGCTCTGGTGCTGATGCCGCGTCGGACGCTTCGTCGGTTTTCCCAGCAATTGAATGAGCCGACAGACTGGCCGCTGGTGTCTGTTGTGATCGCCGCTCGCGACGAGGAGCAACGCATTGGTCAAACACTGACTGCCCTGCTGGATTCTGATTACCCGGCGATGGAAGTCATCCTGGCGAATGATCGCTCGACCGACCGAACTGCCGGGATCGCTGAGTCCATCGTCGCCCATGATGATCGACTTCGCCTTGTCACGATCGACCAGGTTCCTGACGGCTGGCTCGGCAAAACGAACGCGATGACGCAGGCCGCGAAGCTGGCTTCCGGTCAGTTTCTGCTTTTCACCGATGGCGACATTCAGTTTTCGCCAGACGCCATTCGCCTTGCGATGCGATACACGCTCGACCGACAGCTCGATCACTTCTGTCTGTTTCCATCAATGGAGACTGAAGGTTGGGCCGAGCGAGTTCTGGTATCGTTCTTCGCAATGCTTTTCGCATTCGGTACGCAACCGTGGCTTCGACGACTCCGGTTTCCCAGTGCCTACTACGGAATCGGCGCTTTCAATCTTGTCCGTCGCTCAGCGTACGACGCAGCAGGCGGTCACGAGCCAATCCGGCTCGACATTCTTGACGACGTGAAACTCGGAAAGCTTCTTTTCAAACAGCGTGCCTCGGCTGACTACCTTATTGCCGAAGATGCCGTCCGAGTTCGCTGGCAACCATCTGCGTGGGGAGTCATCCGTGGGCTTGAGAAAAACGCCTTCGCTTCGATGAGCTATTCGCTCGTCAAAATGCTGGGGTTCTCGGCCTTCTTCGTGGCTGTGTTCTTTGCCCCGCTCGTCACGGCGATCCTTGTTCCGCTTGATTCATCGTCAGGGTTTCTGGCCATTCTGATCCTGCTGCACCTTACGTTTGGACGATTGTCTGTTGCCTTCGGCGGTTCGGTGACCGTGGTGCCCGGCCTGATCGTCGGAGCCGTTGGCGTGTTGTTCGCGTTCTGGCGGTCAGCCTTCCTGGTACTTCGCCGGGGAGGTGTCAACTGGCGCGAAACGTTTTACTCACTCAAAGACCTTCGAACCGGCGAGTATCGATAGCCACAACCACTGGTCAGGCCTTGCCCGACGAAGGTTCCGTCAGAATCCCATCGTGCGCCGTTTCTACACAGGAGCCTCTGCACAGTCGCCTCACTACGACAAGCGCAGCGCTCGCCGAAGACTCGCAGAGCGACGGAACATTCTTCCGTCGTTCTGCGATTTTCCTCAGCAGACTCTGCATTCAAAACGTGGAGACGACTCCGTCAGGCAGGGCTTGACCTGCTCAAGACTCAATTCAGACTTCGAGCATCTCCCAGTCAGCATACACATCGTCAACCGATTCAAATTCATCATCGTCAGCATTCGCGACAACATTCACCTGGAACGTGGTCGACGTTTCACTGAATCCGTCCGAAGCGGAGACTCGAATCTGAACTTCGCCCACGTAGTCTTCAGCCGGCGTGATGATGAGAGCTCCGTCCACGATGGACGCAGCGACCGGCACCGGCTGAGGATCGGTCAGCAGCGAAGGATCGTTGTAGACGTCACTGCCCAGGCTGGCGATTAACGGACTGGCGTCGAAGCTGTCGTTCCATTGATGAAGCTCGCCGTTTGACAGGAGGTAGAACCACTGATTGCCGGCGTCGCGAATCCAGCGCTCGTTCTGGCCGAGATAGTTGTCGTAATAGTTGCCGCCCGACCAGAAACCATGCTCGTTGTCCAGAACGGACAGTTCATCTCCCACTACTTCAACGTTGTAGAAAATGGCCTGCCCATCGGCATCCTGGTCTGGCAGTTCAATTTCCAATGGCACGCCGGAAGTTGCGTTCTGGTCGACAATATTCACTTCCGGAGCAATGTTGGTTACTTCGAGGTTAAATGAAGTGCTGGCCGACTCGACGCCGTCCGAAACAGTGACTTCAATTTCAAGACTTCCGGTCTCATTACCTGAAGTGATGACAAGCTGGCCGTCTACGACTTCGGTTGAAATTTCGGGCAAAGTACTGGTCAACAGAATCTGAGGATCGGTGTAGACATCGACGGAAAACGCAGCCAGCTGCGTACTGCTTTCGAAACTTCCGCCCCACTCGTTCAGCGAACCATCCGGCAGAAGAAAATACCAGCCGTTGTTTCCCTGCAACCATTTTTCGCTCTGACCACCCCAATTGAGAGCGTAATCGCCAACGCCTTCGATCGTGTGAAGATCGTGCCCGGCCATGATCTCACCGGCCAGCGACCCGGACACCACCACCTCAAAGCTCAGAGAATCGCCGTTGGCGTCGTTGGCTCCCAGATCAACAACAAGTTGATTTTCTCCGACAAGCACCGCCTGGTCAGCAATTTCCGAAATGGTCGGCGCCGAGTTCTCTTCGACAACGGCCTCAATCAGATTCGCGGGGGCACCAAGAAAACTCAGCAGCTGCTCATCAGTCGCGTCGTTGAGCAGGTCGATACCGGACAACGATTCCGGCACGCTCAAACTGACGTATCGAGCGTAGTCAAACCCGGCGACCAGATCCGGATTGAACGCTTGCCCCGGCGTCGGGTTAAAACCGTCTGGAGTCAACACGTTGCTGTTCTGATAAAACGGGTCGAAGTCGTTCGCCTTTTCCCAGTCGGTGTACGTGACCAGTCCGACCTGAAGCGTTTCGGGCATGTCCGGTCGGCTGAAGCGGCGATGCACCTGCCAGTCTTCACCAGGCAATCGATAGAGGGTAAACACGTCGGTGCCGATTCGAGCGATCTGAACTTCTGCGACGCTGGCATCCGAGCCGAGGGCTGTCAGTTCAAGGTCTGACGCACTGTTGCGAGTTGTCTTCACTTCGAGCGAAAACTGATTTTCACCGTTGGCATAAGCTTCATTGCCATACCCCAGCGACAGGAACACAAAGTTCTCGCCATTGTTCGTCCCGTCGTCAGCCATACTGCCCGGCGTCCACTCATTCAGTGCGTCGGTGATGTCACGTGGGGTGCGAATCATGACTCCGCCGAGTGAGAAGTCACCATCACCGGGAACGCTGTCAGCATCGCTGCCGCCAACATCGTCTCGATCATTGATGTTCACGAGCGTTGTGAAGGCGAAGTCTCCGGACACCGTCTTGTAAGCAAGCGGGCCTCGATAGTTTTCGAACCAGACCGTCGTGTGTGGCACCATCGTCAGGTGGCCGTCCTGCGTCTGATCGATGTCAAAAGTTTGAAGCTGATCCGCGTTCCAGCCTTCGGTCTCATTCAGACGGAGCCAGTCGGTAATCGATGTCGCATCGTTGAACTCATCGCTCAGGCCAGGAATCGGAACAGCAGTTGGAACGGTTTCTCCGCCACCGCCTTCGCCGTCGTCAATGATGTTTGTGTTGTCGCCGAGAAAGCTGAGCAATTCAGCATCGGACACGGCATTGGGATCGGTCAGGTTAGATCCGACCAACGCTTCAGGAACATCCGGAAGAGCGTAGCGAGCGTACTCAAAACCGGCGGTCAGATCCGGGTTGAACGCCTCACCCGGAGTTGGGTCACCGGCAATTCCCGGAACCAGCACCGAGCTGTTCTGAATGAACGGATCGAAATCGCTGGCCTTCTCCCAGTCAGTGTACGTGACCAGCCCGACCTGCATGGTTTCGGGCATGTCCGGTCGCGAGTATCGGCGATGCACCTGCCACTCCTGGCCAGGCAACTGATAGAGCGCGATAACTGAATCGCCAATTCGAGAAAGCTGAACATTGACCGTGTTCGCGTCGGGTCCGAGCGTCGTCAGCTCCAGTTGCGAATCGCTGTTACGAGTGGTCTTGACTTCCAAAGCAAACTCGTCGGGATTACCGGCTCCGTAACCGGCGGAAAGAAAAATGTAATTCTCGCCATTGTTCGTTCCATCGTCGGCCATGCTCCCCGGAGCCCAATCGACCGACGGATCGATGATGTCGCGAGGCGTGCGCAGCATCGCTCCGGCCAATGAGTACAGCGAATCGCCCGGCACATCGTTGGCATCGCTACCGCCGACATCATCGCGGTCGGAAATGTGAATCTGAGTTGTAAACGAGAAATCGCCGGTAACCGTCTGAAACGCCATCGGGCCACGGTAATTCTGATACCAGACTGCCGTGTTCGGTTGCTGAACCATTCGACCAGGCTGAGTCGCGTCGATGTCGTAGACATTGAGCTGATCGGCGTTCCAGCCTTCGACCTCATTGATACGCTGCCACTGAGCTGTCGTCGAAGCGTCATCAAACTCATCACTGAGCCCCGCGATTGGGGTCGCCGCTAGAAGCTGACGAGTCTCCAGCGATTCGGTCGCCGCAGTGAAAATCGACGTACTGTTTCTTTTTCGACGGTTTGCTGCACGAGTTTTGCGGATGTGATTCCAGGGACGAAGCATGAGGGCACCTCAACAGTCAGAGTGATTCTGATCCCGGAGCCAACAAACCTGCCCGGGCGTTCTGAAGAGGAACTCGCTGTCGCCAACCGCAGCCCGACAGACTTTTCTGAAATTTATAAGAAGAATCAGCGAGTCGCGAATTCTGCTTCTCGACGGCGGCCACTCGACCTTTCGCTCACGTCTGGCAACTGGTCAATCACGCGTTCGATCGTCGTCGACGGAAGCTCAAACCGAGTCGGCTGAACGAGAGCCACTGAAAGCTTCCGTTGAAACTCGGCCCGGTCCATATCGACTGTCCCGAACTGGCTGAGAAAACCGCTCGGATATTGCACATCGTGGAGCAGAAAATTGTTCGCACGCAGAATTTCAAACAGCGTCGCAAAGCAAACTTTTCCCGCATGATTCACACGGTGGAACTGACTTTCCGAAACAAAGTATCGACCGATGCACAGTCCGTAGACACCGCCGACCAGCTCGCCATTCTGCCAGGCTTCGACACTTCGAGCCTGCCCCATTCGAAACAGCTCTTTGTAAACGTCGGCCAGCTGCGGAGTGATCCAGGTTTCCGACCGATCGGCACACGCGGCGATCACGTCGTCAAAAGCCGAGTCGATCCGAATCTCAAACCGACCACTGCGAACGAGACGTTTCAGACTCTTGCCAACGTGAAAGTCGCCGACTGGAATCACCGCTCGCTTCGCCGGGCATCGCCACTCAATCTTTCCCGACTCATTCGCCATCGGAAAGAAACCATTTGCCGTCGCACGCAGAACCGTCTCCGGCGAAAAATCCAGAGCATTCAGCACAGCCTGCTGAGCCGCAATCTGCCCATCCGGCACATACTGCATCCCAGACCGAACAGCTCGACGCAACAAACCAGCAAGCATGAAACAAAGCCAACTTCGAGAACGTAACCCAGCCACCACTCGCAGGCTTCAGCTTTCGGACAAGCCACACTGCAAGCACCAGTTTCATCCTGGCTCACTCTGAGGCGATCGTTGTCAATCCTGATGAGAGAAGTCCCTTCGGCACGACCACGAAACCACAATTAACGGTTCTGCGGGTTTGCCATCAGTTTACACCGCCGGAAAACGCTGTACGTTTAGCCGTTGTGAAGCCGCCAACTCTCGGAGCCTGTCAGTTTTTCACTCGTAGCGTGTGACAAGCGGGCCGGTTGAAATCTGGTGGTGTGCCGTCGCGGAGATCTCAGAACTAAGTGAACGCGAACGAACTCCAGTGCCTGCCCGCGCCAGCTCACCAGATTGGGATTCGCTCCGCTTGTCACACCCTACGGAAAAATTCACGGCCTCTCGGAGCCAGGAACGCAACCTGATGAGCATTCCACCAGGACATCCCGCAGAAGACTCGCCGGCCAGCGCCAGTTCCCATCCGTATTCTGACGCATCGCCAGTTCTCCCCACCGACCGTCGTCTGCCGAAATGGCTCATCCTTTTCAAACCAAAAGTCGGCATCCCACTCGCAATTCTGATCGTCCTGGTCAGTATCCCGCTCGCGATTCGAAACTGGCGAATCTCAAGCCTCCCGCAAATCGACGAGCCTTTCGACATCGAAGCATTCTGCAGCGTGACGATTCCTGACGATGACAATGCGTTCGTCGAGTACCGAGAAGCATTCGACCTGTTCGTAGAATTCCGCGGGAAGAACAATGACTGGGAGTCGTATAAGGAACTGCTCAAAGGCAAGTGGAATGACGTACCGCCGGCGTTTCCTGCATGGATCAAGTCAAACGATCGTGCATTCCATGCCTGGTTGGATGGAACAGCCAAACCGGGCGCGATGTTCATGCCGCGACGCGATTTGAGTTACTCCGCAATCGATTACACCGATACGGCGAGATCACTCATCCGAGTTGCAATGTTAAGAGCTGGCCGAAATCTGCACGATGGAAACACCGCTGAAGCGTGGAAAATTCTGCACGCTGCATTCCGGTTTAGTCGTCACGTCGGCCAGAATGGCCCAACCATCGAACGTCACACCGGCATCGCTATTCTCCCGCTCGTATGTACGGGGCTTCTGTCATGGGCACACCACGCGAACACAACCGCAAGAGACCTTGAACATGCGATCGCGATCCTGCCTGACGAGTTTGCATCGATGACCCCGCTCTATTCCGAGACGCTGAAACACGAGTACCTGGCCGAACAGGATTTTCTTCGGGATTCGGGACCGCGTCTACGAATTTTCACGAACCTTCCCGCTATCGACTCTGGACTGATTTTTGTGCTGGGTGAGCCCGAGTTTTCTCTGACACTGCTCGATCTACATCTTGCGAATCAGGTAGCAGGGATTGACTTGACACCCTCCGCCCGCCCCAAGCTGATCGCAGGAGATGCTCGAATATTTGACATTCCTGCCGTACCAGGAAAAACCATTAGCGGAGTTGACCTGCAACATCTCCTTTCCAGAGTGTCGGTCACCACAGTCGGTGGCGGCGGACTCCCCTGGATGAGCCATTCGATCTACGCATTGAATCTTGAGAGAACATTCGAAAGCACCATGATTGCAGTCTTGTCAATTGAATACTACGTCCGTAAGCATGCCAGGTTTCCTTCATCACTTGCCGAATTTCCAGAGTCATGCGCAAAGGCATTGTTCGCCGATCCTTTACATTCCAGTTCTGGAAACATCATTTATCGGGCTGCCGAAAATTTTTCCGTCGTATACGGCTTAGGTGAAGACGGTTTCGACGATGGGCATCGCGTCGCACCGCCCGAGAGAGATGAGCAAGCGTCCTGGGACCGGTTAGACGACTCACGTGGTCGATTCGAAGGCTATCGCATTCCGCTTTGGCGACCGGCCTCGGCTGATGACAAGGCTGCTTCTGTTGAGTCGGACAATGTTCAAGACTGAACTTGAGTGACTACACTCACCGCTCGGTATTGAATTGAGAATCGGGAGCGATCAACAGCTAAGAATGAACGTGTGCCACTGGCTCAGCCAGTGCTTTCAAAATGGGCCAACCGTAGCACTGGCAGAGCCAGTGGCACACGTCAATAACCAGTGGCACACGTGACCAAGTGGCTTTCAAAAACTCGACCATTCACCAGGGAGTTGACCATGCGCGATACCAGTTTGCTTTCTCGTCGTCAGTTTGTGCAGTTGGCATCGGCGGCGGCTGTTTCGAGTCCGTTGCTGGCTCGTGGGGCTGAGGAGAGTTCTGACGGGTATCTCAACGGGCGGCTGTACAAGACGCTCAAGATTGGGATGGTTGGAGCCGGTAAGACTCTGGAAAAGAAGTTTGCGATTGCGAAGGAAGCCGGTTTCGACGGGATCGAGTTGAACGCTCCGACGATCAACATCGAAGAAGTTCGAGCGGCCATCAAAGCGACCGGGCTGCCGGTTGACGGCACGGTCAATGCCGGGCACTGGGGAGTTCGGCACACGGACGCTGACGATGCAACCCGGGCGAAGGCTCTGGAAAGTCTGAAGGAAGCTCTGCGGCAGACGCACGCGGTTGGCGGAAACTCAGTTCTGCTGGTCGTTGGCCGCGGCAGCGATGGTCCGGAAGAAGAAATCTGGAAGCGGTCGGTCGAGAACATTTCGAAGGCGATTCCGCTGGCGGCAGAACTCGGCATTCACATTGCCATCGAAAACGTCTGGAACCAGTTCTGCTACGACGACGACGGCAACCACACGCAAACGGCTGACAAGTTTGTGAAGTACGTCGACGAGTTCCATTCTCCGTGGGTCGGCATGCAGTTCGACATTGGCAACCACTGGAAATACGGCAGCATGGGCGACTGGATCCGTCAACTCGACAAGAGAATTGTGAAGCTCGACCTGAAAGGCTTCTCTCGAGCACAGAACAAATTCACCAAAATCGGAGAAGGCGATCTGGACTGGGCCGACGTCCGAAAAGCATTAGCCGAAATCCAGTACACTGGCTGGGCTGCCGCCGAAGTCGGCGGCGGCGATCTTGAGCGGCTCAAAGAAGTCTCTGCTAACATGGACCGAGTCTTCGGCCTGACTCCGAAGGCCTGACGATTTCTGTTCCGGCTTCGCTGGTAACTTGTGTGCCACTGGCTCTGCCAGTGCCTGTTCGAAGCGTCGGCGACACGTGTTTTCGCACTGGCAAAGCCAGTGGCAGACGAGAGCCTGTAGCGACTCTGAGTTCTAAAGTCTGAGGAACGGCCAGTGTCTCGACGCGGCAAGCTTGCCACATTTGTGTTTGCAGTACTGATCGCCACGCTCGGACTCGGGCCTGCGCTGGCAGACAAAACTGAGCTGTACTTCCCAACGGCAAAGGTCTGGGAGAAGGTTGATCCCGCTGCCGTCGGCTGGAATGCGGATGCTCTTGATCAGGCTGTCGACTTTGCAATGTCTCGCAAATCGTCAGACGTCGTCATTCTGCATCGTGGGCGGATTCTTTCGGAAAAGTACACGCCGATTGAAAAGCCGTCGCTAACTTATCGCGGAATGATCCACGGCCAGGATCCGCAAGGCCGGGTCGTCGAAGACGTCGCTTCGGTGCAGAAAAGCGTCGCCAGTCTGCTGGTCGGAATTGCTCAGGAGAAGCAGCTGCTCAAAGTTTCCGATCCCGTGCATCAGCATCTGGGAGTAGGCTGGTCCAACGCGACGACGGAGCAGGAGAGTCGCATCACCATTCGGCACCTGATCACGATGAGTAGCGGTCTGACAGATCGACTTCAGTATGCCGATCCGCCAGGGACGAAATGGCGATACAACAGCAACGCTTACAGCTTGAGCGTTACCGTCGTTGCAGCCTCGGCAAAGATGACTCCCAATGAGCTGACCAGAGCCTGGCTGACGAAGCCGCTGGGCATGAACGATTCTCGCTGGATCGAACGACGGCAGGCGAAGATCAGCCCACCAGAGGCCAACAAACTCGGGTTCGCAACGACCGCACGAGACCTCGCGCGATTCGGACTGATGGTTCTCGCCAGGGGCAGATGGAACGACGAAACGGTCCTGGGCGATCAGGACTACCTGCAAGCCGCCTTGAGTCCATCTCAGAAAATGAATCCTGCTTACGGCTATCTCTGGTGGCTGAACGGGCATAAGGCAACACTGCCCGGTCTACGACGAGACCGAGGCCCGCTGAACCCAGCCGCTCCTGACGATCTCGTTGCCGCATTGGGAGCCCTGGGGCGAAAATGCTACGTCGTACCGTCACTCGATCTGGTTGTCGTACGGCTCGGAGACAGTCCAGAAGTTATCGGACAACCAAAATTCGACGTCGAATTCTGGAGCCAGCTGATGAAAGCAGCTCCAAAGAAACAACGATAAAGGACGAAGCTCATGCTTCAGCACCGTTGCCACCTTCTGAGTATGCTGGCTGTTCTTGCGAACCTTGCCACCATCCTGAATTTCTCCAAAGCGGATGACTCTCCCGGAAAACCAATTCCGGTGACTTTGCGATACCAGCTCGAAACAAGCGAATCGAGCGGACGGTTTCACCCGTTCACGCGGCAGCAGAAATGGAAGCCGGAAGAAACGGCGATCATTGTTTGCGACGTCTGGGATCTTCACCACTGCCTGAACGCTGTCCGACGGCTGGAGCAGTTTGCGCCAAGGCTGAACGCCGTGCTGAACGAGGCTCGTTCGCAAGGAGTGACGATCATCCACTCGCCGAGCGACTGCATGCCGGCTTACGAAGGACACGCCGCGAGACAACGCACGATCGAGGTTCCAAAAGCAGCCTGGACACCTCACGAGGTGGGATCGTGGTGCTCGGTTATTCCGACTGAAGAGCGAGCCGCTTATCCCATCGATCAGTCTGACGGCGGCGAGGACGACGATCCTGAAGAACACGCAAAGTGGGCCGCTCAATTGAAAGCGTTGGGCCGCAACCCAGGCACGCCGTGGAAGACGCAGTCAAAGCTGATCACGATCGACGCCGAACGAGACTTCATCAGCGATCGCGGCGACGAAGTCTGGAACGTACTCGAGGCTCGCGGAATCCGGAATGTGATCCTGACCGGCGTGCATCTCAACATGTGCGTGCTCGGCCGCCCGTTCGGCCTGCGGCAGATGGCGCGCAACGGGAAGAACGTCGTCCTGATGCGCGACATGACCGACGTCATGTACAGTCCGAAAAGCTGGCCGTACGTCAGTCACCTGACCGCGATCGATCTGGTCGTTGACCACGTCGAGCGATTCATCTGCCCGACGATTTCCAGTGATCAGATCATCGGCGGAGTGCCGTTTCGGTTCGCGGAAGACCGACGGCCTCACCTGGTCATGGTGCTGGCCGAGGACGAGTACGAAACGAATTCCACATTACCGAAGTTCGCACGGCAACATCTCGGCAAACCATTCCGAGTCACGACGATCTTCGGCAGTGACCACGAACGAAACCGCATCCCCGGCTTTGATGCCATCAGGAACGCGGACGCCGTGTTGATCAGCGTTCGCCGCCGCGTTCTGCCTCCTGAAGACATGCAGGTGCTCCGTGACTTCGTCCACGCGGGTAAACCAGTGATCGGAATTCGCACTGCCAGTCACGCATTCTCGCTCGGGAAAAGTACCCCGCCGGAAGGTTTATCCGACTGGCCAGAATTCGACGCAGAAGTCTTCGGTGGAAACTACCACGGTCATCTCAGCAACAGCCTGACATCGACTGTGCAGGTCGGCGCCGAACTGCTTCATCCGATTCTTCGTGCCGTAACGAAGAAGCCATTCCAGCAGGGCTACTCGCTGTACAACGTTCTGCCGCTGGCGACCGGAACTACTGTTCTGGCAACAGGCAAAGCAGAGGGGCATCCGGCAGAACCTGTCGCGTGGACCTTTCACCGCTCAGATGGGGGCCAGTCCTTTTATACGTCGCTGGGGCATCCGAAGGACTTTTCCAATCAAAACTTTCAACAGCTTCTGCTGAACGGAATCCACTGGTCCGTCGGGCTCGACCAGGCACCGGCGATTGAGTCTTCAACAGCTCCGAGAGCCGCAGAGCAACATTGGGTTACCGTCGACGTTCCAACGGGGCATCGTACCGATCCTGTGACTGCCGCCGCTCACAATGAAACTTCGTGGTATCGCTGCGTGATTCGGATTCCTGAAGACTGGAACGGCGACGAGTTGACCCTCGAAACTGACGAAGACGCCAGAATCAATGGCGTCTTCTTCAACGGAAAACCTGTGAGCTATGCAAAGGGTCAAGCGACGATTCCCAAAGAAGCTGTCGTGATCGGCGACGCCAACCTGCTGACTCTCAGCGTACCTGACGATGCCGGGCTGGTTCCGTCTCCGACTCTGGTTTCGCAGAACAGCTGGAAGTTGCCGCTGCACGGAAAATGGCAACAGCGTCTGTCCAGCAACGGTGACGATTTCTCAAACATGCTGTTGCCAGCAAAGTTCGGCGGAGCATCGGACGTTGTATACGCTCCGGAAGAGCCGCTGTTTGTCGCTCGGCCGCTGACGTTGCCGGGTGAGTTCACCACTGGAATCGAAGGTCCAGCCTGCAACGCGGACGGAGACATTTTTGCGGTCAACTTCGGCAGGCAGGGCACGATCGGTCGTGTCCGGAAAAACGGAATCGGTGACATCTTCGTAACGCTTCCGGAGGGCAGCACTGGCAACGGAATTCGTTTCGGAAAAGACGGGACAATGTTCGTTGCCGACTACGCAGGCCACAACATTCTTCGAGTCAATCCGGAATCGCGTAAAGTCACGACGCTGGCTCATAATCCAAAAATGAACCAGCCAAATGACCTGGCCATCGGCCCTGACGGAACGCTGTGGGCCAGCGATCCAAACTGGTCAGAAAAAACGGGGCAGGTCTGGCGGATCGATGCCGACGGAACCACAACTCTGGTTGCGCCGGACATGGGCACAACCAACGGAATCGAAGTCAGCCCGGACGGAAGAACGCTCTACGTGAATGAAAGCGCTCAGCGAAACATCTGGGCCTTCACGATCGCCGACGACAAATCACTATCGAACAAACGCCTATTCAAGAAGTTCGATGATCACGGCTTCGACGGACACCGTTGCGACATCAAAGGAAACCTCTACGTCACCCGCTACGGCAAAGGCACAGTCGTCAAGTTGTCACCGCGCGGCGAAATTCTGCAGGAGATCAACATCCTGGGATCACGCCCCAGCAACCTGTGCTTCGGCGGTCCTGACGGAAAAACAATCTACGTCACCGAAGTCGAACACACGCGTCTGGTGAAATTCCGAGTCGACGAATCCGGCGCCGCGTGGGCTCGCTAGTAAATCATTGTTGGAACCGGCTGAGCGGCAGCCTCAAGCCCCAGAGAATTGGACCACAAATGAAGCGTTTCCAGATTATCTTTGCCGTACTCGGGCTAGCCGCCTTTGTCGAATTGCCAGTCGCTCTCTCAAAAGCTTCCGCTCAGGACGAACTGACAGATAAGCCAGTATTGATCGAAGCTCGGCGAATCTGGGACAAGGCAAAGCACAACGCGTTTACCGATCTGCTGCGGCACAAGAGTCGCTGGTATTGCGTCTTTCGAGAAGGGACCGCTCATGTTTCTCCGGACGGTGCTCTGCGGGTGATCGTTTCGGACGACGGAGAAACCTGGGAATCGCTTGCTCTGGTAACGTCTCAAAAATACGACCTGAGAGATGCGAAGCTGACGACGACTCCAGATGGGCGATTGATGCTCAACGGAGCGGGCATGATTGCCGACGCTGAAGTGCGGTATTACTCGATGGTGTGGTTCTCGTCTGACGATGGCCGTACCTGGACGGAGGGGAAACAGATTGGCGATCCGGGGTTCTGGCTCTGGCGGACTCAGTGGCATGACGGCACTGCCTACAGCATGGGCTATGCCACCAACCGAGACCGAAATCAGCGAACGCTTCGACTTTACAAATCACAAGACGGAGCGAATTTCGAAACATTGGTTGAGAAACTTTCAGCTCCCGTTGGCTGCGGAGAGGACACGATCCTTTTCATGAAGGATCAGTCAGCATTGTGTCTACTTCGCCACGAAACGGGCGACAAGATGGCTCAGCTTGGAACGGCAGCACCTCCCTATACCAACTGGAAATGGCGAGACCTGAATCTCCGCATCGGCGGCCCGAACTTGATTCAGTTGCCCGACGGAAGGATTCTGGCAGCCACTCGTCTTTACGACGGCGGCGCAAGAACGTCGCTGTCGTGGCTCGATCCAAAGAATGGAAAGCTGACGGAAGTCCTGAAACTTCCGTCGGGCGGAGACACCAGCTACGCCGGTCTCGTCCTGCACGATGGCCAGCTGTGGATCAGCTATTACTCGTCGCACGAAGGAAAGACGAGCATCTATCTGGCGAAGGTTCGCATTCCGTCGGTGTAGCTTTTCGAATTGGCATCAACTTGAGTCGAACCCGATCAGTTACGCGTTGACTCGACCGACGCTGGTTCTGAAATCGGTGCTGATCCTGGAACATCGTCAGGCTCCTGAACATGAGGAAGCGGCTTTTCAGAAAGTCTCAACCATGTCTCTTGCGCAAGTTTTCGGATTTCAGGATTGACCGCTGCAGCTTCGCCATTCGCCAGCATTTTCAGAATGCCCCGGACCTGCTCGGCGCCCCAATCAAATTCCGGGTACCTCGTCTCAAGTGGCACGCCCGGCAGAACGATGACGTATTGCGATCTTTCCTGCCCGGACGCCGCTGAATACGGACTGAATATATCCGCAATCTTTCGCTGAAACTTGTCGAGATAGAGTTACCGACCCCAGGCCACAGGTTTCTCCGCCATCACCGCAGAGAGAACTTCAGCGATGTGCGGCATCGGACTGGTGTTTCAATCATGGTGGATTTCGAATTCACCCCAGAGACCGAAGCCATGACTCACTGATAGAGAGTTCCGTGAACCGGTCTAATTATCTGATGCTGAATCTTCTGTGAGTTGGTTGTACCGAGCTTCGCTCAGCCAGGTGAGGTCGCTCCAGTAGCCGGTGTCGTTGGGTTGTTTCGCGCCGGAGGTCGTTCTGCCGTTGCAGACGATGTCGGTCAGTTGCTGCATCAAAGCGAAACCGACTTCTGGCAGTTCGTTTGTCAGGTTCTTCGTTTCTCCTGGGTCAGACGACAGATCGTACAATTCGCCCTTCGATTTACGATGAGGCATGACCAGCTTCTTCGTTCCGCTGGTAATGCTGAACTGCCCGTTTGCAGCGTGACTGATAATCGGCAGTCGAGACCAGTTTGACAGGGGATTCCTCAGAACAGTCGCGAAACTCAGGCTGTCTTCGCCAGCGTCGTCAGGCAGCGTTGCGCCCGTGATTGTGGCGAACGTTGCCAGCAGATCGGTTTGGCAAACCAGGCCGCTGAACGCTCGACCGGGCGCGGAAATGCCTCCTGGCCAGCGAACGAAAAACGGGACTCGATGACCGCCCTCGTAGATATCGCGTTTGCCACCTCGATAAGGACCGTTGCTGCGATGTCCGAAGTCGTCGATGCGCTGTCTCCACGAATTTTCGGGACCGTTGTCGCTGGAGAAGACGATCATCGTGTTCTCGTCCAGGCCGGACTTCTTCAGGAAATCGAGGATGCGTCCTACGTGATGATCGGTTTCGATGACGAACTCTCCATAGCCTCCGCAGTCGCCTTTGCCGTGAAACTCAGGCAGCGGGCAAACCGGATAATGCGGCGAGGTATACGGCAGGTAAACGAAGAACGGTTTGCCATCTTTCGCTGCAACAGTCTTGCGGGACATCCACTCGATGGCTTTGTCCGTGAATCGTGTCAGGCACTGGTTGTCGATGAAGTCAGGTGCAACTTCCATCCCCAGAGTCCCAACGACCTTCCGAGTTTCTGCAGGCGAGTTCTGATACGGCGGCATGATGCGATAATCGACGTGCCGCTTGTTCGGCTTTTTCGCCGTGAAGACGGTCGGAGGAACTTTCGCGTGGCGGCCTTCGAACCAGGCGAGAACTCCATAGTTCAGCGACGCCGGAATTCCGTAGAAGTAGTCAAACCCTTTGTCGAGCGGCATGTCCAAAACAGGCTTGCTCCAGTCGCGGTTGCCAGGATCGCCGGGAAAATCCATACCAAGATGCCACTTCCCGACCATCGCCGTGTCGTACCCCTGATCGCGAAGCAGTGAGGCCAGCGTCATCCTGCCGTCTTCGATCAGACACTTTCCCTCGGCCACCATCACCCCGGTTTTCTTCGTCGTCCGCCAGCAGTAGCGTCCGGTCAGGAGTCCATAGCGTGACGGAGTGCAGACCGTGTCTGAACAATGAGCGTTCGTAAAGCTGATCCCTTCCGCTGCCAGACGGTCAAGATTCGGTGTCTGAAACCTGGCGTCAGGATTCAGGCAACTGGCATCTCCAAAGCCCTGATCATCGGTATAAATCACGATGATATTCGGCTTCTCGGCAGCACTGCCCGCAAGGCAGAACAGGGCCAGAAAAGAAAAGGCGATCAGCTGGAGTGTCGAAATTCTCATCATGGTTGCTTCGCTGAAGGTCGTTCGAGGTTACTGACAAAGCGTTCTTGATCTAGCGAAAGAATAAACTGCACCGACACGTTTGGTAACTCGACAGCGCCACATAACGAAGCTTCGAAACATAAACATGAAACTGCCGCAACGTCAGACCACCGATCAGAGAATCTTTGCAGATCTTCTGTGTGTTCTGACAATCCTGCTGATGCCGACGTGTGTCGTTTCTGAAGAGCTGGTGATTCATCCCCAGGCAGCACCAGGCCCACTTGATAATCCGCTAAAAGGCTGGTGCCCGTACACTGACGCCGGTGAGATCACGCAGCCGTACTCGATGGTTTTTCAATATGTCCCTGGAGCCGCCTTGAACCTCGCGAAGGCGAGTATCGATTCAAGTAGTGGGATGCCGGACTGGTTGATCAAAAAAGGCGTCAAAATGCGGCGTGACAAAGAGCACAGCGGCGGACTCGCTCCCGACTACGACGACGTTCGGATGATCTCGGCGACGGAAAAGTTCATCGCGGCTCTCGGCCAACGGTACACTTTGCCAATCGTTTTCAGAAAGTCAGCGACTGGTCCATCCTTTCAAAGATTCAGATCACGACAGAAAATGAACATTATGAATTCAGAAGTTACCATTCCGCGTTTGATCGGGCTGCTCGTTAAAAACGTTGTTTCAGCCGCCCTCTTTGTTCTGCTCAGCTCGTCATCAATGGCCGGCAGCAAGCCAAACATCGTTTACATTATCTGCGACGATCTGGGCTACGGAGACGTTCATTGCCTGGCTCCGGAAACGAGCAAAATCCCCACGCCCAATGCCGACCGACTGGCGTCGGAGGGGATGATCTTCACGGATGCTCATTCAGGATCATCGGTTTGCTCGCCGACTCGTTACGGCATTATGACCGGGCGTTACAGCTGGCGAACCTGGTTACAGAAAGGTGTCGTCACAGGCTTCGCGCCAAGCCTGATCGCGGCGAAGCGTCCAACGGTCGCGAGCTTTCTCAAAGAGCAGGGATACGCGACGGCAGCGATCGGGAAGTGGCATCTCAATTTTGAATATCTCAATCCGAAGACCGGCAAGCAGTACACACAGAAACAGCACGACACTCCGCCGATCGGAGCGAAGATTCCGGACGGGCCGATTCATCGAGGCTTTGATTACTACCACGGTTTTCATCACGCCCGAAACATGGAAGCGGTCATCGAAAACGACGAGGTCATCGCGCACGACGAAGCGATTAACATGCTGCCTCGGCTGACCAGGAAAAGTGTCGAGTACATCGAGTCTCGCGCCGGCAAAGACGAACCATTCTTTCTTTACCTGCCGCTGGGCTCTCCACACACGCCGATTGTTCCGTCGCCGGAGTGGCAGGGAAAAAGCGGCCTGGGTTTGTACGGCGACTTCGTCATGCAGACGGACAATGTCATCGGTGAAGTCTCGGTCGCACTGGCAAAACACGGTCTGGCCGAAAACACGCTGGTCATCTTTACAAGCGACAATGGCTGCTCGAAAGCTGCGGGCATCCCGGCCCTGGCTGAAAAAGGGCACCTGGTCAGCGCTCACCTGCGAGGATCGAAGGCAGACATCTGGGACGGCGGGCACCGCATTCCGTTCATCGTTCGCTGGCCAGGCAAAGTCGAACCGGGAACAACCAGCGGGCAACTCATCTGTCTGACCGATCTGTTTGCGACGACCTCTGATATTCTTGGAGAACCATTTCCAGAAACATCCTGCGAGGACAGCGTCAGCTTTCTGCAAGCGCTGTCGGGCAAGCCGATTCAGTCGACTCGCGCAGGAGTCATCCATCATTCATTCAGCGGCCACTTCGCTTACCGAACCGGTAAGTGGAAACTGATTCTCGCACGAGGCTCTGGCGGCTGGACTTCTCCGAAAGAAAACGAAGTACCGAAAGGCTCTATGAAAGCACAGCTCTATGATCTCGATGCGGACCCTGGCGAACAAAACAACCTCTACACAAGCAAACCCGAAATTGCAGAACGCTTGCTGTCACAACTCACTGCCGAAGTTCGACAAGGTCGCAGCACGACCGGCCAGACGTCACAGAACGATGTTGAAAATATCGTTCTTTGGAAGAGCGAAGCGGCTGTCAATCGCCAGGGTGCGAAGCCTGCCATCACCTCTGGGAAAAAGAATAGAAAGCAGTGAGCTGGTCCGTCGCAAGATTTGATCCGTAAAGAACAGAAGGATCTCATCTCAGTCAGGGCTGAGTCACACACATTTCGGGTTACATTCTTCACGGCACTAACCTACGACACTTCACGAAAATTACTAAGTATCGAAAAGAGCGTCGCCACAACGTCTTCAGCCGCTCCAGGTTTGCCGAGTGCTTTCATCGCCCGACTCATTGCGAGCAGGCGGCCGGTGTCGTTCAGTAATGGTTTCAGAGTTGCAGCAAGCTCTATCGGTTCAAAGGACCGGTCTGGAGATACAACGATCACTGCCGCATTCGAGTCCGCAAAGACTTGAGCATTCTTCGTTTGGTGATCGTCTGCCGCGGTCGGATAGGGAATCAGAACGGCGGGGATTCCGACCGCAGCCAGTTCCATCAAAGTGCTTGCTCCCGAGCGAGCAACAGCCAGCGTGGCGGTGGCCAGACGAGCCGGCATGTCGGAAAAAAACGGAGCAACCTCGTGGGCAATGCCGAGCGTGGAGTAACACTCACGAGCCGCTTCTGCTCCTTCGGGACCGGTCTGATGAACTATCCGCCAACCTGTGAATACAGAGACGAGTTGCTCAACGGCGTGGATGATTGAATCGTTGACCTGCCGTGAGCCAAGACTTCCCCCCAGAACCAGCAGCGTCGGCGGAGTCTGCGAAATCGAGTGACCTGAGACGGCAAGCTGCCGAATCTCGTCACGCAGCGGGTTGCCAGTCAGGTGCGGGATCGCTCGAGCCGGCAAGTAACGAGCCGACTCTTCAAACGTCAGGCAGATCGGGTGCCACCTCGACAGCCAGCGATTCGCCTTTCCGGGGACGGAGTTTTGTTCGAGCAACAGACAGGGAATACCGCACCGTTTCGCCGCCAGAGTCAACGGCACGCTGGCGAATCCGCCAAGCCCGATAACTGCTGTCGGTCGATCGGCACTGATACTGCGGCATGCCGACCGGTACGCCTGCCAGTGAGACTGCGCGAATCGAAGCGGTTGTTTCTTCAAGGCGTTCAGCGGGAACGTTTCGCAGATGGAGTACTCGAAACCTGTCGGTTCGAGCATTTGCCGTTCGACGGGACGGCCGGAGCCAACAAAGCGAATACGACAGTCCGGCTGCTCGCGTCGCAACTGCTCGGCGACGGCGATGCCTGGAGCAAGATGCCCGCCTGTGCCACCTCCAGCAAAGACATACAACGGCGATGGCGACGGCATATCGAATGATCGCTCAATGAAACTCGTAGGTCTTACCAGGTTCGCCAATTTCGACATTCGGCAGGTTTAACCCGATCAGTTCTTTCTTGATCTGCTCGTCAAACGCCGTCTTGATATGAATGGCGATAACACGCGCTGGCTGTTTTAGTTTTTGCAATTCGCCGGCGAACATTTCCGGTGTGAGGTGCATGGCCTTCTCGGCCAGCCATGCCATGTGGTTGGGAAAACTGGACTCAAGGAAGACTGCCTGCAGATTCTGCTGTTCGTTGATGACTTCCCAGATTCGAGTTGTCGGATTCGTGTCGGAGACGATAGCGATCGCCGCTTCGTCGTCCTCAAGGATGAACCCCATCGCCGGTACGATATGATCGAGCGCGACAGGTGTGATTCGAACTCCTTCAACTTCGATCGTCGTTTCGCTCTGGATTTCCTGCGTCTTTAGAAACGGCGTTTCTTCGCCCGAAAGACGGATCATGTCCGGCCAGATGCGTTCGTTGAAGACATGCTTCTGAAGACAGTCCAGCACATCGGCATTGCCGTAGACCATTGGGCATTCAGGGCCTGGCGTATAAACGTTGTCGATGAAGATCGGCAACGATGCGAGGTGGTCTGTGTGCGAGTGCGAAATGAAAACATGCTTCACCTGCTTCTGTACGTCGAGCGGCGACACGAATCCAATACTCCCAGCATCAATCACGATTGAATCGTTGACGATGTACGAAGCCAGGATCTGCTGCCGCGGTCCATGCCCGACCGATGACTCGACCAGAGTGATTTTCACGAGTCTTACCCGTCCTTCCGATTGTGGTGCTGCCGCACGGGTACCTTGTTTTGTGTGTTGATTATTTGCTTGTCATATGAATGACACCGTCCCAGTCTGGGGGCGGTGCATTGTTGCTGGCGGTGATAAAGTCCGTCACAAATTCTCTGGTCTTGTCTTCAGCTGGCATCCTGCTGAAAAGTTCGACCGATTCCTGCCAGTTTCCACCGATAAACGCGTTAACGGCCTTCTCATACAAAGCGATTGAATCGTTGCTGATTGTGTTGTCCATCGCCGACGGAGGCAGAAGTTCGAACACGGTCATGTCCGTTTTCATACCGACTGGTCTGACCCGGGCGAGCTTTCGACAGCGGAGGTCGTCCGTGCCGAGTTTCTCGACAAAACTGGCAGTCACTTCATCAATGACGATGGACGCTTTCAGTTGCTTGCTCATCGTTTCGAGGCGTGCGCCCATGTTGACGACAGGCCCGAACGCGCCAACCTTGATCTGCTCAGTCGTTCCGATGCGACCGGCGATGGCAGGGCCGTGAGAGATTCCCACCCCAACCGTAAACCCACAGAGCGGGCTGCCCGGATTGGACCTCGCAGCTCGAAATGCCTGGTGAATATGAATCGCTGCTCGGCACGCGGCGATGGGGCCTTCTTCGTTGTCGCCGGGCCAGCCCCAGAAACCAAGCGCGGCATCGCCCTGAAAGTCAGCAATGACTCCGTCGTATCGAATAATTCCGGCGGTCATCACCCCCAGCGCTTCGCTGACGCGATCAAGTAATTCACGCAGGTTGTCTTTCGCCTCTTCCGACTTCTTCGAGAACCCGCGAACGTCGCAGAACAGAACGGTGATGTCCTTTTCACGCGGCTCAAGAATGTCCTGAGTCCCTGCCGTGCGGATGGCCTCGATTACGGCCGGGGAGAAAAATTGAGCGAGCCCAGCCTGTTGAGACTCCAGCGTTTTCACCTGGCGGATCGAGCCAATGAGGTCGCTGATCAGTTCGGTAAAGCGGAGATCCCCCTTGAGGTCAGTCTCGCCGATGGCCGACGCCCCAGGCGCACCAAACTGGCCTGAAACATACAGCGCCCAGCCTTTTGAGTGCTCACCTTTGAGCGGAATACAGAAGGCCCAGTCGAGATTTCCGGTCACTGTAAACGCGGGATTGGAATCGTCAGTGTCCTGCCAGATGTGGAGGATACCTTCGGCCCGATCGATCGCTGCCGCTATGAGTCGGCGACTTGGACTGAATCGACCGATATCATCTCGTCGGCTGTCCCACTGCATCATGATCGGGTCGTCGTCAACGGTCATGTCTGGCGGGTAGCGAACGCAGGCTGCCGCCTGCGCATGCGGCATGGCGTCAAGCATCACCTTAATGGCAGCCTGAGCGAGTTCTTTATCCGTACGCGTTGCCGAAATGGCTTCAGGCAGTTTGGCGAGAACGTCCAGCCGCTCTTCGGCATTCTGAAACTTGAACTGCTTCAACTGGTCCGGGCCGAATGACTGTTCCTCAAGATGCGAGGCCGACAGTCCATCGTCCATCCCGACAGAGATCAGCTGAAACATCGTCTGGCCGATCCGAAAACTCTGGCCGGGTGAGAGGTTGAACTCGCGAGTATCGACTTCGTTCAGGTAGACCGGGTTACGAGCGGCGTCGAGCCTCTTCACACCGATCGACTGTCCCTTCAGAACGATCTCGCAATGCTCGCGCGAAATCAGCAGATCCCAGGGAACCGCCCACCCGCTGCGAGGTGCTCTTCCGATGCGAATAACTTCACCGGCAGGAATCTCACGTCTCCATTGCTGGTTGGCTTCGACGCCGTTAACCATCAATTCCAACATCTGAGAGGAGTCCCCGCTGTATCATTAAGGATTCTGGCCCGGAAGCAGACGTAAACAATGGCAATTCAAACAGAACGCCGCAGCGTTTCGACAGACAGTAATACCAGCCAGGCATCCGGCAATCGTGACGTCGGCACTTGAGAATCGCACCATTGGTCCATCAAATTCGAAATGGATCGATGAAAGATGATACTTCGAACTTTCCAGAGAGGCACGTTGCTCCCGCAAACAACCACAATCTGATGGCCTGAATTTTCGTAACGATCCTTCTGCAATGAATTTGGGGTGACAGCGATCGTACCTCAAGTCGCCAAACCCCATCAAGAACAGAAGTTTCTGCTGATGGACAGTCGGCAACCGCAAAAATTTACTGCCCGGCTCATCTGCAAGCCTGTCACGGCCCTCTTCGGTTGATCCCTAACCGCCCGATTATCCGGAACGTTTGCCGTATCCAACAACTTCGACTGATCCCCCACGTTCGCCCCATTCGGAAACTTTTCGTAACCGGGAAAGATTCTCAACAGTTCCTTCCGATACTAATCAGCGTGGGACCGTATCTGGTCCTCAGGCTGTAAGTGCGTTTCGGCGACCGCTGGGTATCAACACACAGCAGCAGTAGCGGTCATCGTGGCGACATCAGGTTTGGGGGCGTGGTTTCTTCGGCGGGTTTTCGGACGTCGGTGCTTCATCGTAGGAAGCTCGGTGTTCTCCATGAATTCTGGCTGACACTCCACAGGTCGGTGAATGTTCCAACACCGATTCCACAAGGCGATTTCACAACTCAACATCGTTCGTCCGACTTCCCCTGTCGGACCAATGGATCCGATGTGCATGGAGGTGATGCATCTCGTCTCATCGATTGACTGAGGGTCCTTACCAATGACTTTTGACAATGTTTCTGCGACCACCGAACTAATCACGGATCGGCGGTCGGCAAGCCGGCGCATTTCCAAACGATCCGTAGCAACCGCTATGGATGTTGAACTGGATTCGTCGGGCGAAGAAGAACGACGCGAACCGCTGCCCGAACGCCGCACCAAGGTGGAACGGCGACGGCAGATTGACCCAACCACCTGCGAGCGTGACTACGGCGATGCCGAAGTTGAGTTCATGGGAGCTATGGACAATTACAAGCGTCGAAGCGGTCGGCAGTTTCCGACGTGGAGCGAAGTGCTGGAGGTACTTCATAGCCTCGGTTACCGAAAGGTGGCGGAACCTTCCGAAATCGAACTCTAAGACAGAGTTCAAAAAGCGAATTACGGAGACGGGGGCGGTGAGGCCACACCGCCCCTTTCTGCGTATTCACTCAGTTCTTGCGATGTGGTCTCAGCGAGCCACGAGCGTGATCGCTCGTCGAGTGATCTCCTGCCCGCCGCTGCGAACGACCAGGAAATACTGACCGGGCAACAGCGATTCCGGCAGCACAAACGCGTAGCTGACGCGGAGCATGCTGCGGTCCGCAACCTGGCCGACTCGGTCAATGATCCGGCCATCGCCATCGTGGAGGTTGCATTCAATCCACATGTCCTCGTGCGGCGGATTCAGCGTGCATTGAGCGACGATCGGCTCACCATGACGGAAGACCTCTTTGCGGTCCATCAGCACGTCGCCCAGCATGTCTGAGCCGATACTGAAGGAAAGATACTTGTCTGATTCGCGGATCCGCTCCGACTGACGAAGCATCGGAACGACCGTCGCTGGATCAAGTTCCTTCAGCGGCCACGCACCTTCAGCTCTTCGGGTTCCCATTGGATCAAGCTGGTATTCCACGCCGACTCCGCCAAACGTTACCAGCAGCACGACGACACCGAACACAAGCGACGCCTGTCGCGAGCTGACTTCCGGAATCGCCTGACCAATTGATTCGCTGATCGATCGAAGCTTTGCAAACAGCCGACTGCCCCGCTGTTCAAGCCGTTTGAAGAACTCAGCGAACTTCTGCACGTCTTCTTCGTAAAGAAACGAAGCGTAGATTGAGAAGCAGACCAGCGGAAAAATATAAAGCCCCAGCAGAAACGTTGTCCCAATATGAAATGCAAAACCGAGGCCAATCATCAGGATTCGGTTCCAGCCTCGCCAGGCGATAAAGACGAAGAGCACTTCCCACAGAATCGTGAGATAAGCCGAGACGACCAGCGTGGCCGGGTAGTACGACAGGTATTCTCCGAGCGGGTTTGAGTTGTTCACGTTGGTCAGCAGCCAGTGCAGCATCTGATCGCTGCTGAAGAACGCCGGAGTGTGCATCTTGGTGAAAGCCGCACCAAGATAGACGATGCCAATCATGAGCTGCATCAGCCGCCTCGGCCACACAGCGTAACATTGAGGCCTCAATAGCTCGGGATCTTCCGCGCCGCTTCGCCGAAGTGATCGCCGCTTCAGAAAACTGTCGATCGACCAGACGGAACCGCAGTTCGACAGCGAAAGTATCAACAGTCCATGCGCAGCGATGGCCGAATACTTCGTCAGCGTCGACAGGCAGTCCAGCAGGTTCAAATACGTGTAAAGCACCAGTGAGACGCACAGTGAAATGCGCGTGCACCAGCCGAGGCTTGACGTCAGCAGCGTCAGAACAAGCAGCGTTGCCAGCGCGACGGCCATTGGCCCGCTGGGAACCGGCAGAAAGTCAAAGTAGCCATAGTTGTCAGCAAGGGGCGCCGCAGCACCGTCGAGTGAAAACAACTCACGAGCGTGGAACCAGCGCGGCACCATGACCAGCAGCAGGACCACCGGCAGCAGCATCCGAACGACGGCCATTCCGTACGGAACCTCTTCGGCAAAGAAGAAGTCTGTCAGCGAATTCTTTTTCTCGGCGGGGGAGTGTTGATCACTCATGCCCGTTCTCCAGTCTTTGGAATGCTCGTTGAAACTGCTTGTCGACACCGCAACGCAATTCAGGCAGTGCTATCGGGCGAGCGCCGGCCTCGCTCCCGTATCCGAAACCTGCACCTGCGACTGCATCTCCAGGAACGGACGCCCGCGATTGGAATCAGCGGCCAGCCGGGGATTGTCCGACAGGCACAGCCTGGCCTGATAATCAAACCACGCCAGATTGGTGGCCTGAGCCATGCCGTCCGGACCGAGGATCTTTCGAACATGGAAGTACGAATGCGGATTCTTCGGTTCGGTGTACCGTTCGGCCCAGAGATTGTCCGGCAGGTTGAACTTCTTCGCCCACGTTTCCTGAACGACGAAGATCTGCTGAATCGGCTCGTGATCTGTGTACCGCAGCGTGTTCAACGCCAGATTGCCGGCGTGCGACGCGAACGGGTCGTAGTGGTGCCGCGCGATGTCGCCAAACGGTCGGTAGTCGCCCCACGGAGCCGGAGCCAGGTCGTAGTACCGACCGCTTTCACCCTGAGCGATGATGTGCGTACGATCTTCGTACGCCGACCAGCCGCAGAACATGTCCCACACGATGAAATACATGGTCGGGTGGGCACCGGTTCGGTAATTCAACGCGTGTGACCCCAGACCGGCCACCAGCACGCCGAGGTACGCGACGATCGTTCCGACCGCGAGTATTCGTTTCATTCCGTCACTCCTTTGACGCTCTAAACCGAGAAGTCGCGAGACTATGCGACAGCTCAGAAAACAGGTCAAGATGTGATTGAGGCGGCAGGCGGCCAGGAACGATCACGCCATCAGGCCTGACAGCGTCTCTCAGCGGGTGGCTTCCCAGGCTCCGGCGAGGGTGTCCTTGAACTTTTCGGGGACAGACACAGCGGGGCGTTTTCCATTGGGATCCGCGAGGACGACCAGGTGGGGACGCAGCCAGGGAGCCGCACCGTCGAGAGTGGTCAGGAAGGCGTCGGGATCGTCGGCTCCGGCGGAGGCCAGAGCGTCGGACAGAGAAAGCTGCTGCTGCCTGGCCGTCAGCGCCAGCCCGGCCAGTTGCAGCACCAGGTCCGGCGGCAGCGACGGAGCCCCCGCCCGCTCCTGAGCCTCGGCATACGCCGCGTTCGCACGTGCCCGCCACTCGGCCGACGACGACGCATCGCCGCGGGCTTCAGCGATGCCGGCGAGGAGGTTGAGCGTCTGGTACGTGGTCGGGTCTCTCAACTGCTCGCGGAGGTCGAGGGCGGTGCGGGCATGGTGTTCGGCTTCGTCCAGCAGTTCGTGGCCGGGGCTGCCCGGCTCGATGACGGGGCCTGGGCTTCCAGCCAGTGATACCGGCTCGTCCGAGCCAGTGGCTCCACTGTCCGGACTCGGGCTGGAAGCCCGAGCCACGGCCAGCAGCCGCAGCCGGCCCGCCAGGTTGTTGTGGCTGATAGCGATGTTCGCCGGATGGCCGAGCTGCTGCTGGATGGCCAGGGACTCGCGTTCTTCGGAGATAGTCTGGTTCAGCAGCGTCTGTCGCACGTGCCGGTCAGTGGCGGTCTGGGCCTGATTCGACAGCAGGATCGCGCGATTGCTGCGGGCCGCCGCCTGCCCCTGCAGGTCACCAAGCTGTACGGCCAGTTCCAATGACCGCTCGTACCAGGCCAGCGCGGCCTCGGCGTGACCACGATTCTTATCCGCGTTGCCGAGAGAATTGAGCACCTGCATCTGTCCGGCTGTGTCACTGGCACGGGTGAAGGCGTCCAGAGCCTGGCGGAGGGCAGGGACGGCCTCGTCGGGGCGCTTCCGGTCCAGGTGCATGACGCCCAGCCCCTGCCACAGGATGCCTTCCGCCTCATCGTCACCAGCAGCGCGGGCAGCAGTCAGAGCCTCGTCATAACGCTGTTCAGCCTGCGTGTACTCGCCCTGCCGCTGCAGAATTTGAGCGATCCGGCCCAGGCCGCGGGCGACGGCGGAGTTGTCCTTCCGCTGGCGATCGAGCGTCAGACCCTGTTCCGCGACGGCGAGGGCTTCATCGAACCGGCCGAGATCAACGTAGGCGTTCGCCAGATCGCCCAGCGTGGCGGCGCGGTTGGTGGTGTCTCCGTTGTCGAAGCCGGTCGCTTCAAGCTCGGCGAACAGGTCGGCGGCGGCCTGTAGCGGAGCGATGGCCTGAGACGGGTGATGTTCGAAGTTGTAGTGAATCCGACCGAGGATCGCATTAGCGCTGGCTCGCTCGAAGTGGGTGTCCCAGTGCTGGACGCGGTCAAGGCGACGCAGCAGGCGGGTGAGATCCTCGGCAGCAGCGGTGGCCTGCGTGCGGGCTCGCGACATCGCTGCCTCGCGGATCAGGTTCGATTCGATTTCTGTCAGCGTTTCAGCTTCCGGCGAGCGGGGCACGTAAGTACCCTGATTTCTGGCGTCGACTCCCTGCGAATCGGGAGATTGACCTCCCCCGCTCGCCGCTGAGTCCGGGCCTGTCATGTGCCGGGCCAGGTCCGTCATCAGGTCGGCGCCTTCGCTGCCTCGCCCGGTGAGTTCGAGAAACAGCTTGAGCGAACTCGCCAAGCCCACGGCCTGTTCGAGCTGGCCGCGCGTGACCGCCAGCGCGATGGCTCGCCGGATAACGACCTCACAGCCGCCGAGCAGACCTAACGCAACCTTCGAATCCGGCGTGCGGACCATCTGGTCGAACGCGCCGCAGAGATTCCAGGCAGCATCGAGGAAGCGGTCATGGAGGGGAGCTTGTTCCAGCCTACTGGTGTAAACATCCAGCACGGGGTGAGGGCGGATCCACGGGTCGTCCACGCGGATCAGTCCCAGACGTTCGAACTCGGCCCTCGCCGTTTGCCAGGCGGTGTCGTCCAGGCCGGTGACATCTTGCGCCATCTTGTCGATGCAGCCACCGGAGAGCAGAGCGATGGCGGGCAGGACTTCGCGTGAGGCGTCGGTCAGGTGACGGATCGAGAACTCCAGCGAGTAACCGATGCTGCGGTTCCGGCCTTCGTGATGATTCTGCTCGGACGACGCCAGCAGCTTGCCCAGATCGTCGATCACTGTCTGCGGCCCCAGCGCCTTCACGTGCGGCGTCAACAGTTCCAGAGCCAACGGATGCCCGAGAGCTCCCTGCACGATCGGTCGCAGCACGTCCGCCGTCCAGCCGCGTTTCTCCCGCTCGGACCTCGGCACGCCCAGCTTGTCGAGATACCCGACCAGCAGCATCAGCCCTTCTTCAATCAGCAGCTCCCCCAGCGCAAACGACCGCGCCGTCAGACCGGACGAGTCCAACCCCACCTCCGGATCCCGACAAGTCACCAGCAGCCGGGTTTTGCCTCGCGTCCACGCGTCGGCAAGTTTCGCGAACTCGGCAAGCCGCGTTTGAATGTGCTCGTCGTCGGGCCGGTTCCCGCCTGCCGTGCTGCCGTCCGGCGATTCACCGTCGTTTGGTGCCGATTCGGAATCTGAGTGGATCGTCTGCGATCGGTGAGAACCGGTCCTACGATCACCGTCGCCCGCCAGGACTGTCGGCACGCCGAGCGCTCGCAGAAGCTGCTTCAGGCCAGCGGCGTACTCGATGGTGAAATCGGCGAAGGCGCGATCGGCCAGCAGCGGCGGCAGCTCACAGTCGTCAGCTTTCAGCGGCAGGATCAGCTTGCGGCCGGATTTGGCTTCCTCATTGATCCGGCTCTGCCATTCCTTCTCGACCCAGCCATGCTCGACGCTCTGCCGAGTCAGCAGCACGGCCACGAAATCGGACTCCCGCAGCCCTGCCTGAATCCGCTGCGTGATTGAATCACCCGTCTCGATCTCCCATTCATCAAACCAGACCTTCACGCCTGCGTCCCGCAGATCGGCCGCCAGACGTCGAGCCAGCATCTTGTCCGCGCTGGAGTGCGAGAGGAAAACCTGCGGAGCGTCGTCAACTGGATCAATCTGTTCCGACTCGCCTTGATGGTTGGCGGGAGGTGTATCCCCGGTCTGAAACGCGGGCAGCACGGATTCGAAATTGTCCCACACCAGCAGCAGGCGGCGATCGGCGAACTGCTCGGCGATCCAGTCGGCGCGTTCGGACTCGGGACGTTTGAAGAAGTCGTGCCCTTCCAGCGCGACGCCCGTCTGTTCGATCAGCCGAGCGACCGTCAGGTTCTCCTCGAACGAAACGAAGATCGCGCCGTCCGGAAACAACCCGGACCGCAGCCACCAGTGAGCAGCCTCGCGCGAGATCGTCGTCTTGCCCATGCCGCCCGGAGCGTGAATCACAACCGCTCGCTCTCGGATCAGCAGCCGTTCCAGCCGGTGCAACTCTCTCCCCCGCCCGTGGAAACCGGCTTTCGGTTCCGGGCCGAAGCCGTGAAAAAGGGGATCGGCGGCCTGCTTCTTCGAGCGGCGAGTTGGCTTCTTTGGCACCAGCACCGGATCGTTACCGGCCTGATAAAGCTGCGGGACGAACCAGTCCTGCAAGTCGACTGTCGGAGCGTCGGCGGTGATGCGGACTCGCCGAGCTTTCGTCGACAGCACCTGATTGCGAGCCGCCTGCAAAGCGTCTCCCACCGAGCGACAGGCGGAGACCGATTCGTAAAAGCTCTGCATCAGGATGCGGGTCATATCGACATGCACCGAGTGCCCCATCGCGACCACGCTGCCGACGCCCTGCTTGACGAGTGCTCCGGCCACGGTTTCGCGATCCAGCGTTTTCGTCGAGGTCCGGCAGGCTTCAAGGACGACCAGCGGCACCTTGAACCGCGACACCAGATCGCCGAACTGAGTGGCTCGAACGAGGTCCAGCGACTCGTCATCGTTCTCGAAACAGAGCGCTCCGATGCCGGCTTCAGTCGGCAGCGTGGTGCCGTGCCCGTCGAAATGCACGACGTGATACGGCTGCCCGGCGTTCTTTGCATCTTCGAGCGTTTTCGTGAGAGCGGCGAGCGTGCCGGGCCGACAGAAGTCGAGCGTGATCTGCGGGTTGCCCGCGACGGCCTCGATGATGGCTTCCGGCGTGAAGCGAGGATCCAGAAACCCGGTGTTGTCTGGTCGGCAGACGACGGCCAGCACGCGCAGCCCGCCCGAGGTGTCGAGCGACTCAACAGGCGCAATGACGTTCGGCTTCGCTCGTCGAACCACAGTCACACCGAGCTGATGCAGCAGCGTGCCGTCGCCGCCGTTGTCACCGCCGCCGACCCGCATCAGTTCCCACGGAGTCCGAAAGGCAACTTCGTCGCGGGCAGTGTCGGCTCGCAGTTCCAGCCGCCCGCCGCCGGCATGTTGAACATCACGAATGAAACCTCCGAGCAGCACAGCGGCATCAGGAATCGATCTGAGTCCGCTCCACAATTCGCGACCGTACTTCGCCAGCTGGGACTCGATGTCGAGAGCCCGCGAGACATTGCCGCCTTCCGGGTAGCTCATGAATTCTTCGATGTACCAGCGAATGTCGTCGCGCTGCTTCGAGGTCAGTCCTTCGCGCACGGAAATCGATTGACTGGTTTCGCCGTTGAATCGCAGGACCGCCGAACCTTCCCACGGACTGCCGGCGACGGTTTGGAAGGTCAATTCAACGACAGGCAGATCGGCCATCAGTCACACACTTTCGGCTCACGAATAGTCCCTGGTCAGCATCCGTGCCGCTGATTCGCGTGCCAGTCTGCGAATGAAGTGTCCAGTTGGCAACCAACCGGCTTCGAACTGGTGTGAGTTTTCTATGCTCACAAACCCGGTGCTGGAATTACTGCACCAGAAAAATCTGCGGCGAGGGCGGCAGAGGTATCTCAGGGGTGATTCGCAAATCACCAACCAGTGCGGCTCTCATGGTCCCGACGACCGCGTTGAATTCAGACACGCCGGATCCCACCAGCATCAGATGGCCCCATTTCGCGTAGACAGCTCCGGCGAGCTTGTGCGAACCGCCGATTGGTGAGACAGGAGATTGCACAATGACAATGGGACGGCGGTCGTGCCGCCGCTGATAAATCGTGATGCCGTCAAACGGGCTACTCGGATCATCCAGGCCTGTAAGCATGGTTGGAAACAGGTCCTCGACGAGAACGACGCTGGGGGTCAAGGCGGACAAAAGTGATGCTGGCGGCTCCGAGTCGCCGTCCACCGAATCCGGAAGTCCAGTAACGGCATCGTAGGTTGACGAGTTGGTAACATAGAACATGACTCCCTCCGCGTTAATCCGCCCACCTGTCATCAACAACGAAATGCCGTCTAGAGGTTCAGCACTGCGAATGACGTAAATTCCTGGCTCGAAATTCACCTTGCCGGAAATAATGTGAATCCACTCGTAAATTCCAGGCTCCAGCGTGACCGGTAGCCCGATCGGTAACCCTGCAATCGTGACGCCGCCACGCAAGGTCGTATCAACGTTGACCGGATCAACACTCGCCACCGGCACGGGCAGGCGTCGGAACGGGTCAGCAACCGGCGACTGGTTGGCCTTCAGCGGGTTCGATTTGGCGGGGTCAACGTGCCCGGTGCTGGATGGCGTATCGACTCCACCAGTCACGCGAATTTCCTCCGCGAGCAGTTTCGACGTTCCGATAAATGGCGTTGCGGCAAGAGCGTACGGCGGGCCTGCGCCTGTCGAGACGGTCTGGCCGGCCTCGTCCACACCGCCCCATTCGTTGTTGATGGCGACCCTTCCATCCACGATCAGTCGGCCCAACCCTTCGACTTCCTGACCGCCGATAATTACCGGCAGAGTCGGGATCGCAGGAGTGACGGACAGCACGGTGATCGCCTCTGGAGACGGATCGAGCACGATCAATGCCTGATCAACCGGGACGGCTTCGATGCCGGCGACAGACACCGTCCGGATTGTTGCCGGTGTGTCGTCGCCAAATGTACCCGCAAAAAACGTTGACGCCGGGTTGGAAACAACGACCTCGACAAAACCGGTTCGTCCAGCAAAAGGCCCCTCAGATGGAGGACTACTGAGCGTCACCGTCGCACCGGCCAGGTCATTGAGATCGTGCACGAAATCTTCCGCAACGGACGTGGCAGCGCTGAGTGATCCACCATCGGCGAGCACGTTCACTGCTGCAGTGCCCGCCGCGTCGGTCGCGTTCTGACAATGCCGATACTCCGCCATCAGGATTGCACTATCGATCACAAGGGCAAGCATGCCGAAGATCGCAGTCAACGAGACAGCAACCAGCACAAGCACCTGGCCACTTCTCGGCGTGACAGCATTGTGATGACGATTCGCTTTTCGCATTCGGAGTGTCTGCTGTCTGAAAATAGTTGACGAGGTAAAGTCTGGCGGCTGACTTTGCAGCCCTTTCACTGGTTCCATAAACGTCGTTTGAAACTCAACCAACGACGCGTTCCTGTTCTTCGACGCAGCGATTTTACGAGCCACTGTGGCCATAAATTCGTGAGGCTAATGCTGAATTCGCATAGTGCTGGCCCCTCGAAGCACAATTGGTTCTGTTCCAAACAGGAACGGAACGATGGGTTGATGTTGATAACTGACCAGGATGCGGACACGGTCATTCATGGCGTTTCCACCGTCCGGCCACTCCGCCGTGATCGAGACATTCGCTGGCTCAAGTGCCACAAGCGCCGATCGGATAGTCGTTGCAATCTCGGATGAGTCTGCAGCCGAACCATTAAACGTGGACGGTCCCCATGACGCTCGTTCCGGTTCCGACAGCTCTCCTCGGACAATTGCTTCACGTGTGCCTCGCCGGGCTGCCTCCGAAACCAGGTTGAACCGAAGCACGCCCATCGCCAGATCAAGCATTCCCAGCAACAGAATCAGAATCACACTCAGAACAACCGCGCCTTCAATCACGACGGCTCCACGTCGCTGATGGATCGTCGCGAATCGTCGCGTCATTGCACGGTCTGGGAATCGAGTTGAGGATGTTTTCATGGTGAGTCTCCAGGCGGTGTCGCAAATTCAGTCAAAGCTGGAGTTTCATGGTTGACTGTCGGTTCAGCTGAATGGTTTCCGGCAACCCGTTACTGCTGATCACCGGTTTAAACTCGTAGCCTGCATCGACCGAAACACGTTGACCACCAGCAGGGTCTACCGATACCTCGATCGCGATCTGAAGTGCCTCGATATCGAATCCGGGAGTCTCTGCCATTTCCTCGATCGCCGCCGCACGAATATCTGCTTCCCATTGATCCTGGGTGGCCGGAGTCACTCGATGATTGGCGCCGTACTCTGCGCCCGTTCTGGCCGCATTCGTGAGCGCCACCCAGACGCTTCCGAACTGTCCGAAATCCACACACCCAAATACGACGACAACCACGAACGGCAGAACGATCGCCAGTTCAACAACCGCTGCACCACCTCTCACCGAATGAACGGGCTGTTTCGACTGTACGAGTTGACGTTTCATCGTTCCCCCCTGTCTTCCTGAACGAACCGATCTTCATGGCATCCCAACGCGGCTATGCCCTCGCACCTGCACTCATCCAATCAGTTCAAAAATCCCGGTTCCAAAATCGCATCTGATCAATTCACATCCAGCAGCAGATGCTTAATCTGCATGACGGCAGGGCCAATCAATACAACGAACATCGCAGGAAAAATAAATAACAACGTTGGTATCAGGATCTTGACGGAAGCTTTTTGCGCCAGTTCTTCGGCTCGATGTTCACGTTGTGTCCTCGATGCGTCACTATGAACCCGCAGGAGTTCCGCCACAGAACTGCCAACTTCACTGGCCTGTTTAAAAACAAGTCCCAATGACCGCAGTTCGTCCAGGTCGGTACGCTCTGCACAGCGAAGAAACGCCTCGTTCCGACTTCGTCCGAGTTTCATTTCCTGCTCCATCAACCGCATCTCAAGATTGAAATCGGGATGGACATTCTCAAGCTCTTCAGCCACCTTGTGAATGGCGCCGTCAATACTTAAACCACTTCCAAGACACGCGATAATCAGGTCCAGATAATCGGGAAGTGCCCGCCGCAGGATTCGTTGTCGCTTTGTTTTCCTCCGATCAAGCCACAGACCTGGGAGGATGAAGCCTGCCAGGCCAACGCCGACCCCTGCGAGCAGACCCACTTTTGTTTTCGGCTGGCCGACACTTGCCGAAACCAGACCGACGACTGGTAAAACAACCATCATCAACATCTTGATCGTGACGAAGGCTGAAAGAGCGAACGGCGAGTAAAATCCCGCATGCGAAAGCCGGTCCTTCAGTCTTGTCCTTTTCGCATCACTGGCCGGCAATAAGCATGACGCGATGCGGGGAAGAGTATTCTTAATACGGTTACTGGCCGACACCTGTTTCTTTTGCGGGAATACTCGCGGGCCGTCATTGACAATGTCTAACGTCATTCGTTCCAGACGATCATCGGCGCGATCGTCATCATGATTCAGCAGCTGCATAATCATCAACCCGATCGAGCTGACGACCGTAACGACGACTGCAATTATTGTCAGTGAGTCTAAATTCATCACCAAGCCAATATGTCTGAACACAGAAGCGTTACACTCGAATCCAGACACTACTAGTAGTCCACATTGATAATGTGCCAAATCCAAATCGCTCCCACCGCTTCCGAAAGGAGAGTCATCCCAATAATTCCGGGATTCGCCAGAAGCAGTTCGGCATATCCGCGGCTCAGAAAATACATCGCGGCAAATAATGCAAAAGGGAGCACAAGAAGTAACGATGCCTGCATCCGACTTTCAGCCGAAAGAGCCTTTAACTTGCCGGCGAACCGCAACCGCTTTCTCAGGACGTCTGAGAGATTATTAAGCAGTTCGGCCGAGTTGCCCCCAGTCTGACGTTGAATGAGAAGCACTACAGCCAGCATCTTCAGTTCGACAATACCTGTGCGGCGTGCCAGGTCACGAAGCGCCGCTTCAGTCGGCATGCCCATCGTTTGCTGATCGTTGCAGTAAGAAAACTCTTCTGCCAACGGCGCGGGCGACTCCGTCGCAACCAATTGAAAAGCGCGATGCAAAGTCTGACCTGCGCGCACAGCGCCACTCATCATTTCGCAGGCTTCCGGAAGTTGTGCACACAGAACATTTCGACGCTGACGCCCTTTTGCAATTAGAAACAGACAAGGAGCGGGAACCACAGCCAGCATACTCACTATAGTCAACAGAGGACGACTCGATATGCAGAACGCTGCGACGCCAGACAATACCGACAGGACCAGAGTCGTTAATAAATACCCTTTACATTGAGGTTCCATTCCGGCCTGCTCGAACAGCAGCTCCAGTCTCTCATTGAGACTTTTATTACCAAACGTGCTGGCAGAGGTAATCTTGCCAAGATCGCGAAAGAGTTGAGTCGACTGATGGGCTCGTGCTGCAATCTTTTGCTTGAATTCACTGTCCAGCCGTTTGTCGACGCGGGATTTGTATCGCGGAACGATATCCATCAGGAGAGACAGTACTCCCGCGACGGATACGCCGATTGTCGAAAGTGTCAGGATGCTGACTATGGATGGACTCATGATTCAGCATTTCTTAAAACGGGGCCATTTCAGTTGGATTGTTTCAAGGCAAGTTGTTTCACAACTGTCGATTGAGCGGATCCCGGATCCCTGTCGCTCCAGACGAGTCATCGGCTGGTTCAAGCCTGCGTTTCCTCAAAGTGCGCCAGCGGGATTTCATTTCCAGATTGTTCGAGTTTGGCCAGACATTCTGGCCGGATGCCGGTGGCTGAAAAGTATCCCTGCACGGCTCGTCGGGATGTCACACCAGTCTTTCGAAACGTGAACAGCTCGTGCATGGCTATAACGTCGCCATCAAATCCTGTTACTTCCGAGATACTGGTAATCTTGCGTTTGCCTCCCGGGAGACGATTTACCTGAACGACAATCTGGACCGCTGATGCAATCTGACGGCGAATCATCCAGATGGGGGCATCAAATCCTGCCAGTGCCTGCAGCATTTCCAACCGACCAATAGCATCGCGTGTCGTATTGGCATGCAGAGTTGTCAAACTTCCGTCGTGACCAGTATTCAATGCCTGCAGCATGTCATAGGCCTCTTCGCCTCGGCACTCGCCGACGATAATCCGGTCCGGCCTCATGCGAAGCGTATTCCGCAGGAGATCGCGAGTGGTGACCGCTCCTTTACCTTCCTGATTGGCTGGACGCGATTCCATTCTTGCAACATGCGGTTGCTGAAGTTGTAGTTCAGCGGCGTCTTCGATCGTGGCAACTCGCTCATCATCGGGGATAAAGCTGGAAAGAATGTTGAGCAGAGTCGTTTTGCCGCTGCCCGTTCCTCCTGAAATGACAATGTTGAGCCGGGCTTTCACACAGGCTGCGAGGAAGTCGATCATTTCCTGCGTGCAGGATCCTCTTCGAACCAGGTTCGCCGCACACAAAGGCCGATCGGGAAACCGACGAATTGATAAGAGGGCGCCATCGAGTGCTAACGGCGAGATAACGGCATTCACACGACTGCCATCGGGAAGACGAGTATCCACCATCGGCGAGGCTTCATCGACTCGGCGACCAGATCTTGACACGATTCGCTGCACGATGTCTTCAAGGTGCTTATTGTCGTCAAAAGTGACGGATGTGAGCTGTAACCTTCCGTTGCGTTCGATGTAAACGTTGGATGGTCCATTGATCAGGATGTCTGAAACGCCGGGATCACTCAGTAAGGCTTCAAGTGGACCGAGACCAAACGTTTCGTCCATCAGATCGCTGATCAAACGATCGCGTTCGGCCGAACTCATCAACTCAGCTTGCAGTTGACACAGTTCTTCTGCGCCGCGCCGCAGTTCCTGTCGAATTTCACGGTCATCCATTGTTCCAATGACTGAAAGATCCATGTGTGCCAGAAGTTGCTCATGAAGCTCCTGCTTGATCCTCCGGCATCGAGCATCGGCGTGTGTGTCGTGTGTCGCAGAGATAACCATGTACGCTCCTGATCGGTGCTGATCTCAGGGATGTGGGTGGAATAAGTTCTCGATTGGGAAACTGAATAAATTCAGGCAAAGAGGCTGTGAGACAGAAACTGGGAACCAACAATGTTTCTGGGTAGCCGAAAGTACACAGCGGGTTGGGCCAGGGAACAAGCTCGACGATTTAAAGACTTGAGAGAGGTGATCGTACTTCTGTCGTGGCCCACCCGACCGTGTGATTGAAATCACGAATTTGTTCCCAACACGTCTGTAGCCAGCGTGAGTCCAGTTGAGGATGTCACACGAAAGAGAAATTGCGCCGTCCACATTTCTCAACTGGCTGCAAGCGTTGAGGCTCGGATATCCCGCTTGGCCAGAGAACTGGCCAGAATCCTGATCCTTCTGGATACTTTTGAAGACGGGGATTCAAGGACGACGGGCACACCACAATTCATCGCATGAATAACACGTTTGGGGTCGTCAGGAATGAGGTGCTGTATCGGACGTTTCAAGGCATCTTCAGCCTGAGCCTGTGAGAGTTGTCGAGACTGACCGCAACGGTTAGCGACGAGTTCGATCCTGCCAGATTCGACACCGTTTCGTTCGAGATACTCGACCGTTCGTCGAGTGTTCCTCAACGAAACAAAATCCAGACGCAACACCAGTAAGATCACATCGCTCAGGTTGAGTGCTGCCAATTGGTCATCGTGGAAGCTGTCCTGAACATCCAGAATGACATGCGGGTATGTGTTTCTTGCTGTTTGCAGGATTTGCGTCATTGCATCCGGACTGAGTTGGACGACTTCCGGATATTGTTGAGGTGCCCCCAGAAGATGAATTCCGTTTTCGTGTTTGTGCATCGACTGTTCCAGCATTGCCGAATCGATTGTGCTGAGATTTCGAGCCAGATCAGCAACGCTGTGCTTCGGTCGGACATCCAGCAGTGCTGAAAGATCGCCAGCCCACGGTTGGAGGTCGAGCAACGCGCATCGCCCGTGGTCCTTCGCCAGAACCGCCGCGCAATTGGTTGCCAGAGTGCTGCATCCGCTGCCACCGTTGGCTGAATAAAGCGACACGATTTGCCCCAGTTTCGGAGCGGCAGTCTCGGTAATCCGACTGAGCAGTCGTTCGACTTCCTCATCCAGGTTGTCGTTAAGGTCAAGGTAGTCATCCGACCCTGCACGCACCGACGCCAGAATTCGATGAGCACTGACATCTTCGCCCACGGTCACCAGACAAGCAGTCGTTGTTGAACGCAACCGTCGTAACCTCGTGACAGTTCGGTCAAATTGTGGATCTTCGATCAACAGGACAAGATCCGGGCTGTCGTCGGTGGCCGACATGTCCGTCAGTCGTTGGTCGAGTTCTTCAGAGCGAACGACGGTCGGATTACGACCACGGGTTCGAAGTGAGCGAGTGAGGGCGTCGACAACGGACTCGTTTCCGCCAGCGATCAGAGTGGGAGATACCATTCTTGCGTCCCTTCTTTCAATTGGTGCTGAGTCTTGTAGTGATGATCGGCGTTCTGACTGAGACCGAAGAGCTTGCGACTACCGATGAATGTGGGTTCCGACGGGGTCAATTATCGCTTGAACCTGCGTGTGGTCAGTTTGCGATCCGGTGGGAGTTGCGTAGTACGGCTCGAAGTAAATACGACCTGACTGCGAGCCTCGCATTGTTCTGATGAATCTGGGTGGCGGAGGCAGTTTCTGCTCGTTCGATGTGGTGAGCTGCGCAAGTCCTCGCTGCTGACGAGTTGTGCTCAACGGTTCTCCACGGCTGGTACTGAACGGCTCTGACCTGCCATCAATTTCTGTTTGAGGTGGCGACTGGACAACCAGCGAGCCTGGTTCATTAATCGCCCCCTCCAGTTCCGACAGGCACGCGCGGTACGGAGGGGGGACGAGTTGATCATCCGGGTGCCTTAGAATCAGGTGCAACGAGCCCCGAGTTTGTCCCAACTGCAACCGCGAAGCCTGCTGTCGTGTAGCCAGCAGAGTGACCGACTGCATTTCATTCAGGTTGACATGATTTTCGCGTGGGATCTGGGTCTTCTGGTTGACCGCCAGGATCTCCACATTCTGAGCAACGGTCACAGTTAAGATGTCGTCTGAGCTCCGGCCGCCGGTCTGGTTCAGAGTCAGCAGTACATCGACACGGTTTCCCGGGAGTACGAATCCCGCAACGCTTGAGGAAACGGTTGGTGTCGGAATCGTGATTGCACGCATCCCTTGAGGAATCAGTGACGCGATGGTTTGCCCGACGCCTGGCAGGGCCAGCTTGTCGTCAAGAAGCGGCTCCCCTGCAACAACGGACGTCAGTACGACTCGGTCTGCCAGTTCAGAAACACTGGTCAGCATTCCGTCCAGCATTAAGTCTTGTGGCCAGGACTTGAGTTCGACCATTTCCGGTTGAATGGTGGTTCCGCGTTCCAGTGCTTGAGTGGCGACGGCAACCTCAATCGATTCCGCTGTCTGGTTCGCCCCGTGTGCGAGCAGTTGAATTCCAATGATCGAGGAACCCAGGAAAGCAAGGGCCAGTAAGGCGATGGTCAACGTGCGAAAAGTCATTGTTCCATTCTCGGTGTGAAGGCGACGTGTTTGTCACTTGACGAGAATGAAATTAGGTCAGGAGCTGAAGAAAGCAGACACGATCTGAATTAATTCTGAACAGATGAGCGACGAGGCGTGGAATGTTCACCCAGTAATCCACCTAGGGTTTCTGCCTTAGCTGCCGGCTCTGACAATTGATTGTCGTGTCTACAAACATTGCCACGCAGATTCGAAGTGAAGTTCCTCAGGTTGTCGGATTGTGGACATAGATCCCCCTTTTCATGTGGGGTGAATCACTGGACAGTCAGAACTTCTTCACAGGCGTGAACGCAAAAGTGGGTTTCCCGTAACGAAGACCGCAAAGCCCTCCGATGATAATGTGTGACGGTCAATTCTGTTTCACAGGTTGCAGCAACGATGCCCATAATTATCCCAGGCAATAGTCTTTTGAGACTCGGCAGCATGACCTATGCCCTGGTAGTCCTTGGGCTGTGTCTTGAGACAGAAATGGCGACTACGCAGGAAGCAGGCACGAACGCTGCGGCCACGGCGGCCTCAGCAGATTTGAACAACCCGAAGACACCTGTACACATAAACAATTCCACATTCACAAACGTCCCCATGGATGTGGACACCGTCGACGTGGGAGCGCGTGCTTCCGACATCCAATTCTTAGATTCACATGCTGAAGCAACAAGCGATGATGATCCGAAGTCGCCGTTTATTCGAGAGGTCAGCGGGCATTCTGAGAAGCTGAACATCATCGTTGGCCAGGGGAGACTGATCACTCTTCGAGATGGGCTATCGCAAGATGGCACTCCCGCTTTCGTCGCTGCGGGAGATCCTTCAGTGATTGACTTCGAAATCATCGGGCCGCGTCAGATTCGAGTGATCGGACAATCGATGGGCGTGACGGATCTTTCCATCACGACATCAGAAGACTACACCCACAGTATCGAAGTGCATGTCGTCGCAGATCTGGAAGTCGTCGAAGCCCGGCTACAGGCATCATTTCCAAATGCGCAGGTCAAACTGTCGCATCTCAGAAACCACCTCGTTGTCGAAGGACAGGCGCAGAGCGTCGCTCAGGCAGATCGAATTCTGCAAACGATCGAAGCCTACCTGATGGCGGTTCACTCTTCGCAATTGAAACAGACCAACTATGCAGGTGCGCTTGCTGAAACGGGAGAAGATCAACGAGCGACGAACCTGGCAATGACGTCGAGCCAGCCACCAGCAGGCAGCATCGCCCGCCCCGAACAGATATTAAGGGCCCGTGGTTCATCGACGGTTCAGCCGCCACAAGTGATCAACCTGCTGAAGATTCCCGGCGCGCAACAGGTGCTGCTGAAAGTGCAGATCGCAGAACTGAACCGCACGGCGCTGCGTCAGTTGGGCGTCAGTCTGGCCAGTACCGGTGACAACGTTTCGTTTGGCAGCAACATCACAGGAGCGGCCGGAGCGGTGAATAACGGCATACTGACATTCACCAATGCAGCGACAACAATCGCCGGAATGCACTTTGCTGCCGACCAGACGCTGCAGTACTGGGTCGATGCCTTACAGGCGAACGGGGTGCTCAAGATTCTGGCCGAGCCAAATCTGGTGGCCAAGAATGGTCACCGGGCCAGCTTTCTGGCGGGCGGCGAGTTTCCGGTGCCGGTTCCGCAGATCAATTCATCGGGAAGTGCCACGACTACTGTCGAGTATCGGGAGTTTGGAGTCCGGCTCAATTTTATCCCGCACATTCTCGACGACGGCGTTATCGAACTGACTGTCGAGCCGGAAGTCAGCTCGATTGACCAGAGCCTGGCAACGTCTCTGGTTGCGAACGGTAGCCCGGTGCCGGGTTTGAATACTCGGCGAGCCAATACAACGGTCGACCTTCGGGAGGGGGAAACGTTGACGATTGCCGGGCTGATGCAACTCGAAGTCAACGGCAGTGATCGGCAGATTCCGGGACTTGGCAGCCTGCCGGTCATCGGTCCCTTTTTCAGTAATCGCAGTAGTCGTCGGTTCGAGAAAGAACTCGTTGTGCTGGTAACACCTCACCTCGTGGAATCTGTCAGGAAAGAATATCTGCCACCGCTGCCCGGATCGCAGGTTCATGAACCGAACAACGCCGAACTGTACATGATGGGCCGCATCGAGAGTCGTGTCGGTCGCGATTTTCGATCCACCACGGAGTGGGACAGCCCTCTCGAAATACTTCAACTGGAACGCAAACATGTGCAGGGAACCGTGGGCTTTTCGGACTGAATTCGATTCGAAATGCCGCAGTGGAATTCGGCAGACTGCCGGCTTTGAACGTCGCGTGCAGCGCATAGATACGCGGAAAACGGTCCAGCGATTAATCCTTCGCGCGCTGGGGCTCGTGATCGCAGGCTTCATCATCGCTTCAGCGAACTTATGCATTGCTGGCGAGCTGGTGGGGAATCCGACCGATACCGTGCTGGCGATCTCGTCGTTACCTCCTGCTCAGGCTCTTGCCGCTGAGGACTCGGAATACTCAATCATTCACCTGTCTCCGGCAGGTGGGGGCTGCAGTGACTGGTCACGTCAGCACAGTGCTATCGGATTGGCAGGTTGTCAGTCTTCGAGGTTCGGCTTTCTGCACCCATTCCAGAAACTGAAGGAGCGTTGGAAATACGAAGTTCGACCTCGCTGGCAACACAAGTTCCTGGGCTATCCGGAAGAGTTCTGTGAGCCACCACTGGGAATGTTTCTGACGGCACACACTGACGCCATCATCAGAAGCGGGAAACAATCGGATCTGGTTTTGTTTCAGCGTGATTTTCTAACAAACAGCGTTGAATTAAACAGTTCCGGTGTCCGCAAACTGAATCGAGCCGCTGAACAATTTTCGCAGACATCAGGGACGATCGTCATCGAGGCCGTTCCGGGACAATCACCACTGGTAGAACGCCGACGTGTGGCCATCGCCGCGTGGTTCAGCAGTCGTCACTTCCTCATTCGGAGTGATCAGGTCGTCATCCAACCGTTAAGGCCAGGCGGCTTGAACTCACAAGATGTTGATTCGCTGCGTCAGTAACTTGCGGCCCCTGCGGGCGCGACGTCCGGTGCTCGATAGATTTCGCGATGCAGGTTCAACGGACTCCCGTAGCCGAACTTCGATCGACGCGTTTCTTCAGAAGGTCTGAGCCGATGACTATTCTCAAATCGCTGATGCACACCTGCCTGATAGTAGGGCTGTTTTCTACAGGTTCCGGTTGCCAGACAGCTAACTCACAATCGACCGCGCACGTTGTTCCGTCGCAGTTTCCGAAGCAGCTCAGCGCGCAACCGATTCCGGATGTCGCCAGTTTGAAGCTTGCATTCGCACGTTCACTGGAAGCTGGAGGCGAAGTCGAGCGCGCGATGGCTGTTTACCACGAAGTCTTGCAGCACGACGACAAACTAACCGACGCCCACTGGCGACTGGGGCTCATTCAGTCAAAACGAGGGGAACTGGATGAAGCGTTGATTCATTTCAAATCAGCACTGAGGTCCCGCCCGAATGATGCCGACATTTATTGCGACCTTGGGTACGCTCTCTACCTTCAGAATTCATGGACTGAAGCGGAAGACTGCCTGAGAAAGGCGATCTCGCTGTCGCCAGAGCATCAAAGGTCGCACATGAATCTCGCCCTCCTGCTGGCACGAAGTAATCGTCAGCCGGAATCAGAACGTGAGTTTCTGGCGGGCGGCTGCAGTCGTGAGACATCGCGATCGAATCTTGCCATCGTCGCGAGTTTCCAGCACGGCGATCCAGAGGGATGTTCTGTCGGTCAACTCTCCGCTACCGATACGGTTGCCGCGACCTCATTTCCACTTACTGACTCTCGACGTGCCCCCCTGCCGGCTCAAGGGAAGTCGAGCCGAAGAATCCCGCTTTCGTGTGACGCGCCGAACAGTCATACCAGAACACCGACTCGAATTGTTGTCACACCGGATGCCGCTAAATTCGCTCCCTGCCCTGAATCGTCTGGCAAAGGAAGCGACGTCGGAAATACCGAAACGGTTTCGCTGTAACGAAATGACGCGAACGCATTCGGCGAACGTTGTCGTCAGTTCCGGGACAACTCTCTGCTCGAACCATGATCACGTGACTCTGCTGGATTGTGATCAAAGCGACTTCGGACCGTGTCCGCAGACGCTTGCCAAAAGTGGCTCTGCATTCCGTATCAATGCGTCCCGGCAAGGCTGACGCAGCGGAGGCACGTGCCCTCAAAAACGGAAACGTGTTTCTCTTGCGTTCCGTCGTGCGGCCCTCGCACCGGGAGCGGCCCGCCGAAATTTCCGTCGAGTGCATTTTCACGCACCGCCCCGATTTCTGAGCCATGCGGCGTTCAGTTACTTTTCGCCAGAGGTCAGTCAGCTATAACTCGACAGGTCGGCGATTGTCCCGCTCAGTTGCAAACTCATCGCAACAGCAACGCCGTCTACTTCCGTTTATCGAGACCGGACCGTCGTGACTCAATTGCCGCTAACTCAACGGCACAACGAACCATCTGGACGAACCAACTGCAGGAGATTGCCAATGATTCACTCAGTTACCGAATCCGAAGCCGTGATTTCTTCGCAAAAATTGTGGCAAACGCTCGACTTTATTCCGGGTCGACAGATTGCCAACTTTGCCAGAACCGCAGCTTTCGCGATGGCAATGTCGATCCTGGCGGTTCAGACACTGGCGGCAGAGGCGGTTCGACCGAACATCATTTATATCATGGTCGACGATCTCGGGTACGGAGACCTCGGTTGCTTCGGGCAGAAGGTGATTCAGACTCCGAATCTGGACCGCATGGCCGTTGAAGGAATGCGACTGACCGATCACTACGCGGGGCACACGGTCTGTCGGCCGTCGCGACTCGCGCTGTGGCTCGGGCAGCACGTCGGGCACACCGGCCTGACGGGAAACCGGCCTCGCAGCCTGACGTCGACCGAAACGACCGTCGCCACACTTTTGAAGAAGGTGGGCTACGCGACCGGTGGAGTTGGAAAGTGGGCACTCGGGAACGTCGATCACCCCTCGGAAATCAACAACGCCGGGCATCCCAATAAAAACGGTTTCGATTACTGGTTCGGGTATCTCAACCAGAGCAACGCTCACAACTTCTATCCGACATTCCTTTGGGAAAACGACCAGCAGGTGCCTCTGCCGGGTAACGTCATTGGAGATTATCCCAATGGTCGCGGGCGAGTTTCGTCGAAGCGGGCCAGCTACTCGCACGACTTCATGACGGATGCCGCTTTCCGATTTGTGCGCGACAACAAAGACAATCCGTTCCTGCTGCACATTCACTGGACGATTCCACACGCCAACAACGAAGGCGGTCGAGCACTCGGTGACGGAATGGAAATCCCAAGCTACGGGATCTACGCCGATAAAGACTGGCCGAACCCGGAAAAGGGGTTCGCAGCGATGATCACTTACATGGATGCTGACGTCGGACGTCTTTTTGAACTGCTGAAAGAATTGAAGCTCGACGAGAACACTCTTGTTGTCTTTACATCGGACAATGGCCCGCACAACGAAGGCGGCCACAATCACGAATACTTCAACTCGAACGGCCCGCTCAAAGGCTTCAAACGTTCGATGCACGAGGGCGGCTATCGTGTCCCGACGATCGCTCGCTGGCCAGGAAAAATTGCAGCCGGTACCGCGTCCGACCACCCGTCCGGCGGCTACGACTTCCTCGCAACAGCCTGCGAACTGGCTGGAGCCGAAGTACCGGCCAGCGTCGACAGCATCTCGTACCTGCCGACGCTGCTCGGACAGCCGGAAAAGCAGAAAAAGCACGAGTATCTCTATTGTGCGAGTCTCGAAGGCGAGACGTCGGTCGGGGTCCGCTACGAAAACTGGAAGCTCGTGAAATACCGCACGGCGAAACCGAAAAAGAATTCACCGAAGAATTCACCGAACCCGCAAACGTCAGCTACCTCTGACTGGCGACTTTATGACCTGTCGAAGGACATCGGCGAAGAACACAACATCGCCACCGACCATCCGGAAATCGTTAAAGAGATACTCGGACTTCTCGGACGCGATGGCCTGCTCTAAGAAGACATGACTGAATTCTCTACGTCAGACAACAACGAACCTCACCAGGAAACTGCCATGAATCGACTTTCAACTCTCGTTACCGCCGCGATGCTGTTCTGCACTCCGGTGTCGTTGACGTTTGCTGAAAGTCCAGCGAAGCCATCCTGGAAAGCGGGTGTCAGCAGCGTAAAGATCACGCCCGAGGGACCGGCGTGGATGGCCGGCTACGCTTCCCGCGACAAACCGTCAGACGGCGTCGAGCACGACCTGTTTGCCAAGTCGCTGATCCTTCAGGACAGCGCTGGTCAGACGCTGGTCATGGTTACGCTCGACCTGATCAGCGTGCCCGGTCCGCTCCGGAAGCACATCGAGGAAAAGTTGAAGCAGTCCCACGGTCTCAAGCCAGAAAATCTGTTGATAAACTGCTCGCACACACACAGCGGCCCGGAAATCCGAACGACCGGAGCGGCCCTGGAAGGAATTGATGCGGAGCGCCGTGAGAAATCGGTCGCGTATGTCGAGAACCTGCAGACAAGAATTCTCTCATCGATCGGCGCAGCGTTTATCAAACTGGCTCCTGCGAATCTTTCGTTCCAGAAAGCTCGTGCCGGTTTCGCTATGAACCGTCGACTGCCTTCGGAGACGGGCTACCAGAACAGCCCGAATCCAGACGGCCGAGTCGACCACGCAGTTCCGATTCTTCGAGTTGAAAACGCCGAAGGAGCCATCACAGCAATCGTTTTCGGATACGCCTGCCACAACACCACACTCAGCCTTTACCAGATCAATGGCGACTATGCCGGCTACGCTCAGAGCTACATCGAAGAGGCACATCCCGGAACGGTCGCCATGTTCATGATGGGCTGCGGTGGCGATCAGAACCCTTACCCTCGCCGGACACTTGAACTGGCAAAACAGCACGGTCGAACGCTGGCAACCGCCGTCGAAGCCGGCCTCGAAACGCCTGAACGAGCCATCACCGGCTCCCTGAAAATGTCGCTCGCAACGGCAGAACTGAAATACGCCGAAGCACCGACGAAAGACCAGCTGCTCGAACAAACGCAGTCGACTAACGAGTACGACAAAAGGTACGCCAAACGTCTGCTTAGAGAACTGGAAGAAGGCACGTTAATTACAAGTTACCCGGCGCCGGTTCAGGTCGTCAGGTTTGGCGATTCCGTTCTTTTTGTCGCGTTGCCCGGCGAAACAGTGGTCGACTACTCGCTTCGCGTTAAACGGGAAAATCGACAGAAGGGTGGTCCCGACGTCTGGGTTGCCGGTTACTCCAACGACGTCTTCGCCTACATCCCGAGCCTCCGGGTTCTTCTCGAAGGAGGCTACGAAGCTGGCGGCGCGATGAAGTACATGACAACCGTCGTCCAGCCCGGCGCATTCGCTCCGGACGTTGAAGACCTGCTCATGAACCGTGTCAACGAGCTGATCAGACTGACCGCCGATGACACATCCACGACGCCGCCACAGTAGCAACCACACTTTGCGTGCTGTCGCCTGAAATTCGCAGGTTTCTGACTGCAGACAGCACGACGGAACGCGACAGCTGCGATCAAAATTCGACCAAAGCAGCGAGATCACTTCCGTGAAAACTCTGTCATCACGGAGTTTCTGCACCTTCCGCGTCTGTCGCCGGCGCCTCTCTCGCAATGATGCCATTCTCGCTGAACCTTTGGGCTCGCTACCTGCTCCGCCGGCGTTGCATCGCCGAGCAGAAACTACCCATCCCCCCCTGCCTGCCGCGTGACGCTGAAATAATTGCAAGTCAGCTCCGTTCGAGCGTGCTGTCGGTTGTTGCTGCCCCAAAGGTTTAGCGAGTTCTGAAGAATTTCTTGTCAAATCTTCAAAAGCGTTTCAGACACGCTGCAAAGTCTTGCCGGAATTTCGCGAGCGGCGATACACATCCGCCTCGCCTGAACGACAGGCGTTGCAGCGACTTCAACCCGTCGGTCAATTCGAAATCGCAGTCAACGCGAACTTTCAACGACCAGAAGTCAACGCGAAACGCAACGGCGGAGTCTCCCCTCGAACCGCTCCGGTGATGAGTTCTCTTCACCAGGTTCTGCTCCGCTGATCGAGCCGATGCAATGTCGGTTTGAGCGTCAGATCATCACCCCAATTCATCTCTCCGCAATTTTGCCAGGAAGGTTTGCAATGACTCGACAGATCCGCTGGGCATTCAGTGCTCTCGCAGGTGCGGCTGTCCTCACCTCTGCATCAGCCGTCTCGGCCCAATGGTTCTCATCGCCGGGCTGCGGCTGTGCAACTCAGCCAGTTGCGCGTCCCGTTGCCCAGACATGTTACCAGCAGGTGCCGGTCACTCAGTACCAGCAGGTCAAACAGAAGGTACGACGACCGATCACCGAGGTCGAGTACATCGAAGAACCCGTCACCACGTACCGACCAGTTGTCGAAACAAAAACCGTCGACGTCCCGGTGACTGAGTATCAGAACGTGACCGAGTATCAAACTCGCGTGACGCAAACCGGTAGCTGGCAGACCAATTACCACTGCCGACAGAAACTGACTCCGTGCCAGTACGATCCTTCACCAAGTCCGCTGGGCTGGCTGAACCGATCGGCCTATCGAATCCGTTCGGCATTCACACCAAATGTTGTTGCCACTCGGCAGTTTGTGCCTCGAACATGCACCGCTCAGGTACCAGTGACTCGCCAGGTGGCTGTGCAGTCAGTCCGACAGCAGACCTATCAGGTAACGAAGTACGTACCCGAGCAGACAACTCGAAAAGTCGCTGTGAACAAGGTTCGCTGGGTTGAAGAAGAAGTTACGGCCATGAAACCGGTAACGATCATGCAGACCGTCCCGGTCACTCGTACCGCCTGGGGTTTCAGCAACTACACTCCGGCCACTCAGACAGCTTTCGGTTGGAATTCTTACGGCACACCAGCGATCAGCTATGCCGCTCCGACAACGACGATTTCGCTCGCTCCTACTCCTGACCCAGTCAGCGCCGCCAAACCAGCTGCAACGAGATCTGCTTCCCGCGACGCTGACGACATCAACAAAGCACTTGACGATCGCAGCGAAATTAACCGAATTGAACGTAATCAGGAACCAGTTCGAAGCAGCTCGGTCGAACAGCCGGGCGCGGGTCTCGGGCAACGGTCCCTGTTCGAGCCGGTCCGACCAACCTCCAATCGAGCTGCCGGAATTGCAAGAGTCGGCGGTTGGCGAGCCAGCACTCCGACAGAAATCGCCTCACCAAAACTCCCCTCAGTGAGCATGCCCATCGCGGCCGCTCACTAATCTCCCCGCCGGTGCTATCCGGCAGCCGGGCTCCATCCGGCAACGTTTCTCCCTTCCCTCCCTCCCTTCTCCTCTCCCTCTCTCCCCTCTTGTAAGCAGCGTCCTCCCTCCCAGGTTGCTTACAAGGCAGTCTCCCCTCTGCTGCGTTTCTCTCTTCCCCGCGGCACCGGTATCACACCGGTGCCCTTTTTTATGCGCGGTGATAATTTACAGGATTTTTCTGGAAACGTTCTCAGCCACGGAGAGCACAGAGTGATGCGTAAGAATTCTTCTCTGCATCCTTTGTGTCAGAATTCCCGGACTCCTGTTTTAGCGGAACCGATTTCGAACGAGTGTCAGAGTCAGTATCCTCGCTGCCGATTCACCATTTCGAAACTCGTATCCAGAACACTCCAGATATTCAAAACCGAGGGCGCCATGACAAACTCCTCATTCGGGCAACTTGTAATCGTCGCCATCCTTGCGACGTCCATTCTTCCATCCGGCCAGTTATCAACGATAAGTCTCGCCGACGAAGCCCCCGCTGCAACGTTCAGTTCGATCATTGCGAAACAGACACGAACAACCTTCGATCAGATCGTCGAATACGTTACTGAAAACGGCGAAGCATCCGACGCCGAACGCGCCTGGCAGTGGCTGTTTCTGACATCGCTTGAACACGGCTTTGAAACAGAAGCCGTCGAGCTTGCTCGAACTTACATCAAGTCTCCCAACGCTTCGCCCACGACGAAAGGTGTCGCGCAGCAGACTCTGGCTATCGGACTGGCCAAAGATGGAAAGTCGGAAGAAGCCGTTCAACTTTTCACTGCACAGCTTCGTTTCTCGCGGTTTCAGTCCGGAGGAGCCTTGATTGAATTCGGGCGACGGCTGGCGACAGAACTCCAGCTTGCTCGTGACTTTGGTGGCGCTCGTCACGTTTATGAAGAAATCGCCAGTAAGTTCTTTCTCAACGCCGATATTCGCAGCCTCTGTGAAAACCGCATTAAGAAGATGGACATGATCGACCAGCCAGCCCCGACAGTTGAGGGCTCAGACATCACGGGCGGAACGGTCAGCCTGCCCAGTCTCGAAGGCAAAGTCGTGCTGATCGATTTCTGGGCAACCAACTGTCCGCCGTGTCTCGAAGAGATGCCCAATCTCAAACAGATTTACGCAGACCATCACACACAAGGCTTTGAAATCATCGGCATCAGTCTCGACGAGGATCCTTCGATTGTCGAGCAGTTCACGACCCGAGCAGAAATTCCGTGGCCAATGATCGTTGAACGGGGCACAGTCGACACGCTGCGGGCGAGCTATTTCGTCCCAACAATTCCGTCGCTGTTCATCATCGATCAAAGCGGAAAACTGCACCAGTTCGACGTTCGAGGCAATGACCTTCGGAAGGTTATCGAAGGACTGCTCAAGAAACCGTAGGATGGGCATTGCCCACCAGTCCAAGCAACAGTGGCAGGCCAGGCCCCCTGCCGAGTATGCAATCACTTCCGCGGACGGGCGTCGTCTTTTGGCTCAAGGCCAAGCGTCTCAGCGGGCGACTCCAGCGTCTCGGTGATTCGAATGGCCTTTTTGCCACGGTACACACCGGGAACACCTCGAAACATCGGGCGACCGCTGATTCTGATGGAAGCTCCCTGTTCGGCAGGAGCCTCGGTCATGATGATGTCGCCGACCTCCAGATTCATCACGTCGGCTGTCGACAGGTTTGTTTCGGCAATCTGCACGTTAAGTTCGACGCGTGCCAACGAGAGGCTGGCGTTCAGATTCTTCTTTTGATCGTCGTCCAGTTCACGTTTCTCATAAGCCCCCCAGCTGCTTGATGTCAACTTGCTGGCTTTGGACTCGATCGTGTTGAACGGGATGCAAAGATTCAGAATTCCACGAGATTCGGCGAGCGTGATTTCAAAGCTGACCAGCACGACAACTTCGTTGGGCGGAACGATCTGAACCAGCTGAGGGTTGCTTTCGATCTGCTCCACATTGAGCTGTAGATCGCAGATATTGCTCCACGAATTCGACAGAGCCTGCAGGATGAGATCGGTGACGCGCGATGCCAGTCGAATTTCGATTTGCGTCAACGGTCGCTTCGTCGAACCGTTTGCTCGTGTCTCCCGACTGCCTCCAAGCAGACGATCGACAATCGGAAAGACAATGCTCGGATTCAGGTCCAGAATAATCTGCCCATCCAACCCCTTTGAATTAACAAGAATAAAGCACGTTGGGTCTTCGAGACTGAAAACGAACTCGCTGTACGTCAGCTGGTCGACGCTGATCAACTTGACCTCGCAGATGCTTCTGAGCATGGCGCTCATCGCTGCGCCGAGTTCCCGGCTGAAGCCCTCGTGCAGTGTTTGAAACGCCTGCATCTGCTCTTTCGAAACACGTTCCGGGCGTTTGAAATCGTAAACCGAGACTCGTGCGGCACGGTCCGTCTGACGATTTTTTGCACCGGTAGCGGCATCGCCTGGCTCAAGAGCTGCCAGCAACGATTCAACTTCTGATTGACTGAGAACGTCTGCCATCCGTGGCTGCTCCCAGGTTGATCCACCGTGTCCTGCCATCCTGAAACGTGCGTCTTTCAAGGCGTAATGGCGAGGCAAATGGGCGTTTTAGATTTCAGCGTTCAACCTGATTTTGAGATGATGTTACCTTACCTGGCCGCTTCCGTGGACGATGTACTTGTAACTGGTCAATTCTCGAAGTCCGCATGGCCCGCGAGCGTGAAACTTGTCCGTGCTGATACCGATTTCGGCTCCGAGTCCGTACTCGCCGCCATCGTTGAACCGGGTACTTGTGTTAATGTGAACCGCCGCCGAATCAACGGATGCTGAGAACCGGGTCGCCGTCGAGATGTCTCGCGTCACGATCGCCTCGGTGTGGTGCGAGCCGTACTTGTTGATGTGAGCGATCGCCTCCTCGACGTCGTCCACAACTTTGACGGAAATAATGAGGTCGAGAAACTCGGTATAAAAGTCTTCGTCCGTTGCGGCGATTGAGTCGGGGATCAGTTCCAGAGATTTCGGGCAGCATCGCAACTCGACACCGGCTTCTCGTAACGCAGCCGCGATATCGGGCAGCATCTCTGCCGCGACGTCTCGATGAATTAACAGAGACTCCGCCGCGTTGCAGACGCCAGGGCGATGGGCCTTGCTGTTGACTGTGATGTTTCGAGCCATTTCGGCGTCGGCAAACTTGTCGATGTAGACGTGGCAATTTCCGTCGTAATGCTTGATCACCGGCATGGCTGCGTCGCGAGCGACACGCTCGATCAACCCTTTTCCGCCGCGCGGTATTGTGACGTCAATCAGGTCGCGAAGTCGCAGGAATGAACCAACCGCTTCCCGATCCGTCGTGTCGACCAGTTGAACGGCGTCTTTCGGCAAGCCTATTTCCTCGAGCGCTTCAACAAGTAATCCGTGCAATGCCTGATTGCTGTGGAAGGCTTCCTTGCCTCCTCGAAGGATCACCGCGTTGCCGCTCTTGACGCAGATCGCCGCCGCGTCTGCAGTCACGTTAGGACGCGATTCGAAAATGAAAAACACAACCCCCAAAGGAACTCGAACTCGCGTGACAAGCAAGCCGTTGGGGCGAGTGTTACTTTCGAAAACTTCACCGATCGGATCGGGCAGCTTCGCGATCTCTTCCAGAGCCGACGCGATGCCTTCAAGCCGAACGGCATCTAGCCGCAGTCGGTCGACCTGAGCATCACTCAGACCAAAACCTGGTGCCGCTTCAATATCTTTTACGTTTGCCTCAAGGATGGCCGCCGTGCGCGTCCGCAGCAACTCGGCAGACCGCTCCAGCCAGGCGTTCTTCTGCTCGCCCCGCGCAACAGCCAGTGCTCGCGACGCATCCCGAGCACGAGTCGCCCATTCTTGAGCATATTGGTCAAAATTCGTTTGAGCAGAATCAGTCATCAGAACTCTTCGATCAGGTCACAACCGTCAGCAGGATGTCGCTAAAAATGCCACAGATTTCGGTAACTCCAAGCCACGAGGGAGTATCCGGCAACGGCAGAAACGTGTCAACGCGGCTAAATCCCGTCGCGGTTCGCCCGCTTTGAGGGGAAGCAGACCTGCGAGACACTGACGGCAGGAAAACATCGCACGAGAAATTCTGAAACGCAGTATTTGGCGGCAGATTTTCGCCGATGAACGCAAACTGAAGACAGAAACCCTACGTTGATCACTAACGTCTGTGATCAATTCAGAACGTGAACGAAGCATCTTCTTCGGAATAGGCAGATGGATCAAAATTGACGAGCCGGCCTTCGCGAAACACCAGAATGAGACTCTGCCCGTTGCGATCCTGTTCCCATTTCCAGGCTTTGTCGCCGCTCTGGTAGTAACCGCCGCCCTTCTTCACCCAGTTATCGTCGTGGAGCCGCCGTCCTTCTTCGCCGATGATTCGACCGACTTCTGATACAGACATTCCTGAGCTAATGCGATTGGCCAGCAGCCATCGAAGATCAGCAGGCTCCCGCGTCCTCTGAAAGTTTCGGCGATGCTCTTCCTCGTTCTGGATGCCCGACTTTTCTCCGAACATGTCACCCATATCAGGAAGTTTCGGGATCGATGCCGTACCGCAGCCCGTCGCCAGGAGCATCAGCACCACCGTAAAAACAGTCACACATGAGGCATCGGAGAGCCGAACCATCTTCACTTTCCTTGTTTGATTCGCACTGCCAACCGAGCTGCACATTTCCGAGGCCGTCCGTTCCGGACAGCGGTTTATCGGGGTCATGCCGGTTGCGACATCGTTGAGAGGCAACTTAAGAGAGAGGTGCCGATAAGGCAGGTACGACTGAATCTGCAGATCAATCATCAAAGTGATGCGGCAACCTGCGAGCAGGTCCACCGAGCCAGCAGTAACGCGTTGCTTATGCAGATCTTGCGTTGATATAGTCGATCCTGAAATTGCGTGGAAGACGGTCTCGCGCGACCCGTTACGGACCGTGCCGACCAGGCTTGTACCAGGACCGCTGTTGGAATCTCGCTCAGAGTTCCGGTCAGCGAGTCCAGATCGTTCTCGTATGTCCGCTCAGGATGACGGAGCAACTCTGATGACAACACCTCGAAGTTTTCTTCTCCCGTTTGCCGGTCGATGCCTTGCTGCATTCGCCCTGCTGGGCAGCGTCGCCGTTGCTCAGAAGGTCGAGACTCGAAGCGGATTCGATGTCATCGCCAAACCTGTTGCCACCGGTGAAGAGCGACAGGCTCAACCTAACCTCTGGATTTTTGAACTTGAGTTCAAATCTTTGAGAATGATCGAAGTCGAGATCACCGACGCTCGCACCGGAACCAAACGCCCCGAGCTGCTGTACTATCTGGTCTACAAAGCGATCAACCGGGAAATCGATCGAAAAGTCGACGATGAAGATCGCCGCCCGGTCAACGATCCGGGCGAGAACCCGCCGACGGATTTTTTCATTCCAGAGATCTCGCTCGTCGCAACTGATAACGGGAAACGCACGGTCGTTAAAGACTCGGTGATCCCGGAAGCTCAAAGTGTCATCAGCCGCCGAGAGCGGCTTCGGTTGTTGAATTCGGTCGAAGCCGTTCAGCCAATCCCGACTCCCGTTCCAGCCGATGCTGAAGATCCGGAAGCATTTTACGGTGTGGCAATCTTTCGCGGCGTTCCTGCCGACACCGACTACTTCAGTTTGTTTCTTGCCGGTTTTTCGAACGGCTTCAAACTGGTGAAGGGCCCCGTTTCCTACGATGAGCTGAAACAGCGGGCTGATGCCGGAGACCTTCGGGTGAGCGATCAGGTCTGGAACGGTGTGCTGACACAACAATGGCAAGCTGCCACTCAAGTTGGCGACCTGCTTCGCGAAAACAAATTCCCGCCCGACGGAGCCGCCGAGCAACAGTGGTACTACACCGTCACGAACGACCGCGTCGACGACGAAGTGATTGTCTGGCGAAAGAGCCTGACGCAGGATTTCTGGCGACCTGGCGACAGCTTCGACCAGAACGAACGCGAAATCAGAATCAAAACGCAACCACTATGGATCTATCGTCCTGACGATGCTCGCCCGGCAAAAGCCAGCGCCGTCGAAACAGCGTCTTCAGCTCCCTGAGCATCGGCTAAACCTGAGCATACGAACTTCAAAAGCCTCCCATGCACCGTATCGGGAGGCTTTTCTTTTTGTTCCCTAACACTTGCTGGCTTTTATCACACAAGCACGGCGATTCATGCAAAACCGCTTCTCTGTGTCTTCGCCTCTGTGTGGTCAGAACGTTGCCTGGATCAGACAAAATTGAATGGGTCGCAACGCGCCGTCGGATCTCCGGAATCCAGGGTTCCGATGAAAATTCTCAGACTTCGAAATCCGCCTCAGATCGCTGATCCTCGGCAAAATCCTGGCGTTTTCTCTGGCATGAATGAACCCGGCGAGGCTCTTCATGTCGAACGAGTCTTGATGACCGGTTCCGAGAAAGGATGTAGCCATGTCTACAGTCACGAAAGGCTCACAGAAGTCGCACGGTGCATTGTTCGGCGTTTTGAAGGCCACAGTACTGACGCCATTAGTGGTTGTGTTCTGGCCGCTGGCGAAGTTATGGAGCGGCTTTTACAACCACTTTCTCTCCTACCTCATTGGACGAGTGGTCCGTGACCGCGACCGAATTTACCGCATCCGATTCGTGTGGTACGGCGACTCGATCTACCTGCACCCGATGATCTGGGGAAGTCTGGCACTATTTGGTCTGACGGTCGGCGGCGCGCTCTCTGCCGGCTGGGCGTTGCTCGTCTGGTTCGTAGCGCTTTTCGTCTGCTACATCACGATCCTCTACAACTTCGACATCATCCGCTGCTCGATCCTGGCAACGGGTATTGTCGCATTCTTTGGCATGGCTCACTTCGCCACCGTTGAGCTGGCCTGGAACCCGCTGACCGCAGTGGCTGACCATGTTCGATTGCTCGACGCATCGGTTTCTCCCGGCTTCTTCATTGCGGCAGCCTACGTGTTCACCGCGTTGATCTCGGCCGAAGTGGTCTGGGCATGGTTGTTCCACCGCGTCGAAATTGACGAGTCGTACGTCTACGAGCATCAGTTCATGAAGACATCAACCCGCGAGCCGATCTTCGCTCGCGGGCTGAAACGGGAAACGCGAGACATCCTGGAACTCATCCTGCTTGGAGCTGGCGACATTCAACATCGAACTCGGAAAGGGTATCGAATTTTTAAGAACGTTCCGTTCGCCTCGCTGTGGCTGGGAACGGCCATCGATTCGCTGCTGGACTTTCGTCGCAAGGGTGAAATCGCTCTTCAAAAGGAAGGAGCCGACGATGGAAGCGACGTGCGAATTTCGGACGCCAATCCAGAACTGGCCGATGAATTCGAAAGCGACGACGCGGACGACGGACTGGATGAGGAGGCCGATGACCAGTCCTGATCGGCTCGACTTCGAAACCTGATGAAAAATGGCGGCGCATGGGTTTTCATGCGCCGCCTTTTTGATGCGCCGACAGGTTCGTCAAGACTGCACCAGCCAGATTGTTCCCCCACCTTCCGCAACCGAAGAGCCCGTTACGATTGCCACAGTCATTCAAGTCTCTGTCCGTTCAGAATCCCCGCAGATCGACACGGCCGTCACACACTTTCCATGATTCACCTCGCCGAACCGCTCCGGGATGCCGATCCAACAGCTATAGTCACTCGCAGTCGCCAACTGCCTGCGTGTTGTGCCTTCATCAGGTCGTGGGCTAACTTCCACGAATTCACATCACGGGTCGTACGGAGTTTGCCCCGGATCTATGACTCAGGATTCCCCAGCAACAGAGCCCGCCGCTTACGAAGAAACATGGCGGGAGATCGAAGCAGTTGTCCAGGAGGTCACTCGGCAATCAAGAGCCGTCGTGCCAGCGGATCGCTTTTTCACAGGTCTGCTGCAAAGTTCCATCCGCACGCTGGCGGCGACGGGCGGAGCGATCTGGCTCAGGCACCCGGAAGGTCTGCGGCTCGAACACCAGGTAAATCTTGTCCGAACCGGTCTGGTCACCGGCCCCGATGCCGACGACATTCCGAACGTCGAGCAACGAGCGCATCAGCACCAGCGTTTGCTGGAACGGATCTCGCGCCAGACAGAGACACACGCCGTCTCGCCACAGTCGGGGACGATGTCCGCAGCCGCTCCGGATGGACTCCCCGAAAACCCGACGGACTTTCTGTTGCTGTTCTGCCCGGTCATTGTCGACGACCGCGTGCTCGGCGTGCTGGAAATTTTTCAGCGACCGAACGTTTCCCCCGGAGCGGTCCAGGGCTTTCTGCGTTTCCTCGCAGCGCTGGCTGAACTGGCAGCCGACTTCCTGAGGAACTCTCAGCTTCGCGAACTCCAGGATCGCGCAACACTCTGGAGCCAGTTCGAACAATTCACCGAACGCGTCCACAGAGGTCTCGACGTCGACCAGATCGCCGCGTCGATTGCCAACGACGGACGACACCTGATCGGTTGCGACAAGGTTACCGTCGCTGTGCAGAAGGGTTCGCGATATCCCGTACGAGCTGTCAGCGGCCTGGATTCGATCGACCGCCGTTCCAACGTGCTGCGCGCGGCGCAGGATTTGATCCACCGAGTCGTCGTGACCCGGGAACCATTCTGGTATCAGGACTCCGCCGACGAAGACCATGCTCAACCGCACGTCGACATCGCTCCTCAACTCGAAGACGCGGTTCACAAATACCTTGATGAATCGCCGGCCCGACTGCTGGCAGTCTTTCCGCTGATGCCGTCTTCAACGACGGACGATGGTACCGTCGACGTAAAGCAGAATCGCTCGCGTGGCATAAAGCCTGTCGGAGCCATTCTGATTGAACGGTTCGAAGGCACCAGCACGTCAGACCTGGCTCGTCATCGCTCTGAAGTCGTTGCGAAACAAAGCGCCGCTGCACTTAAAAATGCCCTCGAACATTCCAACCTTCCGTTCCTTCCGGTTCTACGGCTTGTCGGAAAAGCAGCCTGGCATCTGAAACTCCGGCAGCTTCCCAGGACCGTACTTATTCTGGGAACACTTGTCGCTGCGGCAGTCGCCCTGTTCGTTGTGCCTGCTGATTTTACCGTAGAGGGACACGGCGAACTTCAGCCGGCAGTTCGTCGAGGAATATTTGCATCAAGCGACGGAGTCGTCGCCACTCTCGCACCGACATTAGCAACGGATAAAACTGCAGCCGTTTCTGCGGGAGAAACTCTGGTCGAACTAACGAACACGGATCTCGATTTCGAACTCACACGAGTCCTCGGCGAAATTCGCACCGCAAAAGAAAGCCTCAGCACGAAAAAGGTCGAGCAGTTGAACGTCGACGATTCCAACCCGAACTGGGAATCGCAACTCGAAAAACTTTCCGCTGAAGAGAAGGAACTGGAAGTCAGCATCGCCAGCCTGGAAGCTCAACTGAAAGTCCTGAGACTTCAGCAGTCTGACCTGATCCTGGCCAGCCCGATCAACGGACAGATTCTGACGTGGGAAGCCGCGAGAATTCTCGAAAGCCGGCCAGTTCGGCGAGGCGACCTGCTCGTTGAAGTGGCTGACGTCGCCGGGCCGTGGGTGCTGGAAATTCGCGTTCCTGACCAGGACATCGGATACGTCAACGACGCGCGGCGGGAACTGAAGCCGGACCTCGATGTCTCATTCATCCTCGCGACAGATCCGAAAACAACGAGGTACGGCAAGGTGATGGATGTTGCCTCAGACACCCGTTCTTACGGCGAATCCGGCCCCACCGTACTGGTCACCGTCGAAATTGACCGCAGCAACATTCCCGAGACCCAGCTCCGCCCCGGGGCGACGGTCATCCCCCACATTCACACCGGACAACGCCCCATCGGCTTCGTCTGGTTCCGCGAACTGATCCACACCGTGCAGACGAAACTTCTGTTCTAGAGCACTTTCAGAATTCGTCTTCAGTGTTCTGCAGGAGGCCACCAGGGAAACAATGGCTACCCCGGGTGCCAGCTCCCGCACAGAAACCATGAAAATGGTCTAGCGACCAATCCGTCTGCGACACAGGGTGGGCACCGCCCACCTGCGGTTATCTGCACGATCGAAAGGCAAGCTCATGCGTCAGAATCATTTTCCAAAGCTCGTTGCCGCCGCTCTTCTGCTGGTGGTATGTGGTATTTCAAGCGACCACGCAACGGCTGACGACGAACCGGTCATCGTCAAAGGTGGGCTGGTCACCGTCATTCAGGAACGCAACATCGCGGCGAGAGAAACCGGATTGATCTCAAAGGTCCATTTCAAAGCTGGTGAGTTCATCGATGCCGACTCGGTGCTGGCAGAACTGGATTCAACACAGGCACAGCTCAAGCTGGCTGAAGCCAGAATTCAGTACGACAAAGCTCTGGAAGCGGCAAAGAGCGATGTCGAGACTCGCGCAGCCAGGAAAGCACTCGAGGTTTCCAGGGCAGAACTGGCACGTGCCCAGAAAGCGATCGAGCGTTTTTCAAAGTCGATTTCTCAGACAGAAATGGATCGACTCCGCCTGAGCACGGAGCGAGCGGAATTACTCGTCGAGCAATCCGATCAGACGGCCAGACTCGCCAGACTGGATGCCGACCTGCGGAAAAATCAGCTTGATTTCGCTCAGCACACGCTGGATCGACATCGAGTGCTGACGCCAATTTCCGGCATGGTTGTCCAGGTGAGCTTTCACCCTGGCGAGTGGGTCGAAACCGGTAAGAGCGTTGCCCGCGTCCTGAGACTTGACCGGCTCGGCTGTGAAGGCCGCGTGGCTTCGGAATCCGTCGACGTGTCTATGATCGGACGCCCGGTTAAGGTCACAATTCACCCGCCGAACGGAAAATCGGTGACACTGCCAGGGATCCTGACGTTCGTCGACCCCGAGGTAAACCGGATCAAAAAAGATGTTCTGGTTCGCGCAGAATTCGACAATCCCAGGCTGGCGATACTTCCGGGTATGGCTTCCGAGATCGAAATATCAGAACGCGGCGACATCGCCAGGAACAACATCCGGAACGACGCGCCGGCGATCAAGTAGTCGCGTCACGCTCGGGGCAGACCGACTCAACCAGAAGCCGCTCCAGCTCGCACGGCCCAAGCCCGAACGTTGAGCGAACCGTCTTGACGCTTTCAGGAATGGCTGACGAACTGTCTGCTGCATCCCGGATCGCTCTGATGAGGATATTCTTCGGAGTGTGTTCCAGACTGATGAATTCCAGAACCTGGGTCCGATATCCACAGCCTTCCAGCAAATCCGCACGCAACGAATCCGTCAGCAGTTCTGCGAATCGCTCCTTCAAAATCCCTCGCCGCATGATTGGCGAAAGAAATTCGGTCTTGAGTTTCGAAGCGACTTCGTGATGACAACACGGAACGGCAAAAATGACTTTCGCGTTCCACTCGACAGCCCGCGCCAGAGCGACGTCGGTCGCCGTGTCGCAGGCGTGAAGCGAGACGCTCAGATCGACAGATTCCAGCGGTGAGTACCCGGCCATGTCTCCCGATTCGAACCGCAAGCCGTCACAGCCAAGCCTGTTCGCAATCCCGTTGCAGTGCTGGACGACATCCGATTTCAGATCCAGCCCGACGATGTCGACCTTCCGACCGTGAATCCGGTTGAGCAGGTGATGCAGCGCGAAGGTCAGGTAACTCTTTCCGCACCCGAAATCAACGACTCGAATCGGACCAGACTTCGGGAACGACTCGTAAACGTCCTCGACGAATTCGAGGTAACGATTGATCTGGCGAAACTTGTCGAACTTCTGCTTCCGAACGTTTCCGCCAGCAGCCATCACCCCGATTTCCTGCAGGAACTCACACGGCGTTCCGTCAGGAATCAGGTACTGCTTCTTCCGATTGTGCTCAGTCGGTGCGGCCTGCTGTCTGGATGGCGGGAACTGATGAGCCCGTACCTTGCCGCTGGCTTTCACCTTGACGGTGAAGTCGAACTCTGTCGTGAACAGATGCCCCCGCCGAAACAGACCGGTGATCAGTCTTTCGACTTCGCCGACCGCTTCATCCAAAGGAAAGTTGCGATGAGTTTCCCGTCGAGCCTCGCTATACGTGAACTGAAGGTTACGACCGGATTTGAGATCCACCGGACGGACGCCAATCTTCTCGACGGCGGCCAGAACTGCATCCTCAGATTCTGACGAAGGGTTAAGACGGTCGCGAAACGGGTCACTCAGCACCAGCTGAATCAGTGAGCCTGATGAGGCGGCTGTCTGAAATCGGGTTGTGAGTTCATTCATGGTTGATCAGCGTACAATCTTTGCGGGCGTGCCAATGACTCCTTCCCGATGCTCTAACAGCACGATGCGCCAACGAGTGAATTTTCAGCAGCCACTCACTGTTTCGTCGCGCGGGAGTCGGGAATCGATTTCGAACGCTTTCGTTAATCGCGGTCGACGTTTGCATCGAGAAACTTGAGGAACTGCTCGGTGGCAGGATCATCGGATTTGCCAAGGTCGTTATTGAGGCGGCTGTGATTGCTGTCTCGCTTGCCATAAGCAGCAACCGGAATCCCGGACTCTTTCAGCATGTCGTTCAGGCAAGCGGCCTGCGCTCGAGTATCGGGATTACCAGGAAAGTAAAGAAGCAGAAACGGCGGAATACCTTTGCCCCTGGCCACGTGGGTGACGGCCGAAAAATCAACGTGCTTCTCGGGATCGTTTCCGAATTTCTGACGATGCCCGAAGGTGAACATCTTCCCGCCGTAGAGAGCCTGCCGGTGCTCAGCCGTCATGATGATTCTGGGAATGTCGTACGTATCGCCGTCCACGGGAATGCAACCTCTAAGCACGTCGAAAGACACTCCTTCTTCTTTCAGATATCGATCATCAATGCAGATCAACGCGGCGAGCTGCGCCCCAGCAGAATGACCGCCCACGAAAATCCTTTGAGGATCGCCACCGTACTTCGTGATGTTCCGATAAACCCAGCCGAACGACTTTGCGACATCACGAGTCAGCACGTCCATCGTCACTTCCGGTAATAATCGGTAGTTTGTCGAAACAACAACGAACCCTCGCTCCGTCAGCACTTTGGGCTTCAACGCGACATCACTCTTGTCACCAGCCTGCCACCCGCCACCGTGAATCCAGAACATGACCGGCAACTTCTTATCGGTCGATTTCTCCGGCGTATAAATGTCCAGAACGTGTCGTGCGTGGCCGTTCTCAACGTAAGGAACGTCAGCCGTCAACTTCTGAGCTGATGCCAGGCTGGACATCATCAACACCGGCAACGTGACGGCGATCAATAGCTTTAAATTCATGACACAAAACCTGTTTACACGAGAATCGAAACTCAAACATCACTCTCCGGTACATCCAGAAGATTACCGTCTGACGAATTTTGCGATAGCCGTCATGGCTTTGCCACACACGCATCTCATAGGCTCAGCCATCAGGCTGCTGCGGTGACTTCTGAATCACCGGCAGGGAATTCGAAGAACGAATCCCAGGCTTTGTCGAGGTGAGCAAGTGCTTCGGGGAGTTGAATGGCGATGCAGCGGCCGGTTGAGGTTTCGACAGTCAGACCGAGGCGTTTCAGTTTGGCCAGGGCGTCGTCGACTTCGAAATCGATGTCGACTCCGGCCTTTTCCTGGAGAAAGGATTCAACTCGGCGGTCGAGTTCATCCTGCGTCCAGCCACCGGACGGGGCTTGTCGGCGGAGAATTTCGTAAGCCAGGATTGCTTCGCGAAATTCCTGCTCTTCCACTTCGTCGAGCAGACGGAACAGGACTCCGGCGTTGTTGTCGAGGTTCTGGTAGTACAGATTCTTCGTCAGGTTGAGCTGGTACTTGTCTTTGGCTCGAAGGTAGCCGAAGAACGATTTAACTCCGTATCCGACCGTGCCGCCGATCAGACCGAGGAACGCGAGAATCCCGGACATCCCGGACGCCAGCATGCCGACCGCGTTGTTGATGATTTTTCCGACGGTGACCACGACGCCGGAAATTGTCGGCAGTAGAATCTTCGCCCGATCCAGGAGCGTCATGCAGACCTTCGTGCCGGGAAACAGCATCTCCAGGTCGACTCGCGGAATGTTTTTGAAAATCTTCAGCGTCACGGCGTCAAGGTTCGAATTCGCGGCCAGCCGCTGGTGGTCCTTCAGCCGGAAGATGATGACCAGTCGCTGGTAGATCGGAACTTCGACTTCCTGCTGCTTGAACAGCGTGCGGAAATTTCGAACTGTTCGTGTCGTCGTCACTTCGCCGCGTGAGTAGACCTCAAGCCTCTCGAACACGTCGAAGTCAACGTCCAGGCGAACTCCCCAATCAGTCGTATCGTTCAGCGCGGCTTCGATTTCATCCTGATCAAGATGCCGAAAGTTCGCTCGCTCCAGCAGGGTCACCATATGCTGAAAGAGCGTCGCCACGTCGCCGTCGTTCGAGTAAGTACGCAACTGATCGTTCACGACGGTGTCACGATCCGGGTCGAACGCAGCATAGGCGTCCTTCAGTTTTTCCAACTCATCGTGATACTCGAAGTGGAACGTCGCTTCGAGCATCCGGCACAGATCCCGAAACTGCGAACGTTCCAGCTCATTCAGCGAATGATCGTCGACCAGCAGCCGGATCAGATCGGCTTTTCGGACCGGAATGAAGTGTTCGCGTTTTTCGACAGCCGGTGCAAGCAGCGGGAGAATGTTCGCATCCATGCGAATTCGATCCTGTTGAACAATTTGAGCGATTATAAGCGGGCAGTTTTGTAGTCGAACATTGCCAGTTCGGGGTATGCCAGCTTTGGGCAGGAGAGTGAGGATTGATCGAGGAAAGTCCCCTTTCATTCGCAATTGAGACCACGTGAGGTGGTGACATTATCGTAGCAACAGCCAGCACGTCTTCAGGTGGAATCGCAGTGCTGGTGACGCGCAACGGGGAGATAGTTCATCGCCGCGGCTACGGTTCCACCAGCGGTCGTCCGATTACAAGCCAAACCAGGCTAAGCTTTGCGTCGGTGACAAAACAATTTGCGGCTATGTGCGCCGCAATGCTGATCGAAGAAGGCCGACTTGATCCAGACGAGAAGGTGTCCCACTATTCGCTGGGCCTCAAGCTGCCGATGAAGGGCCGCGAACTGCGTGTGAAGGATCTACCATGGCACACGCGCGGTCTCACAAATTTCATCCACTCGAAAGAACAAGAATCTATTGCTGAGTTCAAGCAAGAACATGGTTTACAGTACCTGAACAATTCAACCCACGCGCAGTGGCTGGCAACGATGAATCTCCGTCGTGCTCCGGGGCAGGAGTTTGAATACACAAACTCCGGCTATGTGCTACTGGTAATGTGCTACTGGTTCGGATTATCGAGGTGATCGCCCGCGAACCATTCTACAAGATTCAAAAACGACGCATCTTCGATGTGCTGGGCATGACACAAACGACGGACAGTACACGCTTCAATGGTTCCGGCAACATGGGGACCACGCTCGTCGACTACACCAAATGGGATCGGGCGTTGTGGCAACAGGATCCTCGGTTGTTGTCCGTGGCTGGTTATAAAATGCTTTTCGCTCAAGGCAAGTTTGATAACGACGAACCAATTGACTACGGATTCGGTTGGCGGCTGGAATGCCGAAACGGCAAACTGTTGACTGCAGAACATGACGGTGCAGGCAGTGGAACGACTGCCGCTCGCAATCTCATTCGTCGTCACTTTAAAGACGGAATCACCGTCGCAATTTTCGCTCAGGACCCCCCCCAGCTTGGTCGAAGCAATCGCGAGGAATTCGTGAGCGAAATCTACGAGTGGCTACTCAGAAATTGACACGCTCCCCTGTGCCCTTCTAGCCAACTCTGCTATTCGCCAGAAGATTCGGCTCCCCATGAATCAATGAGCCGGAGCTTCTTCGCTTTCAGTTCCGAGTAACAATCCGGCAAGTCGAATTTTGCCAGGACGTTCGGCAGTAAGGTCGAGAGTGGCCAGTCGTAGTGTTCGCTTTCCGCGATGTCTGCATAGGAAGTAAGCGTATGTTTGAGCGTCACTTGCGTGATCTGGTCGGACATCACGGCGGCGAATGTCGCGGCGAGCGCTCCCCAGCCTTGACCGATCAGATGGATGTCGGTGTGGCCTGCCGCGGCCAGCCAGTCGAGAACTCGCAGGACGTCGAAAACCTTCTGGCCAAGGTACGGCCGATCCAGCATCAGGCTGTGGATTGCGTAGAAGTAGTCGCTACCGTACGCGGTGTGGAAGGATCCGGGATTGCATGTGTCCGGCAACGACTCACCAATACCGCGGACGTCGCAGGTGTAGACGGGCGAGTCGGGTTCCGCCTTCATCACCTCACGAATTAATGGCTCGTCGCGCAGTTCCGAGTCGCTGGAAAGATGCGACACGTAAAGAATTGCACGTTTGCCGGCACGAGGCGGGCGCGAATGCCAACTTTCATTGGTCAGCCGGTAGACGATCGCCTGGATGCCCGGCTCGGTGTCGACGGTGTATGCCATTGCATATTTTGTTGGATAGCCGCTCGCCTTCAGGTGTCTGTAGTTGCGATAGTCAGGTACGCCCATGCGATTTGCAGGCAGCTTCAACACATCCGCCACGGCACGCTTCAGCGCGGCGCCGCTGAGCGACTTGCGGCCGGACCTCAGTTGCTGCGATTTTTCGCGAGTGAATTCAAACACGGTACGCGTCCCGTCGAGCGTGGCCACCTGTCCCTTCTCGGTACACCACAGTGTTTCGTCTTTCTCAATCGTAATCTTCGGTTCCGCAGCAAACGCTACGCCGACCGTTGCCGTGAGCACTCCGTCGAACGTCCGATTCGCGTCATCGGCAGAAAGCCCGGTTGCCCGGTTGAACCACGAATACATGGCTTCGCGGTTCTCCCGCGAGTAGCCATGACCGGTGGGTCCAACAAACAGAGCCACATTGTCTTCGGCATCCAGCAGACGATACAGTCGCCGCAACCGTTCGTAGGTTTCTTCCGATCCGCGCACATCGAAGTAGTCGCGTTCCTTAGCGAGAATAATGACCGGGTGGGGAGCCATAGCGGCGAGAAAGTCGGCATGATCCAGATTGAGTGCGAGGGCACGGGGCGGGCACTGTTCCGTGTCCTGCGGCAATTCGTTTTCCATGTTGCGACGAAACGTTGTTACAAAGCAGCTCGGGGCAGCCATCGTCCAGCGGGGTTCCACGCCGCTTAACCATGTCGTCATCGTCCCGCCACCTGAGTTGCCGGTCACGCCAACTCGCTGTTTGTCGATTTCCGGACGAGTGAGTAGATAATCGAGCGCTCGGATACCGTCCCACGCCCGCCACATCCCGAAGAATTCGCCGACCAGGAACTGCTGGTTGCCCGCATGCAGATGTTCGCGCACGCCCACGCCGATGTGTGATGACAGATCATCCTGGACGTACTGCAGTCGCTCTCCCTGGCCAATCGGATCGTAAATCAAACAGACATAACCCAGCCGCGCCAGTCCCTGAGCAAACGCCTGGTAGGCTTCCTCTGCCTTTCCGTTGGTGGAGTGGCCGCAGGTGCCGACGACAGCCGGCAGCGGTCCCGTGTGATTCGCAGGAATGTAGAGATTTGCCGTGACGGGAAACCCGGGACGACTTTCGAAAATGACGTTTTCGATTCGGTAACCGTCGCGCTCAATAGTTTTTGTCACGCGAGGATTTAACGGTGTGCGTTGCGGTTCCGGCCCGAAGGACTCACGGATACGAGCCCGAGCATCATGCACGTACTGCTGCGCGTCGGCTTTCGTCTTGAGGCGATTCAGCTTCTCAATGTGTCGACGCCCCGACGTTCGCACCTGACTCACAAACCATTCATGCACCATGCGTGGAAAGCGGTTCATCGGCTTCGAATCATCAGCCGCCGCAGCGTCGAGCCAACTGAGAGCTGGCAGAGCGATAACGCTGGCACCGATTGACACAAATGCCCGTCGACGCGAGAGCTCCTGGTTACGCGATTGGCCAAACTCTGTTTGATCCGTTTTCATAGGTTTCCATCTCTGCTGCGGGTCTTCGTTTGATTCGTAAAGCCAACGGACAGACCCACTCCTGAGCTATTGCGAATTGAGACCAGGGTATTCGCAGTGAGTCTCGATTCACGAGGTGCTTTCCAGGTGCATGCAGGAAGTCTCGAAGCATTGTGAATTTCATTCAACGGGCATTGAGTTCCGGTTGCAGATGTGATCTTTCTGTCTCGCTGTGTGCGATTGGTCGCAGGAGATTCAGCACATCTTCCAGGATCAGGTACAGACAGGGGACCAGTACAAGAATAATCGCCGTTGAGAACAGGATTCCAAAGCCGAGCGAAATGGCCATGGGAATGATGTATTGAGCCTGTAGCGATTTCTCAAAGATAAGCGGGACCAGTCCGCCAAATGTGGTCAGAGTGGTCAGCAGGATGGGTCGGAAACGCCGGAGTCCTGCCTGGGAAATCGCGTCAAAGGCTCCAGCGTCCTGTTCGCGCCGACGGTTTGCGTAGTCGATCATGATCAGCGAGTCGTTGATCACAACACCAGACAGCGCAATCACTCCCATCAGGCTGACGAGCGAAATGTCGTAGCCCAGCCAGATGTGTCCCAGCACTGCGCCGACAATACCAAACGGAATAGCGACCAGGACAATGAGTGGCTGCACATAGTCCCGGAAAGCGACTGCCAGCAACGAATAAATCACAGCGAGTGCCAGGCCGAAGTAACCCCAAAGCGTCGCCGTGGCTTTCCGCATCTCAGCGTCGCTTCCTTCGAACGTCCAGGTGATTCCAGGGAAGTCGCGCCGCAATTGCGGCAGCGCGTCGTTGCGCAAGGCGGTGATAACCTGCGCGATGGCTCGCTTTGGCTCCACATCCATCGAAACACCGATGGCTCGCCGTCCGTCTCGACGGTTGATTCGCGAGAACGACACTTCTTTCCGCAGTTCTGCGACATCCAGCAACGGAACTTCGGCGCCGTCGGGAGTCTGAATCACCAGGTCTTCGAGATGGTGGATGTCTTCCCGCTGCTCTTCGGGAAGTTTGACTCGGACTTCGACTTCGTTAGTTCCGCGAAGCAGTCGCAAAGCGAGCGAGCCGAAGAAAGCACCCCGAAGCTGTTCACCCAGAGACTCGTCAGTGAGCCCCAGCGCCCGGCCTTCCTGTCGAAGGCGAAAGTCGTACTGAGCCTTGCCTTTGTTGTAGTTGTCGCTGACGTCCCGCACATTGGAAAACTGTTCTACTCGCTGCACAAATGCAGGGGCCGCTTTTTCCAGGACGCTGATATCGCTGTGGCTGAGAGCGATGCTGATATCCCGCCGGTGACCTCCGGGCCCTCGTTCGGCTTCAAACGTGACCTGATCGACGCCAGGAAGATCGCCGATGGAATCACGCCACAGCTCGATGACTTCGTTGGCCGTCATGTCTCGCTGATCGGGCGGCTTCAACACGATTTCGACATCGATAAAACTCTGCCCCCGGACGTTTGTTTTGATTCCTTCCGCAACTTCATGAAGGTTGTGTTCGTCGAACATCTTCAAGCTGGCTTCCGTGACCACGCGAGCGATCTCGGCTGATTGATCCTGAGTCGTTCCGACCGGCATTCGAACGCCGGCTTCGATTTCGTCGGCGGAGACTTCAGGCATCAGAATCATGCCCATATGGGTACTCGTCGCATAAACGCCGATCAGCAGGAACAACCCGAGTGCGACGACAGCAGTGACATAGCGGTAGCGCAGACTGAGGCGAAGAATCGGGCCATAGATGAGTTCCACAAGTCGATTGAAAATCCGGGCGAATCCCTGCTGTCCACCATGCAGCAATCGAGTCAGCCAGAATGTGCGTTTCCTGGAAGGTGCATGCGCCAGATGTGACGGGAGAATGAACAGAGATTCAACCAGCGACAGCGTCAGCACGATGATCACGACGACCGGCAGCGGACTCCAGAACTTGCCGGTCTCGCCAGGGATAAACAGCAGCGGCACAAAAGCCACGATGTTTGTCAGAATGCTGAAGACAACGGGTGAAGCGACCTCACGCGTTCCGTCTACTGCGGCGCCTTCGAAGCTCTTTGTCGTCAGTCGTTTCTCGTAGACGTTTTCACCAACGACCACGGCATCATCGACAACGATCCCGAGCACGACCAGAAATCCGAACAGCGAGATCATGTTTACGCTGACCCCGGCTACCGGAAGAAACATGATGCCGCCGATGAATGACACGACCATGCCCATCATCACCCAGAACGCCAGACGGAATTCCAGGAACATTGCCAGAATGACCAGCACGATCACTACGGCCATCAGAGCATTATCTGTCACCAGCTGCAGCCGTCGGCGAAATTCTTCCGCGTTGTTGCCGTCGATTCGCCAGGTGACTCCGGGCGGAAGCAAAGCCTCGAATTCCGCCATCGTCTCCTTCACAATGCGTTCGATGTCAATGGGAGACTGATCACCGACTCGGAAGATATCGAGTTCGACGGACGGCGTCTGACTGAATTGCGAATGAAACCCGACTTCTTCAAAACCGTCTCGAATTATCGCGATGTCGCCCAGAGTCACGACCGGACCGTCTCGCCCGGCAACAATTTCAATCCGGGCAAATTCGTCTGCCCACTGCTTTCGCGCTTTCACACGCAGCAGAATCTCACCGGCACTCGTCTGGACAGATCCGGCGGCAACGTCCTGACTGGACCGACGAATGATGTTGGCCACTTCCGGCAGCGTCAGGCCGTACTCACGAAGCTGCTGACGAGGGATCTCGATATGAGTCACATATTGAGGCACGCGATGCAGTTCGACCTGCGTGATTTCGTCGGTCGAAAGAAGAGTGTCCCGTAGCTGCTCGGCAAGTTTCCGCAGCGCCCAGATTTCGATGTCGCCATAGACGGAAATCTGCATCACTTCGCGTTGTTCGGTCTGCAGGCGAACTTCCGGCTGCTCGATCTGGTCGGGGAAGGTTCGAATTCGACTGACCGCCTGATCGATATCCTGAAACGCCTTCATGCGGTCCTGACCGGCGACGAGTTCGATCAGCACCTCGCCGCGGCCTTCGCGAGCTTCGCTGTCGATGCGCTGAATGCCGTCGACGCCGCGAACTGCGCCTTCAATCGGTCGCAGGATTCCCTGTTCGACTTCGGCTGGCGAGGCTCCCGGATAGCCAACCTGGATCTCGACGATGTCCAGTTGCGATTCCGGAAAGACTTCCTTCTGAATCGAAACGGCTCCCCAGATGCCTCCGCCGAGCAGAATAAACATCATCAGGTTGGCGGCAATCGAGTTGCGTGCCATCCATGCGATTGGTCCTCGCGGGATTTCGCCAGTATCTGCGGGAGAACTCACGGCGACGCCCCTTCGGCAGGGTTTTCGTCAATGAAGATGCCATCAGCCGCGGTGACTTCGCCGCTGTTGCCATCAGCAGAGTCGTCGTCGCCGTCGGTGTCGCCAGCTGCGTTCTCATCAACAGCGTTGTCTTCGACGGGCTCATCTTCCCCGGCGTTTGTCTTCCGCAAGAGCACACCGTTGGCCACGGTGGCCAGAGTCGTCGTGACAACTTCCTCACCGTTTTCCAGACCGGACCGGATATAGGCGAATTCGGGATCCTGAAAAACGACCTCGGTCTCCCGGACTTCAAGCTGTCCGTCTTTCATGACCCACACCGTGTCGCGATCGTGAACGTATTCACGGTTCAGTCGAACGACATTTTCGATGGGTGTCCCGGCAATCCGTACCTGGATGATGGTATCAATGATCAAAGGCGGCAGGTCCGATTTCAGGCCGAGCGGATCGTCGACGGTGATCAGAACCCGGGCGAGCCGAGTCTGTTCGTCCAGTGCACCAATCATCCGCTCCACGCGACCTGGCCGAGTTATCTCCGGTCCCCACGCATCGGGGTTGCCAAGTGTGACCGACGAGCCGTCGAGTTCGACATCCGTAAAATCTATCCAGCGGAGGTTTCGCACGGGAACGGCTGCCATGACCCAGTATTCATCAATGCCGACGAGTTGCCCAAGATCGTCGCCGGGCTGAACCTGGGATCCCACGTTGACGTCACGTCGCAGAATCTGAGCATCGAACGGCGCCAACACTGTGGTGCGTTCCAGATCCAATTGAGCACGGTCCACGGCCGCTCTGGCTGCGGAAAGCTGCGACTGGATCGATGCAGCCTGAGGTTCGCGAAGCACGAGCGCGCGGCTGACGTCGCTGATGGAATCGCCAAGCAGTTCCAGTTCCTGTTTGGCGAGGGTCTGTCGGCCTTCTTCGATTCTCCAGGAGGCTTCGACCTGTTCCAGTTCGCTCTGACGTATCGAAACGGTGTTCTCAAAATCTGCCGGATCGATCTGCAACAGCAACTCACCTTTTTTGATCATCCCGCCAGGCGCAAAGGACGGGGACAGCGACAGCACCTGCCCACGGACGCGAGGGCTGAGCACGATGTCCTGAGCCGGCTGCACTGTACCCAGAACGACCAGTTGAGGTGACCAGTTCCTTCGTTCGACGGTGACAGTTTCCACCAATGCCGCCGATTTCCGTCGATGGTTGATCTGCTCGGCCTTCGGCTCCGTCCGGTTAATCCACCAGACACCGGCAGCTGTCGCCGCAAGAACGACGAGGCACGTGAGTGTGTTGAGAATCACGCTCAACCAGCCGCGACCTCCTGTTGACCTGACATCACTCATCGACGCTGGCTTCCTCCTCGCGTTCATCCGCCTCAGTGGCGTCCGATTCAGGGGCGCCTGGTTCAGGTGGTAATAATGGTGGCGATACGGGAAATGTTTCCGGTAGTTCAGTTGCCGGGTCGGGGCGAGTATCAAAATCGCCAGCCAGCGCGAGATACAGACCAATCCGGATCAGAATCAAATCCAATCTGGCTGATAGCATCGCCCTTTGCAAACGCTGTTGCGACTGAATGGCGCTAAGAACATCGAGGAAACTGGCATCGTCGGTGATTATCCTCTGGCTAAGTTGTTCGGAAGCCAGTTTGGCGAGGTCAAGCTGATCCTGAAGTTTTTCGATTCGCTGAATCTGGTAGCGTTCCAGAGCGAGACCATCTTCGACTTCCTGAAGTGCGATCTGCGTTGTCTGACGATATTCCGCAAATCGCTGGTGCATCACAGCACGAGCCCGTTCGACTTCCGCTCTCCGCTGACCGCCGTCCAGGATCGGGCCGATCAACTGGCCGCCGATCGACAGAAACCAGTCGCGGAAGAGCGATTCGGGATGCTCCGCCGCATTGACCAGCGACGCTCTTAGATTCAACCGCGGGTACTGATCCGTCACGGCCGCTTCGAGATCGCGCTCCGCAGCAGAAAAGGCCAGATAAGCTCGGCGAACATCGGGGCGGCGATTCAGGAGGTCGGACGGAAGGCCGGTCGTCGGAAGTGGCGGCAGGTCGGGAAACACACTGCCCGGTGAATAAGTGGCCGTCTGTGGTGGCTGTCCAGTCAACACCGCGAGCTGATGTTCAAGTACCTCGATGTTCGCTTTAACGACAATGATCTGCTCCAGCGTGGACTGAACAAGCTGCCGCTGCCGCAAGACGTCTGGACTGCCACCGCTACCGCCGGTCGCGAATCGCAGTTCAACGTTCTTCTGCGCCGTGCGATTGGAATCCAGTTGTTCGTCAAGCAGATCCAGTTGAGCGTATGATTCAATCAGAGAAAACCACGTGCGCGACACTTCGGCTGCCAGTGACAACGCGACAGTGTGATAGTCAGCCTCCGTGGCGTCGGCACGAAACTGCTCCGCATCGACTCGTGCCTGAATCTGCCCCCACAGGTCAAGCTGATACGAAGCGTCGAGCCCCCATGTCGTGCGCGTCTGATTCTGACCAGACTGAAACGTGTGGCCGATGTCGACCAGGCCGTTCACGTCAGGGAAAAAATCTGAAGCTTCTCGCCTCGTGACTGCTCGGGCCGCCCTGAGTCGCTGTAGCGCAACCGTCAGGTCGAAGTTCCCCGTCAGCGCGAGATTCACTTCCCCGTCCAGCCCGGCGTCGCCAAATTCTTTCCACCAGCGCTCTTCCGCAACGGCATGTCCACTACCGGAAAACGGTGGAATGGAATCCACAGCGAACGACGGATAGGCGCCTTTTCCGGCACACCCCGATACCGCAAAGGCCAACAGGACGACACCTGCGACTACAGTTGGATGTGCGTCTTGAGCCATAACCATCCCGCATCACCCCGTACCGCTCGTCTGAATCCGAAAGCTGCAGAAATCAGGCTGACTTTTTCTATTCTGCTCAATGAATCGATAACGGCGCATCGGATCGTTATTCCTTATCGAACGAAAAGCACGCCACACCCTAGCATTTTCTGCTCAAGTGGCTCAGTTCAACGGACAAACATCCCTTGACGGACACATCTGGACACTGGAGACACCAGATTCGCTGTCATAACGAAGGTCAGGTTGAAGCGCCCGGAGAACCAGTGAGTCGCGTATGTCGGAGGAAGTTTACGCAGCCGTGCGGTGGTAGTACCTCAGCAGACCGCCGAGCTTCAGCTCATCAATCGTCTTGAGGATCATGCCGACGTGGGAGTCCAGCTCCTGCACGTGCTCACGAAACAGTCACCTGTGAGACAGCATGGATTCAAGGCATCGACCTGTATGGAGCATTGGACAGCCGACTGCTGAGAGGATTCGAGTACACACAGCAAAGTACAACCTCGGATTCGACGTCCTTTATGAGCCCTACGAAAGTGTGGAAGGACGCTATCACTACAAGACACATTCAACCGACAGCCGCGGCCGGCTTCGCCCGATGTACGAGCGAGTCCAGCATCACGGCCACAACGGCATCACGGCCACAACCGCCAGGGACGGGCAGCACCATTCACCGAACAGGCTGCTCTCAAACTCCGGTCGACTGCTTCTCAGGTAGATGCCGAGTCATCGAGGTTCTGCTGTATCCGGCTCCTCAAGTCTTGAAACGCGACTTCTGCCGACGAAAGCGTTTGTTCGTTCACTGCCGACGCTGGACCTGGGCGCCGACGATCGATCGAAGCCGATTGACAGCCACATCGGCGTCACTCGGAACGGATTCCAGCACTGTTTCGCGAGGCAGATGGCGAGCGTCGGTCACTCGGCCTGAGCGACTTCTGATTCGCCACTGGCCATCAAAGAAACTCATCTCGTTACCAATGCCACCGGTGACCCATCTGCGAGGTGATGGTTCTCCGCCATGCAGACGGGACGCGAACGAGACGCCGTCGAGTTCGATGTCTGCGGGCACTGTGATGCCAGCCAGGTCACAGATCGTTGGAAACCAGTCGGCCATGTCAATCAGGTCGTCGGCGATTGTTCCGGCCGCGATCGTGTCGGGACGCCGTACGATGAGTGGGATGTGAGTACCGGCATCATTGAGGTCACGTTTACCGCCGGACACCGGGCCGGCCTGCGTCTGGCGAGTCGTGTTCACATCCGTGCCGTTGTCACCCATAAAAATCACATACGTTCGATCGGCGATGCCCAGTTCGTCCACCGTGGCGATGATGCGGCCACAAAGAGCGTCCATGTAGTGAATCATTCGACCGAGGGTCGCCGGCTGGCCGCTCTGTCGTTCAGCGGGCGTGTCGACGATCGGCACATGTGGCAGCATCATGTTGTGGTGAATGTAGAATGGCCGGCCGGCATCGACGGCGGACTTCATCTGAGCGATCACGTAGTCTGCCAGCACGTCCGGTCCGAATCGCTCGGCGATGTCGTCGCGAATCCGACCGTCGTGGTTCAGGCACGGATTCCAGTAACGTGTCGTCTTCGCTCCCTGCCGCCAGATCTGCCAGACGCACCAGGAATCGAATCCGGCATCACGGCAGTGATCAGGATGAAACTCCAGAGCAGCGAGCTGCCACTTACCGGTGACCGATGTTGCATACCCAGCAGCACGCAGAAGCTGTGGAAACGTGGCAAATCGCTGGCGAAAGTCGACGGCCTGTTTCGTACCAACATGCACGGGCAGCACGTTGTAATAACCATGTCGTGAGGCATACGTCCCCGTGTAGAGACTCATGCGCGACGGCGTGCAAACCGGACTTGTATACGCCCGAGTGAACCGCATCCCGTTTGCCGCCAGTCGGTCCAGATGCGGCGTCTCGAAGTCCTGTCCGCCGTAACAACCCAGCGTTTCGTAGCCGAGGTCATCCGCGAACAGCAGCAGAATGTTGGGAGCGTCGGGACCAGCCTTCTGCACCGTCCAGGTTTGCGGAGACGGTTGTTGATCGACGCGGCTCGTCGTTTTTTCCGTTTCCGTTTTCGCTTTGTCGTCCGCTGGAAGGAACTGCACGGCATCCGCGATGACATAGCCATCGGTGTCTTTGTTGGAGATCTCGACGACAGCCTCTGTTCCAAACGCCCAGGTACCGATTGAATTGAAGCCGTCCTGACCGCTGTTCTTCTGATTGACTGTTACGGTCGTCACTTCACGACCGAAGCGAACGGTAATCGGTACGTTGGTGGCGCGGTTTGGATTCGGCGGCCAGCTCACGCGGACTTCGTAGTCCCCCGGCTTCGGAAGTGTAAACGCGTATCGAGCAATGCACTTGCCTTTCGCTTCGTTGTTGTCATGCACGTAGGTCGGGCCGACGCGCGGATGCGTCACGTTATTGAGTTGCCAGGGACCGGCCAGTTCGGCCTTGTCGTTATCAACAACAATGCCCGGCAGACTCTTTGGATCAACGCCTGCTGCACCGCCGCGTCCGCGATGACGAGGCGGGCCGGTGTATTCCAGAATCTGGCCGTCTTTCAGGAGTCGCTCGCGCAGCTTCTTATAGTCGATGTCCTGCACGTTGATGTCGGCTTCGATGGCCTGCGACGCAGCCGTTGCAGCGCTCTGGCCCAGCAGCATGAAAACCGGTTCCATGCGGATCGAGCCGAACGCGATGTGCGAAGACGACAGAGCAACCGGGACCAGCAGATTGGTGCATTCATCGCGTTTCGGCGTGAGCGCCCGATACGAGATCGGGTATGGCTCGACGGGGATCTCGACGTTGCCTTCGTTGCGGACGGCGCCATCGACGACGGTCATCTGGCAGTGATGCGAGTCCATGTTGTACGACGCCAGCCCGACCGAATCCTCGGGCACTTCGCGACCCTGACAATTGTGTTGCGTCATCACATAGTCACTCACCATCCGCCGGCCTTCGCGAATGTAAAGCTGATGAGTCCAGCCGCTGGTGTCTGTGTACTCGTCGCGAGGCAGTCCCCACTTTCGGATTTCTGAACGATGCGGCTCGGGGATGCGATCGCTGTTGGCGAGAAACCACATGACGCCAATCTGATAATTCGCATGAGCCTGAAAGATGCGTTCCCGCTCACTCCAGCTCGCATTCGGCCAGTTATAGTTACCACCAACGAAGTCTATGAAATACGCGCCGCTGAACAGGTGATGGTTATTAGTATCCAGGCTCCATTGGATCTTCGGGCTGGCCCCGGACTCGAACAACCGGGCCAGGAGTTCGTACTGCTCTTCTTCGTAAACCGTGGGTTTCGGAAACGGCAGAGGATCATTCTTCGTCAGCCACATTCGGAAGCAGAACGCCTGGATCTTCTTGTCTCCGTCGCCGGGACTCCCGGGGCTGTCGTTCACTCGCGGCAGTAAACCGCTCGATGCATCGCCCTTCACGCGATACGGATCGATCTTCACCGGCCAGTTGTGTCCGCCCTGTCCGGGAGTGCGGATGCCGTTGTACGTTTCGTTGTAAACCAAGTTGGCTTCGCGTCCGGCGTGCCAGGAAACGCCAGCCCGAGCGAGCAGGTCGCCTTCGTAAGTCGCATCAATGAACTTTTTCGCGCGGACAGTCAGACCGTCTTCCATTGTGATCGACACGATCCGCGCCCCGTCCTTCTCGACGTTGTCTAGATGCGCGAGTTTGCGAACGATGACCTTTGTTGGTTCCAGGAGTTTCTCAAACGCCGCTTCTGCTTCGGACGGGCGAAAGCTGGCCTGCCCGATGATGTTGTAGAACTCGCGGGCAATCCCGCCGCACACTGACTTGTCTCCACCGTCAGTGTGACTCAGCCCGCCGGAACTCAGCCCTCCCAGGTGCTTTCCGAACTCCAGAAGCACGACTCGCTGTCCCATTCGATCCGCCTGAATCGCCGCGACGACTCCGGCACACGTTCCGCCGTAGATGCAGACATCCGTCTCGACAACGCGAGGTTCGACCTTCTCCGGCGGGTAGTAATACCGCAGTCCCGGAATGGCCGGTTCCGGAAGCGCTTCGGTCTGTGCCTGAAGCGTTGTGGAAATCAGCAGCACAACGGATAACGCCGAGACTGTTCGATTCATTGTTTTCGCCTGTGGCTTTTTGCTGCGAGCAGAACGGGCTCTCTTGAACGCGGGACAGAACTTCTCAGCGTCCGTAGGTCGGGAAGATGGCCGGGGTTGGGAAGCGGTCTTCGTGGGTGACGCTCGAATCTTTCAGGTATTCCTCGCGCGGGATGTGTAGGTCGGGCCAGTTTGCTGGGCGGAGTCGGACGATTCTTCCGGGACGAATGCCCTCTGTGATGAGGTCCGTTTCGAAGTGGATTTGGATTCCGCTGCTCCCCAGAGGAGCCTCTCCATCTGTTTTCGTGACAGCCAGAATCGGACCTTTTGAGGCCATCTGGGCGGTGCCTGCAGTCCCACCGGCCCAATGCTTCAACGTGTTCTCAGATTGTGCCAGCAGAGCCCGGCTCCCTTTCTTAAAGTCGGCGTAGAGTGATTCGTCCATACCGCCGAACAGAGTCACTTTCACCTTCGCATTGCCGAACTTGCCATACTCAACGGAATCGACCCAGCCGGGCATCCAGCGACTGCGGATGAAAGCCTTGTGCGTTTCAGTCTGGTTGCGGACGGCACGCCGCATGGCACCGTCGTCCATCCAGATATCCGAGATGTGGAATCGTGTGAAGACACCGCCTGGCGTGGGCTTCCAGGTAATTCCAAGCAGGACGACCTGGCCATCGAGGGATTTCTTTCCATCGACGGGCCAGATGCCTTCGGTGATCAGATCCTGGACAGCCAGATACTCGCGACCGCGCCAGATTCGTGTCGCCGCATCGAAAGTCATCGCTTCTTCGTGGGCCTTGCCGGCTCCGCCTGCCTTCCGTTCGCGACTCGCGATGATCATCCCCTGGTTGTTAGTGACTTCGACTTCTTTCAGCTTCCAGACTTTGCCCGTGCGCAGGCAGTAGCTGGGTTCGTCTTCGAGCAGGAGGACGTGGTTCTCGGCGGGGGCTGATCCGGTGCCGGCGTTGCCCGACTTCTTTTTTCGGTTGTCGACTGGCAACACAGGCACGGCGGAGATTTTCGGATCCGGCGGCAGAAAGGCCCGAACGTGCAGCATCGTGCCCAGCGGGATATCCCGGAGATCTGCCGGTGCACCGTGATACCGGACGATCCCGTAGGGAAGCATCGCGAAGGGAGACGGACTGGTGAATCGAAACTTGCCCTCGGTTTGTATGCGGACGCTGCCGCGACGATTGGCATGATCCACGAACACCAGTTCGCCCCGATAGGAATGGGAACTTTCCAGAGGATGAAACTTGCCTGTCTCGGGACGGAACGGCTCGTCGTCGGCAGTTGCAAACAGAGACATGCCGACGTGCAACGCAGCGACACAGAGGGCGATCTTGAACTGTGTCATAGGCGGGCAATTACAACGACGTGGGATGTACGAAATGATTAATGATTACTGGAAAATGAAAACTGCAAAAGTTGGGAAGATATGGGCTGCCGAGTTTCCACTCTGCATTTTTCATTCTCCATTACTCATTAATCATTCTCGAAAGTGTCTCCACCGAATTCCATAGACAGCATTGGTTACCAATCTGACTACCCGATCAGTACTTCGGAAAGATGGCCGGCGTCGGGAAGCGCTCTTCAATGGCGGATGTTCCGAGATACTCCTCACGCGGCACGTTGACCTGAGGCCAGTTGGCGGGGCGGACACGAACGACTCGGCCAGGGCGGATGCCTTCGATGATCAGGTCGGTTCTAAAACGGATCTGAATGCCGCTGCTTCCAGAAGGCACTTCGCCGTCCGTCCTGAGAACATCGACGATAGGACCTTTACAGGCCATGTGTGCGGGACCGTACGCGCCGTGACCGTGCTTCAGCGTGTTCTCGACGGCGTTCATCAGACCAGAGGCACCCTTCTTGAAATCAGCGTACAGCGAGTCATCCATTCCGCCGAACAGAGTTGCGGTCACCGTTGCGTTGCCAAACTTGCCATACTCGATGGCATCGACCCAGGCAGGCATCCAGCGGCTGCGGATAAAGGCTTTGTGAGTTTCGGTCTGATTGCGCGCGGCACGCTTCATCGCCGTGTCGTCCAGCCAGATGTCCGAGATGTGGAACCGTGTGAACACGCCATCTGGCGTGGGCTTCCAGGCGATTCCCAGCAGGACGGCCTGGTCCTCTAGAGACTGCTTTCCGCTGACGGGCCAGATGCCCTCTTCGATCAAGTCCTCGACACCGAGACGCTCGCGGCCGCGCCAGATGCGTGTGGCGGCATCAAAGGTCAACGTTTCTTCGCTGGCTTTGTCTTCGCCTGACTTCCGTTCGAGCCTGGCGACAATCATTCCCTGGTTGTCGTTGATGTCTACTTCCTGCAGCTTCCAGACTTTGCCCTCGCGCTGGCAATGGCTGGGTTCGTCTTCGAGAAGCAGGACGTGGTTCTCGGCGGGTGCGATTCCTTTGCCGCTGTAGCCCGACGTTTTGTTCTTGTTTCCGACGGGCAGCACAGGCACGGTGGAGGTCTTTGGATCCGGCGGAAGAAAAGCCCGCACATGCAGGACCGTGCCCAGCGGGATGTCTCGAAGATCCGCTGGAGCTCCGTGATAGCGAACCATGCCGTAAGGAAGCATGGCGAAGGGATGTGGTGCGTTACGGAAATACGTGCCCGCTCCCTGCACACGAAGACTGCCGCGACGGTTGGCATGATCCACAAACACCAGCTCGCCCCGGTAGGAGTGAGCCATTTCCACAGGTGGAAATGTTCCAGCCTCGGGACGGAAGGGTTCGCCTTCATCTTCGGCGGTGGTGGTGCTCGCGAGCAGGGACACGCCGAGATAAAGGACGGCGACCCAGCAGGTAGATTTGAGATGTGTCATAGTCCGATTTCCCTGGATCAGTATTTCGGGAAGATGGCCGGGGTTGGGAATCGGTCCTCGGGGCTGTTGTTGAAGAGGTATTCTTCCCGGGGAATCTGCATCTTCGGCCAGCTTTCCGGGCGGACGCGAACGACTCTTCCAGGGCGAATGCCTTCGATGATCAGGTCGGTCTCAAACTGGATTCGGATACCGCTGCTGCCGAGCGGGATTTCTCCGGCTGCCCTGGTGACGTCAAGGATCCTGCCATTGGAAGCCACGTGGGAGGGGCCGTAGTGGCCGGCTGCGTGCTTCAAGGTATTCTCGGCTCCATTGATCTGTGCGCCGACGTCTTTCTGGAAGTCGTTGTAGAGCGAGTCATCCATGCCGCCGAACAGAGTCGCGGTGACTGTCGCGTGGCCGAACTTGCCATACTCAACGGCATCCACCGCAGCCGGCATCCACCGACTGCGGATAAAAGTCTTGTGTGTCTCGGTCTGAAAATAGGCTGCGTTCTGGATGGCGTCGTCGTCCAGCCAGATGTCCGAAATGTGGAATTGAGTAAAAGCGCCACTCAACCCATCCCCTGGTGCAGGCTTCCAGGTGATTCCGAGCAGGACGGCCTGTCCACCGAGGTCTTTCCTGCCGCCGGTGGGCCATACTTTTTCGGCGACCAGGTCAGCAATTCTAATTCGCTCTCGCCCGCGCCAAATGCGGGTGCCGGCGTCGAAGGTCAGCTCTTCTTCCGTGGAGTTGCCGTCTCCACCCGCCTTCGGTTCGCGACTGGCGGTGATCTTCCCGGCATTGTTCCTGACCTCCACTTCCTGCAGCTTCCAGACCAGTCCGTTGTCCAGGCAGTGACTGGGCTCGTCTTCAAAGAGCAGCACGTGGTTTTCGGCCGGTGCCGTACCTGTTCCACGATAATGTCCGGCGTCTTTCTCCTTGTTGTTGACCGGCAAGACAGGCACCGCGGAAATCTTCGGGTCCGGCGGAAGAAAGGCCCGGACGTGCATCACGGTGCCGAGCGGGATGTCGCGCAGATCCGCCGGAGCGCCGTGATACCGGATCACACCGTAGGGAAGCATGGTGAAGGGTTGAGGGTCGTTTCGGTAAAACTTTCCCGTCCCTGCCACACGGATGCTGCCGCGGCGGTTGGCATGGTCCACGAATACAAGTTCGCCCCGGTATGAGTGTGCCTTTTCAACAGGCGGAAACTTTCCCGCCTCGGGACGAAACGGTACTTCACCGGCGGTTACGTCCGATGCAGGCAGCAAGAGTCCCAGACAAACCGCCACGAGCCATAGCGACATTCTGGAAACCCGACGCGTTAGTGAGGGACGAGCCTCACCGATGACACCAGACTCGCATCCCTCGCTCATGCTTCGAGTTACCTTGTGAAGCAGCAGTTTCATAGTTCGATCACCGTGTTGCTGTCGCCAAATCGATCGGTCTCCACACCCATGCGCTGAGCCATCAGGACCAGCAGATTGCTCATGTGGGCGTCCGTGTTTACGGGGCGACTACAGAGACGGTAATGGTCGCCGGGCTTGTCGAGCGTGTAACCGTCGAAGTGCCCCTGGTTGAAGTCGAGATGGCTGCCGTGCTTCAGACCAAGGTCTGAACCGCCAGCGAGTACCAGCGGGAGGTTGGCGTTACCGTGGCTGTGGCCGTAGGACATACCGCTGCCGAAGAGCGCCATCGTTGACCCAAGCAGCGGCCTGCCATTGACGTCCTTCGTCTCGTCCAGCCGCGAGAGGAAGTAGCTGAACTGCTCGATGGCAAAGGTGTCGTAGTTGGTGAGCTTTTCCATATAGCCTTCATCGCCGCCGTGATGGCTGAGCTGGTGGCGCGACTCGGTGATGCCGATTTCGGGAATGGCGAAGGCGTCTCCTTCGCCACCCAGGCTGAACGTGGCCACACGCGTCACATCCGTCTGAAAGGCGAGCACCATGAGGTCGTAGACTGTGCGGAAATACTCGCCCGCCTGAGTCCTTGGAATATCACGGTTGGTGCGTTTGCGATCGGCGTCGGAGATGTCAGGCAGCGGTGTGTCGAGCCAGGCATCGGCGCGTCGCGTGCGAATCTCCGCCTCACGAACTGAGGTGAGGTATTGATCAAGGCGTCCTTTGTCGGCCGCCCCAATCTTCTGCTCAAGCCGCCGCACTTCAGCGAGGTTGTCATCAAGGACGCTGGCCTTGCGGCGCAAAGCTCTGCGCTGGGCCGCGATGCCACCTTTGGGCTCCTCGAACAGCGACGCAAAGATCTCGCTGCAACGACGCATCGCGGGCAGCTGAACGCCATCCGCGGTCCAGGCGAGGGAACCCTGCGTCAGCGCAATCTCCATGGATGGGTAGCGAGTGTGCTGAGCCGTGACTGCGGCCATCTTCTGGTCCACGGAGATCGTGTTGCGTGCCGAAGGGCCGATCTTTCCACCGGTCAACCAGATGTTGATGCAGTTGTGATGATGGCCAAGCCCTCCCGGATGATGCAGACCGCTGACAGGCGTGATGACCTGCCGGTGCTTCTCCAAAGGCTTAAGCGACTGGGAAAACTCATAGTCTTTACCCGGTCTGGTGATCTGATAGTTCAACGAGTGAACGCCGTTCGCGAGATAGATAAAGGCACTGCGCCGAGGCGATTCGGTTTGCTCTGCCGCGTTGAGCGGGATCATGCATTCCAGCATGGGCAGGGAGATGCAGGTCCCCATCGCGCGAAGGGCGTGGCGACGATCGATCAGCCACGACTGGGTTTGAATATTGCTCATGGATTTTGTCCTTCGGGTAAGTGACCGTGTTTGTGGCCAGCGAGGAAGAGAATGACTAATGAGTAGTGGAGATTGGAGAATGCAGAATGTCAGGTCCTTGTCACGTCATACGTTACCAGACACGCCGCGTTGAGTTCTTTCGCATTTGTTCCCCAATACTCATTAATCATTCTCTTCTCTCCTCGTGTAATGCTGTGATTGATTTGATTTCGCCGTTACGAGGGATTTGGCGATGATTTTGCAGAGCTGATCACACTCGTCCCGAAGCTGCTCGAGCCGTTGTTCCGGGATCAGGTCCGATTTCACAATCAGTCGTATCCACACATGGCTTTCGCGAAGTTCCTTCAATGCGATCGCGAGCTTGTGGATAAAGTCTTTCTTGCTTTCCGCCGCACAGGCTTCGGCATAATTGGGAGCCGGGGAAGTTCCTGACCGTACGAGCTGCCCAGCAATGTGTCTTGCAAGCCGAGTGTCTGGCAGTGCATCGACTGCTTTTCCAACCCGAACAGCAAACTCCAGCAGCCGTTCTTCAATGTCTGCTCCTTTCCTCCCTTCATTTTGCATTTTCCAATCTCAGTTACTCAATAATCATTCCTTCGCGCAGCAAGTCAGCGTTTCCTCATCAGATTGGACATCGCCACTGTGCGCACAATGTCTTTGACCCGGTATTCGTTCTTCTTTGCTGCGTCGACAATCGCCTGGACCTCGTCACGATCATCGATCGTCAGCACGCGACGGAGCGCGTAGGTGCAGAGGTGTTCGATGAACGCTCGCGCGACTTTGTCGCGATCCTCAAGCAGGAGCCGTTTGAATTGAACGGAATCGGTGAATGGACGGCCGTCGGGCATGATGCCGGAAGCGTCAACCAGTGGATCTTCACCGACGCCTGTTTCTACCCGCTCACGGGTTCGCCACTGGCCGATGGCGTCGTACTGGTCAAACGCCAGCCCTAATGGATCAATTGTGCGATGACAGGCAGCGCAACTTGCGTTACTGGCGTGTGCTTCAATTCTCTGACGAATCGTGATCTTCGTTCCCGTTGGTGGAATGGGCTCGATCGGTTCCACATTGGCCGGTGGTGGTGGCGGTGTCCTGTTGAAGATCGCTTCGCTGAGCCAGACACCGCGATGCACCGGGCGGTGGCGTGTTCCATCTGACGTCAACCCGAGCACGGCCCCCATCGTCAGTAGCCCGCCGCGATGATCTTCAGGCCGCAGCGCGACGCGGTGGAAGTCGCCCGTTTTCGGCTCCGGCAATCCGTAGAAATCACAGAGCCGGGCGTTGGCCATGGTCCAGTCGGAATCGAGGAAGCCCTCGATGGGCAGATCCTTCGCAAGCATCTCGCGGAAGTACTCAACCGGCTCAGCCCGCATACTCGCCTCCAGCCAGTCGTCGTAGCCGGGGTAAAGTTTTTTGTCCGGCGGGAACATGCCCACGCGGTGCAGTTGCAGCCATTGCCGCGAGAAATCGTCGATGAAGCGGTTGATGCGGCTATCGGACAACATCCGATCGACTTCTTTCTTCAGGTCCTCACCCTTCAAAGCTCCACTTCTGGCCGCCGTGAAAAGCGCGTCGTCGGGCATCGAACTCCAGAGGAAATACGAGAGCCGCGAGGCGAGTTCCCAGTCGGTGAGCCGTTCGCGGGCTTCGGGTTCGCCCTCGACGAGGTAGATGAAGTTTCTGGACGTCAGCACGTTCTGTAACGCGATCCGATAAGCATCGGTGGCCTTCTCACCCGCCTCGAGTTCGGCGCGGTAAGTTTCCAGATAGTCCTCCAGCTCTTCCTTCTTCACAGGCCGCCGCCAGGCGCGTTCGGCAAAGCGGTGCAGGCGTTCGGCGACTACTTCGGACGTCGCACCGTCAGGCGGCAACGCCGCATTTTGCCGAGCCTTTTCCGCTTCCGACACCAGCGGCCCTTCCCATTCGATCCAATCGAGAAGCACCGTCGAAAAGATGCCGTTCCCCTCGCCGTCGAACATCTGCGGAGCGTTGGGGTTTAAGAGCACGGTCTCGCTGCTGTGCGTAAAAATATACCCACTGCTGGCGATCGCATTGCGGAAGGCAGCTCCGCCCCGTCTGTCCACGCCGTCTGTGGCGACGACGCAAAAGTGCAGGTCGATCGGCATCTCCAGAAACACTTCGAACTCATACACCTGCGGACTGTCTTCGGGCGCCGTGATGTCGAATTCGATGAGGCCATCAACGGTTTCCTCACTGGTCTGCTTGCCGATGCTCAGGTGGGCCGGCTGGCCGCCGGGCGGACGAATCCCGCTGGCCTGAAGTCGAAGTTTGTAAAGTCCGCTGTGTTCCGGCCCCGACCTTCCAAACCAGTTCGGCTGAAGCGCCGACTGAACTCGCCCCGGAAAGTGGAGGTAACGCAGTGGCCGCTTAATGCCAAACCGGTTCAGTGCCTCCTGCTCGCTTTTCCCACCGCGGTAACGCAACTCGGCGGCTGTCTTTCGAACTTTGCGAGCCTCGCCGGACGTCACTGGGAAAGCACGATCGAGCACAATGTCGGCCGCTCGGTAGTAGCGGTCCACATGCGATGGCGAGAGCGAAAGCTGCGACCCGATCCGTTCATACCCGTGCCAGAGCGTGTCCTCATTCAGCTCCCCCGGTTTGGCCGGATCGTAGCGCACGCCAAGCAGGTCGTAGACCGTGTTCTGATATTCTTTCCGACTCAGGCGATAATGCGCCACCGCCGGCCGCGCCGACATCCGTGCTGCCCGTCCTTCTCGAATTCGCCCGTCGAGCTGATCGACGACCGCTGCGATCTCGTCGATCGTCGGCTGAGGTTCATCTTCCGGCGGCATCTCGCCGGAATTGATCCGTTCCACGATCTCGGCCCAGAGATGCCCGTCGATTCCGGTTTTGAAATCGCGTGACAGCTGATCGATTCGCAGTTCACGCTCAACCTTCTCAGGTCCGTGACAACGCACGCAATGCTTCGTCAGAAACGCCTCAAACGGTTCAACCGCTGAAACAGCGTCGACAGCAATGACGTTGATCAAACACCAGACAGCCACACCGGGCGCGATAATTCGTACGAGGTCAGTTCGTGTCATCAAAGGTTCGACTTTCATGGTCTCAATCTAAGGCATTGACATTTTCATACACAGCGAAGGCAGTGTCCCAGCTCACATCTTCTTTTGGAGCGGTGAACACGGTGTCCCACTTCACTCCGTCTTCGCTCCGTTTGATGTCGTAGCGGCGGCGTTCGACGTTGATGATGGTTCCACTATTGCCTTCGACGAACCGGCCACCGGGAGTTCCTTTCGGGAGATCCTCCCAGGTAATGCCGTCTTTGCTTCTGCGGCCGTGACTGCCTTTCTGAGCGGTCAGCCAGAACTCACCGCGGACGAAACTCAGACCTCGCCACGACTTGCCCCAGCCTTTGAGTCCAGTTTCGTGCAGCGTCCAGGTGACTCCACCATCGTCTGATCGAGCAACGTACGTCTTATAGCTGACCAGGAAGACTCCGTTACCGTACACGATGACTTCCTGGCCTGGACCGGCTTCTTCCGGAATTCGGCTGTGCTTCCAGGTCTGGCAGTTGTCGTCGCTGTAGAAAACGTGCTGGTTATCTCCGACGACGAGGAAGCGTCCGCCTTTGTAATCGCCAAAGCCGCTGATCATGTGATGCGTCTTACCACCGTCGAGCAGTGACTTCACACTGTGAGCATTCCATCCGGAGAACGCTTCGCTCGAACTGGTCATGCCTCGCCACTGATCGGCACTTGTCAGCAGGATGCCGTTGCCTCCGGCTGCTCCCCAGACACTGCCGAGATTCGACGGCTCCTTATTCAAGTGCGTCCAGTGCTCGCCGTCGTCCGAGCCAATGTAAACGCCGGGTGTCCCCCAGCCAGAGAAAACTCCAATTACTCCTTTCGTCGCAGCCATGCCATAGACCGCGAACGTCCCGTGCCAGCCGCCGTCTTCGAGCGACTCCGTGCCGAGAAACGTCTGCTTCCACGTCCGGCCATCATCGCGGGAGACCAGAATCCGCATCCCCTGTTTGGAACACACCGCAAATACCGGCTCTTCGCTGCGGGGAGTAAGCGGCGTTCCATACGGGATGTCCGCACGGATCGGAGCGTGCTTCTTCTGCGCGTGAGTCGCCGTGGCGCTGGCCAGAATTAAGAAGGCCAACAGGCCGCGTTGCAGAAGATTCGTCATCGATCGTTCTCTTTCAGACAGGATGGTTTCCAGGCTCCACCATTGTCTGGTGTACTGCAGCTGTTCGACCAGCGTGACGCCGTCGCCGAGTCGCGTTCGCAGGGAGTTTCGGAACTTTTGAGCCCTTGAGGGTAACTTCATCGTCGGAACTACCATAGTGATGCAGTGACTGCACGTCGAAATATTGACGACTCGCCGCTTGAGCAGGCAATCCAACGCACACCTGAATACGAAACTGTCACCTTCGAAATCGCGGCATGCCAATTCGAGACGCTGTTGCGAACGTGGCTCGCGGGCATGTTCCACAGGGAATCGACGTTGACGAAGCAGCTTTGGAAGATCCGGCAGAAAAATCATCAATGCGTGAGAATGTCCGGGACAGTGGCACGACCGCTGCAGACGCTGCGGTTCCGTACGATGACCGTCGCGATTAACCTGTCTGACCTGGGCGATGACGACGGTGTGACCGCCGATGATTTTTTCCATGATGTCCTCGACGAAAGCGATGTCGTTGATCCTGTTTTCGTTGCTGGATTGCCGGCAACCCCGTAACAGACTCCTCAAGAGTTTCGCTACGGTCGCTGAATCCAAGTGAGTTGCTTCAATGCTGCGCCGCACCTTTCTCATGACGCTTCTGCTGACCAGCTCGTCCGTGGTCGCCGCGAATGACTCGCCGGACACCGAGCACGTCAAATTTTTCGAGATGCATGTGCGGCCGCTGTTGGCTCGACATTGTCTTGAGTGCCACAGTGCCGGGAAGCAGAAGGGCATGCTGCGGCTCGACTCGCGGGCGGCCATGATCACGGGCGGCGAATCGGAAGAATCCGCAATTGTCCCTGGCAAACCCGATGAAAGTCTCCTGATCTCTGCCGTGAGGTATGAGTCCTATGAAATGCCGCCGAAAGGAAAGCTGCCTGCGAAAGATATTGCCGTTCTGGTCAAGTGGATTGAACTCGGCGCTCCCTGGCCCGGAGGTGACAACTCGCTGATTGTTCGACAGGACGGCGACCTCATCACCGATGAAGATCGCGCGTGGTGGGCCGTTCAACCGGTCACCGAGCCTGAAGTACCGCAGGTCGGCGACGGCTGGGCGCGAAACGAAGTCGATCGCTTCGTCGCAGGAAAGCTGGTCGAAGCGGGACTCGAACCGGCGCGTGAAGCCGATCGATACGAACTCGTAAGACGAGCTTATTTCGATCTGCACGGTCTACCGCCGACTCTGGAGCAAATCGACGCTTTTGTAAAAGACGATCGTCCAGATGCGTGGCAGCGATTGATAAAACAACTGCTGGCGAGTCCGCGATATGGCGAACGCTGGGCTCAGCACTGGCTCGACGTCGTCCGGTATGCCGAGAGCGATGGCTATCGCGAAGACAGATTCCGTCCGGATGCCAGAGCATTCCGCGATTATGTCATCCGGTCATTGAACAATGACAAGCCCTACGACCAGTTCGTCCGCGAACATCTGGCAGGCGACGAGATCGATCCGGATGACCCGGATGTCTTCATCGGCACAGCTTATCTGCGTCACGGGATCTACGAATGGAATCAGCGAGACACGCGGATGCACTGGGATCTGATCACTCATGAAATGACACGTGTGACCGGCGAAGTGTTTCTGGGCATCGGTATCGGGTGTGCTCAGTGCCACGACCACAAGTTTGATCCGATTCTACAAAAGGATTACTTCGCTCTGCAGGCGTTTCTGTCCTCGGTGGCCTGGCCGATCGATCGACCGCTGGCGACTGCCGAGCAGATCGCGGCGTATCAAAAGAAACAACAGAAATGGGAAGAAGCAACTCAGGCGATTCGGAATGAAATCGACAGCCTGGTCGAAAAGGCAATCGAGACCAGAGAGCGAAACCTCGTCAAACAGTTCCCGGAAGACATTCAGAAGATCTATGACAAACCCGATTCGGAAAAGTCGACCCTGGAAAAGCAGTTGTCCTATCTGGTGTGGCGTCAGGCTCTTCGTGAGAAGGAGAGTTTGAATCGAGCCAAATCGCTTGAGAATTCGCCCGAGAAACTGAAGCGATACGAAGAGCTTCAGGCCGCTCTGAAGAAGTTCGATTCGATCAAACCGGTTCCGCTTCCGACGGCGTTTATTGCAACCGACACAGGCACTGAACCTGCGGAAACATTTCTGCGAACGCGCACAACAACGGAACGGGTCGAGCCCGCGTTTCTGACGCTGCTCAACAATGGTCCTCCAGAGATCACTCCGACCGCTTCAACCACCGGTCGCCGAACGGCGCTGGCAAACTGGATCGTCCGGGATGACAACCCGCTTTCGACACGAGTGATCGTCAACCGGATCTGGCAAAGGCACTTCGGTCGCGGCATCGTCGCGACTCCGAACGACTTCGGAAGACTGGGAGAACCGCCGAGCCACCCCGAGTTGCTGGACTGGTTGACGCGACGGTTTCTCGAGTCGGGGTGGAAGCTGAAACCGCTGCACGAGCTGATCATGAACAGCGCCACGTATCAACAAACGGCGTGGCGTGAACCGGGCAACAACATCGACCCCACCAACCGCCTGCTGTGGCGATTCCCCCCACAGCGGCTGGATGCCGAGCAGTTGCGCGATGCGATGCTCGCTGTGTCAGGCGAGCTGAAACATCGCAGCGGCGGCCCGTCAGTCAGTGGCTCAGCTCCGTATCGAAGTGTTTACGTCATCCGGAAGCGAAACGATCCGGACGAGATGCTGTGCGGGTTTGATGCCCCGCTGCGTTTTGACTCCGCCCCCGATCGAATTGCGACGACGACTCCCGTTCAGTCGCTGTTGCTGGTCAATGGTGACTGGACACTGGACCGCGCTCGAACATTCGCACGACGCCTGCTGGGGGAGAAAGAGGAACTGACCGCAGACGAGATCCGCACAGCGTGGCAACTGGTCTTCGGTCGCGAAGCTACTGACGACGAAGTCGCTGATGCACTGGCGTTTCTCCGTCTGCAATCAGAGGCCATTGAAGTGTCGACTGACGATACAGGACTCCGACCGGTGATCGAGCATTTTGCAGCGGTCAAAGACTTCGGACTTGGCACGAAGGCGTTGAGGATTCAACCGGGCAGTCGCTTCGAACGATTGCATGTGAAAAACGCAGATGGTTTCGACGACCAGTTCACCTTTGAAGCGGTCACGGTTCTCGATCGCGTTTATCCCGATGCCACTGCCAACACGCTGATCTCACGCTGGAACGGCAACCTCACAACCAGCGGCTGGAAGATCTGCGTGACCAGCGAGAAATCGGCCTACCAGCCACGCAACTTCGTCGTGGCTCTGGTGGGACGCACAAGTCAGGGAGACTCGAAATACGAAGTCGTCGCATCTGGTCTGCGATATCCGCTGCACAAACCCGTTTATCTTGCAGCCGTGATTTCTGCAGCTCCAACAAATGACAATCCCGCTGCAGGATCGGTGACGTTCTATATGAAGGATTTATCCGATCCGAATTCCGAGCTGCAGATTTCGCAGGTCGCGACGTCCATCATTGGGCACATTCAGAACCCGGCAATGAAGATCATCGCTGGCGGTCGAGATTCAAGCTCGCATCTCTGGGATGGCCAGTTCGCCCGTGTGACCATCAGCCGTGGCGCCCTGCCGCTCGAACAGCTTCTTATCGGTAGCGAATCAGATAAAGCCGTCCGAATAATCGACTGGAATTTCAATGGCGACGACGGCGAACACCCTGCTCCGGAAACCGCGTGGCTACGTCAGAGTTCGAGTACCGGCGGTTCTGCAGCATCCGCGAACACACTCTCCGCTGTTACCGATTTCTGTCACGCCCTCTTTAATTCCAACGAGTTCCTATACCTGCATTGAATCGCCGCACATCGACAGTCATGCCCATTTCTGACGAATCAGCATGTTCTGGCCAGCTCCCCTCAATCATGAATGTCGGCCGGTCAACGATCCAGTTCATTGCAATCCACTCCGCACAAAGAACGCGACTTTCGCTGTCTGAGAATACACATGGCTCACTGTGACAACATCGAACATCCCGCCTCCCGTCGCGACTTTCTCTGTCGGGCCGGTGGTGGCTTCGGGGCACTGGCCTTTGCGGCGATGACCGGGCATTCGCTGTTTGCTGCGGCTCCGAAGAATCCGTCAGCTGCAAAGATTCCGCACCGGCTTGGCCGGGCCAAACATATTATCTGGCTCTTTATGGAAGGTGGTCCAAGCCATCTCGACCTGTTCGATTACAAGCCGGACGTAAACCGTCTGGCCGGACAGAAGCTGCCTGAAAGCTTTCCTCGACCGGTCACGGCGATGGGTGAAGCGAATTCGCCGATTCTCGAATGCAAACGCAAGTGGTCACAGTGTGGAGACAGCGGTCTGTGGATTTCCGACTGGCTGCCGCAGCACCACGCGATTGCCGACGACCTGTGTGTGATTCGTTCGTGCGTTACAGACGGAATCTCGCATGCGAACGGTGTCTGTCAGATGAATACCGGAGCGGTGTTTGGCGGTCGGCCATCACTGGGAGCATGGGTGTCGTACGGACTTGGTTCGAGCAGTGAGAACCTGCCGGATTTTGTTGTCATGAAGGACAGCGACTCAATGGTTGTCAACGGAGCCCGCACCTGGGGTTCCGGCTTCATTCCGTCGACTCATCAGGGCGTGCTCTTCGAAGGCGTCGATGAACCGTTGCCAAACCTGAACAATCCGAAAGGCATCTCTGATTCGCAGCAACAGCGGAAGCTTGCGTTTATCAATCGGTTGAACCGGCAGCATTTCGTCGGACGGGAATCGAACACGGAACTCGAAGCACGCATTCGCAGCTACGAACTCGCGGCGCGGATGCAGGCGGTTGCTCCGGAAGCGGTCGATCTGGAGAACGAGCCGGAGCACATTCAGAAACTGTACGGTCTCGATCAGAAAGAGACGGAAGTCTACGGCCGCCAGTGCCTGTTGGCCCGGAGGCTTGTCGAGCGAGGCGTACGGTTTATTCAGCTCTACTCGGGAGCCGGCAGCAAGTGGGACAGTCACTCAAATATCGAAGGCAATCATTCACGGCTGTGCCGAAGCGTTGATCAACCGATTGCCGGCCTGATCGTGGACCTTAAACAACGAGGACTGCTGGACGACACACTGGTCATGTGGGGCGGCGAATTCGGACGCACTCCGATGAGCGAAAAAGGAAATGGCCGCGACCACAACCCGACCGGTTTTACGATGTGGATGGCTGGCGGTGGAGCCAGAGGTGGCCACACCATCGGGGCAACAGACGACCTTGGCCTTTACGCGGTCGAAGACAAGCTGCATGTGCATGATATCCACGCAACGGTCATGGGCATGCTCGGGCTTGATCACACGAAAGTTGTCTACATGCACAAGGGCCGTCCGGAACGGGTGGATCTCAATGAGGGACATGTGCATCCAGAACTGGTCACCGAGGCGTAGGCTGTGTCAGCTAATTTCGTACGACGGCCTTCCAGCCAATCCGAATCACTTAATTCGAACGAGTGAGCCATGAAGACGACAACATTTATCGCAACCGTTGTTCTTGCGATCTCCAGCCTCGCCGTCGCCGCCGAACCGATCCTCGAATGGCGATTCGATGGCAAGGCACAACCCGGAGCCTGGCTGGGCACATTCGGAACTCTCGACGACGGTCCTCGTCCGCCACGTTATCCCGGCTTTGGCACGGATAATCGGGCCATGTCTGTAACGGGACATGAAGCAGCCCTTGTCGTCAAAGATCACGAACGGGGCGGATTCACGAATGTGCGATTCGGAAAGGGCGACACATTCGGTTTCGAAACCTGGGTCAGGTTCCGAACGATCGGCAAAGGCCAGGTCGCTTATCTCGTCGGCAAAGGACGACACGTCAAACACGGCGAGGACTTTCCGGAGAACAACCAGAATTATTCCGTGCGATTTCTCGGGAGTGACAGTGGAGCTCAGTTCGGCATCCTGTTTACCAGTGAGCATCCTGAAACGAAGGAGCGTGCGTGGCACCGCTGGTGGAGCGACAGCTCTGTGCCGACCACGGGCTGGCATCACGTGGCGCTGCAGTTCACGTTCGGAAAAGCCAACAGCCTGCAAGCCTGGATCGACGGCAGGCCGACCGAAGGGCGATGGGACGAGAGCGGTGCGACCGATCTGCCTCCCGTTCAGGATGCCGACGACCTTGTTATCGGAACCGGCTACGCCCGCACCGAAGGCTCCTCGTTCAATGGATGGCTCGACAATCTCGCGATCTACCGTTCCGGCTTTGACGCGAACGAGATCGCGAAACGATACCAGTACGTTCCGCCGCCGCCTGCCGTCACGCGCGAGATGATTCCCCCCGGAAGAGTCCTTGTGCAGATCAGTGAGAAGGGCGTGCCGGAGTCCAATGGCTGGCCTGCAGAGCCGCAGGTCACCGAAGCCTGGGTGGAAGACGTGTTCGGCTTCTTTGAGGTTCCGCACAAGTACATTTCCACGGGCGTCCGCGCGGATCGCGCGAACCCGTCGCACTTTCGAGCTTCGGCGATTGTCAAACTGCCGAAAGGAAAACACCGGCTGCTGCTGCGAGGCCGGGGATTGTCGCGACTGTTCATCGACGGAAAGGAACTGCTGGAGAACGGACCGCGAACGCTCGATTCCGGTGGCCATACGCCGCTGGCCGTCCAGGACGATTACCTCGACCTGGGTCCCGACTTTCGTTTCGCACCACCCGGAAATCGTGATGCCTGGTGCGAGTTTGAATCGACTGGCGGCGAGCACTTCGTGATTCTCGAAACCATGCTCGGGAACATCAAAGGCCGGCTGAAACAACGACCGGAACTCGGAGAAACTGTTGTCGCGATTTCGTTGGAAGGCAGCGAGAACTGGTCGCTGCTTTCGCCTGGAAAACGCCACGTCGCCTATAACGACAATGGCTGGGCGGTCTTTGCCGCCGAACGCCGCGAGTGGCTCGGTCACGTCAATGCCGCTGCCAGAGCGAAATGCCGCGAAGCCAACAGCGAGTACTGGCACAGGCGCCGCACGGTCGCCGCCGACTGGCTGACAGAAACAGAACCGGTCACGGTTCCCGAACTGTCGGATGGTTACTCTGCAAACAATGAAATCGACCGCTTTATCGCGGCGAGGATCGCCGCCGTTGCCCGCGATTCGAAACAGAGTCAGCAGTCCGAAGTCGACTACTTCAAGGACATTCGACCGTTGCTGGAGAGTCGCTGCTACGACTGCCACCAGGGCGGAAAAGCCGCTGGCGGACTGCGCATTGATGACCACGTATCTGTTCTTCACGGCGGTGAATCCGAAGGACCGGCCATCGTTCCCGGCAAGGCCGACGAGAGTGCCTTGATCGCTCACGTGACGTCGAAAGACAAAGACATCCGGATGCCGCCCAAAGGAACTCCGCTTTCTGCCGAAGAAATCGCTTTGCTCAAGCACTGGATCAACAGCGGAGCAGTTTGGCCTCAATTCGATGTGAAGGACTTCGAGCCGACTGAGCTCGCTGATGACCTTGCATTTCTGCGCCGGGTGACGCTCGACACGGTTGGAGTCACTCCGACAGAAGCCGAAGTCGACGCATTTCTGAAGGACAGTGCGAAGACTCGTCGGGCGGCAGTCATCGATCGGCTGCTGGACGATGACCGATGGGCCGATCACTGGATGGGCTACTGGCTCGATGTCCTTGCCGAGAATCCGAATATTATCAATCCGACATTGAACAATACCGGTCCGTTCCGCTGGTGGCTGTACGAATCGCTGATTGATAATAAACCTGCCGACCTGTTTGTTACCGAGCTGATTCGGATGGAAGGCAGCGAACGATTCGGAGGGCCGGCCGGATTCGGTACGGCGTCACAGAACGATCTGCCGATGGCGGCCAAAGCGATTATCGTCAGCTCCGCGTTTCTGGGCGTGGAAATGAAGTGCGCCCGTTGCCACGACGCTCCGGCGCACGTCTCGCAGCAGGAAGAACTTCTTCAACTGGCGGCGCTGCTGAAACAGGGCACGATTCAACTCCCCGAATCAAGCAGTGTACCTCCCGGGCGACTGCATCAGACCGGGCGTCAACCTTTGATTGAGGTGACTCTCAAACCCGGTGCCCAGGTCAAGCCAGCCTGGCCGTTCGAGCGTTACTGCGACGAGTCCGTTGCTGACGGTCTGGCCGAACATCCGGACAACTCGCGCGATCGACTCGCGGCACTCATCACGGCACCGCAGAACGAACGCTTTGCCCAGGTGATGGTCAACCGCATCTGGCAGCGTCTGATGGGGCGCGGCCTCGTGGTCAATGTCTCGGACTGGGAAAAGGGCGGAGCATCTCATCCAGACCTGCTGCGCTGGCTGGGTCATCAGTTCGTCGCCTCCGGCTACGACATCAAGGCAGTCAGCCAGCTCATTCTGAACTCGCATGCGTATCAGCGAGCCACCGATCCGAGGCTTGTTGAAAGCAGTCCGCTCTATGTTTCTCCCGCACCTCGGCGGCTGACGGCCGAACAGATCGTTGACTCCGCCTTCCACGCAACAGGAGCACCATTCGACCTGGAAGAAGTCAGTCTGGATATCGACAGCGTGCGTGAGACCAGGAACGCGCTCACGCTCGGCAAGCCGCGCCGCTCGTGGATGCTGGCATCCACGTCCAACGAACGCGATCGTCCCAGTCTCGGACTGCCGCGGGTGACTGCGGTCGCCAGCGTCATGAGAGCATTCGGTTGGCGCGGAGCCCGTCAGGATCCACGCAGCCTGCGCGACACCGAACCCAACACACTACAACCGGCCATCTTCGCGAACGGAGTTATGAGCGTCTGGCTGACCCGATTGAGCGATCGTCACGGAATGACTCAACTTGCCCTGGAAGATCAACCCGTCGAAGCACTGGTCGACCGGATGTTTCTGCGACTGCTGACACGCAGACCGTCACCTGCCGAACGAGATCGTTACGTCCGCCTTCTGGCCGAAGGCTACCACACACGCGTGATCCCCGAATCGGAACGAATCAGGCCGACGCCCGGCAAACGGGAGCGCCCGCGTTACGTGAGCTGGTCCAACCATGTCGATGGCCCGGCCAATACGCTGGCTCTTCAGAACGAAGCCGCCGCCCGGCGCGGCGATCCGCCGACCAATGCCCTGGACAACGACTGGCGATTACGAATGGAAGACGCACTGTGGGCCATCCTGAATGCGCCCGAGTGGATTTATACACCCTGATAGCCCGCAGGATGGCCTCCCAGGTCTGTCGGTTCTCAATCGACGGCCCCGGAAGTCCATCGCACATTCATGACGAGACTATTCATGAAACGACGACATTTTCTGAAACACACCGCGGCTCTTTCGAGCGCAGCTTTCGTCGGGGGCAGCACGTTCGCCTCTCCGACGGAGCAACCGGGACTCCCCAAAGGCAAAGCCGAACACGTTGTGTTCCTCTGGCTGGGCGGAGGCATGTCGCAGATCGACACGTTCGATCCAAAAAAACGAGGCAACTCCAAAGCATCACCTAAGGTCGCCGGGGCGGAATATGACACCATCGATACTGTCGTCCCCGGCGTGAAGTTCTGCGAACATCTGCATCGCACGGCAAAGCTCGCCGATCGTCTGACGGCCATGCGAACCATCAACCACCACCTCATCGACGAGCACGCTTTTGGAACTAACTTCGTTCACACCGGCCGGTTGATCAGCGGCAGCATCACCTATCCGTCCATCGGTTCGATCATCGGACACGTGCGCGGAGCTGCGAAGCCGGACGTTCCCGCTTACATGTTGATCGGTTATCCCAACGTCAGCCGCGGGCCGGGATTCCTTGGAGCAAAGGGCGGTTACGTTTACCTCGTCGATACGGAAAGCGGTCCCTCCGGATTCTCGCGTCCGGAAGACGTCACGCCCCAGCGAGTCGAGCGTCGTCGCGAACTGCTGGAGCCGCTGACCAGCCGCGTTCCCAAAGGGTCGGTTATCGAGCAGTATAAAGCGGCTCAGGCTGAAGCCATGCGACTGGCCGGTCCGGAATTTATGCGACACTTCCGACTGCAGGACGAGCCCGACGCTTTGCGAAACTCATACGGCGGTGAGTTCGGCCAACGCTGTCTGCTGGCGCGACGTCTTGTCCAGGCCGGCGTGCGGTTTATCGAGGTATCGCACAATCTCAATTTCATCAACGGCACCGGCTGGGATACTCATAACGAAGGTCAGCAGAATCAACATCTTCTGATCAAAGAACTCGACGTTGCACTGTCCGCGCTGATCAGCGACCTCGAACAGAAGAAAATGCTCGACAAAACGATTATCGTGATCGGCACGGAGTTCGGACGTCCCGCAGCCTACGATGGTCGCGGCGGTCGCGGTCATCAGGGCAGTTGCTTCAGCCTGCTGCTGGCAGGAGGCGGATTGAATCACCAGGGCGCCTACGGTGTCACTGACGAGCTGAGTAAGAAGATCGTCGAGAACCCGGTTTCAGTCCCCGATTTCCACGCAACAATTCACGCGGCACTCGGAATTGACCCGGCTCATGAGCTCTTCGACGGATCGCGACCTGTTCCAATTACGGATCGCGGAAAACCTGTCGAAGTACTGTTTGCATAGCGAGTCATTGCACGGGCGCAATACTGAAATGCCCGGTCGCGGGCACTGCGTCGAGAGCATCCATCAGACATTTCGAAACATCCTGAGAACTTCACGAGGCTCATTTAATGAAGTATTTCCCTGAGAATTGTCGCCTGAAGCTGATGATCGCGGTGGCGATCACGCTGATTTCTGTAATCACCGCGTCCGACGTTCAAGCCGAACAGAAGACGGTGCGGCTGCTGACGATTGGTAACAGCTTTGCTGAGAACGCACTCACGTATCTGCCGCAGATCGTCGAGTCTGCCGGACACAAACTAATCGTCGGGCGCGCCAACCTGGGCGGCTGTACGCTGGAACGTCACTGGAAACATGCCGAGCAGTTCGAAGCGGATCCAACTGCCAGGGAAGGATCACCTTACGGTGGCGGGAAGCATTCGCTGAAGGATCTGCTCACAAGAGATGAATGGGATTTCGTCACGATTCAGCAGGTCAGCTTCAAGAGCCACGATCTGCAGACGTATCAGCCTTTTGCTGACAACCTGTTTGGCTACATTCGCAAACATGCCCCGGACGCGACGATTCTTGTTCATCAGATCTGGGCCTATCGAATTGATGACCCACGCTTCAAACCAGCCAGCAAAGGCAGAGAACCTCACACACATGCCGTGATGTATCAGCAGGTTCGCGAGGCGTATCACACACTGGCCGGGAAACTGAATTTGAAACTTCTTCCCAGCGGGGATGCGATGTACCGCGCCGACACAGATAAGAATTGGGGATACCGGATTGATAGCCAATTTGACTTCGAGAACGCCACATACCCGAACCTGCCGGATCAGACGCACTCGCTGCACGCTGGCTGGTCCTGGAGGAAGCAGAACGATGGCTCACAGGAATTGAGAATGGACGGTCACCACGCGAGTTCAGCAGGCAAGTATCTGCTGGGTTGCGTCTGGTTCGAAACACTGTTCAACGAGAAGGTCGTTGGAAACCGCTTCGTGCCAAAGGACATTGATTCGAATTACGCAGAGTTCCTGCAGCAGACAGCTCATGTCACTGTTTCCGGCGACTCGCAATAAACACCTGTGATACGTCCGGAACTGTAAATCGTCAGCATGGAGAATCCCGTGTCATCTTTCGAACCTTGTGGTGTGATTCCTGCCTGTCTGATGCCGTTTCGGAGTGACCTGTCAATCGACGACGCGGCTTACCGAAGCCACCTCCGGGATCTCGCCTGTGTCGACGGTATATCAGCGATCACGGTCAATGGACACGCCGCCGAAGTTCACGCGCTGACGTTCGATGAGCAACGGCACGCGCTGGAACTGACGAAACAGGAACTGGGCGACTCGCTCCCGATTGTTGCCGGCGTTTTCACTGGTAGTAGCCTGGAAGCGGCCCGAATCGCCCGCATGGCATCTGACAGTGGTGCGGATGCGTTGCTCATTTTCCCGCCGGAAACACTGGCGCTCGGCGGGCAATTGCGTCCAGAACTGGCAATCGAACATGTCGCACGAATTTCCGACGCCAGCGATCTGCCACTGATCGTCTTTCAGTACCCGCTAGCGAGCGGGCTGGGATATCCGCTCGACACGTTGATCCGTCTCTGCGAACGGTTTCCAACGATTCGGGCGATCAAAGACTGGTGCAACGATCCGCCACTGCACGAGCGACACATCCGCGAACTGCATGCACTCGATCGGCGCGTCAATGTGCTGTCGACACACAGTGCGTGGCTGCTGGGGTCGCTCGTAATGGGCTGCGACGGCCTGCTGTCCGGAGCCGGCAGCGTGATTGCCCCTCTGCAGGTCGAACTGTGGCGCAACGTGCGGGAAGGCAATTTGCGAGCGGCTCAGGAAGTCGCCGACCGAATGTATCCAATCGTCCGGACGTTCTATCGCGACCCCGTTCTGGATATGCACAACCGGATGAAGGAAGCGCTCGTTTGCCTCGGACGTCTCAGCGAGGCTCATGTGCGACCGCCGCTGATGAAGTTGACGGACGAGGAGATCGGTCGAATTCGAGGCGTCTTGCGAACTCAACTCTGACGAGTCTACCTGTTGTTAGAACAACCGGCGATTACGCTGATATGCCATTCCTTCCGTCAGACAAAAACCATGAAGACTCCTGCGATTTACGCTGTGTTAGCTGCACTAGGTCTGGCTTTGGTTGCCGAGGCTCAGGATGTTTCGATGGATCAACGCCATCGCGCCATGCTCAAGTCACATTGCTACCGCTGCCACAACGCAGTTGAGCAGAGCGGTCGGGTTCGGCTGGATGATTTGCCGTTCACGATCAATGACATCAGAGCGGCGGAACGCTGGCAGAAGATACTCAACGTGCTCAACTCGGGAGAAATGCCGCCGGAGGACGAGAAGCAGCTGCCGAATGATGCGAAAACCGATTTCCTTGACGAACTGGCCAACGTCATGGTCGCGGCCCGGAAGCGACTGAGCGATGGGTCCAACACAGGCACGCTGCGGCGATTGAATCGGCGCGAGTACCAGAACACGCTGCGGGAATTGTTAGGAGTGGACATTCCTGTCGGAGAGCTGCCGGCCGACACGGGCTCCGGCAACTTCGACACGGTCGGGTCGAACCTGTTCATGTCAGCCAACCAGTTTGAGCAGTATCTGGCAGTGGGACGGCGAGCGCTGAATCACGCTTTCGAGCGGGAACTGATGGCGGATGAGGAACGCTACTGGCGTTACGAGACGGAGGCGATTTCGCAGAAAGTCGCGAAGCACGTCGAGTGGCAGGTCGATGCGAAGGACCGAGCGGAACGCTGGGTTGCCGCCGTCGAGGCGGCCGCGGCGGAACCGAAGATTGCGGAGATCGTGGCGAAACTCCGCGAGGAGGTGAACAACCACGAAGACAACTTCCGGCGATTGTGGGCGCAGATTCCGGGAGCGCCATCACCGGAGTCCTTCGGATTCCAAACAGTCGAGAACAACGCGGATAAAGCTCACGCAGCCCGTCGCGCTTACTGGCTGCCTTACCATCAATATTACCTGCAGCAGTCTCACATCGATTCAGGGATGTACCTGGCGATCCCAACCGAACATCCATCGATCCTGGAAAACGGGGCCATCACCTGGGCGGTCGGATGGGATGCGAAAACGGGGGGCAAATGGCCGTCCGGCAATTATGTAATTCGCGTTAGCGCTGCTCTGACCGGGCACGGAACTCCGGATCGGCGATTCCTGGAATTCGGTGTGAATCCGCGCGGCAGTCAGGCGCTCAGCGTCCACGAAGTCACCGGAACGATGGACAAACCGCAGGTCATCGAAATCCCCTTCTACTTTGGCGATGCCGACGCCGAGCGGGCCGACCGCACGCTCTACATTCGCGAGAAGGGCACTCACGATCACTTCATGGTCACCCGCCTGCTCAAACAGGAAGGGGCGAAGCAGATAGAGATCGGGATTGGACGGCCTTATGCAATGTGGATTGACTGGCTGGAAATGGAGCGGATTCCGGATTCGGATCGCAAAACGCCGCCCGGACTGGCCGCACTCGAATCCCTGTCCCTGGACGAGAAGTCGAAAGCCCCTGAGCCTCCGAGCGACGTCGTGCGAAACGCTCTGGCTCGATTTACGATGGAAGCATTCCGCGGCCAGGACCCGGACGCGGAGTACATCGATGGTTTGATGCGCAACTACGAATCGCGTCTCGCCGCTGGTGACCACTTCGTGAACGCGGCAAAGGACAGCCTCGCGATCGCCCTGGCATCGCCCATGTTTCTCTACCTGGCCGAGCCCTCAACCGATCAGAAGCCGCGTCCCCTGACAGACATCGAACTAGCCACGCGGCTGTCCTATTTCCTATGGGGATCGCAGCCGGATTCTGAACTGCGGGATCTGTCTGAACAGGGACAACTCTCAGAGCCTGACGTCCTTGCCGCGCAAACCACTCGCCTGTTGGACGATCCGCGTTCGCGCCGCTTCTCGGATTCTTATACCTACCAATGGCTCGGCCTCGACCGCCTCGATTTCTTCCAGGTTGATCTGTTGAAACATCGCCGTTTCGACAACGGCACGAAAGCCACGGCTCGCGAGGAAATCTACGAAACGATGGATTACCTGCTGCGGGAAAACCTCAGTGTTAGAAACCTGCTTCGCTCAGACTTTGTTGTGATCAACGCCGCCCTTGCCGAGTACTACGAAATCCGAGGCGTGGCGGGAGATCAGTTTCGACGGGTCACGCTGCCTGCAGACTCTCCTCGCGGAGGCCTGTTGGGCATGGCGGCCGTCAGTCTGATGGGCGGCAACGGCGATGAAACCAGTCCGGTCGAACGCGGAGCGTGGGTTCTGCGCAAACTGCTCAACGATCCGCCGCCACCGGCTCCGGCCAACATTCCGCAGATTGCACGTCTGGCAGGACAGGTTCTCACAACACGAGAACGATTGCAGGCGCACCAGGAAGAGGCGCAATGCGCCAGTTGTCATCGCCGCATCGATCCCATCGGCATGGGCCTTGAGAATTTCGATGCGGTCGGCGCCTGGCGCACGGAAAACACCTACATCGTGACCGATGACAATGGGAAGCCCGTCAAAGGCAAGGAAATCACCTGGACCATCGACCCGTCCGGCAAACTTCATGACGGTCCGGCTTTCAAAGACTACTTCGAGCTACGCGAGATCCTCGTTTCAAGGCAGGATGATTTCGCTCGCGGGATTGCCGAAGGATTGATTGAATATGCACTGGGAAGACAAGTGGGGTTTCGCGACGAAGAACTGGTTAACCGCGTCGTCGCCAAAGCGAAGGAACACGATTACGCATTTCGCGAGTTTATCCACGCGATCGTTCGCAGCACTGCATTTCACACCCGTTAACAAACATTCCAAAAAGGGAATCTGTTGTGAATAACAGACGTCACTTTCTCCGATCCGGCACGGCGCTGATTGCCCTGCCATTTCTGGAATCCCTTGGCTTTCGTCGATTCGCCTCCGCAACGACAGCACCAGTGCCACCTAAACGACTGGTCTTTCTCGGCTTCGGCTGGGGAGTCACCGACGAATCCTGGGTGCCTGACAGGAACACACCGGGTCCAGACTACAAACTGCCGGAGGGACTGAAACCGCTGGAAGCTCACAAAGCCGATTTTTCCATCGTCCAGGGAATGTGGAATCAGTTTTCAGTGGAAGGCCACGCGGGAAGCACTTGGTGGTTGTCCGGAGCGAACAAATTCGGCCAACCGGGCCAGAGCATGCACAACTCCATTTCCGCTGATCAGGTCGCGGCCGAACAACTGGGGATGCACACGCGGTTTTCCTCACTTCAGTTGAATTGTGGCGAGACGGACTCAAACAGCGGTCATGGTGAAGGACTTTCCATGGCCTGGGATCGGAACGGAAAACCGGTCGCGGGTCTGAATGATCCCGTCCAGGTCTACCATCGACTGTTTTCGAATGATGATACTCCGATCGAAGAACAGAAGGCTCGTCTCGCCGAAAAACGCAGCGTGCTGGACACCGTGATGGGTAACGCAAAAACGATGCAGCGCGGACTTGGCCGGGACGACAACGAGAAACTGGATGAATACTTTCAGAGTATCCGCGACATCGAAACGCGCCTCAGCAAGGAAGAAACGTGGATCGGCGTTCCGCGACCGAACGCGCCCATTTCGGAACCACGCGGAGGAATGGTGGGCAAAGAAGAAGTCCGTCTGATGTACGACCTGCTCATCGCCGCGTTTCAGACAGACAGCACGCGCGTGATCACTTATCGCCAACCTGCCGGAAAAGGGTACATGGAAAGCATCGGCGCTGCGGTCCATCCGCATGACATGAGTCACTATCACTCGACCCGCGGAGAAAAGCTCGCGGCGTCGCAGAATCGCGACCTCACCAACAGCGCGTTGCTGGCGGGACTCATCGACAAACTGAAGTCCACTCAGGACGCCAATGGAAGCCGCCTGTTCGACAACATTGCACTGGTCTACGGAAGTAACATTCGCACGGGGCACGAACTCACCAATAGCCCCACTCTTCTCACAGGTGGCGGAGCCGGAATCAAACTGGGCGAAAACATTGTCCTGCCGAAAGACACACCATTGTGCAACGCCTGGCTGACGCTGCTCCGGGGGGTTGGCGTCAAGGTTGAACGTCACGGAGACAGCACAGGTATTCTTCCTGAAATCGTTGGTTGATAAGTAATCATTACCAATCAATTGCTGGTGAGCCCCAGAGGCGAGGACTCACAAACAATACCGATAGCGAGTGAGTCGCGACCAAAAGCCCGATGTTTCTGATGGTGAATCAAGAACGACTCATTCCGATCGAGTCAGGAACCCGCATTCATACATCCATTCGCCAGCTCGGACAGGCCAGCGAGTTACCGCTTCGGGTGTAGGACGCAGTCCATACCCATGACCACCAGTTGCGAAAACGTGCAGTTCTGCCGAGCCTCCAGCAGCCTTCACCGCACTCGCCAGCAACAGGGAGTGCTGCACCGTCACGCGATCATCAAACGCATGGACGAAGAACATTGGAGGAGCATCCTGCGGAACTGTGATGTCATCGCGTAACGAGGTGCCATCGTTCGTTGCGAGACCACCCGGATAAACAAGGATCGCGAAATCCGGACGGGGCGATCGTTCGTCAATTGTGTCAATAGTTTCATACTGGCGCTCGGCTAACAGAGACGTCAGCCCGGCAGTTTGACCACCGGCTGAGAAGCCGCAGATACCAACCCGCTGGGGGTCGATCCCCCATTCGTTGGCTCGATTGCGGACGAGACTCGTTGCACGCTGAGCGTCCTGCACCGCGGCTCGCCAGCGACAGTCCGGATCACGAAAGGGCACACGATACTTCAGCACGATTCCGGTCACGCCGATCGTGTTCAGCCACTCGGCGATCTCGGTCCCCTCAAGGTCGTACGCCAGAATGTGATGACCGCCGCCGGGGCAGACAACGACGGCGGCCCCCGTGTCCTGCTTCGGAGCCGGCCTATAAACGGCGATCTGAGGAATCGACACATTGCCAAGTTTGATAATCCGCCGCCCGGCAATGAGTTTGTCGTCGGCCCTGGTCATGTCGGCTTCAGGTGGCAATTCCTTTGTCTCACCCGGGGGGATGCCGGGCCAGAGATTGACGACGATCGGTTCTCCACCACGCGTCGATGCGCAAGTGGAAAACACGAGTAGTGTAAAGAAGAGCTTCCGTATGGATTTGGTCAATGATGTCATTGATTCTGCACTCAGAACTAAAGGTACTAATAACGACGCTCGGCGCGACGGCGCCCTGGAATCTCACCCATCTGCACGAGCGTCTGGTCTGGTGTTACTCACGAACGACTCGAAAGCCAGTGTAGACGGTGGCATCGGCAGCTTCGGCGAAGGTGCGGATTGAGGAGCGGACGGCGGCGGGAGCACAGGTCCAGGCTCCGCCTCGCATGGAGCGCCAGTCGCCGTACTGGTGCTGGTCGGTCTTTTCGACGAACAGCGGATCACGGACGACGACTTGTGAACGGCTCTGCCGGGGGACGCCGTCGAAGTACCTCTCGTAGATATCGGCCGACCAGCGGTCCTGGCACCATTCCCAGACGTTGCCGTGCATGTCGTGCAGGCCCCACGAATTCGGCTTGTAACTGCCGGTCCTGGCTGTGAAGACGACGCCATCACCTTCATCAGCTTTCAGTCTCACAGCTCGCTGGAACTGAGTCGTTCCGGGCTGTGCTGCCTCCAGGGCACCGTCTGCGACATTGGCGTGTTCATAGGCGGCATCCGGATCTGTGCCCCACGAGTACCACGCCTTCTGACCGGCTCGGCAGGCGTATTCCCATTCGGCTTCGCTGGGCAGGCGATACTTTGAGCTCTCTTTCTTTGACAGCCACGCACAGAATTCCTGGGCATCGCTCCAGCTGACGCAGACAACGGGATGGCCGTCGGACTGCTCAAAACCTGGAGACTTCCACGTGATCTTCGGATCTTTGTGGAAGCGGTCCACATAATTCTTCTCTTCGGGAAAGCAGCCGAGGGCGCCGCCGTTTTTTTCGGCGTCTGTCCTGTGCCCGGTCGCGTCGACGAACTCACGGAACTGGCCAATGGTGACTTCTTTGACTGCGATCTCGAACGACTTTGTAATTACGGTCTTATGAGCAGGTGTTTCGTTTCTGATGCTCTGCTTATTGCTGTACTGGTGAACGACGTCGAATTGACGCTCGCGTTGATTCGATGAGTCAAAGCCGCGCAAGTACTCGCCAGACGGGACAAGGACGAATTTCATGCCGAGCGAGTTGGAAGCAACCGACTGCGCACGGACATTGCCTTGTGCAACGGAGAAGGCCAGTAGCATGCAGATGCTGCAGAACAAGAGTCGCAATCTCATCCGACAAGTTCTCCGATCGTACCCGTGCTGTCCTGAAAGTCGCCTTCCACACCAACTCCCATCTTTTCAACCATAGTTTGCCACAACGACGACAGTGGCGTTCGGTCGGCCAGCTTGACGTGAGTCTGGTGGTTGATACCAAGACGGCTTCCGCCCGAGAGCACCGTCGGGAGAATCTCTTTGCTGTGCCCGATGCCCATGCCGCTGGAGAAGCCGAGCATTGTGTGGTCGAGAAGCGTGCCGCCACCATCGCGAATGGAAGCCAGGCGATCCAGGAAATAGCTCCAGTGCTTCATGTAGATGGTGTCGACCTTCGCCAGTTCCTCGAGATTCTTGGGATCATTTCCGTGATGAGTCAGTTCGTGGTAACCCTTGGAAACTCCGAATTCTGGATAGACACCACCAGCCAGTTCCGTCCGCACGACGTATGTGATGACTCGGGTAGAGTCTGTCTGAAAAGCGAGTGCAATCAGGTCGTACATCAGTTTTGCGTACGTGTCGTAAATGAATTTGCCGTTACCTTCAGGACTCACCGCGCTCTCATAATCGCCGAACTCCTTCAACTCAGGAGCAGGTTTGGGGCGGTCTGCCCAGTCGATTTCACGACGCAGTGACAACTCCACCTCGCGAATCGAATTGAAGTACTGATCGAGCTGCTGACGATCGAACTGGCCGAGCTGTCCCTGAAGCTGCTTTGCATCGGACAGCACTGCGTCCAGGACGCTGCCTCGCTGACGGAACTCGTCGCTCTGTCTGGAACGCTGCTCTTCGCTGGCCGGTCGAAACAGTCGATTGAAGATGGCCTGCGGATCGTTGTCCGCGGCAAGCGGAACTCCCTGACGGTTCCAGGAGATGGTCGCGAGGATCTGGCTGCCGAATCCGGTTCCGCGTTTGACAGAAAACTGCAGTGACGGAAACCGCGTATGTTTCCCGTGAAGTTCCGCGGCCAGCTGGTCGGGTGAGACCGTTTGCTTCTCGCCGCGGGCAATCGACGTGGTAAACGGGTACGCGCCGTCATGGCCGCCACCGTGATTCAGCCAGGTTCCTGACAGGACGGTAAACCGTCCGCGATGCGTTTCGAGCGGCTTGAGAATCCGCGACATGCCGGCGTTTATCCCGAACCCTTCGGGATAGAACTGCCGCATGTTCATCCCGGTTCCGAAGTAGAACATGCCCATACGAGGCACGACATCCGGAGTCGTCGCGGCGGAAACTCCCTGCGGCATCATGGCTTCGAGCCACGGAAGAGCGAGACATGTGCCGGCCCCTCGCAGAAACGCGCGACGGCTGATTTGCTTGAAGTTCTGAAGATTCATTTTGTTACAAACGCCTTGCTGATCACGAGGGACTTGATCAATGATCGGAACGTGTTATCACCGGCTTTCATGTCGGCGACTGCCTGACTGATTGTACTGTCGTCACCCGGTTCAATCGGTCTGCCCAGGGCGTACAACAGGAGCTTTTCGGCCAGACACCGACGAAACCGGTCCTGCTGGTCGAGCAGCAGTTTTCGGAACTCCTCAAAGTCGCGGAACTCGTAGCCGTTGGGCAATTTGCCGCTGGCAACGATCGGCGGTCGGTTGCTGCCTCGGAAGTCTTCGCCGTCCTGATGGTCACGCCAGACTCCGATCACATTGAAGTTCTCCAGCGCGAGGCCGTACGGATCGAGCGACCGATGACACGACGCACACGCTTCGATCTCCTGATGCTGCAGGAGCCGGTCGCGAACCGTCAGACGTTCGCCTCTGATATTCGGCTCAACTTCACCCGCGTTCGGAGGCGGTGGATCAGGCGGATTGTTGAAGAATACTTCCCGAATGTAGACGGCTCGTGAAACCGGCTTCGTGCGGATGCCGTCAGAGCCCGCCTGATGCACTCCGGCCATCGCCAGCAATCCGCCGCGCGGCGAATCATCTGGAAGCGCGACCTTCTGAAAATCTTCACCTTCAACACCATCGATTCCGTAGTGGCGGGCCAGTCGGTCGTTTACCACCAGAAAGTCTGAGTCAATAAAGTTCAACGCGCTGAGATCGTCCTGCAGAATTGTGCGGAAGAACTCCAGAGGCTCACGCACGACGGCAGCAGCCAGCTTCTCGTCGTAGTCCTTGTAGAGATATTGATCCGGAGCGAATGTCAGGAACGAATCGGTCTGCAGCCACTGACGCGCAAAGCCCTCGACAAAGCGATCGGACTTCGAGTCCTTGAGCATCCGATCGACCTGGGACGCACGCTTTGTCGGATCGATCAGTTCCCCAGTTTCTGCGGCACGAAACAGTTCCTCATCCGGCATGGAACTCCACAGGAAGTACGACAGCCGGGATGCGATTTCGTAGTTGGAAAGCTCTTGAGCCGCCGCTTCAAGCCCGACCGACGACTCGACCAGATACAGAAACTTCGGTGAAGTAAGTGCGGCGGCCAGGCCAACTCGAATCGCCTCATGAAACGTCTGACCGTTGTCGAGCTCTGTCTGGACAACGCCGAGAAGTGGTTCGACTTCACTGTCCGCGATCGGTCGACGCCAGGCTTGAGGCAGAAAGCGAGTAAAGATCTCACGGGCGTAATTCAGATCGCCCTCCTGTTCTTCGCCCTTGAACAGCAGTGTGATGTGACTCTTCGGCGGCCACTGATCGTAGAGCGGGCCTTCGACTTCCAGGTAATCGAGGAAAACTCGCGGAAACTTCGTCACGTCGAGCTTCTCAGGATCGGGTGTTGATCGATCACCGCCCCAGCCTTCAGCGACCTTTCTTCCGGCCAGTCGAAGTGTCTCTGTGAAATCACCCTGGCGACCAACTTCCGCGTTGCGGCTCATGAAGTTCTCGCCTGGCCGTTGCCCCATGTAGAGCTTCACTTCGTTGAGCATGCGAACGCTGAGTTCACTTCCCAGCGTGTCTCGCGGAATTGTGACTGAGTATTCAGCCGGTTTGTCCCACGGGGCGTTCACGTCAACCTCCATCACAGACCGCATCGCATCATCGGGATGGTTCTGACTGAGTAGAATTCGCGGTACTTCTTCGTTCTCGCCACGAGCCGCACCGGCGCGGATCGTGAAGCGATAAAATCCGTTCACTGGTGCAACGTTATTATCACGGCGTCCCGGATAACGCAGCATCCCGAATGATCGCGTGCCGCCTTCAATCAGTTGCAGCCCGTCGGGCAACGCCTTCATCCCCAGCCGAGTCACCAGATAACCAATCGCCCCGCTCTCGGCGATGTCTTCAAACTCCATCCGCATCGTTTCGGTCGGATACTCGGGAGGTCCATCGACGATGGCCCGGTCAGCAATCCGTCGGGCCACACGGTAGTACTGCGTCATCAACGACGGATCGAGCAATAGAGCCGAGCTGACCTTATCGAATCCTTCCGCCGTTCCGTCTGGCGGTAGCACATCCAGAGGGCTCTCGCCGCTGGGGAACTTCATTGAGAGCAGGTCAGCGATGGTGTTGGTGTACTCATGCCGATTCATCCGCCGAAGTAGAACGCGACCGCCGGAACTCATCCGTGCCTTTTCGGCCGCCCGCAGTTCGACTGTCACCCAGTGCGATATCTTCTCAATCAGCTCAACCGGCAGCCCCGTCTCACCATCCGGCGGCATTTCTCCGAGATTGATAGCATTCCGAACCTCGATCCATTTGAGGGCGTTCTCGCGGTCAGAAAGATCAGTCGTGAGCCGATCAATCCGCAACTGTCCTTCCGCCTTTTCCGGGCCATGACACTTCAGGCAACAGGCTTTCAGAGCCGGCGCAATCTCATCGTCGAAAGGAGCAGCACTGACGACAGATGTCAGCAGACCAGCAAAAGCGGCAGCGACCAGTATGACTCTGAGATTCACCGAGAATCCTTTGATTTAGACGAACAATGCGGCAGAGCGTCCGGAAGCGTTACTTAACACTCTATGAGGATGGTCTGATGCACATCCATTGTATCCGCGCCGCAATGAATCGAGGAGTGGCATGCTATCGGTGCATGATGCTTGCCACGCAAGCTATCATCCGCCATGAAGCAGTCAACCAGCAACAACTTCACAACAGCCAGAATGGGAGCAACATGATGCGTCCCCTGGAGCAAGGTCAATGAGTCTTAACAGCACGAACAAACGCCTTGTCGCCTTTGCACTTACGATTGCAGGGACACTGAACGTCTTCGCTGCCTCGCCCAACGTGATCGTGGTGATGACCGACGATCAGGGCTACGGCGAGTTTTCGTGCCACGGTAATCCGATCACGAAGACGCCAAACATCGACCGGCTTGCGTCGCAGAGCATCCGGCTTTCCGACTTTCATGTCGCTCCGATGTGTACTCCGACTCGCGGGCAACTGATGACCGGGCTGGATGCGTTTCGAAACGCGGCCATCAACGTCAGCAGTGGGCGGACACTGTTGCAACATGACCTCAAAACGATGGCCGACGTGTTTCAGCAGGCCGGTTATCGCACGGGCCTGTTTGGTAAGTGGCACCTTGGCGACAACTATCCATTTCGGCCGGAAGATCGCGGGTTTGAGGAAGCAGTGTGGTTTCCGTCGTCCCACATCAACAGCGTGCCTGACTTCTGGGACAATGACTACTTCGACGACACCTACATTCACAACGGCAAGCGACAGAAGTACTCGGGCTATTGCACCGACGTGTTCTTCGACGAAGCCCGCATGTGGATGTCACACGACGACGACCGACCGTTCTTTTCGTACATCGCCTTGAACGCCGCTCACTGGCCGTGGTTTGTGCCCGATCACTATCGCCAGCCGATTCGTGATGCAGTCAACGCCAATTCAGATGTCGTAAAGCATCTGCAGCCGGACAAAGTGGAATCACTGGTCAGCTTTCTCGCGATGGGAGCCAGCATTGACGACAACGTCGGTCAGCTCGATGCGTTCCTCAAACAAGCCGGGTTGTTCGACAACACGATCGTCGTGTTCCTGACGGATAATGGCAGCACGATGGGGCCGGATTATTTCAACGCCGGCATGCGAGGCAGGAAGACACAGCTCTGGGAAGGCGGTCATCGCGTGCCGTGCTTTATTCGCTGGCCAGCCGGGCAGATCGGCGAGCCTCGAGAGATCAGCGAACTCAGCCACGTTCAGGATCTCCTGCCGACTCTGGCTGACCTTGCGGGAGTTGTTGGCGTACCTGCAAAGCTGGACGGACAAAGCCTCGCCCCCATCTTTCGAGGCGAACGCGATTCGCTCGACGACCGCATGCTGGTCATCAATTACAGCCGCATGCCGACGTTCAAAGTGACGTACACCAAAGGCAATCCTGCCGTTCCGAGGCGAGACGGAGCTGGAGTCCTCTGGAATCACTGGCGACTGCTCGAAAACCGCCGGCTGTACAACGTGAAGGTCGACCCACACCAGGATCACAACGTGGCGAATGAGCATCCCGAAGTCGTCGCCCGCATGAGAGAACACCTTGAGGCGTGGTGGAACGACGTCAAAGGCGACGTCTTTGAGCCACAACGCGTCGTCATCGGTCACGACGCCGAGAACCCTATGCTGCTGACGGCCTGCGAATGGCTGGACGTGTTCGTCGATCAGCAGCAACAGGTCCGCCGCGCTGACCTGAAGAACGGAACGTGGCATTTGAACGTGGCAAAGTCCGGTCGATACCAAATCGAACTCCGTCGCTGGCCACGCGAATCTGAATTGAAACTGACAGCGGAGTTGCCCGAAACAAAAGTCACAGACGGCGTCTTCGTCGCTGGTCGATCACTTCCGGTCGCATCGGCCATCGTCAGCATCAATGGCGAGCCGCACGCGGTCAACATTGATTCATCAGGTCGGTCGCTGTCGATGACAACCAGATTGAACACTGGCAATCTGACGTTGAAAGCGACACTGGTAGACTCCGACGGTCAGCCGATTGGCGGTGCCTACTACGTTTACGTCGAACGGCAGTGATTCCAGGGTGTACTGCCAGCGCATTGCTGGACGCATCCAGGACACCGTGACCGATTGAAACAGCGTCTTCAAACTGGACCTGGCTCAAGGCCGGCCACTTTCCCCCCAGGACTTTCCATCTGATCTTTTTCAGGAGCGATCCTCGATGAACTGCCTCACAGCCATGTCGCCAATGAAATCATGGTTATTACTGCTATTGATGACATTGTCGGTAGAGTTTCCCGCCATCGAGAATGCAGCAGCAAATGAGCCATCGAAGGAAACAGAGTTTGAACCAGACCAAACTCAGCTTCCAGTCAAAGCACCAGCCGACGCAATTGTATTATTTGATGGCAGTGACAGGGTCGAGTTCGTCAGCAAAATTGGCGATCGAATTGATTGGCCACTGATTGACGGAACGCTTGAAAGCACTGGGGGGCAGAAGGCAAATCATATTGTGTCGAAATGGCATTTCCGCGACGCGGATATTCACGCCGAGTTCATGCTTCCGGAAAAGGGAACTGGAAACAGCGGGCTGTATATCCACGGCAACTACGAAATGCAGATCATCCACTCAGCGGACAGTAAGCGACCAGGCGACGCCGACCTGGGAGCGATCTATGGATTCAGCAAACCGTTGGTCAATGCCGCGCGAGATCGCAGCGTCTGGCAGGTTTACGATATCCGATACCGCGCACCTCGCCGCGATTCAAAAGGTAACATCACCAGGAAGGGAACCATCACAGCCTGGTTGAACGGTCAGAAGGTTCAAGACTCGGTCGAGTTCGGCGAACCACGAAGCATCTATCATCCTTACCGTTCGGGCACGACCGACTACCTGAAAGCGATTTGGAAAAAGCAACTCGCGACAACCACAGGACCGTTGTTTCTTCAAGATCATGGCAATGCTGTTCGCTTTCGTAATGTTTGGATTCTTCCGCTTGATAAGCATGCGTATCGATACGAATGATGATTCTTCACCCGGCAGATTGGTCTGAAGAGCGATGGCGTTTCCGGACGGAGCCGCGTGTTCGACATGTTACAGAGCTCTCTTCCTGGTCGTGCAGGGCCGCAGACTCTTGCATCCGTTGCCCTTCCCACTGAACCTACCAGGCAGTCTGACGTACATCGAAGGATCGAGGACACCTGTAGAAATATTTGCAGGAGCAATCGCCACATGGAACGTCGAAATTACGGCTATAGTCATGTCTTTACAGAAGACACTCGCTGCATGGCCGCAGCGTTTATAACGTGAGAACGCAATGAAAACACAACTTCACATTCTGATCTTCTGTGTCGTCGCCGTCGCGAGCGAATTCAGTGAGGGTAACGACGATTCGTCAGCGTTGCCCGACCTTGCCTTACAACCGCCGCGTGTGCTTACGGACGTTGGTCCAGATCACGTGAAGAATTCGCGTGGAGCGCAAGGCGTTCCCTCGATCGAACGTTCGGCACAGGGACGCCTGTGGGCGGCGTGGTATGCGGGAAAAAGTCCGCGTGGCGTTGAGAGTTCTTCCAGTTACTGCGTACTCGCGACCAGTGGTGATAATGGTCACTCGTGGTCGGAGAAGCTGGTCATTCAGCCCCGCCGGTTCGTTCATACTTACGACCCTTGTCTATGGATTGATCCGCAGCGACGACTGTGGTTCTTCTGGGCTCAAAGCGCCGGTGTGCAGGATGGCCGCATGGGTGTCTGGGCGATGGTCACCACGGACGCCGACTCGGAGACTCCAGAGTGGTCGCAATCGCGACGGATCGCCGACGGAGTCATGTTGAACAAACCGACGGTCCTGAAAAACGGGGACTGGCTGCTGCCTGTAGGCTTATGGCGAGACAACACCAACGTCCCGAACGTCAGATTCGATGCCGAGGAACTTAAGCCGTACACGATCGAGATGCTGACTCACGACCTCGGCGACGAACGTGGTTCCAACGTGTATCGATCGACGGATCAGGGCAAGTCGTTCGAACGCATCGGTCAGGTCCGCATTCCCGGCACACGAGTCGACGAGCACATGATTGTCGAGCGAGGCGACGGCAGCCTGTGGATGCTGCTGCGAAATACAGGCGGAATCGCACAGAGTATCTCCACCGATGGCGGCCGAACGTGGAGTGACGGATCGCTCTACCTCCCGGGCCGAACGTTCCGAAACAAACGATTCTTCATTCGTCGGCTGGACTCCGGAGCGTTATTGATGGTGCGAAACAACTCATCCGACGGGCAACGCTCTCACGTGACAGCATTCGTGTCAGACGACGACGGAGCGACTTGGAAAGGCGGGTTGCTGCTGGATGAACGAGAGTCGTCGTATCCCGACGGTGCTCAGGCGGAAGACGGCACGCTGTTCATCATCTACGACCACCAGCGCTACACACTCAACCGCGCCGGCAAGCAGGGAGTGGGCTCCGTACAAGTGGCCATCTTCAGCGAAGAAGATGTTCGCGCGGGCAAGCCGGTCACGAACAAAGTGCGCCTTCATCAGGTCGTGACGCAACTTCAGGACACGGACGATCCGTCGGAAGCACGGGGGAAATGAAGCCCCATCCAATAGCCGCGGTCGCCGCACTGTGGAGTTGCCGGAAAAACGATCTGACCGTTTGGTCCTTACTTTCACCCGCTGTCCTGTCCCTGCACATCATTGCTCCGCTTTAGGGCGGTCAACGAGTCGGCTATTGGCGTCCACAATCTTCGACAAGACTTTTATCTGTTCCTTGCAAGCAATGTTGTCACTGGGATGTGGGTAGTTTATCTGATGATCTACTTCGCCCCAGATTCCTTCAAACAGTGTGCAAGCCTGTATTTCGCAACAGAGCGGAAAATCAGCGCGCGGACGAACTAAATATACACACTCGTATAAGAAGTTGGCTTCTCGCTAATTTCGAGGTCGAAGCGTTCGAAGAGACTGGCTGCATCTGGATCCCTGGTGCACGCTTTCGCCGATTTGCAAGCCCTCAATCTCCGTCATGCACTTTGCTTCTAATCACCTTATCCATGTGAGCAAAATGTTCTAGAAAAAATGCAGGCTCCTGGCACACGTTGCTGCTACTGCAATTTTCCTCGACCGGCAATGGGCCAGACGGTTTCCAGAATGTCGTTGCGGAAGCCGTAGAAGGCGTCGTGGAGGACCGTTGTGTGGTCAGCGTAGCCGACGACCAGTTCGACTTTGTCGCCGATCTTCAGATTGCGCGACTCGCCTTCCAGGTCGAGCTGGCAATGTTCAGCACTGACTCGCGTCACTTTTGCGCCGGGGTGGCCTTTGACGATTGGCGGCTCCAGATCCGGGTAATGCGTTTTTCGGCCGCAGTCCAGAACGGCTCGTTCGAGTACCGGGCGGCTGACGACGGTTGCCAGGATGGTGAGTGCGTATTCGAGGCCCTCGACTGCACACTGATTTCGGTAGAACGGGTCGGCAAAGATGCCACCGCCGGCCTGGAGTTCCGTGATGCCGTCACAGTCCGACGTGATCTGGTACGAACCGGTTCCGCCCGCGCTGACGATCGAGCAGTCAAGATTCGCGTCGAGGAGCAGATCGCGGCAATGCTTGAGCACGTTCATGCCGTGCTCGATTTTCTCACGTTTTTCGACCTGATCCGGAATCGTCAGCAAGTGCCCTTCGTAGCCCATGATGCCGACCAGCTCGACGCCTTCCAGGCGATCGATACCCTTTGCCAGCTCGAGCGTGTCGACACCAGGACGGCAGCCAACCCGGTCCAGGCCGATGTTGACTTCGATGATGACTCGGCAAAGCACTCCGCGTGCGTGGCAGGCGGCGGCCAGCGGTTCGACCTGAGCGTAGTGGTCGACCGCGACGATGGGGTCAGCATGCTGACACAAGGCGGCGACGCGTTCGACCTTTCGTTTACCAACGATCATGTTCGCAATGAGGATGTCCTCGATCCCCGCCGCAGCCATGACTTCGGCTTCTGAGACTTTTCCACAGGTGACGCCAATGGCTCCGTACTCCATCTGTTTCCAGGCGATGGCCGGCGTCTTGTGGCACTTCTGATGAGGCCGCCATTCTTTGCCTCGCGACTTGATGAAATCAGACATGCTCTTCATGTTCGCATCCATCGTGTCGAGATCGATGCAGAGAATCGGAGTGTCCAGCTCCTGCTTGTGAGTTCCGATCAGTGACAGTGTCACGGGCAAGTGCTCCGGAAAGAGAAGGCATGACGTCAGAAGGCAAAAGGCTGAAATCCGAGCGGGCAACGGCTCAAGTCAGCCTCGAATCGAACCGGAGTATAGCCACAGACATCTGCGTGAACACTTGCGGGACTCGACGTGTCGCACAAATCTGCCCGGCCATTGGCCAGGAAATGCGGAATTTACTCAGCTCACTCGAAACAAAGTCCGATGAATCCGACGCTTTCAAGGATTTCACGGGCTGCTAGACTTCGCCCGATCCCACCCGGGAAACCATCTTTGCAAAACAGGGTTCACCCACATGCGCAGCGAATCAGAAGTTCCGTTCGAAGATCAGCCGTTTTCCATCCCGGTTGCAGACCGCGTCAAACGCCTGCCGCCGTACATGTTCGGCAAAATCAATAAGCTCAAGTACGACAAGCGTGTCGCCGGAATCGACGTGATCGATCTCGGAATGGGAAACCCGACCGACGCGCCCGACCCGTCGATCAGCGAGAAACTTGCCGAAGCGATCGCCGACCCCAGGAACCATCGCTACTCCGTGTCGAACGGGATCGGCAATCTGCGGAAGGAAGTCGCCGCCCGATACTTGCGGAAGTACGACGTCACGCTCGACCCGAACAGCGAAATTATCGCCTGTCTGGGATCGAAAGAAGGTTTCAGCCACCTCTGTCTCGCGCTGATGGGGCCTGGCGATACGGCCATCGTGCCGGCTCCCAGCTTCCCGATCCACGTTTACGCCGTCGTGCTGGCCGCCGGAAATGTCATCAGTCTGGACTGTCGGGATCCGCAGCAGTTTCTCGAACGGATTGCCTACACCTGCGAGCATCTCTTTCCAGCTCCCAAGCTGGTCATCGTCAACTACCCGCACAATCCGTCGACGACGTGCGTCGAGCAGGAGTTCTACGCCGAGCTTGTTGTCCTCGCCAAAAAATACAACTTTATGGTGATCAGCGATTTCGCTTACGCGGACATCTGTTTCGATGGTTACAAAGCTCCGAGCTTTCTAACGACACCCGGCGCAAAAGAAGTCGGCGTTGAGTTCACGACAATGAGCAAAGGCTACAGCATGGCCGGCTGGCGAATCGGTTTCTGCGCTGGCAATCCTGACATGGTCCGCGCCCTGGCCACCATCAAGGGTTACTACGACTACGGAATTTTCCAGGCAGCTCAGATCGCCGCCATCGTCGCCATGCGACACTGCGATGACGCCGTCGAAGCCGTCGCTGCTGAATATGAAACGCGACGTGACGTACTGTGCGAAGGTCTTCAGCGACTCGGATGGGAAATCGATCCACCGAAAGCCACGATGTTTGTCTGGGCAAAGATTCCGGAACCGTGGCGCGAAATGGGTTCAATCAATTTCGCGATGAAGCTGATCGAAGAAGCCGGTGTCGCAGTCAGCCCAGGCGGCGGCTTCGGTCAGGACGGGGAAGGTTACCTGCGGCTGGCGATTGTCGAGAATGTTCACCGGCTGCGGCAGGCGGTCCGTCAGATTGGCCGTTGCCTCAAACAAGGTCCGGACAGCGGCGAATAGTCGTTCCTGCGGTCACCGGCTCTGGCGTGTGCCACTGGCTCTGACAGTTTTCTTTGAAGTCGGTGTGGGGCGGCAATTCCGCACTGGCAAAGCCAGTGCCGCACTTTTTCAACGGACTGATCAACTCAATTAAGTATCGAATCAACCGAGACTGTGGCTGCCCCTGCCCTGCTCCACTCTGGCGGAGTCGTAAGATGAATTCTGAATTCGACGACTCGCCGCAAGGAACCGTCACCCGTCTGATTCAGAATCTGAAGGACGGCGAGTCTCAGGCGGCTCAACGACTGTGGGAACTTTACTTTCGCCGCATGGTCGGAATGGCTCGCGAGAAGTTGCAGGGCACGCCGAAGCGCATGGCCGACGAAGAAGACGTCGCCCTGAGCGCGTTTCACAGCTTCTGCCAGGGAGCTGAGGGCGGACGGTTCACTCAACTGGTCGATCGGGAAAATCTGTGGCCGCTGCTGGTTTCGATCACCGCTCATAAAGCCGTCGACCTGATCCGCTACCACAATCGCCAGAAACGTGGCGGGACGGGTCGCGTCCCAACGGACAGTTCCATCGTTGATGGCGTCGCGAAAGATGGTTCACAGTCCGACGCCGGCAAACCTCGGTCTGGCTCCGCGACGATCGAGTTCAAAGCAATCATCAGCAAAGAACCGACTCCTGAGTTTGCCGCGCAGATCGCTGACGAATTCCAGTCGCTCCTGTCGCGTCTTGATGACGAGACGCTTCAGTCGGTCGCTCTGTGGAAGCTCGAAGGTTTTACGAACGAAGAAATTGCCGAGAAACTCGACTGCGTACCACGAACCGTCGAACGTAAACTTCAGCTCATCCGAACACTCTGGCAGCGCAGCGTCGACGTTTCGGAATAGCCGTTTTCAGAATCAGATCATCCCATTATGACCACACCTCGCGTTCTCTATTGCGGTGATACTTCGCTGGATGGTGCGGCTGCGTATCTGGCCGGGTTGATGACGAGCTGGCGCTGGAATTTCACTTATGTGCCCAGCGATCGGAAGCTCGACGACTCTGACGTCCCGGAAGATTGCAGCCTGTTTGTTCTCAGCGATTATCCCGCCGAGCGTATCGACTCCGCATTGCAGGCTCAGATTGTCGGACGGGTCCATAACGGAGCTGGACTGTTGATGATCGGCGGCTGGGAATCGTTTCATGGCCTCGGCGGAAACTGGGACGGCACTCCGATCGCTGAAGCACTGCCTGTCGAAATTGCCGACACCGACGATCGCCGAAACTGCGACCAGCCGGTGTTTGCACGCCCGACAAACACATCTCACCCGATCACTGACGGGCTTCCGTGGTCCGAGCGTCCGCCGCTGATCGGAGGCTTCAACGAGTTCTCTCCGAAGCCAGGCAGTCAGGTACTCCTTCAGTCGGTGCGTTTCGAAGCAAGCTTCAAAGGAGAAGCTCCGAACCTCGAACCATCATCGTCGGCTCCCTTACTGGTCACTGGCTCCCACGGCTCCGGTCGAACATCCGCACTGGCAACGGACGTCGCCCCACACTGGATCGGCCCGATGGTTGACTGGGGCACCGAACGGATGACAGCAAGTGCCAACGGTGCCGGAGAAATCGAAGTGGGAAATCTGTACGCTTCCTTCTTCAAGTCTCTTTTGTCGTGGACGAGCCAGTCAAACAACGATGAGCACTGATTCTTCAACTGTCATTCTGGTCGCCGGGCCTTTGCAGGTTCGTGGCACGACGTCGTACACACTGCGACTGGCAGAGCAGCTGCCGAACTACGGCTACTCCCCCGTCATTATCTCACCGGACATCGCGTCACTGCCGGAAGAGACGCGTCCCGGGTGCCCCATCTACGAACACATGCTGCTGTCTTCGCCGCTGTTTCGCCCGATGATCAGCGGGCTCGTCGCTCAGGACGCAGCCGCTCACAAACCCAGCCTGATCCACATTCAGTCGCGACACGCATTGCCGTTCGGGCTCGCGCTGGCCAAACGTCTGAATCTTCCGTTCATCCTGACGGTTCATGACCACGACACGACGCTGTATCGCACCATCTCGTTTGACCAGTCGATGCTCAAAAGGCTGATCGCCGTCAGCTCGTCAGTCAAAGACAGCCTGATTTCCGGGCATTCGATTAACGAGGATCTCATCACGGTGATTCACAGCGGCGTCACCATTCCTGATCTGGTTGATAATTCCGAAGTGCTCGGCGGCCAGCGAATTCCGGTTATTGGCACGGCGGGGAGGCTCGAAGAATCCAAAGGATTTCCGTATTTCATCGAAGCTGCTCGCCAGGTACTCGACGCAGGAATCGATGTCGAATTTCTGATCGCTGGCAACGGCCCCGACGAACGAAAGCTGCGAGCACTCGCACGACAATACAAACTCACCAAACATCTGACCTTTATCACTAACCTGCCGGACTTTCCGTCAGCTATCAGGGCGATGGATATCTTCTGCCTGCCGTCATTAATGCAGGGACTGGGCACGGTGATGCTTGAAGCGATGGCGCTCGGTCGCCCTGTCATCGCTACCGGAGTCGGGGGAATCATGTCGATCGTTCGAGACGACGAGACCGGCCTGGTCGTTCCAGCCGCCGACAGCGACGCTCTGGCTCAACGAATGCTTGAACTGATTAACGACCCGATCCGCGCACGAGCCATGGGTAGCGCCGCCCGCCAGAAAGTTATCGAGTCGTTCGACGCCACACAGATGGTCGAACTGACGGCCAACGAGTACCAGGCCGCAATCACCGGTGAAGCACAGGCTGCACCAACCGCCTCTGGTTAGCAGCTCGTTGAAAACGTGCGACACTTTCTCTGCCAGGGCAACCGCCGACCGCAAGAACTCCAAAGCTGGCAGAAATCAGTGGCACACGCCGAACCGGCAAACCATTCGTCTCTGAAAGGCTGCCGGGGTGTCGCCAGCCGCGTGCTGGAAGACTCTGTCTGACGGACTATGATCCACAGCTCGCCAGCTACTGCATGAACCGCCTCACGGAGAATTCAAGTGTCGGACGTCCTTTCCGAAATCTGCCAGACTAAGCGAACTGAAATCGCCACTGCGAAAAACAGGATCTCGGAAACGGAACTGAAGGCTCGACTGACAGACGTCGCCCCGCCTCGCGATTTCCTGGCAGCCCTGAAGGCGAAATCGGGAGTCGGTCTGATCGCCGAAGTAAAGAAGGCGTCTCCCTCAGCCGGGTTGATCCGCGAAGACTTTGATCCTGTCGAGATCGCCAGAACCTACGAGTCCGCCGGCGCCGCGTGCATCAGCTGCCTCACGGACGAGCCTTACTTCAAAGGCAAACTGGAATACCTGACCGCCATCCGGAGTGCCGTCTCGATCCCGGTCATGAGAAAAGATTTCATCCTGGACCGCTACCAGGTCACTGAAGCCAGAGCAGCCGGCGCAGACTGCATCCTGCTGATTGCCGAATGCCTCGACGACTGCACCATGCGGGATCTCTATTTCTACGCTTCGGAACTCGGCATGGAATGCCTCGTCGAAGTCTACGATCCCGAGAATCTCGATCGAGTCCTCAAGCTGGAAGCTCCGCTGATCGGTATCAACAATCGCAACCTCAAAACATTCGTCACTGACCTGAAACACTCGACCGACCTCGCCGTGCGAGTCCCCGACGACGTTTACCTGGTCAGCGAGAGCGGAATCCGACAACGATCGGACGTCGAGCATCTTCTTCAGTTCGGAGTTCGAGGCATTCTGGTCGGCGAGACTCTCATGCGGCAGCAAGACATCGCCGCGAAAGCCCGGGAATTACTCGGAACATGAGCTCGACCAGATTGATCACCCGAAAATCACTCAACGAGGGCCACCATGACAGTGAAACAACCAACCAGTCGAAGCCTGCAAAGAGTCCATCATGAAAGCCGTCATTTTTGAGTCAACCGGGGCTCCGGAATCCGTACTGACCGTCAAAGATGTTTCCGAGCCTGATCCGAAACACGGGCAGGTCAAAGTTCGAATGCTGTGCTGCCCGATTAACCCGTCGGATCTAATGTTCGTCCGCGGCCAGTACACGCTGAGTGCCGACTGTCCGGCGACTCCTGGTTTCGAAGGTGTGGGCATTGTTGAATCGGTGGGTGGCGGACTGCGGGCAAAGATGATGCTTGGCAAACGCGTCGCCGTACTTTCTCGCCGCGGAGGCAACTGGGCCGAGAAAAACATCGTCCCCGCGTCGCAGGTGATCCCTTTTTCGAATCTCCTGACCGGACGCCTGAATCGGGAACAGCAGGCAACATTCTTCGTGAACCCGGTCACTGCGTTCGTCATGTGCCGGGAAGTTCTTCGAGTTCCCCCCGGAGAATGGCTGCTGCAAACGGCTGCCGGATCAGTGCTCGGCCACATGATCATACGCCTGGGGAAACGGTTCGGCTTCAAGACACTCTGTGTCGTCCGTCGGGAAGCTCAGGTCACCGAACTTAAAGCCGCCGGTGCCAATGCCGTGATCTGGTTCGACCCGGACCAGCACTCGCTCGACCAGTTTCGAGCCGCCGTCGCCGCAGCAACCGGCGCCTCGACCGACCAAAGCGTCGTTCATTCCGCCATCGACTGCGTCGGTGGCGAGACAGGTTCAGCCGTCATCACCGTTCTGGGAAAACGAGCAAGCATGCTTGCCTACGGGACGCTGTCCGGAGAACCGTTAACCGTCCCGTCCCGCGCACTGATGACGCCTGGAGCCTCGATCTCCGGATTCTGGCTCGGTAACTATATGGAAACATTGAAACTGCCGGCAAAGCTGAAGCTCGTCCGAACCGTTTCCGGTTTAATTCGCGACGGCGTACTCGCCAGCGAGATCGGTGAGAGCTTCCAGCTGGATGACGTTGTCTCCGCCGTTCGCACCGCTGAAGCTTCCGGTCGAGGGGGAAAGATTCTCCTGAATATCGCCGCCGAATGACCTCACACCGCGAGCGAAAGTGCAATTTCGATCAGATTCCCGGTTTCGCCGGTAACAATTCGCCGGATAGCCCCCAGTACGCAGGTACCGGCGACTCGATGATCAACTCCTGATACCGAATCGGGTGCAGCAGGCTGAGCGAACGAGCATGCAGGGCGATTCTGAGATCAGACGTCGGCTGGCGGACTTCTTCAATCGCGTGATCAGCAGCTGGCCATTCGCCACCTCCGTATTTCGAGTCTCCAGCAACAGGACACCCGCGCGATGCAAACTGAACTCGAATCTGGTGCATCCTTCCCGTCAGAAGCAGGACTTCGACGAGCCATCTCCCTTCAAATTCGCACAGCACCCGATACTCCAGCCGAGCCTCCTTTGCCTTGGGCGTCCCCTCACTGACCACTTCCGAAATGGCCTGATCCGGAACCTTCAACAACCAGTCAACAAACAGTCCTGAATCCTCGTCCGGACGCTTCTCAAGCAACGCCCAGTACGTTTTTGAAACCTGCCGCTTCTCGAACTGCTCGGCGACGCGCGCGGCAGCTTTCGAATTTCGAGTAAACACGATCGTTCCAGAAGTCGCTCGGTCCAGACGATGCGGAATCCCAAGATAGACATTTCCCGGCTTCTGATACTTTTCAGCAAGCCACGCCTTCACCAGCCCCACCATCGTCTGCTCACCCGCTGGGATTCCTTCGGTGAGAATTCCTGCTGGCTTGTTGACAGCAATCAAAGGCCCATCTTCGAGCAGAAGCCAATCAGGATCGTGCACAGATTTCTCACTTAAGTCGTTGTTTCAACCGATGTTTTAAGTCTGAGTCGCTGAAAATTACGGTTCCAGGTCGCCCTTCATGGACAGACGACAAAAGAACTTCACACGGCAATCTGGAATCAGACCGACATGACTTTCCGGCCTCAGTACGGGGCTGCATCGAGCGACGGCTGAGCATTCACTCGCTGGCGTTTCACGCCTGCCTGCAATCGGAAAGTCGTTTCGAACGAATTACCAATCCCCAACCTCGACACCGCTGCGAATTCTCAATACAGCGAACGTTCAAATGATCGAAAGGCATTCGCCCGACAAGCATCTCCGAACCGACAACACATAAACATCAGAGCCCCGCAAAGACTTGGCGCGGCGGCAGCATGACTCCTATCATCCGCACCCGCAATCGGAGAGGTGACAGAGTGGCCGATTGTGCCGGTCTCGAAAACCGGTGTACCGCAAGGTACCGAGGGTTCAAATCCCTCCCTCTCCGCTCTTACCAGATAAGGACTTACGTCAATCAGACGTGAGTCCTTTTTTATCGTTATACCGGCTAACAGTGCTGTGTTTGCATGGCAACTGCAACAGCCACGTAAACTCAACGAGTCCGCATATCTGCGTCATCCCAAACTCTTCCGGTCGCGGAAACCGGGTTCGTGATGGCGAAGGGCGGAAGTGGCAAGCTCTCTTTTGTCAGAATCAGAACTGAATTCAACCTCGTTACACATTCAGAAGGAAACGTGTCCTCATATCAGACTGTCTGAATTTCGTGTTGCCGGATCAAACAGTCTCATACCTGAAGTTACCCCGATTCCTGCTGTCTGGAGTGGCGTGACAAGATCACGCAGCCAGTGTGAGTGTGGCTCGACATCTGCATCGAGAAAAGCGATTGCTCGTTAAGGTTGGGGATCGAATCCTGAGTCTGTGGTAATGTGCTCACTTTGAGCCTACGTTGGGAATCAGAATTTCTGAATATGTGAACGGTTACGTCGGCCTGTTGTTCAGTCGGTCGACCTTGCGAACGACAATTGAAGCTGGATCAGAAGCACTCTCGAGAACAACGTGGGTCGGGACAGTTCTGTCGGAACAGTCCATCGAGACATAATTCCAGCGTCGGATTCAGCCCTTCCAATCTCCAAATGGTTGTGTGACGACTCAGTTACTCATAAATGGCCTTTGTCGCCGACGACCAGCAAACGCTCAATCTCGTTCGTCTTGAACTCGATTGCCATTGGATGCCTGATTCCAGACTTAGAGTTCAGTCACCAGCGATCTGTCTCTTTGTGCCCTACGAGCAACTGCTCCGGTTTTCATGTTGATGATCTGCAACCCACACTGTGGATCGGCATGTTTTTCGGTCAGTCGATCGTCCAGCGGCAATCCGTGGAGCGTGACATACCGAGGCATTAAAAGAGTCACGATGGCGTAGTCTCCCGGGACAAGACCGCTGAGAAACGCCGGTCTTGACAAAGGTGTGAAACTGGCGTCGTCGCTGGTCGTCGTCAGGCATCCGAGTACCGTCGAAACAAAGATGCCCCGGCCATTTGCAGCGACGGCTACGTCATGTACGTCCCGATCGCTGGCCGTATAGCCAACCCGCAGAATATAGGCGGCGGCGTACCCTCGTGTGGTCCATTCCCGAGCCACGTTGGCATCACCATCTACGGGAGTGTCAGCCGCTGGCTGATACGGGACAACCGCGGTCCCTGTCTGCCAGAATTTCCAGAGCTGGTACCTGGAACTCAGCCAGGGCGTTCGCTTGTCCGGCGAAGCCCACAGTCCGATGCGGTAATTAAATGTCCTCTCGAAAATTGCGAGGACATGGTTGGTCTTTCAACCGATAAAAAACAGCTTCTCGGTCTGGTAGGAAGAAAAGGCCAGACTGACATTCAACTCGGTCAGCTCTTCCAGAAAATGTCGTGAGTCTTGAACCATGCATTCATGGATCAGTTGGGGTCTGCATGATCGCTCAGAACCTTATCATCAGGTCGTTCAGCTGAGTTATGGTTGTAAAACGACCGGACCGGCACACTTTCTGTATGCCAGTCCGGTCAGGTGAATGCTGAGATTAAAACATTGGATGTCGTCAGTCCGTACATCAGCTTCCGCTGCCGAGCAGCTGGTTCAGCGCCAGTTCAAATGCTGTCAAGTCGGTCAAGTCCTGGTCTCCTGAAGTAGCTTGAACCGAGATGGCGAAGTCGCCTGCGTCGCTGCTGGACGGGTTGACGCTGATAACTCCCGCCCCGTTACCGTGGTCCATGAAAGTAGCGAAGCTCGGCAGGCCGAGTACTTGCAGTACGATGGCGTCACCGTTCTCGTCGAAGGCTGACACCGGAATGCTCAGTGAACCGTTTTCACTCACCGACTGATTCGGGATTGCGGACAACGTCGGGCCGACATCCGGGATCATGGTTCGGTTGATGATTTCAATGGCCATGATGTTGGGATTTTCGACCTCGTGAGCGAAGGCGATGTTGAGTGTTTCTCCATTGGTCGAAACGTTGAAGCGGCGGGCGATGGCTTTGTTGGCGGCTCCGGCTGCGGCAAAGACGTCGAAGTTTTCCAGCATGGTTTCGCCGTTGATGGCGACGTCGAAGACTCGACCGCCGACGCGTGAGGTTGGGCCGTAGATTTCGGCGAAGTACAGAATGACTTCGAACTCGCCCGGCCCGGTGGGGATGTTGTAGTTGAGTTCCGGGCCGCCAGCTCCGTCCCAGCGAGTTGTTCGGAAGAGAGCCGCTGGCGTATTCTCGGGAAGCGACGGATCGCTCAGGTCGATGGTTGCGCTGGTCGAGTAAAGGTTGCCGGTGTTGGCAAAGCTGTCCGCGCTGAAGTTTCGATTCTCCGCGCCGGCCCCCGCAGGAGCAGCCACCGCTCCGCCGCCAGCGTTGATGCGGAAGATGGATGTTGCCTGATCGGTGAACTCGGTCTCAACGACGGTCAGATTGAAGGTTTCCATCACCGAGCCGCTGGAATCCGTTGCAGTAATTTCGATGGTCGAAGTGCTGTCGACATCAGCGGCGGTCGGATCAAACACGAGTCGTGCGGTGCCGTCGCCGTTGTCGATGAAAGAAGCGAATGCCGGCAGGCCGCTGACCGAGAACATCACCGGAATATCGTCGGAACTGGCCGCTGCCACCATGAGATCGACCGGACCGGTATCTGCAGCGATGGTTTGATCGGCAACCGGAGCAAGGCTCAGAACGGGATCAGGAATCACCACGCCGTCGATCGTGGCCGTGGCTGAAGCAACCGTCACGGTCAACGGTCCGCTTTCCGAGAACGCTCCGGCGATTGCCAGATCAAACGTCTCCGGCGGCTCGGTCAGCAGGTCGAGCAGCGTGCGGATGGAAACTTCCTTCGACGTCTCGCCCGGCTGAAATGGAACGACGGCGGTGAGGCCTGCGCCGCTGTTCTGCACAACGATTGGTGCGAAGTCTCCGTCGGCGAGCGTTGCGTCACCATCAACCAGTTCAATTCCAACGCCGATCTGCTCGTTAAATGGACTGCTCAGCGTGACCGTGAAGACGGCGTCATCACCTTCGTTGACCAAACCTGTCGGACCGCTGATACTGACGGTCGGGGCTGTTGAACTCGGAGTGCCGCTGGTGATCGCCGGGCCGATTCCGCCTCGAAGTTGACTGTCACCGTCAGACACCGGCGCGGTCACACTGAGTCTGAACGACGTGCCGTCGGTCAGTGGTTGCGAACCAGACGACGACTGCATGGTGACGAGGTATTCGCCGACGTCAGCAGCGTCCGGGGCTACCATGAATGATCCGGTGCCGTTTCCGTTATCAGTAAACGAAGCAAAGTCCGGCAGCCCGCTGGCAGACAGCGTGATCGCATCGCCGTCAGCATCAGACGCCGAAACATTGATCGTTGTTGAATTTCCTGCGATGACGCTCTGATCAGAAACAGAGTCGATCTGCGGCCCCGTATTCACCGCCGCGCGGGTACCGACAATTTCGATCGCCATGACGTCTGGATTTTCGACAACGTGCCCGAAGTCGATGTCCAGTGAACCATCGGAAGTGACGATAAATTCGCGAGCGATCGCCTTGTTGCCGGCTCCCGCCGCAACGAAGACGTCAAAGTCGTCAAGTACCAGACCGCCTTCGATGCTGACATCAAACACACGCCCGCCGACTCGTGCTGCCGGACCGTAGATCTCAGCAAAGTACAGCCGCACGAGATACTCGCCCGGATCGACCGGCACGCTGTAACGCAGTTCCGAACCGCCCGCACCGTCCCAGCGGGTCGTGCAGAAGATTGCCGCCGGAGTGCCCATCGGTAACGACGGATCGCTAACGTCGATCGCTGCACTGGTCGAGAAAGTGCTACCCGTATTGAAGAATCGATCGGAGACGAACGCTCCACCCGGAGCGGCCACCGTGCCACCTGCCGAGTTAATGCGAATCGCCTCAGTGGTCTCGATCACATCTGCCGCGACTACGTTAAGTGTGAACGTTTCGGTTGTGCTGCCATTGGAATCCGTTGCCGTGACAGTCAAGTCAACCATTCCGAGATCCGACTCGCTGGCATTGAACGTAAACGTTCCCGTCCCGTCGCCGTGATCGTTGAACATCACGAAGTCGGGCACTGCAACCGGTGTCGACGTTCCACTGTCAAACGCCTCGATCGTCAACGTCGCCGGAGTCGCATTCGATGTCACACTTGCCACGGTCAGATCCACCGGACCAGCATCGACCGCGATGGTCTGATCATCAATCGGAGCAATCGTCAGATCCACACCATCAATCGTCGCCGTCGCCACTTTACCGCCGTCTTCCACTTCCGCCCCGGCCACTCCTGCAATGCTCAGAGAGAACGTTTCGTCCGGCTCGATCACTCCATCCTGATTCGTCGACACGGTGACGGTTTTCGATATTTCTCCCGGCTCAAATGTGATTGCGACCAATGCCCCTGGAATCGACACCGCACCAAAGTCGCCCGTCGTCCCGTTCCCAGCCAGCGTCGCCGTTCCATCCATCAAAGCCAGCGCGACAGAAACATCCACATCGGAAGCCTCGCTTAACGTCACCGTAAACACCGCGTCAGCGCCCTCAACAACAGCGTCGACAGGACCATCGATTCGAACGGTCACAGGCGATGCCATCTGCACATCGATCGAGAACTGAGTGGCGGCGGTGTTTGCATTGCCTGCGGCGTCGGTCACGACTGAGCCTGCCACGTCGACGATGACTTCGCCATCTGCAGCGGCGTTGATGGTGACAGTGAAACTGCCGCCACCGTTGTCGATGACGGCTCCCAGCACCGAACCATTGCCGACGGAAATGTCGCCTGCATCAAAACCGGTGACCGATTCGCCGAAGTCAATCGTCACTTCGAAACTGGTATTCGCCGTCGGACTGGACTCGGTCGAAGTGATTGCTGGAGTCGGTGCCGTCCGATCGCTGGTAACCGAAGCGGTGGCTGATCCACTGTTGTTTAAAGCGGCATCAACGGCGGCAGCATTCGCCACGCTGACTGAAACAACTCCGTCAGCAACCGGCAATACCACCAGCGTGTAGGTGTCGGCATCAACCGAGGTAAACGCTCCGGCCGAACCGTTGGTCAGTCCGACGTCGCTGGCATCAAATCCGGTCACTGCTTCGTTGAACTGGAACGTGAACGTCGTTGTCGCGGCATTTGTCAGCGATGCGTCCGGAGTGATCGACAGCGTCGGACCGGTCGTATCGACCGTCCAGTCCCGCACAGCGTCGGCTCCCAGTGTGTTGGAAGCCACGTCGACGATTCCCGAACCGCTGGCAGTCAGGGTGAGCCGATAGTCGCCTTCGGTACCGGTCAGGCCCGACAGGCCGCTCAGCGTGAACGTGATATTGTCACTCGTGGTGAGCGACTCTCCGCCGGTCAACAGGTTGGCTCCCGGCCCTGATCCCGTGTCGCGTGTCAGCGTCAGATCATGGATGTCGAACCCAGTGACTGCTTCGTTGAATTCGATCGTCAACGACGTGACGGAAGTGCTGCGCGGATTTGGAGTCACCAGCGAAATCACCGCTCCTGGTGCGGTGCTGTCGAGTGTCCAGGTTTCGCTATCGTCGGTCAGCAATGTGTTGGCGGCGCCGTCATGAATGTTCGAACCCGCCGCCGTCAGAGTGAGCGTGTAAACGCCCTGCTCGTTAGTCAACGGGCCGAGATCACCAAGCGTGAACATTGTACTGTCACCCCTCGTCAGTGTTTCGGTACCGGTCAACAGGTTGCTGCCTGGTCCTGAACCTGTGTCTCGAGTGAGCGTCAGGTCGTCGATATCAAAACCGGTCACCATCGTGCTGAAGACAATTTCGACCGAACTGACAGCCGAGTTGCGCGGATCGGGAGCAACGTCTGTAATCGTCACGGTGGGAGCCGTTGTGTCGACTGTCCAGGATTCAGTCGCGTCTCCGCCGAGTCCATTGGACGCAGTATCCGAGATGCCGGAAGCCGCTGCCGTCAGCGTCAGGATATAGTCACCCGCCGTGTCGGTCAGCGACGTCAACCCGCCGAGTGTGAATGTGATGTTGTCACTTGTGGTGAGCGATTCGCTGGTCAGCAGATTGCCGCCGCCGTCACGAGTCAGGCTGAGGTCGCCGATATCGAAACCACCAATCACTTCGCTGAACACGATTTCAATCGAGCTGATGGCTGAGTTCCTGGGGTCGGGAGTCACCTCGGTAATAGTGACCGTCGGAACCGTCGTATCGACCGTGAACGTGTCGCTGGCGTTCCCGGCCAGCGCGTTTGTGGCAGCGTCGGTAATTCCGGATCCGTTGGCGTTCAGAGTGACCTCGTAATCGCCGTCGGCTCCGGTCAAGCCTGCCAGCCCACTTAACGTGTAGGTGATGTTGTCACTCGTGGTGATCGATTCGCCGCCGGTCAGCAGGTTGGTACCTGGCCCTGATCCTGTGTCGCGAGTCAACGTCAGGTCGCCGATGTCGACGCCGCTGACTTCTTCGTCGAAGACGATGGTCACTGAGCTGCCGGCAGAATTCCTCGGATCGGGAGTGACTTCCATGATCGTCGCTGTGGGAGCGGTCATGTCGACAGTGAACGAGTCGCTCGCGCCATCGCTCAGGGGGTTTGTTGCCGTATCGACTATGCCCGATCCGCTGGCGTTCAAAGTGACCTCGTAGTCGCCATCGGCTCCGGTCAGGCCAGCCAGCCCGCTTAACGTGTAAGTGATGTTGTCACTGGTGGCGATTGACTCGCCGCCAGTCAGTAGATTGGCTCCCGGCCCTGATCCCGTGTCACGGGTAAGCAGAAAGTCGCCGATGTCGATGCCGCTGACCGCTTCGCTGAACACGATTGTTACCGAAGCGACTGCCGAGTTCCGTGGGTCCGGAGTGACTTCCGTTATCGTCGCCGTGGGAGCGATCGTGTCGACGGTGAACGAGTCGCTCGCGTCGCCAGCCAGCATATTGGTCGCGCTGTCCTGAATACCTGAACCACTGGCAGTCAGGGTGATCGTGTAGGTGCCTTCGGCTCCCGTCAGGCCAGAGACATCGCTGAGGCTGTACGTGGTGTTATCACTGGTTGAAAGTGACTCTGATCCCGTTAATAAATTACCGCCTGGCCCTGATCCCGTGTCACGAGTGAGCACCAGGTCGCCAACGTCGAAGCCGGACACTGCCGTACTGAAGACCATTTCGATCGAACCGACCGCTGTGTTGCGGGGATCAGGTGTGACTTCGGTAATTGTCGCCGTCACTGCCGTCGTGTTCGTTGTCCAGACTTCGGTCGCGTCACCAGCCAGAGAGTTCGATGCACTATCCTGAATGCCCGCTGCTGAAGCTGTCAGTCTCAGCGTGTACGTGCCCTGCGGACCCGTGATAGCCGTCAGATTGCCAAGCGTAAACGTGAGCCCGCCATCGCTGGATGACAGCGTCTGCGACCCGGTCAGCAGATTGCTGCCTGGCCCCGATCCGGTGTCACGTGTCAGACTCAAATCAGCCAGATCGAATCCGCTGACTGCTTCGTCGAAGACGATTTCGATCGCCCCAACCGGCGAGTTCCTCGGGTCGGGATCCACATCCGAAATGTCGACCGTCGGAGCTGTCACATCGGCCAACCACTCCTCTGTCGCTCCTGCTGCCAGAGCGTTGCCGGCTGCGTCCTGGATTCCCGACGCAGCGTCGGTCAGTGTCAAAACATAGTCGCCGTCATTGCCAGTCAGGCCGGAGAGATTACCCAGCGTAAACGTGACGCCACCGTCACCGCTGGAAAGCGTTTGAGACCCGGTCAGCAGGTTGCCGCCTCCATCTCGCGCCAGCGTCAGGTCAGCGAGATCAAAACCGGTTACCGCTTCGCTGAAGACAATTTCGATGGAGTTCACAGCGGAATTGATCGGATCAGGAGTGACGGCTGTAATGCTGACCGTCGGAGCAATCTCGTCGACGTCCGTCACACGCACGGTGATATCCTGCGTCGTCACGCCGCCGTTGCCATCGTCAGCGGTGACCTGTACTTCGTAGAAGTTGTTCATGCCGTCATCGGTCGGGTTCTCGAAGTCCGGCGCCGCGTCAAACGACAGATCGCCACCACTGCTGATCGAAAACTCTCCGGCATCGACACCGCCGCTGATCGAGTACGTGACCGTCTGCGCCGGCACGTCGGCATCGGTCGCCACCACCGTTAAGACGAATGTCTGATTCTCTGGCACTTCCGGAGTCGCCGTTGATGTGAAGACCGGAGCGACATCGTCATCAACAATCGTCGTCGATACCTGCTGCGTGCCATCTTCCAGACCGTTTGTCACGCCGATGATGTCGACAAAGGCGTTTTCGTTCGCTTCGAGCAGTCCATCTGAAACCGCCGTCAGGTCAATCGAAGCACTGGAACTCCCCGCGTTAATGACAATCGACTGGCTGTCGACCGTGAAGTCATCAGTCAGCGTCGCCGAACCAGTAAACCCGAGCTGCACGGTCACATCAATATCCGTCGTCTGAGAAAGCGTCGCCGTGAGGGTCGCTCGCCCAGTCGTGGCTCCACCGCCCTCGGCAATCGAGGCTTCGTCTATCGACAGCGTTACCGTGGGCAGCACCCGCGACCAGGCAGCCGTCGCATCGCCTGCCAGGACATTCCCTGCCGCATCCACAATCGCGCTGCCTGACGCCGTCAAAGTCAGCAGATAACTGCCTGCAGACGAGGTCAGTTCGCCGAGATTTCCCAGCGTGAACGTGACATTGTCGCTGGTCGTCAGTGCCTGCGAACCAGTCAGCAACTCTGCCCCACCATCACGAGTCAGCGACAGATCTTCAATTCCAAACCCACTCACCGCTTCACTGAATACAATCGTGACCGATTCTACTGTCGTTGTCCGAGGATCAGGCGTGACATGAGCAATATCTACAGTCGGTGCCGTCTGGTCACTATCGATGCTGAACTGCGTCGCAATCAATGTAGCGTTCCCGCCACTGTCCAACGCGGCTGCGGCGGCGATGTCGACGGTAATGGTTCCGTCGCTGCCGGGAGTAATATCAAAGGAGTAACTTGCGGCGTCTCCCGAGAAGTTAGTGACCGCTCCGCCGCTGACGTTCAGGTCACTCTGATCAAAACCGGTGACCGATTCGCCAAACGTCACCGTGATTGGAATCGTCACCGCGTTGCTCGGACTGGTTTCCGTTGACGCGATCATCGGAGTCGCTGCTGTTGTGTCGACTGTCACGCTGACTTGCGTGGCGGCGGTGTTGGAGTTCCCGGCTGCGTCAGTCGCGACCGAACCAGCGACATCGATCGTCACCGCTCCGTCGGATGTAGCGTCGATCGTCGCTGTAAAGTTGCCGCTTCCGTTGTCGACAAGGTTTGTCACCGAGCCGTTACCGACGGTAATGTCGCCACTGACGAAGCCAATGACGGTCTCGCCAAAGTCGATCGTCACATTGAACGGATCGTCTCCGGTCGGAGAGCCCGGCCCATTGATCGACGGTGTTGGTGCGGTGTTGTCGAGCGTGTAGGTCTCATCAGTTGCCGGTTCGATGGACGGTAGGGCGTTGCCGACCTGATCTGTGATGTTCTGCGTACCGTCGAGGTCCAGTCCCAGAGTTCCGTTGAAACCGGCCAGGTCGCCACCGGAGACTGTCACATCCCACAGCAGACCCGCCCCGGTATCTGCCGTGATGACTCCGGAGACCATTGCTGTGGTTGTGCCGTTGACTACGAAATCTGCCGTGTCCACGTTGACGACCGGTTCGCTGAACGTCACACGGAAAACAAGACTGTCGGCGTTTGTTGTTTCATCCGTCGGTGCCTGGCGAGTGAACGAGTTCAACTGTGGACTCAGGGTATCAGCCGTCAGCACGACATCGTTGCCTGTGCCTCCGAGATAGCTGAGGCGGAACGTGTTTCCGCCGGACATCACGACTGCTCCTTCAGCCAGACCGTTGAATGTGCCGGTAACCGGGTCCGTACCATCGTTGTCAATAATCGTGAAGGAATCGCTATCCGATGGCGAGAAGCCCGTCGTGATTCCCAGTGTCGCGTCGCCGAGTGAGACCGTGCCCGTCACCTGGAGCTGGTCATAGCTGCTACCAGCCACTGTGCCGTTGAGATCGACCAGAAAACTCGCCCCATTCTGTAAAGCGATATTCGCAGTTCTCAGCCGAGCGGTCGATCCTGTGCCGCCTGGTTCAATCACCGCTCCGCTCTGTACGATCAACGTGGTCCCGGCGATGACTTCTCCGGAGCCGCCCAACGTCGCACCGCTTGTCACGATGACGTCACTGAGAATGTTGTTCCCGGCCCCTGTGACGAACCTGCCGGAGTCCAGAGTGATCGTCCCATTTCCAGCGTTCAGATCGCCGCTGTTGACATTTGCTGAACCGTCAACGGCCAGAAATTGATCGGCGTCACCTCCGCTGGTGTCCGTTCTCAGACTGCTCACCGACATTGGCATTGGGTTGGCTGCGGTGCCAATTCCGGTGTTGGCCGAAAGGTTGACGGCGCCGGCGGAGATCACATTCGACGTAGCACCAGCCACGGTCGTAGTGATGGAACCCGTCGCTGCATTCAACGTGACGCTACTGGCAGAAACGGATGTTCCAAGAACAATGTCGGCTGCGTTCAATATCAGGGGTGTCGCATTGTTCGTGCGGACGGTGTCACCCGGCGTGGTGATACTCAGCGTGCCCGACGTCGAAATCACGATGGGACCGAACGCCAGTCGAACTCCGGTGAAAGTGCCATTGGCCGGAGTCACTCCCCCGAGTTCCAGACTGGAAGAGGTATTACTGATACCGATCTCGCCGTTGCCTGGCGCGTCGAGTTCCATATTGGAAACGGCTGTCTCGATCGGGTTGCCGGTCGATCCAATTGAGCGAGGCCCGCTGGCAACACTGATGGCCAGCGCCGGAGCGGTGACGTTGATGGCGTCGCCGTTGCTGTCGAACACGCTTCCGTTGGTGGCACGTATTGTGACCGTACCGCCGGCGTTGACCATCCCCAGCCCGACTCCGCCATCACCGACGATTTCAACCGTCGTGCCAGCCATGATGGATGCGCCGCCGAAGTCGAAGACACCGGTTCCATCAACAATGAACATGCCGGCCAACACGGACGTGTCAGCCTGAACCAGCGAGCCGGCTTCAAAGTTGACCGTGTCTCCACCTCGAATTTCGACGGAACCTCCGCTGGAGATAACGCTGTGTCCGGCGCTGAGTCGCAGATTCTGATTACCCGTATTCGTCGATGTGGCCTGCACGACGATGTTGCCACTGGCGGAAATGTTTTCGTCGATCGTCAGCGCGGCGAACGCGTTGACCACAGTCAGGGCACCGCCGAGATTCAACAGGCCGGTCACGCCATCGACGACACCAATCGTCAGAGGAGTGCCACTCGTCGTGTCACCGAAGTTCACGATACCACTCGTCGTGTTGACCGCAGCGAGATTAGTCACGATCAGTCTCAGGTCGATCCCTGAAACGGCGCTGACCGCCAGATCCGGCACCGCGAGATCACCGCCCGTACGGGCAACGTTCGCGCCGGTTGTCAAGTGCAGCGTCGTGACTCCGGCGGGCGACACGTCATCCACCGAGATTGTCCCCGCCATCGCGTTGCCGATCAGCAGGCTGGCGGCAGAGATCCGGTCGAGTTCCACATCGGTCAGGCTGAGCTGCCCGGCTGTTTCCGCTCCGAGTCGAATCCCGCGCGAGGCCGTCTGAGGAGCCACCGTCACCGCGCCCGCCGAAGTCAGAGTCGAAGTCGCATTCAGCGCGACATCGTCCGCCGTAATTGTGATGGTGCCGGCTCCCGACGTCGCCAGCTCCACTCCGGCTGAGGTGTTCACGGCATCCGCGTTGATCATCAGACTCTGGCCACTCGCCAGCGAGACATCGCCGTTCAGGTTGACGGTGTCGCTACCGTTGCCTCCATTGATCGTGATCGATGCAGAATAACTGGCAGCCAGAGCCTCCACGTCGACGATGTTCGCACCCGTGTCGCCTGCGTTGATCGTCAGCGTGCCAGTCGGGTTGTTGAATGTGATCGTCTCGCCGCCGACGTCGGAATCGACCGTCGTCTGTCCGCTGCCCGCGTCGCTGACGGTGATAGTTTCGGCGGTTGTCGAGTAATTCAGCGTGACGTCGGTCGCGTTGATGTTCGACGTAACCGGTTCCAGGCCGGTGTAGGTGATGGTCTGGTTGCCGGAGATATCGATCGTGCCGTCGGTTTCGTTGGTGAACCCGAACGCCGCTGTGGCGAACGTCCCCGAGCCGTTCAGAACCAGTGTGTCGCCATTGGGCGAGTTGTTCTGTCCCTCGCCGTTGAACACGACCTGCTTCGAGAGCCCGTTCGAGCCATCACCCAGGTCAATCGTCAGCGTGTCATCGCCGCCGCCGGCGTTGATGATGATCTGCGCGCCGCCGATTTGTGTGAGGTCAATCGTCAGCGTGTCCGTGCCGCCGCCGCTGACACCCGTGACTCCACCGTCACCCAGCGTGCCGCCACCCGCCAGTTGGACCGTCAAGGTCGTTGCACCGGTTTGTGTAACAGTCAGCCCGTCGTCCGTGTCACCGCCCGTTTCCGTGATGACCAGGTTATTGGAACCGTCCAGCGAGGCACTCAAAGCATCGGTCACCGGCGGTGCGAGGCTCAGGATGTAGATCGCGCCTTCACTGGCATCCGCGTTTTCGTCGCGATACGCCCCAACGGCGATGTCGGCCACGCCGTCGCCGTCCAGGTCGCCCAGAAATGCCACCCCACTGCCGAAACGGTCATTCCCGTCCAGCGAGTTGGCGGCCAGGCCGCCCAGGCCGTCGCTGATCTTCACCTGGCTCTTCACCGTGCCGTCCGAG
>CAXBME010000004.1:0-391804 GCA_963976765.1 uncultured Planctomycetaceae bacterium
TTCCGTTTCCGTTTCCGTTTCCGTTTCCGTTTCCGTTTCCGTTTCCGTTTCCGTTCCCGTTTCCGTTCCCGTTCCCGTTTCCGTTCCCGTTTCCGTTCCCACGCCCGTTTCCGTTCCGAAGATTGGGACCGTCGACATTGAGGCGATCATTGAATTTGCCACCAGAGTATCCGGCGTTTCGATTTTCGGCAGGACTCGTGCTCGTGACTCTCGCAAATAACGTGTTCCCGAAGTTCGGCAGGCTGGCCATTCGAGTCTGCGAAGTTGGACCAGCATTAGTGCTGGCAGTTCCACCAGCATTCCCTCGGCCTGTATTGTTTCCGTTGTCGTTTCCGTTGTTCACGAGAACCGGATAGCTATAAACGGCGAGTCCCAATCGATCGTCAGTTCCGAGTTCATCGATCAGAACGAACGCCGCATTCCGTGTCATTGTCATCCGGTTGTGAGATGACATCGACCCCGAGCAATCGATAACAAGCATGACATCCCGCATTCTCGTTCGGCCGATGACCGCGATTGCCGATTCGGTGACCTCGTGAGTGCCATCGCCCAGGACGGGGGCAAAGAACAGATTGACCGCGTTCTGACGAGCCTTGCTTAGTTTCCCACTGACACGCACGGCGTTGGCCAGACTCAAGTCCGTGCCCGAAAACGGAGTAAACTGACCGGTCAATTCATCCCAGATTCCGATGTCGATATCGGTGTCCCTCTGAAGCGTCAGGTCACGACCATCAACCTGATTGGCGGCGGCCAGATCGACAGCCGCGTCCACGATCTGGTCCTCGCCACCGTCTGGAGCAAGTTGCAGCTCCTGAGCTGCGGCCAATGCCGCACTGTCGACGGCAGACTGCAGTTCCTGATTGACCAGCACGACATAGCCGAAGTCGACCGAAAAAGTTGCGAAAGCCAGGATCACAATCATGAACACAGCAGACAGAATCAGTATCGCCCCGCGCCGAGAGACTGAATCGTCGCGATTAAATTCTCGAATTGATCTCATCATGTGTCTCCAGAAAGTTTGATCGCTCCGAATTCCGGTCTCAAAGTCCATCAATTAAGCCTTAGGTCACACTGTTTGCGGCTGTCGTTTAATTTGGTTCGAATTTCGACGATGGCAGGGCGTCTCCCATGTCAGGAACCAGTTTGTCACGACTGGCGGGAGAGTTGAGCTGATACTTGCGGCAGCAAAGTCAGCAAAATCCCAGCCATCAATGTTGCGGCATCGACATCCGAACCGGCCCGACGAATCCTTCTGTGGCCGCATCGAGCACCCCGTCTTATGATGGTCCGAGCCCCGCAGACTCTGCGAAAGCCTGACGAGCTTCCCGGCGATCGTCCGGAACCATCAACAGTCCTATGGCCAGTCTCCGATGACCACTGACGGATCATCTCCTGAACAGAACCGGAAGAAGTCAGCAGCGAGCGACAGCTCGTCGCCTGCGCCGGACTTGTCGAACGCCGACGCCCCGAACCTTTCGGTTGACGATAAGCTTGCCCAAACCGACGAACTCTCAGCCGCCGCGTTGCAGGAAATGCACGAACGAGCGACTCTTGAGCAAGCAGAGCGGGCCGAAGTTCAGCAGGAACCGCCATCAGCGCCAGATCAGACGATCACTCAATCGCAAATGGCCGCCGTTTCGGGAACACAAACGCAGCTCGACTCAAACAGCGGAATGGCCGGCGCACGAACACTCGCGGAAACGCTCGTTCCTGCCGGATCAGACAGCCGGGCACTCGACCTCAGCGACTGCACGCTGGGAGAGTTCCGAATCCTGCGACGACTGGGGGCCGGCGGCATGGCTCAGGTCTACCTTGCGGAGCAAACGTCGCTCAAACGAAACGTTGCCATTAAGGTCATGCGTTCTGACCTCGACAGCGATGAAACTCACCGCAAACGTTTCGAGCATGAAGCTCGCGCGGCAGCGGGGCTCAATCACCCCAACATTGTGCAGGTCTTTGCGGTCGGTGAAGAGGAAAATATTCAGTACATCGCGCAGGAGTACGTTCAGGGAGCCAATCTGCGTCAGTACCTGCAGAAGAAAAAGCCGCCGACCGCACACATCGCCATACACCTGATGAAGCAGGTCAGCTCAGCTTTGCACGCGGCTCACCAGGCAGGGATCGTCCATCGCGACATCAAACCGGAAAATATCATGGTGACCCGCCGGATGGTCGCCAAAGTGACGGATTTCGGCCTGGCTCAACTGACGCTTGGCGGCGAACGCGTCAACCTGACTCAAATGGGCGTCACGATGGGTACGCCACTTTACATGAGTCCTGAACAGGTCAACGGAACCGCCGTCGACGCCCGCAGCGATCTGTACTCGATGGGGGTCACGTTTTACCACCTGCTCTCGGGAAGTCCGCCGTTCCGAGCGGCCACCGCTTTCGCGCTCGCTTACAAACATCTCAACGAAGACGCACCGCCTCTGCAGGATCTGCGACCAGACATCCCGCCATCGCTGATCAATGTCGTCCATCGATTGATGTCGAAGGATCCTGCCGAACGATTTCCTGACGCTCGCGCGGTGCTGACTGAACTGAAGCGAATCGAGAAGTCCGGCGAGACCGGCGACAGCTTCGTGCCTGTCGACGAACCCGAGCCGACTGAAAGCTGGCAGGAGCTCAAACCGACAAGCCGGCAACTGAAGAAGTACGGCCTGTGGTGCCTGGTGGTGTTTTTGATTTCTGCGGGAGCCGGACGTGACCTGCGAAGGCAAAACCCGCTCGATGCGCCCATCAATGCGGCAACGTCGGTCGAGGTTCAGCAGACGGCTCAAGAGCAGATCCGCGTCGCAATGTCTTTGAAAAAGGGGCCGTCACGACCTGAACGTCAGGAAGAAGCCTGGCAGATTGTCATTGACGAGTTTTCCGACAACCGCGGAGCCGTCCTGGAAGCGCACCGCGAACTCGGTCTGCTTCAGTTGAAAGCTCGTCGCTACAAAGAGGCACTCGCTCACTTCAACGAACTGGCTCGCGAAAACGACAACCGCTGGAAAGCCGACGGAGTCGCCGGCCAGGCCGTACTCGCCATGCTCGCCGGACGGCACGAAGATTCTCACGAACTGATTTCGATCCAGCTGGCTGATCACCGAGAACTCGTCAGCTCCGAGTTGAAAAAGCTCGTGGTCGAAGCCGAGGAACGCAACCGCCGGTTCGGCTCAGCCGAAGAATTCGATTTCGAGTCTCTGTTTGATTCGCCCATCGAAAACTGACACGATTCCCACTTGACCGTCCGAAGGCGTAACGCAGAAAGCGGAGAGGACTCGCAGAGACGCGGAGAGTTCTCGTTATTCCACTGCGTCTGTCATCTCAGCGAACTCTGCGTTCTCCTTTTCCGAGCAATACGAACGAAGAAAGCCGGCAGTGTTAAAAGAGCACGAAATTCAAATCCGCGTCCGCTACGTCGAAGCCGACCCCATGGGCTACCTGCATCACTCCAACTATTTCACATATTTCGAAATGGGCCGCACAGAACTCTTCCGAGCATCCGGCGGTAGCTATCGCGAAATTGAAGAGTCCGGTCTCTTCTTTGTCGTGACAAAACTTGAATGCAAGTTTCTCGCCCCCGCCCGCTACGACGACCAGTTGACACTCCGCACGAAAATCTCCCGCGCGACGATGGCCAAACTGGAACACGAGTACGAACTCCGCCGAGGCGACACGATCCTGACCACGGCGAAGTCCGTCCTCGCCTGCGTCGACACGACCGGTCGAGTCCAACGTATGCCTGATTCCGTCGTTGATCAGGATTAGACTTTCATCGTCCTCTGTAAGAGTACCAGTAGCATGAGCACTTCCCACCAGAATTCAGCAGGCCGACAGGCGGTGCCCACTCGATGAGAATCAATCCACTTTAAACGGACCGTCAAACTGCAAAGCCATCTTCACGAAGCAGGTCGATCGCGTTCGAGAAGGCTTCGGTTGTCTGGCTGATGTCGGTGTCTGAGTGAGCGAGGGATGTCGAACCTCCCCAGCCGAACCAGTCGACTCCCCCCAGGAGCAGAGCGCAGCGAAAAGCGTGGCTGAGGCGGCCGTCGAATTTTCGGTCGAGCTTTCGCCAATCGCCGTTGAAGGGAATCTCATTGTCGGTGGTGGGGTGCGTGCCTTCGAATTCGGCGTGAATCTTGATGGCCGAGAAATCTCCGTACGCGACCAGGCGTGAACTCTTTGCGGCGAAGACCTGATTGAGTGCATGGCGGAGTTTAGAAGCGGCGGCATTGGCTTTGTTGCTGGGTTCTGCGGTGGCGACGATGTCAAGAGCTGCAGCTCCGGCCGCTGCTGACAACGGATTCGCGTTGTACGTGCCGGGGTGTTTCATTTTCTGGCCGTACGGATTGTCAAAAGCCAGAGCCTCCATCAGGTCTGCTCGTCCGGCCAGGCAGCCGCCGGGGAGACCGCCAGCCAGCACCTTGGCCAGCGTTGTCATGTCGGGAATGATGTCGCAGTGTCCCTGGAAACTGTTCGGGTGAACTCGGAAGCCGGTGATGACCTCATCAAGGACGAAGATCACGTTCTTACGTTGCGTCAGATCTCGCAGGCCTCGCATGAACTCGGCTCGGGCCGGAACGATGCCCCAGTGAGTCCCGTTACCTTCATGCAGAATGCAGGCGGGATCGTGTTCGTCGATCGCAGCTTCGACAGCGGCAAGATCGTTTGGCGGTACGAAAACGATGTCCGACATGACTCCGTCGGTGACTCCGGGAGTTGTGTACTCCGCGTCGTGCGGCGGATCCGATCCCAAAATCAGGCTGTCATGCCAGCCGTGGAAATGGCCGGCGAATTTGATGACCTTTGATTTTCCGGTCGCCAGACGCGCGACCCGCAGAGCCATCAACGTTGCTTCGGTGCCGCTGTTCGTAAAGCGGATTTTTTCGGCAGACGGGACGAGATTCTGGACACGCTCGCCCCATTCGAGTTCCAGCTCGTGACACGCGCCGGGGTGCGTTGAGATGGCGACCTGCTTCTGAACCGCTTCGACAATTGCCGGATGAGAATGGCCGAGCAGCATCGCTCCATGTCCCATCCAATAGTCGATCAACTCGTGCCCCTCGACTGTCGTCTTCCGGGAACCGACAGCTTTGTTTGCATAGATCGGAAACGGTTTCAGATAACGAGCATCGTGCGTCACACCGCTCGGGAACAACATCTTCGCACGAGCGTACAGTTCAGCAGACTTCGGGAAACGCTCGGCAAACAACTTCTCAATACGTGATTCGTCCATGACTGATAACTCTTCGACTCAATGAAAATCAGTGAAAAATGAACAGAGAAGACGCAGGACTTTTGCAGTTAAGTACGTTGAGCAGTATGTAGAAACTAAAGAGGCGGGTGCGGCCCTGCACACGGCTCGCCCGGCAGTTATTCAGCAGCAGCAATCTGGTTGCGTCGCCACGCATCGACATAATTCTGAATTCCATGCTGAACGTGGGAAGCGGCCTTTCGAACGGCAGCCTGAATCTCGGTGTTCAGAAACGGGTTCTGCTTCTCAAGACCAGCGTGACGATGAAACACGAACGCCGCCTGGGCAGACGTAGCTTCGTCGTAGGTTGCGAGTTTCTCCAGTATTGCTTCGATGTTCCCTCCCGACGAGCCAACTGCAAACTCGGCGTAGTCGCGAGCCGACGATCGCCGACCATCCCCGTCAATGTCCAGCCACACTGCCCCACTGCACCCGAGTGACGTTGGTTCGAAGTCGGGCGACGTCGACTGGTAAGGCAATGCCGTCTTCCAGTGAGGACTGTTGATACCAGGGCCGGTGGCGATCGCGACCAGGTGCACGTCGTGACTGGGTCGTGGGATGATCCATTCGGTTTTCCAGTCCAGCTTCTTAGCGGGAACTGACTCTTCATTGGCGGGCATCGTGGCTTCACGGATCACCGTGCCGTTCGCAAAGAGCTGCACTTTTGACGCCGTCGTCCAGTGAGGCCCCTGCACTCTGACGTTGACCTGAACGGTGTCGCCGCCGACTCGTGCCAGTTCTCCCGAGCCGTAGCGATCGTCGACTCGCAGGCTGGTGAGCAATCCGTAACTCACCATCACCCTGCCCTGCACAAAGCTGTTGACGGCATCCTCGACGTTGATGTGACCAGGTTCTCGATCGTCGCAGCGGATGTAAGTTCGCCCCTGCCCGACAAAGTGACGAGAGACGTCGTGCGAATCGCTGCAGCCAACCGGCGTGATGTTCAGGCCGCGATTAAGCATCACCATCCAGTCGCGAAACAACTGCATGATGTCGGTCTGGTTGGCCGACGAGTTGGCAGTTTCCATCGCGTTGGCTCGGAAACGCCAGCCATTGATGCTCTCTCCCACGGCGTCGTTGAAAAGTGCCGGTCCGAACGGACGAACGTTGGAGTGGATGTCTCGAGGGTGGTTAAGAATGACTGCCTTAACACCGTCGACCTGGTTGATCGAATCGGCGATCGCGTCCCAGTCAGTCAGTTTGTGATCCGGAAGTTTCGCGCCGGGCCTGACCGGAAAGATGTTGAAGTGCCCGACCTTTGTAGTGACCTCGTTGCCGATCACCGGTGTGAAGTAGCGATCGACTCCGGCTTCCTTTGCGAATGGTCGGTGGTCGATAAAGACGTTGTGGTCCGTCGCGATCGGCAGTTCGATCCCCTCGCCCGCCAGCGTCACCATCCGCTCCTGAACGGTCGAGTCTCCGTGTCCCGAATGAGTCAGCGTATGAACGTGCGTGTCGCAGGCCACCCAGCCTTCGGTGTCAACTTCCCGATCGATCGAGAACGACAAGTTCTGAGTGCTACCTGCGGGGGCGCTAACCTGCTTTTCCGCGAGCGAATACTCGAAGCCACGCCCAACGAGAATACGATAGTCTCCAGCCGGAACGAGAATCCTGACCGGACGGTTCGATGCGTAAACGGTGCCAGGGCGAAACGCGACCTGCCTCTCTGACTCCGCGAGACATTCCTGAAGACTTCCGTCTGAATTCAAAATCGTAATGCGGCAGGGAACGGGTAGCACCGCGGTGCCTGCCCTTAGAACTTCAAGCCATCGCTGTTCCAAAGTCATTCGTTTCAGACGTTCTGTCTGGGACTTCTTAAACGATTCAGTCTTTCGGACATAATCGAGGTCGGCTTTCGGCAGATCAAGTACGGGCAGAATGACTGGTTCGGTAACCGTTACTTCCAGAGTAGCTTCAAGAAGCAGGCCGCGTTTGGTGCGGTCCAGCAGCGTGATCTCTCCGACGCGGATGTCATCCGGCTTACGGCCTTTCGGGCATTCAATCGTGAGCGTGTTCTCGCCGTCTTTCACCAGATCGAAGCCGACTTCGTAGTAGACGCGCATGTCGATTTCGTTGATGTGCAGCTTGCCGAGCGGCTCGCCGTTCAGGCTGATCGTCCAGGATTCTTTGACATCCTGCTGCCTCAGTGAAAGGCAGCGTTCGCGGACACCAGCTTCTGCTTCGAATTTCAATTCGAGTTTTGAGGCTTCTGCTTTTTCGGGAAACGTCGACCACTCGCGCGGTTCCATCTGCCGGAGATGATGCAGGCGGCTCGTGATCACGATATCGTCAGCGAGGGTTGAGCTGGTCAGCGCAGCCAGGTTCAGCACAACGCTGAGCATGGCGGAAATGACACACAAACTTCGCGACATCTCAATCCCCCTTCGTAAATGGTGTTGACAGTCGAAACTGTGATCCTGTCGCCTCGAAGTAGCAACCAAAGCAGCAGACGCACTCCGTGTGCCGCATCCAGGAACTGCTGGATGCGGACGGCGGCACGACGGCGGACGATGGACGGCACGGCGCAGCATGCTACTTTTCGAAATGGCATGCAGGTCGGGCGAGTATCTCAATGTGACAATCTGGTCGGCGTGGTTGACACTCGTCAGGCGGTGGAGTGGCGAACGAACCGCCAATGCCCGAAACTCCGCCCGCCTCGTCGAAATTCAGTCGAAGCACAAGTAGACATCCTTAAGAGACGGCAACTGGAGCACCAGATGAGCGGACGAAAAACGATACTTGCAACTCTTGCCGGGCTGACGACGTTGCTCACCCACGAGATGGCTTCGACAGCCGAAGTAGACCTTGTTCGAGATTTGCAGACTCGGGCGATCGAGTCGGGCAAAGCTGACTGGGGGCACTGGGGATCGCACACCGGCAAATACTCGAGCTGGATCAACCACTCGAATCGCCTGATCCCGATTTACTCGTTCGGAATGGGAATGGAATCCGTGTCGGGTGAGAACAGTTCGTACCGTTCGGTCGAAAAGCTGAAGCAGCTGTTTGGAAAAGTACCAACCGGCACAATCAATCCGGAAGCGGACTACTTCGATCAGACCGACGTTTACTCGTTGCAGAAAGCCGCCGCCGCGAGCGGTAAGAAACGGATCATCCTGTTCGTGTTCGACGGCATGGACTGGCAAACAACCTGGGCCGCCGCGACTTACAATGCCGGTGCCGTAAAGTATCGATCCGGTCGAGGAACCGGACTGAACTTTCAGGACTACGACAGTACGGAAACTGACTTCGGATTCTTCGTCACAACCCCGCACAATGATGGCACGAAGATCGATGTTAATTCTCAAACCGTAACGAATCCGGGCGGCAATAAACCCGGTGGCTACTCGCCACGAATCGGCGGCGAGTTTCCCTGGTCAGAACCGCTGGACCCGCTCTACCCCATCGGCATGGGACGGGAGTTTCCGCATGCGTATACGGACTCCGCGTCGAGCGCGACGTCGTTGTGCTCTGGCATCAAGACTTACAACGCGTCCATCAATATCGACCATCTGGGCAGACAGGTCGAACCGTTACCTCGTCAACTTCAGCGAGAAGGCTTTGCCATTGGGGTTGTCACCAGCGTTCCCATCAGCCACGCCACCCCCGCATGTGCCTATGCCAACAATGTGCACCGCAGCGACTACCAGGACATCACCCGCGACATCCTCGGTCTGAAGTCAATTTCACATCCAGACCAACCTCTGCCCGGCGTCGATGTTCTGCTGGGAGCCGGTTGGGGAGAAGACCGCCTCAAAGATTCAGCTCAGGGAGCGAATTTCAATCCCGCCGGCAAAGAGGAAAACCGGTACATCGCCGATGCCGACCTGAGCGCCGTTCGAGCAACGAAAGATCGTCCGTGGACAACGGTCCTTCGAGAATCGGGGATGAGCGGTTCCGCGACTCTTAAAGCATCCGCTCACCAGGCGGCAACTCAGGGAACCCGACTGTTCGGCTACTTCGGAGTGAAGAAAGGGCATCTGCCATTCCAGACTGCCGACGGAAGATTCAACACGACAGTCAGTACAGGAGCGTCACTTGCAAATGTGACAGTACCAGTCGCCGCCGAACAGTACTCAACTGCCGACATCGCCGAGAACCCCACACTTTCAGACATGGCCAGCGCAGCATTGACAGTTCTGTCGGCAAGGTCCGATCGGTTCTGGCTGCTGGTTGAAGCTGGCGACGTCGACTGGGCGAACCATTCAAATAATCTCGACAATTCCATCGGAGCTGTTCTCAGCGGCGATGCTGCATTCAAAACCGTGACCGACTGGGTCGAGGCCAACGGAGGCTGGTCCGACACCGTCGTTCTGGTCACGGCCGACCACGGCCACTATCTGGTACTCGACAAGCCGGAAGCACTGGTTCCTGCGGAACAGTAATCCGGCAAATCGGCAACATGCTCTGACACGAGTATCTGGAGAAGCGGACGAACCTGAGCCCGCAACGATGCTGATCGATCGCCAAATCGAATCGAACCTGACGAATTCTTTCACGACGAACTCACGGCTCGAGGAAATCACTGAATGCGACTTCGGATGCTGGATGCCCAGGAAGAAATACTCACGAACGACGAACGACCGAGATGATGCCATACCGCCTGATCTTGACTGGATCATTGAAGCCTGGTCGACACTTTCGGACTCGCTCAGAACAGAGATCCTCAAGCTGGTTCGTGATGGTGTCAGCATCAGCACAACCTCGTGAAACGCCGAAAATCTTGAGGTTGTGCTGACGGTGGCGTTTGAATTCTGCTCGACGGCGTTACTGCCGTATGACAAGCCAACTATTGAACTTTTCGGTGACACCATGCAATCAGGCCACAGACTATGGTGACTCCAACCAGGTTCGAGACCAGATCCCAGCCGGTGTTGATGTAGCCTCCAATGTTTGTTTCGGGCAGTGTCAACGTCAGAAAAAACTCAATGACTTCGTTCAGGCCACCGAAGCCCATTGAAGCGGCTCCACACAGCGTCAGCATCCCCAGTGTCGGAACTGGCACGAATGCTTCAACCTGATTCCTCTGAGCCGTCATGATGGCACACAGGCCTTCCCAGCAGACAAGTGTGGTGACGCCGAATCCAAAAGCGTGAACAACATGGTCGTACTTCAGCAGGTCAGGAATCAGCCAGAGGCTGTAGAGCACTCGATGCTCGCCATTGATCGGCCATGACTCTGGGACGGAGATAAGACCGCCTGCCATGTGGATCAGTCCCCAGCCGCTGAGTCCCCAGAGCACCGTCGGGCTGAACCCGACACGGCGATCAGCAAACCAGATGACACTGCCAAGAACCAGCATGATCACGATGTAAAGAATGAACTCGGAGTTGCCAGACGCGACTGAACCAACGATTGCCGCCAGCAGGTAGGCGAAGTTGAATCCCAGTATCGGAACGAGCTGTCTCAATCTGTCGGGTCTCTGGGTGGAGTCAGTCATGGCTAAGCGGTTCCCGTGGAATTAACTGATGCAGTAGTCGTTTCAGACGCTGCCGCCGTCGAAGTACAGCACGAAGTATCCGCAGAGGGACGACCACAGCAGAGTGACGATGCTCAAGACAGTAGCGAGAGATAACAAGCGGGAAGGACTGGAACGCCGCCTCAGAATCACCGCAGACGTTAAAGCAATCAGAGCCAGTGGTCCGGCCAGGAGACATTCCACTGGCCAGACTGGATCAAACGGCGTTGGCAGCACGTTCCAGGCGACGAGCCACAGGCCAAACAATCGCCCGCCAAACCCTGCAAGGAACGCCATGAAGGCGAGAATTACCGTCAGACTGTTGGCGAGCCAGCCTGTTTGTCGCTGCATTGGGCCTGGTTCGACGGTCTGCATTGCGGGATGAACCTCATTCAAAGCACGAAGACTCGAGTTACGCAGAACCGACAAGCACGGGAGTTCTGACGGCGTGTTGAGCAACTGCAGGATCGATTGGAGCCTGACTGGTGTCGACTTCTCAAAGGCCGGGCGTGAACCGTCGCGGAACCCAACGCACCAAATCGAAAAACATCGCTTGCCGTATGGCAACAGGGGGGAATTTTGTCCCACACCCCCAATTTCTGAAGGTGCTTTACGAAGCTCGTGTACTCCCGAAGTGATTTCAGGTGTTGCGTTTCGCTTGGTTTCCTGCTGCTTACAGTAGACGCCGGTTATAAAACGTAGCGCCGGGCAGTCGAGAGTGGTCCCGGTCAGTCGGCCGATGCTGAGCACTTCGGTTCAGTTTTCAAAGGGCAGGTTCGTCGTAACGATGACACTGTTGCGTTCGTACGCGGTGTTGGTCACATCGAACAGCAGTTCGGAGCCGACTTTGCTGGCCGGCACGTAGCCTGTTCGTCGGGGATCAGCAGGTCAAGTTTCGCGAGTTGAGCATTCAGTCTCAGCAGGCCACGTTCTTCGCGAGGTTTGAGCAACTGAGTGATCAGTTCCGTGACTGGATAGAAGCGAATGCGACGCCGCGGCTGAGCAGCTACAGGAGTTCAACCAGTTGCGAGGGCATCTGAAAGGACTGAGGCGCGAGGGTGGAGACCGCGAACAGGCTGAACGAACTCGCCCCTCGCGTTGCGGAGCAGATCAGCCACCTGAAACGCTCTTCCGGTGTCCACCAGTCATGGGCCAACGCAGGTTAGCGGGAGTGGCTGGTGATTGACTCGCGGAGCGTTTGACCGAGCCGCGTTGTGTGCGGCTGATCGTTGCTCACCAGCGTAATTGAATCTGAATCAATGCTGGTGACGCGAGCTGAGTAGTCAGCCACTTTAAGCTGCTCTCCGATAGTCACGATGAACTCTCTGTCGGTTCGACTGTCAAAAAACCAGGCTTCCCGCTGGCCACTTTGCCAGATCGAAGCCACCAGCCGGATTGTCTTGAGAGAATCAATTTGAGGTGCGGCAACCGGCTCTGATGGCTGCTGTATTGCAATGACAGGCCCCCTGGATGGAGTGACTGTTGTTCTTCGAAACGGGTCACGACGGGCAAAGTAGTTTTCAAGTTTCGGTCGTGATGGGTGTGCCCGGAGGGAGCGGTCCGGCGCCGGCAGTGTTTCTCGATAAGGCGCATCGCTCAAGGCCAGTGCTTCCAGCGTTACGGTGATCTTCCGACTCGTCGAGGCCGAGTTGCCCCCGTTGTTGATCGTCAGGAAAGTGATCCGATGCAGAACTGGTGTGCTGTAGAAATCGTCGAGAAACTTTCCGATCTGCCGCAGATTTGCCGTTGCCTGAACGGTAAACGGAATGCGATGCCCGACACCTTCTTCGGCAACTGCTCGGTTCGGCGTGACAACGGCGTCCAAACCGGCGTCATCAACGCGTTCGAGAAGCCAGTCCTGGTAGAGCAAGGTCGCAATCTTTGGTTCACCCGGAAGACTCTGGTCACGAACGGCATTCAAGTTTCTTTGAGCGTGCTCAACCAGCTGAAAATCCAGTTCGAGCTGCCGGTGCTTCGCAGCCGCTGCCTGAACCTTAACGCGGGTATTCGTCACTGGCTGGAACAACAGACTGTCCACGGCGTCGTAACCCCAGCTGCAGGCGACAAACGCGCCGAGCGACAAAGCCAACATTTTCTCCCGTCGATTTCTGAACATGATTTTTCCTCGGCTACTTTCAGCGACGCAAACGGTGTACTTCAAAAACTTCGTCAACACTTCGAATCCCGATGAGATCGCTACCTTGACGACTCTGGCGAGGTTTCTTTCAGAGCGTTGCGAATGGCGGCTTCAACTCGAAACGACGAACGAAACGCTGAATCACGAGTCGCCGGCTCAATCCCGTGAGGCTGCAATTCGTATTTGCCTTTGACACTCATCAGCTTTCGATTGAACGCCATGGCAACTTCGGGCTCTTTCGCAAGGCCATCTGCACGAATCACCGGCACATCAGCCCCGGCAGCCTGCTCAAGCTGGATACGTGTCAGATATCCCTTACCAGGTTCCGGAAGTTGTTCAGCGAACGCGTGCATCTCATCGGCCCAATTGACTGATGACGACTGCCAGGCACTGACAAACTGCCACGCATCAAGCGTCTTCTGGCCTCGATCATTGAGTTCCTGTTGTTCCTTGCTGCTGGCCTGCAACGTCACCAACTGATTCTCCAATTGCGATTTTTCGTCATGCACCCAGTAGCCGAGCAGTCCAGCCAGTACAGCAACTCCTGCGGCATAACGTGTCAATTGCCGACGTCGGGCTAATTTGAGATCGGTGGGGCGCCTCGGACTATGAAAATTGAGTGTGTGGCCGTCACGGCTCAGAGAAGTCAGCAGTGCCAGTGTTCGCACGGCTTCGTTGCAGGGAGTGTTGATCAACCGGACGGTGCAATTGCAGGACTCTCGTGCCGCTTGTTCCAGAGTGCTTCCGTGTGGACCGGACAGGTTGATCAGACTCAGCATTTCGCTTGATAGTTTCTCCGGCAGAGCGGCGATCATCCGTGCTGAGATATTCGGAATGGACTGAGCAATTTCATCCGGGTTGTCTTCTGACATTCGCATTGAATGAGAGGCGACGGGAACACCAGCGATGCTCAGTACAAACTCGACTTTGGAGTAGTTCGCAAGCACGTTGAGCGTCAGACCGTCGACACGAACCGTGGTCAGCGAGTCAACCGCCAGTTCACCGACTCCGCTGGCACAGATCGACAATCCCGCCGCCGCCAGTGTTTCATCGATCTGCTCAAGTACCGTCTTCAACACTGAGGCCAGCAAGACGTATCGATTGACCGCTGTTGCAGAAACCGGCAACGGCAGAAAATCGAAAACGTGCCCATCTGATGCGAGTTCCGGTCGGCTTTCGACCTGCAACGAAACGACCTCTGTAAGTTCGCTGTCGTCAACTTGTGGGAGTTCGAGCAGTCGCAGACTTACGCTGCGTCTGGGCACGGAAACGACTGCGTTGGAAGCAGCAATGCCAGACTGGGCAATTCGTTGCCGCAGCCATTCTCCAGCCAGTTGCGGAGACTTTGCTGGATTCACATCTTCCGGCCACTTGTCGTGAAATTGTCGCCCCACCTCGACTTCGCCATTGCGAACGATCAGCTCCTGCACCGAGACCGACGGGTCCGTCCAGTCAATGGCCACATAGCTGCCGTTCACCAGCTTTGACTGGTTGACACGTAAGTCCAGTCTGTTCAGAAACTGACGGCTGGATCTGCTGATCAGCTCTTGAAGATTTCCCATGGAAATTCTTTCTTATACAAGGCAGTTGTCGAGCGGCGCTCGACGTTCCTGTCAGTCGTACCTCTAACGTGTTGTGAAATCCGGTGAGTCATCGCGGCCAACACGCAAAGGCATCGGTGGAAGATCCTGTAACGAGATGATGCGAGGTTCTTCGCCGGTCGCATCGACCAGGAATCGAATTCCGCATCGTCCGCGGACACCGTCGATATGACCGACCGCAAAACCTCGAAAGACATCGCCACGGGGCGTCACGTACGGAGCAATCATTCTGAGTCGTTGCAGATCAAGAAGCCCCTGCTCCATTAACCAAGCGGAGGTTTCCGCGCCGACTGACGTTGTTGCATTAGTGGAAAAACTCGTGGCAGATGGGCGTGGACGAGCACTGACGATGGCTCTGGCCAACGACTCGGTCATGTGAGGAACGGTCATCAAAACTTCATAGGGAGCTTCAAAGAAATTGATCCGTCCCTGCCATCGCGTCCGGCTGGTGGTTGTAAGAACTGGTGACAGTTCGCGAAGAGCTGCCGCGACACTGCCAGCGTCCTCACCCCACGGTGACGGCAACAATGTATCAACACCGTCAATGTCGACTCTGACCGAGCCGCCGACTAAATCAACGAGTGATTCAATTCGAAACACAGGTTTTGAACTGAGCAGAATTCCGCCGCGACGCTGAGTGCTGACTGAATCAGAGTTCGCCATGGCTGACAGACCAACGTTATCGTCATCTCCGGAACCAAGCTGCTCGGCAACTCGGCGCCGCGCGGACGACAATCGCTCCTGACGCCTGGCCTCTTCGTCGAGTTGTTGATTCGTTGAGGAATCCTCGGCCCTCCCGTTCATACGCAGCGCGACGACGAATCCCGCAGTCTCTCGATCAAACTTCGTCTCAAGGTCGTCGTACAGCTTCGCAAGTTCCGACGTATTGACGTTGAGTTTCCTTGAGCCGTCAGGGGCGTACGTACTCTCTGCCGAGTGAATTGTCAGAAAGTCGCTCCACCCTGCCTGCAGTCTTCCGTCTGCGTTATCCGACGGACTGCGAACGTCGCCGTCGTCCTCGTTAGGATCGAGAAGCCCGTTCTGATTCAAGTCCTCACCAAACAGGAGTTCGGCCGTCACACCTCGAACAAGAAGCAGTTCGCGCAATGACTCAAAGCGTCCCTGGCGTGGCCGGTACGGTGGGTACTGCGACGCATACCAGGATGACTCTGCTCCGTAGTCCGACGGTTCATCGTCACTGTCCATCCAGTCAAGTATCGCGTCAGCAATGTACTCCGTCATCTGCGGCAGACGGGCCAGACGCTGGCGTTCCGCCGCACGATCTTCCGGCTTCAGGGAAAGCCCGTTGATGTTCAGTCGTGAAGACTCGTCAGATAATCCAAATACAGGTTTCTTATCCCGATCGGGCAGTTCGGACAGCACTGAATACATTGCGGCTGAGTCGTCAACGGTCGTGACTTGAACGTGACGGAATCGGTCGGGGTTGCTGGCCACATTCGGACGCTCGCTGTCAGAACGGATTTTCAACAGGTCAGAAGAGGCAACGATTCCGGATTCAGCAAGTTGTCTGAGTTGAAGATGTGTGAGCGACGAGCGAGTCGCTTCGTACTGAACCAGCATCAGTTCGGAAAAGGAGTACAACGAAAAGCTCAACAGCATCACAACGATCAGCACCAGCAGCAGGACGGATCCCTGCCGGGTGTTCTGGTCGTTGTGATGCTGTTGAGATAACTTCATGAGCTGCTGTCCCCACGCTGTGCCGAAGTCCAGGCCGCAGGATGAGGAGCAACCTGCGGCAGTCGTATGACGAATCGGTGTTCGACCATGTCGTGTTTCCGTACGAAGTTGAATTCGACGGCTGATGGCAATCTTTGAGTTGCATGGCTGTCCCATGACGCTTTCCACTCAATCCCGTCCGAATATCGAAACGATACCTCGTGCGCATCGGGGATGATCGAGGTCCAGTTTCCGTCATCCGGGCCGATCGTTCCCGATCGACTTTCCATCACTGATCGCGACGAACGGGCATCAAAGTCCTGTCGCACTCGCACTAACCCCGCATGTTCCAGATCACCGCCCAGAGTCCGGCGCTGGATCTGGTCATTTCGAATTGAGAATGGAACACGTATTGCCTGCCCGGAATTCCACCACCAGACGACGTGTGACAATGGCGAGCGATCCCCACCCTTTTCGTTCGACGAAACAAATCGATAGTTCGGTGAGTCCGTAAGGACGACAAAGAATTCGGGTTCTCCGTAAAAGTGAACGGGATCAACTTGATCGATTGAGTCAAACTCCAGCACTCGTTCTTCGATGCTGCTCAAACCTTCAATCTGTGGGGCCTCTTTTCGAACGAGTGCTTTGAAGGCGGCAGCAATGTGATCTGGCAATCCGGCGACGTCCGCAAGTTTCTCTTCATCATCCATTGGCTCTGGCGGAACAGACCCGGACCGTAGATCGAGTGTGATGTCCTGCAATACGCCGCGGATCACTTGTGATTGCTCGACCTGCGCCTCGCCCGCTGAGCGATACTTCCAACTCAGATGCACCGCTCCGAAGGCTGCTGACAGGACCATGCCGCACAGCATCAACGCCAGCAGCAGTTCCATCAGAGTGAAGCCGAGACGATGCCGGCCGGCCTGGATCGCGAACGGCATCCTTCGACAAGTCGCAGTGCCGGGACGAACAGTCATGATGCGTCTCCTGGTCCCGGGAATTTGTCGTGAGCGACAAGGCGGCTGCGGGTCACCAATCGACTCAGGCTAAACGAAGCTTCTGAATTCCGTGGTCCAGACCGCTGGACGGTGACCGTCAGTAAGGTCAGTGAATCGGTGGGGCCATCGGACATGGAAACGTTCCACGACCATGCGGGGTCGTCGGCGAAGTGAGTCGATTGTCCGGACGAGAGGTGCTGATTCGTCGCCAGAATTTCGTCCAGCTTCGTCTGGCATCTGACCGCCGCCACAGTCTCATTTTCGGTCCGCAGTGCGGCGGTGACACCGTTGGTAGTGAGCTGACTTAACGCGGCGAGAGCCCCGGCAAGAATGACTGTCGAAAGCAGAACTTCCAGCAACGTAAAACCGTCTCGCCAACCTGTTCGCGCACCAGTCAGCGCGCCGGAAGGACCGAATGGTCCTCGCGGATGGCGGAGCCTGCATGTTGTGCGAACACTGTTCATAAGTGGGCTGCATTCATCGAGACCCGAGAGCGCACGACGATCCTCTCGTCCTGCGCGGATTTCACTGACTGAAACTTAGGTCACAGATTCGTCGTCGGACGGATCGTTCCAGTCAGCCGGTCTAGAATGAGTTCGCGTCGCATTCCCTCAGAATCCTGCAGGACCAGCGTCACGTTTGTAACAGTCCCGTCTGCGTAGAAATGCAGCGGTTGTAGCGTTTCTGCAGAATTGTTCTTTGAGGTCGATCCGAACCTGACGCCATCAGGCAGCTGAAATGTTTCACCAGACCGTGCACCACCGTCGTACGTTCTGTGCCGCCGAAACGTGTTACCATCTGCCTTCAGTTCGACAGTCCATGTGATGGCTTCGTCGATCGCCAGAAGTCTTGTTCTGGTCAGTTCCGACTGAATCATTGAGACAGCCTGATTCAACGGCATGGCCCGTTGGTAGCGACCCATTGCCGGCATCACCAATGAAGTGACCGTCACGAGCAGTCCGAGGACGAGCAGCAGTTCGATCAGCGTGAAGCCAGCGTTACGCGCAGCCGGATTCGCTGCCTGTTCGCAGGCGACCCCGCTTCGCTGATCCCTGCCCCTGCGCATTCCAGCAACTCCTTGATTCCGCCTCGACAGCAGCATAGGTCAGGCAGCGTCCCAGTTTCCAATATCGTCGGGTGTTCCGTGAGTTCGATCAGCGCCGGCAGAGCTGATATCGAAGCTGTCGGGATTCCTGCGCCCAGGGAATTCGTACTGAAAGGGATTGCCCCAGGCATCAACCGGCTCTTTCTCAAGATACGGTCCGCGCCAGCGAGGATCGCGAGCACCGGGTGCCTTGAGCAGCGTATCCAATCCTTCTGCGGAGACAGGAAACTGACCCGAATGGTCAAGTGAGTAGAGCTTCAACGCCTGCGAGAGGCCGCCGATACTGACCCGCGTCGCATCCACATTGGCATGTTGCTGTCTTCCCAGAACTTTGGGGACCACCATCGTCATGATGACGCCGATAATCGCGAGCACCAGCAGCACTTCCATCAGTGTAAAGCCGCTTCGTCGTTTTGTTTTTCGGGAGGAAACCATTGGACTCGCCTTTCTCTGTCAGTCTGAAAGTGTTCTCGTTGTGTGTTTCTGGCTGCCCTGAGTCTGTCAGGCCATGCCATTGCTTTCGAAAATCGGCATCAACAGGGCGACGACCAGAAACCCGATCACCACCGCCATGACCATCATCAGCGCGGGTTCCATCAACTTGACCATGACATCAAGTTTCCGCTGCGTGCGACGTTCCATCTTGTCCGCAACGTCCAGCAGAATGCTTTCAAGACGATTTGCCTGTTCGCCAACGGTGATCATCTCCAGAACGTCCCGCGGAAACTGTCCGCTGGCCGCGAGTGGCGCTGCCAGTGACTTGCCTGATGAAACGTTCCGGGCAGCTTCACCGATGGTGGCACTGAGAGCCCGATTGCCGGTTGCCTCGCGAGCAATCTCAAGCGATTTCAGAATTGGAACACCGTTCTTGAGCAGCGTTCCAAGAACGCGGCAGAACCTGGCAATAGCCAGGCTTCGCACGATGGGACCAATCCCTTTGACATTCAGCCGCAGTTGGTCGATCCGTATCCGCATGTGGTCGCTGGTCAGCCAATGGCGAGCGGCAAAGGCGACAATGGCGACACCGAGCAGAATCCATGTTCCATGAGTCCTCAGCGAGTTGCTCACTCCCAGCAGCAGAATTGTCGGCAGCGGCAGTTCACCGCGGTCCCGCATTCGTTCAAAGAGGGGCTCGAACTTTGGAACGAAGAACGCCAGCATTCCCGTCACGACAACAAAGCCTGCCACCAGTAGAAATGCCGGATACGCCAGCGCTCCCAGAATGCGGCCCTTCATCTCTTCCTGCCGCTCGGTAAATCGGGCAACGCGTTTCAACGAGTCTTCCAGAAACCCGCCTTCTTCACCAGCATGAACCATGCTGACCGCGAGTTCTCGAAAGACTGCGGGATGAGACCGCATTGCTTCAGCAAGAGAGCGACCGTCGGCCACCTGCGATCGAATATCGCCGAGCGTTGTTTGCAGCAAAGGATGAGACGTCTGCTCTTTAAGAACGTCGAGCGCCTTAAGCAACGCGACGCCAGATTCCAGCAGGTCAGCCAGCAACTCATACATCGCCGCCAGCGCGGCTCCTTTGACCCGCTTGTTGCCAACTCGAAACTCTGCCTGCTCTTTGATTGTCACTGGAAGCAACGATTGCTGACTTAATGACTCCAGTGCTTCGCGACGCGAAGCAGCCGACAACGTTCCGGCGGTTTGTTCACCGGACGTCCTTCGTGCTGTGTACTGGAACTGAGGCATATCATGACTTTTCGTTGATTCCGGAACTTACGCACCTCGTGCGCAGAGATCGTTTCTCACCCGAAAGATAGCTCGTGGATTCGGGCCGCGACGGCGAATTCTGCGGTGGGAACAGTCGCTGAAATAGCGTCGGCTGCAATCACACCAGCCGTGCGTCAGTCATCATTGCCGGAACAGACTCGGAGCACTTCGTCGACGGAGGTCTGTCCCTGAGTGACCCGTTGCCAGCCGCATTGTCTCAGTGAGATCATCCCACTCTGCAAGGCGTGCGCCCGCAGTTCAGAAGCTGCGGCCTGCTGAGTGCACAGCTGCCGAATCGTGCGGTCGGCTTTCAACAGTTCGAAGATTGCTACCCGACCCGAATAGCCGGTGTGGTGGCAGTCCCGGCAGGCGCCCGCCCGGTAGAGCAGGGTTCCTCGTGCGTAATTCATATCTTCAGGAAGTTCGCCTGGGCGCGGCAGGTATGATTCCCGGCATGATGAACACAGCCGTCTGACGAGCCGTTGTGCGAGCACGCCTTCGACCGTGCTGGCGACGAGGTAAGGCTCAATACCCATATCGACCAGGCGAGTGAACGCGCTGGACGCATCGTTGGTGTGCAGTGTGCTGAGCACCAGATGCCCGGTCAGAGATGCCTGCACCGCGCTGGTCGCTGTCTCTGCGTCGCGAATTTCGCCGATCAGGACCACGTCCGGATCGTGCCGCAGAATGCTCCTCAATCCGGCGGCAAACGACAGTCCGATCTGATTCTGCACCTGAATCTGGCTGATACCCTTCAGATTGTATTCGACAGGATCTTCAACTGTGATGATCTTGGTCGCCGGGCTGCGAACTTCGACCAGCGAACTGTAGAGTGTTGTCGTTTTACCACTACCGGTTGGTCCAGTGACCAGCACCATGCCGTGTGAACGACGGATCAATTCGTTCCATTGATCCCGCATGGCGTCCGGAAACTCCACCGCATTCAGACTGATTGACGCGCCGGCCTTGTCGAGAAGTCGCATGACGACGCCTTCGCCATGCAGCATCGGAATGACTGACACTCGAACATCGACCTCACGGCCCTGAATCGCCAGCTTGATGCGCCCGTCCTGCGGCAATCGTTTCTCGGCGATATTGAGTTTCGCCATGATTTTCAAACGGCTGACAATCGCTGCCCGAAACCGGTTGATCTCCGGCGGCATCGGCTGCAATCGCAGAATGCCGTCGACGCGATACCGGACTTCCAGTGAGTCTTCTTCCGGCTCGATGTGAACGTCGCTTGCGCGTTGCTTCACCGCTTCCAGCAGAATCTCGTTGACAAGTTTGACAACTGAAGACGCTTGCGATTCGTCACTGATTTCGTTGTCGCTGGCTTCCAGAAGATCGGCCACCTCGGATGACATCGCCACCAGATCGCTGACGGTCCCACCGCCGACGCCGAGCGACTCTTTTAGCTTCTGGTCAATCTGCTCGATTCGTGACAGCACTGCTTCCAGAAAGAAGCCCGACTTTGAAGTTAACGCATCGAGTGCTTCCAGATTGAACGGGTCGGCAATCGCGACGCGGACGCGTTGACCATCACGATCAAGCGGTAATACGGATTCTCGAAAAAGTTCCTGAACAGGGAAGCTGCATACGAGTTCGTGATCAACCTGGAAATCTTCCAGATCAAGGAACTGCATACCGAACTGTCGAGCCAGATCAGCAGTCGGATTACTCGCGAGCGTTGTTACGGCATCATCATTCTGCATGGGGAATGGTCACCTTCCTGACATCGGGTGGTGCCGGCACGTCGACAAACTCTTCGGCGGCCACCAGAATCTCTTCAACTGTCAGTCTAGTTCGAAAAAACACTCCACGCCGACGATGGATTTTCCTGCCGTCTGAAACAGCGCAAAAAAGCGGGGCACGTCACCGTTGTGACATGCCCCGCGGAAAGTATCGCTGACATCCCTGTCGCTGTTCATCACAAAACGCAGACGTCAGTCCCGCAATGTATCAACGAACGTCTTGAGAGGCTCTCCACCATCACGTCCGACCGCCGGAAGGGTGAAGGCGTTATCAAGAGCCACTCCGTCATCAACTCCATAATGCCCATTCGGAATAACAAGTTCCGGATGATCAAACGGAGCACATCGGCGTCGCACGCGCTCGTCAGTCAGCGACTTCAGGAAGTTGACAACATCCTGAATTTTCTCGTCGTCGCCCTGAAGTTCAGAGATCCCGTTAACGTCGGGATCAAGGTCATCGATATTCTCTTTGAAAAAGTCAGCTCGACGCGTGTAGAACTGAACGACTTCTGTCAGAGACTTCATGCCACCGTTGTGCATATATGGTCCGGTCAGTTCGATGTTACGTAGAGTCGGCGTTTTGAAAGCCCCGTCCACGGCAACACGCCCGTCTTTAGGAACCTTGATGTCCTGACCAATGTTCTGGCCCTGTTGACGCCGCCGTGTGTACGACAGCGGACCAAGGTCTGGATGACTTGCTCCAACGCCGATGTCTTCCAGAGTCGGGCGGACCCCAATGTTGTAGAAGCCGTTGTCGTAGAATGCTTTGGGCCCCTGTTGCATTGCCATGAACTCGACAAAGTCTGCTTCGTTAGAGCGAGCACCACGGAGCGCACTGATCGTTGCACCCGTGAATTCCGGACCTTCGTGACAGACAATGCACTTGCCTTCGTTCAGGAAAATCTTAAGGCCACGCCGTGCTGATTCGCTCAATGACTCCTCGTTACCCTTGGAAAAGTGGTCAAACGGTGTGTCATCTGAAACCAGCGTCGCCTCATAGAGGTTGATGGCCAGTCCCCAGAACAACGTGAAGTTTGCTTCCATCTGAGTGAAGCCATCCGGTGTCAGTTCTTCAGATTTCCACCATTTCTCCTGGAAGGCCTGACGAATCAACCGTGGGTAGTTCACGCCGGATTTCAGTCCCGTACCGCCGTGATTGGCATAGTCACCAAGGACGCCATCCTCTTCATGAACTTCCTGGAGAGCCAGTGGCGGCAGTGAGAACATCTTGCGACCCAGTTCCGGGAAGGAACGTCCGAGCCAGCTCATTTCGACATCGCTCAGCGGTGGTCCCACTGCTTGAGAGGCCAGCGAAGCATTGTCGATCAGAATTCGAACACGCTCGATGCTTTCGGAACCTTCGAAATTGTCACCGAGGAACCATTGAACAAGCCATGTGTACTTCCGGAGCACGCTTTCGTATTCACGCAGCCACGGGTACATCTCAAAGACCGCATTAAGCTGGTCTTCAAAGCTGTTTGACGTCTTGTTGACCCAGACGCGGGCATCCTTGTCGAGATCACCGAATGGGTTCACTCCATTAAAGTACCGATTAGCACGACCATCCCAGAACTGTCGGTCATTGAAAACAGCATTGATTGTCGTGGGCGTGTTTCTTCCGGTCACCTGACGAGCGTTCGCTCCGTCCACGTTGAAGACCGGGTCAGATACCAGTGTGCCGTCATCCCGTGGACTTCCTTCGACGATGTTATTGAAGTCCTTTTTAACAACCCCCTGCGAACCGACGACTTCCATCGTATCCCGGACGACAGGATTGTCATCTCCCCCTTTGTGCGTTGGAAACTTCACTTTGTGAAATGGAAAGTCGTCGCTGTTGAGGTCTTTGTTGGCACCACGGAACTTCTGAAGAGCACGAGCTGCCAGCGCCAACTGTCCGTCACGTTGAGGCCCAAACGCACTTCCAGGGGCACCAGGACGCAACGTGTTTCTGGTACGAGCATCAGCTCCGGCATGCCAGTGACATGTTGCACAGGCCGTCTTTCCATCGCTGCCAACCTGCATGTCCCAGAACAGAGATTTGCCCAGTAGAATCGCTGCTTCCTTGTTGCGGACGTAATTGTTGAGATTCTTCGGCATCGGCACCGGAATCGTATCCAGCGCTGAAGGAGCAGATGGAATCTCTTCCGGCAGGGCCACTGAAACATCAGCGACAACCGCACCCCATTGGCTTTTCTTGTCACTCTTGGATTTCAACTCCAGTTTGACCTTCTTGCCGTTGCCGACGTAAGGAAACTCGACAGGCACCCACAACATGTTCTGTCGTGACCAGCCGGACGGGCGACGAATGGAGATCGTCTCTTTCAGATCCCCAAGCTTCACTTCCAGTTTCTTTGTGACCTCGCCCGCATCCCAGTTGCCTGAGAGAGCGAACGACAGCACATACTCGGCGTCTTTCTCTGTCGTAATTTCCTGAACGAGAGTTCCATTCTTTTCTCCGTCCAGATCCACTGAGTTACCTCCCGCGGGCGACGACTGGAAGTCGCCTCCGTTGAGATCAACACTTCCGTCCTTTACCAGCCAGGGGCCGATGGTGTCCTTCTTGTCGAACATCCTTGATCCATCAGGAGTCCCTTCTGACGTGAATTGCGGATCGAGAACCAGGTTCTCTGCAGCCGCATACGATGAGCATATTCCCAGGACACACATGCCCATCAGGAATGTTTTAAAGCCTCGTCTTCTCATGTGAACCTTCTCCGATTGAACGAATCATTCTTTGGATGTGAGATCGTTGGAACCGAGGTACGAATTGTGCTTCCCGTACACCTGATACCGTGCGGTATTCCAGTTAGTACATCGCGACTGCCCCGCCACAGAATCATCCTGCTGAGGCGAGCGTGGACAGCCGACGAAGAAAGCTACTTCGCAGCCAGTCGTTGACCGAACATTGCAGCCAGCGAGCTGAAGAAGACTGGCAGGTCGCCTGAGTTTGTCATCGCCACGTCAATAGTGTTTCCGTTGCGGCTGACGGACACGCCCTGTACCAGGTTCTGTCCTGTTTCGAACAGCATTTTCGTTTCGGGAGCAGCAAACGCCTGCATCTGTTGAAGAAATTCTGCCGCACCCTTTGCTGATGCCTGTACTGACTTTTCAATCGAATCAGCCTGTTCGGTTCCGGCAGCTGTGAGTGAAAGCGTCAACAGGTCTTTACCTTCAAAGTCTCCGATCAGAATGACCGATTCCGTGTTTGCAGCAAGAGTCTGAAACAGGCTGCCGTCACCCAGTGACGACGCCTGGTTTTTCAGAGCATCGCTGAGCATCGGCCGATCCTGAAAAGATGCGGCGACGAAAATCGGCGAGTCCGAGTCGGCGTTGCCAACCAGTGTCCGCAGTGGGCTCTCGATTTCTGAGCGATCCAGTACAAACGGCAGTCGGCCTTCTTCACAGACAACGAAGGTGAACTCGTCGTGTTCGTAAACGGCCATCTGTGGAGCGACATTGAGATTCAGAATCTCGGACGCATTCCCATCGGCATCCGTGGTGACTTCGATCGTTTCCTGGGACAGGCCTGACACTCGCAAATAGGAGCGGCCATTGACTTCAACGTCCTCAAGCTGGTCGGTGTCGAATCGTGATTCGGCAATTTCATAAACAGACGATGGCCGGTTCAACTTCAGAACCATCGTCGTGTCACCAGTCAGGCCACCGTCATCATCGACGAGCGGCGTCGCGTAAATGGCGACCCACTCAGTTTCCGCCGGAGGGATTGGCAGATTCACTTTTCCGGCAGGCAATGCGGAAAACAGTTTCTTCAGAGCGGGAGACTCGGCCAGTGCGGCCGGTTGAATCACACTCACGACAGCATCGGCCGACGTCATGAACGGGAAGTCCGTCCATTGCACGGGGGCTTCCTGCGTTGCTGCGCTGCTGTCTTTGGCGATCACTGCTACCGGCTGACCAGTCGGTGACACTGGAGCGGCATCGCTGCTGTGACTTTTCACCTGACCCACCGGCTGTGGTGTCGATTCTCCACACCCAGTAACGAGTGTGACACAAGCCAGAGTTGCTGCTGCTGACACAGCAATAACTCTTCTTCCAAAATTTCTTCTCACCACCTCCGAGATTTGAATCATCGCATTCTCCACAGGCACGCGTTCCAGTTAAATCATCAGAACGCCTGCAACGCTGCGAATTCGCAACGATGACGCATTCTGGCAAGTCTACTTGGATTACATACCTTGCGACTGGAGCGGCGACCGGTGTCGACCGGACGAAACGTGTGCGAATCGGTGCTCCAAAACGACCTGTGCCGAATATATCGGTGCTGTTCCGATTTGGCAGAACTGGAGTAGCGGACGACACCCGAATGCGTTCGGCGATGTTATTCAAAGTCCAGCAACTGGACGATCGCACCTGGCGGGTGATGCTCGAAAAGCACCAGAGGCTCTGGCGGTGAGAGAACAGTCGGTCGCTCAGCGGCGGCTCGGTGGCAGATAAATCTGAAATGGTTCTGTGGCTGGTGTCGCCTGCGGCCCGCCAATATCTGAATAGCCCGACTGAAGTGGCATCCTCGTATTCCGTGGCGGGGCGGTATTCTGTGGCGGGTCCGTATTCTTTGGCTTTCGCCGAGAATCTGTGCTTCCACGGAAAGTCGAAAACGGTTTCCAGGCATTTGCCTGACTGGCGGCGGGTGCTGGCGGTGCCCCCTGTACCGGCTGGTGGTTTGATGACGCCTGTTGCGAATGTCCCACAGTCATCACGGAATTTCCCGAAGTGCCGATCGATCCGTTTGAGCCAGAAAACGGTGCTTGACCTGTCGCCGGGAAGCAATCCGCGGAAGCCGTGCCATCGGCCTGGCAAGCGGGCTCGCGGCACGGCTGATAGGAACTGCCACCGTATAACTGCCAATCAAATTCCTTTGTCGATTCCGGCATATGAACGTGCTGGATCTCCCGATGTTTCAGTTCTTCGGAGTGCGCCTGACTTTCGACGACGTATGGCGTGAGAAAGATCAGCAGCTCCCGTCGCTCAGACTGTTCGAGGTCATACCGAAACGCCCTGCCAATAATTGGAATGTCGCCCAGAAACGGTACTTTGCGTTCAACAGTGATGTCTTCCTTGGTGATCATGCCTCCCAGCACAATCGTTTGACCGCTCTGCACGCTGACCGCAGTATTGGCTGTGGTGATATCTTTAACCGGAGCCTCGATCACATTGCCGTTGGTCGCGTCGGTGAAGATCGGCACTCCGGTTCCAGGAGCCAGCTGGAACGAACTTTTCTCCGCACTGACCTGGATCATGACCTGCGATTCCGGACTGATCCGCGGCGTAACCTTCAGAATGATACCGGCCTGATCCTGCCGAATCACCGGGTTCGCCGAGCCAACAGCCGTTACCGAAACTCCATCAACAACCGGAACCTGCTGACCAATCTGAATCAACGCTTCGTGATTGTCTAACGCGCGAATCTGAGGCCGACTGAGAATGTCGATTTCAAACTTTGCCGACAAAGCTCGCAGTAACACACTGACCGATTCGGATCCGGCGGATAGAACAAGTCCGCCGAAACCAAGATCGCCATTGACTCTGCCAGTACCAAAACTGCTGAGCGCCTGCCCCGCCACAGTGGAAGGACTGATGGCGACGTTATTGCCAAGTGGTTGATTGTTGAAATTGAATCCCGGCGCAGCCGTCTGTGAGATGATTCGGTCGTTCGACGTTTGTGTGCCGTTCGGACTGGTCACTGTTTCTGTGACGGTCACGATATTGTCAATGACGCTGCGGTTGAACAGGACGGAATCCTGAAAACCCAGTTCGACGCCGAACTCGTCTGTGTTGCCCAACTGAACTTCAACCAGCACGGCCTGGATCACTACTTCACGAGGGGCTCGGTCAAGCTGCTGAATCATGCTGTAGATTTCGGAAGCATCGCTGACCTGACCATGCACGAGCAGACTGTTGGTCGTTTTCTCAGCAACGACAACCTGTGATGACTGGCCACCGGCGTGATGAGCAGGTCGACCACCTGCTTCCGAGCCCTTTGACGCATAGAATTGGTTGATCGCATTCGCAACTTCTTCCGCCGCAGAATGGCGTAACTCATAAACGAATGACTGAGATTCTGCCGCCGCCACTCCCGCACCCGTTACCAGATCGAAGATGCGGCGGAGGTAGGCCCCCGTGTCGGTAATCATCACTCGATTTGAGTTGGACAACGACTGGGCACGTCCGACACGACTCAACAACTGCTCAATTTCAGCAACAGCGCTGGCTGGATCTGAGATTCGCATGGGAATTGCGATCGTCGCCAGTTCGTTTCGCCCAATCTCCGGAAGCTGCCGTATCTGCACGAAGGGAATCAGGCCGTCGGGTATCGATGAATCCGCTCCAAGTAATGTCAGCTTATCGGCCTGTCGAACCAGTATCGAACCTTGCGGCAGCAGATAGTCGTTGAGAATGTCGAGAGCTTGAGACGTCGAATAACGCTTCTCATCAAAGTACGTGAACGTGCCAGTCGCTGGCTGAGTGATCTGGAGTGACATCCCGTTCTGGTAAGCAAACTGTTTCAGAACGAGTTCCCACGGAGCGTTACTGAAGTTAAATGCGAACTCGCCGGAACGTAACGCTGGCCCCGACGGCAGAATCTGCGAATTCGTCGGAAAGAGCGGTTTTGCAAGCGGCGAGTTTGCAGGCTGAGGCGGAACGAGAAATCCTTGAGGATGTGACTGATTCGGTGGCGATTGATACGAAGCCTGCTGCACTCCGGAGACAGGAGGTCCGCTGGTCCAGTTACCCTCACCAGCGACAGCACGCTGAGGGTAACGCGACGCTGCCTGCTGCCAGGAATCGTTTTGAGTAGATTGACTCGATGAGCGAGGATAGGTCTCGGCGGCGGCCCAGTTCTCAGAAACAAATGTTCGCGAAACTTCGGAGGGGCGACCGAAAGAAGGCGTGTCTGCCAGCTCCCTATTAACGAATCCGCCGGAGCTGTTTACAGCAGTTTGCCGTTGCTGCGAAGTCGCCGCAGGCTGCATTTGAACCCAGGTATTTGCGTAGCCCTGCCCCTTCGCCGGTGGCTGAAAATAAAGCCAAACGGCGACCAGGCCGAGTAGGGAGGCTGACGCCGTCACCATCCGACATCTTATGAATCGCCATCCTGGACTCTGTTTTTTCATCGAATTCAGCCACAACCGTTCAAATATGATTCGGCGATGAGCCGTTAAAACCGGCACACATCACCCTATCGTCATTGTTTGCCACCTTTATTGAGTCAATCGAGTTTGTGCCCTCTATGGTCTGCTGATCGCCGAGAAACACGTTTTTGCGGCGGCACTTGATTTCATGCTGGCTCGATACGGGTATCACGATCAGGTCGCTCTGGTCACGCATTGTGACCGCGTGAGAATTTCGCCTGCAACTAGAGCATTTTCAGTGTTGGTTTTCAGTGTATCCGCAGTGTTTGAAGTAGATTCTGCATTGGGTGGGGGTGAATTCGTCGACGAGTTTTCCGATGCGGTTCCAGCGTGATTCCCGGGTGCGTTCGGCGTGTTTGCTCAGCGGGGTTTTCAGCTTGGAGAACGCCAGTTCAATGGGGTTCAGGTCAGGGCTGTAAGGTGGCAGGTAAGCTATTGTTGTTCCGGCCTGCTCGATGGCGGCGACAGAGTCGACTTTATGGAGATCGTCGGAAGCAGCATCCTGTTGATAGATGCGTGGGTTCCAGGAGCAGACGCTGATTTCGTCCGCAGCCTGGATGACGTGTTCTTTGGCAAGCTGGCAAAAGTTGGGCAGGTTGAGCGACGCCAGTCTTTAGTGGCAGAGCAGACGAAGCCGATCGTTGAAGACAGATCATGCGTAACATTAGGCATGTTTCCTGCCGAGTACCTGAAGAAGCGGACGGACCTGAAGCCGGCAACGATGCTGATCTATCGGCAAATTGAATCAAACCTGACGGACCACTTCACGCCAGGGAAACCCCTTGAAGACATCACCGAAGGCGACGTTGTGGACTTCGGTCGCTGGATGCACAAAAAGAAATACTCGCGAACGACCATCGACTGGCGGCTGAGTTCATGCAGGACCATCTTTACGGACGCCGTGCGACATCAATTGATTTCGGCGAATCCGTTCGATGGATTCCGGAAGTCCCTGCGGGGCATCGTTTCACGAAACAACCGGAAGTTAAAGCACATCGTCAGTCCGGAAATCATTCTGCGTGTTATCGAGTTTGCCCCTGATGCTGAATGGCGTTGTCTGATCGCTTTGAACCGCTTCGGCGGACTCCGAGTTCCGAGTGAGGCACTGCCCCTTCGTTGGACCGACGTTGACTGGGACCGAAATCTGATTCGCGTTCCGTGTCCGAAGCTCGAACACCTGGAAGGACATGAAGTTCGCGAGATTCCGATCTTCGGCGAACTTCGTCCGTTTCTACTGGAGTGTTTTGAATGTGCTGATGCTGGCTCTGAGTTCGTGATTACCCGCAATCAACCGCCCGTGCTGAAATCCGGCGCGGGCTGGGCAAACGCCAACCTGCGGACGCGGTTCGAGAAGATCATCAAGCGAGCGGGTCTGGAACCGTGGCCACGGCTCTGGCACAACCTGCGAGCCAGTCGTCAGACCGAGTTGTCTGACCGGTTTCCCACTCACGTCGTTTGCCGTTGGATTGGTAATAGCGAAGACGTGGCCAGGGAGCACTATCTGTCAGTAACTCCGGAGCACATCGAGCGGGCAATCAGTGGCAGCGCGCTGCCACAGGCGCTGCCACCTGACGCCGTTTTGCCCCGTATCGTTCCGCAGGCCCAAAATGAGCCATCGCCGCAAGTCGTGACAGTACAAAAAGAAACGGCCACACGCGAAAACGTGCGACCGTTAAAGATGGTGGGGGGGGGATTTGAACCCCCGACCTGCGGGTTATGAATCCGCCGCTCTCACCAACTGAGCTACCCCACCGATTGTGTTCTGATTGTGTGGCGGAACCTGCCTGGCTGAATCCGTCCGACTGGACCGTTTTGAGCCGAGAAGGGTGCTGGTTGGGCCGATTTGGTTCGACCAGGCTTTCCTTCATCGGACGACGAGCAAAGTTCGCTGTTGCCGTTCTTCACGAAAGAACCGAAATCGCGTGCCGAGCGAAGTGTTCGGCACGCGACGGCGGCATAATAGATAGCATCCTTACGAGAGGGAAGAGACCGCTTCCCACGGGAAGATATCCCGACCGTAATGTCCGTAGCTGGCGGCCTTAAAATAGGACCAACCGGAAGGTTTGAGCAGGCTCAGATGACTGGCGATGAAGCCGGGCGACAGGTCCGGGAACTGTTGCTTGACCCATTCTGAAACGTCTTCACCCGTTTCGGTCATGGCGGTCACCATTTCCGGCTGGTGTTGACCAATGCCGTACGCAATGTGGACGGTGCATTCTTTAGCGCCGGCGACTTTGTTCGCGACAACGTTTTTGGCGATGTGCCGAGCCATGTAAGCGGCACTACGATCGACCTTTGATGGGTCTTTGCCAGAAAACGCTCCGCCACCGACGGGGACTCGTGGGCCAAACTGGTCGACAACGATCTTGCGACCGACGACGCCTGCATCGCCGGTCGGACCGCCAATGACGAACAGGCCGGTACCGTTGATTTTGTTCGGACGGAAATCGATTCCGTCACCCAGGACCGGTTGCACGACCTGCTCGAAGATTTGCTTCCGCATTTCGTCGTGCGAGACACCACATTTTTCCGGGTCATCGTGCTGCGAGGCGACAATATAGTCGGTCGGGTTTCCGTCGGCGTCGATTGTAACTTGAGCCTTCGTGTCAGCTCGCAGCCAGGGGATCGCCTTGCTGTTGCGAAGTTCTCCGAGTCTGGCGCAAAGATCTCTGGCGAGAACGTACTCTTTGGGCATCATTTCCGGAGTTTCGTCGGTCGCGTACCCGACCATGACTCCCTGATCGCCTGCTCCGCCAGTGTCCGTTCCCAGAGCGATGTGAGCCGACTGAGCCTGAATGTGGTCAACGACGGTCAGTTCCTGGCCGCAGTCGCTGTAGCCGATCTTTCGCCAGACGTCGCGAGCGATTTCCTGAACGTCGACTCCCAGCTTGATCGCGTCGGTCCATTTCACTTCACCGGTGACGATCAGCATGTTGTCTTTGGCGAGACATTCGATGGCGAGACGAACGCTCGGCAGAAATTCTTCGCTGCACAGTTCCAGCGTGCGGTCGAGCAGAGCGTCTGCAACCTGGTCGCAGAATTTGTCCGGGTGTCCGTCGCCGACATGCTCGGCTGTCCGTGGAATTCGAATCCCCATGTCTGATGTTCTCCTGCAAAATCGATCTGGAACGGTCGCTCAATCGACCTTCCTGAGTGTCCGGAAATGGCGACGACCGATCAGCATCGGCACCGGTCCAGTGACTGTCGCCTCACAGCGAAACGGGATCTCGCCTGATTTCGAGGCGGCGAATTCTGCCGGAATGATGGCCAAAACACCGCTGCCACGCCCGTCGTGAGTGCGTAATGTAGGGAGTTTGACCAGAAAGTCACCGCGCCGCGGGGCATAAAATCCGGAGACGAATTTGAGGAAAAGAATTCCGTTTGTTTTCGAAACAGGCCGCAGACTGGCGAGGATGATTGCGGGTCACTTGCCTGATCCGGGTTTATCTGCGCCAATCTGCCGTTCAACCTGGTTTGGTACCGTGCCGCAGGTTCTGTCAGCCCGTTTGCTCGGCGGTCGATGCGGCTAATCGGTATCGTCTCAGAGAAACCAGGCGTGCCGAGAGATCGCCTTGGCCCTGGAAATATTCAGTACTCATCAAACTCACCGCAAAGCCAGAACTGCCTTGAGGCATCATCAAGAGATCAAACCATGACTTCAGCCACTTCTGACATTCCTCGCGATCCCGGCCAGGAAATTTCCGTTCCAGTCGACGTGCTCAAAAAACTGATTGTCACGGTGCTCGTGCGAAAGGGAATGTTTGAGGTCGAGGCCGGCATTGTCGCTGCGCGGATGACGGAAGCCGACCTGCGAGGCATCCATTCTCACGGCAGCCGAACGCTGGGCAAATACGTCGCCGCGATCGACGCTGGTGACATCGACCCGCGAGCCATGTCGATAACAACCTGCGAAACGCTGGCGATGGCGGTCGTTGAAGCCAGCGGCGGCATGGGACATGTTGCGGCGACGCGAGGCATGGAGCTGGCGATTTCAAAAGCTCGTGAAATCGGCACGGGCACGGTTGTGATTAAAAAAGGGCAGCACTTCGGAGCAGCCGGTGTTTACACGATGCTCGCCGCGAAGGAAGGCATGATCGGCTTTGCAACGACCAGCACCGGTACCGCGACCGTCGCGGCGTACGGCAGCGCTCAACCGGGAACGGCCAATAACGCGATGTCCTGGGCGATTCCGACCAGCGGCGCGCCGTTCGTTCTGGATACGGCCATCGCCGAATCATCCTGGGGAAAAATCGAATCAATGGGCATGTTCGGCCTGCCGATTCTTCCTGGCTGGGCGCTCGACGAGTCCGGCGTCGAAACCACCGATGCCAGCGCCGCAAAGACGCTGCTGCCGATGTCCGGCGCACGAGGTTCCGCGTTAGGCTTTGTCACTTCCGCACTGACGTCCGCGTTGATTGGACGCCGCACTCCGATCCACAAATCACCAAACCCGTTCGGGCCAGGTTCCGATCACTTTTTCCAGGTCATCGACCCCAGCCACTTCGGAGCTCCGGATCGCTTCCTCAAAGAAATCGACGCAACAGTCGCCTCAATCAAAGCACTGCCTGCGGCGACAGGCTTCGATAAAGTCCGAGTCGCCGGCGAACTGGAATGGGAACGCTCCAATCAGTGGAGCACCGAAGGAATCCCCTTCCACCGCGACCAGGTCAGCTCCCTCGCCGAAGTCTGCACATCCAACCGCTGCGGACTCCCCGAAGGCTGGCCAGTAGCTTGAGCAATCCTCTCGCCCGCTGACGTAGGGAGCGTCTTGACGCACGGTTGCGTCGCGAGTTGATATGACAGACGGTCTTGAGACTCCCCCTACGGCACTGAAGAATCAGAATCGACCGCATTAAAGAATCTCAAAATGCTTCTGTTCGTCGTTAACTCGTGCGACACCCATCAGGGACTATTTTCTACGTTGCAGTCCCAGCCAGGTCTGTCAAAGTTGCAGTTGCATCTGGCAAATCTAACAACGACGACAGCGATCTGACGAAGGGCGCCCTATGGACCGGCTATAACGAGGCTGCGACTTCCAGCCGATGTGTGCAGACGGCGCGAGTGACTTAACAACAGGCTCCAAACAGAAAGCAAACACCATGATTCGCTGTTTAACTCTGCTTCAAATTTCGCTGCTGCTCGTTTCGAACCTTGCCCTGGCGGCGGAACCTGTGTCGTCGGCCAACCCGGTCAAATACGAAGCAACCAAGTCTCTGTCCAAAGGCAAACATCTCGTCTTCATCGCGAGCGATCATGAATACCGAGGTGAAGAAACGCTGCCGGCGATGGCTCGAATTCTCGCGAAGCACCACGGGTTCGACTGCACAGTTCTGTTCGGCCTGGACGAGAACGGCGAGATCAAGGCTGGTGAATCCAACATCCCCGGTCTTGAAGCTCTTGAAACAGCAGATGGCATGATCCTGTTCACGCGGTTTCAGGCACTGCCCGACGAACAGATGAAACACATTGATGCGTACCTGAAACGTGGCGGTCCAGTCATGGGACTGCGAACGTCGACTCACGGCTTCAAGTACGGAAACAAAGAGAGCGTCTTTTCAAAGTACGACTTCCAGTCGAAAGCGGAAGGCTACGAACTGGGTTTCGGTCACCAGGTACTGGGGCAGACCTGGGTTGGTCACTACGGAAGAAACCATCAGCAAAGTACTCGGATAACGATCGTCCCGGACAAGGCCAGTCATCCGATTCTGAAAGGGGTCAGCAGCATCCACGTTCAGGCGGGCGGCTACAACGCCGTGCCGCAGGATGACTGGAACATCCTGACGATCGCTCAACCGCTGATGAGCATGCAGGCCGACGGCGAGCCAGATGCTTCTAAGCCTCCAATGGCTTCGGAATGGACTCGCGAATACACCGGTGAGAACGGCCAGAAGGGGCGAGTCTTCACATCACTTTACGGAGCGTCTGAGGACATTCTCAATGACGGTTATCGCCGGATGCTGGTCAACGCGACTTACTGGCTGGTCGGTCTGGAAGACGGGATCAAGGCGGACTCGACGATCGATTTCGTCGGTAAATACCAGCCGAACACTTTTCGAGGTGGCGGCCACGCTCGCGGCATCAAGCCTGAAGTTTACAACGGCTTCGAAAGCCCGATTCCGGCGAACAACACAACGTCAGCTCCGAAAGTTCCAAAGAAACGAAAGTAAGTTCTCGCCAGATTTCGCCGAGCAGCCTGACCGGATCGGTCGGGGGCCGAAGGCACAGGATGCCTTACCCTCAGCTCTTGAGAAATGGCGAAAATTTCAAGCTACATCGCATCCGGGTGATGAGGCGTCCTGTCACCTCGCGACCCATCCATTCTGGCTGTGCCACCCGTCTGGCAGCAGGCCGCATCACCAAAACTCTGATCCGCACCGACAATCTGTGCTGGATTCAGAATTCGACCGGCGACGGTTCTTCAGCGGGGTAGGTCTTACTGCGTTCGATTTTGTTGAATTCGTTAAGGAAGACGACGTTGGCTCCGGTGAAGCGTTCTTCCTGGCGGAAGGTCCAAAGCAGGATTTCGTCGCCGACTTCACCGAGTCTGGCGGCGGCTCCATTGAGCGTGAATTCACCCTCGCGGCCGGGGATGGCGTAGGTGTCCCAGCGTGAGCCCGTAGACTTATTGACGAGGTAAACCCGTTCGTACGGGCTGATCCCCGCCGCTTCCATCAGACTGACGGCCAGCGACGCAGAGCCTTCGTATTCGAGGCTCTTGCCTGTAACTCGAAGGCCGTGAAGTTTAGCACTGACGAATTCCCTCATCGTCTCACTCTTCTGAACTTGCTCAAGGGGAGAGGCCGCTGTCGCAACCGGGTAAACATACGCTGAATCTGTCGCGTCCGCAGCTTGCGTTGGATAGTACCAAACAGAAAACCCATCGTCTTGTGAGTTGCCCAGGAATCAATCAGGTCGGACAAGACATACAGGATGGGCGTTGCCACCATAAAACAGGCCCAGTTGGCGGGCGGCGTCCACACTACGCAAATGCTTCCCCTGATTCAGGTTCGGTGAATCCACCACTCATCTCCGAGTTGACTTGCTCTCAACAGTGTGGACAGTCACGCTGGCAATTCGGTTCATACCTTCGGGAATCAGACTGGCCGCTTCGTCCGATGGCAGACGGCCGGTCGGCGTTTCTCACAGAGTTGCTGGGACAGTTGAATGCCGGAAGAGCTGGAAAAGCTGAAGTCGGGAGACGCCGACGCGATTGCTGAAGTCTTTTCGCAGTACCGCGACAAGCTCCAGCGGATGGTACGTTTTCGGCTCGACCGGCGATTGTATGGACGGATCGACACGGCAGACGTGCTGCAGGATGTGTGGCTGGAAACGTCCCGGCGGATCGAAGATTACACCAGCAACCCGGCGGTGCCGTTCTTTGTGTGGGTTCGGCAGATCGCTTACCAGATCATCATTGACCTTCACCGACGGCATCTGGGCGCTCAGAAGCGGAATGTCTCGCAGGAAGTTTCCATTGCAAAGTGGAATTGCGACACGTCGGTCTCGATCGCTGCTCAGCTTGCCGGAAATCTGACGTCTCCCAGCAACGTGGCGATGCGAGGCGAACGGCTGGCTCAACTTCGCGAAGCGCTCGACAGTATGGACGAGACCGATCGCGAAGTTCTGGCACTGAGGCATTTCGAAGAACTCAGCAACAACGAAGTCGCCGAAATTCTGGGAATTCAGAAGACGGCGGCGAGCAATCGGTATGTTCGGGCTTTGAAACGTCTGAAACAGGTGCTGGAGGCGGACTCTCAGTCGGCCGAATTCACAGAGTAGAGACACCACACGGAAATTAAGCAGCAACCGTGACCTCTCCCCCTTGGGCGAGAGGTCGCTGTCTCAGCCGCGGGTGCTGGGGACGTTTCTCCATCACCTGAACTGAGTGATCAAATTGGGCAGACCATTCCTCACCCGGCCCCAGTAGTCACCTTTCCTTGCGAGAGAGGTGGCGACCGTCGCCTTTCCTTGCGGGATAAGATAATCGTGAATGACGACCGATCCGCCGCATCCGTGGATGGCGAAACATCGACTGTCAACGACGATCGCGACCCGGTCGATGTCGCGGCTGACGAATTTGCCGAACGATATCGCAACGGTGAATATCCGTCGGTCACGGAGTACGTTCAGCGGTTTCCCGAGCAGGCCGAGGAGCTCAAAGAACTGCTGCCGGCTGTCGCGATGATGGAACAGCTTAAGCAGAAAGAGGAGTCACGCATCGACTCGTTCGAGCGGCAGTCGGCCATCAGCGGACTGCAACAGCTCGGCGACTTCCGCATCATTCGTGAAATCGGTCACGGTGGGATGGGAGTCGTCTACGAAGCCGAGCAGGAATCGCTCGGGCGTCACGTTGCTCTGAAAGTTCTATCGCCCACGACGTTTGACTCGCCGAAGTCGATCCGCCGGTTCCGTCGCGAAGCCGAAACCGTCGGACGGCTGCATCACACAAATATCGTCCCCGTGTTCGGAGTCGGTGATGAAAAGGGGCTGCACTATTACGTCATGCAGTTGATCGAGGGCGAACCGCTGAATGAGGTCGTCACCGGGCTGCGGAACCGGTCGGAAGGACGCACAGTTCCGTCATCAACTCCAAATATCAGTGCGGAACATTCAGAAGCAGGCAACCCAAAGTGTCAGCAAGGGACAGTTTCCAGCAACGGCTCACCGTCTGAATGCCTCGCCGACGCTTCGGGTTTCCTTCAACCAGTTCCCAGTGAAGTGCAAATCGAATCGTCAATTCAAGCTCAACAGGAATCGGAGGGCGACGACGAATTCGCGGTGACCGTCAGACAAACCAGGGAAGAACTCGCGAAGCTATCAGAACCGGACTTCGCGGACGCCGTCGACAAAGCAAACGCTCGGCAAGCAGACACAAAAATCGAGTCTGGATCAGACGATTCAAGTTCCGCGAACCGACCGCCGCACGAAACGCTTCAGTCAGCGACCGAACGGCTGTCGGCGTTGCTTCCAACGTGCGAGTACTGGAACGCTGTTGCCGGGATCGGCATTCAGGTTTCCCGGGCACTGGCCTACGCACACGGGCATGGTGTCTGGCATCGCGATATCAAACCGTCGAATCTGCTGATTGATCGATCCGGCACGGTGTGGCTGGTCGACTTCGGACTGGCCCGAATCGCGGACGACAACGAGCTGACTCAGACCGGCGACCTGCTCGGCACGCTGCGTTACATGTCGCCCGAGCAGGTGATTGGTGAATTTGACCACCGCAGCGATGTCTACAGCCTGGGCCTGACGCTGTACGAACTGCTGACGTTTCGTCCGGCGCATGATGCGTCGATCCGTGGTCGAATCATTGAGCAGATCAGCGAAGCCAGCCCGAAGTCTCCGCGCGCGATCAACCCGGCAATTCCTCAGGATCTCGAAACGATCATTCTGAAGGCGACCGCGCACGATGCCAAAGATCGGTACCAGACCGCCGATGAACTGGCCGAAGACCTGCAACGATTCATCCAGGGCTTTCCGATCAAGGCCCGTCCTTTCAGCGCGACCGAACAGCTTTGGCGCTGGGCACGCCGCAACCCGGCGCTGGCCTGGACGACCGCAACAACGGCCATTCTGCTTGTGACTGTGGCCGCACTTTCCACCTGGGGACTGGTGGCAGCTCAAAATGCCAACCGGGATCTGACTGAGGAACGAGGCCGCACCCGACTCGAAGCCGAACGCGCCGAGGATAATCTTCGGATGGCGTTGCAGGCGTTCGAGGAGATTGTCGACGGAATCTCGCAGCGAGGACTTCCGCAGTCCGTGCACCTGGATCTGAACTCGGATATCGAAACAGAAGATGGTGAGACGGCTCAACCCGTTGCGAATCTCACTCCGGTCGTGACCGAAGCTGACGCTGACCTGCTCGAACGGCTGCTGAAGTTTTACCTCGACTTCGCCAGCCGAAATGAAGCATCGCCGGAGGTGGCCGCTCAAACAGCGAAAGCTCAACGCCGGGTCGGAGATATTTATCAGCGGCTCGGACGTCGCGACGAAGCAATCGCCGCCTACAAAAATGCCAGAACCCAGTATCAGGTGCTGAGCCTGCGCGAGCTGAATCCGAGTCTCGAAGACATTCTGAGTCATCCGGACACTCCGGCAACTTACGATGCGACACTGGCCGTTGCCGCCATTTCCAACCAGATCCGGGACACCGCTGCCTACGCTGGCGATCCGAAGTCGGCAGTCGCCGCCTACGACTCAACCGTCAGCTACCTGAGCAGTCTCCCGGACGAAGTGAAGTCTTTGCCGGAAACTCGATTTCTTCTGGCTCAAACAAAGATTTCCTTCGCAGCCATCCCTAGTCGTATGAGCGGACAGTTTGGCGGAGAAAACGCGGGCGGTCCCCGTGGTGGACATCCCGGATCGAGAGATCCACAGCGACATTCAGCGGATGGAAAACCGGACGCGTCGCCGTATCGTGGCGGACGCAGCGGATACCGCAGAGGAGATGCGTCTTCGCGCGACGACGGACGCTCAGACTTTCTCACCGCATCTCGAGATCGCGGCAAACGGCCCGATCATGGTGATTCCCGGGATGACTCGGCCAGGGCGCAGCGTGGCGATAGCCACGGTGACTTCGATCCTCGTGGCGGTGGACGAGGACCGCGCCCCGGATACGGACCGCCGATGGAAATGGAGAAACTCATCCGAAACAGTCGCGACGACGCTCGCACCCTGCTGGAAGGATTGATTGAAGAAGACGACCAACAGCCCGCCTATCAACTGGAACTGGCCCGGCTGCTGCTGGCCTCGCCCAGCTTTCGAGGTCGGGGTGACGAAACCGCGAGCGACCCGATGGTCGAACTCAACAAAGCCATCGTCATTCTTCAGCAGCTCGTGCACGATCATCCAGGCAACCCTGATTACCGGTTTCATCTGGCGGATGCGCTGGCGATGTCGTCACGGGAAACCCAGCGGTACGAAACTCCTGAGCAGACAGCAACGCGGTATCAGCGCTCGATCCAGATCGCCCGCAAGCTCCAAAAGCAATTCCCGAACGTTCCCGAGTACGGCATTCTGCTCGCGAATTCACTGCGACGACTGTCAGAACTGCAGGGCAGTCCTGACCAGCTGCCCCGTTCGCAGCAACTGGTCGACGAGGCCATTTCAATCCTGCGGAAACTCACCGAAGTCTGGCCGGGGCAAATGGTTTACCGACTTTCGCTTGCCCGGGCACTCCTGCATTCGGCTATGCTGGAATGGCGTTTGAAAGACTCGGAAATTTACCTGCAACGGCTTGATGAAGCGGTCAGTCTTTTCGACCATATCGAAGAATTTGACGATCGTCCTAATCCGGTTTCGGATATGTTGTCGATGCTGCACCGCCGACGTGCCGAGTTTTACATGCGAAAGGGACGGGAATCTGAAGCAGCGGCGGCCTGGGAACTGGCAACAAGACTGACTCCATGGGCGACAGGCGGGCCGGAAAGGCCAGAATTCGACAGCTCTGATTTCGGTCGCCCCGGCGGATCCGACGAGAATCCTCACTCCCAAAAACAAGACGGACAGAAACCAGACAGGCAGAACCAGGGCGGACCGCGACAGAAACCAAAAGGTCCGCCGCGAGACAGTCCTGACAACGGGCGACCGGATCGAAATCCGGAAGCCGCAGAAGGCTCCGGAAACAACAGCGAAACGGATCGACAGAAGCGTGAACGACCGCCTGCCGAGTGAAACTCCTGAACTCGTCAATCGGGTTATCCGAGGCGACACCGATGCGCTCTCAGAACTGTTCAACGTGCATCGAGCACGCTTGTGGCGGATGGTCAATTTCCGGATGGACCCACGACTCGCCGGTCGCATCGACGCCGACGACATCCTGCAGGAAGCCTGGATGCGGGCCATCGATCGGATCGATTCATTCCTCGTCGATGCGTCCCGATCGACCTTCATCTGGTTCCGCATGATCGTGACACAGACGATGCTCGACCTGCACCGTCGCCACGTCGGAGCCCAGAAACGCAGCGCCGCCAAAGAAATCTCGATCCACGGCGGCTGGAGCAGTCAGTCAACATCAGTGTCGCTGGCCCGCCATCTGCTCGGACATCTTTCGTCGCCGAGCAACGCGGCCATCCGCATGGAACTGTCGTCGCAGCTCGAAACGGCTCTCAGCACGATGAGTGACATTGACCGCGAAGTCCTGGCCATGCGGCATTTTGAAGAACTGACCAACAGCGAAACCGCTCAGGTGCTGGGCATGACCGAACAGGCCGCCAGCGCCCGCTACGTCCGAGCACTCAGCCGCCTGAGGCACGTCCTGACTGCAATCCCCGGCTTCATGGACGACGCCACGTAGGTCGCGTCCGTTCAATGTTCGGTGTTGGCTGTTCGATGTTCCTCCCCTTTCGTAGGATGCCGAAAAATCAGCGGGCGATCGCGCTTCGGTCGCCCATCCACGTACTCCGATTTGAGGTTTCTGAGTTCCGATGTCGAACGTTCTGAAGCTGGGTATTCCGGCCGGCAGCCTGCAGGATGCCACAGCAGCACTGTTCCAGCGAGCGGGTTATCGCATCACGTTTTCATCCCGCTCTTACTACCCGCAGATTGATGACGCCGAGATCGAGTGTCTGCTTATCCGTGCTCAGGAAATGGCACGCTACGTTGAGCAGGGCATTCTCGACGCGGGAATCACCGGGCATGACTGGGTGCAGGAAAACCAGGCCGATGTTCACGAAGTCTGCGAACTGGTCTTCTCCAAGGTCAGCCGACGCCCCGTCAGGTGGGTGCTGTGCGTGCCGGAAGATTCGTCCGTTCAGTCAGTAAAAGATCTCGAAGGAAAGAGCATCGCGACCGAAGCCGTCGGCCTGACCAAAGCCTACCTGGATAAACACGGCGTCAACGCGAACGTCGAATTTTCCTGGGGAGCGACCGAAGTCAAGCCGCCGCGACTCGCCGACGCAATCGTCGAAGTCACCGAAACCGGCAGCTCGCTCCGAGCGAACGACCTGCGAATCGTCGACGTCGTCATCGAGAGCACAACTCGCCTGATCGCGAACCAGAAATCCTGGACAGACGAGTGGAAGAAGTCGAAGCTCGAAAACATCGCATTGATGCTTCAGTCCTGCCTGAATGCCGAAGGCAAAGTCGGCCTGATGATGAACGTCCGTAAGGATGATCTGGAATCTCTGCTCGGCCAGTTACCAGCGTTGCAGACTCCGACAATCTCGTCGCTGTCCGATCCGGAATGGGTTGACGTCAACACAATCGTCGACGAAGCCACTGTCCGTACCATCGTCCCGGCTTTGAAAGCCGCCGGTGCAAAGGGCATCGTCGAATATTCAATCACCAAACTGATCGACTGATTTCAAATTTCAGAGCAGGCTGGAACATACTCCTCGACCGTTCCGGCATTTCAGACGCCCGCTGCTGAAAACTCAAAACGGGCGAATCGGGAATGCTAATAGACACTAATCCTCGCTGATTATTAGTGAAGATCAGCGGTTATTGGCGGTCCTGAATTTTCTCGAAATCACAGGCTGAGCGTAAATCATGGATTCAACAGCCGACCACGAATTCAACCCGAAGACGGCCTCACCTGCTCTGAAAACGGCCATCGCCGAGCTGGCCGCCAGGTCTGGTCGAGCCGAGGCAGAATTCACCGGCATCCGTCTCGGCGACGCGTACGACCTCGCCGTCAAAACCTGGGGAGACGACCTGCCCGACTTCTGGAAAGTCTGGAACAGCTGGAACACCGCCAGCGACGACCCCAAACCCTGGGGCGACCTCTAGCGGTAGCTTCTTTGTGTTGCCTGGGTGACAACACAGCCAGAATGGCTGTGCGCAGCAGGCATATGATACCTCATCCTCCGCTCACGATCCGAAGCGCGGCTCGGACAATTTGAATCCGCACGCCCACTCCCCCGTTTCTGTGCGATCCACCCGTTCCGGATGTGACAACCGCTTTCAACGACCTGGCTGGGAATTCGCAAGGTCCGGTCAAACGGGTCAGGAAAGCTGCGAAAGTGGGAAAGACGCGGCTGAGGCTCACAGGTCGCATTGTCAGGTTTGTCGCGAAAGTCAGGTCTGCGATACTGACGACAATCGTCCGGTAGTGCATACTGTGGCGAGATTGCGGTGCAGAACGCGTAAGCTTCGCGGAACGACTCTATGAAGGACCGAGCAGTGTCTCAGCTTCGACTGGCCCTGGTGATCCACAATCACCAACCGATTGGCAACTTTGACGGCGTCTTCGAGCAGGCTTACCAGGACAGCTACAAGCCGTTTCTGGATCTGCTGGCCGAATTTCCCAGCCTGGCCATCACGCTGCACAATTCCGGAAGCCTGCTGGAATGGCTCGTCGAGCACCGACCAGAATATCTCGACCAGATTCGCTCGCTCGCTGACCGAGGCCAGATCGAAATCATCGGCGGTCCCTTCTACGAACCGATCCTCGCCAGCATTCCGCAGCGAGACCGCATCGGTCAGATCCAGCAGTATTCACGTTATCTGGAGGGTCTCTTCGGACAGCCCGTCCGCGGCATGTGGGTGCCCGAGCGTGTCTGGGAACAATCATTCGCTCGGGACATCGTCGACGCCGGGATCGAGTACACCGTCCTGGACGATTCGCACTTCCGCAGCGCCGGTCACACGCCGGAAGAACTGACGTCGCAGTTTCTGACCGAAGACGAAGGTCGCCTGCTGCAGATTTTCCCGGTCTCAGAACCGCTGCGATACGCCATCCCGTTTGACGACGTCCACAAGTCGATCGAAATTCTGCGCGAGCAGTTCGAACGCAATCCGAATTCGGTCGCGGTCTTCGGCGACGACGGCGAGAAGTTCGGAACCTGGCCCGGGACGAAAGAAGCCGTCTTCGAAAAAGGTTGGCTGCGGGAATTCTTCCAGCTCCTGCAGGACAATGGCGAGTGGCTGAAAGTCGTCACGCTGGCTGAGTGCGTCGAAAACCTGATGCCTGCCGGAAGAACATACCTCCCCGACAGCAGTTATCGCGAAATGACCGAGTGGGTGCTGCCGGCCGAACGGCAACGAGTGCTGCTCTCACTACGCAAAGACAAAGAAAAAAACGACCCGGACTGGCCGGAACTTTCAAACTTTGTACGCGGCGGCTTCTGGCGGAACTTCCGCAACAAGTATCCTGAAGCCAACGAGATGTACTGCCGGATGCTCGGCATCAGCGAACGACTCGAAAAGCTGACCATCGCCGACACCGACCGGGAATTCGCAGACCGGTTGGCGGAAGCCCGCACGGCACTCTACCGGGGACAATGCAACTGCTCCTACTGGCACGGAGCGTTCGGCGGCCTCTACCTGCCTCATCTTCGACACGCGGTTTATACGCAGTTCATCGCTGCCGATACGATTCTCGAAAAAGTCGAGCGGGCGATGAAAGCCGCGTCGAACGGCACAGTCTGGAAAGCGACTGACCGCTGGGTGGAAGTTGAAGCGAAAGATTTCAACCTCGACGCACGACCGGAAGTGCGAATCGCTGGAGATCGGCTGGCCGCGTATTTCACACCGGCTGTCGGCGGGCATCTTTACGAACTCGACATCCGGGCCATCCGGCACAACGTGCTGGCTACGCTGAACCGACGACCGGAAATCTACCACGAAGCGATTCGTCAGGCCGCCAACCCGGACGGCAACGGTGACGACCTGAACGCGGCCAGCATTCAAGGCGAAATCAAGTGCAAGCAGGAAAACCTTGATCAGAAAATCGTCTATGACGAGTGGCCTCGCAAAGCTCTCGTTGATCACTTCCTGCAGCCCGGCCTGTCTCTGGATGAATTCCGATTGGGCGGCGGCCACGTCAGCGATTTTCACACTGGGGTTTATCAGTCGCTGTTGAAGCGTTCGCGCGAACGAGTGGAAGCGTGTTTCGCTCGCCGAGCGGCACTTGCTTCATACTCGGTACAGGTTACCAAGTCGGTTGTCCTGGAAACGTCAAAAGGAGCGTCGCTGCAGATTCGCTACGACCTGGAAGACCTGCCGGTCGGGATGCCGATTCACTTTGCCGTCGAATTCAATCTTGCCGGCCTGCCTGGTGGAGCAGACGATCGCTACTACTACGATCACTCGGGGCAGAGACTCGGCCGGCTTGACGAAACCCTTGATCAGCCGCACTGCGAACGTATCGGCCTGGTCGACGAGTGGCTCGGCGTCGACGTTTCGCTCGACTTCCCGATGCCGTGCAGCTGCTGGGCGTTCCCCATCGAAACAGTCAGCCAGTCGGAAGGCGGGTTCGAAACCGTGCATCAGGCATGTTGCGTCGTGCCTCACTGGGAATTCGTCGTCCCCGAAGACGGTCGCTGGTCCGTCGAGTTGACGCTCGGTATCGACACATCGGCCGCGCTCGCGCGAGAACTCTGCAACGCAGCCGAACCTCGGACTGTGTGAGCGGTCGTGGATGGCAAGCCGTTGTGGTGACGTCAAGACGAGCCCGACTGCCCGGTCTCGGCGTGCCCTACGAAGTCACCGCGTTACACAAGTCGTCGAACAGGCCATCGACGGTTGTTTTAAGTTCGTCGTCCAGATGGAAGGCGACGGGGCCGCGGATTACTGAATTCCGGAAGACACCCTGTCGACAGAGCAGGTGTTTCTCGACGGCGAGGTAAGCGTCGAGGCTCGTTTGCAGGCTCACCAGTTTCATCAGTGCATTTGAGATTCGGTCTGCTCGATCAAAGTCGGCTGCCTGAAGTGCTGCCCAGAGTTGGCTCACGGCTGGTGTGAGATCAGCACCGGGCATCGTCCCCACGATGCCGTGCGGGAATGCTTCCCGCAGATGCATGCCGCCGCTGCCCTCGAAGACTTTGGCCTCTCCATCAGTTTCACGAAGCAGTTCCCGGAGCCGCCCGATGACAGGTTCGGCTTCGGGTTTGAAGAGAACCCGGTTCGGAAATTGATCGAGCAGGGCAGCCTGGAGGCTGATTCTCATGGGGCGACCGACGTAGCCGCTGGCGTCCTGAACGATCAGCGGAATCGATGTGGCTTTGAGAATCTGCTCGAAGTAGCCCGCAAGTTCGTATTCAGTGGCGGCGGTGGCGACGGGAGGAATTGCCATCAAAGCATCGGCCCCGCCAGCTTCGGCATCGCGTGCCAGAGCGACCGATGTGTGGGTGCTTTCTGAGCCGACACTGATGACTGTCACACCGCGGTCACCGACAGTCTTGCAGACATGAGTGGCCAGTTTACGTCGTTCGTCGGTCGAAAGCCGCAGCGTCTCAGAAACCATCGCCATGACGACGCCGTCAGCACCGTTGCCGAACAGCCAGTCAATTTCGCGATCGAGTGTCGCAAAGTCGATGGACTCGTCCGAGTGAAACGGAGTCTGAAAGACCGGCAGAACTCCAGCGATTTCTCTGGCCATAACCTGTTACTCTTTGCCGGAAAGCGTTTTCAGCGTGGTACCGGCTTCGATGCGGATTTTGATGTTCGTCGCGTTTTCGGACAACGGTTTGCAAAGAGCAATTGCCTGCTGGCGTTGTTCGTCTGTGATAGCTTTGGCGAGATCTCGCAGAGCGGTGAGTGCGTTGCCAAGAACGACCTGATTCATATTTTCCTGGCTGCGTGCCCGAATCTTTTTCTCGACTTCTGTATCGCCTTCCATCGTGGCCGGATCGACGGGTTCGTTAGCTGTTGTCAAGAGTGCGAGCAGCGCGTCGAACGCCTCCGCCATTCCCCGGCGGGACATGGCCATCGCTGCATTGATACGGGTATTCGGGTCGCGATCTTCGGCCAGAACCCGCAGTCGCTGGTCGACGCGATCTCCAGGTATCAGGCCCAGCGTGAAGGCGCAGACCTGGCGAATCAGCGGGTCGGTGTCCTGCGACACCTCAACCAGCCGATCCGTGATTTCAGATCGGTCGAGCGGTTTTCCATTGTCCTTCGCCCGACCTGCGATCAGAGCGATCGACCGTAGCGCGTCTGACCGGACGATGGTTTCGTGTTTCTCGTCGGTTGCCTGAATGAGCGCGGGCACGGAGTCATCCAGTGAGTCCAGCCAGCCGAGTGTTCTCGCCAGAAACGACTGCTGGCTGGTCAGTTCCGCGTCCTGATTGGGTTCGTTGAGCAGTTCGATGAGCAACGTTGCCAGCTCTTTGGCGATCTGAGGATTCGTCGAAAGCTGGTTTCCTGATTCTCCGAGTTCGACATCGGACCGCAGCATCTGTGCGAGGCCGGTTGCTCCGCGCCAGCGACGGTGTTCGTTGTTGCTGCGAACTTCGGCGACCAGCTGTCGCCAGTCCTGCTCACTCGATGACAGTTTTCCGAAGAGTGCCCACACCGCGATCACCGCCGCGACGATCAGTCCTGGAACCAGAAAAAGTTGCATGATGAAGCTGGCAGATGGCGGTTCAACCGGCGGCAGCTCCTCGGGCAACCCGTCTGTCGAGAGACTACCAGGATCGGCGACGGATTGAGCGGTATCGCCGTTTTCCGACACATCATTGCCTGATTCCGACGACGTGGATTTCTCCAGCTGGTTCTCAGTCGGTTCGTTAGAGGGAACTTCGTCAGCCATTTCAGCAGCCTTTTCGCAGTACGATGCCGGACCTTGTGTGCAGATCGGCGAAATTCAATTGTTCGAGGAACCGTCGTTTGCGGGTGAATCGGCAGTTTTCGGCAGTTTAAGGATCGATCATCACGCACGGGAAGGAAGCGAGGTTTTGCTTCATCATTTGAGCACTGATTGAGAAGCAGGATTCCCAACCTCGGATGCTCGTCGGTTCAGCACCGGGCGCGTAATTTTGGAACTAACTGGAATCTTATGGCGACGGGACACAATTTTCGGGCCACCTCGTACGCGTCCTTGCGGAATTCGTTAACCGACGCTGCGTCAGCCGTTTCTACTGCCCGCGCCGTGCTGTATCGTGAGCCCCCTCTGGCCGGAGCAAGGTTTCCGACAACAATTCTCACTGCCGGACCGTCACCAGGGCAATCCTCTGGCGTCGCAATGTCAGCTCATTCCAGCACTTCCACTCTCGATCCTCACCCGACTTATGATCTCACGCGGCCTCTACATTGCCTTTCGAATCATCATCCCACTGCTCATTTTGAGTGCCGGCGTCGGTGGTTTTGTGTTTCTCCTTGGACTGAAAAAGGAGCCTGACCGAGCTCGACCGGTACAGGAAGCTCCGCTTGTCGAAACCGTCGAGGTAGAAGAACACGGCGGGGAGCTGACGATCGAGCTGGACGGTTCTGTGGTGCCGTTTCGTGAGATTTCTTTGTCAGCCGAAGTAGCCGGGCGGATTACTTACAAGTCGCCGCATTGCCGAGCTGGCAAGTTTGTCCAGAAGGGCGAAGTGCTGTTTCGGATCAACGAGCAGGAATATCAGCTCGCCGTTGACCGGTTGACTCACGAAGAAGAGCAGGCACGGGCCAGCATCAAAGAGCTGAACGTGCAGATCGAAAGTGCGAAGGCCCTGGTCAAAGTCGCGACCGACGAACTGGCACTAAGAACTCGCGAACTGGAGCGTGTCCGAAAGCTGGCAAATCAGAACGCGGCTTCAGACTCCGACATCGACATCGCCGAACAGAACGAGCAGGTTTCGCGCCGCACCCTGGTCACTCAGCAGAATCAGGTGAAACTTGAAGAGTCGCGTGTGGAGCGGCTTGAATTCGCACTTGCGCTGGTCGGAACGCAACTCGCGAAGGCGAAGCTGGATCTCGCCCGGACGGAAGTCAAAGCACCAACCAGCGGAGTGATTGTCTCTGACCCCGCCGAGGAAAACTCCTACGTTCAACCCGCATCGCCGTTGGCAACTCTGGAAGACAACTCGTCGGTTGAAGTGAGCTGCAGCCTGCAGATGGACGAGCTTTACTGGCTGTGGCAACACGATGCCCCACCAGTGGACTCATTGGATTTTCCAGCGATCGGAACGGGCACTGAAGAAAACGACGAACAGTTTATCCGCGCAGCGACGCTGGCCGCACGAGGGATGCCAGCTGTTCCCGCAACGGTAATTTACGAACTCGGCGGGCAGCGGTTTGCCTGGAACGGAAAACTCACCAGGTATGAAGGCGCCGGGCTGGACGAGCGAACTCGTACGATTGGCTGCCGCGTGCTCGTGCAGAATCCGACAGAAGTTTCCCGTCGAAGTTCTTCGCAGAACTCGTCACTTGTGCTGGCTCCACAGGCCTTACTGCGAGGCATGTTTGTCAGCCTGGAACTGCACGTCGATCCTCGCGTCCCGCTGTTAAAAATTCCCGAGTCCGCCGTGCGTCCGGGCGACGTCCTGTGGCTCGTCCGCGACGGAAAGCTGGTACGTCAGATTGTCAAAGTGGCACGAGTGGTTAACGGCTTCGCTTTGATTCCGGCGACCACTTCCGAACTGCGCGCCGGAGATCTGGTCGTTACCTCTCCGCTTGCAACAGAACTCAGCGGCCAGCCGGTAAGGCTGCACGACAAAGTGACCGATGCGAAGCCAGCAACTAAGGCAGGCTCATCGCAACCACAAGCGGCGAGTCGGATGCCCGACCTTCCGAAATAGAACCACGGCCCCCCAGAACGAGACCTGCCAACGTCTCCCAAAACTCCATCCCGCATAAATCGCCGCCATGAATAACCTGATTCGATGGGCTGTCAGAAACTCGCCCGGCATGAATACGCTGATGATCGCTCTGCTGGTCATCGGTGGGTTCTGTCTCTGGTCGATGCGGCGCGAAGAGTTTCCCGAGTTCGAACTCGAACGTATCGTCATCGCCGTCCCCTACCCCGGTGCGAGTCCTGAAGAGGTCGAAGAGGCCATCTGTCTGAAGATCGAAGAGGCCGTTCGATCAGTCGATGGAATTAAGAAGCAGGTTTCTGTCGCTTCAGAAGGTTCAGGCAGCGTGATGCTCGAACTGGAGTCGTCGGTCAAAGATGTGCAGCGGGTTCTAAGCGAAGTTCGTTCCGAAATCGATCGCATCCCCAGCTTTCCAGAACTGGCGGAAGACCCGGAAGTTGAGCAGATCACGATGCGCAAGCCGGCGATCCGGCTGGCTGTGCTGGGGCCGGAGTCGGACGACCCCGACGCCGAGCTGAAACTCCGCGAAGTCGCCGAGCGAGTGCGCGACGACCTGCTGCAACTGCCGACGGTCACTCAGGCAAACCTGATGGGCACTCGTGCGTACCAGATCGACGTTGAGATTTCCGAAGCCAAACTACGGTCGCACGGGCTGAGTCTCAGCCGCGTTGCCAACATCATTCGTCGTGAGAATCTCGAACTGCCAGGTGGACTGCTGAAGGCAGAGTCAGGCAACATTCTTCTGCGAGGCCGAAACAAGAGGGTCACCGGTGACGAAATTGCGAAGATCCCACTTGTCACTCGCACAGATGGAGCGGTACTGACCGTTGCCGATCTGGGGACCGTCAGGGACGAATTCGCGGACACCGTTTCGATCAGTCGTGTCGACGGCAAGCCGGGACTGGTGATCTCTGTCGATAAAACTTCGAACGAAGATTTGCTCACCATTGTGGCGACGGTTCGAAAGTTTGCGGCCGAGCGTGAAATGCCGGCTGGTTACTCGCTCCACCCATGGAGAGACGCCGCCATTGCCGTGCAGGATCGCATGGACCTGCTGGCCAGAAATGGTATTCAGGGTTTGATCCTCGTCTTCCTGATGCTGGCCATCTTTCTGGAGTTCCGACTCGCCTTCTGGGTCGCCATGGGAATTCCTGTTGCGATTCTCGGAGCGTGCGCGATTCTCCTTTACATGGATCAAACGCTGAACATGCTTTCGATGTTCGCCTTCATGATGGCTCTGGGCATCGTTGTCGACGACGCCATCGTCACAGGTGAAAACATCTACGCGCATCGCGAGCTGGGCAAACCCTTCACCCAAGCGGCGATCGATGGCACGATCGAAGTTTTCCCGTCCGTGCTGGGTTCCATTCTGACTTCCGTGATCGCGTTCGTGCCGCTGATGTTTGTCAGCGGGATCATGGGTAAGTTCATCGCCATTCTGCCAGTCACGATCATCGCGATGCTGGCAATTTCACTGTTCGAAAGCACGTTCATTCTGCCGGGCCACCTGGCTCATTCAGACAGCACGTTCTACCGGGTTGTCGGCAGGGCTCTTTACCCATTGAAGCCAATCGTCTGGTTTTTCAACTGGTTGAACGAGCATTCCGGGCGTCTGCTGGATCGGTTCGTCGAGTCTGTCTATCTGAAAATCGTCCGTTTTCTGTTCCGCTTTCCGGCGATTGTTGTCTCCCTGGCGCTGACCGTGCTCATTCTGTCCTTCGGATTTGTGAAGGCCGGAATGATTCCCTTTGTGATCTTTCCAAAGCTGGACAAGAACGATGTTCGGGCTCAGATCGTTTATCAGGACGGAACGCCGAGTGCAGTCACCGATGCCGCGACGAAACGGCTGGAAGCCGCCATCGAAACGGTCGTTGCGAAATACCAGTCAACAGACGGTGGCCAGATCCTGAAAACGATGTATCGGACGGTTGGCTCGTCCGAATCCAGCAACCCCGCTGACGCAATGCCTCAGGGCGCGGGCAGTCACATCGGCAGCGTGAGCCTCGAACTGGTCGACACCAGCGAACGCACTATCAGCAGCAGTGAGCTGCTTGCCGAATGGCGGGAAGCGGCGGGCGATTTTCCTGGAGCTGACAGCGTCATCTTCGACAGCCCGAATATGGGGCCGGGCGGCGTGCCAATCGAATTCAAACTGCTGGCACGGAACGAAGATTTGAAGCAGCTCGAAGCGGCAGTTGAAGAATCAAAGCGACGCCTTGCCGAGTACCCCGGTGTCTACGATGTCGCCGACGATTCAACGCCGGGCAAGGTCGAGTTTCGCATCAAAATCAAGGAACGTGCCCGCGCGATGGGAATCCCGCTCTTCGAACTGGCCGATACAGTGCGGGCTTCGTACTTCGGAGCCGAAGTCATGCGTCTACAACGCGGTCGTCACGAAGTCAAACTGATGGTCCGTTATCCCGATGCTGAGCGTCGCTCGCTGGCCAACTTCGACCAGATTCGCGTCCGGGGAACGGACGGCGCCGAATACCCCATCACCGAGCTGGCCGACATCGAAATAACCCGTAGCGCGTCTGAGATCAATCGCGTCGACCAGCTTCGGTCGATTACGGTCAAAAGCGATCTGAACGAGCAGGTCGAGGGAGCCAATGCGAAGGATATTGTTGAGGATCTCAAAACCAGTTTCATGCCTGAGCTGTTTAAGAAATACCCCGGTGTCCGAGTTCGCTGGGAAGGACAGGAAGCGGAGAGTCAGGACTCAATTAAGAGTCTCATGATCGGTCTGGCCCTGGCCATGATCGGAATGTACATCCTGCTGACGATTCAGTTCACGTCATACCTGCAACCGATTCTGATCATGCTGATCATCCCCTTCGGCTGCATCGGAGCCATCGCTGGCCACTTCTGGCTGGGGCTTCCCGTGACGATGTTCAGCCTGTTTGGACTGGTCGCCCTGACCGGAGTCGTGGTCAACGATTCGATTGTCCTGATCGATTTTATCAATCACCGTATGGCTGACGGCATGCCGCTGCACGATGCGATCATCGACGCTGGCCGCCGCCGCTTCCGTCCCGTGCTGCTGACGTCAGTCACAACCGTCGCCGGCCTGACCCCTATCCTGATGGAAACTTCGCTGCAGGCCCAATTCCTTATCCCCATGGCCGCCAGCCTGAGCTTCGGCATCATGATGTCAACGGTGCTTGTGCTGATTCTCGTCCCGTCTTTCTACTGCATCCTGGACATCCTGTTCAAAATCGGACCGCGTCCGGAACAGAGCGAGTCAAGTTCTCGAAATGAAGTGACCAGAGAATCAACACTTATTGCCTGATCGCATAACGCAATCCGAAGTCGTATCAAGAGTTGGCTGGATAAGGTTGTACATCTTCAATTCTTTTTATTCGTCAGTCTTCATTGAATGAATACCGTGGATCGCCTGCTGCATTCTTTGCTGCCCATGCTTTGATAGCAGTCTCAAATTTCGATCCATCTTCCGGAATGTCTGGTTCACCATCGCCATTGAGAAGATCGTTCAGGACGTTGGTGACACTTTCACGCACAACGTCGCTTTCTCGAATCGACTGCCAGGCATGAAAAGGCTTGTCTGATGGAGGCAGCGACATGCCGTGATGAGTTTCGAATCCGGGACACGAACAACGGTGAACTACTTTGAGACCGTGGGAACGCGCCGAAACTACGGCATCACAGATATTTCGGTTGTCCGTGTATCGACCATTCGTTCTGTTGCCGCCCTTTGTACGTGGCGAGTCGATATCGTGGAGAACTGCGAAGTCGACGCGGAACTGTTCAAGCATCCGCATCAATATCAGGATTGTAGATTTCCCGCGAGCACGAAGGATCAACGGACGACGCTCTATTGGATAGTCGAATGGCGCATTCAGCATCACTTCTGTGAATGCGGCAAGTTCCGTGTCACCCTCGACAATTACGACACGCGGTGAGAAAAACATCTCGGCGACTGCTGTGTCGAACGCAAGGAGACTCTTTAGATTCAGCTTTTCCTCGGGCGAGAAACTGACCTCTTCGGATCGATATATATTGGGAACGGCGGCCTGAGATTGACGGTGCAATCGGATGATTGTCGTGTGATCCTGCAATGGATCGAGGAATGCTGGATGGTGAGTCGTCAGCATTACCTGCCATCCGCCATCGGACGCCAGCTTGTAAAGGTGGTCCTGTGCGGCACGAACCGCCGCAGGGTGCAGTGCTGTTTCCGGTTCGTCAATCAGGAGCATATGGCCAGGGAGAAAGGTGTCTTGTATCTGATTGTCCTTCTGAGCAGATTCAAGTTCAATCCTGAGGTTGTCAATTTCTTCCTGCTTTGCCTGCTTGGTTCTATCTGTTTTTGCCTTGTCCCTTGCAGCTTCAAGCTTGCTAATTGCTTTTTCTGAGTCCGTCCGTTTCTTCTTTTCCGCAAGCTTTGCATCACTGATCCGCTTTAGTTCTGACCGAGCTTCCAGCATTGACCAGAAAAGCGCTCTTTGCGAACCGGTGCCTTGACGTTGCCAACCAGCCTCATGGCCGCCCTCAGCCAACTCGATCCGAGTCCCCTTAATCAGCGCGTCTTCTGGTTTGATGTTAAGGTCGCCAATCCCTGGACGCAGTGTGACCTGACTCTCGGGGAAGACACGCTGGTATGATGTATTCACTTTCCTGGAGATTTCATTGATTTCGTCACGGAATTCGAGAACGGACTTCTGAGTCTCCGTTTCAAGTTCACGAATGAGTCGTCGCAGTTCGGACCCCTCATCATTCATCGCTGCGGCCAGGCGTTCCTTGATCGGTTGCAGGACAAGATCCAGAAGCAACTTGTGTTCTTGTTCCGGGTCTTCTAAAGAACCAATACGAAAGGGAATGGGGAGTCGGCTGTTGAAAACAGCATCAGCGCCGCCAGCCTTTCCATCTGGAGAGTATTCTTTGGTTTCGGGATCCCAAGTCATTCGAACCGGCGCACAGCCTTCCTTGCTCCATTGCCATCGTGACCTGACAAGCAGAGCACCATTGGTTTCAGCTTTCCACTTTTCATCAACATTACCTGCAGAGGGCGGGATGTGGACCCATAGTTCAACTTCCGCGGGTGCGTCTGCGGCCTTGGCATGCAGTTCACCAGCGAGGAGTGCAGTCTTCTTCACGGCTGCCTCGTAGGCGCGAAGAACTGTTGATTTGCCGGAGTTGTTAGCACCCACAAGGCACACAATATCGTCGAGTGCAACCTCAAGGCCTTCTGAACCGATACATCCGAAATTCGTAATACGCATTTTTACAAGACGCGATTGCTGGCCCATGCTGTAATCCAGATGAATGAGTTCTGTGGTTGCCAGAAATTAACCAAACGAACAGTAGTGCCCTAATGATATCGATCAAGTGGATGCAGTTTGTGAAGTGTGAACGAAATCGCAGTACAATTAATGCCATTGGCCCTTCTAATATCACGCCAACTGTTTCGGGTACGAGATTCGAATACTCAAGAGTGGACGTTTTTTCTGAGCTGATCAGGTAGGCAAAATTCCGTCCGTCTGAAATCCGGAGTCACCAGCGAAGCATCCGCGTCCTGAAGTCCGCTTTGCCTGGCAACGCGATAAATGAACGGCGTGTAGAGCCGGGCAAACTCGCCCCACGCCATCTCGTCCCGCAGATCTCTGATGCGAACCAGCAGGCTTGGCCTGGTTGTGTTGACTGTGTTCATTGGCGAGTCGCTCCACAGTCAGTACGGGCAACGACGAGGACGTCTTTCACGTCTTTGGCGAAATTCTCAGAATCTTTCCGCCTTGAACTGCCCGCGATGCCACCTTGCGAGCAGTCTTCAATCTTCATCCAGCCGGGCGATGATCGTTCGCCGGGCGGCGGTGGTGTCGTAGCTCACGTATTTCTCGATTCGTTTTCGTTCGAGTTCGATCAGAGTAGCGCGGTTGGTCCCTTTAGCCTCCGTTAGCTGGCTGTCGTAGTCGGCGACTTTATCGCTGACTGCTTTTCTGGCAGACGTATGAACCGAAACGGCCTCGTCACCGAACGCGGCAATCACTTCGTCGAGTTTCATTTGAATGGCGGGCGAAGGCTGTCGGGCAGCGTCTGCAATCGTCAGGGCGAATTCGCGAATGCCACCGGCAAAGGCCACGACTCGGCGAGCGTTTTCGTTAAAGACGGCTGGCTCGTCAGGATCGTCGCCTCGCAGTTTTCGCAGCAGTGTTGTCAGTTCAGTCAGGCTTTCTGCGTAACGCCCCTGGTCGGCCTGAAGCCACGCGAGTCCCTCGTACGGAAGTAGATTTTCAGGGTGCGAAAGTTTTACACGCTCGAAATATTTCTGAGCTTCGCGGTCTTCGCGATTCCGGTGCTGAATCAGTGCCCACGTAATCTGAGCGTCCGGCTCGTCGCCAACCAGTCGGCTGGCTGTGAGGTATTCGGCCTGCGCGGCTACGGGGACTCCTCGACGCGGCCCCGGTTCCCAGTAGGTCGCCAGCAGTTTTTTGATGGCTTCTTTGGCGGCGGGCGTGAGGCGATCCTGTTCGGGCGGAGTCGCGTCCGGCCGAAACAGTTTTGGGAGTTGTAAATTTTCGCCGACCTTCACCTGAGCCATTTCGTTTCGCAGATAGTCGAACAGTTCTGTTGGTTCGAGATGCACATCCTGGTTCCGGTCGCCGTTGCCCGAGTATGCGTCGGCGACGAACCAGCCGAACAGGCCGTGCTGCTTCTCGGCCCAGTCCAGTCCACGTTGATCAGCCGTGCTGGAAGCAATGGCCCAGGTCGAGCGGAATTCTGCCGGATCTTTTTCCGGCTTCAGCGACTCAATCAGTCGAGCGGCAGAGAGCTGACGCTGCTGATCGGCACCTTCACCGACTCGGGAGCAATCCAGCAGAAGCAGTTTTTCACGAGCCGGGCAGCCTTCGAGCTGTTCGCGCAGCCAGCTCAGCGAGATGCCGGATTCGGCGATGCGCGAGAGGTCGAAATCTTTCGCCGCCAGAAACGACAGCCCGTCGTCGTCGACGTATGCGTGCCCGGCGAAGAAGATGATCACTTCGCTGGCGACATCTGACTTGCCCAGCCAGTCCGGAATAGCCTGTTCGATGCGGACGCGAGTTTCGTCGACCAGCAACAGCGTGTTGTCAGGCTGGCAACCGTATCGATTCTGCAGTGTCTCGTGCAGAAGCTTCGCGTCGGAAGCCGTCCATTCGAGTTTCGACAATGTGTTGTCATCGTAATTCTGATTTCCGATCACGATGGCAAATCGGTTTTCGTTGACCGGTCGCAAGGCATCGATGGCCGCAACATCGTTCTGTTCGCGAGTGCTGTCGTAACTCAGCTCGACCTTGTCGCTGCGTCGCAGATCGGCAAGCTGAGCCGGCTGTCCGTTGATCGTGATCGAACAGTCCTTTGACGCGACAAAAACTTTTCGGTCAGCAGCACCGTCGCTGACGATCAGAGTGGAACTGCCTGACTGAAGTTCGAGGAGCTTACCGGTGTGCAGAAACTGACGCAGCGAGTTGACTTCGACAATGTCCGAGTGGTGAACGACGGTGACGCGGTCTCCGGCTTCAAGATCGCCGGGTTTCAGAATTCGACCATCAACAATCTTGTTTCCGTTGACCGTAACGGCGCACTCTTCGGCCAGAGGTAACTTGATCAGTTCAGTTTTTCCCTGGCGGTTTACTTCGATCGTCAGCGATGAAGCCAGCACGTCTCGCAGAAAACCGCTCAGCTTGCGTTTCTGCAGAGCGATAATTTCAGTGGCAGCTCGCGCGGCAGCCAGCTTCGGATCGGGGACGTGTCGGACAGTGACCTGGTCGTCAGGTTTCAGATCGTCGAGCAGAGCGCGCTCGCCGTTGAGCAGAATTCGTGTTGTCTCGGTAGCGCGAACCGTCAGCTCCGTGCGTTTGGTTCCTTCGGTAATCTGAACCGTGACCTGCTCATTATTTGGAAAGACCTCCGTCAGATATCCGATGCTTTCGTCTGGCCGCGAAACGGCAATTTCGAGGATGTCGCGACCGTCATCGTTCTTTGAATTTTTGATAGTGACATGATCGTCCGGCTGTAAATCGCGAGACGTAATGTAAGTCTTCTCGTTGAGCAGAATCTTTGGCGAGCTGCCAATCCTGATCTCCTGCGGGACGCCGTCTGAGCCGGTGATGGTGAAGAAGCCTCGATCAATTTCGACGCGACCGATGACGCCTTCGATAGGTACTCCCGTGTCGACGACTTTTCTCTCGTCGCCCGAGTTGCCCGGCAGGAACAGCATCACCAGGCTGAGGATCAGGCTTCCGCAGAACGCGGCGATGGCCACATTTCGCCGCGTCGAGTCCGCCGGTTCTTCGTCGGACGAGTCAGTGCCCTTCTTGATAATTCTGATGTCGATCTGCAGGTCCGATAGAGCGTCGGCTGCTGACTGATATCTCTCCGACTGATTTTTGGAAACGAGTTTCTGGACGACGTGAGCCAGGTCTTCGGGGACGCCTTCCAGAACACGGCTAATCTCAGGCAGTTTTCGATCCGGAGCGGCGTGCCACATCATCCAGCCAATCTGGCGATCTCGACCGAACGCGTTGAGGCCGGGAAACAGCGATTCAAAATTCGGCCCGCACATCAACTCGTAAGCGGCGAAGCCGAGCGAATAAAGATCACTGGCCGGCCCCACTTCGCCGAAGTCTTCAGACATGACTTCCGGAGCCATGTACTTGGTCGTGCCCTTGAGCAGGCTGCCGTCTTCATCGCTGACTCGTCGCGACAAACCGAAGTCACCGATTTTGATTCGCTTTCGCGAGTCGATCATCATGTTGGCCGGTTTGATGTCGCCATGCACGATGCCTTGCGAGTGCAGATATTTCAGTGCCCTCAGGCAGTGAGCGAGCGACGTGCGGACTGACTTCAGATCGAGCTGCTCTGTTGAAATGCGATCCGACAGGTTGCCCTGCATCAGTTCCATGATCAGCCAGCCGCGCTGACGATCGATGTCGTAAAACGTGATGATGTTCGGGTGCTGAAGCTGAGCGAGCAGTTGAGCTTCCTGCCAGTACCGCTCCATCTGCTCGGGCATCTGCAGGTACTGATCGTGGATCTGCTTGATCGCGACCTCGCGACCGAGTTCCGTGTCGCGGGCTCGGTAGACCGTGGCAAAACTGCCGGCTCCCACTTTCTCCAACAGTTCGTATCGAGAATCCGAAGCCACGAAGCATGCCCCTGGTGAAATGTGTGTTTTGACGGTCTGACTTTTGGGAACGCAGCGGTCACTGAGGAAAAGAAACGGAGAAAATGAGAAGAGTCTTTTAGAACATCCCCGCTCGAAGTAGCGACACGTGCATCTCACAAATCTGAGTTATTATCTCCGTGCCTCTGCGTTTTTCACCTCTGCGACCTCTTCGTCCAAATATTCCGGTTAGAGTAAGACGCGACGACAGCTCAGGTTGCAACGAAATCGGCTGTAGTTTCTCAACTGCGGAGCGTGTTGAACAGCCGGTCGCCTGCATCGCCGAGGCCCGGGACGATGTATTTCCGGTCGTTCAGGCATTCATCGACGGAGGCAGTGACAATCTCGGTTTCTGGAAATTCGTCATGCACAGCGGCGATGCCTTCTGGAGACGCGATCAGCACGACGAGTTTGGTTTTCGGAACACCCCATTGACGCAGCACGTCGAGAGCCAGGCACGCAGACCCACCGGTCGCCAGCATCGGGTCCAGAACCAGAGCGACGTCCGACGGCCCGGTCGGCGGGAGCTTACGGTAATACTCGACGGGCTTTGCGGTGGCCTCGTCGCGAAACAGCCCCAGGTGCCATACTTCGGCGGTCGGGATTACGTTCAGAAGTGGATCGACCAATCCAAGTCCCGCTCGCAGAATCGGCACGAGGGCGATCGTTTGCGACAGCACTTTTGCCGGAGCATCGGCGACTGGAGTCCTCACGGTCGTGTCGGCAAGTTCCAGATCCTCGGTCGCGACACTGGCGAGAATCGTCGCGATGATATGAGACAGCGTGCGAAATTCGGCAGGACTGGTCGACTCATCGCGAAGTTTGCCGAGGTGATGCTGCACCAATGGGTGGTCGACATGCCTGAGTCGTTTGCTGGCCATGATTCAGATTTCCATTTCGTGTTGCGAATACGTCGTCAGGACTTCCGCCGTTAGAACGTGAATATCCGAGGGCGATTGTCGCTGCAAGTAGACCGGCGGCACACGAGAACAATGCGGCCTCGTCGCAACCTTCAGGCTGTCGCTGCGCGCTGAGCTGAAGCTGCCGAAGAACGAACACCAGCGCGGCAAAGACCGGAACCTCACAGAGCCTGCTCCAGCCTGTGAAATTACAATCACAACTTAATCCGCTCTGCACTCGCCACATAGAATTCGTGGTGTGATCTGCTGGCGAAGATTCATATCAGTGATTCTTCGAATCCGCCGATCGCCACACTCCACGCAAGATGCAAACTTTATCGAGTCCCACGTGTCCATGAACACTCGCCCGGCGCCGAGCTGAATACCTCGTTCCTGGACGGTTTCCATCGACGCAAGCTGCGGCGACACGAACAGGTCATCGGCTTCGAGCTGCTCCATGATTCCGTTGCCGGCCCGAGTCGGCACAACTGAGCAGCACGACACTCCGGCCTGGAATGCAAACTCGATCGACCGCATGGCCCATTCGATGCCTTCCTCCTCGGTCAAAAACGGCGGCCTCAGCAGGATGAAGGTTCTGAGCCGGACACCTTCGCTCCGCAGCCGCTTTGCCGCTTGCGAAAAATCATCTGTCGTCATCTGCTTGTTCAATCGCGGCAGAACATCCGGATGTACGGTTTCGAGACCGAGCGCGATCTCCAGTTCGACGTGATGAGCTGCCAGCATGTCTCGAAACTCGAAACACCCGTCTCCGCAAAGCTTCGGGTGATTTTCGACGATGACCGACTTGAAACTCCGAACTTGATCAACGATCGTCGGCCAGTCTTCCTTCGGAATCGCCTTCGCATCGAAGAAGTTTCCCGAGTTGTAAAGCTTAACGTGCTGAGCCTTCGGTAGCCGCTGAAGCGCGTATTCAATCTGCCGGGGAATCGCACCGACCGGCACGGATTCGATCGTTGTGTTCTTCCAGAGATCGCACATCAGGCATCGAAACGGGCATTCGCGATTCGTCAGAAATATCGTGGCGACATCTTCAACAGCACCCTCCGCACTTCGCTCCGGTTCGACGATAAATTCGTAAGGCCGATCAACGTCGAGCGAGTTTCTTTCCGGTCGTGCTCGGACAATTTCGCGATCTCGGATTTCCTGAAAACGTCGCTCCACTTCGTCACCTATCGCAGGTCAGGTACTGCCTGTCGAAGTCCAATACTCAGATTGGACTCCGGAAGAAAAGGAAAACACGGAATTCAACACGACCGTTCCGTGTCTTTCGTAGTCTCTCGTTAAAAAGTGACTGCCGACAGCAGCGCATGAGAAAACGGCGACACGATTCTAAACCGTGTCGCCGTTTGAAACTGTCGTCAACCGCGTTCAAATCAGATCGTGAAGGAATTATCGAGTCGAGCTGTCGCTGCCGATCGGATCCCAGCCGGCGATTGCGGCTTCCGGAGCCAGTACGAAGATCTCCACGCGCCGGTTCTGGCTGCGGTTTTTATCGTCGGTGTTTGGGACGACCGGCTGATTATCGGCGTAGCCGGCGGCACCCATTCGCTCTTTTCCAAGTCCTGCTTTTCCAAGGTCGACAACGACGCTGTTGGCACGGTTCGTTGAAAGGTGCCAGTTTGTTGGATGCTGGGCTCTGGTTGACGCCTTGCTGATCGGTTTGTCATCCGTGTGCCCGACGACAAGGATATTCAGTCGTTTGGCTTCGCCCTCGTTCATGATCTTTGCAAAATCACGAAGCAACTGAGTCGCGCTGGACTTAATCGTCGCGCTGCCGGAATCAAACAGGACGTCCGACGAGAACTTGCTGACGCCGGTGTCTGGATCGAAATTGAATCCTGGGTATTTTTTCACCAGGTCGGCGAACTTCTGATTCGCAGACTGTGGGAGCGGATTCTGAAGGTTCTTCAACTGATCCTGCAGCGAGACGAACCGGTTTTTCATCTGGTCCCGCTCAGCGTTGAGATTGTCCAGCCGCGAATTCGCGACATCCAGCCGCCTTTTGTAATCCTCGTTCTGCTGCTGAAGCTGCGCAAGTGACTGCGACGCGGCCGCATTCTGATCGGCCAGAGCTTTGTTCTGACCGTGCAGATCTCGAAGTTGAAGCTGGCTTTGTCGCAGCCAGTTATTCGGAACAAGATTACACCCGGACTGCCCCAGCGCGAGAGCACTCACGACAAGACAGAGAAAGGCACGAGTCGAGACAAGCATTCAGAACTCCTTTTCGTACCGTCTGCTCTGATGAATCAGGAGAGAGGCCGTTTGTTGGGAAGGCGACACGCTGGCCCGCGGGAAGGCGTCGATGTCGAAGAAGGAGGGACCGTAACCGGCGCAGAAACACCCATCCCCGGCAAAAGGGACGTACGAAACAGCGACGGACAATGTTCAATTTGGGAAACTACAGCGAGATGGAGAGCGTTCGACAGGACGTCGAGAGAGTTTCAGCGAAGGAAACTTTCGAGGAGGTCGCGGTTTATAACCAACCTCCGCCAGGCCACAAATACCAGTTTTCCGGGGTTTCGATTCAGTTTCCGAAGGTTCCGGCGATTTTCCACGACCAGAAAATTACTCGGCAATTCACAGCTCCGGCCGCTGCATTTTCGGAAAACGCTCTGTTAAACTCGGACGTTTCGCCCGCCGTCCTGGTGACTCGGAATTAGAGGACGCCGCGGGTGTTGCCGTTTTCAGACCTGATGATTCGCATCAATTGAACAACTTTCACAGGCGGACTTCGTTGTGAGTGCAACTTCAGTAATCGGGCTTCAGTGGGGTGACGAGGCTAAAGGAAAAATTGTGGACCTGCTGACAGAGCAGCATGACATCGTGGTTCGATACCTCGGTGGCAACAACGCCGGCCACACCGTCATCTTCGGCGGCGAGACCTATAAACTGTCGCTGCTGCCCGCCGGAATTCTGCATGACTCCGTCGTTTCCGTCATCGCAACCGGTGTTGTCATCAACCCGAAAGCCTTCCTGGAAGAGCTCGGCCGGATCGTTGAACGTCGGGGCAATGTTCCTCCGGAACGGATGCTGATCAGCGACCGAGCCCACGTCATCTTCCCATACCATATGGCCGAGGAAGCTGCGTTTGAAAAAGCTCGCGGGGGAGACGCCATCGGCACGACGATGCGAGGCATCGGAACCTGCTACCGCGACAAGGCCGGACGAACTCACGCGATTCGAATGGGTGACCTCGTCAATCCAGAACGCCTGCGCCGCCGGCTGGAAGAGATCGTCCCGCAGAAAAACCGAGCCATCGCAGCTCTCGACGACGACTTTACACCGTTCGAAGTCGACGCGATTTTTGACGAGTACTCAAAGTACGCCGACCAGCTTCGCCCGTACGTTACCGACACAACATCGTACCTGCACAAGGCCGTCGCCGGTGGTAAGAAGCTGCTGTTCGAAGGGGCTCAAGGCTGCCTGCTCGATATCGACCACGGATCGTTTCCGTACGTGACCTCGTCAAACAGCTCTGGCTGCGGTATCCACAGCGGCAGCGGCGTGTCTGAACGAGAAATCTCGAAGATGATCGGCATTGTCAAAGCCTACACGACACGAGTCGGCGGCGGTCCTTTCCCAACCGAACTCGACGACGAAATCGGCCAGCACATCCGTGACGTCGGCAACGAATACGGAACCGTCACTGGCCGGCCTCGTCGTTGCGGCTGGTTTGACGCCGTGGCCACCGGTTACGGAGCACGGCTCAGCGGAGTTGACTGCATTGCCGTCATGCTGGTCGACGTGCTCGACGGTCTGGACGAAATCAAGATCTGTGAGGCTTACGATTTCAACGGAGTTCGAACAACGGACTTCCCGTCGCACGTCGAAGACCTGGCTCAGATGAAGCCGATTTACCGAACGGTTCCCGGCTGGAAGAGCGACACTACCGGAGTCCGCAAGCGTGCCGACCTCCCGGCGAACGCACTGAAGTACGTCGAGACCGTCGCTGAACTGGTTGGTTACCCCGTCGAAATTATCTCCGTCGGTCCCGACCGCGAACAGACGATTCTCGACTGACGGCTCAAGTCTGGTACAGGGTGCTCCGTAACTCTCTCGGCGAGTGGCAGTATGATTACTCGATGCCTCGCAATTTTCGTTGTCCTGGTTCTGTCGGAATTGCCAGCGTTCGCCGAACCGCCACATGTCAGTTACATCTTTCCGGCGGGTGGGCAGCGAGGATCGGAGGTCTCGTTCAAGGTCGGCGGCCACTATCTCCATGAAGGCTGCCCGTTCAAAATGTCCGGGCCCGGTGTGACCGCGTCAGCTCGAATCGAACGCACGGAAACGGTCTGGTTCGAAGGCCCGCTGATTCCGCAACCAGCATCCCAACGCAAAGAAGATTACCCAAAGGACTATCTGGGCTCGGTGAAAATTGCGAATGACGCGCCGCTGGGAATCCGACTATGGCGAGTCAACACGTCGCAGGGTGTCACTTCGCGGATGAAGTTTGTGGTCGGCAATCTTCCCGAGGTCGTCGAAGAAGAAATCGATGGCGAACCAATCCCGGCGAGTGTCCAGCTTCCGGTCACGATTAACGGGCGCATCTTCCCAAGAGAAGACGTCGACATCTGGACGTTCGAAGCAAAAGCCGGCGAGCGGATCACGTGCGAAGTCAACGCCGCGAGACTGGGCTCGCCGCTGGATTCCCGTATCGAAATTCGAACTCCCGATGGCAACGTACTGACAGAAAACGTGGACGCGTTGGGAATCGACTCGTTCGTACAATTCGTGGCTCCCAAAGCGGGCCGCTACGAATGCCGAATTCACGACATCGAATTCGGAGGTCTGCAACATTACGTCTACCGTCTGACGATTCGAAAAGGACCGCATCTCGAATCGGTTTACCCGTTGGGCGGACAGCGAGGCGACGCGGTCAATCTGCAACTTTCCGGCTCAGACCTCCCAACGGCACAAGCAACCCTCGCCATCCCCGAAGATGCAGAGCGACAATTCAACCTGAGCCTGACGGACGTCGCCTCAAACGCCGTTACATTCGTAACGGGCGACTTGCCCGAGCATCTGGAAGTCGAACCAAACGACGTTACGGATACGGTGACGGCAGAGGCGGTGCCCGTCAAATCGGGGATGGTTTTCAACGGTCGCATCGACAAACCAGGCGACGTCGACCTGTTCCACTTTTCGGCGGAAGCGGGCAGAACACTTCTGCTGGAAGTTCAGTCGTCTCGACTGGGGATGGATCTGGATTCGATCCTCAGCGTTCTGTCGAGCGACGGCAAACAGCTCAAAACCAACGACGACCTCGCTGGCGGCATTCCTGATTCGCGACTTGTCTGGAAAGTCCCGGACGGCGAAACCTTCTTTCTGAAAATCCGCGACCAGTTTGATCACCGCGGCGGAAGTCGCTTTGCCTACCGAATCTCGGTCTCCGAAGTTTCCGAGCAGCACTTCGAGCTGAAGCTCCCCATTGACACGGTAAACATCGAGCAAGGGTCAGAAACCAAACTCAAGATTGGCATCGATCGATCGTTCGGCTTCAAAGGCGAAATTGAACTAACGGTCGAAGGTCTGCCCGACGGGGTTACCGCTGAAGCTGTGAAGATCGCAAAGAATCGACAGGACGCTCAACTGATCATCAAAGTCGCCGAGTCCACGAAACCTCAAATTGCCGAACTGAAAGTTGTCGGCAGAACACTCGATGTCGAACCGGAACGAAAGCAGGAAGCCGCTTTCGCCGCGACAGCTGACGAGCAACCCGTCGTGGGCCTGACTTTGGGAGTGGCCATCAAAACGCCGTTCCGGATCCACTCGCCATTCGAAACACGTTACGCCTCGCGAGGAACCACCTACACACGGCGTTACTACATTGACCGGGGCGGATTCGAAGGACCAATTGAAGTTGAGCCTGCCGACCGTCAGGTCCGACATCTGCAAGGCGTCACCGGCGACAAAATCATTGTGCCATCTGGGGAGTCAGAATTCGACTACACCGTCAGCCTGCCGCCATGGATGGAGATCGGTCGGACGAGCCGTTTCTGTCTGATGGGCTCGGCATTCGTCGAGGACCAGGCCGGCACAAAACATCGAGTCAGTTTTTCATCACACGCGCAGGACGATCAGGTGATCGTGCTCGTCGATCCCGTCCGCATCAGCCTTCAGCTTCCGTCTTCAACATTCGTTGTGAATCGTGGAGGTTCGATCGAAATTCCGGTCAAGGTTGTACGAGGAACCGGTCTCTCAGGGGACATTCGAATCCACGTTTCGGCACCGCCTCACCTCAAAGGCTGGTCAGCGCCGCCGTTCGTCATTGCCGCCAACGATGACGCCAGCCTGTTGAAGCTGCACGTCGTGCAGAATTCAAGCGACGTATTCAACGCACCACTCATCGTGCATGCAGAAATGGAAGATGCAGATGGCAAGCCCGTCCGAACTGAGTCGCGAATTTACATTCGCTTTCGAGACGACCAAGCCGTCAGTCAACGATCAGGCGGCAAGAGTCAATAGAGTACGTCAAGCGTTTCGAAATTCTCTAGAACGATGACGCGACATGAGCAACAGTCAGAATCAATCCAGCAAGCCGGCTGATGACTCTTCGAAAGTTGCCGAGTTCATGCAGACGGCGACCGCATGGCACGAGGCCGGACATGCGGTGATGGCTGTGTCGTTGGGACGCTCGATTGAGAAAGTCACGATCTCGCCAGCTCAAATGCAGACTGGCGGCAGCCGGCTGGGCATCTGCAAGATTCAAAAGGGACGCTCGAAGGCGTCGAACGATCGCCTCGAAGAAGACGTCATGATTCTGCTGGCCGGGATGGTTGGGGAGAGCCGTTTTACAGGCCGCTACTGCGTTGACGGAGCCGCTCAGGATCTTGCATTTGTCGAGCGGCTGCTTTCCACTCGAGCGAACAACGGGCGTCAACTGGAACGTCTAACTCGTCGCATGCTCGACAAAACCGAGCACGTACTCGCTGAAGAAAGGCACTTCGAAGCCATCAAGCTGATCGCAAACGAGCTTGTCACCAAAGTAACAGTCAGCGGTCGCGCTGTCCGTCATTTCTTCGAACAGGCGACGCGCGGATCAAAATGACGTCAAATCTGTTGCCGTTGCGAGCGACGGTTCCGTGAAGGAAAAGGAATTCCTGTATACAGACGCCGACCACGGCTGCCTGCCAGGCAATTAATCGAACAACTGATTGACTGGCTACATTCGTCGATCGATTGAGCCGTCCGTCATCGGGCGCTTTCAAGCGAGCTTGTCGCCTCACTCGGATCGGCCTTAAGCTGGTCGGCTTCTTCTACTGACAGAAGTGCCCGGAGCCTGCCATGAGTCGAATCGTCTTTGTGATTCTGCTGACATTGATTGCCTGCCTGACGACGTCGCCAGCTGACGCTGCCAAGCGGAAAAAAGATCCTCGCGTTGTCCAGGCGGTGAATCGCGCGTTGGATTACCTCGCCCGGGAACAGCGGCGGCAGGGCTATTGGGAAGCCAACGGAGGACAGTATCGAGTCGCCATGACAGCTCTTGCCGGCAACGCGTTTTTGTGCGAAGGCTCGACAACAACTCGTGGTCGCTATGCGAAGAACGTCCGACTGGCCGTCGACTACCTCATGGAAATGTCTCGTCCCAACGGGCTGATCGGTTTCAAGGAAGACTACCACTACACCTACGGACACGGATTTTCGATGCTGTTCCTGTCCCAGGTGTTTGGCGAGGAGGAAGACGTCGAGCGTCGCGAAGAACTGAAGAAAGTTCTAACCAGAGCTGTTGAATTCAGTGCTCAGGCTCAGACGAGCCGCGGCGGTTGGGGATACGTTTCGGCCAAAGATCAGCCAAACTTCGACGAAGGCTCCACGTGCATTACTCAGGTGCAGGGATTGCGGGCTTGCCGAAATGCCGGCATCGCCGTCCCGGCCGAGGTCATCGAAAAAGCCATTAAGTACATTGAAGACTGCACGACTCCGGACGGCGGAGTCCAGTACAGCATTCGTGGCGGAGGGCCTCGACCACCCATCACAGCGGCAGCCGTCGCAGCCATGTTCAACGCGGGCGAGTACGAATCGAAAACCGTCGCCAGAATGATGTCGTACTGCGAGCGGAATATCGATCCGGGAAAAACAACATCGCAGTTCTTCGGCCACTGGCACTACACGCACTATTACTACTCGCAGGTGAAGTACCGCCTGGGAGACGAAGCCTGGGACAAATACTTCGATGACGTCAGCAAAGAGATCCTGCGTAAGCAGTCAGCATCCGGAGCCTGGAAAGAAACGCACATCGGCGACGTCTACCCCACGGCCATGAACGCGACGATTCTGCAGCTGGACAATGGCTATCTTCCGATTTACCAGCGATAGACCATTTTCATGGATTCTGTGCAGGAGCAGGCACCTGGACTCGCCATCGTTTCCGTTGTGCCCATCCTGCAGAACACTGGAAACGAATTCTGACAGTGCTCCAGCTCGCTGCTTTGCGTGGGTTGTTCGGACAGACTACTTCGGTAACACGCCGCGCGCGACTTCGTCTTCCCATTCGTCAAGCAGTGGCCAATCGACCGCGCAGGTTCCGAAGTCGGCCATGTGCTGATACCCGTCCAGGCGGGCGATTGTCGAATCGAGCTGAGCGTTGTCCTTTCGGAACGGCGGTCCATGACTGGGCAGCAGCCATTCCACATCGCTGTCTCGAATTCGAGTCAGCGACTCGATGAAATCCGGAATGTCGGAACCGTGATGGGCGTCGATGTTGCCGACACAGCCGTCCCGGTAAATGTTGTCCGCACAGAACAGCAAATTGTCCAGCCGGAAGGAAAGCATGCCGTCTGTGTGTCCCGGAGTGTGCCAGACATCGAGCGTTTTCGAGCCGAGAGCCAGCGTTTCCCCTTCGTTGATGATCCGGTCAAGTGAAAGAGTCGGCAGATCGATCGAGATATCCTGTGCGGAAATCTCAGCATAAGTCACGATGCGATCGCCATCCTTGAGCAGCCGTGCGGATTCCGGATGCCCGATTGTTTCGGCCTGTGGAAGCAGTTCTTTGGCTCTCTTCAGACCTTGAATGTGGTCAACATCCGCGTGTGTCGCAACGAGGTACCGGCAATTTGCCAGTGAGAAATCCATTTGTCGGATGAGTTCGATGATTTCCTCAACGGTATCTTCGTAACCGATGTCAATGAGCATCCAGTCCGGGCCGTCGAACACAAGATAGACGCAGCAGCCAAGCCGCTTCCGCGCCTGATAATTCATTTCGATGACGTTCGGAAAAATTTCCGTGCGATCAATCATGGGAACTTCGCTTATTTTCTGGACGGTGTGTGTTGTTCGAATTGCCTGAGCAAGAAATTACGACACAGAGTTCTTTGAGATAAAACAGGATTACCATGCCTCAATTTCTCAGCTGTTGCCATTACCTTTGAGGACTTCAGCTTTGACCTTCGGCGGCTTCTGCTTCAATTCGAAGATTCTCTCTTCGAGGCGGGAAATGATTGGCAGAAAATCGTCGACTTCTTTGGCGTTATTTCCCTGTTCATGCTTTCGGAACAGAAAGAGGTACGTGACGTTCTGCGGCCGCCAGCGATGAAAGTACATCTCGTTCTTTTCGACAATCGCCTGTCGGAGCTCCTCAACATCGAGCATGGCGACGGACGGACCAAATTCTGTGCTCGGAATTTCAGATGACAAATCGCCCGTCAGAGTCCGGGCGAAGATCGTCGACACAATGCCGTAGCCGAAGTTTGTCAGGTGGACGCCTTCCTCGGTAATCTGTTTTGAGCTGAACAGGCTCAGTTTCTGTTCGACAGGAGACCAGACATCAATGAAATGAAGCGAACGATCATCGGCCAGCTGCTTAACTGCGTCGACGAACTGCTTGCGGACGACGTTGTGTTGATCAGGCTTCGGCAGTGGCGGCCCCGCGTTGAAAAGCGGCAGAGGCGACACGAGAACAAGCCGGGCATTGGTCGACGAAAGATCGTCCAGCAGTTGGCCGTACTGCTTGACGAAAGTGTCGATGTACCCTGGACCGTTGAAGGCCTCGTTGCCTCCATAGTTGAGCATGATGACAGTTGGCTTCAATTCGCGGACCTGCTCCAGCATCCGAGCGTAGCCTTTGGCTGGAGGATCAAAGATTCCCCTCGACTCGGCGAAGACCGTATCGCCACTCCAGCCCAGATTTCGAAAGCGGATATTTTCTTTCGGAAACTGAACCTGAATGGCAGTTTCCAGCCAACCGTAGCGCTGAGCTCGTTCAAAAAACGTATCGCCCAGCAGAACAACGCGATCGCCATTGACGAGCTGAAACGACGGGGCTGACTCAGCACTTTGAATTCTGAGTACGGTCATTGCAAAGATCACAAGAGCTGCAGAATGCAGATATCTCAACATGGCAGCGTCCATTTTCACTTGCAGAGCGGGCAGTGCCCACCAACTTGAAAAGTGCTGATGGGCAGCGCCCACCCTACTGATTTGACAGATTCTACGATGAACTATTCCGGATAGCTCTCTTTAACAACCGGGTTGGTCAGAGTTCCGATTCCGGTAATTTCGATGGAGACCGAGTCGCCGTCGAACAGCGTGAATTCGTCGGGAGGCACAATACCCGTGCCGGTCATCATGAATGCTCCGTTAGGGATGTCGTTTTCTCGAGTCAGCCATTGAATCAGATCTTTGAATTCTCGTGCCATCTGGCCGAGATTCGTTTCGCCTTTGAAAACCGACTTGCCGGATCGCTCGATCGTCAGTTTGATGACGGTCGCTTCTTTGTTGAGCTTGTCTTCTGCCAACTGGATGCACGGCCCCAGACCTGCACACTGGTTGTAGACTTTAGCCTGCGGCAAGTAGAGCGGGTTTTCGCCTTCGATATCCCGAGCCGACATATCATTGCCGATGGTATATCCGACCAGATTCCCATTCGGTGAAATTACCAGCGTGAACTCAGGCTCGGGAACCGACCATTTACTGTCGTGTCGAACTCGGACGACCTGTCCAGGGCCGGAGACTCGGGCAGCGTTCGCTTTGAAAAATATCTCGGGACGATCAGCCGTGTAGACCATGTCGTAGTGGGACGCTCCGGCTTCAGACTCTTCCATGCGAGCCACCTGGCTTCGCTTGTAAGTCACTCCAGCCGCCCAGACCTCTTGCTGGTCAATCGGTGCCAGAAAACGAACTTCGTTGATTGGAATTGGCTGAGCATTCGGATCGATCAGGAACTTCGCCAGCCCAAACGGATCAGGCGAATGCAGGATGTCACAGAGCTTGCGGCACTTCTCGACCTGACTCAAATCAAGCGGCTGCACGTTGTCGTCGTTGACCGCGACGATGACAACTTCTCCGTTCGATGGCGCTACCCTGGCGAGTCTCATGAGCTGAACCTTTTTGGTGATATCTGTGACTGAGCGTCCTGTTGCCGCAACCGTCGTTTAACATTGATGGCGTCAGCGACCCTGTGACTCAAGATAGTCGAGTGTGACCTGCATGTCCGGTGGCAATGGTGCCTCAATCGTCATCTCATTTCCACTCTGCGGGTGTCGAAATGTCAATCGCATTGCATGCAGAGCCTGCCTCTGAATGAGGATCGTGTTTCCGGTAGCGGCATCGCATTGCGGATTAAGGTCCGACGGAGTCACCTGCGACCGACCTCGATAGAGACTGTCCGCGAGAATCGGGTGGCCGAGGTGGCTCATATGAACGCGCAGCTGGTGAGTCCGACCGGTCTTCGGGAGCAGCCTGACGTACGTCGCCTTCTTGAATCGCTCGATGACCTCGTACCGAGTGGTGGCTTCTCGTGAATTGCCGCCCGGCTCGCAAACCTGCATTTTTTCGCGTTTGCCCGGATGAACAGACATGTGAGTCTCGATCGTGTCGGAGTCAAAGTCCGGGCACCCCCAGACCAGTGCGCGATATTCTTTGGTGACTTCTCGTTTTTCAAACTGGCTGCTGAGTCGACTGTGAATCTGATTGTCCTTCGCGACGATAATGACGCCCGTCGTGTCGCGGTCCAGTCGGTGGACAATGCCTGGCCTGAGTTGCCCGGCCATGTCGCTGAGCTGGTCAAAGTGAAACTGCAACGCTCCGGCCATCGTTCCGTGATAGTTGCCTCGCCCAGGATGCACGATCATGTTGGCCGCTTTGTTGAGAACGACCAGACTGTCGTCTTCGTAAAGAATCTCAAGCGGAATGTCTTCAGCAGGAAGTGACGAATCCGACTCTTCGGGCAGCTTGACGCTCAGAGAATCGTTGACCCGCAGTCGTCGTCCAGTCTTGGCTGGCAAACCGTTAAGCAGGACCGCCCCCTGATTGATCGCCTTTTGAAAAGCCGACCGACTGTAGTTTGGGTAAAGCCGCGCGAGGTAATGGTCGATCCGCCAGCCATGAGCGCGAGCTTCCACTGTGATACTGATCGCCTCGTTGGCTGAAAGTTCGCTCATTCCTTCGGACTTGACTCACCGGCTGCGTCATCCGTCACGGCTGCGTCGCCTGCGGGAGAACTGCCGGCAGCAGCACCGTCCGCCGGAACCGCCGCATCGCCTCCAGCGGGAATTTCAAACGGCGGCGCATCGTCGATCTTCAGCTCAGACCAGTCAGCAGGAAACAGCTCTTCCGGAATCGGTGGCAGCGTAACTGGCAATTCGGGATGCCCTGAAGGAAGACCATCCTGCGGTCGCGCTCGGTCTTCTGGCTTCGGAGACTGTTTAGAAAACCACGCATAGAACGACTGGGTACTGCCCTTCTTCAATGCCTCAATTCGACTGTCGACAAGCGACGCGTAGATCGAATTCGGAATACCTTTGACTTTTTCGTAGGCAGCAATGGCCTTATCCATATTCCCATCTGAGGTCGCTTCGAACAGCCGCGCCTGGCCGAGCAGTGCTCGCTCACGGGCAGCTGGCGGCAGGTTCGCACTGCTGAGAACTGACTCCAGTGCTTCACCGGCTTTCTTGAATTGTCCGTTCGCGGCCGCTCGATCACTGAACTGAAGCTGGACGGCTTCACGAAGCAGCATTTCACCTTCTGTGAGGCGAGCCCAGACGGCCACGTCGGTGCCGGGGAAATCGGAAGCTACGTTTGCGAAATCGGCAGCAGCCTGAGCCGCTGCGAATTTTGACCATCGCTCTTCCGCGCCGGCCTGACCATTATTCGCCACATAAGACGCCGCCCCGAATACAATCAACAACGCGACGACACCAAAGGCGATCTGCTTGCCATATTGCTCGATGATGTGTGGGCCGTGTTCGGCTGCTTCAGTTCCGTGAAGTTGCTGCGGTTCACCTGTGCTCATCGAGCGTGCCTTGCCTTACAGAAATAATTCGAAAGTCCACTGCATCCTGAAATGCGGACCTGCCGCCGATCGGTGCATCGAGAGATCCCTCGACACAGGCGGTCATGGCCAACTTCAGAAGTTCCACACCTGCAAAGTCAGCCTGCAAGGTGAGTATAGGGGCGGCTGTTTTTGACCGTCAAGCAGCGATCCAACGCTGGCTGAGGCAAAGCGAATCGCGACTCAATCAAAGTGCTCGTCGGTCGGATCAAATTTGGGAATCACGATATTGAGGATCTTCATCGTGCCGATCGCTCGATGACGAACTCCGGGCGGAATTCGCACACACATCCCCTGCCGCAGCGGAATCATCTCGTCGTCAAGCTGCATCTTCGCATCGAGCCCGCATTCAAGAATGAAATAGGTCTCCGTTAATCGTTTGTGGTAATGCAGTTCGGCGTCGGCCTTGATTTCCGTGACGTGAATCGTAGCCGGATAGTCGGCCACTTCCGCAAACGCCCGTTTGGCAATGCCGCACGGACACGGCGTTCCCGGCAGTTCCTCAAAGTCAACAACCTGCCATCGTGGCTCGATGGTACCGCTCATACTGAGTACTCCGGCAAAAAGAGAAACGTGGTAATGTCGTCGCCGGACCGGCATCAGACCGCAGGTGAGGTTGGAACCATACTCGCCGGACAATTCTCACCCCATCCCGTACCACAGAGTGCCTGCCACACCGTGTTCCGCCGTTGCCAGAAGCAACGACAGATGCGTTGCGTGCTGCGGCTACATGTAGTCGGGAAGTTCTGATGCTGGTGAGTACCGAAGAGGCTCCATCGTAAAAGATGCTCGGCCCTGGCTTTGGCTGCGTACTGTCGACGAGTAACCGAACATCTTCGCCAGGGGAGCCTCTGCCTCGATGACGTGCAGGTCGCCCCTGACCTCAGTCCCCGTCACGATGGCTCGCCGGGAGTTCAGGTCGGACTGAATTGGGCCTGTCGAATCATCAGGGCAGGTAATCTCCAGCTTCATGATCGGTTCGAGAACTACGGAAACGGCATTCTGCAGGGCCGACTGGAATGCCTCACCGACTGCGGCGTAGATGGCCGTCTCGTTTGTGACTCCGGCACGATGTTGAAAATCCGTAATGACCACCTTCAGCTGAGTCATCGCGAATCCCTGGATACCTGTTTGAGCTTCGTCCCTAACCGCACTCATAAGAACCGCGCGATGAATTGCCGGAAGGTCGCGAAGGTCGATCTCGCTGGCAACGTCGACCCCGATGACATCCGCTGCTGGCGAAAGTCGCAATTTCACCGCAGCGAAGTTCGGTCCAGTCGATGTTTCTTTATCGAAGGTTCCCTCGACGGAAATCGGCGACGAGATTGTTTCTTTGTAGGTAACTCTCGGCTTGTGGACTCGGATTTTCAGGTTGAATTCCCGTTCCATACGGTTCTTCAGAACTTCCAGATGCAGTTCTCCCATGCCCGAAATAATCGTCTGCCCTGAATCCTGATCGGTCGACGCAGCGAATGTTGGGTCCTGAAGCGCCAGACGCCCCAACACCTGCTCAAGCTTGTCTTTGTCGCCGCTGGTTTCCGGTTCAACAGCCATCGAAATGACGGTTTCCGGAAACGTAATCTGCTCAAGAATGATCGGTGCCTTGGGGTCGCAAAGAGTATCGCCAGTCACCGAGTCTTTGATTCCGACAACGCCGACTATTTCACCAGCCTGAGCAGAATCCTGTTCGATTTTCTCTCGCGAGTCCGCCTGAATGTGCCACAGACGGGTGATGAATTCTTTCTTACCAGTGCGAGGATTCACCATGCGGGAACCACTTGCAATCGTCCCCGAGTAGACTCGCATAAAGTACAGGTCGTTGTGCTTATCCGCGACGATTTTGAAGATCAGTCCGCAGAATGGAGCTTTAGGATCCGGTGCCCTTGCAATTATTTCCGGATCGACTCCAGTTGGTGCTGATGCCGCAACACCGTTCACGGGGGGGCGTTCAAGAGGGCTTGGCAGAAAGTCAACAACGCCGTCGAGGACCGGTTGGACTCCGACACACTTCAACGCCGTGCCCGCAAAAACGGGCGTCAGCTTTCCCGCGACTGTCGCGCTACGAATGGTTTTTCGAAGCTGCTCCGCAGAGAGATCTTCTTCGGCAAAATAGATTTCCATCGCCTCGTCATCGAACTGACATGCAATGTCGATCAGTCCGATTCGCAAAGTTTCAACGTCATCGGTCAAGTCTTCCGGGATCTCGACCGCAACCATTTTCCAGTTATCGTCTTCTCCGGAAAACGTGAGCAGCCTCCGGTTCAGCAGGTCGACCACAGTGCGGTCAGGATCAAGACCCGCCGCACTTCCGAGTGTTGAAAGGGGGATCGTAATCGGCACAAGCTGCCTGTCAGAACCAGTACTTTCGCAAAGTCGAGTCTTGATTTCATCAAATGTGCGCTGGTAGTCAGCACCGATCCGGTCGATCTTGTTGATGAAGCAAATTCGCGGAACGTTGTATCGATCGGCCTGACGCCAGACCGTTTCACTTTGTGCTTCAACGCCTTCGACCGCGCTGAAAACCACAACCGCACCATCAAGAACCCGTAGCGAACGCTCAACTTCCGCTGTGAAATCGACATGCCCCGGAGTGTCAATAATGTTGACCGTTGCCCCGTTCCAGGACGTTGTCACACACGCTGAATAGATGGTAATTCCGCGTTGGGCTTCTTCGGGATCAAAGTCCGTCGTTGTCGTGCCGTCATCGACCTCGCCCATTCGATGCGACGTGCCGGCGAAATAAAGAATCCGCTCCGTCGTGGTCGTCTTCCCGGCGTCGATGTGAGCAATGATGCCAATGTTTCGAACGAGTTCCATCTTGCCGGCCATCGTGTTTCTCGCTGAGCAGTTTTGGTTTCGAGTTAAGTCGCTCAGGCCCTGAAACCTGTAAGCGAAACCTGAGTTAGAAAGCTGACGCTCGCAACGAAAGGCTCACCATCAACCCGCCGGTTCCTTACCTGCGTACGCACAACGAGCCGACGAAGCGCCATTGCTCCGCCGGCTCGAGTAAATCCTGCAAGACTCGTCCTTACGCGAAGTGCGAGAACGCCTTGTTTGCATCGGCCATACGATGCACATTGTCTCGCTTGGTAAAGGCTGCACCTTCGCGTCGGTAGGCGGCCATCAGTTCGTCAGCCAGACTGTTTGCTGTCGGGCGTCCCTTTTTCCCACGGACCGCTTCAAGCATCCAGCGAATCCCAAGCGCCTGACGTCGTCGCGGGCTAACCGGAGTCGGTACCTGGTAAGTGGCACCACCAACGCGTTTGGATCGAACTTCGATGTGAGGCTTCACGTTCTCCAGCCCGACGGCAAAAACCGTATAAGGCTCCACGTCGGTCATCCGTTTTTCAATGATTTCCAAGGCATTGTAAAACACCTGAGTCGCGACGCTCTTCTTGCCGTCCAGCATCAGACAGTTGATGAATTTTGTGACGAGCTTCGAATTAAAACGTGGATCCGGCTCAATGTCACGATGTGTTGGCACATACTCTGCGCCCATTGCTTCGCTCAAGGTACTGTTCCCGAAGTTGGTCGAGAATCTCTTCCCGCAGTTTAAAAAGATCAGCCTGCCAATCAGGCTGGGATGTCGTAACAACTCGACGTCAGATAAGGCTTCTCAGCCCGTCGAAGTCTACTTTCGCTTCGCCCCGGCGGCACCGCCACCTCGCTTTGCACCGTATCGGCTGCGAGCCTGCTTACGTCCATTCACGCCGAGTGTATCAAGCACCCCGCGGATGATTTTATAGCGAACACCAGGAAGGTCGCGGACACGACCACCACGAACGAGCACGATCGAGTGCTCCTGAAGGTTGTGACCCTCACCAGGAATGTACGCGGTCACTTCCTTGCCATTCGAAAGTCGAACACGAGCCACTTTACGAAGAGCCGAGTTAGGCTTCTTCGGAGTCACAGTCTTCACCAGAAGACAGACACCTCGTTTCTGCGGGCACTCTTCCAGCAGAGGGGTCTTGCTCTTGGCTTGTTGTTTCTTGCGAGGCTTCCGGATGAGCTGATTAATCGTTGGCATTAGAAAGTGAATCCTGAAATCCGTACTGATTGCAGCCTTCGCCAGACTGCACGTTTACGTGTGAAAATGTGTCTGCCATTGAAACGCGTCCCTGCCCAGCAAGACTTTCCAAGCAGGTGGCAACTTCATCTGTGTGATCGTGCGACCGCACTACTTAAGTCTGCTCCGCATCCGTCTGTTCCGGCGCGACATAAGAGCCGAACAGAAGCGATGCATCATTACTTTCGTTAAGTAGATTCATCCGGGCTGCCATGATCCGATCTTTTTCAGCCTGCAACTCCTGCAAGGCTTCCGGACGAATCCGTACATCGGCATCCTGATGTGAATGGAAACCCGTTCCTGCAGGAATCAAGTGGCCCAAGATAACGTTTTCTTTCAGTCCAACCAAGTGATCGACCTGCCCTCCCAAGGCTGCTTCGGTCAAAACCTTGGTTGTTTCCTGGAACGATGCGGCAGAAATGAAGCTTTCGCTCTGAACCGCCGCTTTCGTAATCCCCATAAGCTGCGTGACAGCTTTTGCCGGTCGTGCCTTGGTAAATGTGGCCGGCACACCACCATCCGCTTCAATCTCAGCATTGACCGCTTCAATTTCAGTTCGCAGCACAACGTCACCGCGTTCGTACTCTGTACTGCCCGGTTCCGTGACACTGACTGACTTCCGAACCTGCTGATTGGCGGCTCGGAACTCGTACTTGTCGACGGTCGCTCCGGGAAGAAGTTGAGTGTCGCCAGGATCGCTCACCTTCACTTTTCGAAGCATCTGAGAAACGACGATTTCGATATGCTTATCGTCAATTTCCACTCGCTGAGACCGGTAAACAGTTTGAATTTCGTGAAGAAGATACTGCTGCACAGCCTCGACACCACTGACACGCAGAATGTCGTGCGGCACGAGCGGTCCGCGAACCAGAGCATCCCCCGCACTCACTACGTCGCCAGCGTGGACGAGCAGTGGCTTACCCGGTGGAATGATGTGCTCAACTTCGTTTCCGTCTTCCCCCTTCACAATGATAATTCGTTTGCCACGTTTGCGTTCCTGAGGCAGCTCAATCTCACCATCAACCTCAGCCATGATGGCTGGATCTTTCGGCTTGCGAGCTTCAAACAGCTCCGTAACTCGAGGCAAACCACCAGTAATGTCCTGCGTACCCGACGCTTCACGCGGTGTCTTCGCGACGACCGAACCAGCATTGACGACATCGCCGTCGCTGACTTCAAGACTTGCACGTTCAGGAAGGTAGTAGAAGTCCAGAATCTTTCCGGTTGAATCTTCCAGAATGATCTGAGGGTGAAGGTCACCCTTATGCTCAACAATCGTTCTTCGAACGTGCCCTGTAACTTCTGTCTCGGTTCGCATCGTCTGGCCTTCGACGCAGTCCTCAAGGCGAACCCTACCGCCAACTTCTGCAAGAATCGGAACGGCGTGGGGATCCCACTGGCAAAGTACCTGCCCGGACTCAACCATGTCCTCTTCTTTAACGGCCAACGTAGCACCGTTCGGAATGGAGTATTTCTCCAGCTCACGGCCTTTTTCATCGACCAGAATAACTTCGGCATTCCGTGTCAGAACGATCTGATTGCCCGCAGCATTTGTCACGCTTCTCATGCGGGCATAACGAACTCGCCCAGAGCGACGGGACTTCAAGTCAGACTGCTCAACGTCGGTCGATGCTACTCCACCGATATGGAACGTACGCATCGTCAGCTGAGTACCTGGTTCACCGATACTTTGAGCGGCGACGATACCAGCAGCAAGTCCCTCTTCCACCTTCTGTCCAGTCGACAGGTCCATGCCGTAACAAAGCCGGCATAGCCCCAACGGAGCTTCACAAGTCATCGGGCTGCGTACCTGAATCCTTTCAAGCCCCAATTCTTCGATCTTATGCGCGATAGCATGAGTAATAAGCTCACCATCGCGAACAATTACTTCATCAGTAATTGGATTCACGATGTTTGTTCGACTGACACGTCCACGGACCGAATCTGCGAGACTGACCTCGACCTTTTCACCGCGGTAAACGATACCGCGAGTGATGCCACGAGCGGTCCCACAATCTTCACAGGTAATAACCATGTTCTGGCAAATGTCGGCCAGCTTTCGCGTCAGGTAACCAGAGTCCGCCGTCTTGAGAGCCGTATCCGCCAGCCCCTTACGAGCACCGTGAGTCGAGCTGAAATACTCAAGAACGGTGAGCCCTTCACGAAAGTTTGACTTGATCGGCGTCTCAATAATTTCACCGCTAGGCTTGGCCATCAGACCACGCATCCCGGCAAGCTGTCGAATCTGCTCCTGACCACCACGAGCACCAGAATCTGCCATCAGATAAATCGGATTCAGATAATGCCCGTTGTCCCGAACATCGTTCTTCAGCTCGACCATCATCGACTTTGTGATGGCTTCTCGAGCATGAGTCCAGATATCCAGAACCTGGTTGTAACGTTCCTGGTCAGTAATAATCCCTCGGTCGTAGAGTTTCTGCTGCTTCAGTACGAGCGACTCAGAATCGAGGATAATCTTTTCCTTATCCGGAGACGTCACCAGGTCACTTGTTGCGAACGAGAGACCGGACTTGGTCGACTCCTGAAAACCAATAGCCTTCATTCGGTCGAGCAATCCGATCGTGGCTCGGCGACCGAGCTGGAGATAGCAGTCGGAGATGACCCGGGATAGGTCTTTGCCCTTAAGGCTTAAATTGTAAAAGGCCATCTGCGGATCGAGGATATCGTTGAAGAGAACACGACCGGGGCAGGTCTCAATCAGGCCACCATGGACGTACCCCTCAGCGCCTTCGCCAATGACTTTTCTATCTTTTGGCATCCGCACTTTCACGGCAGCGTCCATCGCGACCTTGCCGTGACTCAACGCGGTGTGAACTTCGTCCGTTCCGGAAAAGACCATGCCCTCGCCAAGTCGACCGGGCCGCTTCACTGACATGAAGCCGCAACCCATCACAATATCCTGTGACGGACTGATAATCGGTGCACCGTTCGACGGGCTGAAAATATTATGAGTCGCCATCATCAGCGTGTGAGCTTCAACCTGAGCCTCGATCGACAACGGCAGATGAACAGCCATCTGGTCGCCGTCGAAGTCGGCGTTGAACCCTCGACACACGAGCGGGTGAAGACGAATCGCGTTCCCCTCGACGAGCGTTGGTTCAAAAGCCTGAATACCCATACGGTGAAGAGTAGGCGCACGGTTCAGCATCACGGGATGGTTCGTGATCACCTCGTCGAGGATGTCCCAGACCTCTTCGTCCTTACGCTCAAGCATTCGTTTCGCAGATTTAATCGTATCTGCATGTCCGAGTTCCTTCAGACGTCGAATAATAAACGGCTGAAACAGCTCCAAAGCAATCTTCTTAGGCAGACCACACTGGTGCAGCTGAAGCTCCGGCCCGACCACAATTACACTACGAGCAGAATAGTCGACTCGCTTCCCGAGAAGGTTTTCACGAAAGCGTCCCTGCTTACCCTTGATCATGTCGGTCAGCGACTTGAGCGGTCGATTCGACGAACCGAGAACGGGCCGCTTGCAACGGTTGTTGTCGAACAATGCGTCAACCGATTGTTGAAGCATTCGCTTTTCGTTTCGGACGATAACTTCCGGCGCGTTCAGATCGACCAGTTTCTTCAGTCGATTATTTCGGTTGATAATCCGACGATACAGGTCGTTCAAATCGCTCGTCGCGAAGTTACCCGAATCAAGCAGAACCAGCGGTCGAAGATCCGGAGGGATCACTGGAATCACGTCCAGAACCATCCACTCCGGCTTATTCTGGCTGTCTCGAAGCTGCTCGATGATCTTGAGTCGTTTGATCAACTCTTTCATTTTTTGCTGACTGCCCGTTTCGCTGAGCTCTTTTCGAAGCTTTACGGACAGATCAACCAGATCAAGCTGCATAAGCAGGTTCTTGATCGCGTCAGCACCCATTTCGATTTCAAAGCTACCGTCACCATATTTGCGGCGTTTCTCTCGAGCTTCGTCTTCGGTAAGGAGCTGGCCTGGACGCAAAGGCGTATCACCAGGGTCAGTCACGACGTAATCCTGAAAATAGATTACCTTTTCGAGACTCGTCGTCTTCATGTTAAGCAGTGCGCCGAGGCGGCTCGGCATCGCTTTGAAGAACCAGATATGCACGACAGGGGCTGCGAGTACAATATGACCCATTCGCTTCCGACGAACCCGACTGTGGGTCACTTTGACACCACAGCGGTCGCAGATCATGCCCTTGTATTTCATGCCGCGATATTTACCGCACGCACATTCCCAGTCCTTTTCAGGGCCGAAAATACGCTCACAGAAGAGCCCATCACGCTCCGGTCGGTACGTTCGGTAGTTGATCGTTTCCGGTTTCTTAACTTCCCCGAACGACCAGCCACGAATGTCATGCGGACTCGCCAAAGCGATTCGCACGGCTCCAAAATCATTGACTCGTTCGTATCCGGTGGTTTCGCCAGCACTCATACCAGACCTCTTACAGAAAGCTGTTGGGTGTTTGAATCATTAACCTCACTCGACCGCCAGTCAGGAAAGACTGGCCAGCAGCACGCACGAGAGCTGCCGCACGCTGCCTCGTCAGACAGCGTTCTTTTCGAGCGTGAGGTTCAGAGCCAGACCGCGGATTTCATTCGTCAGCACGTCGAAGCTGGCCGGGGTACCTGCCTCAAGCGTGTTTTCACCTTTGACCATCGATTCGTAGATTTTGGTTCGGCCTTCCACATCGTCACTCTTCACCGTGAGGAGTTCCTGCAGAATGTAGGCTGCCCCATAGGCCTCAAGGGCCCAGACTTCCATTTCTCCGAACCGCTGGCCACCAAAGCGAGCTTTACCACCAAGTGGCTGCTGGGTGATCAACGAGTAAGGACCGGTGGCTCGTGCATGAATCTTGTCGTCGACAAGATGGTGAAGCTTGAGCATGTAGATGTACCCAACAGTCACCTTCTGTTCGAGCTTCTCACCAGTTCGGCCATCATGCAGAACTGCCTTGCCGTCTTCTGGAAGCCCGGCTTCTTTCAGCAGAGAATTGATGAGCGACTCTTCAGGGCCATCGAATACCGGGCAGTAGCAACGAAACCCAAGTTTGGCAGCCGCCCAGCCGAGATGAGTCTCAAGAATCTGCCCAACATTCATACGACTCGGAACGCCCAGTGGATTCAGCAGGATATCGAGCGGCGTTCCGTCTTCGAGATACGGCATATCTTCGATCGGCAGAACTTTTGAGATAACCCCTTTGTTTCCATGCCGTCCAGCCATCTTGTCACCGACAGAGATTTGCCGTTTGGACGCAACATAGACTTTGATCATCTGCAGAACGCCGTTCTGCAACTCATCGCCACGCTTCAAACTGTTAACGGCGTGATCCCGAGTGTCGATGGCTTCTTCAACGGTGCCGAATGAGTCCTTTATGACTTTCCGACACTCGGACAACTTCTGCGGACTCCGCAACTCAAGCTTGTCAAACCAGCTCATAAACTGAGAAGCGAAGGCGGCGATCTGATTGTTGTCCGTACTTTTCGCAATCGCGACGTCATCGTCATTCTTGACGGTGTCGCCAAGTGCCTTCTCAAAATCCTTGAGAAACACCTGAAACGCAGTTGCAACGGCTTCGTTTCCAGTTTTTTCCGTTTCCGCAACCTGATCGTCGAGCTGCTTCTTCTCCGACTCAGACAGGCTCATCTTGCGGGAAAACTTCTCAGTGTGGATAACGATCCCTTCGACACCGCTCGGCACTTCAAGAGACTCGTTTTTAACGTCTTCGCCAGCACGACCAAAGATCGCGTGCAAGAGTTTCTCTTCAGGCGTCAGCTCAGATTTCGCTTTCGGTGAAACCTTTCCGACAAGGATGTCACCAGGAGAAACTCGTGTCCCAATACACACAATCCCGCTCTCATCGAGATTACGAAGGGCCTTCTCACTGACGTTAGGAATGTCGCGTGTGAACTCTTCACGTCCCAGCTTGGTCTCGCGAATCTCAACGTCGAACTCATCGATATGAATTGACGTGTAAACGTCTTCCTTGACGAGACGCTCTGAAAGAATAATCGCGTCCTCGAAGTTGTAGCCGTTCCACGACATAAACCCGACGAGCACGTTTCGCCCCAGTGCCAGCTCACCATCATGAGTTGCGGCACTGTCAACCAGCAACTGCCCTTTCTTTACCTTATCGCCAATACTGACGATCGGTTTCTGGTTAAGCGACGTTCTCTCGTTAAGCCCAGTGAACTTCCGAAGCGGATATCGCTTCCCGTCAACCTCAACGACGGTGCCGTCAACATAGGTAACTTTCCCAGCCTTTTCGGCCTGAATCAACATCCCGGAGTGCCGCGCAACAACCGGCTCCATGCCAGTCCCAATGACCGGCTTCTCCGCGATCAACAACGGCACCGCCTGCCGCTGCATGTTCGACCCCATCAGTGCCCGGTTCGCATCATCATGCTCAAGGAACGGAATCAGGCACGCCGAAACTCCGACCATCTGAGCTGGTGAGACATCGATATACTCAGCCTGTGAAATATCGACCCACTTCACATCATTCCGATGCCGAGCAAGAACTCGATCCCCTACGAGCTTTCCACCCTCCACCGGTGAGTCAGCAGGGATTACGTAGTGCTCCGACTCCTCGTCGGCACGCAGATAGTCAAGTTCGTCACTCAGCTTACCGTTGACAATCTTTCGGTATGGCGTAATCAGGAAGCCGTAGTCATCGACCTGAGCAAAAATCCCCAGACTGGAAATCAAACCAATGTTCGTACCTTCCGGCGTCTCAATCGGACAGATCCGACCGTAGTGCGAAATGTGCACGTCTCGAACTTCAAAGCCCGCGCGCTTCCGGTTAAGGCCGCCCGGCCCCAATGCACTAAGCCGCCGTTCATGCGTAAGCATCGATAGCGGATTCGTCTGGTCAACAACCTGAGACAGCTCGCTGCGGCCAAAAAAGTATTCAATCGCCGCTGAAACACTCTTAGGATTCACAAGAGTTCGCGGAGTCATCTCCTCGACGTCTTTGAGACTCATCCGCTCCTGAACTGTTCGCCGCAATTTCAAGAAGCCCTTACGAATTTCGTCCGCAGCCAGCTCATCGATCGTCCGGAGCCGGCGGTTCCCAAGGTTGTCGATATCATCGACGTACGCGGTCGGATCGTTAGTGCGCAGGCGGATCATATAACGCACTGCGTTGACATAATCTTCAGACGCCAGTGTCATCTCGTCTTCAGAAACATCCTGTTGAAATTTCCGATTGATACGGAACCGCCCAACAGTCCCAAGTCGATAACGATTCAAATCAAAGAACCGATCCCGAAACAGGTCGATCGCCTTGTCGAGCGCTGGAGGATTACCAGGACGCAGCCGCTGATAAATTCGCAGCAGAGCTTCTTCATGGCTCGATGTAACATCTTCACGAATTGTATTCAGGATCAACTGATCTTTGACTTCATCGATAACCGTGACCGTCTTGATCCTGGCATCCTTAATCTTGACGAGGTGTTCGGCAGTCAACACTTCACCAAACTCAATAATGATCTCGCCGCACTGCTCGTGACCACCCGGATAGATCACATCGTCAGCGACAGTTTTCTTTTCAAGTTTATCACTGACTTTCTGCTCGCTGACATCATAGAACAATTTCGCCAGCTGAGTATTCGACGAGAACTCCTGCCCCATTGCTCGCAGCAATGTCGTAGCCGCAAATTTCCCACTCTGGTCAATCCGAACAGCCAAACCATCTTTCTTCGTCGGATTAAGCTCAATCCAGCTCCCACGTTCTGGAATAACCCGGCAAGAGTAGGCTTTTCGCTCGCCCGGCTCTGAAGCCAGAACGAAATCGACACCTGGAGATCGATGCAGCTGACTAACAACCACACGCTCAGCACCATTAATAATGAACTCACCACCGCCGAGCATGATCGGCATGTCACCAAGATAGACCTCTTCCTCAATTGGCTGCTCCTTGTTCAACCGGAGCAGCACCCGAAACGGCCGACCGTACGTCAACCGAAGCTGCCGGCACTCGATCGGGGTATACCGTGGCTTCCCGAGTTCATACCGAACGTACTCCAAAGAATACTGCCCGTCGTAACTTTCGATCGGAAAGATTTCCCGCAAAATCGACTCAAGGCCAACACTCGTGCGTTCGCGCGACGGAAGATCCTTTTGCAGAAACCGATCGTACGAATCGTTCTGCAGTTGGGTCAGCGTTTCAATTGGCTGCGAGCACTCAAGCGACCCCATTACCCGGACATCGTCAGCTACAACAGTTCGCTTCGAAGGAATCGGCATATGTCAACTATCCGTCAGATGAAAGGATGAGGTCACAATCCATTGCAGGTCGGAAGCAGCACCTGCAGCCTGGCTGAAGACTCCGAGCCTGCAAGCCGTGTCGCCCCAAACGGCAAAGGCAAAAACAGCTCGAAGTGGCGTCACCGTATGAAGATCCAAAAGCACGACACAACAACGGGACACAACGTCTTTCAGATCGGAAGCTAGAGCCAGATGGCACTTAAGCACGGCGGGAATCCGTTCGTAGCTGGATACTGAATGACAGCCATGACGTGAGCATTTCGCAGTTGAAAGCTCATCGTAATCAAGTTTGGGGGCCGATTATGCGCCATCGGAACAGAATCTGCACCCCAACAGGCCTAAATTAATGACCCGCACGATAAAACTCGCCAAATACACAGAAATTCAAGGCTTTCAAGGCACCGGATGACTGGCAAACCAACTGCAACAATCCGCGCCACCACCAGAGCACCAATAAGTGCAGACCATGACGCGATCTCACACGCGTCGTGGTCTGCACGGAAATTCTGGCAGTAGTCCGAAGCCTGAAAATCAGAAAGGCATACCAAGCCGCCTGACAATTCAACGAGCACCAACAAAAGGTGACCATCTTCAGTCAAAAATCGGCTGACTCATTAAAGCAGAGACAAGCTTACTTGATTTCGACACTACCGCCGGCGCCTTCAATCTCTTCCTTCAGCTTATCAGCATCTTCCTTCGAGACACCTTCTTTGACCGCTTTTGGAGCACCTTCAACAACTTCCTTGGCTTCTTTCAAGCCAAGTCCAGTCGCCGCCCGAACAACCTTAATCACAGCGATCTTGTTGTCACCAAAGCCTGTCAGAATAACGTCAAACTCAGTCTTCTCCTCAGCCGGGGCAGCTGCTTCAGCACCAGCAGGACCAGCCATCATGACGCCGCCACCTGCAGGTTTAATGCCGTGAACCTGCTCAAGGTAGTCAGCCAACGACTTGGCTTCGAGGAGAGTCAATGCGACAATCTTGTCGCCCAGTTCTTTTGTGCCTTCACTGAATTCGGCCACAGCTGCTTCTTCGGACATTACTCTAAACTCCAGAAAACGAAAACTTGTGTTTCGAACATCCGACCTGCAGCCGGCACCACCGTAGTGGAAACGGGAGTCTTCTCCCAGCTAACAGACGGTCTTCAACAAACCTGCTAAGAACCAGACTCCAGCCTCAGCAAGAAAAAATACAGAAACGGCACCTCGCCGCAGACTCGAAAACTGAACGCCAACAGCCGCCAGCATCACAAAAGCAGTCACACAAATCGCAACTACTCTTCTCTTTCGCTGTGACTCTTCACCTGCCCAGCAATAGTCCCACCGGGACCGAGAAGTGCTCCGCAGATATTTCCACCAGGACTTAGAATCAGACCAGCAATCTTGGAAAGAAGCTCCGGACGCCCTGGGCTCTTGCTCAACCGATCAACACCATCAGCATCCAGAGTTTGACCTTCGACAGCCGCCCCCTTAATTTCAAACTCAGAGAGCTCTTTTGCCCATGCCGTAATCTGCTTTGAAAGGGCGACAACATCTTCGCCCCCCCACACCAATGTCGACGGTCCTTCAAGGATCGGCGACAAGGCTTCCAGACCAACGCGACCAGCGGCCAGCCGAGCCAGCGAATTCTTCACTCCGAGCGTCTCAATATTATTCTGACCAAGCTCAACCCGAAGTCGGTTTGCATCCGTCCCGGTTAACTTAGACATATCCACTACCAGAACCTCTCCACGACCACGCAACTGATCTTCGAGTTCATTGATAATGTGTTCTTTGATGAACTTGCTCATCGGATTATCCCACCACATTGCCGTAAGGAGCTTAAGCCAGCGTCATCGACCTGAAGCCGTTGAGTCAGCCGGCAACTCGGAATTCAAATTAAACCGTTACTGAGATACCCGGCAGCATCGTCGCCGAAAGAGACGCCCCTCGGACATAAATGCCCTTCGATGTCGTTGGCTTCAAAGAAACGATAAGGTCAAGCAAAGCGGCGACATTTTCCGTCAACTGCTCTTCAGTAAAGGAAAGCTTACCGACAACGCAATGAACGTTGGAGCCTGCATCAACCCGAAACTCAACCTTGCCTGCCTTGTACTCTTTAACAGCCTTGGCAACATCCTGCGTGACAGTACCCGCTTTCGGCGACGGCATCAGACCTCGAGGCCCAAGCACCCGTCCAAGAGGACCAACAACGCCCATCATATCCGGACTGGCGATCGTGACATCAAAGTCGAGCCAGCCACCCTTAATTTTGTCAGCAAGCTCCTTGCCACCAACCTCGTCGGCCCCGGCATCCTGAGCAGCTGCAACATTGTCGCCCTGTGCAAAAACGACAACACGCTGCGTCTTACCAATCCCGTGCGGAAGGACGATCGAACCACGAACCAGCTGATCCGCCTGCTTCGGGTCAACCCCGAGCCGAACAGCGAACTCTGCGCTTTGATCAAAGCGACAGGCCTTGACACCTTTGGGCAACTTCCCCTCAAGCGACTTAAGCTCGCGAACCGCATCCTGCAGCGAAACAGAGCCGACACTTTGCGCATATTCGCGCAGAAATTTCATGCGTTTTGATTGCTTTGCCATGAGTTCCCTCTAAACGACTGCCACAACCGACAGTCTGCCATCGTAATTTTAAAACCGACCCAACCGAGAACGACTGTTGATGGTCAAACAGCACATCCCCTGCGACACCGACCAAGACCGACCCAAGCAAGACTCAACCTGTAACCTCAACACCCATACTACGAGCAGTACCCTCGATAATCCGACACGCCTGTGCCTCATCCTTAGTATTCAGGTCGTCCTTTTTAATCCGAACGATCTCAAGAATCTGCCCTCTGGTCACCGACCCGACACGATCAGTGCGAGCATTCGAAGCCCCTTTTGCAACCTGAGCATACTGCTTTAACAACACAGCAGCAGGCGGACTCCGAACATCAAACTCAAATGACCTGTCATTGTAAACCGTGATCACCACCGGAACGATCGTCCCATTCAGATCACGAGTTCTCTCATTAAACCCCTGAACGAACTGCCCAATATTAACACCATGAGGCCCCAAAGCGGTACCAACCGGAGGAGCCGGCGTAGCCTTACCACCTGGAATCTGAACCTTAATCTGAGCTGTAACCTGTTTCGCCATCGTCGTATCCCTGCACCGCAAATTGCGGGCTACCTATCAAATTCGCATGCGACCAGAGACCGCCCAAACTATGGACGCTCCACCTCGTGATACTCAAGCTCGACAGGAGTCGGACGACCAAAAATCTCAATCAATACTGAAATTTTCCCAGTCGCCTCATCAATCGAGTCAATTTCACCTTCAAAAGTCTCAAACGGCCCAGTCGTAATTTTGACAACGTCACCAGGTCGAAACTCAATTTTAACCTTTGTTGGTTCTTCTTCCTTCTGCTGCTCAAGCCCAAGCATTCGCTCGACCTCAGTCTCATCCATCGGGTGAGGCTTCCCAGCCGCCCCAGTGAAGTCTCCAACACCAGAAGTATCTCTCACCAGATACCAGGTTTCATCATTCAGCACCATCTGAATCATGACATAACCCGGGTAAAGCTTCTGCTCTCTAACCTTCTTTTTGCCGCCCTTTGTCTCAACAACTCGCTCAGTCGGAATAATAATCTGCCCGAAATAATCGCCTAGGCCTTCACGAGCAATGCGACGCTCAAGCGACTTACGAATCGAATTCTCTCGATTTGTCTGCACCTTCAGCACATACCAAATCAATTCCGGCTCGGCTTCTACATTTTGAACTTCGCTTGGCTCCACAAACCTGGCCTCCTGCGAAAACACCGAATCCAAACAGTCGCCCACACAGACAACCCAACCCCTCAGGCAGGCCACCTAATCGACAAACTGAAGAAAGCCGACGAGTGAAAAAACGTACTGCCAGATAACATCAAAGAGAAAGAGCATCCCCCCCATCAACAACATCGTCACAATAACGACTACCGACGCACGCTGCACATGCTGACGATCAGGCCAGTGAACCTTTTCAACTTCCGTCTCAGTAGCAATCAAAAATTCTGCAAACTTCTCATGATGAATCACTCGAAACGCAAGCCAGCAGCCAACCAAAGCAACGACACCCGGAACACCATACTTAACCGCAGCAGTCGCCTCAGTCGCAAAAGTCACCTGAAACGACCAAGCACCAAGAACAGCAATTGCCGCAATCGCCACCCCCGTAAGACGCCGAGCCAACCGCCCCTGACTGCGCTTATACAGCCCGACACTCGCCAACTCAGACCAGAATGTGCCGCCACTGTTCTGCGCCACGATCGGATTCCAATCCCATATTTTCGCTTCATCAAACTGAAGCTGACATTTCGTACTCACCAAACACGGGCGGGAGGACTTGAACCCCCAACCTGCGGATTTGGAATCCGCTGCTCTGCCAATTGAGCTACGCCCGTAACTCACACAGGCGCCACGGCCTCACTACTTCTTGCGCGACTCTTTATGAATCGTATGACGACGTAACTTCGGACAGTACTTCTTAAGCTCCAGCCGCTCCGTACCGCGAGTCTCTTTCTGGATTCGATAATTCCGAATTCCAGTTTCAGTGCATTCAAGCCAGACGTACTCTCGCATCGCTATATCTCGCTTCCAGCCTCACAAAACCAGAACAGCAGCCCCAAAAGCACCGAGTCCGCAATCAACCTGCGGACCCGGCAACCAGAAACCTGCTATTCAATAATCTTTGTAACAACCCCAGAACCAACAGTCCGGCCACCTTCACGGATCGCAAACCGACTATTATCCGCCATAGCAATAGGCTTACCAAGCTCGACTTCAAGCTTAACATTATCCCCAGGCATGCACATCTCAGCACCACCCAGAAGACTTGACGAACCAGTAACATCGGTAGTCCGGAAGTAAAACTGCGGACGATACCCACTAAAGAAAGGAGTATGACGCCCACCCTCTTCCTTACTCAGAACGTACACCTCGCACTCAAACTTCGTATGCGGATTAATCGACCCCGGAGCAGCCAGAACCTGACCACGCTGAATATCATCCTTCTTCGTCCCACGAAGTAGAATACCAACATTGTCGCCAGCCATCCCTGAGTCGAGAGTCTTATTAAACATCTCAACACCAGTAACAGTCGTCTCCTGAGTATCAGCAAGGCCGACAATCTGAATCTTCTCACCAACCTTGATAACACCCTGCTCAATTCGCCCAGTCGCAACCGTACCACGTCCCTCAATAGAAAACACATCCTCAACAGCCATCTGAAACGGCCGATCAACAAGCCGCTCCGGCGCCGGAATATGAGCATCAAGAGCCGCAACCAAGTCAGTAATACACTGAGAAAACGCATCGTCCGCCGGATTATCAAGCGCCCCCTTAGCATTCCCCCTGACAACCGGAATATCGTCACCCTCAAAACCATAGTTAGTCAGAAGCTCACGAACCTCCATTTCAACCAACTCGAGCAACTCTTCGTCATCAACAAGGTCACACTTATTCAAGAAGACGACCAACTCAGGCACATTCACCTGACGCGCCAGCAAGATATGCTCACGAGTCTGAGGCATCGGACCATCAGCCGCCGACACAACCAGAATCGCACCATCCATCTGAGCAGCACCAGTGATCATATTCTTAATATAGTCAGCGTGCCCCGGACAGTCGATGTGAGCATAGTGCCGAGTCTCCGACTCATACTCAACATGCGACACCGCAATAGTCACCGTCTTGGTATCATCCCGAACTGTACCACCCTTCGCGATATCAGCATAACTCTTAAACTGAGCAAGCCCCTTAGCACCCTGCACAGCCAACAGAGCAGCGGTCGTAGTTGTTTTACCATGGTCGATGTGGCCAATCGTTCCAACATTGACGTGTGTTTTCGTTCGCTCAAAATCTTGCTTGGCCATTGGAACTCGTCCCCGTCCTTAAACTTAACCAGGTACATGAAGCGCGGGCTACACGGTCCACGAAGCCCAGTGAGCCTGCCCTGTCAGAAGAAAAAACCGCCGCAGGCGACTTTGCCTGCACCAAAGCTGCTGATGGGACTTGAACCCATGACCTCGTCCTTACCAAGGACGCGCTCTACCAACTGAGCTACAGCAGCAAACCCAGATCATGGACCAAATGGCGAACGCCAAACCTACAACGACGCCAATCAACTCCCAAAACTCCTAGAGCGGGTGAAGGGAATCGAACCCTCACAACCAGCTTGGAAGGCTGGGGCTCTACCGTTGAGCTACACCCGCGTCAAAACCAAAGAATCTCAGAATCCAAACTGCAATCAAACAAAAATGGGGGAAGCAGGATTCGAACCTGCGAAGGCTGAGCCACCAGATTTACAGTCTGGCCCCTTTGGCCGCTCGGGTATTCCCCCCGACAAACCCACGACTCAGATGCATTCCTGGACACAACAAACGGCAGACGCACCGCACTCGCAGTTTTCGAAGACGCGGGACTGTAGCGACTTCGAAATCGAATGTGAAGCAAACAGGAATTGATCGATCCGCAGAAAAGCCAGCGGTGGGACTCGAACCCACAACCTGCGGTTTACAAAACCGCTGCTCTGCCAATTGAGCTACACTGGCGTCAGTACTTGTCGCTTTAAGACAACTTTAAGTGGGAGAAGAATCTTTTACGGTACAATTTCCACCTGCGTAAAAGAGGCACCCCCAAGCTGGCAGCACATTTTTCACGAGTCTCACTGGCAAGGCGTGATTGCCATCCAGTTTTTAAACCCGCTGTGCAGCCTCAGTCTGCACAGCGAATCATGTTACGAGAACAATACCCAAGGTGCACGACCGGCGGGATGATATCAAGCGCGCGAATGTGTTCAAGGTTAGCTGCGAACTTGCGCAAGTTTCCGATCCATTGTTCCCATCGACGCGGTGTGTGACATAATCGGCGTGCCCCGTCGCCGTCGAGACTTCGATCGCCTTTAAAGCGGTGATGCGACACCAAATTCCGTCATCAGGTTCGAAAAGTCACATCAGGAAGACCTTGCAGAGACCAGCAGCCATTTCATCCATTTCCGAGGCAAAAATTCTAGATTCGATCCGGAACTACTGAATTTCAGTCTTCCAGAGTGATTTCCAGGCCGATGTCGTCGGCAATTTTTCTCAACTTTTCCAGCCCGGTGTTGATAATCTGTCTTGTTCGCTCCTTCGAGACTCCAAGCCGGTCGCCAATCTGCTCAAGCGTCATTGGCCCAGAGGTTCCATGCAGCGAGAACCGCAAACTGATTGCTTCCTGCTCACGTTCGTTGAGCTGCCCGAGAATCGATCCGAGCGTGTCGTACTGATTGGCTGCCAGCTTTTCATCGACTGACGCGGCTCGACGACCATCTTTTTTATCCGTCAGCACTGACTCGCTCCCTGTCCGAAAACGTTCAAGCTGCGTCCCCTCTTTCGGTATCGACCGGGCGAACGAACGCATGAGCGCCCAGGTTGCGTAGGTGGAAAACTTAGTGCCTCGGGAATAGTCAAATTTCTCGATAGCCCGAATGAGCGTCATGTTTCCATCGCTGATCATTTCAAAAAAACCAGCTGTCTGCCGGCGGTGCTTGCCCGCCACCGAAACCACGAGCCGCAGGTTCGACCGAATCAGCACATTCTTGATGGCGATGCTTTTCTCAAGCAGACGTTCGATCTCGTTCATATCGCGAACGCGTTCGCAACTCTTGAGCAGCGTGTCCCGTAGCTGTTTCGCTTTGAATTTCAGAAAATTCATTCGCCGAAACAGCTCACGCTCTTCTTCGCGCGCGAGCAGCGGCAGAGCGTAAAGGTCTGAGAAATACCCTGGCAACTCACTTTTACTGTCGATTGCGGAGCGTTCTGGCAGATCAAGTTCAATCGGGAGTTCGACGATTCGGTCACTTGCGTCTTCAGACAGAAACTCGTCGCTCGGAACAAACTCAATCGGCTGTTCCAGCAGAATCTTCGCGCGGTACTCATTCGCGATGCGGTAAATACTGGATCGGGTTCGGCCAAAACTCTCGACCAGGTCCCGAACCGGCACTCCCTTACGCACCGCCTGAAAAATCTTACGACGACCTTCGTCCGTCAGCGGTGCGGCAACATCCGGGAAAATCTTTGCGGCAGCATATTTCCGGTCAAACGCCTTCAGGATGTAGCGGATAGTTTCGACGGATCGGCCAGTGCGTCGAGCCACTCGGTGCGACACGTCGGTCGGCGAGGCGCCGTATCGAGCAAGTCGGCGGGCACGACGGATGATGAATTCTCGTTCGGAATCCGTCACCTGACTGAACTTCGCGCTGCGGTCGATGAGTTCAGCGTTGAGCTTCTCGAACTGCTCCACCCGGGAGATCAGAAAACCAACACGCTTCCGCTTACCGAACAGGTATCGACGCCCGGCCAGTCCGCGGTCTCGCCAGCGAGTGACTGTTTTCTCGGAAACGTTGAACCGCCTGCTGAGGTCCTGCAGCGTGAGGACTGGTTCAGTCGCCGCTTCGGCAGCGAGATTTGCGCTGTCGGACAAATCTTCCACGAAGCATCGCAGATCGTGCAGGAGATCATCGCCGGCCAACTCCAGATTCGGGTACATCCCGGCGCGATACTTCGTCAGCTTCTCACAGAGGTCGGGATAGGAGTATTTCTGGTCCGGCACCACCTGGAAAGCGAGTTCTTCAGCACGACCAACCTGCTCCAGCCGAACCGGAACCGGTGCAAAACGCAGCTGCTGATCAGCCAGTTGCTTCATCGCTGGATTGCGATATCGAGGGCCGGGCACGTGAAGACTCAGATGGGGAATAAAAGCATCGAATCACCGTTGAGTCATCTTGAACCGCTCAACGACTGAAACTCTACCAATTCTCTCCAACCAGCGCCGCCGCAATCAATCCCATTCTTGCTGACCGCCTATCCCGACTTGTTGAACTTACTCGGCGGTTTCAATAGCTGCCGTCGCTGGAGTCATTGGCGGCGTGAACTTTCCTCGGACCTTCACAAAGCCGGAAATGCTCACGATGGTCGCTGCGAGCAGAATCAGGACTTTCAACCATTTCGCCCGGTTCTGCCTGATTCCTTCCAGGGCTTTCGATTTTCCGACGAGTGCCGACGCGAGAAAGAAAACGGCCAGAGCCAGGATCATTTTCGTACCGACCAGCGCGTGATAAAGACCGTCGCCCTTGTGGAGCGGGATCGCCTGCATGTAGTTGTAAAAGCCGCTGATCAGAAACAGCCCGATACCCGGCCCCACAAACTTCTTCCATCGGGCGAGCACGCCTTCCCGCAGCCGGCCATGCTCCTCATCACTGAGACTGGCATTCGCCGCCGGCATTAATGCAAAGGCCATAAACACGCTGCCGCCGACAAGGGTAATTGCCGTTCCAACGTGAACGATTCGCGAGGCGGTATTAAGGATCAGTTCAGCAGTCGTCATGATGTCAATTCCGAAATGTTGTTAATCGGTCGCGGGTATTGTTGCGGCCTGCCCGGCGAAGGCAAACCGGACGGCTACGACACTTCGGCAGTTTCGCGGTTTCGAGAACCCGGCACAGTGCGTTCGGCAATGCTGTAAGTGTCGATGTCCCGGCCCGTGTAGGAAATCAGCAACTCCGCCACGAATCCCAGCGAAATCGCCTGCGCACCAAGCAGTAATGCAGCTACCGAATAATGCAGCAGCGGTCGGCTACCGATCGGGGCGAAGCCGGCTCCAAAGATATTTGTCACCAGCCACACACAGGTCAGCCATCCCAGACCGAGCGACCCAAGACCGAACAGCGTCAGCCCGATCCCCCCCATCAGATGCTGAGGCCGTGTCCCGTAGCCGGTCAGAAATTTGACCGTCAGCAGATCGAGAAATCCTCGCAGAAACCGTTTAACACCGTACTTCGAATGGCCAAACTGCCGCTCGCGATGATTGACAGACAGTTCCGAGACTTTGAATCCGCGGGCGTGAGCCAGCACGGGAATAAACCGGTGCAGTTCGCCGTAAAGCCGGATTTCGTGAGTCACCTCGCGGCGAAACAGTTTCAGGCCGCAGTTGTGATCGTGCAGCCACAGCCCGGTCAGCCGGCCAATCATCCAGTTGAAAACCTTGCTCGGATAAACTTTGTGCCACGGATCAAGGCGTCGTACTTTCCAGCCGTTGACGACGTCGAATCCTTCTTCCAGCTTCGCGAGGAACTTCGGAATTTCTGCCGGATCGTCCTGAAGATCGGCGTCCATCATCATGATAAACTCGCCGTCGGCCGCTCGCATTCCGCTGGTCAGCGCGGCTGCTTTTCCAAAATTGCGTCGAAACCTGATCCCGGAAATCCGCTCGTCCGATTTCGAAGCCGTGTTGATAACCGCCCACGAACCGTCCGTCGATCCGTCATCAATGAAAATAATCTCGAAGGAGACCTCATTTTCTTCGCAGGTGGCAATGATCTCCTGAGTCAGCTCAAGCAGACTTTCGGACTCATTCAGTACGGGGACGATCACAGAAAGTTTCATGGCGATCTTCCTTTGAGGGGGTCGGGCGACGAAGGTCACTCCAGACGAGGGTTGAGGCAGGAAACCGAAACTCACGATCAACACGATCAAAGACAAAAGCGAGTGTTCGTCCGGGTGAGTCGTCATCAGGTGGGCCAGCAAGGGGCGTCGACTTCGAATCGGGATGCATCCTTACCGCCGGACAGTCTGCCAAAGAACCTTCAGCCTCGCAAACGCACTTGGGAAGATGGTCGCATTCTACGGCACAGTCAGAAAGATTGCGCAACTGAATGTGTCAACGTAATTGCGACAATCCTGAAAAAAAAAACCGAGAAACGACGGGAATTTTCGGTAATCGAGCCGTCGAGTGGAATAGCCACATGCACGACCGCAGACAGGCAGGTGGTACACCATGACAAGCAACCGGCAAACAGAAGACGCGACTTCAGCTGACCGAGAGGTGCAGTACAGCCAGTTTGTCGCGTTAATTGCTCGGCATGATCAGTCCATTCGACGGTTTGTCCGATCGCTGCTGCCATCCCAGGAGGGTGTTGATGACGTTGTGCAGGAAACCGCTCTGGAGTGCTGGAAGAAGTTTTCTGACTTCGCGCCGGCAACTCCCGAAAATGCCGTCGATGAATTCGTGCGATGGGCATGCGTGATTGCTCGGTTTAAGGCGCTAAGCTGGCAACGGGACCGAGCTCGAGATCGGCTGATCTTTCGTGAAGGCGTCATCGAGGCTTTGGCAGCAGCGGCGATGGACAGTCTCGATCGGCAGGAATCCGAACGCCGCGCCGTCGAAAATTGCCTGCAAACGATGCCGGACGATCAGCGGCAGCTTGTGTTGAGCGTACATTCTCCGGGCGAATCAATCGCGAAGATTGCTGCCGAAACCGGGCAAAAAGCACGACGGCTTTACAGTCGTATCAACGTTCTGCGAAACCTGCTCCTTGACTGCGTTCAGCAACGCCTGGCGGGAGAAGCCACCAATGGATGAGTCGATTAGAAGTCTGATTTTCCAGGCAATCGACCAGACGATCTCCGCCGAAGACTTCGAACGTCTGCAGAATGCGATTGAGCAAAGCGACGAGGTTCGTGCCGACTACTTGAACGCAGTCAGTTTATGTGAGTCATTGAGCGACATCGCGGCAGTCGAAGACAATTCTGCGGATGCCCCGAAATCGGCAAGTGTCCACACGTCGTCAGAGTTTATGCTTGCCAGCCACCAAACGAACCGACGCCTTACAGCCAGCCGCTGGGCTCGTACAGTTGTCGCCCCGACCGCAATCATGATCGTCGGAGCTGCCGCATTCTGGTTCGGGCTTAAAGACGGGATCCGGCGACAAGAACAATTTGCGGGCAGAGAAGAAATCACGGGCACGAATTCAGAATCAGTCATCGCAGGGCACGCTACGCTGCGACGCTCTGTGGATATTCGATGGTCTGAAAAGTCGAACTCGTACCGTGAAGGTGACGTTCTACCGGCGGGGATGCTTCAGTTTGACCAGGGAGTCGCCGAGATCGATTTCTTCTGCGGTGCCACATTAATCGTCGAGGGGCCGGCCACGTTGAATGTCGAATCGGACTGGTCGGTGCAGGTTGCCAGTGGTCGTCTGCGAGCGAGCGTACCGCCAGCTGCTCGGGGCTTCATGGTGATGGCAGCAGGTTCGACGATTATCGATCTGGGAACTGAGTTTGCCCTCGACGTTGGAGCTGAGAATGCCCATGTCGAAGTGATCGATGGGGAAGTAGAACTTCGTGGCGGAGAGTATGACGGTAACCATCTGACGACCGGTCAAAGACGTTGGCTGAAGGGCTCAGGCAATGATGATTCATTGGCAGGTCTCAGTACGACGGGCGACTTACAACGTCGTCGCGGCATGGCTCAGGCCCAGCGGTTCATCAACTGGCAGGTACATTCTCAGCAGTTAAGAGCCGATGACCGACTAATTGCTTACTACCCGATTGCCGAGTCCAGCACAGGCCGGATTGTTCCGAATGTGGCAGCCTCTGGCAGCGAGCGAGACGGACAGACAGTCGGCCTGGCGAACCGAGTCGACGGACGGTTCGGCGAAATGTCATCGGGATTTGAATTCGACCGACCGGGTTCACGAGTTCGCGTTCGAATCGACGGAGAGTTCCGGGCATTCACGTTCGCGTGCTGGACGAAGATCGACAGTCTGGAACATCGTTACAACGCATTGTTCATGGGCGATGGTTACGAGAACGGCGAGCCTCACTGGCAGATTCGCGACGACGGCTGTCTGATGTTTTCAGTGATGGTTGACGATTCGAAAGAGATCATCCACCGCACGCCCTTCGACGAGCAGCCGGTGAAGGACGCTGGTCTGCATCGGGTCTATCTGACAGAACCATTCTGGGATATTTCGAAGAGTGGTCAGTGGTTTCACATCGCCGCCGTTTATGACCCGGTTGGTCGCGAGGTCGTGCAGTTCGTCAATGGCGAAGAATTGAGTCGCCAGGAAATTATCGACCGATTCCACGTCGAATCATTGCGAATCGGCCCGGCCGAGATCGGCAACTGGGGACAACCATTTCGTAAAACGCCCTGGTTCGCCGTTCGCAACCTGAACGGCACAATCGACGAACTGGCCATCTTCAATGCGGCTTTGACGTCTGACGAAATTCGAAACCTTTACGAGCAGGGACGACCTCTTGGCTACTAGACGACAAACGAAGCCGACAGCACTGGTCGTGGGCCGTGAATTGAAAAACGTAATTATGGCTGAGGCTCGCGTCCCAGGCTCGCGATTCTGTGCATTCCTGCTGGCCGCCTTCGCGATAGGTACAGCGTGCGCCGCAGCGGAATCGTCCCTGGAGACGACCACCTTCATACCGCTGGGAGCTGCCGGCAAGCTGTCACAAAGCTGGCAACTCGTCGCAGGGCAGTCCGACGAGTTCAACACTCCGAAAGTCGACCGTGCAAAGTGGAATATCAACACGCAGGACTTTGGTCCATGGAGCTGGGAACCGGAAAACGTCACGCAGAAAGACGGTTCGATGCACCTGCAAATGGTTCACAAAGAACATCGACGCGGGAACCAAACGCTGCATTACAAATCGGGAATGGCGAGAAACGACCGAACGATTACCTATGGGTATTTCGAAGCCCGCATCAAGGGTTGCTCGCGGTACCCTGGTGCGTGCCCATCGTTCTGGCTGTACAGCATCGGTCCGCAGAATCGACACATCGCCCGTGACGGCGAAACCGTCGCCTATTCCGAAATCGACATCGTCGAGATGCAGCAAAGCGAATACGACTTCGAAACGAAGAAACACTTCCCCGTCACACGGATCGACTGCAACCTTCACACGACGCTGATCAAAGACGGCAAGCGAGTCTGGGCTCGCCCGAACAATCGACCGGATCTTTGCAAGACTCATTTCGATTCTCCGTGGGACCCTCGAGAAGACTACCACGTTTACGGAGTCCGCAATTCCAAAGACTGGATCATCTGGTACATCGATGGGCAGGAAGTCGGACGGAAAGCAAACCTGTACTGGCACCTTCCGATGCATGTCACCCTTTCGCTGGGACTGCGATACCCCTTCGTTGGGTACAAAAATGATGAACGTTTTGCGGCCTCAGAGAAAACAACAACCGGAGGTTTTCCCACGACGATGTCGGTTGACTACGTCCGCGTCTGGCAGACCCCGGACGATGTTGCGAACCAGGCTTCAGTAAAGAAAACCGCCACTGACTGGACGAAAGCCGAATACATCGCGAAGGAAAAAGCAAACTGGGCCAGGAACGGATGGCAATGGAATCAAAGCAAGGTTGAATCCAACTTCGCCGAAGTCGACACGAACAACGACGGTCTGACATCAGGCCAGGAACGGCAGGCCTGGTATGCAAAGAAAGTGGCGGAGTCGAAGAAGCAGTAAGCTCTACCCGTAGTGGGATTCGCCAGAATTCCCTTTATCGAACATTTAATTCAAGGAAGTCGGGCGACTTCCACTACTTGAAGAAGAACCATGAAACGACTGCTCTCCTTCATCGGACTGATCCTGCTGGCGAGTACGGCCCAGGCGGCGGACAAACCAAACATCCTGTTCATCGCGGTCGACGATCTGCGACCCGAGCTGGGTTGTTACGACTCGCCGGTTGCCGTGTCTCCGAACCTGGACGCGCTGGCGAAGAACGGCCTGCTGTTTAATCGAGCATACTGTCAGCAGGCGATCTGTCGTCCGTCCCGAGCGAGTCTGATGACCGGCGCTCGACCGGAAACAACGGGGCTCTTTCACAACTATGTGTCGCTGAGAGAACTCCAGCCGAACATCCTCACGCTGCCGCAGCACTTCATTGCCAACGGGTACGAAGCCGTCTATTGCGGAAAGATCTTTCACAACGGTGACACTGATGAGGGAACGTCCTGGAGTCGCGAGCCGGTGAAATGGCTGAAGAACGTAAAGAAACCAGCCGGGCCGTACGCTCTGCCTGAAAACAACAAAATGAAGGCTGACAATTTGAAGCTGATGCTCGCCAGATATGGCGAGGCAGCTCGCCGAGGTCTCGCGGCTGGTCCGGCTTACGAAATGGCCGACGTTCCCGATACCGCTTACGTCGACGGTTACAATACCCAACTCGCCATTGCCACCATGAAGCAGATGGTTGCTCAAAAGGACAAACCGTTTTTCCTCGGCATGGGCTACAAGCTGCCGCACCTCAACTGGTGTGCTCCGAAAAAGTATTGGGACCTTTACGATCCCGCGAAGATCCCGATGGCGTCGGAAGTCGATGCTCCGGAAAACGGAGCGGCAATGGGCCTGCATGCTTCGTTCGAACTTCGCACCCGAGCCGGCATTCCGAAGAGCGGCCCGCTCGGTCCGAAACTGTCTCGGACTTTGAAACACGCTTACCTGGCCAGCACCAGCTATGTCGACGCTCAGATTGGCTTGATGATTAAAGCTCTCGAAGATGCCGGCGTTCGCGACAACACAATCATCATCGTCTGGGGTGACCACGGCTGGCACCTCGGCGACATGGGTGTCTGGGGCAAGGCGACCAACTACGAAATCGCAACGCGAGTACCGCTGATGATTTCGGCTCCGGCGATGAAAGCTCGCGGCGTGAGATCTGACGCACTCGTCGAACTGGTCGACATCTTTCCAACGCTGTGTGAGCTGGCTGGTCTCTCGCGGCCCGACCATCTTGAGGGACACAGCTTCGCGCCGCTGCTCGACAAGCCGGATCAACCGTGGAAGAAAGCCGCCTTCAGCCAGTACCCCAACCCGGCGCTGCGGGAATGGGCGGCGAATCCGCTTTCACAGGGCATGCGAGAAACCTGGTTCGGCCCGCTCATCCAGGAAGTGGAAGGCCGGATCATCGCTCAGCAGGGCGACCAGTGGGACCGCGAGCTGTTCGAGAAACACCTCATGGGCTACACGATGCGAACAGACCGCTACCGCCTGGTTGTGTGGCGCGATCATCGTGACCCGAAAGCAAAACCGATCTACGTCGAACTCTTCGACCACGAAACCGACTCGCGCGAAACGAAGAATATCGCGAGTGCCCATCCTGATCTGGTGAGCACTCTAAGTAAGCAACTCGATGCCGGCTGGAAGGCGGCCCTTTAGACGAGGGACGCCAAATTGCAGGGCCGGTGGTCACCGGTCGGTTTTTACAGGGTTACCCAAAACTGAGCGATTCAATCATGAAGTTTCTTTTCCGTTTGCTCACGGTTTCAGCCGTACTGATGATGTGTTCGGTTGCCGTTGCTGACGACGTCGATTTTCAGCGTGACATCGCTCCGATCCTCGAAGAGCGTTGCTGGCACTGCCACGGTGAGGACGAACAGGAATCGAATCTGCGGCTCGATCTTCGCGCGTGGATGTTGCGAGGTGGAGATTCCGGTCTCGCGGCGGTCGTTCCTGGCAAGCCAGAGAAGAGCTACCTGATCGAGCTGATCAATCACGTCGACGACGAAATGAGGATGCCGCCCGACGAGGACAGACTGCCGGCCAGAGAAATTTCTTTGCTGACTGAGTGGATCAGGCAGGGCGCGGTCTGGCCCGGTCAGATGGAAGCGGTTGTCGAAGAAAAGTCTGATCACTGGTCGTTTCAGCCGGTCGTACGGCCCGACGTTCCGAAGTCTTCAGGCGGGTCGAACAATACCGTCGACGCATTTCTGCAAGAAGCTCTCGCAGCCAACGGCCTGAAATTCTCAGAACGCGCTGACGCTCGGTCGCTGATCCGCCGAGCGTCGATCGTGCTGACAGGACTCGCTCCAACCGCTGAGGAAACAATTGCGTTTGAGACAGCTCATCAGGTCGGCTCCGACAAAGCGTACGAAGCGTTGATCGAACGACTACTGGCTTCACCTCACTTCGGCGAACGATGGGCTCAGCACTGGCTCGATGTCATTCGCTGGGCCGAAACCAACGGTTCCGAAGCGAACCTTTACCGCAAGAACGCCTGGATTTATCGCGACTATGTCGTGCGAGCTTTCAACGAAGACAAGCCGTACGACCAGTTCGTGCGAGAGCAGATCGCGGGCGATTCACTGGGCATGGGCGAGGCCACTGGCTTCCTCGTGGCCGGCCCGCACGTCCCTGCGGCGACCGTCGGTCGCGAACCGTCAGCCATTCGTCAGGCTCGTGCGGACCGGATGGACGAAATCATGCAGACCGTCGGAGCGTCGATCATGGGCGTCACAATGGGATGCGCACGATGTCACAATCATAAGTTCGACCCGATCACGATCCAGGACTACTACTCGATGACCGGCGTGTTTCAGGATGTTGAATTCGGCAGCCGGTTTCCAGAATTTTCAGAAGACCATCCTCGCCGCAAACGCGGGCAGGAACTCTGGCGGGCAATCGCTGAACAACGCCGGCTCCTGCGAGAATTCGGAGGCTGGGAAGAAAACTGGGGCGCCTTCCGCGAACTTCACTTCAAGCCTGTCACCACGAAGGCTGTGAGAATTCGCTTCAAGCAGCCGAGCGTTGGCCTCGACGAGCTGGAAGTTTTCGGCACGAAAAACCGCAACGACAACCTCGCTCACGAGCGGAACGGAACCAGGGTCAGCGGCTCTCCCGAAGACGGCGTGGATGGTCGGTTCCCGATCGAGCGGTTGATCGATGGCGAATTCGGCACGATGACCTGGCGGGCTGATTTCCCAAAAAATTCGGAAGAGCGTCCGTGGGTCCGATTTGACTTCGCCGAAGCAATGGATGTTGATCGGCTGCGGCTTTCGAACAATCGCGAATACTTTTACGACACAGACTATCTCGACAGGAAACCGTTTCTGCCGAGATACGAATTCGACATGGACGTGCTCCAGGAAGACGGCTCGTGGAAACCCTGGGTCGGCACCTGGTTCGTCAATACAAAGCTCAACGAGAGTCATCCTGAACGAAAGCCGTCGCTCGCGAAAATTCAGAAAGCAATCGCCACTCTGGCCGAAGAAGGACCGCGTCCCAGTTTCGTTGGGCGGTTTGTTCGTCCTGAAGTAACCCGCGTTCTGCTGCGGGGCAGCCCGGAAAATCCTCGCGACGAAGTTGCCCCTGCAGGCCCGGCAATTCTCAACGGCAATTTGAATCTGACATCCGCTGCGACCGGCTCCGAACGCCGAGCTGAATTCGCCAGATGGATCAGCAGCGTCGACAACCCGCTGACCGCTCGCGTCATGGTCAACCGGATCTGGCATCACGTTTTTGGCAGCGGCATCGTGCCGACGACTAGCGACTTCGGAAAAGCCGGAGCATCTCCGACAAATCCGCAATTGCTCGACTGGCTCGCAGCGGAGTTTGTTCACCCAACGGTGTCGGAGACGGCTCCGTGGTCGATGAAGTCGGTGATTCGTCTGCTGGTTATGTCTGATGCTTTCCGCCAGTCGAGCCAACCAGATCCCAACGGCCTCGCCAGAGACGCGAGCGCTGAGCTGCTCTGGAGATTTCCACCGAAACGAGTCGAAGCCGAAGTAATTCGCGATTCGATTCTGCAGGCTTCAGCCGCTCTCGATCGAACAATCGGCGGACGCAGCTACCGCATCCACAACGAGAAAAAGACCTACGCTCAGTGGGAAGTTGTGAACAACCACGGTCCACAAACCTGGAGACGCCTGCTTTATCAGGAACGAATGAGGCGTGTTGACGACGGCATCTTCACAGCGTTCGATTTTCCGGACTGCGGTCAGGTTCGAGCGAAGCGGCCAGTGTCGACAACTCCGCTCCAGGCTCTCAACCTGATGAACAGCGACTTCGTGCTCGAACAATCGAAACGAATCGCCGATCGCGCAAAGAAGGACGCCGGCGACGACGAGGTTCGATCGGTCGACCGCTGCTTCGAATTGTTGCTCGGTCGAACACCGGACGATCAGGAACGTCAGGCATGCGTCGCTCTGGCCAAAGAAAACGACCTGCCACTCGTGTGTCGAGCGTTGATCAATTCGAACGAATTTGCATTTCTGCCGTGAATCAAAACCCGCAGGAAATAAAACAATGACTAACCCGGAACAACTTTCACCACTCGATCGGCAGTTGCTCGACCGTCGCAGTTTCCTGGAAACTGCCGGGCTGTCGACAGCCGGGCTGGCGCTGACGAGCATGCTCGCCAACGATGGTCTCCTGGCAGATATGCCGAAAACGGTGAGCGGGAAGGATCCGATTCGACCGGACATTGATCCCAACAATCCGTACGCGGCGAGAAAGTCTCATTTCGACATGCCGGCGAAGCAGGTTCTGGTCATCTATTGTCCCGGAGCGGTCAGCCATATCGACACGTTCGATTACAAGCCGTCGCTGACGAAGCTGCACGGCCAGAAACCGCCGGGACTTCCGGACGTCACGTTTGAAGGGCCTTCCGGAAACATCGCCAAACCGTTCTGGGATTTCAAACCTCGCGGTGAGACCGGCAAAATGGTTTCCGATCTGTTGCCGAACCTCGCAGAACAGGTTGACGATTTCTGCTTTCTGCACGCCATGTCAACAAGCACCAGCGCCCATCCTCAGGGTGAGAATTTCATGAACACCGGCTTTACAATGGAAGGTTTTCCGTCGTTCGGTGCCTGGGTCACTTACGCCCTGGGAACAGAAAACCAGGACCTGCCGGCGTTCGTGGCGATCAACGATCCGCGAGGCCTGGCTCGAAGTGGCAAGAACAATTTCGGCAGCGGCTTCCTGCCCGCGGCGTTCCAGGCGACCGACTTCAACGCAAAGAATCCGCCGAACAATCTCAATCGACCAGACGCGATCTCGTCGCAGGCCGATCAGAGAACCGTCGATCTTTTGAAAAGGCTGAACGCGCGGCATCTCGAAAAGTATCCCGGCGACGCCGATCTCGCCGGACGAATCGCCAGCTATGAACTCGCGGGAAAGATGCAGACTTCGGTACCGGAAGTCATGGACCTGTCCGGCGAAACGGAATCGACACTCAAGGCCTACGGGGTCGAAGGCGGCAGCGAACTCCGCGGCCAATACGCAAAGAACTGCATCCTCGCCAGACGCCTGCTGGAAAAAGGTGTCCGAGTCGTTCAGCTCTTCAACGGCAGCGATCCGGCTGGCGGAAACGGCATCACCAACTGGGACTCGCATTCCGACATTCTGAAGACCCACGCCATGCAGGCTGAAATCATGGATCAGCCAACGTCGGCCCTGATTGCCGACATGAAGCAACGAGGTCTGCTCGAAAATACGCTGGTCGTGTGGGCGACCGAGTTTGGTCGTATGCCGTTTCTCCAGGCCAACGGAACCGGTCGAGATCACAATCCCGGAGCGTTCACCTGCTTCCTGGCTGGCGCCGGCGTCAAACGCGGATTCAGCTACGGCGAGAGCGACGAATTCGGCTTCGAAGCGGCTGTCAATAAGACGACGGTTTACGACTTCAACGCTACCATTCTACATCTGATGGGCCTCAACCACGAACACCTGACCTTTTACCACAACGGCCTCGAACGCCGCCTGACCAACGTCCACGGTCATGTCATTCAGGACGTGCTGGCGTAGCCGCCTGGCCGCTGATTAACATCCGTATCGAGTTTCTCTTCTGTTCACTGAAGCTTGTCGAACACTAAATCTTCTGGAGTGCGGCATGAGCAGCGAAAAACGTCAGTCGTCACGAGTCGTCGCTGTAGCAGGTGCGGGGGCCATTGGTCTTTCCGCATTTTTTGCAAGGGGACTCGCTCGGATGGGGACACTACTCGACGATGTTGTCAGGCTCGGCAGCAGGCCGGCGATTAGCACAGCTGATGATTTCGCGTCAGCGAGTCGCTTTGCTGGTGGGACAGTTGACGACTTTGCTTCTTCATCTCGTTTCGGAATCTCGCCAAACGCAGGCACCAGCCTGATAGATGACGCTGGCAATACTGTAGCAAATCTTGACGACGTGTTTGCTCCAGAGGCATTCGCCGACGAAATGATCTTGGCCTCAGGGCGTCGCAGCGTCAGTAGTATGGCCAGAGGGAATCGCATTCGAGTTTCGAATCGAACACGGATTTCGAATGGAGTCAAGTCGATTGAAAACTCATCAAAGAGATTCAGAGGTGGTCTCGATCGTAGTATGGACGCGCACGATATGTTTGAGCTGCTAACCGATGGCAACGAAATTCCTTTTCACTCCCCAATCGATCAGCAGCTGGATTCGGGCGTCTTCACTGAGCGTTTGGACCGGCAAGCTTCTTCGTGGAGTCCTGTGTACCAGGGACGTCAGGTATCGATCTGTTTTCCAGAAGAGCAACTCAAATCAATTAAGCAATTTCAGGAAGATTCGTTCCTGCGAATTGACGAGGATAATGGTCGTGTCATTGTCGAATTGACGCAGGAACAATTCCTTAGCTGGATCAGTGGGGACCTGGACCAAAACGCAATTCGGCTGTTGATACTTAACAGGGTTGAAACTGAGCTGAATTCAGGCAAGGGCAACTCACGACCATGAGAATTGGAGTTTTCGCCGACGTTCACGATCACCTCGATAATCTTCGAGTGGCTGTTGCGCGGTTTAATGATGAGCAGGTTGAAGCGGTTCTGTTTGCCGGAGATCTGGTGTCGACGTTCGCCGTGCCGCCGTTGCGGAAACTCAATTGCCCGTTCGTTGGCTGCTTCGGCGACAACGAGGGAAACAGGATTGGTCTTTATGGCGGGATGAAGATCGTCGGCACGATCGGAGAGCCTCCGTTCTGTTACCGAGCGGCTGACGGAACCAGAATCCTGCTCACACACGCTCTGGCCTGGACGAAGGGCTGCGAGGGCGAATTCGACGTTCTGGTCTACGCACACACTCACCAGCCGAGCATCCGCAAGGATGAACAGGACCGGCTGTTTCTCAACCCCGGCGAGACCAGCGGCTGGAGTTACGGCAAACCAACGATCGCCATCCTCGACACATCGACAAGAGAAGCCGAAATTCTGCCGCTCTTTGAACATGCTCCGCACTGTTCATGAATTCGGAGGTAACGTAGTTTCCGTAGGTCAGACTCTGCCTGACGAAATCCGGAACTGATTGTCAGCACTGCCCTTCGCCAAACTTCGTCAGGCGAAGCCTGACCTACACGAAATCGCTACCCACATGCCTGATTCGCCACCGACCGTCATCGTGATTCACCCTCGTGAGAAACGCAGCAAGTGCAGCGTTGAACCTCTGCGAGGAAAGGACGACTTCATCTTCTGGAAGTTTCCGGATCGGGGCTCTGAACCAATCGATGGATACGTCCGGCTGGGCATCGGCGGGCCGGAACTGTCGGCAGACGACGCGTCGAAGGGATTGCTCGTGCTGGATGGAACCTGGCGGCTGGCTCAGAAGATGGAGCCGTTCTTTAACGAGTTTCCTGTTCGAACGCTTCCCGCCTGGCAGACCGCCTACCCGCGAGTGTCCAAAGTTTTCGATGACCCAACGGGTGGACTGGCAACGATCGAAGCGATTTTTGCGGCTCACACAATCCTCGGAAAAGACACATCGGGATTACTTGATGACTATTACTGGGCCGAGCAGTTTCTCGAACTTAATCGAGATCGGCTGCCGGTTTGAGGAATTTCGACGGGAAGTCCGTTCGTCGGTTGCGACCCGGAATGAGCCGCGGCATGATGGGCAAATTGCGTCAAGTCTGGCAGTTTCGGTGACGATTCTGGATAGGTAGACTCCGTTACCTGCCTTGATGCATCCCACCCGCATCCACTTTTTACACTCCCATGAGGTTCCCAATGAATACTCTCCGTACGTCGATTGTCTGCGCTGCTGTGGCATGCGTCGCCGCCAGCCCGCTCTACGCCGGAAGCAAAAACTGCTGCCCACCACCGACCGCCTGCTACCAATGCCAGGCCGGAACAACTCAAACGTCGCCGCAGATGGCCGGCTGCCGATTTCCACTGTCGTACACCGACGCTCTGGCACGAGCTGAAGACGCGACGAAAGCCGAAGCCGCCAACAAGGAACTGCTGGCTCAGCTTGCCAGCTTGAAGGCCGAGCTGGCCACCGCCACTCAGCAGCGTGATGAAGCGATTGCGTCTGCAAAGAAATCAGATGCCGCAGCAAAGAATGCTCAGGTCGTTGCCGCTCAGGCTCAGGCTCAGGCAAAGCAGAGTGCAGTTGCCGCTGCTGAAGCGAAAGCTGCTGCTGACAAGGCACTGGCTCAGGCTGCTGAAGCGAACAAAGCAAAGACCGCCGCCGCCGCCGCTGAGCAGGCTGCGAAAGCTCAGGCTGAAGCTGCCACGAAGCAGGCTGCAACCGCCGTCGCTCAAGCCAAGTCTGCTCAGGAAGAAGCTGAAAAGCAACGACAAGTCGCTGAAGCGAACGCTCAAAAAGCCGCTGCTGAAGCCAAGGCTCAGATCGCTCAGTTGAACAAGTCGCTGGCTGACGCTCAGGCTGAACTTGCTTCCGCAAAGAAAACCGTGACTGAGCAGGCTGCAAAACTCGAAGCTGCCGCCGCCGTTCAGAATGTGGCCACGGAAGAAAAGCCGGCACCAGCCGACGATGATGCTCCAGCTCCCGAGCCGGCCGCTGACAACTCAGACAAGACAGCAAAGACTGAAGAGAATTCAGAAGTGGAAAGCGAGTCCTAAATCGATCGCGGTTCCTGCAGCTTTAAGAGAAGAAATTAAACGGGGGCAGTCGTTCATTCGGCTGGCCCCGTTTTCAATTGATCAAGGCAGAGTTATCAACCACGGAAATTACGGAATGACACAGGACGAGGCGGCAGCTCTTCCGTGTCATTTCGTGCCTTCCGTGGTTCGCATCTTCCGCAGTATCGTCCTGACATGAACTATTTCTCGCACGCCATCAGGTTTCTCGACAGACCGGTATTTGCTGTGTCGACCGGTTTGCCAGACATGCTGTCCGTCGCGGATCGGAAGGTTCGGTTGAGGACTCGACGGATGGAGCCGTTTCTTGAAACCGCGTCGCCTTTCGAAGCGGAAGTCGCGGCCGGAGCGTTGCAGCATCTTGAAGACGACGCCTGGTTCCACAAGACGCGAGCGTTTCTGGAAACGAGTGCTGAACTCACACGCCTTTTCCGAGAAACCATCGGAGTCGGTGATGGAATGCGGTGTTCGTTCCTTGGGCACATCGTCACGGAGTTGCAACTCGACGGCGTTCTGGCCGAGCGCTACCCGGCATTGCTCGATCAGTACTACGAGTTGATGGGTGACGTTGACCCGGTCGCGATTCAATCCTGCGTCAACCGGATGGCCGCGAAGCAGACCGAACGGCTGGCGATTCTGATTCCGAAGTTTCACCAGGAGCAGTTTCTGAGAGACTACTCGGAACCGTCCCGTTTGAGATTTCGCCTGAATCAGGTCATGCTACGCGTCCGTCTGGAGCAGCTTCCGGAAGTCATGGAGGAGGCCCTGGCGGAGAGCTGGCGGATTGTTGAATCCCGCGCCGAAGCCCTGCTTCCGCCCGAGCATTTCGAGTTTCCCGCCGGCTGAATCGACCGATCAAATTTGTCGACGCGATTGTCTGACGCAGTCGTCGTCTGGTTTCATGTGGCGAAGGCGTCCCGGCGCTGTCAGAGGAGAGTTTTCACGATGAAATACGGATTCAATTTGCTGTTGTGGACGACCGACGTTCAGGAAGCGGATTTCCCGACACTCGAAAAGGTTAAAGGAATCGGCTACGACGGCGTCGAGCTGCCGATCTTCAATCTCGACGTCGACAACTTCAAAAAGATCGGCACGAAGTGCGACGAGCTGGGGCTCGGTCGAACGGCGGTCACCGTCAGCACTGAAGAAGAGAATCCAATCTCGCCGGACGCCGCCATTCGGAAGAAGGCCGTTGACCGTCTGAAGGTTGCGGTCGACTGTGCGTCCGCTGCTGGAGCAACTCACCTTTGCGGTCCGCTGCACTCGGCTCTGGGAGCGTTCCCACCGTCAGAAGAACTGCTCGGCTTTCGCGAATTTGCGGCTCGCGGCATCGCGCGAACTGAAGATGAATGGAAGTGGTGTCAGGACGTGCTCGGCCAGGTGGCTGATCACGCTCAGGCAAATAACGTCACGCTGGTCTTCGAGTATCTGAACCGGTTCGAGTGCTACTTCGCGAACTGTGCCGCCGATGCCGCTCGCTTCTGCCGCGAGGTCGGACACCCGAACCTCAAAATGATGTATGACACGTTCCACGCGAACATCGAAGAGAAGTGCATCCGCACCGCCGTCCAGGACTGCAAGGACCAGATGGTTCACGTCCACATTTCCGAGAACGATCGTTCGACGCCAGGCAAAGGTGGAGTAAACTGGGACGCCTCGTTCGCCGCGATTGAAGAAGCTGGTTATGACGGCTGGATGGTTGTCGAAGCCTTCGGTCTGGCTCTGCCGGACCTGGCCGCCGCCACCAAAATCTGGCGCCGCATGTACGACACTGAAGAGTCACTTTGCTCCGACGCTCTGGCCTTCATGAAGTCGCGAGTCGAAGGCTAGATTCACTGTCCAGCCAATCCTCACCCCGGTCACTCCAGTGGCTGGGGTGTTTTGCTTCACGCCCCGCCTCAACCAGGAACTTGCCGATGACCACTGCTCGCCGTTTCGTACCTGCAATTTTGCTGGCGATTTTGACGACGCCGTTGCTGATCGCTGCCGATGTATCAACGCAAAAGCCCGTGATTCAGGAAGCCGTCGTTCGCAATCCGGACGGCAGCGTGCATACCGTCGAGATCACAAAGCCGAAACCAAAGTTCGATGTGGCCGCCGGCCCGGACGCGATCTGGATTTGGAATCAGGGGTCGGCTGCTCAATCATGCTTCATCAGAAAGCAGTTCAAAACAGCAGACGTGAAGTCGGCCACGATGATCGCCACCTGTGACAATGGCATGACCGTTCGAGTCAATGGGGAAAAAGTCGCGTCGAGTTCAGAATGGGGACAGCCGGTGACGATCGACGTGTCGTCGGCGATCAAAGCAGGATCGAATGAGATCACAGTTGATGCCACAAACGAAGGCGGCACCGGCGGGTTCGTCCTTAAACTGGAGATGACTCACGAGGGCGGCGGTAAATCCTACGTCGTGACGGACTCGTCCTGGACGATCGCGAAGGACAAAGCGTTTAACGATCAGTACGACGTTAAGCCGATCGGAAAAATGGGCGTCGGACCGTGGGGCAACGTCTTTGCCAACCCAGGCGGCGGAGGCAACAGCCTGCTGAAAAACAGCGTGCCACGTGGAGTGTTTCAGGTTCCCGACGGCTTTCAGGTCGAACTGCTTTACGACGTTCCGAAAGACACTCAGGGGTCGTGGGTCAGCATCGCGTTCGATGATAAAGGACGTCTGATCGCCAGCGACCAGGGCGACAAAGGTCTGTATCGAATCACCCCGTCGCCGATCGGCAGCGACCAGCCGACAACGGTTGAAGCTCTTGATCTCAAAATTTCGTCATCTCAGGGAATGCTCTGGGCCTTCGACTCGCTCTACATCTGTGTGAATGGCGGACCAGGCAGCGGCCTGTACCGGGCAACCGATTCGAACGGCGACGGCGAACTCGACAAGGTAGACAAGCTGAAGTCACTTCGTGGCGGCGGAGAACACGGTCCGCACGGGTTACGACTTTCGCCGGACGGCAAGTCGATCTACCTGATCGCCGGCAACCATACCGATCCGCCGGAGAATTTTGATTCCAGCCGAGTTCCAACCAACTGGTCCGAAGATCATCTGCTGCCCCGGCAATGGGACGCTCGCGGGCACGCACGAGGTAAGCTGGCTCCAGGTGGCTGGGTCGCGAAAACCGATCCCGAAGGCAGGACCTGGGAAATCATCAGCATGGGTTACCGCAACCCGTACGATTTTGATTTCTCGCTCGAAGGAGAATTATTCGCCTACGACGCAGACATGGAATGGGACATGGGGTCGCCCTGGTACCGCCCGACTCGAATTGTCCACGCCGTCAGCGGCAGCGAATTCGGCTGGCGAAGCGGCACGGGCAAATGGCCGACCTACTACATCGACAGCCTGCCTCAGGTCGTTGACATTGGGCCAGGCTCGCCGGTGGGAGTTTCGTTCGGGACGGGCGCAAAATTTCCCGCGAAGTATCAGAAGGCGTTGTTCTGCTGCGACTGGACTTTCGGAACAATGTACGCCGTGCATCTGACTCCGAACGGAGCTTCGTACGTCGGCGAGAAAGAAGAATTCGTTTCCTGCACGCCTCTGCCGCTGACGGACGTCGCCATCGGTCCAGACGGAGCCATGTATTTCACCGTTGGTGGCCGAGGTGCTCAGTCGGCACTTTACCGGGTCACTTATACAGGCAACGAATCAACAACACCGGTTCAGCCTGGCCAGGAGTCTGGCAATGTGGAACGGTCCGTTCGCAGGCAACTGGAAGCTCTGCATGAAGCCGGCAAGTCCAGTGAACAGAATGTCGAATTCATCTGGGAGCATCTTGGGCACGACGACCGCTCGATTCGATACGCCGCTCGTGTCGCTCTGGAATTCCAGGAACCGGCACTGTGGCAGCAGCGGGTTCTTACGGAAACCTACCCCGAACTGCTGATCAATGCCGCCGTCGCGATGGCTCGACAGGGCAATCCTGAAAGACGTGATGCCCTGCTCGACCGATTGCTCAACGTTGAGTTCAGCGAGTTGACTGAGTTCCAGAAACTCGAATGGCTGCGAGCCGTCAGTCTGGTCTTTATCCGGTTGGGAGTCCCAACGGTCGAACAGCAGCGCGCGGTTGCGCAGATTCTCGAACCCGAGTTTCCATCAGGTCGGGAAATGCTCGATCGTGAGCTGGCCGGAATGCTCGTCTATGTGAACTCGACGAAAATCATCGACAGGACGCTCAAGCTGATGGCTCCGGCATCGGAAGGCGAAGCTGAAGCCGTGATTCCTGAAGTGCTGGCTCGCAATCCTGGTTATGGCGGTTCGATCGCCAACATGCTGGCGAACATGCCGGACCTTAACCAGACGCACTACGCTTACGTGCTCCGCAATATGAAATACGGCTGGACGATCGCGCAGCGTCGGCAGTACCTCGACTGGTTTGCGAGAGCTTCGAAGAAAAGCGGCGGAGCCAGCTTCGAAGGGTTTCTGAAAAACATCAAAGACGAATTCCTGGCCAACGCGACCGAGGCCGAACGCAAAGCGCTGGAAAGCTCGATCGCCGCGACCGCTCCGAAAGAAGCCGACCTGCCAAAGCCTAAAGGCCCCGGTCAAGAATGGTCACTGGGCGAACTTGTCGAACTGACAAAATCCGGTCTCTCCGACCGCAACTTTGAAAACGGAAAACGGACCTACGCATCAGCTCGTTGCATCTCGTGCCATCGCTACCTCGGCGAAGGCGGCAGCACGGGACCGGATCTGTCGAACGTCGCAGGCCGGTTCAGCTATAAAGACCTGCTGGAATCCATGATCGATCCGAGCAAAGTTGTCTCTGACCAGTACCGCGCATCGATCGTGACAACGGACAGCGGCAAAGTCTACACCGGCCGGATCCTGAACGACGCTGATGGAAAGCTGACAATCCTGACCGACCCCGTCGACGCAACGAAGGTCGTGACGATCGACAAGAACGACCTCGACGAAGTACTGCCCTCACCGACGTCGCTGATGCCTGCGAAGCTTTTGAATCAGCTGAACAAGGGAGAAGTCCTCGACCTGTTGGCATTTCTGATGTCGCGAGGAAACCCTGCCGATCCGTTGTTTGCGAAGTAGTCACCAGCAACGTAATAAAATTCAACAACCACGGAAGACACGGAAATGAGAGGGCGTGTTTCCGTGTCATTCCGCGTCTTCCGTGGTTCTATTTTTAGAATGGAAAATCGACGAATGGAACTGCAGGAAATTACGGACGCGTTGTCGGCGCATTGCCCGGACATCCTTCGCTGGTCGGGAGCGATCGCGAAGACGTTGCGGCAGTTTGATATTTCGCTCGGTGGTAAATCGTCGGGAAGTTCCAACACCGACGCACTGACGCTGGCCGATCTGACCGTACAGGAACTGGCTGTCGCGGCGCTGCGGGACAAAGCTCCGATCCTCAGAAACTGCCGGATCGAAGCGGAAGAAGAGACTGGCGACCTGGGAGCGTTTGCTGCCGAGTCAGAGTATGTAATTTCGCTCGACCCGATCGACGGGACGAAATACTTCCGCGACCGGACGGGTAATCAGTGGTGCGTGATGCTGCACCTGAGAACTCGCGACACGGTTCACTACTCGCTGGTTTACGTGCCCGAAGATGGCGAGCACGGGACCTGGCTGGAAGCGTGCGGCGACCGCATTCTCTGCGGCCCGGACGATCTGACGAGGCCAGCTCGCGAGGTGCTGGATTCAATGACGCCCGTCGAGGTTGAGAACTGGAACGGCTCGTCGAGTATCTACCTGATCGGTTTTCAGGATCGCGACGTGGAACGGGCTGGCGAGGTAACAGCTCTCGGTCTCAACGGAGTCGCTCCGGACGAAATGCCCGGCAGCATCTATCCGTTGCTGGCGACGGGAGCGTTCGGCGGCTCTCTGATCCACTCACCCAACATTTACGACTTTCCTGTCTCGATGCACCTGGCTCGGATTCTGGGGGGAGACGCGGTCTGGGTTCACAACGGAGAATCAGTCAACTTCGACGAAATGTGGATGGACGATCGAGCGGACATGCTGCGTCTGCCGGGCATCGTCGCGTGCAGCCCGAAACGCGAGTACCTCGACCAGTTCTGCTCGCTGGCCAAAGACTGGCCGAAAGAGCGATATACCAACTGATGTGCGTCGCCCGTGTTCTCACGATTTTGAAATCAATCCAGAATGACGCCCATGTCAGCTCGGAAGAATTTCATGTCGGCCCAGACATCTTTCTTCGCCCCCGGCGACCTCAGCAGGTACGACGGGTGGTAGGTACAGAGGACTTTGATGCCTTTGTAGTCGAAGAATTTGCCTCGCAGTTTACCGATCGCCGCCTTTGTTCCGAGCAGATTGTGGGCGGCTACGGATCCCCAGCAGACGATGTATTTCGGGTCGACGGTTTCGATCTGCGCTTCGAGATACTCGCGGCAGTTTGCGGCTTCATCCGGAGTCGGGTTGCGGTTGCCAGGCGGTCGACATCGCAGAATGTTGCAGATGTAGATCTCTTCGCGAGTCAGCTTGCACGCGACCGTGATTTTATCGAGCAGCTGCCCGGCCTTCCCAACGAACGGTTCTCCCTTCCGGTCCTCGTCCGCGCCAGGGGCTTCGCCGATGTACATAATGTCGGCTTCCGGGTTGCCGACTCCGAACACGGTCTGCGTTCGAGTTTCTGCCAGTTCCTGACACCGTACGCAGGCGGCGACCTGTTGAGCGACTCGTGAAAGACCAGCGACACGTTCATCAAGCGGAGCGACCGAACAAGGACGTCTAACTTCAGTCGTATCCAGCGAGAATTCCTGTGGCAACGCCCCCGTCGACGATGGAAGCAACTGGCGCACAACGGGGACCGTTGCTGCTGCCGGCGTTGACGTCGGCTTGCCAGTCGCAGGCGATGATTGCTGAGCAGCGATACTAGTTGAAGAGGACGCTGCCGGAGCAGTGCCAGCGGGCGACGTTCGTGGTGCAGACGCTCCTGGCATAGTCGTTCGTGGTGCAGCTGCGCCGGAAATCCCGGGCGACGGTGCGACGGCGGTTCGTTGCGAAACGGGTACCGATGCTGATGCAGATTCCTGCGTTTCGACCCGCTGCGTCAGTGCGGCAACAAGCTCCGTCAGCTCACCGGGTACGTGAGTCACCCCCGCCCGCTCAAGGTCTTCCAGTTTTTGCCGCAGGATCCGTTGCGGATTCATTTGCTCCTGCTCCGGTGGGTTTGTCAGAGAACCTTGACATTGGAGTCGATGACTTCGTCAGGCGAGCCCTGAGCTACGCTTTGGTCGATTCAGCACTGAATGTTGAACTGCAATTTTCGCTGGCAAAGCTCGCGACGATCTCGATCGCTCGACGCATGCCAGACTCGTCGATCTCGTGGACGTCGATCGGCTTTCCGACAGCGTCGAGCATGGTGATAGTCAGACGCCCGCCCAGGTGCTGGCGGAATTCTTCCAGACCAGCAAACAGCTCGTCAGTTTCATGAAGAGCCGGGTGGTCAAGTGGGAGCCCCATTTCGGCGAGACACTTCAGAACCCGGTCGGCGTCTCCTTCGGGCAGGCCATGCACAAGCGAAGAATAAACCGTGTCGACGGCGACTCCGATCCCGACCGCTTCGCCGTGCCGCAGGCCGAAGTCAGTCATCACTTCGAGTTTGTGCGCCGACCAGTGTCCGTAATCCAACGGTCGAGCTTCGAGGGCTTCGAACGGATCTCCACCCTTCGTGATGTGGTTGAGATGGTGAATTGCCGAACGGCGGATAATCGGTCCGGAAACTTCAGCGTCGCGAAGCCTGATCCGCTCAGCGTTCCGACACAGATCGTCGAACAGCTCAGGCTCTTTTAGAAGAGACACTTTGACCGCTTCTGAAAATCCGCAAACGAAGTCACGATCGGGCAACGTCGACAGGAGCTTCGCATCGTTAATGACAGCCCACGGAGCAGCGAACGAGCCCACCCAGTTCTTTTTCTGAAAGAGGTTCACGCTGTTCTTCACGCCAACGCCCGAGTCTGCCTGAGCCAGCGTGGTCGTTGGCAATCGGACCAGCCGGATTCCTCGATGGGCGATCGCCGCTGCGAAGCCGACTGCATCGAGAACTGCTCCGCCACCGATAACGACAATGTAACTGCGACGGTCGAGATCGGCGTGGTTGATGCACTTGAGCATTCGCTCGAGGATGTGGATCTCGTTTTTGACGACTTCTCCGCCAGGTACGGTCTGAATGTTGCCGGGAGTCAGAAAACGGTTGGCGTTCTTCTGACAGAACGCATCGACCCGCGATCGAAGTTCAGGCACCGCATCGGCGACGCATTCGTCCAGCCAGAATTGAACTCGCGGAAGCTGATCACCGGACGGCTCCAGTACATTCAGAAGGGTATCCTGGTCTGCTCCCAGCACGTCATCCGTAAACCGCAGGCGGTGGACGAAAGGGACAGAAAAAGGAATATCGATCATTCCTGGGGCGATATTTTCTGGCATGGGTGACTCCTTACCGGGCGGCAGGCGTGCGGGGAAAGCTGTGGAATGAAGCCGATGCACTGTCGGGCCGACGGTGTTAGCGGCGAATGATCACGACGGTTCTGAAGTGCCCGATTCCGTCGGATCTGGTTGCCTGATCCATCAGGGGTCATTGCAACGGCGGGGCGAGTTGCATTGTGGCGTTCAAACAATGCCGGATCAACCAGTTGCCGAAGATCGAGTCACGTTGCCGGTTTTCATCCGGCTGAGTCAAACGGTTACAGCGATACCGCCGGTTCAATCGCTCGCAGGGCAAACGATGTCACTCTGCGTGGCCACTGTTGCTTACCAACGATCAGATGGGATAGGCGAGCCTGCTGAGCACCGAAGAATCCAGTACGAACGCTTCGTCAATTTCGTCGATATCTCCGAAGACAACGTTGGAACCGCTTCCACCAGAAAGAGTGTCCGCACCAGCGTTACCCTGCACGACGTCGTCATCCTCTTCGCCGAGGGCGATGTCGTCTCCGCTTCCACCGAAGAGCGAATCGTCGCCGTCGCCACCGATAATCGTGTCATCGCCGTCGTTGCCGTTAAGGATGTCGTCGCCATCGCCGCCACTGATCAGGTCGTTGCCGCCTTCGCCTTTCAGAATGTCATCGCCTTCCCCGGCAACCAGCGTGTCATCTCCACCACTCCCTTTGATCGTGTCTGAGCCGTCGTCGCCCGCGATGTAGTCTCGCCCGGCATTCCCCTTCAACGAATCGTTTCCCGTTCCGCCACGCATCACATCCTGACCAGAACCGCCGAACAGAGTGTCGCTGCCCAGGCCGCCATCCAGCGTGTCGTTGTCAGCCTGACCGTTCAGAGTGTCTGCTCCTCCACCGCCCAGCAGACTATCCCGACCGGCATTTCCAAAGATAAAGTCGGCACCTTCACCGCCGTCGATCGTATCGTCCTGGTTGCCGCCCATGACCATGTCGTCGCCGTCGCCGCCGAAGATTCTGTCATCGCCATTCAAGCCGAGGATCGTGTCATTGCCTGTTCCTCCCAGCAGAATGTCGTCTCCGGATTCGCCGTTGATCATGTCGTCGCCATCGCCACCGTCGATGACATCGCGCGAAGTACCGCCGGTGATGGTGTCATTGTCGGCTCCGCCTTCCAGCAGCAACTGGTAGCCACTGATCGACGAACCTGACGCCGAGATTGTGTCGTTGCCGGCGTCGCCTCGAATGTAAAAGCTGGTGAAGCCCGACCCGCTGAGTGTGCCGATCGTGATGGTGTCGTCGCCGTCACCCCCGTTGAGATCGATGCGTGAAATCGAACTGTCGATCGTGACCGTCGAGGCGCCTTCGTTAACCAGCACGTTGCCGCCGGCCCCTGTGACATTAAACGTGTCGTTGGTGACGTCTCCCTGAATCACGACGGTGTCGTATCCTGACGTGTTGGACAACGTGTCGTTCCCTGCCCCGTCGCCTGCCCAGACCAGTGCATCGACGCCAGCCCCACCGTCAAGAACATCTTCACCGCCTTCGCCATCAAGAGTGTCTTCACCGTCGCCGCCGAACAGGGTGTCGTTATCGTCGCCGCCAAAGAGCGAATCGTTTCCGCCTCCGCCGTTCAGTGAATCAAGCCCGGCGCCGCCGTAAAGTTCATCGTCGCTGTTGTTGGCGAGGATCGTGTCATTTCCGCCGTCGCCCGAAAGGGTGTCGGTTTCCATATTGATCAGCGGTGGTGGATTCGGCAGCGGTGGCATTGGATTATTGCCAGGATTCGTCTGCCCACTGGGCGTTGGATCGTTGTCGGTGATCCGTGCCTCGCCCATGCCATCCTGAATAAGTCCACCAATCGGATTGACCAGATCAACGAAGAAATTTTCGCCGTTGATTTCGTCATCAAAGTCGCCAAGGACTGATACGGTAATGACCTTCGAGGTGTCGCCAGTCGTGAACGTCAGCGTCCCGCTGGTCGCCGTGTAATCGCCCGGCGCAACGGCCAGGCCGTTCCGCGTCTGGTAGCTGACCGAGACCGGGTCGAGGACGGGACCAGTCACCGAAATCGTAAACGCTGCCAGAACGGTTCCAACGTTGCTTTCAAAGACGGTCGTGTCGCTGATTGAAAATGTCGTTGAGCGAGCGTCGATCAAATCATTGCCTTCGCCGCCGAGAACAGAGTCGAAACCGGCGCCGGTCAGAATAGTGTCGTTGCCGTCGTTGCCGTGCAGCATATCGTTGTTGCCATCGCCGGAAATCAGGTCGTCATTCGCGCCACCGAACACCGAATCCACGCCGTTGCCGCCACGGACAAAGTCATTTCCGGCCTGTCCGTTGACGTTGTCGTCACCTTCGCCGCCGTTCAGAGTGTCGTTGCCATCGCCACCGTTGACGGTATCGTTGCCTGTGCTTCCATCAATGACGTCGTTGCCCGTGCCGCCATCGACCGAGTCCAGGCCGTCGCCTGCGTTGATACTGTCATCGCCGCTGCCTCCATTGATGGTGTCGTCTCCCAGGCCACCGGTAACCGAGTCTGCACTCGATCCGGCGTCGATGAAGTCGTTACCACTGTCGCCAGAAATCGTGTCAGAACTGCTGCCGCCGAGGATCGAATCATTGTCGGCGCCACCAAAGATCAGGTCTGCGCTGCTGCCGCCATCAATCGTGTCTGCGCCCGCTCCGCCGAGTAGCGTGTCAGAGCCATCGTTGCCGATGATCCGGTCATCACCGCTCTGTCCGTCGATAGAATCTTTGCCGTTTCCACCGTCGAGTGTGTCGTTGTTGTTGCCACCGATAATCGTGTCGGCACCGTCACCGCCCAGAATCGACGTCGCGATGTCGTTACTCGCTCGGATAAAGTCTGTGCCGTCGCCGCCGTCCAGCACAATCGAAGTAATGGCTGTGTAGAACGACTGATTAACGAGCGAGGCATCGACAAAATTGTTGCCACCGCCAGCAGTCACCACGATTCCCGTCAGTGAACTGGTTGAGAGCGATCCCAGCCCGACGAAGTCTTCGAACTGGCCCGTCGAGTTGAATTCGATTCGAACGTTCTGACCCAGTGCACTGATCCGGACGCCCTCATTCGCGTCCATCGTGATGTTGAGAACGTTGCTGGAAACAAACGCGTTCACAGACAGCAGCGTCCGGTCCTCAAGTTGTTCAATACTCGGGCGCCGACGAGGAACTCGCCTGGAAAGTGATCTCAGCCACGGCGTTATTCGCATGATACCTGGACCTGCTCAATCAGAAGTGTCGCGGTTTTGTGAAACAGTCGGGCATTGCATCGCGCAATGAACCACCGCTCGTGAATCTCGAAATTCGCATATCGCAAACCTGCCAAACCGGAGCAACGTAACAACGGCCCGGGTAAGAGAGACGGCTCGGCAGCAGAAGTGTCAGCAGCGGCAGGTATCGTACCGGGTTTTCGGGCAGACTTTGCAAGTGAAACCTGAGAATCGCGTAATCACCTCAAGATGTTTTCAACTGACGAGTCGGAACACCTGTCAAACCTGACCGACCAGTTCCTGCCTGGATCGCCGTAAACACGAACTATTCCGATTGCGCTCAAACGCACACTCTGCTCAGTCCAGTTCAAGCGTGTTTCCAGACCAGCCGTGGACCAGATGTCCGCACGCAGAATCTGTATGAGAAACATGGTGTCGGGTCGTGCAGAACGCGATGGCAGCGCTTGAGTTCGTTTCGAGGGTCTGAGAGACTCCGCACTTCACGCAGACGAAGGTTGGATTTCACGTCCCCCTGACGGGATCAGCCGTGGATTCAATGAACTCTGATCATCACCTCAGGTTGAACCTCAACTCCGGAAGCAGCAGCCATGTCGAACCCACAAATCCTGATGAGTGCCTTTGCCGACGAGGCCGCCAACCGCAAAACGGCTCTTGAGCAGTTCTCAGCTCTCGCGGCAATCGGGCTGCGGTACTACAGCCCTCGATTTATCGACGTCGATTCTTCCGGCGGGGTGAAGCACGTCGTCGATTTGAAAAAGTCCGAATACAAGCAACTGAACAAGCTGCATGACGAATTCGGAATGAGTGTCACGAGTATCGGCTCACGAGTCGGCAAGGTGAAACTGCAGGACGTCGACGACGGCTCGCACAACAAGTACGTCCCGCTCGACAAGTACCTGAAAACCGAAGTCCAGTCGACAATTGATGCCGCTCTCGCGCTGGACACAAAACTGGTTCGCGGATTCTCGTTCTACCATCCCGTTGGTTCGAATCCTGAAGATCACATCCCGCAGGCTGTCGACCAGATTGGTCAGATTGCTGATGCCTGCCAGGCGGCGGGTGTGATCTACGGTCTGGAAATCGAGCCGAATCTGATCGGCGAAACCGGCCCACTGCTCGCGAAAATCGCGAAGAAACTCAAGCATCCGAACATGGTGCTGATTTACGACGGCGGCAACATCGCTGCTCAAAACAAAGACCGTCTGCAATGCCTGTCCGAGTTCCGCGATATGGTTCCCTACCTCGGCTGGATGCACGTCAAAGACTACGCCATCGATCGGTCGTTGACGTGGTCGGGTGCGGTGGACGAAGAACGCCTGAAGAATTTTGTGCCCGCCAACGTCGGCGACGCCGGACACGAGCAGGTGCTACTGGAACTGCGTGACCATCTACCGAAGCTGACAAAGAAGATGCAGAAACTTGGCGTGCCGGGTTTCTTCCTGGAAGTCGAACCTCATCTGAAAGGCGGCGGGCAGTTCGGCGGATTCAGCGGTCCAGATGGTGTCGGCGTGGCCGTTCGAGCATTGCGATCCGTGCTGGACTACGTCGAGATTGACTACGACATTCGAACGTTCGCCGACATCCGAGCCGCTCGCGGTTTCTGATTCAGAGAACGTGACTTTCGCAGGTCAGGTTCCGCCTGACGAAGTTCTATCCTTAAGAAACTTGAGAACGGAGCGAGCCAGATGTCTGCCTTCCGATTTGCTGCGGCAGGACTTGCCGTCGTGTTGATGCTCGCCTCGGAGACCACTGCGCAGAACGAGAAACCTGCAACGAAAACTGACGACGAAGGTCGATACTCGTGGCGGGAGAATCACGATCCCAACGGCATCGGCAAGTTCTACATGGGGCGAGAGATCGCTCATGTGATGGGCTTTGCCGGTGCCCGGTGGCTGGAGCGAACCGAGCGAGAGGACGAAGAACGACTCACACTGCTGGTCCGATCGCTGAAACTCAAACCGGGGATGATCGTTGCCGACATCGGCGCCGGCAGTGGAGTTATCTCAATGCTGATGGCCGAACAGCTGCTGCCCGACGGAAAGGTTATGGCCGTCGACATTCAGCAGGAAATGCTCAACCGCCTGGCTGATAACTGTAAGAAACGCGGCGTCACCAACGTCATCCCGGTAAAGGGAGAGGCCAAATCTCCGAACCTGAAACCGGGCAGCGTTGATTTGATCATTCTGGTCGACGTCTACCACGAATTCGAGTTTCCCTACGAGATGACGCTCGAAATGTCGAAGTCGCTGAAACCCGGCGGACGAATCGCGTGGGTCGAGTATCGGAAAGAGGACCGTACTGTCCCGATCAAGCTGGTCCATAAAATGTCCGAGGCTCAGGTGAAACGGGAAGCCAGCCAGGAAGGACTCGGTCTGAAATTCGTCGAGACCATCGGCGTGCTGCCTCGACAGCACATCGTCATCTTCGAGAAATCCAATGAGTAATTCACTCTTGCCCGACGAGTTGCGAAACGCCATTGATCGGGTTCCTCGCTTTGCCCTGGCTCATCTTCCGACTCCGCTGGAGCCGCTGCGGAACCTCTCAGAAAAGCTGGGCGGGCCGACGATCTGGATCAAAAGGGACGACTGCACCGGGCTTTCTTTCGGAGGAAACAAGACGCGGCATAACGAGTTTCTGCTCGGTGCCGCTCTGGCCGAAGGAGCCGACTACTTCGTGTGGGGCGCCGGCGTGCAGAGCAATAACTGCCGGCAGACGGTGGCGGCCTGCGTCAAAGCGGGTATCCCCATTCATCTGGTCCTGAGCCGAGCACACCTTGACGGCCCGGTCGAAACGCAAGGCAACCTGCTGCTTGACCAACTGATGGGAGCGTCGATCGAGTTCGTTGATGTCCCGGTCGGGCCAGAACTCGATGCCATCATTGCTGATCGTGCGGAGCAGCTCCGACAACTGGGGCATCGTCCATTCTTCTGGAACCGAAACCCGGTCGTGCAGATCGCGGCGATCAGCTATGTCGAATGTGCGGTTGAAATTGCCGAACAGTGCCGGAAAGAAAGGTTCGACCCGGCAGCAATCTACGTGAGTTCTTGTGGATCAACAGGCGCCGGCTTAGCGTTGGGTGTAAAGGCTCTTGGCATGCAGGCACCGCTCCTGAATATCGCGCCACTGACCTGGCCGTGGGACACCGCGACCGACATGGCTGAGGTGGCCTGCGATGTCGCCGAACGGTTGCAACTTCCACACCGCCTGAACGCTGCGGAAATCAATCTGTCGGAAGACTACATTGCACCTGGGTACGGAACTCCCGGTCCAGACTGTCTGGAAGCCTTGCAGCTGGTGGCCCGAACGGAATCAATCTTTCTGGATCCGATTTACACTGGAAAAGCGATGGCCGCGCTGATCAATCACATTCGCCGCGGTGACTTTTCGAGCCACGACAATGTCGTGTTTGTCCACACCGGTGGCACGCCGGTCCTGTTTGCAATGAGCGAGCAACTGGCAAGTTCAATCCCGCTCCAAACGGGACCATTCCGCGAATAAGTCGACGCGGCTCTATTGAGTTTTCCCGCCGTTGCCGAGTCATCACACAGTTGAATCAGTTTCTAAGCTGTACGCGGTCGACGACGGAGCAAATGGCATTTCTTAAATGCCTGAGTGGCGACTCACTTCGCAGGAAGCGATTCGACGAATTCTCTGGCGAGGGCCAGCACGGAATCGCGAATTCCGGAGTGGACAATCGCGGCTTCGCTGATGTCGACCATTCCGCCCATGCGACGACCGGTGAAAGACATCGGTTCGACGCCGTCGAGTTCCAGGGCAGCGGCTTCGTTGTCTTTGCCGACCCGGGCCATGCCGCCGGCTTTGTGGACTCCACAAAGCATGTTGCCGTTCAGCATGAAGCACAGGCCGCCAAACATCTTCTTCTCGGTGATGCCGGCAACGTCTAACAGAGCGTCGCGGAAGATTTGAGCAAGTTCTTCGCTGTAGGCCATTTCAGGCACTCCTGACGTTGGAATTTTTCCGTTCTGACGTTGCTTCAGCTCCGCCAGCCTCTCTGGCTCCGGACAGGATATTGGCCAGTCGGCTCCCTGCATTCTCATCCTGTTAAGGTTTAACGCGGATGTGTCGAAAACGTGGCTGGCATAACGAAATTAGTTATTCCGAATGGAGTGAATAAAACGATAGAAGCAATAGTACATATACTCATGAACGATTGTGACAAGGCATTATCAGAACACTGCTTCACCAGGACGACGGTTGAGAAAGCAAGCATCGGCTGTGCTTTCATGTGTTTCGTCCGGAACTCGCTCTCGAGCCGAGTTTGAGGCTTGAACAAAACTGATCACCATTGGTCCGGAATTACCGAAATGATAAAAACACGTCGCCTCAGAAGTTTCCGTGGTCTTCGTACGCTGGTGTGTGGCGGGCTGATTCTCGGAACCAGTTCTGCTTTGATGGCTGATCCGTTCGCGAATCAGTTTCCTGATCCTGATCCGCGGGTCACTAGGGCATTCTCTGAAGAAGCTTCGTCGGCCCGGTCTGAAGGCTCGGGTGACGAACAAAGACACGTTGGCCCCGCTCGGTTGACCGGTCAGCTGGCCCCATTCGAAGTGGACACCGTCACGAAACCTCACGACGAATACCTGATCGATCTGGTTGGGCACTATTCGAGTATTCCGATGCAGGCCTCGGACGATGCCGCTGATGGTTCTGCTGCCGCAGCGGGTTGTCGAGCCGGGGCCGGGTGTCGGACGGGTTGCTCGACCGACTGCGGAAGCTGGCTCTGGCGAGTACCGGAATTGATGGGGGATCAGTTTCGGCTGGGAGGAGCTCATCGAATCACATTTCGACCGCAGGTCGCGAATCCGACTGCCGCGACGGGAATCGTCGCACTGGATGTTGCCGCTAACCGGCTGGTGTTTGTTGATAATACGGGCACGATGCTTATTCCCGGGAACGCCAACCTGGTGCCGGGTGCGACGTTCGACATCTTTCGCGATCCAGGCGGAGCATTGCTGACTCCAACGACCAACGCTCAAGGGTTGACCGGCCACTTTGGCGTGCAGCGACTGCAGAACGACGTTACTTCGGCAACAACCACGACCGGAACACCGTTCGACGTGCTTGAGTTGAACACGACGGCAACGATCACCGACCCGATCAGCACGGCGATGGCGGTTTCTCCGCTGCACACGGCTCACCTTCGAGTGATCACCAACACGTCGGCGAACCCAGGCTTCGGAAATGTCGGGCTGGTCAAGCAGGCGATGGGCGGCAGTCCGTTGACTCGAGACCGGACCTTCTTTCATTACGACTATTTTGATCAGGTCAACCTGGGACCGGGCGCTGACGTCAGCCGTTTCACGCCGGGCTTCGAGAAGCTGATCTTCGACGACCTGACATCCATCGAACTGCGGGCTCCGTTTGCCTCAACGCTCGATTCGGACATCAATATCAACCGTTCAACGAGCAGCAATGAAGTTGAGTTTGGTGACATCACGCTGGCTCTGAAACGAGTCCTCGCGCAAGGCGACAGCTGGCTGGTCAGTGCGGGTCTGCAAGTATCACTGCCGACAGCCGACGACCTCAAGTACAGCGTCACAGACGGCACCAGCACTGGCGAATTCCTGCGGCTGGAAAACGACTCCGTCCATCTGATGCCGTTTCTGGGGGCCGTTCTCACACCGTGCAGTCGATCATTTCTACAGGCCTTTGTGCAGCTCGACGTGGATGCCAGCGGGCGACCAGTGCTGACAAACGCCAACGCTTTGAACGGAGGATCGCTGTCGCAGGTCGGCACGCTGAACGACGCGGCGTTTCTCTACGTCGATGTGAACACAGGTTTCTGGCTCGTGCAGGAACCGGAAGACTCGAGCGCCACGATCACCGGCATCGCGCCGATGGTTGAACTGAACTACAACGCCTCGGTCAGCAATTCGGACCAGGTCACGTTCCTGCCGCTGGGCACGATCGGCCAGCGAGGTCGTGACGTCGAATTTCTGAATGCCACGATCGGCTGCGTCTTCGAACTGCACCACTCTTCGAATGTCACCGTCGGCTACTCCGTCCCTCTGGCAGGCGGTTCCGACGAAGAATACGACGGCCATCTGCGAGTCATGTTCACGCAACGCTTCGGAGCCAGGTAGTGAATTCGTCGTGACCGTAGGGTGCGTCTCGACACACCAGCGACTGAATCACGAACCGTGTCGTGCGTCAAAACGCACCTTGCGACTTCAAAGCAAAGCAGTCCGCATTCAGCAATGCAAATTTCAACCACACAAAGACGATAAAACTCCGGTCGTTCTGATGATCAGAACGAACGCCGTTTCAAAGGATTGAGGTGAAGCATGAGTTTCAGTCACTGGCTCGACCGCATTCAGGCACGTATCCAGAGCAGCACTCGCCGCAAAGCAACTCGCAGACGCCGTTCACAATCCGGGCAACACAACATCCAGCTGCCGTCTTTGACCGAGCAGCTGGAAGACCGCACACTGCTGACGGTTGGTGTCGCGGATATTGCCGTTGTGGGCTGGAACTCGGACGGGGGCGACGACTGGGCGATCGTCACGCTGCGGGATATTCCGGCCAACGAAGTCGTTTTCTTCACGGACCGGGGCTGGCAGGAGCCGAGCAACACGTTCACCAACTCTACCTTCGACACGGCACTCACCTGGACGGTGGATGCAGACGGGGTTCCGGCAGGGACCTTCCTGAGCAACGCGACGCTCACCACTCAGGGTACGGTGTCGGGGAGTCTGTCCTTCGACAGCGGTGGCGACCAGTTGTTGATCTACCAGACCGCCGATGATATGCCGGACTCTTTGCCGCCGACATTTATCTACGCATTCAACAACAACAACTTCGGTGCGACGAATGGGTGGCAAGACAGCGATGCCGTCGGGGGGGGAAGTTCGTCGGTGCCGGAAGGATTAACCGCTGTCACCACTTCAGGCGGCGCTGGCTCGGCCTTTGGCCTGCTGAACGAAGCCGCCGACAACTACCGCTACGACGGCCCGACCACCGACGCTGACAAAGCGACCTGGCTCAGCCGAATTCACACAACCGGCAACTGGACTTCAGACGACACTAACGCCCTTGATGTGTCGCCGACGCAGATCGGCAATCCCAACACCGCAGGTACGGTCGTCGTCACCGACGCTGGCGGAGGGAACACAGCCCCAACGGTTTCTTCTGCTCCCACCGATATCACAGTGACGGAAGATACGAGCAGCAATGTCGATCTTTCCACAACACTTTTCACCGATGCGGACGGTGACAACCTGACTGTAACGTTGTCCATAAACAGCGGCACGTTCGGCATGCCGGCAGATGGCGCGGGTGTTGGACTCGGCGTCACGGAGACTCTGGTCAACAGCACCACGATCACGCTGAACGGCGTCGCCGCGGATATCAACACCTATCTCGATACGGCCTCAAATATTCAATACACGGGCGCGTCAAACGTGAATGGTAATGACGCAGCCACACTGACGATCACTCCCAACGACGGCACCGCGGACGGCGTTGCCGCGATGGTCAACATTGATATCACGGCAGTGAACGACGCGCCGGTCCTGGACAGTGGCCAGACGCCAACGTTAACGACCATCAATGAAGACGCGGGAGACGACGACGGCAGCGGAGCCGACGGCGACGATGACGCAACCAACAATGCCAATAACGGCGGAGACACCGTTGCGGCGATCGTAGTCGACGCTTCGATTACCGACGTGGACGGTGTGGCTGTCGAAGCGATCGCAGTCACGATCGTCGACAACACTAACGGTGTCTGGCAGTACTCGCTCGACGGTGGTTCTTCCTGGAACAACTTTTCCGGCACAACGGGATCTTCAGTTGATATTTCCAGCTCGGCCCGCCTGCTGAATCCGACACACCGCATCCGCTTTGTGCCCGATTCGAACTACTCCGGGACAGCGACATTTACCTTCCGTGCCTGGGACCAGTCATCAGGCACTGGTGGCGGGACGGCGAATGCCAGCTCCGGTGGCGGTTCGACGGCCTTCTCTATGGCGACCGACACCACATCGATCACGGTTTCTGCTGTGAATGATGCGCCTTCGTTCAGCGGACTGGACGGAACTCCCACGTTCAATCAGGGCGGTTCCCCTGTGACGCTGGACTCCGACGTGACCGTGTCCGACATCGAACTGGATCCGCTGAACGCAGGGAATGGCGACTATTCCGGCGCGTCGCTGGTGATCGCCCGTAACGGCGGAGCAAATGCGGACGACACATTCAGCTTCGACACGTCCGGTGCTCTGTTTACGGTATCCGGCAGCAACCTTCAGTCTGGCGGGCAGACGTTTGCCACATTTAACAACGGCTCCGGCACGCTGACGGTCAACTACACGTCCAGCAGTACAACGGCAACATCCGCGCTCGTCAATAACGTGATGCAGCACATTCAGTACTCGAACGCCAATGGTATGCCGCCAGCAACAGTGCAGCTCGACTGGACCTTCAGTGATGGCACGGACAGTGACACAGGGTCGTCCACGGTGTCGATCCCGGCACTTCCCACCACCAGCGTCACGATCTCCGGCGGCACTCTGACTATTACCGACGTCGATGGAGGTACCAGCAACGACGCCCTGACGATCAGCTACTCGGGCGGAACTTACACAATCACTGACAGCGGCGGGTTGATCCTCGACGCATCGACAATCTCCGGTTCGACAGGCTCGGGCACAGCGATGGTCACGCTGCCGGACACGGGTGTGACGGGCATCAACTTCGACGTTTTGGGCGGAAACGACAGCGTCATGGTCACCAGCCTGCAAGCGGCCGCATTGAGCAACGGCTTCACCATTGCCGGCGGAGCGGGCACGGACAGTGCCACACTTGACACGGCAATTGATGCAACGGGTGGAGCTGTTTCGATCGCCGCCGAGACGATTAACCTCAGCGGCGGCGTTACCTCTGCAGGTGATCAGACTTACAACGGCGCCGTAGTGCTGGCTGCGAGCATCACGATGACTTCGACTTCGGGTGACATCGATTTCGGTTCGACGGTCAGTGCCGACGGGGCCGGTCGAGACCTGACGGTCTCGGCACTCGCTGGAAACGTCAACTTCGACGGAGCCGTCGCGGATGCAGGAGGAGCGAACATCGATGATTTGGACGTTGATGCCGCGACGATGTCGGTGTCGACCACGGGCGGGACATTTTCGACGACACGGTCAATTAACCTGAACGATGTGGGCATCCTGAATATTGACGCGAGCACCACGTTCACCACAGCCGACGCTTCGGGCGGCGCCTTCACATCCGCTCAGAATGTGGTTGCCGTCACCGGTGACGAAACACTGACTGTCGATGCGGACGCTGCCGTGACCATTCATGATGGAACGATCGCCTCACTGTCAGTCACCGATGCAACGACTGTTACTTTTTCGGGCGATCTAATCACGTCCGGGACCGTCACTGTGGGCACCAGCATTACCGGCGACGTGAACGTGAGTTCGGTCGCGAGCATCCAAAGTGCCGGGACAGTCAGCATTGACAACACCGCGGGCGCTGGCTCCTCAGACATCATTGTTGATGGGTCGATCACCGTCACCGGCAGCGCCGGGATCGATTTCGATGCTGACGACAGTATTGCGGTGGGCTTAGGTGCTGACGGTTTGGCAACTTCTCAGAACGGAGATATTGATTTCAATGGCGCCGGTACCACGATTCGAATTGGTGACGGGGGGAACACGGGCCGGGTGGTGACCACAGGGATGGGAAATATTATTCTGTCATCTGCCGTGGGTAGCTTCAACATGGCCAATAACACGGCTGGCACGTTCCTCTCTTCCGGCGGCAGCGTCGACATCAATGCGACAACCAATGCGACGATCGCTGGAGCGGGCATCGTCGCCGCTGGGAGCATTGCAATCGATGCTCAAGACACAATTACGTTGAACAGCGAAGTTCGCAGCACGGCCTCGACGACCGCAATTACCGCGACCGACACCGACGACGATAACACGGCAACAATTATCGTAAACGCGAACGTGAGCGGCACGACCGCAACCCTGACCGCCACTGATGACAATACGGCATCGGAAGTCATCAACGTCACCGCAGCGACGGAAAACACTGTCGGCTCAACGATCTTCGAAGCGGGCAACGGAACAGTCAATCTCAGCGGCGGCGTTACCTCTGTGGGTGATCAGACTTACAACGGCGCAACCAGCATTGGAGCAAACAACACCGTCCTCAACAGCACAGCGGGTGGTACGATTGAGTTCAACAGCACCCTGGCAGCGGGGGCCAACAACATTTCCATCGTCGCGGACGAAATAAATTTCAACGGGAATGTTTCCGGGTCGGGTTCCCTGACTCTGGCTCCGAATACCACTTCTACAACCATCGGAGTAGGTGGAGGCACTGGTACGCTTGATCTTTCCGACGCAGAACTGGCCTTCCTGCAGGACGGCTTCAGCTCGATCACGATCGGCGACGCGACGGCTGGCGACATCGATATCGACTCGGCCACGTTCTCTGACCCGGTGACGCTGGTCACGAACGGAGAGATTCACGACAACGCTGGTACGGACATCGACGCCGGCGCCAACACCGTCACGGCGGACGGCACGGTTGCTCCTGGCCAGTCGCCAGGAATTCTGGCCATCGCGGGTAACTTCATGTTTGCTGACAACAGCACATTCGAGGTCGAAATCGGCGGGACATCACCCGGCACCGCCAGCACTGATCATGACCAGGTCGACGCAACGGGTTCGGTGTCAATCGGGACCGGAGTCACGCTGGATCTCGTTGATTTCAACGGCTTCGGAGCCACCATCACTGGCGGAGAATCCTTCAAAATTATTAACCGCACCGGCGGCACTGGAACATTCAATGGTCTGGCCGAAGGCGCCACGATCAGCAACTTTCTGGGTTCAGGACTCGATGCCACGATCACCTATGCAGGCGGCGACGGCAACGACGTCGTGATCGACATCATCGCGACGACCGTGACTGTCGTGGGCGGAGATCTGATCATCGACGACGCGACCGGCAACGCGGACAACCAGATCACAGTCGTTATCGACGGGGCAAACTACCGGATCAGCGACGCGGGAGCACGATTGGCTGCCGGTGCAGGTGCTACTGCCGACGGCGACGACATTCTGATTCCGATTGCCAGCGTTACGGGATCAATCCAGGTCATCACACAAGGCGGCAACGACACCCTGGAAGTCGACTTCTCGGGTGGTAATCCGATTCCAGCTGGCGGCCTGACATTTGACGGAGGCATGGACTCGGGCGGTGGGGACGAGCTGATCATCAGCGGGAATGCCACGCCATTCAGCAGCCAGACATTCAACTATGACAACACCGTGCCCGCTGACGGTTTCGGTGGCAACGTCGTACTGGACGATGGATTGGCCACTCGAACGATCACCTACACGGGGCTGGAACCGGTCACGGGCGGGACCTCGGTCAACACGACGATCAACCTGCCGACGGCGGTGGCCAACGATGCCACGCTGCAGAACAACGCGACAAGTGGTTTCATCGAAATCATCGACAACGGAGCGACTTTCGAAGACACAACCTTCCCGAATCCAACCGGCTCTCTGACAGTCAATCTTGGAGACAACGGGGACAGTCTAGCCATCAATGTCCTTGATCCCGGATTTGCTGCCACGCTGACGATCAATGGCGGCTCGGGTGACGACACCTTTGCCTTCAATGACGGTGTTGCTCTGGACTTCTCGATTAACGGTGGTGCTCAGTCGACTGCTGATACGGTGACGTTTGCGGCTTCGACGTCGGGGGTTTCTGTCGACGTGAGTCGGCTGACGGGTATTGAAGCGCTGGTTGGTTCCGGTAACAGCGACACGCTGGTTGGGACGTCGGGCGACGACATCTTCGACGTGACCGCTGCAAACTCGGGAACGATCAACACAAGTACTGCGTTTGCCAGCTTCGAAAATCTCACCGGCGCTGGCGGTAACGACCAGTTCCTCTTTGAGGAAGCCAGCAGTCGCATTGATGGCAATGTTGACGGGCAGGCCGGGACGGACACGCTCAGCTACGCAGATAATCCTGGGGGCTTTGCAAACATCACTCTGAACGGAATCGGCACCAGCGGTTACGGCGGGATCGAAGCGGGTCTTTCCAGCCTGATGGCTTTCTCCAATGTTGACTCGCTGGTGGCAACATCGTCAGGAAACGACTTTATTGGTGGACTGAATCTTGCTTCGACCTGGGTCGTGACTGACACGACTGGCTCGTACGCAGCGACGGGCGGATCGACTCTGAACCTGTCGGCCTTCGAGTTGTATTCAGGCGGATCGGCGGCGGACACGTTTAATGTCAGCGGTACGCCGACGGCAAACTTGAGCGGCCAGGAAGGCGACGACGCCTTTATCTTTGCCACCGGCGCGAGTGTGACCGGAACTATCTTCGGCGGCACCGACAATGACACGCTGAGCTTTGCGGCCAGCACGACGGATGTCACCGTCTCTCTGACGGCAGTCAACGCTGGCGACGGCGGGTTTAACGGAACGACAGGACTGGCGAGCGGCGGATTCCAGAGCATCGACACAGTTGCCGGCGGTACCGGAGACGACACTCTGAACGGTCTGGCGTCAACAGCCGGTGTCTGGACGGTCGACGCCACAAACACCTACGTTTCAACAAACACGCTTCAGCTCTCCGGCATGGAAAACCTGACCGGCAGCTCAGCCGCTGACACGTTTAACGTAACCCCGTCCCTGACGACCGCAATCAACATACTCGGTGGAAATCCGGCGACGTCTCCTGGAGACACGCTGAATTTCACGTCGCCGACCGGACAGAACTCATCGCTGACTCCAGACGGAATCGATGGCGGTACCTTCAGTACGACGGGTGGTTTTCAGGAAGTGACGTACGACGAGATCGAAGAACTCATCTTCACAGGTGACGACACGCTGACAGTGAACGGCACTGACCAGGACGACCGGTTCGATCTCACACTGACGGGGCCCGGCACAGGGACTCTTGAAATGACTGTCGACGTTGACGGCACGCCTGGCCCGACGGTGTCATTCACAATTGGGTTTTCTGGTATACAACGTCTGGTCGCGAACGGTGGAGATAACAATGACGTGTTCCGGCAAAACAACACCGGCGGCCCACTCGGTCTGACGAACGGAATCGAGTTCAACGGCGAAGCCGGCAGTGACTCGCTGGAAGTTCTGAATGGCACGGCGACCACAGTTGCTCATGTCTTCACAAACGCGAATGATGGCTCGATGAGCATCGACGCGTTCAACCTGGTTTACACCGGCCTGGAGCCGATCCTCGACACAATCACAGCGACCGACCGCACGTTCACATTCAACAACACGGATGACGATATCACGTTGAGCGATCTCGGTGGCGGCCAGTCCCGGATTGAGAGCGTCTCTTCCAGCGAAACAGTCGACTTCACCAATCCGACAGGCTCGCTGACGATCAACGCGGGCGACGGAGCCGACACCGTGGATGCTTCGGCGTCAGCCGTTGCCGTAACGATTAACGGCGGTGACGGGGCGGACGAGATTTCCGGAACTTCGCTTCCTGACGTGATCAACGGGGACGCAGGCAACGACACGATTACGGGCAACGCCGGGAACGATGTAGTTGACGGCGGAGCTGACGACGACCTGCTGATCTGGAACAACGGTGACGGCAGTGACACGTTCGACGGTGGCGATGGAACGGACGAACTGGAGGTGAATGGGTCGACGGTGTCTCCGGCTGGGGACACGATTACGGTTTCTGCGAATGGTGCTCGATTTGATTTGACTCGGGCGGATGGTGGAGCCGGTCTGGGACCGTTCTCGCTGGATGTGGGGACGGTGGAGACACTGGACCTCAACACGCTGGATGGTGATGACTCGGTGACGGTTGCTGACCTGACCGGAGTGGCTGATCTGGCGACGCTGCAGATTGACGCCGGAGCCGGTAACGACAGGGTCGATGCGTCGGCTCTACCGGACCTTGGACTGAGCATCCTGCTCGAAGGCGGCAACGACAACGACACGATCACCGGTGCTGCCGGGCCGTCAATGATCAACGGGAATATGGGCAACGATTCGCTGATCGGCGGAGCGGCAGCCGACACGATCATGGGCGGTGGCGGGGATGACGTCATGAACGGCGGAGCGGGCGGCGACATGCTGTCCGGTCAGGCCGGCGACGATACGCTGACCGGCGGTCTGGGCGACGACACGCTCAACGGTGGAGCGAACGCCGACCGCATCGTTGAATCCCGCGATGCCGACTTCGATCTAGGCGACGCGACGCTGACGATCAGTCCGGCAGAAACCGACGCGCTGGTCGATATCGAAGAGGCAGACCTCGACGGCGGAGCATCGGCCAACACGATCGACGCGTCTGACTTCTCCGGCACCGTCACGCTGATGGGCGGCGACGGCAACGACACCATCACCGGGGCGCAAGGTTCGTCAGTCATCAACGGGAACATGGGCAACGACAACCTCACGGGGCTCGACGCGGACGACACCATCATGGGTGGAGGCAACGACGACATCCTGAATGGCGGCGGCGGTGCTGACATGCTCACCGGTCAGGCCGGCAACGATACGCTGACCGGCGGCACGGGCAACGACACGATGAACGGCGGCGACAACGATGACCTGCTCGTCTGGAACAACGGCGACGGCAGCGACCAGGTCGACGGCGGAGCTGACACTGACGAGCTGGAAGTCAACGGCTCGACCGTCACGCCAACCGGAGATGACATCACCGTTTCGGCCAACGGAGCACGGTTCGATCTGACTCGGGCAGACGGCGGAGCGGGGCTCGGACCATTCAGTCTGGACGTGGGCACAATCGAAACGCTCGACCTCAACACATTCGCCGGCAACGACAATGTGACGATCAATGATCTGACCGGCGTCGCCAATCTGGCGTCGATCCAAGTCGAAGGCGGCGACGGCAACGACACCATCGACGCATCCGCTCTACCGAACCTCGGCCTGAACGTGCTGCTCGAAGGCGGCAACGACAACGACACGATCACCGGCTCGGCGGGACCATCGGCGATCAACGGCAACATGGGCAACGACTCGCTGATCGGTGGAGCGGCGGCTGACACGATCATGGGCGGCGGCGGCGATGACATCATGAACGGCGGAGCGGGCGGCGACATGCTGACCGGTCAGGCCGGCGACGACACGATGACAGGCGGAACCGGCGATGACACGATGAACGGCGGAACGGACACAGACCGCATTGCCGAAACTCGTGATGCCGACTTCGATCTGGGCGACACTTCTCTGACGATCAGCCCAGCTGAAACTGACACGCTGATGGATATCGAACAAGCCGACCTCACCGGCGGAGCATCGGCCAACACGATCGACGCGTCTGACTTCTCCGGCACTGCCACTCTAATGGGAGGCGACAGTGATGACACAATCACCGGTGCTCAAGGAGCGTCGATGATCAACGGCAACATGGGCAACGACTCGCTGCTCGGACTGGGAGCGGCAGACGGAATTATGGGTGGCGGTGGCAATGACTTCATCGACGGTGGAGCCGGCAACGACACGCTGACCGGACAGGCCAACGACGACACCATTACGGGCAACATCGGCGATGACAACATCATGGGCGGCGACGGCAACGACCTGATCAACGGCTCGCTCGGCAACGATACGATCAGCGGCGACGCCGGCAACGACCGCATTCAGGGCAGCAACCTGTCAGACTATCCAGGCATGCCGCAAATGCCGATCACTGATCTGAATACGATCAACATGAGCGACCGTGATTCTCTGCTGGGTGGAGCAGGTTCTGACACCATCGCCGGAGCCATCGGAGCCGACTTCATCGACGGAGGAGCCGACGCCGACGTCATCGACGCCCAAAGCGGCGGTGACACTACCAACGGCATCGACACCATCGTCGGCGACATGGCCGACAGCATCTTCCGCGATCCCGAAGACACAGTTCTGTAATGGTCCGGAATTTTCCGACGACCGGTTGAAGCATCCACGAAAAAGAGCTGCTGCGAGATTTGCAGCAGCTCTTTTCGTTTCATCAATGAGGTCGTCAATCCAGGATTGACGCTCGCCAGTAATGCCCAGATCTCTCCAGCAACTCCACCCCATCAGTCAGGCCATTGAAGTACGCATAACGGAGACAGCCCTGGATCTGACTCATCTTTCAGAGTCAGACTTCTCAAGTCAGTCTTCGCCGGCTGGGCGGCGGCGGTTTTGCTTTTTGTCAGACCGCTGCTTCTTGTTCGTCAGGCGGCGCTGGACGGAGCCCTTTGTCCGGCGGGTTGGACGCCTGGTGCGAGGCGCAATAGCGACTTCAAGTAACAGCTCCCGGAGTTTTTCCAGGCAGTCAGCGACATTGCGGCCCTGGTCGCGGTACCGCTGACTGTGCATGACCAGCTCGCCGTCTTTGGTCATTCGCCGATGGTACTTCGCCCGAAACCGGGCGAGCACATCCGAAGGCAATGCCGACGACTTATCAACGTCCCAGCGCAAGGTGACTTTGGAATTCACCTTGTTGACGTTCTGACCACCGGGGCCGCCGCTGCGAGCAAACGTGAAATCGAACTCGGTCAACGGAATTGAGATTCGATCGTTGACTCGCAACATGACGCTCGTGCCCGTTTCGCAGGGTGGACACTGCCCACCGAGTTCGTGTTGACTCTGTTCTATCATGGTGGGCGGTGCCCACCCTACTTCAGAAAGACAAACTCTTTAACGTTAAAGAGGACATGACACAGGTCCGCCCACGCTCGCACGTCGGTTTGCCAGTCGGCTCCGGCTTCGTAGGCTGCGGCCTGAGTCTTCAGAAATTCGATGCCGTCCTGAACTTCCCGCTCGGTCGCGGGGCGCGCAAAGGCGCTTTCGTAAAGTGAAGCGATGCGAGTTTCAGCAGGCCCCGGCTGCTCGGCGAGGGTTCGTTTCGCCCAGAGCTCGGCCTGTTGAACGACAAACGGATCGTTCATCAGAATGAGTGCCTGTGCCGGAACATTGGACTGAGTTCGCCGACCGATCGTCGTAAACGGAATTGGAGTATCGAAAGCCAGCATCATCGGTGGAAGGAAGTTCCGATTCACCGACGTGTAAATGCTGCGTCGTCCGTTGCCGTCCAGCGGGCCGCCTCTCGGTCGACCTCGCCCCTGCATGAACGATGTCAGATAAACCGGGACCGGCGGCCCAAACAGCGTCCGGTCCAATCTTCCCGAAACGGTCAGCATCGCATCGCGAATTGCTTCTCCTTCGAGCCGCCGGATCGGCATGCGATGCCACCAGAGGTTCTGCGGATCGGAATCCACGTACGCAGGATTCACTTCGCTGTCCATCTGATAAGTCCGAGTCAGCATCAGCGATCGGATCAACTTTTTGATCGACCAGTCACCTTTGACAAACTGAATTGCCAAGTGATCGAGCAGTTCCGGATGCGTCGGTCGCTGGCCAAGCACTCCGAAGTTGTCCGTCGACGCGACGATGCCTCGACCAAACAGGTGGTGCCAGATCCGGTTCGCCATCACGCGAGCGGGAAACGGGTTGGATGGATCGAGCAGTCGACTTGCCAGTTCAAGCCGCCCGCTGCCAGATGTCAACGCTTCCTGATTATCGCCTGAAATTGCAGTCAACATTCGACGAGGAACCACTTCGGCGAGGTTCTTATGACTGCCTCGAATGAAAATGTGTTCGTCTTCGCTGAATCCGTCGACGGCGGCCAGTACGTACCGAGGTGCCGGCATTGCGGATCCGATCGTCGCGGCTTCTTCCTTTAACCTTGTCAGCGCCTTATCGTCGTTGCCGAACGAGACAAGGTCACGCTCAATCGCCCAGGCGAACGCATCATTCTTTTCCAGAAGTGGGCCAGCAATCGTGTCACGGCTCTCTGAAATCACGATCTGATCGGCGAACGACCGACACGCCGCTTCGAACGAATCGACATTAGACTCGGTGAGCGCAACGTTTGCCGCCGAGACAGGCTCGGCGGTTCGCTGCCCAGGGTCAGCCAGCCTAACATCGTCCAGCACGACCCAGCCGTCGCCTTCGTCATGAATCTCGATGTGTGCTCTGTGCCCGACGAAATTGGCGACGTCACCGCCCTGCCTTGCCCAGTGCAGTCGAGGATTGTTGACGTCAAACTTGCAGCCTCGAAACAACAACGCGTTGTATTCATCCATCACGTAGCCATCGATGATCAGGCGGACGGTGATGCCTTCGCCGGCGATCCGGTACAGCAGGTTCGGCTTTGTGAGCGTAAACGTCGGAGACCGCAGAACACCTCGCGGTTTCTTCCCGAGTCTTGCACTGGAGTAACGGCCTTCCGGAGCGGCAGCCACTCCGATCATCGACGGGCCGGCTGACCCACCATCTAAGTCAAACGCCCAGCCCGTCGCTGCCCAGTCCCGCAATGTCCCGTTTGATTCGCCGGGAGAGGTATCAACCCGGACGGCATCGACCGAAGTGGTCTCTGCCAGAAACTTCTGCCAGGCCTCGACGTCTCGTTTGACTCTTTCCGAAGCGGCGACCGACGACCGCGCGAGTGCTTCCTTCGAAACAGCGGCATTTGAACGTGCATCGCCGACCTGTGACCTCGCCAGCTCTTTCCATCCCCACGCAGGATGAACCGGTGACGCGACGTCTTCTGCAGACAGTACATTGACCCAGCGGTTCAGCAGCGAGGCATCCAGATTCTGTTCGCGAGCCACGATGCTGATTGGCCGTTTTGTCGATACCGGGTTCCGGGCATCGGTAAAGACGAAATGATCAACATTGATGTGTCCCCATCCGCCCTTCTGACGATCGACAATCTGCAGCACCGCACGCTTCCCGACGAACTCCGCAACATTCCATTCGTGAGGGTCAAGCTGCTCACGGTTTTTCCCGACCGCCGTCCGAACAACTTTCTGGTCAACAAGCAGATCGACACAGGTCTTACTTTTGAAGCTGCCTCCACCGATCAGAAATCGAATCACATTCCGTTCGATCGTAAATTCCGGCGACGTCAACGTCCCGGTCAGGTTGTCATTTGCGGCGTAGGAGTTCACCAGTTTTTTCCCGGCGAATCCGGTAACCGGCTGCTGGTTGGAGAATCCAGCCGCAGTCGGCCCGGTGGCAAAGGCTTTTCCCGCCGGTTTCCAGTCCCCAAAGTCCTCGCCTTCAAAATCAGCGAAGATGATGTCTGGCCGCCGCCCTTCAGACGTTGCCTCATCACCAGGTTTCGGATTGCCGAACAGAACTTCGGCAGCGCCAGTCAGCATCGCAGAGACTCGACCAGCGTGTGCTGCCTGTTCGGTCTGGAGCGATGCCTGCACGATTCGATCGGCTCGCAGCCGGATTTCTCGAAGCCTGCTGACTGCGGCTTCGATCTGCCCATTCGGGTCCTGGTAAGCGTGCTGGCGGTGCGAACTCTGCATGAAGCCGGCCAGCGCGTAATAGTCTGCTGTCGAAATCGCGTCGAACTTGTGATCGTGACAACGAGCGCAGGCGACGGTCAGGCCGAGAAAGGTTTTTGAGAAAACGTCCAGTTGATTGTCGATGATCGAAGCCTCTTCGCCCTTCACATCGACCGGGGCATGCTTCAGCTCACCGAGCCACCAGAAGCCGGTTCCGAGGATTGACTCGTTCGTCTGGTCTTCCGGGTTGCGGCGCGGATCAGCCAGCAGGTCGCCCGCAACATGCTCGGTCACAAACTGGTTGTAAGGAACGTCGTTGTTCAACGCTCGAATGACATAGTCGCGGTAGGAGTGAGCGTATTTCAGCTGGTAGTCGAACTCGTGCCCGAGGGATTCACCATAACGGACCAGATCCAGCCAGTGCCGCCCCCAGCGTTCTCCAAAGTGCGGCGATTTCAGCAAACGGTCGATGACTTTTTCAAACGCCACCGGCGTCTTGTCTTTGTCGTCAAGAAACTGGTGAATTTCTTCCGGCGACGGCGGCAGGCCGATCACATCAAAGTACGCTCGGCGAATCAGCGTGCGGCGATCAGCATCGGCAGTTGGCTTCAGGCCGTGCTGATCCAGTCCAGCCAGGATAAAGCGGTCGGTTTCTGACCTCGGCCAGTTTGCGTCAGAGACTTCTGGAGTTTCAACCTGCCTGATCGGCTGCCAGGCCCAGTGCGACTGTCGCCGCGCGTCGAGCGGAAACTCCTCGTCGGCCACTTCAGCGATCAGTCCGTCTTCTGACCAGGGCAGGCCGAGTTCAATCCATTTTCGGAAGATGGCAATCTCGCCGGCGGGCAATTTTCCTTTCGGAGGCATCTCGAACGATTCGTAGTCTACGGCCTCGATAAGCAGGCTTTCGTCCGGCTTGCCCGGCACGGCTGACGCTCCACTATCCCCCCCCTTCAGAACGAGCGACCGAGCGTCGAGCCGCAGTCCGCCTTCGAGCCGTTTGGCCCCTTTCGAGTGGCACTCGTAGCAGCGAGCCTGCAACAGCGGCTGCACTTTTTTCTGAAAGAAATCGACGGCCTCGGCATCAAACGTCGGAGTTTTCCGCTCACTGGACGGCTTCCCGTCGGTCGGCTGTTCGTCAGCAGCGAGACACACCTGCCAGCTTGAAATCAGCCACACGGCAAACAACCAGGCAACAATCGCCAGACTGCATTTACTTCCGATCAGCATTCTGTGGGAACTGCTTCGTCGAGACATCAGCTCAGACTCCGGGCAATGTTAAACAGTAATGAGGGATCTGCCTGAATCTTATGCGAGGTGCCACTCAATCAGAAACAGATGCGGCATTCGGGCGTCGCTCGGTCGATGCGTCAGGAACCGGAAACCTCACTATCGGACACGGGGAATCTCCGGGCGTCCGTCCCGCACACCGTTTTGACAGGGCCAGGGCATGGCTGAGCTGACAGATGAATTGATCGATCAGATTTTTGAAGGTTGCCGTTCGAACATCGCCAACCTGACACAGTCGCTCAGTACAAATCTGAGCGGTGAGTTTCAACTTCAACCGATCGAGGAAGTCAAAGGCTCGGCAGAAATTCTCGCTAAAGTTTCCGAACAGCCGGGCATCGTCGTCACTTTGAAATACGACGGGTTCGGGATCCTGTGCCTGATCCCGGAAGACCTGCCAATCCCAGACTGGTATCGCAGCCCGAACGATTCTCAGGCGGCGCAGTTGCAGACGCTACCGACGGAATGGTCTGTTGGCATGGTGCCGATGGAGTTGAAAGCCGTCGAAGAAAAGTCGCTCACCTGCGAAAATCTGCGTGCTCATCTGGAAGCCTGCCAGCCGACCGAAGCAGCCAGAATGCTCGAGCTGACCGCATCGGTCGTCGGCAGCGAGACGTCAGTGACGATTCAACTGGTGATGCCCGTTGCCAATCCGATCACCGAGCAACCGACCAGCGACTCGTCAGAAGCGGGCGAAGCTGAGGGCAGCAAAACGCCAGCTCCAGAAACGGACGTCACCACGTCAAAACCGGCATTGATGGATCCCAATCTGGTCAAACGGTTTGCGAGAATCAGTAAGGTCCCGGTGAGCCTGATCGTTCGCATTGCCGAACGGAAACTCGAACTCGAACAGCTGCGCAGAATCGCTCCAGGAACCCTGCTGATGTTCGACAAGCCGCACGACTCGCTGCTGGACGTGTACGTCGACAACCGACTCTACTGTCGCGGCGAGGCTGTCAAGATCGGCGAAACGTTCGGCGTTAGAATCAGCGAGTGCAATTCGCAGGTCATTCGCGAGAAGAAGGTTCACCAGGTATAAGGTGGTGAGTTTGCCGTCTTCATTCCTGCTGCCTGATTCCGCATTTTCACCCATGAGTCCACCCGCTGATTCCTCGCCTCACCCCACACGCCGCAACATCGTCTGGCTGACGCTGCAGTATATGATGCGGCTGGTCTACCTGTTCTGGTTAAGATTTCAGGCGCGAGGTCTTGAGAATGTCCCTCCGACCGGCGGAGGACTTGTCCTGATCAATCACCAAAGCTTTCTCGACCCGACGCTGGTCGGCCTGCCATTGCGACGCCCGGTCAGCTACCTCGCGCGAGACTCGCTTTTTCGCGTTCCGTTCATCGGCTGGGTTCTTCGTAACACCTACGTGATGCCGATCAATCGGGATGCCGCCAGCACCGCTTCCATCCGCACGGCGTTGCAGCGCATGAACGACGGTTTTCTGGTCGGTCTCTTTCCGGAAGGAACCCGCAGCCTTGACGGCAACGTTGGTGAGTTCAAACCCGGGTTTATTTCACTGATTCGCCGAGCGAAAGTCCCCGTCTATCCGGTGGGCATCGCCGGTGCTCACGAAGCAATGCCTCGCGGCGGCGTCCGACTGTGGCCTCAGAAAGTTCGAGTTGTCTTCGGACAGCCACTGAGCAACGACGAAGTCGCCCGCCTCAGCACGAAAGGCCACGAAGAAGAACTGGTCGCCTACGTCCGGTCAGCCGTCGAAGCCTGCCAGCAGGAAGCTCAAGCCTGGCGAGACGGACTGTAGCTACAGGGTGGGTACTGCCCCATCAGAAAACATAAACCGATCGACACATTGGTGGGCAGTGCTCGGCATCTTACGACAGCCGATCCAGACAGGTTGGATCGTTGTGGTCGATGACCGGCAGGCCGTCGACTGAAAACAGGTGGTTGTATTTCAAGCCGGTTCCGGTGTTAAAGAGAACGACTTTTTCTTCCGACTTGATCCAGCCACTCTCGAGCAGCTGCCTCGCCGCTTTCCAGACCGCCCCGCCTTCGGGGCAAGCGTAGACTCCCTGGTAAGCGGACATTTCTTTGACGCCATCCATCAATGCTTCGTCCGAAATACTGACAGCCGTGCCGCCACTTTCGCGCAATGCTCGAATCATCAGAAAGTCTCCGACCGCGATGGGAACTCGAAGCCCGGCAGCGCACGTGGCCGCGTTTTCAAACAGCGGAGCATATTCTTCGCCGGCTTCAAACGCCTTGACGATGGGCGAGCAGTTTTCAGCCTGAACGACGACCATGCGAGGTCGCTGGGATCCGATCCAGCCAAGTTTTTCCATTTCGTCAAACGCTTTCCACATGCCGATCAGACCGGTGCCGCCGCCTGTCGGGTACAGGATGACGTCTGGAAGTTGCAGTTCGGTCGTGCCGGCGTGATCGGCAAAGTCAAAGGCCAGTTCGTAGCCCATCGTCTTTTTGCCCTCAATCCGGAAAGGTTCTTTCAACGTCGACAGGTCGAACCAACTGAAGCGATCCTTTCCCTGCTTGACGAGCTTCCCGCAGTCACTGATCAGACCGTTGACCAGATTGACGTTCGCGTTGCCGACGACCGATTCGATGATGTTGGCTGGCGGCGTGTCTTCGGGCATAAAGATGGCACACTCCATCCCCGCTCGAGCCGAGTAGTACGTTGCCGCTCCAGCCGCGTTGCCCGCCGATGGCAGCGCGACAGTCTTGACACCAAGCGCCTTTGCGCGAGTCACCGCCGCAGACATTCCACGCGCTTTGAAGCTGCCGGTCGGGTTGAACGATTCGTCTTTGATGAACAGATTCTCGAACGCCTCGAACGGACCGGTCCGATTGCATGAAAGCAGCGGCGTCAGCCCTTCGCCCAGCGACACCGCTTCCGATGGATCGTTTACCGGGAGGACATCCCAGAACTTCCACATCGACCGGATCGTTCGCTGACGAACAACGTCAGGCGTGAACCTTGCCTTGATTGCGTCCAGGTCGTAATGAGCCAGCAAAGGCTTCTGGCATTCAGTGCACAGGTTCTGCAACTGGTCAACAGCGTGGTCCGTTCCGCACATGGCGCAGGTCAATGAAGTGTGCATGCTCGTTTTCTGTTCTAAGAATCGTGGTCGATGAATCTTCGGGAATTGCCCAACCGCCGCAAGGCGCGTCTCGACGCACCGCTGCGGTCGCTGGTGCGTCAAGACGCACCCTGCCCAATATTCGCCCTAACCATTTCTGACGATCTGGCCAAGGTAGTCGAGGACGCCGTGAGTATCGACTGAATCGATGACATCAATATTGTTCTGCCAGCGTTCAATGCCTCGCTGATCAAACACGGTTGCTCCACGTGTCAGGGAGCCGTGCAACTCGATCGCCAGCGACATTGTCCGGGACGTGAAGTGACGAGGTTCTGCGATCGCTGACAGAGCGGTCACTTCACGGAGCGGCACGCCTTCCAGTCCGAGATCTTCATGGTGAGTTCTCAGGGCGAACGGAATCAGTTCGTCAAAGAACCACCGCAGCGCGTATTTCCGATCAGTCTTCAGACGATCGAACTTGTCGAACGTCAGGACGGTTTTGTTGCTTACATCAAGCGGCACCAGCGTTCGCGTTGCGATCGACTGCAAAACGGTCTGAGCTGACATCGGGTCTGCAAAGACGTTGAACTCCGCCGCCGCCGTGACGTCGCCGCCGACTCCAACGGAACCTCCCAGACAGACGAGCCGCTGCAGCGATTCCAGAAAATCGGGAGCCAGCTCGCAGGCAATCGCGACGTTGCTGAGCGGTCCGAGTGTCAGCAGCGTGACTTCGTGCGGATTGTTCTTCACAAGGTCGATCATCAGCTTTGCCGACTCTCGCTGGTTGTGGAGCTGGGCCATTGGAATCTCTGCCGTCCCCAGTCCGTAGTTTCCGTTGAGACGCAGCGGGTCAAGAAAGCCCGGCGGTTCGACTCCGCTCTGCCGAAAAATCGGACGTGACGCCGTCGATGCTCCCAATCGAGGATGCTTGTCCGGATCGACCGATTCCATGATGGTCAGAATGTTCTGAGTCGCCACCATGCCAGACACGCATCCGGAAGTAGCGGTCACTCCGATCAGATCGATGTTCGGGTCGAGAGCCGCCAGCGCGATGGCGAACGCGTCGCCAATTCCAGGATCGGCATCGATGATCAGTTTTCGAGGCATACCGGCTCCTGCCCTCGTTGTTTTCACTGGCCGCAGCGCGTGTACGCACAACGGCGAAGAACACTCCCATCAGCGCGGATCGTACGGGCTGTGGCTTCAGATGGTCAAACAGCGAACAACTCAACCGAAATAACCGGAATAATCGACTGACTCTGAAAGCAAACTCTTCCGATAAACACTCACAAATTTTTGCCCCGACGCTGGCCGCGACCTAAACATCCACTGCAAATGATTGCTCGCCCTGCGTTCATACAATGGGGACATCAATCATGCAGAACCGTATCCAGCATCCTCGATGCCGGGCTTGAGGTACCAATTCGTTTCCGCAAGGCATCTACAGTGGCCGATCGATCTGGCACCACAGAAACATCGCTCTGGTCAGCGTTTTCAACCGCTGAGACCGGATCGATTCTCTGCCTGAGCCAGACCGCCACCGACAGCCCGGACATCATCGATAAGGCGAGCCAGACTTCCGATCCAGACTCGTTCGCACTCCGACGTCTCTGGTGGGCGAAACACCTTATCTCTACTGGCTGCCCTGCAAGCAGTTGGTTTGGCCGCTGGCCTGGCAATTCATCAGCAACTCCTGAACGCCAATGACGTTTCGCAAATTTCAAGCACCACAATCGGTGGTGTTTCGTCATCGATCGCCGGCACTTTCATCTGGATTGTGTCTGTTCAGGGAGCGATTGGCTTCCTTGTCTTCAGATGGGTCAATCGGGCCTGTCGCGAAAAGCAGGAGCAGTCTGAAGCCAGCGTCGAACAGCATCGGCAGGCTCTAACTCGAACTCGCAACGCCGTTATCCTGGGGCTGTCGCGGCTTGCAGAATCACGGGATGAGGAATCCCAGGGACACCTCGATCGAGTTGGAATTTACGCCGAAAAACTGGCTCGAACTGCGTCAAGACATCCAGAATTTGCCAGGCAGGTTTCGAGTGGTCTGATTGAGAGTATTCGACCGAGCGCCGCGTTGCATGACATCGGCAAAGTCGGGATTGAAGATTCTATTCTGCAAAAGCCGGGACGCCTTACCGACGATGAACGGCGGCGGATGCAGGCTCACACCAGAATCAGTGGCGAATGCCTTTTTCAGATCCAGCAGTGCCTGGGCGACTCAAACTTTCTGACACTTGCTCACGAAATCGCCGTTTTCCATCACGAACGCTGGGACGGTTCGGGATATCCATCGAAGCTGGCCGGCGAAGCGATCCCCCTGTCAGCAAGGATTGTCGCCATCGCTGATGTCTACGACGCGCTGTCGGCTCGCCGCGTCTACAAAGATGCGTACGCTCATGAACGGTGCGTCGAAATCATCGCATCAGAAGCCGGCAAACAGTTTGATCCTCGACTGGTCGATGTGTTCCTGGAAATTGAACCAGAGTTTGCACAGGTCGCCGCGGGTTGTTCAGACGAGCCGAACGACTCATGGCTGGAAAGCGACGCGTCATTCGACTTCGGAGATGCCGACACGCTGATCGACGAAGACCTCTCAGAACTGGACTGCGTCCTCGGAAGAGTTGACGTCCACCTCGAGGCATCGGCGGGCTAACCCGGGAAGACACTCAGGAAGATTCCTGGCCGAACGACAGTCGCATCTGAGGATCCTTCTTCTCTTCTTCGAACTCTGTGTAGAGAAGGCTCGGCTGGATGTCGTCGTTGTTCTGGTATTTACGACTGGCGTACTCGGTAATGTCGCCTTCGACCGTGTGGTAGAACATCTGGCAGATCGGAATGCCCGGATAAATCCGCACTGGCTGCACCGCGAAAATTTCCAGCGTCCAGTACCCACTGAAGCCGATGTCGCCGAACCCGGCGGTGCAGTTTACGAAGAGTCCCAATCGGCTGACTGACGAACGCCCTTCAATCATTGGTACCAGGTTGTGCGTCTCCGTGCGTTCCAGGGTCCGACCAAGGTAAAGCTGGTTCGGATTCAGAACGAAACCTTCTTTCGGAATCGTATACCGACGCAGACGATTCGGACGCTGCATGTCGAGCACGATTTCCTCGTAGACAAGCAGTTCGTCGTGCAGCCGCAAGTCGTACCCGTTCGGGTTGAGGTACTTCTCGTCGAACGGCTCAATCACAATGTTCTTGTTGAGCTGCTGCTTGATCTCGTGACCAGTGAGGATCATGGACAGCCTTCTCTGAAACGGATGCAGAAGCCAGTTCGGAACGGCGTGGCACAGTACGACTTACCCGTTCGCGATTCAACAAAGTCCCCATCAGTACTGACGATAATTCTCGGGAGCTACGATCCCGCGCCGCCGGGACTCTCACTCAAATCCGTAATCATTGATCCAGTCACGGATGGACGCAGTTTTTCACGGATGGCTATGGATGCAGCAAAATCCATCCTTAACTCATCCGTGGCCCTTACTAATGTTTTGCGTCAGAAATACGAGAAATTATGCGTGAGCACAGCAGAGGAAATCTCTTCGCGAACCTTTGCGTCTTCGCGGCTTTGCGTCAGCATTCATCCCCCACAGGCATGATGCATGGAAAGGCTCGACTCGACGGCTAACCAGCCTGACTCTGCCAAATTGGCCGACAGCCACACACTGACCTGAGTCGCCGAAAACTTGCCAAAATGGCATTCAAACTCCGAGCAACCAGCAAACGAATAATCTTCGTAAACCACTATATAAATTAGTGATACAACTCTTCCCAACTCACAGAAGAAGCATTGGCACGACCTTTGCTTTCCTGCCGAACAACTGACAAAACTCGGCCGCACAGGCCTCGCGACATCGGGTCGCTGGCGGAAATCCGCTGCTGAAGTGCGGGAAAATCGGACAGGTGCGTCGTCTCTGCGACAAGCCGCCACAGATAATATAGAGAACTCAAAGGAGAGACATTATGGCTGAAGGCGAAAAAGTCATCGGCATCGACCTGGGAACAACCAACTCCGTCGTTTCTGTGATGGAAGGCAAAGAGGCAAAGGTCATCGCCAACCTCGAAGGCAACCGACTGACGCCGAGCGTTGTCGCGTTTACCGACAAAGGCGAAACACTGGTCGGCGAACCAGCCAAACGACAGGCTGTCACCAACCCGCACAACACAATTTATTCAGCCAAGCGATTCATGGGGCGACGTCACAAGGAAGTTGCTTCAGAAGAGAAGATTGTCCCGTACCACGTCGTTGGCGGTGCTGACGACTACGTCAAAATCGAAGTCAACGGCAAAGAACACACGCCGCCAGAGATTTCGGCGATCGTTCTTCGCAAGCTGAAGGAATCCGCCGAGAGCTACCTCGGCCACAAAGTGAACAAGGCGGTCATCACCGTTCCTGCATACTTTAACGATGCTCAGCGACAAGCCACGAAAGACGCCGGCCAGATCGCGGGGCTGGAAGTTTCGCGAATCATCAACGAGCCAACCGCCGCCGCTCTGGCTTACGGGCTGGAGAAAAAGAAGGACCAGAAGATCGCCGTCTTCGACCTCGGTGGTGGAACGTTCGACGTCTCCGTCCTGGAAGTCAGCGACGAACTGGTCGAAGTGCTCAGCACCAATGGTGACACTCACCTGGGGGGTGACGACTTTGACGAAGAGCTGATCAACCACATCGCTGACCAGTTCGAAAAAGACAACAGCATCGACCTGCGAAAAGACGCGATGGCTCTGCAGCGACTTCGCGAAGCTGCGGAAAAAGCCAAGAAGGAACTGTCGAGCCAGCAAAACACCGATATCAACCTGCCGTTCATCACGGCGGATGCTTCCGGTGCAAAGCATCTTCAAATGTCGATCTCGCGGTCGGACTTCGAACGCCTGATCGATCCGCTCGTCGAACGTTGCCGCAACCCGGTTCTCAACGCGTTGAAAGACGCGAAGCTCGGCAAAGGCGAAGTTGACGAAGTCGTACTGGTCGGCGGTTCGACTCGAATTCCAAAGGTTCAGGCATTCGTCAAAGAACTGTTCGGCCGCGAACCGCACAAAGGCGTGAACCCTGACGAAGTCGTCGCGGTGGGAGCAGCCATTCAGGGCGGTATCATTTCGGGCGAAGTCACCGACGTTGTCCTGATGGACGTCACACCACTGTCGCTCGGCATCGAAACCGAAGGTGGAGTGCTGACAGTTCTGATCGAACGAAACACGACGATCCCGACCACCAAGAGCGAAATCTTCTCGACCGCTGCGGACAATCAGCCAGCAGTGACCGTCACCGTCTTCCAGGGCGAACGACCGATGGCTCGCGACAACCGCCAGCTCGGACAGTTCAACCTGGACGGCATCCCGCCGTCACCGCGAGGTGTGCCGCAGATCGAAGTCACCTTCGACATCGACGTCAACGGCATCCTGAATGTTTCGGCGAAGGACAAAGCTTCGGGGAAAGAACAGAACGTTCGCATCGAACAGTCGAGCGGCCTGTCGGACGAAGAAATCGAAAAAATGCGGAAGGACGCCGAAGCGAACGCCGAAACGGACAAGAAGCGTCGCGAACTGGCGGACGTCAAAAACCAGGCTTCGGGGCTGGCCTTTCAGACCGAAAAATCGATCACCGAATTCGGAGACAAGCTGGACGACGCGTCGAAATCGGCAATCGAAGCGTCTGTTGCCAAAGTGAAAGAGGCCGCCGAAGGCGACGACATCGACAGGATCAAGTCAGCCATCGACGACCTGCAACAGGCCGCCAAAGCCTTTGCCGCTCTGTACGAACAGGCCGGTGCCCAGGGCGGAGCCGAACCTGAAACCGCCGGAGCAACCGCCGGCGGTGGAGACGACGACGTCATCGACGCCGAGTTTGAAAAGAAGTAGCAACGACAATCGCTGATTCCACGAGGCGGCGTGCCATCCATCCGGCACGCCGCCGCCGTGGGGCCGGATTTCGGATCGCAGAGTTTGGTTGTTAGGTACCGGGCACTTCGATCCTGAATCCCGCCTCACCGCGGTCGCTCGATCAAATCTGATCCCTTCGCTTTTCCAACAACCGTGATTGCCGCGGCTTGTTCCCTCGTTCGACCTTTGCGTCACCGTTGCGCGCATACCGCAACATCATCGGGAGAAGAAACATGTCAATCCGATTCGACAAACTGACGGTCAAAGCTCAGGAAGCCGTTCAACGGGCTCAGCAACAGGCCGAAGACCGCAGCCATCAACAATTGCTGGCCGTGCATCTGCTGCGGGCGTTGCTCGATGAGCAGCAGGGAGTTGTACGACCTCTGTTTCAGAAAATTGGAGCGAGTCCAGACCAGATCGCTCAGGCAACGGACGTTGAGCTGAATCGTTTGCCGAAGGTTTCCGGAGCTGGAATTCAGGTCGGACTTGGCGCAGAACTGTCGAAAGTTTTTGACGCGGCGCAGAAGCAGGCAGACCTGATGAAGGATCAGTTTCTGTCGACCGAGCATTTGCTGATTGGGCTGATCAAAGTCGACAGTGAGGCGAAGAAGCTGCTCAATCTACACGGAGTCGGAGAGCACGACATTCTGGAAGCTCTCAAGACGATCCGCGGCGGACAGACGATCAACGATCAGTCGCCCGAAGAAAAATACCAGGCTCTCGAAAAGTACGGCATCGATCTGGTTGAAACGGCTCGCCAGGGAAAGATCGATCCGGTTGTCGGTCGCGACACCGAAATCCGCCGAGTCATTCAGGTTCTTTCGCGACGTCGCAAGAATAACCCAGTCCTGATCGGCGAACCCGGCGTCGGCAAAACAGCAATCGTCGAGGGGCTTGCTCATCGAATTGTGATGGGCGACGTTCCGCAGAATCTACAGAACAAACGCGTCGTGGCTCTGGACATGGGAGCGTTGATCGCCGGAGCGAAGTATCGCGGCGAGTTCGAAGACCGACTGAAAGCCGTACTGAAAGAAGTAACGGACTCCAACGGCCAGATCATTCTGTTCATCGACGAGCTGCACACCGTCGTCGGCGCCGGAGCCAGCGAAGGAGCGATGGATGCGTCCAACCTGCTAAAACCGGCTCTGGCTCGTGGCGAGCTGCACTGCGTCGGTGCGACGACACTCGACGAGTACCGCAAGCACATCGAAAAAGATCCGGCACTGGAGCGACGCTTCCAGCCGGTGCTCGTTCAGGAACCCAATGTCGAAGACACGATCTCGATTCTGCGAGGCCTCAAAGAACGCTACGAATCGCACCACGGCGTCCGCATTACGGATGACGCTGTTATTTCAGCCGCCACCCTGTCGGACCGGTACATTTCCGATCGATTCCTGCCGGACAAGGCTATTGACCTGGTCGACGAAGCGGCCAGCCGGCTGCGAATGGAAATCGACTCGATGCCCGCAGAAGTCGACGAAGCCACTCGCGAACTGACGCGAATGCAGATTGAAGCGGCGGCACTTGCTACGGAGAAAAGTGCCGACAGCCAGCAGCGACTGGAAGAATTGCGTCGCAAGATCGCAGACCGCGAGGAAGACGTGAACCGACTGAAAGCTCAGTGGGAAACCGAGAAACAGGCTCTCTCCGGCGTCCAACCGTTGAAAGAGGAAATCGACAAACTGCGCACCGAGTACGAACAGGTTTTCAATCGGGCTCGCCAGACGAACTCGAACGAAGATTTCATGCGGGCGTACGAGGTTGAGCAGAAGATCAAAGACGCGCAGACCAGACTCGAAGAAGTCGAAGCAAAGCTCGCCGAGACTCAGTCGGCGGAAGGAGATCGCCTGCTGAAAGAAGAGGTCACGCCTGAAGACATCGCCCGAGTCGTCAGCACCTGGACCGGCGTGCCGGTTTCCAAGATGCTCGAAGGCGAGCGCGAAAAACTGCTCACGATGGAAGACCGCATCCACGAACGAATGATCAACCAGCACGAAGCCGTGCGGGCAGTCTCCGATGCCGTGCGACGGTCACGGTCAGGATTGCAGGATCGCAGCCGACCGATTGGCTCATTCATTTTTCTCGGACCAACCGGCGTCGGAAAGACGGAACTGTGCAAGGCCCTGGCAGGATTCCTGTTTGACGACGAGCGGAACATGGTTCGCATCGACATGAGCGAGTTCATGGAGAAGCATGCCGTTTCGCGACTGATCGGTGCCCCTCCAGGTTACGTCGGTTACGAAGAAGGCGGCAAGCTGACCGAAGCCGTGCGGCGGCAGCCGTACTCGGTCATCCTGCTGGATGAAATCGAGAAGGCTCACCGAGACGTCTTTAACGTGCTGCTGCAACTTCTCGATGACGGACGGCTAACCGACAGCCATGGCCGAACGGTCGACTTCTCGAACACAATCGTCGTCATGACGTCGAACATCGGCAGCCACCAGATTATGGAAATGGCTGGCTCGGCAAGCGACGACGAAATCCGGAACGCAGCGATGGAGTCGTTACGTCGGGAATTCCTGCCGGAGTTTCTGAACCGGGTTGACGAAACGGTCGTGTTCCATCCGCTCGGCCTGGCCGAAATTCGGCAGATCGTCGACCTGCAACTGCGAGGGCTTCAGAAACTCGTCGAGGAGAATAATCTGGAACTGGTCGTCACGGACGCTGCGCGCGACCTGCTGGCCGAGGAAGGCTACGATCCGGCCTACGGAGCACGGCCTCTGAAACGAGCGATTCAGCAGCGAATCCAGAATGCTCTGGCAAAAGAACTGCTGGCTGGCCGGTTTGAGGACGGAGCAGTCATCACCGTCGGTGTCGAGTCAGGAGAATTCACCTTCTCCGCGACCGAGGCCGTGGTGTCTGCATGAATTTTGTTCCGTCGACTCGCTTAGCGAGCCAGGATTCGTGACGTTGCGGCAAGATCGTTTGCCAGCTGTTGCTGCCGTGCGAATTCTGCCTGAGCGAGTCGAATCGCCATCGCTGATGCAATACAGATCTGTCCTTCAACGGGAAGCTCTGGCTCGAATGTAATTCGAGCGTCTGAGATGCCATCCATCGTTGCTACAACCTGTCCCTGCCACCGATATTCGGTGACCCAGTTCGGTCCTGCTGCAAACAGTCCTTCAAGCCCTTTCTCCAAGCCAGTTGACTGACTGGAAAGGGGAACTTCTTCGGACCGTCCAACAATTTCGATTTCGCCAACCGTGCAGTTGATGCTCCCGATCGGAAATTCACCCGGAGCCTTTGATGATCCTTCTGGAGACAACTGCCCATCAAAACGAATTTCCCCGAGCAATCGTCCATCACCAGTAACCGACCCAACCATCGCGCCAGGCTTCGGAACTTTCGCAAATCCGAGATTCATTACCTCGCCTGAATCTTCGCTGCCTGCCCTCACGTGAGCCTTCATTCCGCCTGCGTGTTCCACGTCAAAGGAATAGGTCGGCGCTTTACCAGCGAAAGAGACTTGTTCGACTTCCGGAGCCTCCTCACCAATCGCAGCAAACTGAGCCGCAGTTCCCAGCCAGCTTGTATGGAAATGCCCCATCTCCAGCCAGTAGCGATACACTCCGCGATTCAACTTGACAGTCCAGGGGCCTTGTGAATGCTCTGGGGGCGCTGCATATTTGTCGGGACTCGAACACCCGGAAATCAGGACTGACAAGACCGCAACGGCAGCTCCGAGTCGAAAGTACGAAGATCTCTTACCGGCCAAAGCTCTCATAGAGCTGCTCACTTTCGAGGAATCCATCCACCGTACGACCACCGGATCTACACGCCATATAGGCACCGGCGTTCTGATCTATCGGAAGTGGTGAGTCTTTTGCTTGACCGGTTTAGATAAACATTGCCAATTTTGATGGTCCCATGAGATTTGTGGCAGCAGCTTACAACCACAGGCCGATGGTCGATGACTACCACTTAACCCCGGAATATTTCACTCGGACAACGAGTGATGGCTGTGTTGATATTGGACCGGCCTGTCCGTAGACTGTCGCGCTTCCCGCCGCGTTTTTACGCCAAGCGGTCACTGAATAACAGCTCATGTCGAAGCTTAAACTGCGTTGTCGCAGGAGTTTACGACCTCTGACGACAAATCGGCTCCGGTATGTTTGAAGGCATAACCGACAACTTAAAAAGCGCGCTGTCGTTCATGAATCGTGGTCGTCTCACTGAGACGAGCATTCGTGAGGGTATGCAGACGGTACGGCAGGCGCTGCTGGAAGCCGACGTCAATTACGACGTCGCCCAGAACTTCATTGAGCGCGTTACCGAGCGAGCAATTGGTGACGATGTTCTGAAGTCGCTCAGCCCGACCGAACAGATTATTGGGATCGTCAATCAGGAACTCATCGACCTGATGGGGCCGGTTGACCACTCGCTCCATTACGTCAAAGGCAGCATCACCATCCTGATGATGTGTGGTCTGCAGGGGGCCGGTAAGACCACAACGTGCGGAAAGCTCGCAAAGCTGCTGCAGGCCGAAGGCCGCAAGCCGTTCCTCGTTGCGGCCGACCTTCAGCGTCCGGCGGCTATCGAGCAGTTGCGCGTCGTCGGTGAACAGGTCGGCGTTCCGGTTCATACCGAAGACCCTGCCGACAGCACCCCTCTAAAGGTTTGTACGAACGGTGTCGCCGCGGCGAAGAAAGCGGGAGCGGATGTCGTCATTCTTGACACCGCCGGTCGACTCCATGTCGACGACGAGCTGATGAACGAGCTGGAGCAGATTGATCGGCGGGTGCAGCCGCATCAGATTCTGCTTGTTTGCGACGCGATGACCGGGCAGGACGCGGTCAACAGCGCCAAAGTATTCAACGACGCTCTTGAGCTGGACGGTGTGATTCTCACCAAGCTCGATGGAGACACTCGCGGCGGTGCGGCACTTTCGGTCAAAGAAGTCACCGGCGTCCCGATCAAATTCATCGGCGTCGGCGAGCAGCTCGACAAACTGGAACTCTTCCATCCAGACCGGATGGCGAGCCGAATTCTGGGCATGGGCGACGTCGTCACTCTGTTCGAGAAGGCTCAACGGGAAATCTCCGAAGAGGAGATGGAAGACGCTCAGCAGAAGATGAGCGAGGGCAAGTTTACGCTTGTCGATTTCCAGAAGCAGATGCGCATGGTCAAGCGGATGGGTTCGGTCAAGGACATCATGAAGATGATCCCCGGACTCGGCGGCATGGCCGACAAGCTTGGCGCGGCGGGAGAAGATCCCGAGAAAGAGCTGAAGCGAGTTGACGGGATCATCAACTCGATGACGGAATACGAACGCGAAAATCCGTCAAAAATCGATCGCAGCCGTCGCAACCGAATTGCGGCTGGTTGCGGAGTCGAGCCATCAGAAGTTAACGCTCTGCTGAAGCAGTTCGGCGAGATGGCGACAATGATGAAACGGATGTCCGGCATGGGAGCGATGGACCGCATGCGTGCGGTTCAGGAAATCGCCAGAAACAGCGACCCCAGCGGCAACTTCAAAGTGCAGAAACAGCGGAGTAAACGAGGTCCTCAGAACAGCGATAAGCTGAAGGAACTCAAAAAGAAGCAACGTAAAGACAAAAAGAAAGCGCGAAAGCGCAACAAGTAGTGTCGCCCGTTGGCGATGCTTGTTTACAAGGAGTAACTGGCAAGTGGTTCGAATTCGACTGAAACGTATGGGGCGGACACACCGACCGTTCTACCGAATCTCGGTGATGGACGCGCACATGAAGCGCGACGGCAAGACGATCGAAGACATTGGGCACTACGACCCGATGGTAACGGATAAGTCACAGCGAGTGACGCTCAACATGGAGCGGCTCGACTACTGGATCGGTGTTGGTGCTCAGCCAACCGAAAAAGTCGCTGTGCTGATCAAGAAGCTGAAGAAAAATGACTGGGGTGCGACCAACGCGCCACCGGAAGCTCAGGCTCCAAAGCAGCCTGAACCACCGGCTCCAGCAGAAGAAGCTGCCGAAGCCCCCGCAGAAGCAACTGAAGAAGCGGCTGCAGCAGAGTGATTGTCTGCCGCTGTCGCTGAGCGGGCGGCGAACTAAGGAAGTGAAAAGGTGATGGTTCACATCCTCAAAGATTCGCCGATACGTTGTCGACAATCCCCGTCACCTTGTCACGCTCATGCGTTTTGACGTTCTGACACTCTTCCCCGAAATGTTCTCCGGATACGTCGGGCAAAGTCTGCTGAAACTGGCCATCCAAAACGGCTTGGTAGACGTCAGAACCTGGAACTATCGAGACTGGGCCAAAGGGAAACGAAAGTCGGTCGATGACAAACCGTTCGGCGGCGGACCGGGGATGCTGCTGGCGTGCGAACCGGTTTACGACTGTGTCGAAGCCGTTCAAGCGGACGCGGAAGCACCCGGCCAATTGATCATGATGACTCCGCAGGGGCGAAAGCTGGATCACGAGCTGGTGACGGAACTGGCGAGTGATCACAAACGACTGATTCTACTTTGCGGAAGATACGAAGGCTTTGATGAGCGGATTCGTCAGGGCCTGCAGCCGATGGAAGTTTCCGTTGGCGACTTTATCTGCAACGGCGGTGAAGTACCGGCGATGCTGATAATCGACACGGTCATCCGGATGATTCCGGGAGTCCTTGGCGACGAGACAAGCAGTAGATACGACTCTTTCGCTGAAAAAGGATTACTGGAACACCCACAGTACACACGGCCTCGTGAGTTTCGCGGGATGAGTGTTCCAGACGTTCTGCTCAGCGGAAACCATAAAGAGATCGCTCAGTGGGAAGAGGAACAATCCCTCAAGGCGACTCAGGAGCGGCGAAAAGACATCTTTGATTCCTATCGGGAGAAGTTTCCCGAAATGGATCAACCAAAGAAAAAGAGCAGGCGTTAAAAGGCAGGTGGCCGCTCGCAATCACTTTTGAAAACCTGGTGATTTCGGGCAACTTTCCTGCGTCCAGAAATTCAGCTGCTGCCAGTTCGGAGCAGCATCCCGGCTTAGTCGGCAACCACCGACACAAACATCTCAGAACGAGAGGGCACGTGCTTTTCGGAATACGAACGGCACCTCTGTCGCCAGATAAAGGGTTGGAAACATGCGAAACAAAGCTTTTGACATTGTCGAACAAGGCAGTCATCGAGAAGAACCTCTCTCGTTCCAGATCGGCGACACGGTCAGCGTTCATTGCCGAATTCAGGAAGGCAACAAAGAGCGAATTCAGGAATTCATCGGAATTGTTATCGCTCACCGGCGAGGCAATGGCATCAACGCGACGTTTACCGTGCGTAAAGTTGTTGCTGGTGAAGGCGTTGAGCGAATCTTCCCGGTTCACTCGCCCAAAATTGCCAAACTGGAAGTCAAGCGGAACGGTGTCGTTCGACGAGCCAAGCTGTTTTACCTGCGTGATCGCGTCGGCAAAGCCACGCGTCTGGCAGAACGTCGTACGGTGGCGAAGACCGAAGAGTAACAACATCCGACTCGCTCACATTCCTGAATGTGAGTGTGCAGTTCGAACCCGAACTCGGCATACTGTCGTTTAACGTCAGTGTCGGGGCGGCTGCTCGAAAAGCGACAGCAACGATGCCCTGACAGAAATGCTCGTCACCGAGCTGTTTCTTTACGGAGCGGAGTTCATGTCAGAACGTAACCGCAAGTTAGAAGGAGCCTCGACTGGCCAATGCCGTCGAGGCTTCTTTGCGTACCGATCAACCACTCGTTGGACTTTCGGTCAAATCTGCTCAGCCGTTTTGCTCGGTTGTCTGATGCCAGGCTGCGGAGGGAGCACACCACAACCTCCCCCCCAGCCGACCGAAGCAGCGCGTCAGCCTTCCAACACTGGCCCGGTCGGTTTCGCCAAACGAGTCGAAGAAGAGGTCGATGACAGTCTTGACCTGACCGGGGTCGCCCCGAAAGACATCTTCAATTTTGCGCTCGCCCCGCCGCCCAACTTTGTAACTGCAGGCAAAGCGCCACCATCACGACCGGCAGACAGATTCGTCGCGACGATCGATCCCGCTGCCGGTTCAGCAAGTTTCGAGGCCAGCGGGTCATCAGTTCGAAACTCGCACCCGGCTGCCAGTGAACGAGCTGGCTCATTGCCAGCAGGATTCACCGCCATTGCCGACGCGCCGATCGTCGATGGCTGGCCGTCGAGAATCATCTGCAACGCCGATCGGTCAGAAATGGTTTTTATTCCGGCCGGAAACTCGATCATCGGGACCAGTGACGGACCGGCTGACTGCGTTCCAGAGGTGCCGGTTTCGTTGAGTGCGTTTTACATTTCGAAGCTCGAAGTCAGCGTTGGTCAGTACGCCGACTTTCGCAGCAAGTCGATCAAAGCCGGCAAGGTCGTTGAGAAATCGCTGAATGTTGACGATCCATCGGACTTCCCGGCGGTTGGCATCGCGTGGGTTGAAGCTCGCGCCTACGCCCAGGCATCACAGCGAGAGTTGCCGACGGAATGCCAATGGGAAAAAGCAGCACGAGGCGACCGGGGACTGGCCGCACCGTGGGGCGACGGACGACCGCTGTGGAGTGAACCTCGCGAAGCTGGCCAGATCGATCCCTGTGGCAGGTTCCCTGACGACAAGAGCGTTTACGGAGTGCTCGACATGGCAGGGAATGCCCAGGAGTGGCTGCTCGATTTCTACAGCGAAACTAATCATCAGAATCTGGCGACCACTGACACAGCCCACCGAACGGACTGGTCCGGACCTCGGCGAGCATCTCAGAACGGCGAACGAATCGTCAAAGGCGACGGCCCGAACTGGGCGACCTGGTTCCGTCGCGGGGTTCCAATGACCGAACGCAGCCCGAACATCGGCTTCCGCTGCGTCTTGAATCTGCCGGGGGCGCCATAAACCTGATTCAGCTCAGCAGGCAGGATGTTGTTTCTTTTACGCCAATTCGCCTCAACTCTGATATACCACCGGATCACTGATTCCGTTCTCACGGAAGCCTTCAAGGCGGAGTGAACAGGCATCGCAGGTGCCGCAGGCCAGCCCGCTTTCCCCAGGGTCGTAGCAACTGCTTGTCAGGCTGTAGTCGACACTCAGCTCATGGCCGCGTTTGATGATCTCGGCCTTTGTCATCTCGATCAGAGGCGTGTGCAGTGTGAGTGGCTCGTCGCCTTCCACACTTGATTTTGTCGCCAGTCGAGCCATCGCTTCGAACGCTCGGATGTACTCCGGTCGGCAGTCGGGATATCCGGCGTAGTCGAGAGCGTTCACGCCGACAAAAATGTGGTTCGCCTTCAGGCTCTCGGCATATCCCAAAGCAAACGACAGGAAGATCGTATTGCGGGCCGGCACGTAGGTCACAGGAATCCCTTCCCGCATCTGCTCGGCAGAGCGGCCTTTCGGGACGGCGAGGCTCGACGTCAACGCCGATCCGCCCATCGCACGCAGGTCGAACTCGACTTCCAGGTGCTCGGCAACGTTCATCCTCTTAACGAGTCGGCGAGCCGCTTCGATCTCAACGGCGTGCCGCTGCCCGTAGCGGAACGTGATCGCGCACGGCTCGAATCCTTCCTGACGAGCAATCGCCAGCATCGTGGCTGAATCAAGACCTCCACTCAGCAGAACCACAGCTTTAGACACGACTTTTCTCTTTGCCTGCGTCATTACGGGACAGAACCAGGGAACGACCGACATCGCCGATCAAAGCGCGCGTGATTGTTGCGCTCCAGCGTTCGGGGTTCAACCTTGTCGACAGCTCAACGTTGTGAACGATTCTTCAAATACAAAAGCTCGCCCAGTCCCGCTTGTCCTTGATCAGTTTTCACGGAGTGAACTTTCACCGCCTGCCCTGGCACTCTCTGACTTGTCGCCCTTTGCTTTTTCCGGATTCAGCTTGCCGCTGAGCTTTGTCGCCTTGAGGGACTCGTAGTACGCCTTCAGCTTCTCGCGGGCTGAGACTTTCTGACCGTCTTCGCGATACTCGTTTCCACTGACCGCTTCGCTAACGGCGTCGGCAGGAGACTCCGCCCCATCAACCAAGTACTCGGTGACGTCGGAAGCCAGAGCCTGAACGACCACTGAATCTTCGATCGCTTTTACGCGAAGGTTCCAGCTATGCAACATTCCAAATCGATCGCTGCGTGAACCACGAATCACGAGCTGCCAGACACCTTTTGCGCTTTTCCCGTTGAACACGCTCAGGCCAGGTTCCCGTTTGAGGAGTCCTTCTGGCAGGAACGTCCCTTTGAACGGTGCAGAAGCTTTATTAATCGGTATTTTTGCCTGGTCGTCAAACACAGTCTGGTCAAAGTGGTTTCCTCCACTGCCGACTTCAGAAAACAACTCGATTCGCTGTCCATCCGGCCCGGTCAGATATCCATCCAGAAAACCGACATGCGAATGGGTAATCGAAATCTGCACGTCCAAATCACGAATCAGAAACTCATCGCCGATTTCGATCTCGGAAACGATGGTTCGGTAGGGAGGCAATACCTGAGCCGTCTCGTTGCGATAGCCTCCGACCGTTGTCGCACGCAGCACTTCAGGCGACGTCAGCAGACCGTCGTTGTTAGCATCCAGAGCGGCGAACTCCTGCCTCTTTTCGGTCGTCCAGGTCGTCGCGAATTCGTGCATGGCAATCTGACCGTCGCGATCGACGTCGAGTTCGTAGAACCAGCCGGGCAGTCCTTCGGTCAGGTCACCAGCTTCATCCTGCATCTGCGAAATAAGCGAAAACATTTCGTCACGCGTCAATTCCCCGTCGCGGTTGACGTCAACCTGACCAATCGGGATACCCAGACTGTGGACTTCGGTCGATTCAAGTCGCCCATTCCTGTTCACATCAAAACGACTCAATAAAGCCGCGGTGAGCCAGTATTTATTGCCGCCCTGCTTCCACCATTGCGACTGGTCTTCACCTTTCCCGTTGTTGACTGACTTGCGAATCTCGCTACCAGTTCGACGGGCCTTTTGAACGAGTTCGCCAGCATCGTCGTTGAGCAGTCGACGTCGAGCGTAACGTTGCCCCAGTTCGAGCCGGCTGAATCGACCGTCATTATCGAGGTCATCAGCAAACGGATTCCGATGCGTCCATCGAACTTCGTCGATTTCGTCACCGTCGATGAATCCGTTGTCGTTGTCGTCATAACGCCGCAGCGTCTGATCTGCCTCTTCAAGATCCTCAAGCGTGTAAGGGTACCTTACTTTTGCCAACCCAAATGCAGGAACAAGTGGGTCGTCTTCCTTCGGGCCGAAAGGTACGACGGTGCTTCCGCCTTCAGCCCGCACACGCTGGCCAGCCACGCCGTTTGCAAGTGCGTAGTAGACTCGTGCTGCTTCCTGGAGCTTGTGAATCTCGATCGGTCGATCGAGATCGATCCGTCGTTCTTTGGTGATCCGCTCAAGGTAGGGTCGAGCGAGCGGAGTGATCTCTTTGGGGTCGATCAATCCGTTCCGGTTTCGATCAAGCCGCTCCAGTGATTCCCTCAACCCGGCTTGCCCATACGCGGGCTCAGATCGCAAGCCGACGCAAAGCAAAGCAATCGAGCACGACAGCCACCACGCTCGCCGAGAGAATTCTGATTTCATCGATCTGACTCCTGCCTTCACAGCTCAAATCGTCGGTTCTTAACGCTGTTTCTGCGTCGGCTGTTTAACGCCGCTGCCGGTCCGCACTCCGCCGGAGAAGATTTCCTGGAGTGACTCGATCGCGACCGTTTCTGGAACTCTGACAATCCGCACCGCCTTCTGACTTCGCTGGTCGATGACCTTCGCGAGTTGTTCGACTTCGCGAAACAAGTGATCCGGAGCTGTCACGATTAGTGAGTTACTCGGCTCATGAACGGCGATTGTCATCTTCGGTTCCAGCGTCTTTGCCGGCTGTGCGACCAGCTCTTTCTTCGTCGACTTTTTGTCGCTGTCCTGCTTTTCTGACGACGGCTGCGGCGCGGGACGTTGTCCGGGTTGTGCTCCGCCGGGCAGGCCCGGAGCACTGCCGGAAACTCGGCCTTCATAAGCGCTGCGAATTACCAGCGCGACTTCGCTGGCCTGCGAATAGACCAGCTCGATCACATGCGAGGTACCGTAGGTTTCGATCGACGTGATGCTGTTGTCTTTGTCGATAATCTTGAGGTACCCCTCGACCTGGTCGATGTCACTGGCTGTCCCCTGCACAATCAAACGGTTCAACCGCGAATCGGCCACGACAGTGATCGATCCGGCAACCATCGTTGTCGTGCCTTCCCGGGACGAGACAAGAGTGCCCAGCAGCGAACTGGACGAACTCACAAATCCATTCACCAGGGACGATGACTCGCTCAGCAACGAAGCTTCACCGCCGTCGAGTAACTCCGCCAGCATCCAGATTGCATCGTCCGGGCGAGTATATTTCAGGTAGAAGACGATCGGCGGCGACGGAGTTGAATCAACGGGGCCAGCAATTGTCACCAGGTGATCTTCGAACTCGTCGAGAGCCTTTGCATCTTCTGACTGAAGAATCAGACCACGTGGCGAGAACTGACAACGAATCGCGGCATCCTGGCTCTGAACATTTCCCGTCAGAAGTTGCGCATTCTCTGCCGTCGGAGCTGCCGGAGAATTATCTTCCGATGAGAACGGATTCGCTCTGGCAGGGCCTTCGCCAGCGACGCGCTCGCTGATTTTATTTCCCGTCTCACCCAGAGACGGATAAAGAAAGATCGGATTCCCTCGCCAGAATCTGGCCGCCGTCTTCAGTAGCCGTTCCCCTTCTTCGCCTCGCAGCGGAATGATCCGAATTCGGTCGTTGCCGCCAGCCGTTCTCGACGTGCCGCTGTCGAGTTCCGCGACGATCTCTCTGACCTGCTCAACCTGATATTTCGTGCCGCGAACAAACAGCCGACGGTTGGCCGGATCGGCGTCGAATCGCGGAGCGTTAGAGTTTTCGATGCCCTTCAGCAGGTCGAAGCCTCGCGAGCTTCCATGCCGGGTAAACGCTTCAATTCCTGCCGACTCTCGCCGCTTGTTGTCCGTCAGGTCGAACATTTCTTCCAGCAGACTGACCACGACAAAAGGGTCAGCAGTCTTCAGAGGAATGACCGCGAACTCAGCATCAGATGCCTGTAACTGCTGAACAGTCTGCTCGATCTCCTTTTGAATTTCGGGCGTTGCCAGAGCGACGATTGAACCAGCGGTCTCGTCCATCGACAGACGAACCGTCTCGCCAGCCAGCAGCGTCACCAGCACATTGTAGACAGTCTCGACGTTGCCGTTCCGGACGACGTGGGACTTCAACTCCGCTTTGCCATCCGCCGTCGACAGGCTTTTCTCCGGCTTGTCGATCGCCGTAATCAAACCTTCGACAAGTTTGACTTTGTCCTCAATTCCCGTGACGAAAATATTCTTTCCCAGCACATCGGCGGAAAGACTCACGTCGATGCCGATCATTTCGCCGGTGGCCAGCCCGAGGTGCGGTCGTGCCACGACAAGGATGTCTTCTGCGTCAACGTGTTCGAGAGTGAAACTCCTGACGACCGTTCCGTTGTCGAGTTCGTACGGTTTGAAAGCGTCGATGATCGTTTTCACGTTTTTCAGTTTGCGGGCAGTGTCGGTAATCATCAGCTGGTTCGTCTTGCTGAACACAGCCGGAGGCAGCATCAGCTTGAGAGCCGACAACTCGTCGACAGCATCTTCGGCATCCAGTTCGCCAAGCGGAAAAATGCACTTCACAACGTCGTTGTCGCTGACATCCTGAAGCTGCTCGACCGTGACGTACTTTGCCAGCGAGTCCAGTTCCTGAAGGCTGCGCGGGTCAGAAAGATTGATCATCGAAAGCAGCTTGCCGCTGCGCACCAGAGTGAACCCCTGAGGCAGCAGAAACAGGTTCAACCGATCCAGTGCTTCGTCCGGCGTGAACGAATTTGAATCCGAATAGGTAAAGCTTCCGGTCGGGACACCTCCAACATGCAGTGCTAGGCCCGCCGAATCTGCGAACCACCTGATCACGTCCCGCCAGGGCATTCCTTCGAACGCAAACTGCAACGACACGACCTGGTCGTCGGTGCGTTCCTGGTCGTCGGCGAGTTTCTGGTCGTCAGCTCGCTCGCCGATTAATTCAGGTCCGACAACGCTTTCGACGGCGTCTGCCGTCGCGGCGTCCTGAGCAGTAACCGTCGAAGCTGCGAATGCAGCGGCAAAAAGTCCGACCGCAAACCATGCGGGCCAGCCATGCTGTATCGATTGATTCGGCATACGGATCTGATTTGTAATTCGTGAGGAGAGAACGCACGCAGCCGTTTCGCGAGAGGCTGGCGTCACAAACTTCAGGTGGGAGTCGTCGAGGGATCGAAGGCAGGATGTCTCGACGCCGGGAGCACAACCACAAATTGGATTCTGCAGCCCGAACGAACGAGGTCATCAGCGTACTGGAACCGCCGAACGAATCGCAACGCTCTTATGTGACATCGTGTCCGAAGGCGGCGACGCAAAAGGCGACAGACTCAGAAGCGGCTTTGTCTGGACTTCCCGGCTCAACATTCAAACCGGCATGACTGAACCAGCAATGCCGTCTTCAGAAGACGCACGTAGAATTTGAGCCAGAATTGAGCTTCAAAATCTACTCGCTGACGATGGCGACCTTGTTCCAGTAGGCCCATTCGCTGCTCCAGTTGTTCGGGCAGTTTTCGATCGACAATTGAATCTGACGACCGGCGAATTCTGTCAGGTCGACGCTGACGTCCAGCCATTCGTCATTGGCGACCGAGCTTGAACCGACAATCTGATCCGCCATGACTTTGCCAGCGGCCACGACTTTGAGCTGCCAGTCGCCGTGCGGATGATGACTGACTCGCAGTTGCAGACTCGTCTTTTTGTTCTCGGGAATTTTCAGTGTCCGGACGAGACTGCTCGGCGTTTTCTGATCCAGAGGGTGAGTTTGAACCGCGATCGCGTTGCGGAAGACATCGTGATGAACGACTCCGCCTTCGCCCACATTTCGAACGGTAAAACCGGGTGCTACTTTTTGTACCGTCCACTGCCACTCAGGCTTCTGCTTCATCTGGACCGGACGATTGGTTGCAACTGGTGCCTCCCCAGTGACCATGCGGCGAGCGACAAACTCCTGCAATGCGGGAATCTTTCCGTCGACCGCCAGCTTCAACGATCTGGCCGGATGATCCGGCACCATCGGTTCCAGGCCGAACCAGTACATTCTCGGAAGGTTGTTGTCACCGACATCTTCGCCGTGAGAAGCGAGCCCTTCCAGAATTGCCCAGCGATCAGCAAACGGCAGTCGTTGAACAGCGGACGCAAGGTACAGTCGCGTGACTGGCGAGGTTTCTGTTTTCGCCATCGCGGCAAACCGTTCGAGCACCGACTTCTCGACCGGCGACCGCTTCACGCCGCTGGCATCCTGAAACGCGTTGGCGTCGCTGGCGTCGCAGAGAAACTGGATCGCCCAGCCTCGGACGTACTCGTCCTTGTGAGCAAGAAGTGATGTCAGGCGATCGTGATCCAGCGCCCCGGTCACCTGCAAAGCCCACAACGCTCGGAGACGTTTCGGAGACGTCGCTGCCGTCTTCAATAAGTCGTCCAATCGTGAATGAACCTCGGGCTTGTCGAGCTTGCCACTCGCCGCGCGAGATTGCAGCAGCGTGCGAGCGTGACGAACGTACCAGTCGTTGGAATGTGTCTGCAGCTCAACCAGCTGAGCATCGGACATAGCTCCAAGGTCTGGTCGAGCAATTGCGTTGACACCCTTCGGCATGATGCGGTAAACGCGACCGCTGTTGGGAAAGTTGACCGCGTTGCCGCAGACGTCGTTGTCGTGCCAGTCGAGAATGTAAACACCGCCGTCTGGTCCAATCTCAACGCTGAATCCGACCCAGGCCATATCGTTTGCCGGCATGAAATCGTCGCCGTGCTTGCCGATAAAACTTGAACCCTTCCGTACCATGATGTCGGTCAGCACGGCGTGCTCATGAATATTGCACATGAATAAACGGTTGCGGTACTGCTGCGGAAAAGTGTCGGCGAGATAAAACCTCGCCCCGCCATGAGCGGACAGGTGGGAGTGATCGCGGATCGTCTTAATGTCGTCGTAAACGTACGGGTTAACGTGCGGCAGGCTTTGTTTGTGATAGACGCCGCCCTGCACAACATGGAACAGGTGAGGAATCACGCAGCACGTGGCGAAACCCTGGCCATGATCGTCAAAGTCGAACCCCCACGGATTTGACAACCCGCGAGCGAAAACCTCGTACGTCCCGCGAGTCGGGTGGTATCGCCAGATGCCGCCGTCGATGAACTGTCGCTTTGACGCATCGTCGCCGGGCTTCCCAACCCGAGACTGCGTGAACACACCGTGGCAACCGTAAAGCCAGCCATCGGGGCCCCAGATGAAACTATTGAGCGTCTCATGCCGATCGTTGATCCCCCAGCCGTCGAGCAGAATCTGAGGCGGACCATCCGGCTTATCGTCTCCATCAGCGTCGGGAATGAACGTCAGGTTCGGGGGCGACCCGACAAACACTCCGCCAAAGCCGCACGCGAGTCCCGACGTAAAAGTCAGCTTGTCGGTAAACGTTTTCTTTTTGTCGAAGACGCCGTCGCCGTTGGTATCTTCGAGAATCTGGATTCGACTGACGGGATCGTCGGTGTGCTGACGCCGCGTCTGATAGTTGAAGTTTTCTGCGATCCAGATGCGGCCTCGATCGTCGAAGCAGAAGGCGATCGGCTCGGCGATGTCGGGCTCGGCGGCGAAGACGGAGACCTCGAACCCGTCGGGAATCGCCATCTTTGCCACCGCTTCGTGCGGCTTCAGGAATGGAGCGTCACTGACCCGGTGTTTGACCTTGGGCAGCAGATTTCGAGATTCCTGCGCAAGGCCAGCGGAGTCGCTGATCGCAAGTGACGTAACGAGCAGCAGAACAGCGTTAATGGTTACATGTCGAGACGTTGCGATGTTCATTGCGGCAACTCCACTTGCTCGGTCGTTCTCAGGTATTTGATCAGGTCAGCCACTTCTTCCGGCTTCATTTTGTCGAGCTGGCCTTCAGGCATCATCGACTTGTCTGAGACTTTGCGCACATCAATGTCTTCTTTCAGGATGACAACTCGTGGCTGCTCGACAGTCTTCAGCACCACGCGGGTACCGTCCTCTTCGGCGATCACTCCGTTCAGCACTCGCCCCTGAACGGTAACGATCGAAACCATTTTGTACCCGGCCGGAACGTCGAGACTCGGAGCGACACTGTTCAGCAGGATGTAGTCGAGATTGGCTCGGTTCGACCCGGTCAGGTCCGGGCCGATCTTCGCCCCGTCTCCGTAGAGAAGATGGCACGATGCGCAGGTCTTCCTGAAAACGGCTCGACCGCGCGAAGCATCCGCGTCAGCGATGCGGGCGGGAGTGAGCAGTTGCTTGTACTTCGCGATGGTCTTTTCTCGATTCTCAGCCACCTCTTTGACCTCCCCAAAGATCCTGACGAACTGCTCTCCGAGCAGGCTGTGCAGTGACCTCGCCACGTGAGTCGGGATCTCGTCGCGGCTGACTGTTTTGTTCTGAACGGCGGCCAGCAATTCGTTTGCATAATTCTTCCGAGTCGCCAGCGTCTCGACGACGGCCCGTTGCAGTTCGGGACTCATCTCTGCATACCGGCCAAGCAGGACCGCCGGGGCTGTCGCGTTTTCAACCATCGCATACCCTCGGATGGCGTCGAGCTGTAAAGCGGGCTCGTCGAGCAACGATTCCAACAGAAACGACGCTTCCTGGCTCTGCTGAGTCAGCAGCGCCCGGAGCGACTTTCGGCGAGCACTCAGCTCGGCAGACGTATCCTTCAGGACAGCCAGCGAGCGTTGCGTAGCAGCCAGGTCGCCAAAGATTTGGGAAAGCTGATCCGTCAGGTCGCGAACCTCGGCGCTCTCGCTCCTCGCCAGCTTCTCCCCCAACTCGTTCCAGCCTCTCGGGGCAGGCACATGGCGACGCCCTTCAAGACCACGAAGCATCCCCTGCAACAAGGCTCTGCGGACATTTACGTCGTCCGTTGAATTCAGCGTCTCAACCAGGAGCGTCAGCGATTCCGCTTCACTGTTTGCCCAGGCGACTCGGCCACCATTCGCAACAATCAGTGTGACCAGTAAGGCGAAAAGATATCGCCGAATGTTAATCGAGTTGCCTCGTAAATTTAGGATTCGCCAATGACTCATCGCATCCATAGGTCCGCTTTCCACTGCCTTTGGCTCAGTTTTGACAAAACGTTTTTGACTGGAGCGTCGCAGTGTAGTGAACCAGGTGGGAGCGATGGCAACGCAAGACCCCACTTACAAAGTCTCAAACCAGAACTTCTGCCTGGGATCCGAACGGGATTTGTGACCGGCGGAAGAGTTCTGGAGGAGCTGACGGATCTCGTCACGCGTGGGCAGCGGCGGTTCTTCGACAAGACCTGCGGCGCCGAACGAACACCAGGTCAGGACGATCAGAGTAAGCCAGGTGACGGCATTGGTGGCGAAACTTTTGCCGAAAAACTTCACAGCGCTGCCGGCAAACTGGTTCAGCTCCAGTTTCAAACCGTTCCACTGGATGGCGTAGAGTTCGTCCAGAATGAGGTGCGACAGGAACCCGAGAGCAATGCCCACGGCCATCAGAAGTCGAACGGTGTTCGAGTCGCTGCGGTAGGCCAGAAAGACGACTTCCGCAGCGATCAGCATGGCCGGCACGCTATGAAACATTCCTCGATGAACTGAAAGTTTCGAAAGCAGCCACGCTCCACCAAAACGAATCGCCAGATAGCTGACCACCGCCAGCAGAAGGACAGTTTCCGTGTTGCCGCCAAGCTGCTTCAGCTCATCGGCAAAGGCCATCGGCATCAGCGCCGCAGTGACTCCGAAGAGTTCTCGAATGGGGCGTCCGGAACTTGAATCCAGGTCCGGCAGCATACCTCCGAGCGTTGTCAGATAACCGACCAGTATGCCCTGCACTGGAGTGAAGCCGAGTCCAACCGTCGCCGTCAGTCCTGTCGCCACACCGATTCCGCCGCTCACGCTGAGGTGCGTCTTGAACCCAGCCATTCGTCAATTCCCTGACATCGTTTCGGTGATTCATTGCTGAGAACCTGCCCTCGCCCCGCCAAGTCACTCACCATCAGACATGCAGCGGGAAATCGTCGAGTTCACGAATACGAATCCCGCACGTGAAGTGCTGGCCGATTAAAGCAATTGGAAATCGACTGGCCAAAACCAATGACCGTTTGAAATGACCATGCGGTCTGCATTCCCAGCCATGCCCGTTTGAATTCTGGAGTTTCCGGAGCGAATCCGAACGTGGTCGGTTATTGACGAGTGATGAATTCTTCGGCGGACTTTTCTCAAGGCGGCAACAGGTCCAGCTCCGGGAGATGGAATGACTGACGGTGCTGCTGTCGAGTTTTCAGAGAACGTGAAAGACAAATTCGTCATTGTCGCGATAAGCTTTGTAAGTCCGCACGTGCCGCTGGTCGCTCTGGGAATTTTTTTCGATCGTGACGATCGGAGCGTTTCAGTCGAACGACTACAGGTACGGAAATCCTTGCTCGAAACATTGATACAGAGGCAGGAGTTTTGCATGAATGATCTTCAGTTGAACCGGCGGCAAGCGCTCCTCGCGAGCGGTCTGGGCACGATGACGCTCGGCATGCCGGGGGCGGTGATGGGAGCTGATAAAGTCGATGCTTCAGGAAATGCCGTTGCTTCGGACAAGTCCTGTATCTTCGTCCTGCTTTGTGGTGGACCAAGTCACGTTGACACGTGGGATATGAAGCCGGAGGCACCGCTGGATTATCGCGGACCGTACGAGCCCATCGCGACCAGGGTTCCGGGGATGAACATCAACGAGATGCACACCGAACTGGCAAAGTTGACCGACAACTTCACGCTGATCAATTCGATGTCGCACCCCGGAGCAATCAGCAACCACTTTGACGCGATGCATAATCTGCTCAGTGGCCAATCAGAAAAACGAGTCGCTCAGGGCATGCCGGACGAACACCCCTACCTGGGCTCGTTCGTTGCCAAACACAAACCCAGCACTCGCAACTTTGTGTCCAACGCGTGGCTCATTAAGCGTGTCGGGCCGCCCGTGTTCTGCGCACCTAACATTGGCATCGGTGGTTACCTTGGTTCGGCTTACGCACCGGTGTTTGTCGGATCGGCGGCTAACCACCCGGCGATGCCTGACTTCAAGCCGCCGCAGATTTACGACGCCTACGACGAGAAGCGTTTCGACTATCGCAAGACATTGCTCGGCAGTCTTGAATCCAGACGGCTCGACAGAGACCAGCAGGTCAAGGACTGGTCCGACCTTCGAGAAAAGACCTATGAAGCCCTGACGCGAGCCGAAGGTCGGCAGGCGTTCGAGATGCACACTGAACCGGTCAAAACTCGCGAACGATACGGGATGCATCCGCTCGGCCAGAATCTGCTGCTCGCTCGTCGCATGGTGGAATCCGGCGTTCGCTTTGTGACTGTAAACGGCTGGACGGGGCAGGCCGAGTACGACAAGCAGGGACCGCCGAGCAGCAGCTGGGACATGCACGGCGGAAACATGGGGATGGGCAACGCGTTTGGAAACGGCTCCTACGGAATGGGATTCTGCCTGCCGCGTCTGGATCAGGCGCTGGCCGCACTGCTTTCAGACCTCAAGGATCGAGGCATGCTCGACAACACGCTGGTCGTCGTGACGGGCGAGTTTGGTCGCACTCCCTATGTTCTCAAACAGGATCCCCCAGGACGCCAGCACTGGCCGAAATGTTTCTCATCGATCATTGCCGGAGCGGGTATCAAAGGCGGAAGCGTTTACGGCAAAACCAACAAGCTGGGTGAGTATGTCACGGACAAACCCGTCCGCCCCGAAGAACTGGCCGCAACCATCTACCACGCCCTCGACATCCCGATCAACGATCCGACCGATGCCAGCGGCATCTCCCGCTCGTTGACGACGGGCAAACCGATCATGGAACTGTTCGGGTAGCCGAAAGGCGATTCCACAACCGCGATCCGACGTCAATCGCAGGATACTCCCACCATGCAAAAGGTGATCGAGATGTGCTGGCAAGAAGATCTGCGAGCAATCCTGGCGGCAACGAATCAAGCGGCGCTTTGATCCAGTTGCTCCATCCATTGCTGGACCTGTAACGCGTCGGCGAAGGTGGCTCCGACAGGAATGGGTTGCAGGCCGCGAACGACTCGACAGAAGCAGCGTTGTTCTTCGGCCATCATGCCACTGGCTCCGTTAGCGTCCGCTCGGATTTCCAACGCCATTGGCCATTCAGCCCGATCGCTCCAAAGTTCGATCGGGCGAGGATTCGGGGTAATTCTGGATGCCCAGCCGTCACCGAAGACTTCCATCCGGTCGAAGCCGCGCGGTGGCATGCCGTCCGGAGTGAGATAGGACGCCGCGAAGTTCGCGACCGGTCCGGAGTCCCAAGTCAGTCGTGCAGAAGCCAGATCAATCGCTCCCGACGACGTTCGGTGATACTGGCAACTGAAGTGCGACGGCTCAGCTCGGTTGACCAGAACCTGTGTGGCGTACAGATCATGGACCATCGCCGCGTGCATCGGATTCTCGCCCGCGAAGTCTTTCACAATGCTGGCTGGCCGGTGCCGGACGCAGTCGATGTAGGAAATTGCTCCACGTCTGGCCGCTTCGTCGCGAAGCTGCAGAAACTCGCTGTTAAACAGCACGATGTGCCCGATCATCAGGTTGGCCGACTCTGGCTCGATCAGTGGCTGCAGGCTGAGTGCTTCGTCGAGGTCTTCTGAAATCGGCTTTTCCAGCAGAACGGTCTTGCCGGCTTCGAGCAGCTTCCGAGTCACGTCGACATGCGCCGCCGTCGTGCAGGCGACGATCCAGGCTTCGGCGTCGCACTCGGCGATCGCTCGATCAAGGTCCGTCCAGCCGGACACTCCCGGAAGCAGCGCATCGAACTCGCAAAGACTTTCTTCCCGGCGAGCGACGACGCCTGCCAGTTCGGCCTCTGCCAGTCCGGCAAGCGTCAATGAATGAAGTTTCCCAAATCGACCGAGACCGACCACGCCCACTCGAACCGGTTTGAAATTCGTTTCCGTCATGATTCAGGTCCCTGCGTCACTTACTTGTGACTTTCGATGTTCGGAATTCTCGCTTTCGGAAGCACAAGTCGCGAGTTCGTATCGTGAGATTCTGCATTCTGACGCAGGGACGCGAAGCCGTGAGACTTCGAAGTCGTGTCACTTCAAGAATCACCTGTGGGCGTCAACGTTCTTTCTCGCTTTGGCGATGACCTCGTCAATTCGGACGGGTACGCCGCCTCGGCGGTGACTTTCGTGGGCAGCTTCCATGAAGCCGAAGAGTTCGATGGTCTCTTCAGGCTCGACAGGCAGCTTGCCGGTCTTGAAGAACCTGGCGATCTCCGTCGCAACGTTCTCGTAACCTTTGTACCGAGACTTCGGGACGACTCCATTGACCGGTGCCGGGTAACCGTAGATGCCGGCTGGAGCAACGCCCTTGTCGCCAAAGACGGTCGCACTGTATTCCGGCTTGCCGCGTCGGATGCCTCGATAAGAGCCGATGCGACCGTCCTTCCAGATTCCAGTGATCAGTTCTGCATCGTCGGTGCGTGCACGCGTGACGGAAACGGCTCCGGGCCCCATGATCGTGTAAAGCGTGTCGAAACTGTGAATAGCGTGCCAGAAGAGGTCGGGGTGATGGTCGACTGTCGGGCAGCTTCCGTAGACGTTGCAACCAATGACTTCGCCGACTTCCGAATGATTTTTCATGTCGAGGAAACCGGGGCTGTAGCGATGCTGCGAGCATGAAAACACTGGCGTGTCGTACTTCTCCGCCAGTTCGAATATCGCAATCACATCTTCCAGAGAAGCCGCCATCGGTCGTCCGATGTAGGTTGGTTTGCGAGCCTTCAAGGTATGCTCGGCAAGCTTCAGATGCGCACGACCGTCGATTGTCATGATGATCGCCGCGTCGCACTTTTCCAGAACGGCGTCAATTGAGTCTTCGATTGCCACGCCCTTCTCGATCAGCCGAGGTTCCCAGCGTCTGATGTCCACCAGCGTTTCTTCGATATCCGGGCTGCCTCCTCGCCAGGCCGCGACGACTTTCAAACCGGCCAGGTCTGGATTGTCGGCAGGCGGTTTGTGCCAGACCTGGGTAAATGCCAGAGACTGATAATTGTCAAAGCCAAGGATCCCGACTCGCACTGGCTCAGCCGCACTGGCCAACGACGCAGCAAATAGAAACAGCGGCAACGCGAGACAAACTGACAGCTTCATGTTTCAGGCCTCGGATCAAGTGTGTCGATTTTTGAGATCACAAATTCGACGACACTCTGGCTGGTCATGCCCTTGACTGTCTACCGAGTTTCCCGCTTGACCTCGACGACTCGCCCCACAAAAGGCACGATTTCAAACATCGTGTCCGGTCCTTGTTTCGTGTTCCGTTTCCAAAAGTCAGATTGGCAGGACACCATGAGCAATCGGCCATTTTATCTCCTAGCGTCAGCGTTGTTCCTCGCATCCCTTGCGACGAGCATCCTGGCACAAAGCAAGGCTTCGCAGGCGGCCAGGTTTGCCGCAATTTCTGCAGCGGCGGATAAGGAAGACCATGAGGTATTTCGAAACCTGTCGAGGCTGTACGCTGCTGAATTCGGTCAAATAATGACGACATCCGTGGCTTTTCTGGCAACTGGAGTCGTCGCCTGGACCGTTTCCAATCGTCGTCGAGAGCCCGGGCTGCAAGGCGTCCCGTTGATTCTGATGATGGTCACTGTCGTCATAGACTTATCACTGGTGTAAACAGTACGGCGTTCACCTTCGAACGATCTGCATTTTTTCGGCCCGATGAATGAAAAGGCGTTTCAGGCTGACCTGCGGAACACAATTCGCGAGCCACAATCAAAAGCAAGTCCTTCCATGACATCATCGCGAACGAAGAAAGCCGTTGACGAGATCGCTGAACTCACCGGCGCCAGGATCAGCGAGGACCATCTGTTTCTTGAATCAATCGTGACGTCCAACGCGCGGCTGAAACTGGCAATCAGCAAGGCCGACGGTCGAGTTGAGGTGAATCGAATTCCGGCGTCGTTTCTGTGGGCTCATCTAATGCTGCCCTGCGTGCTTATCCCCATTTCAATCATCGCGTACGCCGAAGCTCAAAAGGGAAATCCCGCCGACGCAATCCAGGCGATGATCGTCGCCGTGATGGTCATCGCCAGTGGCTACGGATTCATCGCCTGGGTCAACAGGAAGGCGATCCGCGAGAACCCGGTCCTGTCCTATGACCTGAAAAAGAAACTGCTGATCGCTGGCCCTCAAAAACGCCGCATTAATCGAGACACCATCCTGTGCGTCATTGCCCTGGCCAGTGTCCCTCGACGAGCGAACAAGCCGTCGACGCGCAGCGAGCTGAAACTCGTTTACCGAACTGACACGAGCACGGGATCCGATTCCGTCAACATCGCCCGAAACTCGAAGCCCTACCTTCCGGCTTACGACGATGAGATCACTCCCTTCGTTCGAGGTCTGAAGATTCCGTACATACATGTCACGCGGGATATCGTCGGCAGGGATTTTGAAATTGAGAGGATTGCGTGAAGAAGTCGCAGCACTCAACGGAGTTTGCCTGACACGGTTTGTGCCATCACTTTCTGCCAGACTCACTACTCGCTCATCTCGCATTGAGACAGAATCCGCAAACACTCAATTTCCCGTCTTTGACTTAAACTTGTTACGTGGCGAAAACACGACGCCGATCTGACGTCGAGCATTTATGGTCATGACATTTCCGAAAGCAAAGGAACGTTGAATGAAGATCAGCATCACCTACTGTGTGCAGTGAAACTACACCCCTCAAGCCGCCGGTCTGGCGGATGCCATTCAGAAAACGACGGGAATCGAGGCAGATTTGATCAAAGGCAAAGGCGGAGTCTTTGACGTCGTTGTCGATGGAAACCTGATTTACTCCAAACACCAGACTGATCGGTTTCCCACTGACAATGAAATCCTGAGGCAGTTGCGTTGAGGCGGAGAGGCTTCCGTTTGACGGTGAAGCAACTCAGTAGTGACCTCAGAGGCCCGACGACTGCATCTGCAACGTCGGGCTTATTGTGTCAGCACCCCGTTCCAGGCTGAGCCGTTTCTGCACAATCAGACTGAATCTCACACTTCTGGTTTCCGGAGCCTGTTCCAACCTGCGTCAGAATCCCACAAGCCACTTCGAGTTCTATGCCTTGAGCGTCGGCAGCCGGCAGGAAATCCTCTGGCCGATGACCATCCGACAACCGTTTTACGGCGTCATGATCAAGGTTCGCTGATTTGGCGATTGGTTGACGATTGACATGGCCGCTGTTAGGTTCCTGCCACCTTCGACGCGTGACTTGCGCCGATTCCACGCGCCCCTGGACGATTGCGGCGGGTCGGTTTCACATGTTGTTTGACAATCAGCATTTACGGGTGAATCGTGGTTCCCGCAGGTTCCACAGCAGTCGTTCTTGCTGACTGAGATGTTTCCGCGTGACCTGGACTGAATGACAGGCTCAGGTCCGCAACGCTGTTTCCGGATTCGGCTTCAAGCCATCCGGCACCCGGAGTTAGCTGGTTCCGCTCAGGTTCCGAAGCTGCACCGGGACCTGAATTTACGATAACTCGAAATCTCTACACGAAGCTGTGGACCGGTTCGAAGTTCGAACTCAGGCTCCGTTGACAGAAGAATTAACGAAACGTTGGTTTGATGAAGCCCGCAAAGGGGCTGGAGAGGATTGATTCCGATGGCAGACACAAAATATGTCTATTCGTTTGGTGGTGGTTCTGGCGACGGCGATGCCACAATGAAGCCGCTGCTTGGTGGTAAAGGCGCCAACCTGGCAGAGATGAGCCGTATCGGTCTGCCGGTTCCGGCCGGATTCACGATTACGACGGAAGTCTGCACCTACTTCTACGACAACGGTCGCCAGTACCCACCGGAACTGAAGGCTCAGGTCGAAGCGGCAATTGCCAAGGCCGAAGAAGTCATGGGCGCGAAATTCGGCGACTCCGAAAACCCGCTGCTGTTGTCTTGCCGCTCGGGCGCCCGTGAATCGATGCCGGGCATGATGGACACCGTCCTCAACATCGGCATCAACGAAACGGTCGTAAACGCGCTGATCAAGCAGGCCGGTGCTGAGCACTTTGCATGGGACAGCTACCGCCGCCTGATTCAGATGTACGGCGACGTCGTTCTTGGTCTGAAGCCGGAATCGAAGAATGATCCCGACCACTTCGAAGACATTCTCGACAAGGCTCGTGAAGAAGCCGGCGTTGAGCACGAAAAAGACCTGACGATCGACACGCTCAAAGACATTGTCACCCAGTTCAAAGCCGTCATTAAGAAGGAGACCGGCAAGGACTTCCCGGACGATCCGATGGAACAACTCTGGGGCTGCATCGGTGCAGTGTTTGGTAGCTGGGGCAACGACCGAGCTGTCGTTTACCGACGTCAGTATGGCATTCCTCACAGCTGGGGCACCGCGACCAACGTGCAGGCGATGGTCTTCGGAAACCTCGGCGACGACTGTGCGACGGGCGTCGGCCTGACGCGTAACTGCTCAGTCGGCCTTCCCGGCTTCTGTGGTGACTACCTGATCAACGCTCAGGGCGAAGACGTCGTCGCTGGAACACGAACCCCGAAGCGCATCGAAGAGACGCTCGCTCAGGATGCTCCTGAAGCGTTCGCTCAGCTCGACGAAATCGGGAAGAAGCTCGAAAACCACTACAAAGAAGTGCAGGACATCGAGTTTACCGTACAGCGTGGCAAGGTCTGGATGCTCCAGACGCGAAACGCCAAGCGAACCGGTTTTGCCGCTGTCCGCATCGCGGTTGACCTCGTCAACGAAGGCCTCATCGACAAGAAGACAGCTCTCGAAAAACGACGTATACCGGCTGACGACCTGAACCAACTCCTCCAGCCGATCTTCGATCCTGCCGCTAAATCTGCCGCTGAAAAGGAAGACAAACTCCTGGCAAAAGGCATCAACGCTGGCCCGGGTGCAGCAACCGGTCAGATCGTCTTCCACGCGAGCGACGCCGAAGAGCAGTGGAACGCGGATAACGACAAACAGTTGATCCTCGTCCGCAAGGAAACGAGCCCGGAAGACCTTCGCGGCATGAAAGTCGCCAACGGCATTCTGACGGCATTCGGTGGAGCGTCGTCGCACGCCGCGCTCGTGTCTCGCCAGATGGGCAAGACCTGCGTCTGCGGTTGCTCAGCGTTAAACATCAACTACGAAGCCGGAACGGTCACCGTCGGCAGCACCGTCCTCAAAGAAGGCGACTGGATTTCAATCGATGGTTTCTCTGGCGAAGTGTTCGAAGGCCAGATCAGCACCAGTGCTTCCGAAGTCATGGAAGTTCTGATGGGCAACAAGCCGGCCGACGAAGCCGAAACTTACAGCCGATACGCTCAGCTCATGGAGTGGGCTGACGAGTTCCGAACTCTCAAGGTACGAGCGAACACGGAGTCGCACGATGCTGAAGCGTCAGTCGCTCTCGGAGCTGAAGGCGTTGGTCTGTGCCGCACCGAGCACATGTTCTTCGATCATCTCGACGAAATTCGCGAAATGATTTTCTCACGAACTCCGGAAGACCGAGCGAAGGCGCTGGCCAAGCTGCTGACATTCCAGCGGGACGACTTCACTCACCTGTTCAAGGTGATGGGCGATCGTCCGGTAACAATTCGTCTGCTCGATCCGCCGCTGCATGAGTTCCTCTCAGAACACCACATGCACGATGATCCGACGCTGGCTGGCAAGCTGGCCAAGACGTTCGGCGTCACTGAGCAGGACGTGAAGCGTCGCGTTGAGGAACTCGTCGAAACGAACCCGATGCTCGGTCACCGTGGCTGCCGTCTGGGAATCGTGTACCCGGAAATCACAGCGATGCAGGCTCGAGCGATCCTTGAAGCGGCCTGCAATCTGAAGAAGGAAGGCACAGAAGTGCATCCGGAAATCATGATTCCGCTGGCTGGCTACAAGTCCGAATTCGACAACCAGGCCGCCGTCGTTCGCGAAACAGCCGCAACGGTCTTTGCCGAGCAGGGCGTCGAAGTTCAGTACAGCGTCGGCACAATGATCGAAATCCCGCGAGCCGCTCTGACAGCCGACGAGATCGCTGAGAACGCCGAGTTCTTCAGCTTCGGCACAAACGACCTGACTCAGACATGTCTGGGAATGAGCCGCGACGACTACAAAGGCTTTATCGGCTACTACATGGAACACGACATCGTCCCAGCCGATCCGTTCCAGACGGTCGACCAGACAGGTGTTGGCAAGCTGATGAAGATTGGCGTCGAAGGCGGACGAGGAACCCGGTCCGACCTGAAGATCGGCATCTGCGGCGAACACGGCGGCGATCCAAAGTCCGTCTACTTCTGCCATGAAATCGGCCTGAATTACGTGAGCTGCTCCCCAAGGCGAATCCCAATCGCCCGCCTGGCGGCCGCGCAGGCAGCCGTTGAAGCCAGCAAGTAACGGTTGGTTGAAACTTATCAGCTGAAAACAAACCGGAGTGTGGTCGCATGACTGCGCTCCGGTTTTCGTATTCCACGGGAATGTTTCATCGGCAGAGGTTCGGCTGCCTCTCTGTGTCAACAATTTGTTGCGATGCGTCGATGGCGAATTTCAATCGCCTTCTAATTCTCAATCATCACGTTTGGTAACATTTGCCTCAGCAGCGACAATACCCCAACGATCGAGCTTAACAGTCCAATTAAGCCGAAGATGATGCCGAACCATGCTCGTACAGCACTACTAAGTTCCGGGGTTCTCTTCAGCGTCTTCAGAGCCTTGATTCCACAAGCAATCGCTGCGATCTGAAACGGGAGTCCAAACACTGGAATGATTGAAAACAGTCCGCAATATCCAGCAATGATTGCGGAAACCGGACGGCCAACCGACATCAGCATTTTGTCTGCAGTACTGGTCTCGTTGTCGGGGATTCGTATTTTGCCCCATCCTTCGTCGAGGATGAAATCACAGAAGCGACACTTCTTCGCGATGGCCTCGATGGCCTCTCCGCAGCAGCGACAAGCCATGGCGCATTGATAGATTGCAAGTCGCCTGTCATCGGTAATCCTGGAACATAGTCAACATTCGCCAGACAGCGTTTCAGCGGCTCACTCTATCGTCGGTGAAGAATTCGTCGCAACGAGACTCCGGGTTCTGCGCAGGATTCGACCAGCGTGTGCAGGTTGAGGCGAATCTAATTTCAAGCTACTGACAAGCGGCGAGAATTCAGCATGCAGGATGACACCGTTCGTAGAACCTACCATCTCGGTTGTCCGGTATGGGCATGTTCGGATTGGACAGGGTCGCTTTTTTCGACGAAGGACCGAAAGAAGTGGCTAGGTGAGTATTCGTCTGTGTTTGGAACGGTCGAGGGGAACAGCACGTTCTACGGGCTACCGGCGATGGACACCGTTAAGCGGTGGGCGGATCTATCGTGTGACGGGTTTCGGTTTTGTCTGAAGTTTCCGAAAGCAATCAGTCATGATCGACGATTAATTGATGCCGAAGTTGAGACCGGGTTGTTTCTCGACATTCTGAAAGTGCTGGCTGAGGCGGATCGGCTGGGGCCTTCTTTTCTACAACTGCCGCCGACATTCTCAGCGGTCGAGATGGATCGACTGGTCAGTTTTCTTGAGGCGCTGCCAGCCGAGTTTCCGTTTGCGGTCGAGGTCCGACATACGGACTTCTTCGATCAGGGGGCGACCGAAAATACTTTCGATGAGACGCTTCGAAAGCTGAAGATTGACCGCGTCCTGTTCGACAGCCGACCATTATTTTCGAAGCCACCGTCGGACGAAGCAGAGAAAATATCGCAGTCAAAGAAACCGCGCAGTCCTCATCGGAAGACGGTCACCGGCTCGCGACCGATGCTGCGGCTGGTCGGTCGGAACTCGGTTGAGGACACGATGCCGTGGATCGAGGAGTGGGCCATCGTGATTGCTGATTGGCTCAAAGCCGGGCTGACGCCGTTCATCTTTGCACACTCTCCCGACGAGAAGTTTGCCCCTGAGTTCGCGGCGCGGCTTCATGTGCAGCTGCAGAGCCATGTGTCGTCGCTGCCGGGGCTACCAGAGTGGCCTGGTCTGAAAAAAGAATCCGGGCCGAAACAGTTGAGCCTCTTTGGATAGCTCTTCGACGAGGAACGCCCCGGCCATCGCGTCAGCGGCTTGCCATTCAACGCTGAGCAGGATCAATTTCTGTGCAGCCCGGCGACTGTTGCGAGATTCCAGATCTACGAGTGCATGACGAACCCGCCGTCGACGTTAATAGTCTGACCGGTGACCTGGCGGGCTCGCTTTGAAGCCAGGAATGTCACCATGTCGGCGACATCGGACGGCTCCTGCCAGATTCCCAGCGGAACCATTTTTCGAATCTTCTCGCCGGCCCACGTTTCGTAGTCGAGCTTCTGGTCATCCGGCTGACGGTCGCACCAGGATTGCCAGACTCCTCTGTTAAGAGGTGTCTGGACCATGCCAGGACAGACGACGTTGACTCGGACGCCGTTCGGGGCAAGGTCTTTCGCCATGCACTGAGCGAAATTGATATTCGCCGCTTTGCTGGCACTGTAAGGCGGGTCGGTCGGCGATCCAATCTGGCCGGCAACCGACGCGATGAATGTCATCGTGCCGGATTTTCGTTCGGCCATTCCGGGAGCGATCACGTGAGCGACTCGGGTCATCCCCATGACGTTTACATTGAGAACCTGGAGCCAGTCTTCGGGAGCAAGATTCGTAAACGGAAATCCGAATTTCCCCGATCCGATCGCAGCCGCGTGGGCGAGATGGTTGACTGATCCGAGTTTCGACGTCGTTTCTGCCAGTGCCGATTCGAGGCTTTCAGTGGATGTGATGTCGGCTGGGACTCCGATCACGCATTGCCCGCTGGATGCCGCGACATCAACCGCCGTTTTTTCAACAGCATTCGAAACGTCCCAGATGGCGACACTGGCCCCTTCGGCGGCGAACTGTTCGACAATTGCACGACCGATTCCACTGGCTCCGCCAGTCACGACGATGACGTTGTTGGCTAACCCGAGGTCCAAGTCTTTGCTCCTGATTGTCGGTTGCAGCTGTGAAGCTTCGGTTGAATGGTTGATTACTGACGTCGAGTCGGCATTGCCGGGGCAAGTCTGGGCGAAGCGCGAAGCGCCAGCTCAACGAGTGAGCTGTAGTCGACAGGGGCAACATCCGATACTGAGCGAAGTTCGTTTGCGGAGCCATCCCGGAGGCTCTGAGCAAGTCGCGTGAGCCGGTCGTCCATCTCAATCACGAATCGCGACAGTTCATCCGGCTCCAGATCGCTGCGTGCAAGAACGGTTTGATCAAGTGACCGCTCGCGATGCAGCTTCGCCAGTGTGCTCCCCTGAGTGCGAAAAAGAAATCCTGCGGCGTAGGCTCGGCGCAGTTGTCCGGAAGGGCTGAACTGATAAACCGGATCCTGTCCAAAGTAGACGGACAGACTGCCGTCAGAACGAACTCCGGCGAACACCGGTTCGGATTCACCAGGAAGCTCCCATTCGATACGGTTTCGCATGGCTGTTGCTTCCCGAATCAGGTCTTCCCGGTCAGATTCATTGCGAGCCATGTGGATGTCCGATGTGGCTGGGACGAATGCTGCCGGGATCGTCAGAGGACGCGTCGATCGCGAAGCGAGGCGCACCCGGAATGCGGTCTGCGCACGAAAAACGGGAGCAGGAACCTGCCCCCTCATGTACCTGACGCTTTTGCTTAGGGCTGCTCGATTTCTCGCCTGACCCAGTTCACAGAGCCACCACCACACTCGGAGGCAGGTTCTCACTCCCGATTGTTTTCAGAGCAGAACTCACTGACTGAACGCGATTATGGGACCGAGCCTTCCGGACGTCAAGCAGCGATACATCGGCGAGAGTGACGACCTGTCAGCGTGGTTCAGGCGAGCCGACGATTCGTTTCTGCGTGAAGGAACTTCCGGTTTCTCCGCAACAAGAAATAAATGTGGGATACCGCAATTCTTCCGCGAAATAAGAAATTTGAGGAAATCCACGTCCGCAAAGCGGTATCAATCTCGATATATCCGATAGAGGCCCGCCCCGGGGTACCGTTTAAAGTCTTCTCTGCCTGACCTGCGAAACCTGGCATTGTTGACTGTCTCTGCACCTGGGGCGGGCTTTCTTTTGGATTGTGGGATTCAATTCGCCGTAATATTCCTGGAAATTCGCGGCCAGGTCAGTGAATTACAACACGTGTTCGCTCCTACGAGAGATCTGGCCTGGTGACGGGGCCACAGAGATTCAGCAACGTTGCCGACCCAAATCTTCGGTAAACCGGTCAATTCCACAGAAGCTTTGTTCGAATATTGCCGATTGACAGTCCTGTAGGCGGCGGTTGTTTGTGCGGTTACTGACCGGTCCAAACTCTTTTTTGTGAGAGCGATCGGCCAAACTTGACCGCAATTTGGCTGAGACGTAACATCCCGCCGTTCTGTCAGCGGTGGCAGAGTCAAAGATGCAGTCGCGGGAGTAGCTCAGTGGTAGAGCACCACGTTGCCAACGTGGATGTCGCGGGTTCGAACCCCGTCTCCCGCTTTTTTGATTAGTACGCATTTGAATTGCTTCAGGTCAGCTTAGACCAGCACGGCATTTCGCTTTCTGCCAGTGCAATCTTCTGCCAGTGCATGGGGAGCGTCAGCTTCTGTCGCTGAGAGCCAGTCTGCATTCTGGTTGACCGCCTTCGCTGAGGAACCTCTCCGTGAGTGACACTGAAAACACAGAAGTTGTTGAAGAATCCGAAGTGGACGTTGAAGCTCTTGGGCTTCCGCCAAAGATGGATCTCAAGGTTGATATCGCTGAGGCTGGTCCGTGCCGGAAAAGAATTTCCGTCGTCGTTCCTCAGGCTGAGATCGACATCGTCCGAAACGGAACACTGGACGAGTTTGCGTCAAAAGCAAGCATCCCGGGTTTCCGGGTTGGTCGCGTGCCTCGAGATCTGGTCAAGGCCAAGTTTCGCCAGGAACTGGCCGACGAGCTGAAGCAGCGAGTGCTCGTGCAAAGTCTTGAGCAGTTGACCGAAGAGTTCGAAATCGACCCGATCAACGAACCAGATATGGACGTCGAGACGCTCGAAATCCCAGATACTGGCGATTTTGAGTACACATTCGACGTCGAAGTCCGTCCAGACGTAAAACTACCGGATTTCGCAGAACTGTCTCTGAAACGCCCAAGTCGAGACGTTTCGGACGACGACGTTCAGAAGTACATCGATCAGATGCTGCTTGAATACGGTGAAAAAATTAAGCACGAAGATGGTGCGGCGATCGGCGACTTTGTTTCTCTGTCGATCGATTTCGAATACGAAGGCACGGCAGTTCGCGAGATGCATGGCCTTTCGGTTCGCCTTCAGCCAGTTCTGCGATTCAAAGATGCTGAAATCGCTGATTTCGGCACAGTGATGGCCGGTGTTAAGGCTGGCGAAACACGCGAAGCGGAGTTCACTATTTCCACAGAGTCGGCCTATGTCCCGATGCGTGGCGAAAAATTGAAGGCCATCGTTTCAGTTTCGGCTGTCCATAAGCTTGAGATCCCAGAACTTGACGGCGAACTGCTTGACCGCATCGGGGTCGATTCGGTCGAGAAACTTCGCGAGGAAGTTAAAGACATCCTTGAGCGTCAGGTCACCTACAAACAGAGGCAGTCAGCTCGTGAGCAGCTTCTGGGAATTATCAGTGAATCTGCTGACTGGGAATTGCCTGAAGAGCTTGTCCTGAAACAGGTTGAGAATGCTCTTCATCGCGAAATTCTTGAGATGCAGCAGGCTGGCTACACGTCGAAGGAAATACGTGCTCGCGAAAACGATCTTCGCCAACGATCCGTGTCAGTAACACGTCAGGCGATGAAGGAACACTTTATTCTCGATTCGATTGCGACTGCGGAAGAGATCGAAGTCTCGCCGCAGGATATCGAGATGGAGATCATGATGATGGCATTTCAGAGTGGCGAAACGCCTCGTCGCCTTAGGGCTCGACTGGTCAAAACCGGCGTCATCGAAAATCTGGAAGCTCAGATTCGTGAACGAAAAGCTGTCGACGTCGCACTCGCTAAAGCAAAATACGAAGAAGTGCCAATGGAAGACAACCTGGTCGGAGACCTCGACGTTGAGGCTGTCGACGAAGCGATCTGCAACGTTATGTTTGCACGAGCTTCTGCGGCCAGTGCAAAGTCTGCCAAGGGGGCGTCTGCGTAACGCTGGGAATTTGGCGTAGCAGCGTTTGGCAGCTCACAGAGCGTTGGGCGTAATGGTCGCCTTGACGCGTGGATGCTCTCTGCGATATCCACTGTCACTGTTTGCGACGCGAAAGATCACAACAGGATGCTGCTGAAGAGAAGAAGGGATTCTCCATGTTTGACCGCCTTCCGATTCAGAATTCACGCGGCGACGTTGCTCGCCAGCGGAATATGGGAATCGGCGACCTGCTGCTCGAAAACCGCATCATCTTCATGGATGGTGTGATTAACGACGCCGTTGCCAACGTCATCGTCATGAAGCTGCTGTATCTGCAGTCCGAAAGTCGCAGCCAGGACATTCACATGTACGTGAATTCGCCAGGCGGATCGGTTACGTCGACAATGGCAATTTACGATACGATGCAGTTCATCGAGTGCGACGTTGCGACCTACTGTGTCGGCCTTGCAGCCAGTGGTGGAGCAATTCTGGTCGCTGGTGGAGCCAAGGGAAAACGCTTTGCCCTGAAGCATTCGAAGATGATGATCCACCAGCCGCACGGTGAAGTCGGTGGCCAGGTGTCTGACATCGAGATCCAGGCAAAGGATATTCTCGATACCAAACAGGTGCTGAACGAACTGCTGGCAAGTCATACCGGTCAACCGGTCGAGACCATCGCCAGAGACACAGAGCGAGATCGCTACATGACCGCGATTGAAGCCAAAGAGTACGGTCTTGTCGACGATATTCTGATGAAGCCAGATGCCGATAAGCCAGCCGAGTCCAAATAGTCAATCGTTCGCCGTCAGGATGGAAGCGAGCACGTGATGAGCAATCTTGTACCAATCGTAATTGAAGACTCGGGGCGCGGTGAGCGCGCCATGGACATCTACAGCCGGCTGCTCAAGGATCGAATTGTCATCCTGGGCACGCAAGTCAACGAGACGTCTGCGAATCTGATCGTGGCTCAGTTGCTGTACCTGCAGTTCGAAGATGCCGATGCGGACATCCATTTTTACATCAATTCGCCCGGTGGCTCAGTGACCGCCGGGTTGGCGATTTACGACACAATGCAGTACATCAGCTGCGACGTGGCTACTTACTGCATCGGCCAGGCCGCGAGCATGGGAGCCGTTCTGCTGGCTGCCGGAGCAGCTGGCAAGCGTAATGCTCTTCCTAACGCACGAATCATGATCCACCAGCCATTGGCCGGAATGCAGGGAACGGCAACCGAGCTGGAAATTCATGCCAAAGAAGTGATTCGAATCAAACGTAAGCTGAACGAAATCCTTCTCAAACATACCGGTCAGACTTTGCAGCAGCTCGAAGAGGATACTGATCGAGATAACTTCATGTCGGCTGAGGAAGCTCAGCAGTACGGCCTGATCGATAACGTCCTGGAACGGCTGCAGGTACCGGGTAACGAGAAGTAGTTGACCGTCGTCGATAACCTGAAGTTGAAGGCTGTCAAGGATGACGCCTCGAAAACTCAAATTCTGTTGCGTCCGTCTTGCGCGGTTCGCAATATGCGTGAGCGTGATCTGTTCAAATGGCTGCCAGAGCGCCGCTATTCGTCGGGCAGATAGTCTTGAAGCCCGACTTCGCGATAAGCAGGCAAGAATTGACGAGCTTGCGGCGTCGCTTGAACAGGTCGAGACGGATCGCAATGTCGCTCGGCGTGAAGCATCTATCCTGCGTGATGAGCTTGGCAAGCTGCAGCCGTCCCCCGAAATCATCCAGGCAGCTCATACAGCCTCACGAATTGACCGAATCGAAGTTGTGTCGCTGCTGAGCGGAGCTCTTGATCGGGACGATATCCCAGGCGACGAGCAAATTTCGCTGCTCATCGCCCCAGAAGACTCGAACGGTGAGATCCATCGCGTTTCCGGTGAACTGTCTGTCCGACTTACCGATATTTCACTTCCGGCGGGCAGCGAAGAGATTGCGACCGCAACCTTCGACGAGGCCGAAACCGACGCCCTCTGGCATAACGGTATTGTTGGTCGAGGCTTTCGCGTGCTGATTCCGCTACCTGCGAATCTGAAGACGCGTACGCTGACGGCTCATATCCGTTTCAACACGAACACCGGATCGCAGTTCGACACGCTTCATCAGTTAAGCGTGTCGCCGGAAGCGGTCACTGCATCTGTCGAGTGATCTGGTCAGAATGTGGTTGCTGCCGCTTGAATGCATTCTTGTCGGAATTCTCAGCGATCACAGCGCAGAACCTGACAACGCTACGCTGATTGGCAATTTGAGCGTCTCGCTATGACAGAACCGCTCAATCGCTATCTTGCCGTTGAATTCAAACACTCAACGCGAGCGAACCATGAGCCTCAAATCTGTAGCGATGTTCCTACTGTTCTGCCTGAGTCTGAGCGTTTTCCTGACCGAATCACTTGCCGACGACGTTGCGAACATTCGGGTGACGTTCTACGCAATGGGGGACGTGCCTTATGCGCCGGATGAGGACGTCCTATTGTCGAAACAGATTTCCGACTTGCCAGGTGACGCTGAGTTTGCGATCCACGTCGGAGATATCAAACGCGGGCTGCCGCTTTGCACCGAGTCGGTTTACAGGAAGGTCGCTAGGATCCTCAGTAAGTCGGCGGCGCCGGTATTCATCATTCCTGGCGACAACGAGTGGAATGACTGTATCGATCCGGCTCAGGCGTGGGCGTACTGGGATCAGTACTTCATGAAATTCGATCGGCGCTGGAAGCATAGCCTGCCGGTCGAGCGGCAGAATATTCGAGAAGAAAATTTTGCGTTTGTGAAGGGCGGCGTACTGTTTGTCGGTTTGAACATTGTCGGAGGAAGAGTTCACGATGAGCAGGAATGGAAACTCCGACACGCCGGCGATCTGGACTGGGTGAAATCAAACCTGCAACGTTTCGGCGAACAGATCAGCAGCCTTGTGGTCTTCGGCCATGCAAAGCCGGCGAAAGTTCACAATGACTTTTTCGATCCGTTCAACAAGGTTGCCGAGGATTTTGAAAAACCGGTTCTGTATCTGCACGGCGACGGGCACAAGTGGCTCCACGACCGACCGTTCAAGGCAAAAAACATCCTGCGCGTCGAGGTCGATCAAGGGGGAATCGCTCCTCCGCTTAAGGTAACAGTAACCGGTCATTCGACCACGCCCTTCGTCTTCGACCGTCGAAACGGAAAAAAAGCTTCGTAGCAGGTTACATCGTTGCCGTCTTCGTCACCTGCGACCGGAAAGCGTCACCACTGAGTGATTGACTCGTCGTAGAGCTTTGCGTGTGACCCTCGCCGCTCGGAAAAATCGTCATTGTGACTTCGCCCGGCTGGGGCCACGGGGCGGCCCCGATGGCCACACGAACACCTGCCAACACCCATCCGTTGCTGATTGATTCGCGAAAAAATCGATTCGTTGGCGAATTGATGCGTGATCTTCAATGATGCGGCCTCAACCGGATTCCATCCACAACGAGGCTACGATGTCATCAGCACGACGGTTCCGATGTTTCGCGTTCGCTTGTTGCATCTTGAATTTTCTTTCGTTTCACGTTGCCGGCTTCGTCAACGCGCAGGCTCCGACCGGTTCACCATCCGCGTCTACGGACAATGGTCTGTTCGCGAGGGACAATCTCGTCGCGTGGTGCATTGTTCCGTTTGATGGGGAGAAGCGAGGGCCGGCGGAGCGGGCGGCGATGTGTGCGAAGCTGGGTCTGAAGAAGGTTGCTTACGACTGGCGGAACGAGCATGTGCCGACGTTCGAGCAGGAGATTCTCGAATACAAGAAGAACGGCATCGAATACTTCGCTTTCTGGGGCGGGCACGAAGAAGCGTACAAGCTCTTCCAGAAGCACGACCTGCATCCGCAGATCTGGCGAACGCTGGGGTCACCAGCTGCAGCGACTCAGAGTGAACGGGTTGAAGCGGCTGCAACGCAGATGCTTCCACTGGTTGAGCAAGCCCGGAAACTCGGCTGTAAGGTCGGACTTTACAATCACGGTGGCTGGGGCGGGGAACCCGAGAACCTGGTCGCCGTCTGCGAATACCTGAGAAAGCATCACGAAGGCGAGCACGTTGGCATCGTTTATAACCAGCATCATTCGCACAGTCGTGTAGACAACTTTGCCGACGACCTGAAGGCGATGAAGCCGTTCCTGCTTTGCCTGAATCTGAACGGGATCACCCGAGACGGCGACCAGCATGGAAAGAAGATTCTGCCACTCGGCGAAGGTGAGCTGGACGTTTCACTTCTGAAGACGATTCGCGACTCGGGCTACGACGGTCCGATCGGAATTATCGGCCATACTCAGGACGATGTTGAGCAGCGACTGCAGGATAACCTCGATGGCCTCGACTGGATCGTTCCACAGCTCGACGGCAAGCAGCCCGGTCCGAAGCCAACTCCGCGTACGTGGTCGCCAGCGTCAACCGCAGCAGCACCGAAAGCAACTCACAAAGTGCCCGGCGTCTCACTGCCTGGAAAGGCCGAGTACCGTACACCACCGCTCACGGTCGAAGCTCGCGTCACCCTGCCCTCGCGAAGCAACTACAACATTATCGTTGCCAGCGACACGAAGAGTTCCGGAGCGCACTGGGAACTGTTCTCGATGAACGGCTCAGGAATGCTCACGGCCTACACACCGGGACTGAAGCCTGATCACGTCAATTCAGCGGCGATGATCTGCGACGGCAAGCCTCACAACATCGGCATGACGTACGAACCAAACCTGATCCGGCTGTTCGTTGATGGAAAGGTTGTCGCCAGCCAGAAAGTTGAGCCACTTGGACGCGACGTTGTGCCGGGAGGACTCGCGATTGGAAAGCTGGTTGAAGGCAGGATCGGCAGCAGCGGATCGCCCGAGTGGGTGCGGATCAGCAAGGGCGTCCGTCAATCACCGTGGACGATGGCTCACGTTCCACCGAAAGACGATTCAACGTTGCTGGCCTGGACGCAGCCAGACAATGCTCACGCCGGCCATCATGCAGCATTCAACGAAGCCAGCGGCACACCACGCGGAAAGGTTCCGGAATACTCGGCCGAGCTGGTGGCGAAACTGCTCGCCGACACTGAAGAGCACGGTAACGCGGGACGTGGGGTCATGATCTTTGCCAATGCAAAGTCAGCGTGCCTGAGTTGCCACAGGTTTGGCAGTCACGGAGGAACAGTCGGACCACCGCTCAACGAAATCGGCAAACAGCGCAAGCCTCACGAAATCATCGAGTCCGTCCTCTGGCCGCAGCGGCATGTGAAGCCCGAATTCAACGCTCACCTGATTGTGACGTCGGAAGGGAAATCCGTCCGAGGTTACATCGTGAAAGAAGACGCGCTACAGCTTCAGGTCAAAGACCCGACTCGCGCGGAAGATCAGGTCGTCACGATTTCCAGAAACGACATTGAAGCCCGGCGCGAGATCGGCACGCTGATGCCGGACAATCTGACGGCAACCATGTCGAACGCTCAGTTGCGTGACCTGCTTAAGTTTCTGCTGGGCCTCGGAACGCCGGACGGCATTCCCCTGACAGATGTCGAGTCGATCATCCACCACACGCACGCTCACCTGCATGGCCCCGTCGCGTTTGAGTTCGACCGAAAGCCGCTGCAACCAGAAGACTGGCCCAACTGGCAGGCAAGCATCAATCGTGACCGCATCTACGATTTTTACGCCAAAGAAGCCGACCACTTCCGAACGCTCGCCGAATCCGGAAAGCCCGTACCGTCTCTGCTGATGGAGTATCCAGGTCTGGACGGCGGCGAACTCGGACACTGGGGAAATCAGGACGAAACCACCTGGGCCAGCAACGCGTGGAACGATGTCAAGCTGGGCTCAGTTCAGGCTGGCATCTTTCGAGGTGACGGCGTGACGGTTGCTCGCGGAGTGTGCGTGCAGCTCGGCGAGAACGACGAACTGGCCTGCTGCTTCAACCCCGACACACTTTCGTACGACGCTGTCTGGAAAGGTGGCTTTCTCAAGTTCTCGACGGTCCGGCACGGCTTTATGCACGGCGTCCTGATGGCTGGCCAGGCTCTTCCAACACCGGATCGCGGCAACGGACCTGCCGGCAGCAAAGTCACTGAACCGTTCACTTATCACGGTTTTCATCGTGTCGGCAAACGAGTCGTCTTCTCGTACCGCATCGGCGATACCGAGTACCTCGATTCACCGTGGATTCAAGATGGCAAGTTCGTTCGTCAGGCCGGGCCTGCTTCAACACACCCGATGGCTGACCAGCTCGATCTCGGAAAACAACAATGGCCGGAGAAACTGGAAACGGAAATCGTTCACGGAAATGCGTCACCGTATTCGGTCGACACTGTTCAGCTTCCGGTGAACAACCCGTGGAATGTCCCGCTGTTTGGCGGCGGGCTCAGTTTTCTTCCCGACGGATCAGCACTTGTCTGCACGATGCACGGCGACGTGTGGAGAGTTTCCGGACTTGACTATCCCTCAAAAAAAGCCATCTGGAATCGCTTCGCGTCGGGGCTGCATCACTGCCAGGGAATGATCATCGATAAAAATGGCATCTTTGTACTTGGGCGAGACCAGCTCACGCGCCTGCACGATTTTAACAACGATGGAGAAGCCGACTTCTACGAATGTTTCAGCAACGCGTTCGAAACTTCCGCCGCCGGACACGACTTCATCTGTGGACTCGAACGCGACGAGGCCGGCAACTTCTACACAGCTTCGGGCAACCAGGGCATCGTGCGAATTTCGCCCGACGGAAAGAGAGCCGACGTCGTCGCAACCGGATTCCGCAACCCCGACGGCATCGGCCTGACGTCTGACGGGATGATCACCGTGCCCTGCTCGGAGGGATCGTGGACTCCGTCGACGATGATCTGCGCGTTTCGACCAGCATCGCCGAAAGCCACTGCGAAAAATCTGATCCCCTACTTTGGATTTGGCGGGCCACGACACGGACAGCCACCGCAACTGCCGCTGGTTTATCTTCCGCGAGGTGTCGACAACTCAGCCGGTGGTCAGCAGGAAGTGAACAGCGATCGCTGGGGGCCTCTCAAGGGACAACTGCTCCACTTTTCTTTCGGAACCGGCTCGCATTTTCTGACGCTGCGAGACAAAGTTGATGGGCAGCTTCAGGGAGCCATCGTCCCTTTGCCCGGCGAGTTTATGTCCGGCGTGCATCGAGGCCGGTTCTCGCCCCACGACGGACAGCTTTACGCGACAGGGATGCAGGGCTGGGGCAGCTACACGCCGGAAGCTGGCTGCTTTCAGCGAGTTCGCTACACCGGCGATCGCGTTCAACTTCCGGTTGGCTACAAGGTGTTTCGTAACGGAGTCCTGATCAACTTCTCATCGCCGCTCGATGCGAAAATCGCAGGCAAAGCCACCAGCCATTTCGCTCAGGCATGGAATTATCGATACGGCGGCGCGTACGGCTCGCCCGAGTTTTCCAGCGAGCATCCGCTCATGCGAGGCCACGATCACGTCGCCATTTCGTCCGCCCATGTCGTCGCGGGAGGAACTGGTCTATTTCTTGAGATGCCGGACCTGCAACCGGTCAATCAGTTACACCTGCGACTTCAATCCGGCAAAGGAGAATCGCACGACCTCTTCGCCACGGTTCACAAGCTGCGGGAAGAATCATTCACCGACGCGCCGGGGCTGATGAACCTTGCCGATAAAATGATCAACCGGCATCCGATTCTTGCTGACCTGGCAATGGCCACTCGCAGCGTCCCGAATCCTCACGAGAAGCGACGAAAAGGCGGACGCCAGATCATGATCGAAACCGCCAGCAATCTCTCGTTCGCCACGCGGTCGTTCACCGTGAAGCCGGGTGAGCTGATCGAATTCAAACTGTCGAACCCGGACGTCGTGCCTCACAACTGGGCACTGCTTAAACCGGGGACGCTCGAACGAGTCGGCAAGCTCGCCAACCTGCTGATCTCCGACCCGGACGCCGCCGTGCGACATTACATTCCCGAAACGGACGACGTCCTGTTCTACACAAACGTCGTTTTGCCCAAAGACGAGTCGATCATCTACTTCAACGCCCCGAAGCAACCCGGTCGCTACCCCTACCTCTGCACCTTCCCCGGCCACTGGCTCGTCATGAACGGCGAGATGATCGTCGAGTGAGAGGCGGTCGACATTCAACAACGACTGAATCAGCAGAGTGCGTCTCGACGCACCACCGGAATTCGTCAACTACTCAACTGGTACGTCAAGACGCACCCTACGGAACTCTGCCGCCTAACGGAAGGTTTTTACGTCACCGCCGTAAACGAAGCGAATGACTCAGAGTAAGTGCAATTGTACCAATGCCATCGCCCGTTGCCAAAGAGCGAAGGTGATCGCGAAGCGACTTGCGTAAAAACCATGTTAGGCGACCGGTGAATCAGAGGTGTTCACGGCAGAGTGCTGCGATTTGTGTGGCGGCTTCTTCAACGGCAAAGGTGTACTCGGCAGGTGATTTGTCAAAGCCATCACGTAGGTAGCGAACGATAACGGTCGAGTTACGATCGACGTCGATGGTGATCCGACGCCCGTCGAAAAAGTCGGGATAGCAGGAGTACGGTGTAATGAACGCGGTGAACATCGAGGATTTGATAAACAGGCCACGTACCTCGGGCATGTCTTTGAGAGCCGCGATTACGTCGCGAGTTGAAGAGAATCTCGGTTGGTCGGTAGCAAGCTTATCGAAGCGATCAAATGCAATCTCCCAAGTCGCGTCCCAAGGTTGCGGTGGTGATTTCTCGGCAGCCATGAGATTTCGGTAGGTCGCCTAACAAGGTTCTTAATGACGATCTGTCGTCTATGCGGAAAAAGTTGCGCATAAAGCGACAGTAGCAAGAAGAATGCCAATGAATCGTGATCTCGTCAATAAGCAGGGAGTCTAACTGAGTGGGAAAGGGGCGAATTGTGTATCGCAACTGGCGAATTTCAGTTCGAGTCTACCGACTCGAAGCTCGTAGCTCATTGAGTTGTTCGAAGTAGCCGGCCAGGCGTTTGGGGTGGTGGGTCCGGGAGTCAGGTCGAGGGATATGCGGAGGTCTCGGTCGGCGTGGAGGAGCAGGCTCTTGCTGCGTTCTCCGGGGACGACGGCGGCTTCGAGTTGCGGGAGCGTTTCGTCAAACTGGGCTTTCAACCTGTTTGAGACCTGAAGGTTACTTTCGTAACGTTCACGAGATTATCGGTCGTCGTTTTCAACGCACATCAACGAAGAGCAAGTCCGCTGCCTCAAACTGCTGGCGGATTCACATGCCTTATGGAGAACTCCTGGATGAAGAGTCGCATTCGTCTGATCGGGATGCTGATTGCCGCAGCTGTGCTACTTAACACGGCAACGTTCTCTCGGCATGCTGTTGCTGAAACTTCAAAGGCTGACCGCCGCGACAAGCCCAACATCATCGTCGTCTACTGCGACAACCTTGGGTACGGCGACATCGAACCGTTTGGATCAACGCTGCATCGCACACCAAACCTGAATCGCATGGCGAAGGAAGGTCGCAAGTTCACACACTTCTGCGTCACTGCCGGAGTCTGCACGCCGTCACGCGCCAGCATCATGACCGGCTGCTACGCTCAGCGAGTCGGCATGCACCTGAACCCTCGCGACGGCTGGGTGCTGCGACCGGTTTCGCCGTACGGGCTGCACCCGGACGAAGTCACCGTCGCCGAGGTCCTGAAAGAACAGAGCTACGCGACCGCGATCGTCGGTAAGTGGCACCTCGGAGATCAGCCGGAATTCCTGCCGACCAGGCAAGGCTTCGACTGGTTTTTCGGAGTCCCCTACTCCGACGACATGACCGAACGAGTGTGGGAGCAGGACGGCTCGAAGTGGCCGCCGCTGCCGCTGATGGAAAATGAAACGGTCATCGAAGCCCCGTGCGACCGCAACGGCCTCACCAAACGATACACCGAGCGAGCCATGCAGTGGATCGCCGAGCACAAAGACGAACCATTCTTCCTCTACTTCCCTCAGGCCATGCCCGGCAGCACCTCGACACCGTTTTCCAGCGAGGCCTTCAAAGGCAAAAGTAAAAACGGTCCCTGGGGAGACGCCATCGAAGAACTCGACTGGTCGATGGGCGTGATGCTTGACCAGCTTAAGGAACTGGGTATTGCTGAAAACACACTCGTCATCTGGACGTCGGACAATGGAGCACCGATCAATCGCAACCTGTCTGATCTCAGCCGAGGTTCCAATCATCCACTCCACGGTCGCGGCTACACCACCAGCGAAGGCGCTTTCCGAGTCCCCACCATCGTGTGGCAGCCGGGCAAAGTACCTGCCGGTACGACGTGTGACGAGCTGAGTTCGACAATGGACCTGTTGCCGACGTTCGCAAAACTCGCAGGCGGAAGCGCTCCGGCAAATCGAAAGATCGACGGCCACGACATCGCTCCCCTGCTCTACGGGGAGCCCGACGCGAAAACTCCGCACGACGCTTACTACTACTATCACCAGGATCAGTTGCAGGCAGTCCGCTCCGGTCCGTGGAAGATGTTTGTGCCGATCGACTCGCCGATGGGCCATCCTCACTTCAAGAACGGACAGAAGGCCGAGCCGCTGCTGTTCAACGTGGTCGACGACATTTCCTGTGAAAAGAACGTCGCCGCCGCACACCCTGAAATTATCGCGAAGTTAAGTAAGGTCGCGGATCAGGCTCGCGCGGATCTTGGTGACAAAGGAAAACCCGGCCCCGGACAACGCAAGCCCGGCAGGATTGCCGGCGAGCCTCAACAACAGCTTCTGCAGAAGAACGCGCTGGACGTCATCGAAGGAGTCCGCGGCGGGCGTCACTGGGTTGACGAAAAAACCGCCCCGCCGAAGTCTCCTGCTGATTCCCTCGCCGCTCTCCAGATTGAACCCGGCCTGGAAATTCAGCTCGTCGCATCCGAGCCACTCGTCAGAGATCCGGTGGCCATCGCTTTCGATCAGCGTGGCCGAATGTTTGTTGTCGAGTACGGCGACTACCCCATCGGCCCGGAAGACGGCGGCGATCCACTTTCGAAAGTCGTCTATCTGGAAGACACCAACGGCGACGGCAAAGCGGACAAGCGGCACGTCTTTGCCGACAAACTGACCTTCGCTCACAGCCTGATGCCATTTCGCGAAGGACTGATCGTCGGTGCGCAAACTCAGATTCTTTACCTGAAAGACACCGACGGAGACAACGTCGCTGATGTTCGAGAAGTTCTTTTTGACGGCTTCACACCGGCTCATCCGCAAATGCAGATCGGCAATCCGCGCTGGGGAATGGACAACTGGGTTTACCTCAACTACGGCCCCGGCAAGATCACTTCGACAAACGAACCCAACCGAGAGCCGGTTACCATGCCTCGCAAGGACTTCCGCTTTCACCCACTGACGATGAAGTTTGAAGCCGACAGCGGCATGGGGCAGTTCGGCAACACGGTCGACCGCTGGGGCAACCGTTTCTACTGCACAAACCGAAATCCGATCATGACGACGCTGCTGCCGCCGGCGATCCTCAACCGCAACCCGTACGCCATCACCGCCGACGCGTCTTACGACGTTGGAACATCCGGCGGCGACACGCGCGTCTACCCGCTCGTCGAGATGAAAAGCAACTACCTCTCTCACGCCGGCACGCACACGTCCGCCTGCGGGGTGACGGCTTACACTGGCGATCTGCTCAGCGGCACGTTTCAGGACAGCGTCTTCGTCTGCGAGCCGATCGGGCACCTGGTCACTCGATCGATCATCAAACCCGACGGCCTGCGTCTTACCGCTGAACGAGCACAACCGAAGGCCGACTTCATCGCTTCCACCGACACCTGGTTCCGCCCGGCGAGTCTCGCCAACGGCCCTGACGGAGCACTTTACCTGGCCGACATGTACCGGCTGTGGGTCGAGCATCCTAAGTTCCTGCCCCCGGAGATCGCGGCGAAGCTCGACTGGCGAGCGGGCGAAGACCGAGGCCGCATTTACCGAATCGTTCCCAAAGGTGCAAAGTCGAAACCGTTCACTCCGCCAGAAACTCCCGAGGACATGGTCAAGCTCCTTGAGTCGCCAAACGGCTGGCAGCAGTACCTGGGGCAACGCCTGCTGACCGAAGAACTGTTAACTCAGACATCGGATTCAACTCCGACGCAAACAGCTGCCACACTCCGCCAACTGGCTCGGCAACACCCGAACGCAGCCACTCGTCTCCACGCTCTGTGGTCGCTGGATGGAATTTCCGCATTATCAAGAGACGACATCCTGCGAGGCCTCAGCGACGACGACACTCACGTCAGACACGACTCCGTCAGACTGACAAAGGCATGGATCGATGACGACGCAGTCTTCGCAAAGCTGAGCGAACTTGCCATTGATTCGGAACCGAGTGTCAGATTTCAGGTCGCGATCGCACTGGGCGAAAGCCAACGATCTGAGACCACGCAACTGCTGGCGAAACTTGCTCTGAAAGATGGGCCCGATTCTTCATTTGTCAGCGGCCTGCTGACTTCAACTCATGAACGATCAGGAGCTGTCCTGAACGCCCTCGTCGCGCAAAGTGACTTTGCCGCCACCGGCAGTTCAGCAAAGGCTCAGCTCGTGAAACGCCTGGCGACGGTTGTCGGAGTTCGCGGCGACGTTGACGAACTGTCAACGCTTCTGAATTCTCTGGCGGGCAACGGAACGTCTTCTTCCGGATCAACGGTCGTCTGGTGGCAGGCCGCAGCAATCAGCGGACTCGGTCAGGGCCTGCCGCGTTATCGAGGTGAGCTTGGCCGGCTGAGTCTGCCGTTACTGCTGAACAATCCTCCGAAGGGACTTGCAAAGGCGGCGGCTGGAATGAATGAACTGCTGGCAGAAAGTCAGCAGGCAGCACTCGACCGAAAACGATCAGCGGCAGGCCGAGTCGCAACGGTCGAGTTACTCGCCTATCGTCCCTTCGAAGAAGCAGCACCGGCTTTTGCAGAGTTACTCGAATCCGACCAGCCCGTCGAAGTCCAGACAGCCTGCATCAATGCTCTGTCTGCCAACGGTTCCGAAGCCGCGGCGAAGATCGTACTTGACCGCTGGCAGGAACTGGGACCAGCTGTTCGAGATCCGGCTTTGAATCTGCTCATGAGTCGGACTACTTCGACGAAGCTGGCCCTGGACGCGATGGCCGCCGGGACGATGAAGCCTGCGGCACTCAGCATCGATCAGCGAGTCCGACTGCTGAAGCATTCCGACGCCGACATTCGCAAGCAGGCTACCAGACTGTTCGGCGGCGCTGTTTCGTCCAACCGAAAAGCGGTCGCGCAGAAGTATCAGCCAGCCTTGTCCCTTGACGCTTCCGCCGATGCCGGTGCGAAAGTCTTCGAGAAAACCTGCTCGAAGTGCCACCGCATTAACGGCAAAGGACACGAAGTCGGACCAGATTTGAGCGACGTCCGCAACCGATCAAAACTCGCCCTGCTCTACGACATCCTAGATCCGAACTCAAAAGTCGAACCACGCTTCACCGCTTACACAGTCGCAACGGTCGATGGAAAAGTCTTCAACGGCCTCATCGTTTCAGAAACCGCCGAAGCGATCGTCCTGAGAATGGCCGAAGGCAAAGAGCAAACCATCGGTCGTGGAGAAATCGAAGTCATCCGAGCCAGCGAAGTCTCGCTCATGCCCGAAGGCGTCGAGAAAGACATCAAACCTCAGGACATGGCCGACCTGCTGGAGTTCCTGAAAGGTGGCGTCACTTCAAAGTAACTTCGAATAAAGCTCACGCTAAGACGTGAGGGCGATAAGAAAACGATTGACTTCATCTTCCTTCCTTAGCGTCTTCGCGACATCGCGTGAGAAGTTTTTCGAAGAACCTCCGATCAGTCGGCCTTAATGGCTGGCAAGTCGCTCCGTGGCTATTCTTTCGTCTCGTGATCCGCCAGCCCGACACAGAATGTCGCTGCCTCATTCATTCATCAAACCGCGAGACACAACTGTGAAGCAACATTGTCAACGTCGACCGTCCTTCAACTTTGCCATTCCGGTTTTCTTCGCGACATTTCTTGTTGTGGGTCTCTGCTCGTCGGCACAGGCTTTCCGTGATCCGATTCGGCTGACGCATGGTCCGATGCTGGGGAAGCCAACGGCGCACTCGATGGTTGTCTGGGGGCGGACATCTGAACCGGGGCAGTTCGAGGTTCATTACGGGACGAAGGCTGACAAGCTTGATCAGGTCAGCAAGCCGGGAACAACCGAACTCGGACATGACAACACGGGGACCGTCGAGCTGACCGGGCTGAAATCGGACACGCGGTATCACTACCAAATCTGGGTAAACGAACGACCGCACGGTCTGCCAGGAAGTTTTCGAACACTGCCCGACGCCGACGACACTCGGAATGAGGAACACAATCCAAAAGGGCTGTTCAACTTCAAATTTCAAATTGGCTCCTGCGCGAATCAGAATCCGCTGCACGGCATGGGACATCGATCGCCGACGTATGAAAACCTCAACCGCGACTGGGCGAAGCAGGTTCACTTCCACATCATGAACGGCGACTGGCTCTACGAAGAGCTGCGAACCTACCCACCGGAAGCCTGGCGGTTGGTTCAGGGAGCAGAGGATTATCCCCTGTCTGTCAGAGTCATGCCGACCGTCGTTGGCGTCTGGGAAAACTACAAGCTCTACCTCGACCGTGGCGTCGAACTTTCCAAATGGCACCGCAACGTGCCGAGCTATTTCACGTTCGACGATCACGAACTCGTCAACGACATCTGGGGCTCTTCCGAGGCCGGCAAACGTCACCGCCGAACCGTTTTCCGAGACATCGGCACGCACGCCTGGTTTGACTACCTGGGCTGGGCCAACCCGATGGAACACGACCAGGACATCCATTACGGCAAAGCCAGCATGAAGGCCGGCAGCGATCTGCTGATTGACAGAAACGTCGACTTCACAAAGCTTCCACTGAAGGAAATGTTGAACCTGCACGTCCACTGGGGGACGGCTGAAGCCGGTGAAAATGACCTGAAATATGACAACGACGATGGCAACAAAAACTCCTACGTGTACGACATTGTCGAGGTCGTCGACGCTCACACTCTGCGGCTGCACATGCCGGCCAAAGTCGACGACATGGACCTGAGCTACTCGATCGGACGCCGCAGTTACGGCAGTTTCAAAGTCGCCAACTGCGAGTTCTTCCTGCTCGACACACGCGGCGATCGCGACATGCACGACATCACTCAGCGGGACAAGCCTGGCGTCTCGATGCTCGGCAAGCCGCAACGTGAATGGCTGCTTCGATCAATGAAACGCAGCGATGCTGACTTCTTCTTTGTGGTATCGACCGTGCCCTTCATGATCCCGCACTCAGGAGCGGGCGGTTTCGAAGCCGCCGGTAACAAAGAGGAAGCCTGGACGGGTTTCTTCGACGAACGTGAAATGCTGATCAGCGAATGGGACAAAATCGGCAAGAAAGTCTTCGTGATGACCGGAGACCTGCACAACAGCTTTGCGATCAAAGTCACGAACAATGTGTGGGAGTTCTGCTGCGGACCGCACAACAGCGTGAACCACGTACCGAAGCTCGACGAAAGCGACCGCCCCGCCACCGGAAAGTTCAAATTCGGCCCACGCGAATGCGACATCCGCTGGAGCAGCTACGTGCTCGACGATATTCCACGTCTGGAGCGTCTCTACCCGCACTACTGCGTCGTGCAGATCAATAATGTCTTCAACAATCCACAGAAGCTCGGCGACAAACGCTGGGTCGCGTACCCGCACCCGCAGATTATCTTTCAGTATTTCGACGGAAAGACCGGAGAACTGGCCTACGCCGAGGCCGTTTCGCTCGACCGCAGATAATCCGGCCTGGACTATTTTGCCGCAGATCAGCCCCCATGGACGCTGATGATTTCCGTGGAATAACAACGATCCGCGTCCATCTGCGCTGATCTGTGACTTTTCCATGACTCGCTGTCAGGATTTACGGCAGCGACTGAAACCGGCAGGGACGGATTCGGGTAGGCTGATTTCGTTACGTTTGCGAGCGATCGACGTTTCGACGCTCGACGATTTCAGATAAATGGAATAAGCAATGACTCGACGCTTCCCGACGACGGTGTGGCTCTGCGGTCTGATCGTTACTGCAATCGCCCACACAAGTGCGTACGCCCAGCCTGAGCTGGACTCTGACGACAGGACTGCAATCGAGCTACTACCTGCTTCGTGCCTGGCCGTTGTCGAGATGCAACATCCGGACGACCTGCTGACCACGCTCTCCGGGCACAACGTCTGGAAGAAGGTCAAGCAGCAACCGCAATACCAGGAAGCGATCTCGAACCCAGGCTACATGATGTTCCTGGGAATTCGCACGCACATCGAAACACAGATCGGCATGAAGTGGCGGGAAGCGTACGACACGCTGCTGGGAGGCGGCATTACGATCGCGTTTCATCCTGAAACTGAAGGTCTCGTCGCTCTGGTCCGATCCACCGATGCTGCAAAGCTTCAAGCAACCGCGAAGAAGCTGATCGAGCTCGGCCGTGCCGACGCCCATTCCAAAGGCAACGAACCTCTACCGGAAGAACAGTATCGCGACATCACGATCTACGGAAAAAAGAATGCTCGATTTGCGGTCGCCGGTCCGTGGCTGATCATGACCAACAAGGACGATCTTGGAAAGAAGATTCTCGACAGCCTGATGGATGGTTCTCGAACGTCGATCAAGGACAACGAGAAGTTCGCAGTCGCGCGCCAATCAATCGACGGCGAACCGGCGATCTGGAGCTGGATTGACCTTGGCACCGTCAGGGACGCGGGCCTGGCGAAGGGGCTCGACAGGAATCAAACGGAAAATCCCATTGCAGAACTTCTGGTCGGTGGAGTGCTAACCAACCTGCGAAAGACTCCGTATTTCACCGCATCACTTTACGTCAGCGGCGAGTCAACACGGCTGCAATTCTCGGCTCCGCACGAAAACGAGTGGGTTGAAGAATTTCGCGAGTACTGGTTCGGACCAGACGGCAACGGAACTGCCGACGCGCCGCTTGAAACCGAATCGACGATTCTCTCGATCAGCACTTATCGCAAGGTCTCAGAAATGTGGCTGCGAGCCGGTGACCTGTTCGACGAGCGGATGAATGACGAACTCGCCAAGGCCGATGCGAATCTGACGACTTTCTTCGCTGGTAAAGATTTTGGTGAAGACGTCCTTGGATCATTCGGACCGACACTGCAAATTCTCGTCAACCGGCAGAACTTCGAAGACGTGCAGCCAAAACCGGCACTCCGCTTACCGAGCTTTGCTCTGGCGGGTCACCTGGAGAAAGCTGAAGAAACGCAAACCGAACTGCGACGAACGTTTCAGAGTTTCGTCGGATTCCTGAACGTCATCGGGGCGATGCAGGGCAATCCGCAGCTCGATCAGGACATCGACATTTACCGCGACAATAAAATTTACACCGCCTCGTTCATTCCCGAGCCTGACGAAAAGGATTCTGAACGAGCGAGAATTCAGTTCAACTTCTCGCCGACCCTTGCCTTCGCCAAAGATCGATTCTTCATCGCCAGCACAAAGCAAATGGCCAAAGAACTCATTGACGCCGCATACGACGAACAAACGACTCAAGGCGAAACATCCAACACAGCCATCCGGCTCAAAGCAAAAACGCTGGGAGAAGCACTTGCCGACAACCGCGACCAGCTCGTCGCTCAGAACATGATTAAAAAAGGTCAGACGCGAGAAGAGTCCGCCCAGGAAATCGGCCTGCTGCTGGAAGTGCTCAACCTGTTCAAGGGAATGTCCTTCGATATCAAAACGACCGACGGCGAGCTGAAACTGGAACTGGCAATTCAGACGAAAAGTTGAGAGCGAGACATGCCACAGGACATTGCCGCCATCGATCCCGGCTGGGCGTGGTCGCCCTTCACACCATCCGACGAGCAACCGTGGAACCGACGACTGGCGGCGCACCTCTGCCGCCGAGCCGGATTTGGAGCGACTTCACAGGAACTCGATGAACTGGTGAAGCGATCTCCGTCGGACATCGCCCACTCCTTCGTCACGAACGCCGAAGATGCTTCGCAGCGGGATCCAGAAACCGACGCACTGGCAACAGCCATGCTGGCCACCGGGAACTCACGGAACCTCGCCGCGTGGTGGTTGTATCGAATGCTGAATGCGTCGTGGCGCGGCCCCGAAGCATCAATAACAAGTCCGCTGCTCGAAAAATTGACGCTCTTCTGGCACGGTCACTTCGCGACAGGCGCTGGAAAAGTCGACGATGCCGAAATGATGTTTGCACAAAACCGATTACTGCGTCGGCATGCTCTCGGTGACTTCGGAGCGATGACTCAGGAAATTTCCCGCGACCCGGCGATGCTGATTTACCTCGACTCAACCACCAACCGCAAAGCGCATCCCAACGAAAACTACGCCCGCGAAATCATGGAGCTGTTCTGTCTGGGCGAAGGCAACTATACCGAGCGCGACATCCAGGAACTGGCTCGCTGCTTCACTGGCTGGGAAGTGCGCCGCAAGAATTTTCGCTTCAATAAATATCAACACGACACCGGCACGAAGACGATCCTCGGAGAGACCGGACCATTCACCGGCGAAGAAGGCGTCGACATCGTCCTGAAGCAGAAGGCGTTGCCACGATTCATCGCCGGAAAACTGATCCGATTCTTCATCTTCGATGAACCATCCGCACCCGAACATCTGATCGATCCGCTGGCCAGGCTGTTACGTGAGTCGGACCTGAACATCGCCCCCGTCGTCGAGCGAATCTTTGCCAGCAATCTTTTCTATTCGCCGCTGGCTGTCGGTCAGAAAGTAAGGTCGCCCGTCGAGCTGGGAATCGGGCTTCTGCGATGTCTGAACGGCTCGTCCAATCTCGATCGCGTGGCCCAAAGACTCGACGAAATCGGCCAGGCCGTTTTTTATCCGCCGAATGTTAAGGGCTGGGACGGAGGACGGACCTGGATCAACACCTCGACCCTACTCGGCCGATCGAATCTGGTTGGCGAGCTTCTACGACACGAAACAACACGTTTTGCCGGTCAGAATCTGGAGACGCTCGCACGGAAGAACGGCGCCGAATCAACCGAAAGACTGGTGAACTGGCTCGACGAAATCCTGCTTGCCGTACCGTTTCACGACGACGCAAGAAACGAACTGGTCACAGTCATGGAGCAGGCAACCGGCGACAAGTCTCGTCGCATCGCCGAACTTGTTCACACAATGAGCACCGTCCCGCAATTTCACCTTGCCTGATTTCAGAACAGAAAACATTTTCAGCCACGGAAGACACCGAGACCTCTGAGAAGTGCTTCACCTTATCCGCATTCTTTGTGAACTCCGCGGCTGTTCTTCGAAAGCTTTTGCCATGACAACCCGCCGCGACTTTCTCAAGTCTTCGCTTGGATCATCCGCCGCCGTTTCGATTGGAGCGGTCGCGCCGCAGATTCTTTTACGGGCTGGCGCTGCTGATTCCAGACCGAATGACGACACGATCCTCGTCATGGTTCAACTTTCCGGCGGTAACGATGGTTTGAACACCGTTGTTCCTTTCAAAGAGTCCGCTTATCGAAAAGCTCGTCCGACATTGGCGGTGTCAGCAGACGACGCATTGAAGATCGACGGCTCTCACGGTTTTCATCCTGAAGCCCGAGGGCTGGCCGACCTGCTGGAGAGCAATCGGCTGGCCATCGTTCAGGGTGTGGGTTATGCGAACCCGAACCGTTCGCACTTCGAGTCGATGGATATCTGGCATACGTGTCGCCGGAAAACAGCCATCCGGAACGACGGCTGGCTTGGTCGGTTTCTTGATCAGACACAAACAAAATCTCCGCAGAACATTCCGGCAATTCACCTCGGTCATGAAAAACAACCACTCGCTCTTTCGTCAGAGAGAATCCGCGTACCATCCGTCACGTCGCTCGACCGTTTTCGGTTGAAAGACAGCAGCGATCAACTCCGCAGGACCGTGACACAAATCGGGAACACGGCGGCGGTCGACAACGGTCTGCTGAGTTTTGTTGAGTCAAGTACGGGGTCGGCGCTTTCAGCCAGTCAGCAGATCGAAGCAGCGAGCGGCGGCTACAAAACAGGCATCGCGTATCCCGACAGCAGCCTCGCCCAGAAGTTGAAGACGGTCGCGCAGCTCATCGATTCCGGACTGAAGACCCGGATCTACTACGTGACGCTCGACGGATTCGATACGCACTCACGACAGGCTCCAGCTCACTCCGCGTTGCTGAGGGAATTAAGCGGCGCTCTCGACGCGTTCGTGCGTGACCTCGACGAACACGGTCACGGCGATCGAGTTCTCACGATGTCATTCAGCGAGTTTGGTCGTCGGCTTCAGGAAAACGCCAGCGAAGGCACTGACCACGGCGCCGCAGCTCCTGCGTTCCTCACCGGCAACCGAGTAAAAGCCGGCCTGATCGGAAAACATCCCAGCCTGACCAACCTTCACGACGGCGACGTGAAATTTCACACCGACTTCCGTCAGACTTACGCAACCGTGCTCGACCAATGGCTACGCGTCGACAGCGTTCCAATCCTCGGTGGTAATTTCGAACCGGTGAATGCTCTTCAAAGCTGACCCTGAAAAGAGTTCACAGAAAATCTGTGACGAACATTCTGAAGACACAATAGTATACCACGTCTGGCCCCGCAGTGCCGCACACTGTCGCGTTGCTGGCTGACGTTGCCGGTATGTCGCCATTTCATTTTCAGCGAGCCTTCAAACGTGTCGCCGACGAAACAGGAAAGTTATTTCAGATACGCTCCCGAGACGGCAGTGCCGAAACAAAGCAGGAGGCACAGTGGTTATGCGTCCTCACTCGGTGGGCACAGCAATCATCGTGTTCGCGTCCCGGATAACGACCCAGCCGTCGCCTCGACGCTCTAAGATGGAAATACCATCGCCCTTCATCAAGGTACGCGTTTGGGTCTCCTTGTCCGTCATTGCAAGAGAAATGGTTGCCACCAACCACGCGTGGTCACCAAGGATCCTGATTTCCTGAAGATCGCAGTCAAGCTGGAAGTCAGTATCTGGATCAGACGCCGTCGCGGCCTCGGCGAAGCTTTGCTTATCCATTTGCCCCGCACCGGGCACAAGAAAGATCGCATCGTCGGCAATAAGTGATCTCGCTAACTCCAGGTCACCTTCTTTTGTTGCGGTCATCCAATCATCAAACCATTTACGAATGGCATTTTCATCCTGGTTCACGGTAGTTCCTTTGGTTTCGATCGACTGTTGACAGCCCATCGTTGAGGTCAGCAAGACGGCAACACACAGTATCGATTTCGTTATTGTGAGAGCGACCACTTCTGATACGTAACGATTAAGATCATCCGGTTGCGGTTGAGCGACTTCGATTTGGGAAAACGCCCACTCCGCCGCTCCGTTTGAAGAATTTGTTTCAGGAAGCCTCGCTGCCAGGACTCGCATAGGTCATTGAGTTCCCGCCTCAAGCATCCACCGCTGAAAATCTTCGCCGGTACGGTTACAGCTCAGCCGCTCTGGTATTCTACGCGGCGATGGAAGCTTCGATTTGCTCTTCAGTTCCAAGCAGCAGTTCAATCGTTTGTTTTGAAGCGCCGACCTGGCTCAGAACAAACTCTCTGGCGGCGGTACCCTGTCTGATCGCCGATTGCCGATTCGCCAGCCATTCGCGAAGCAGAGTTGTCAGCGCAGACTTGTCGTCAACGATTTTCGCCGCCTTGCGAGCGAGCAGCGACTCGACCACGTCGCGGAAGTTGCGAGTGTTTGGGCCAAAACAAACGGCAGCGCCGTAAGCGCAAGGTTCGATCATATTCTGCCCGCCTCGGCTGCCCATACTGCCGCCGACGTAGGCGAAGTCAGCAAGTCCCCAACAGGCGGACAGCTCGCCAAGTGTGTCGAGCAGAATGACCGGCTTTGCCTCGGCCAGGACTTCGGCGCCAGCGGCCTCTTCTTCAACGTCGATGGCAGATCGCCGAAGTAAAGGAAGCCCGTACGACTCGATCAGCCGGGCTACCTCTGCGAAACGTTCTTTATGACGCGGCACGAGGATCAGTCGAAGTTCCGGGAATTCATGACACAGTTCCAGCCAGGTCTCCAGTGCGATCTTCTCTTCGGGATCCTGCGTACTGCCTGCAATAAAAACGGGTTCGTTTTCCGCCAGTCCGAAGGCTCGACGAAGACGCAGCGTGTGTTCGTTTCGGCGATCCGAATTGACTCGGTCAAATTTCGCTGAGCCGGTGACGTGCAGACATTCGCTGCGGACTCCAAGAGCCAGAAATCGCTCCGCATAGGTTTCATTCTGCACAGCAAGCAGATTGAACGACTGCAACACCGGACGCAGCAGCCAACGCACTTTTGAGTAACCTCGAAAGCTTTTTTCACTCAGCCGACCATTGATCAGGGAGACAGGGATCCCGTTTTCCTGAGCCGTCTTCAGAAAGTTCGGCCAGAGCTCCAGCTCGACGAGAACGATTTGCGTTGGCTGGATCCGCGACAGTGCTCGGCGGACCGCCCATGAGAAATCCAGCGGAAAGTACCCGATCGTGACGTCGGGAAATTTGTGACGAGCAACGTCATGCCCGGTTGTGGTTGTCGTTGTCAGAACGATCTCCGCTTTGGGCGATCGCGACCGCAGTTCTGGAAGAATTGACTGCAGCAGCAGCACCTCTCCGACACTGACCGCGTGAAACCAGTAACGTTCCCGGCCATCGGAAACGCTGCCGAGATCAGGCAGGCTGCCGAAAAGTTTCTCGCTCCACCCTGTGCGATACTTGCCGTGAACCAGGCTGCGGTAAACCAGGACCGGCGACACCGCAGTCAGCAGCAGGCAGTAAACCAGGTTCAACAGAAAGGACAAGACAGTTTGCTCCAGCACGATAACCGAGCGTCTGATGGATAGTACGCACCCTACCGTGTTGCTTCAAAACCAGGCTACGGACGAATGACGACTTCGCTGCCCTTGACCAGGAAGTTGTAGACTTCGATGACGTCTTCGTTTCGCATTCTCACGCAGCCGGCGGATTCTGCTTTGCCGATTGAATTCGGCTCGATCGTTCCGTGGATTCCGTAGCTGTCGCCCAGATCGATCCAGTGAGTTCCCAGCGGATTGGTTGGTTGCCCGCCCTCGATGACTCGACCATTCGGGTCGGTATATTGAGGCGACGCGATTCGGTCCAGCACGGCAAACTTGCCAACTGGTGTTGAACCATCGCGGCCTGTTCCGATGGAGTAACGCTTCACGAAAAATCCATGACAATGAATCGTCAGTTCAAAGTCGCTGAGATCCACAAACGCCGAGAACGGGCCTTTGATCACCTTGAGTTTCTGTCCGGCACGCACTCTTCGCGGATCGATCCTGTTTAACGCCGCGAGGTATTCCCAGTTGAGTCCGTACTTCGGTGCCACGCGCTGAAGAAAATCACCTGACTGAACCTCGTACGGTTCGAGAAAATGCGGCTGCGGTTCAAAGTAAATGACCTGAGCGTTCTTCTCGATCCGCTCAAGAATCGTCGACTTCAACTCAGGATTGTTCCAGTACAAGGTCGACAGTTCGCGGTGAGCGGCAACAAAGTTGCGATCCGTCAGCCACTCGTCGATCTGTTGCAGTTTTTCCTGTACACCTTGAGCAGATGGCGTTGAAAGGGCATCGTCATCAGTCGCTCGAGCGGCTGTTCGAACGGTGGCATCTTTTGTCTGTCCGGACCGGGATGATGAGTCATTTTCGAACGGTGGTGGCGTTTCGTTGGGCTCTGATTGCTCCGGTTCGAACAGATCCAGCGTTGCCGCCCGTTCGGCAAAAGCGACTTCAGTTGGAAATGCACGCGCCTCGCCAAACGTTGGAGACTCTTCGGCATCAAACAGATTCGGCGGAGCACTCCCTGAATCACCGGCAGGAATCGATTGAACGGAACGTCCGCCAGCCGCCGCTCCGAATCCCGACGAAGCGGTACCCGAAATCTGCTGTACGTTGTGTTGTTGAGATCCCGCCTGCCCGAATTCTGTCGACAACATCGACCGGTTGGCGGTTGAACCTGCCAGATTCTGCTGACGATTGTTTCTGAAATCTGACGCAGGAAATTCGTCCGGAATGCTGTGCGACGTCAGAACCTCGCCGCTCTGAGACAAGCGGGAAGCATTGTCCGGCTCGGAGTAGCCATTATCGAGAAATCGATTTCGGTCCACGAACTCACCGGTGTCGGCAAACTGGGACTTATGTCTAGCCGTGGCAACGTCCGGTTCACTTTGCGAATGCACAAACGGCGAAGCAGCGTCACCCGCGTCGATGTTGTCAGGGTTGGTGAAGCTCGACCAGTCCAGCGCGTCCAGTTCTTCAAGCGTTTGTCGAGTCGCCAGGTCGCCGGTTTCTGCCTCTCCGATTTCGATCGGCAGCCAGTGGGCCAACCAGGCCGCGCCGAACAGGCCAGCTCCCAGCAGCACGAGCGAAGTTGAAAACAGCGCGATGCGTCGTGATGAGTTCCACATAATTCGTCCCTGAACTTGCACTTCAAGCCGGCTCCGCCAGCGGGGGCGGAATGCTAACTCAGAGCAGAATCTGGCTCTATGCGAATTCCCTTTCGCAGAAGGACCGACTCGCCGACATCCGCCAAAAGTCTCAGCCAATCGATAAATACACCGCCAGATTCGGTCAATCGTCCGGCTGGAACCTTCCACGAAAGCCGCAAAGTCAACATGTGCGGTACAACGTTGTTGGCAAACTCAATCCGCAGGATGTCCGACCGGGACGACTACGACAGAATCGCGCTTGCTCCGTCGGCGGAGAAATTCCAGATAAAGCCAATCTCAGTCGGTCCGATCAGCAAAAAACACGCGCAGCATGGCGACACGCGGCCTTTTGTATAGGTGCCGTGTTGAGAAATCCGTGGATCTCGCCGATTGTCGATTGAATTCTCGTTGCCATCGGCGAATCGCGTTATAAACGTTATAAATCGACCAATTAAGTTCACAAAAACCAATGTAAGCTCGATTTAAAATTCGGATTTTTCCAGCAGCAGATGCCTGCGGAACCTGCCTGTGCTCCAACCTTCCGTAACCCAGATTTCGATTGTTTACGGTGACAAACATCACACCCAGCACTGTGGGATGCAGCAACTCCTAAAGCAGGAAATTACAAGTTTGAGTACGTCCCGATAAATCGTCCGAGACCTCAGCCATACACCGTTTCGAAGCCCGCTATTTGTCACATATTGATTCGGTGCAATTACAAATTCGTCAGGGACGATTTGCTCTGGTTGACCGGACTCACCTGTCCCGTTCTCGTCTTAAGGCGATATCTGCAGGCTTAAGGGAGTTTCCACGTCTCAAAATGTCTCGATTAAATTCGAGGTAAGACATTCGTCGAGCAGGCGTTAGAGTTGTCGATCGCTGAATACGCTGCCAGATTGTGCGAGGCTCTGACCAGTGTTGGTTGCAAGCGCGCTGTCGTCCGCCTCCGGACAGGCAAAGCCAGCGGGAATCACCGCCCGCTTTGGAATTTACTCGCTGTTCACATTCTGCGAATCATCCACAGCCGCGAAGTTTCAGCCTGGACGCAAGGCTGAAATTACCAGGGAGTTCAGAATCCATGAATCGTCGTGACTGGCTGAATTCGACCGGCGCTTCGGCGTTTGCTCTGCTCGGCGAACTACTTCGCATACGTCGTGCCAATGCGGCGGATCCGGCGCGATCAGTTTCGGATTCACTGCCGGGATTCGGTCGAGCCAGATCGGTAATTGTGGTCTTTGCCAATGGTGGGCAAAGTCAGCTTGAATCATGGGATCCGAAACCCGATGCTCCGGTCGAGGTGCGCGGAGCTTTCGGAGCGATTCCGACGTCCGTACCCGGAACAATTATCTCGGACAGGATGCCACGGCTCGCGAAACTGGCCGACCGATACAGCATCGTCCGAACAATGTCTCACGAGGATCTCGACCACGGTTCAGCTTTCTACCTGGCGATGACCGGGACGTATCACCAGCGGCTGTCGTCGAATCCGCTGCCCATGCCGACCGATCATCCGTTTTTCGGTTCTGTTCTCAAGCGTGTGCGACCGACCCAACAGTTCGTCCACACGTCTGTGATGGTCAACGGTCCGGCTCAAGTGCCCTTTGAGATTGGTCCCGGCCAGTTCGGCGGCCTGCTTGGCAAAGACTTCGACCCGATGGTCGTCGGCGACGTCACGACTGGGCGACCACCGGTTCCGGGGCTGACTCCGATCGCCACACTCGACAGTCAACGTCGCGGCGGTCGAGCAGAATTACTTTCTCACCTTGAAGCATTCGCAACCGACGCTGGTACCGAGTTTTCGTCACCCATGTTCGACATGCAGGCACTGTACCGGCAGGCGTTCGACATGCTCGATCGCCCGGAAGCTCGCGAGGCTTTCAACCTTGATGCCGAACCCGCCGCGCTGCGAGACCGCTACGGTCGACATCGGTCGGGCCAGGCCTGCCTGCTGGCCAGGCGGCTCGTGGAAGCTGGCACGCCACTCGTCACCGTCGTGTGGAATCATTCCAACCGTGGACAGGACAGGTACGCGGACGACGAAGAATTCGGCTGGGACACGCACAACGACATCTTTCAGGTCATGGGCAAGCACCTGCTTCCGAAGTTCGACCAGAGCTTTTCGGCGCTGCTTGAAGATCTCGACACACGAGGTTTGCTTGATGAAACCCTTGTCGTCTGCATGGGCGAGTTCGGTCGCGCGCCGCTGGTCGCTCTGGAGCCTCGCTTCGATGGAGCAACTCCTGGACGCAAGCACTGGGCAGGGACGTACTCGATCGTTTTCGCTGGAGCTGGAGTGACGCCGGGATGTGTCGTGGGAAAATCAGACCGCCACGCCGGATACCCTGTCAGCAAAAAGTTCGGCCCCTGGGATGTGACGGCAACAATCGCTCACGCTCTGGGCATCGATTCTGCCGGCCATTTCAAGGATCTGACAGACCGGCCTTACGTCATCAGCTCTGGTACACCGATTTTCGAGCTGTATTCGGGATAAGTGAGCCGCACATCGAAACCTGAACCTGTGGAAAGGATTCCTATGAAGGATCATAAGCATGCCGGCCGGCACGTTCGTCGCGCTCTTTTTCGCCGACACTCGGCGCCTGGAGCGGCACCTGGAACGGTGGAAACGGATCCGACTGCCCAGAAACCAGAGATTCGTATTCTCAGTTACGGTCCAGACGAGCTGAAAGAAGAAAGTATCCCCGGCGTTTCACGAGTCGAGCCACTCCTGCGCCGGCGACCGATCACCTGGGTCAACATCACCGGGCTGGGTGACAAGCGAACGATTCAGGAACTCGGCCGTGTCTTCAATCTTCATCCACTCGCGCTGGAAGACGTCGTCAACGTTCACCAGCAGCCCAAAGCTGAGTTCTACGGTGAGGCGCTTTTTCTCGTCACACGAATACCTGTCTCTGGCCCGCATCTCGAAACAGAGCAAATCAGTATCTTCGTCGGAGACGACTATGTATTGACCTTTCAGGAAAGGCACGGCGACTGTTTCGAGCCAATTCGTGATCGCCTTCGAGAAAGTCGTGGTCAAATTCGTTCTGAAGGACCGGACTATCTCGCCTATACGCTGCTCGACTCGGTCGTCGACGCATGGTTCCCGGTTGTCGAGCATTACGGAGACACGCTCGACGAAATCGATCGACAGATCACCGACAATGAAGCCACAAACGCCGTCTCGCAACTGCACACCATCCGGCACGAACTGGTCCGAGCTCGACGACTCTTTCTTCGTCAGCGGGAAGCGTTGGGGATTATGAGGCGGACTGACGGGTCGGCAGAACTCGTCAAACCGGAAACCCGAATCTACCTGCGCGACTGCCAGGACCACACGACTCAGATCATCGACGCCATCGACACGTTCCGCGAAATGTGCTCGGACCTGCGTGAGTTCCACTTCTCCCAGGTCACTGATCGCACCAACGAAACAATGCGAGTGCTGACGGTCATTGCCACCATTTTCATCCCGCTGTCATTCTTCACAGGTTTGTGGGGCATGAACTTCGACTCTGAGTCCTCGCCGTGGAACATGCCCGAATTGCAATGGCAACTCGGTTACCCGTTCGCGCTGGGGGTGATGGCAATGATTGCCGGCGTGATGCTGTTTTACTTCTGGCGAAAGGGATGGCTGAGATAGCCGTCTGGCCGGTCGTGTGCCACTGGCTCTGTCTGTGCTGCTTTGCCGCAGGGTGCGTCTCGCCGCACCATCAAAATCTGAAATCATGAAAATGAACGGCTCAACAAAGCGGTTCGTTTCGGTAGGCTCGGTCGAGAATCTGCATGGTGTGCAGAACCGGGATGCGTTTTCCAAAGACAACCTTCGACAGGTGAGTTTCGATCTGCGTCATGCAGCCGATGTTTCCCGTGGCGACGACGTCGGGTTCGGTCGAAATGACCGACCGCGCTTTCTGATTGCCGAGTTCAGCGGCAGTTTCCGGTTGTTCGAGGTTGTAAGTTCCCGCCGAGCCGCAGCACATTTCTCCATTGGGAATTTCAACCAGTTCGAGGTTGCCAATTGAAGCCAGCAGTTGTCGCGGTTGAGACTTTACTTTCTGAGCGTGGGCGAGATGGCACGCGTCGTGATAAGCAAGACGTGTTTTTAAGGAAAGCTCGGGCGGAGCGACGATTCCCAGCTTCGCCAGAAAGACGCTGACGTCGCAGACTCGTTTGACGAATTCTTCAGCCACGGCCTGTTCAGGCTCGCCGCGAAGCCACAACGCGTACTCGTGCATGCCCGATCCGCAGCCGGCAGCGTTGGTGAGGATCGCGTCGACGTCCGCCGGAAACGCGTTTAGGTTCTGCTTTGCAAACTGCCTTGCCTGACCGATGGCTCCGGTGTGAGCAGCCAGTGCTCCGCAGCAGGACTGCTGCCTGGGAATGACTGTTTCAATTCCATTTTTTGCGAGAACTCGAAGCGTGGCAAAGTTGATATCCGGAGCGAGCACCTGCTGAGCGCAGCCGGCCAGCAATGCAACCCGACCTTTGCGCTCGCCTTCCGCCGGAAAAACTTCCGGCAGATGCTGTGCCGGAGGGAGCTCCTCAGGAAGCAGGTCGAGCATGTCTCCAAGTCGTCCGGGCATTGCCTTTCTGAAAATGCGTCCGACTCCGCCCAGCTTTGCCGCCATCCGGAAACGGCCTGGGTACGGCAACGTTTCAAGAATGAATCGCCGCAGTGTTTTGTCAATGACCGATCGCTCGCGTTTGCTTTCACTCGTCGCTCGAAAGGCCGTGATCAGTTCGCCATAGGGCACGCCGGAAGGACAGGCTGTTTCGCAGCCGACACAGCTCAGGCACTTGTCGATGTAGGGCTCGGCTTCGCCAGCTTCGACGTTTCCTTCCAGGACTTCTTTCATCAGGAAGATGCGACCACGTGGCGAGTCCATTTCCTCGCCATGAACCGCGTAGGTCGGACAGGCTGGTAGACAGAATCCGCAATGCACGCACTTCTGGACGGCATCGGCCATCGGCAGCCCCAGAGGGCCGATCTGATCAACGGGAATATCGTGCTGCATGAAAATGCCGTCGCAAGGTTTACAGGTTGCGTGAAAAGTGCGTTACGCCGTCGGTACGAAGTTGAGCCGCGAATCGGGATCGAAAACTTTCAGCAGTCGGTCGGCAAACGCCTGGCCTTGCCGAGGGCCTCGTTGAGGATCGCTCCAGCTTCCGGTCAAAGCCAGAGCCGGTCGCCCAAGCTGCTGGCACAACCGATCAACTTCGTCACGACCGACAGTTTCAGGAACGGCCAGCCAAAGGACGTTGCCACCGACGCTGTATCGACGAATGTTTTCAAAGCTGACTGTGGTTAGCAGTGACTCTGCCTGAACAACCTGAGCGGGCGAGACCGGCAACTTGATGAGCTGATGATTCTCGGGCACCCAGCGAAACTCGCGAACGTCGCTCCAGAGTTGAGCGTCATCGTTGCCGCTGAGCGTTTCGATTTTCACGTTCGACTCGGCCTGCAGCAGCAGATTGCGAACTCGATCAACTCTCGACGCGACTGCCGCGGAAAGACCGCCGAGTCTCAGCCAGAGTCGACCGGACGGTTCGAGGTCCAGGCATTGCAACTCTTCCTGAGCCATTGCGAGTTTAATCATCGCGGCGTTGCCGACTTGAATTCCCGAAAAGTCTGCTCGAATGGTCGTCCACGTTTCAGGGGTCGGGAACACTTTGAAAGTCAGTTCAACCAGCACGCCCAGACGGCCGAGCGATCCTGTGACCAGTTTCGGAATATCAAACCCGGCAGCATTCTTAACAACCTTGCCACCGCCGAAGACGGCTCGACCTTCTCCGGTGACCATCTTCACGCCGAGAATAAAGTCTCGAATCCCGCCGTAACGAAAACGCCCCGGCCCCGAGAGGCCGCTGGCAGTGGTGCCTCCGAGCGTGGCTCCGGCTTCAACGAATGGCGGATCGAAGGGAAAAAGTTGCCCGTTCTTTGCCAGGGCGTCGCGAATCTCGGAAAGCGGCGTCCCGGCAAGGGCGGTGAAGGTGTACTCACTGGGTTCATATTCAAGAATTCCGCTCATGCCCGACGTGCCGAGGGTTGCTCCGTCTGACAAGGCGGGCTTCGTCCCCGCTCCGCACACTCGAATGTGCTGAGACGTTCGGACGATGTCCTGAAGTTCCTGGATGTTGGTCGGCTGGTGCATGTTCAAGGTCGCGTAGAAAGTTTTCAGGAGAGATCGGATCGTCGAAGAGAATTCAGTCCCGGAAAATGACACCCTGTTTTTCCAATGGGTGAGCACCGCGGGTTAACAAGGCAGGAGCCGTCGCGGCAGGCAGCTTCTTCCCTCGATTGGCCAGTTCCTGAGGATCGACCGCTCCCTGGAGCCGGTGCATGAATTCAATGTCGTCCTCGCCGTACATTTCGCCGAGGTACATTCGCTTTTCGAGTCCGACGCCGTGTTCACCAGTAATGGATCCGCCCAGTCGGATGCACAATCGAATGATCTCCCCGGAAAGTTCTTCGGCCTTGTGCAACGCTCCTTCTTCGCGACCATCGAACATGACCAGCGGATGCAGATTGCCATCGCCCGCGTGAAAAACGTTAGCCACTCGGATTCCGTATTCCTGACTGAGTCGCTCGATTTCACCGAGTGCTTCAGCAAGTTTCGTCCGAGGCACAACGCCGTCCTGCACGATAAAGTCTGGACTGAGCCGACCGACCGCCGAGAACGCACTCTTGCGGCCCTTCCAGATTTTCAGACGATGCTCGTCGTCACGTGCGGCTTCAACAGTGTAAGCGCCCGACTCTTCGATCACTCCGTGCAGCAAGGGCATCTCGGCATCGACTTCGTCGGTGGTGCCTTCCAGTTCGACGATCAGAATCGCTTTGGCATCTTTGGGATAACCAGCGGCGCTGGCGGCCTCGGCGGCGTCCATCGAAAGTCGATCCATGATCTCCATCGCGCCGGGCAGCAGTCCTGAGGCGACCACCATCGCGACGGCATTTCCCGCCTTTTCCAGAGAATCATAAGCCGCCTGAAGCGTGTAATACTTTTCCGGTTTGGGCAGCAGACGCAGCGTGACTTCCAGAGCAACTCCGAACAGACCTTCGCTGCCGATGAACATACCTGTCAAATCCGGACCGACCGATTCCAGACTATCGCTGCCAAGCTCGACAACCTGACCATCAGGCAGCACCGCCTTGATGCCGAGCACATGGTTCGATGTCATCCCGTATTTCAGACAGTGAGCACCGCCCGAGTTGAACGCGACGTTTCCGCCAATCGTGCAGACCGGGCCGCTGGAAGGATCGGGGGCGTAGTACAACTGGTCGCCCGCAACGTGCTGAGAAACTTTCAGATTGATAACGCCCGGTTCGACCACAGCCACTCGCTGCTGCGCGTCGTATCGCAGAATCCGGTTCAGCCGGTTCATGGCGATGACCAGGCCGTTCTCGATGGGAACCGCACCACCGCTAAGACTTGTTCCGCTGCCTCGCGCGATAAACGGAATTTCAAAACGATGACAAAGCTTTACCGTGTCGATGACTTCCTGCTGAGTTTCCGGCAGTACGACTCCGCAAGGCCTGGCACGGAAACACGTTAGCCCGTCAGATTCGTACGGCGCAAGCTGAGCGTTGTTCGTCAGAATTCGGTCCGCCTGATAGATGCGGCTCAGTTCGGCGAAGAACGCAGCAACATTGTGTGACGCGGCGTTTGCGGATTCGGAACTCATCGGTGCGAAGATTCCTCGACGAAACAAAACGGTCCATCAGAATGCGAATGCCCCTGGGACGCGAATGATAGTCGAGCGTTGTCACGGTGTCCCCTTCGCAGGTCGCTTGGATTCGCCTCGTTCGATCGCAATGATCCCGATCAGTTTGCACCTGGAAAGAATGCACTCAGAAAAAATTCGGTTTCCGCAGGCTAAGCTCCGCCTGACGGGACCGGGAATTGATAAACGGGAATGCTGGCGTCGAAACTTCGTCTGGCAGAGTCTGATCTACTCGAAACTGAAGAAAGATTTTCACATGCTGAAAGCCGCAGTCTTTTCACTCAATGGAGAAGAGGGGCCACACATCGCGACGCTCCGGAATGCGGGCTTCGAACTCGTTTTCAAGCCAGAAGGCAGCGACCTGTGGCGGGAAGATGACCTGATCGCGGCGATGGCTGGGTGCTCAGCCGTGATCGCTGGTTCGGAGCCGTACACTCGCCGGGTGGTTGAAAACTGCCCCGAACTGCGAATCATCGCGCGGAGCGGCGTCGGCTTTGACGCCGTCGATCTGGAAGCCTGCAACGAGAAAAGAATCCTCGTCACCACAACGCCTGGCGTGAACCATCACGCCGTCGCGGAGCACACCATCAGTCTCCTGATGGGAGTTGCACGCGACTTCCCGAAACAGGATCAGCACGTTCGGTCCGGGCAATGGATTCGCCGTGCGTTCCCGCGGGTTATGGGTACGTCGCTGGGCATCGTCGGGCTGGGACGAATCGGGCAGGCGGTGGCGACTCGTGCCCGTGGCCTGGGAATGAACGTCGTCGCGTACGATCCCTTTGCGAACAAAGAATTCGCGACCGAGTGGCAGATCGAACTGGTCAGCCTCGACGACCTTTACTCGCGATCGGATTACGTGTCGCTACACTCGCCGTCGACGCCCGAAACCGTTCATATGATCAACAGGGAATCACTGGCAAAAATGAAGCCAGGTTCCGTCCTGATCAACACGGCCCGCGGATCGCTGATTAACGAAATCGATCTGGTTGCGTCGCTGAAAAGCGGGCACCTGCGAGGAGCAGGCCTGGACGTTTACGAAGTCGAACCGCTGCCGACCGACAGTCCGCTGCTGGAACTGGACAATGTCCTGCTCAGCGGTCACATCGCGGGGTTGGACATTGAGTCTCACAACGGGATGTTCGGCATGTGTGGCGAGATTATCGTCGCTCTTTACAAGGGCCAGTGGCCAGCTGCCGAGTGCCTTCAGAATCTCCCCGGCGTAACAGACTGGACGTGGTAAGTTCGGCTGAAAAAGAGTCAGCGGCACCGAATCAGAAATTGCTCGCCTGGCGTTTTTCTACTGCCCTGGTTTCTTCTTCGGGCGAAAGGCGACGAGGCGAGCTTCGTTCGTGGTGAGGAACGGGCCTTCGATCAGGTCGATGCAGTACGGAATGGCCGGGAAGACGGCATCGAGACACTCACAGATCGCCTTCGGCTGACCGGGCAGGTTCACGATGAGTGCTCCGCCTCGAATGCCGGCTGTCTGTCGGGAAAGAATCGCCGTGGCAACTTTTTCGAGCGAGACCTTTCGCATCAGCTCGCCAAAGCCGGGCATCATTTTTTCGCAGACGGCTTCGGTCGCTTCCGGAGTAATGTCGCGTTCTGACGGGCCGGTGCCGCCTGTCGTGATGACCAGGCAGCAGCCTTCCTGATCGCACAGTTCGATCAACGCCTGCTGGACGACGGCCGGCTCGTCGGGAATAACTCGCGCGACGGGTTCCCAGGAGGATGAGAGCACTTCGCCGAGGTAATCATGAATCGCCGGGCCACCGCGGTCTTCATATTCACCTCGGCTGGCTCGGTCTGAAACCGTGACGATTCCGATTCGGGCGGTCGATGGTACGTTTTCGTTGTCAGGCATTTGCTTTGCTTCCGAGTTCAACGTTTCAGGTGAATGACCACTGGATGGAAGCCTTGAAGGCTGGTGTGATCTCAGAATTGATTCTCGACAGGTCAGGCCCAGATGATCGCCGAGAGACGCAAATGTTTCAGGCGAGAATCAGCGTCTATCGGCGGTCAGGTTAAAGGATGGAAAAATCACTCCGGGCGGCTCTTCCATTGCCACCATTCAGGTTGTTCGAAGATGTCGCTGACAGGAATCGTCAGGCCGGCGAACAGTGGCTGATCAATTGAGTCATCGATCCAGGCAGCCCCGGATGTCAGCACTTCGTCACGATGGAGGACGTCGACGTCGTCGGCTCCAGTGTGAACCGCAACTTTCAATTCCATAGGGTCAATGACGATGGAAACGGGAACGCCTATGTTCCGGTAATGAGCAATTCTGTCCGGCATGTTGCGACGTCGATCGATGGTCGAGGCAACCTCAATGACAATCGCCGGCTTCGTGTCGGTGACGACCTTGTCGGTTTCGTCCCAGCGGTTACCGGTTACGAAGTAACTGACGGCTGGGTTGATGACGGTGTCGGGGGCTCGCTGGACGATGATGCCGAGGTCGAAGCACGCGTACCCAACCTGTTTTTCCTCGATCCATTGGGCCAGAAAACGCGACAGGTTGCGGATGACGTTTCCGTGCGCGTCAGAGGGTTGCTCAAGAATGACTGGTTCGCCCGCGATTAATTCTGACCAGCGGCCACCATCGGGGAGGTCGTACTTCTGCTCGGCAAACTCTTCAGCAGTCATGATTCTCTGGATCATTGCGAGATTGAATTTGGAGTTCGAAACGGGGAAATCGGATATCAGACGTCCGCGACAGCAGGAGCAGGCTCCTCTTTCGAGCGGACTTTCATATTGAGAAACTCAACGAACAATGAGAACGCCATCGCGAAATAGATGTAACCTTTTTCGACATGGGTGCCGACGCCTTCGGCCAGAAGCATCACGCCGATCAGCAGCAGGAAGCTGAGTGCCAGAACTTTCAGCGTCGGATGAGCCGAGACAAAATTGCTGATACGATCGGCGAAGGCCACCATGACTCCGACGGCAATGATCACCGCGGCGATCATAATGCGAACGTCGTCGACCATGCCGACGGCGGTGATGACCGAATCCAGTGAAAAGACCAGGTCAAGCAGCGCGATCTGAACCAGCGCCGCCGTGAAGGTGATTGGAGTCCCGGAGCCCGTGAGATGGTGCTCGCCAGCGATCTGTTCGTGCATTTCTTTGACCGTTTTGAAGATCAGAAACAGACCGCCCAGCAGCAGGATCAGGTCGCGACCGGACACCGTTCGAACTTCGGTCAGCCTCTCCGCTTCGTGATCCGGGAACTGGGCGTTGGCGGCGACTTCGAACCAGGCATCCGGCGCACCGATGTCGGTCCACGCAAAGACCGGTGAGGTCAACTGCATCACAGCGCTGATCCCGAAGAGCAGACCGATTCTCATCACAAGAGCGATCAGAAGACCTGTTCGACGTCCGGCGCTGCGCCTCGCCTCGGGCAGCCGATCGGTCAGGATGGCAATGAAGACGATATTGTCGATGCCGAGCACGATTTCCATCGCGGCCAGAGCGACCAGAGCAATCAAAAGGTCCATTGGGAATTCCGAAGTAACGACCGGCCTGCAAAGAGTCTGCGACTAACTCATCGCAAGTCGACCGGTTCAAAGGCCGTGAAAATGGCTCGTACGAAACCAGAGCTGTCGATCCATTTACCACTCTCTGGTTTTCATGGGTGGCGGGATGCTGCAAACTCTATCGCTATGAGAGGCAAATTCCAGGCAACATCCTTCCTTCCTGAACGGCTTGTTCAAATGTTAGAACACGCCTTGCTTGCTGCTGTCTTCGTATTTTTTTTCATTGTTGCTTCCAGTTCCTCGAAGTCGGCAGAGGTCAGGCAGGGAGTTTCTGACCGATCGGTCACGCCAGTCAGTAAGGCGACGACTCGGGAGAAATGTTCAAACGATGTCGAGCCAGCTTCTCACGACGAAGCGCGCGTTGAGGCATTGCTTTCGGCACTTGATCCGACAGGCCGACAGGCGTCGGCGGCGGTTCCGATCCTGCTCGATTCGCTCCGTGCCCGTCAGAGTAAGGCCGGGCTACGGGAACGCTCAGCCATGATGCTGGCGAGAATCGGCGAACCAGCCAGGAACGCAGTTCCGGTGTTGATCGAAATTCTCGACCGGTCCGGTAAAGCGAGATCGTCCGAGCCGGTCGCGTCTGGTGCAAAAGAAGTGTCGACCGCTGCGAACACCAGTTACTGGTGTATGAAAAGTCTTGGTCGGTTCGGCCATGTTGCTGCCGATGCCGTGCCGAGCGTCACTGTTTTTTTAAGATCGCCAGAAACGTCGTCACAACTGCGAGTGCTGGCTGCCGACACACTTGGGCAGATCCGCACTTCAGCAGCGATTGGTGTATTGACCACAGAACTGATGAAGCCGCGACGGGCCAGCGACTACGAATCAATTCTTCTCCGACAGACGATTATCGACGGACTGGCTTTCGCCGGACCATTGGCTGTGGGAGCGATTCCGGCGTTGGGGCGGGCAACCGAAGACGACAACGCGGATGTTCGTCGCCGGGCCTGCGACGCGTTGGGGGCGCTGGGACCTCGAGCCGAAGGGGCGATGAACTCTCTGTTTGAACGATTGATTCTTGACGAGAATGCAGCGGTCCAGGATGCAGCCGCGAACGCACTCGCCCAGGTCGGAGATCCCGCCGTTGCGTCGCTGGTCGATCTGCTTGAACGCGGCAGTCCGGACGTTCAATGGCAAGCGGCAAAGGCGCTCGGACAGGTCAGGCCAGCCGCGAAGTCAGCCGTCGAATCTCTCAGACAATCGTTCGACAGTTCGTCAACAAAGGTTCGCATCGAAGCTGTTGACTCTGTCTGGAAGATTTCACGAACTCCGCAGATGGTGGCGGCAGCTCTGGTGAAAACTCTGTCGGACGATGATCGGCAGCTTCGCCGTCGCGCGGCAGGTCTGCTGGTTGAGTTGAAGCCGCTGCCTCGCGACACTTCCGTCGCACTTCAGAAACTCGCCGCAGACGGAAACGCTAACGAACGCCGGGCGGCAGCGTACGTGATTCAGGAACGCTCCCGGCGAGCGGCTCAGCAGTAACGTCGATCAACCCCCACGAACACATGACTCGAAAAACTCTCAGCGAAATTTCTCCGTCGGCTTTGGGGAGACCGCAGGACGATCCACAGTACCAGCGTGAGCTGACTTCGTATCTGGCGGAATTTCTGACACCGCACCGGAAAGGTCTACTTCAGCGTTTAATCCTTGAGCGGACTCGGCATCTGACTGTGGTTGTTGAGGATATTTGCCACGCTCACAACACCAGTGCCTGCGTCCGAAGTTGCGACTGTTTCGGCATTCAGGATTTCCATGTCATCGAAAATCGCAACCGCTTTGACGTTGCGGTCGACATCGCTCGCGGAGCGACGCAGTGGCTGACAATGCACCGCCACAACTATTCGGAAAGTCAGCCGGACAGCACGCGGGCCTGCATCGAGAAGTTGAGAGCCGATGGGTATCAGATCGTGGTGGCCAGTCCGCACGACGCTAACTGCGATCTCGAAACGTACGACATTTCAAAGCCGACGGCGTTGCTGTTCGGAAACGAAAAGGAAGGCGTCTCCCCCAACGCGATGCAGCTGGCGACGCACATCATGCGAGTTCCGATGTACGGTTTTACGGAAAGCTTCAACATCTCGGTGGCCGTTGCCGTTTGTCTGCATCATCTCGTGTGGAGAATGCGACAACTGAATATCGACTGGCAGCTTTCCCCGAATGAACGAGAAGAACTGCTGCACGACTGGGTACGGATTTCGACAGGACATCGCTTGAAGGCTCTTGTAAAACGCTTCGTCGACGAACGATCGAGCGGCGGCAGGACGACTCAGCACGAACCCTGGCCCGACTGGAACACCGTTCTGGCAGTTCACAATATTCATTCGACCACTTAACATTCCGCAGTCCCATCCGGGCGAACATCAGATTCTGATAACCCGTGACCAGGAGAGCTGCGATGCCTTTTTTTGCCATTCCGGGAACGTACCACGTCAAAGGTCTCTCCCCCGACGGAGATTCGATCCGCTTCAAGGCAACCGACCCTGATCACTGGAAGCTGCTTGATGGTCCGGCTGTTCGAGTTGATTCAAAACAGCGAGCACAGCTTCGGCTGGAAGCAATCGACGCGTTGGAGACACATTATCGAGCGGGCGGCAAAACCTGGCATCAACCGAAAGAACTCGCCAACGCTGCAACTGATCGATTACTCGAAATGGTCGGCATCAGTAATGTTGTCTGGCCGGCGTCGCGATACCGGGTGGCGTCAGCCGACGATGGAACTCCGGGGTACATCCTGAGTCGCACGACCGAGAGGTATCGACGTCCAGTCAGCTTTGCGTACGCAGGCAAGTGTCCTTACAAGCCAGGAGCCGCCGTTAATCTGGACGCACCGAAACTGCAGAAGAGTGTTAACTTCAGAATGTTGACGGACGGTCTGGCTTATCCGACGTTTTACGAAGGGCTTTTTTACGACCTTCGCAACGACCTGGCCAAAGCAACGGTACAGGCTCGCCGTCGCAAAAAGGGCATCTGGAAACACGACAGGTCGGCAGCGTTGATACTGAAGGGAACCGAGTCGGTCACTGATGATCATCCGATTTTTCCAAAGTTGTTTCGCCGCCTCATGACGCACTATGGCGAGAACGGCACGTTCGACAACTTCAACGAGTACCTCGAAAGGCGGCGCGAGAGAACAGTGATCGTCTCCCTGGTCCACTTCACCCATTTCGATAATCAAATCGAGCAAACGAAAACGCAACTGAAGCTGGTTCAGCCCGTCGAGAACATGGTTTTTCCTGGCTGACGCCGGATCCTGTCTTCAACGGCAAGTGGTGTCCGAGGTGTCGTGGTTGACCAGACCTTGATGCCTGCGGTGCGTTTGGGCGAGTGAGTGGGTGTCCAGACTTCGAGCGCCGCGTCGCTTGAAAATCGCAATAAGACCGGGATGACAGGCTGGGCATGTGAAGTGGCTTGGCGCGAGCATCTCGGGCTGTCGCTTTTTCGCTCGCCGATAAGTCACCGTCTTCGTGCAATTCCCGGAGCTGAATCGCGGTCAGGGGTGACAATCAGGTGCCGCGTCGCGGGCTTACGTTTCGCGGTCCATCCATCGCCCCTCCGTTCTCTGAGTATCTGAATGAGCGAACCCCGAAACCCGAGGTATTACTCGCTGGACGCCTGGCGCGGGCTGGCCTGCCTGATCGTTGTGATTTTTCACGCCAACATCTACGGAGCAACGCCGGAGCTGGTCGAGACCGTTCGGGCCGGTGAGGCGAGTTCGGTAAGCGAATATCTGCTCTTCCTGACGACGCGATTCTGGTACGGAGTACCTCTGTTCTTTGTAATTTCAGGGTATTGCATCTCAGCTTCGGTCGACCGTCATCGTCAGCAGGACAGCTCGGTCAAGACCTACTTCATGCGGCGATTCCGCCGGATATTTCCGACGCTCTGGATATTTCTAATCATCGCCCTTCCGCTGACAGCGGCCATCGGAATGCTGGCCCCCCTGCTGATGAACGACGGAGTTCAGAGTTTCTGGGCGCCGTGGTGGTTTTCGAGCTGGCAATGGCTCGGCAGCCTGACTCTGACCGAAACCTGGCGATACCATCTGGTTGGCGATACTCGCAGTCTTCTGTTCGGGCATCTGTGGACGCTTTGTTACGAGGAGCAGTTTTACGCCGTCACTGGCCTGTGCCTGTTCCTGACTCCGAAACATTTCTACCGGTCGCTTGCCGGGATCACCGCGATCGTCGCTGCATTGACGGTGCTTGTTCCCAGCCACCCGGCGTTTCGAGGTTTCTTCATTGACGGTTTGTGGCTGCAATTCGCGGCAGGAGTAGGTGTCTACCAGGTTCTGATTCACGGAACCCGAAAGCAGTCCTGGATTCTCGTCGGCGTTCTACTGGCAGCCTCACTGCATCAGCTGCTTCAGATGAATTCGTACTGGGATCTGGATCACCACCTGCACGAGTCGAACGTGGTTGCCTTTCTGTTTGCAATCCTTCTGGTGAGCCTGCACCGGTTTGACGCGACGATCGCGCGGCAGCATCTGGTGGCTCCGTTCACAGGTTGTGGCCTGGCCTGCTACAGCATTTACCTGGTCCACGCACCGATCGTCAAAGGGCTGTCACACGCATTGTATCTGCTGGGCTTCACCTCACGACTCGACACGCTTCTGGTGACAATACCCAGTTGCCTGGTCGTTTCGGTCGTGCTGGGAAAGATGTTCCATCGCGGCGTCGAGCAGCGTTTTCTAAATTCGTCGTCCGCGACGACGCCCGTTCACGCTGTCGATTCGAATTCGTCGACCTCGACCGAACCTGCACCGATCGTCAAGCCGGCGATGGTGTAAAGCCCTCCCTGCGCAGCTGCCAGGTCCATTGCCCGAAGTCCGACTGAAGACGATACTCAGCGTCCACGTTACTTCTGATCGGAACGTTGTCGGCTGTCGCCCTGTTAAACCCGGTTCATCGTTTGCTCGATGAGGGGCGTCCCCACCTTCGCTGAGACGTTCGGCTTTGAAACTGAGGACCCGCCATGCTTCGAATCGTCAAACTGACATTGTGTGTGACTGTGCTGGCTGTTTCTGCGTCGTCGTTCGCAACCGCTGAGGACACCAAAAAGGCAGATGAAAAGAAAGCGCATCCCATTTACGGCCAGACGATGAAGTCTCTGACCGGCAAGGAAACAAAACTTGCTCAGTTCCGCGGCAAGGTCATGCTGATTGTGAATGTGGCCAGCGAGTGCGGAGCCACTCCGCAGTACGACCCACTGCAGGGGCTCCACAAAAAGTATGCAGAGAAAGGGCTGGCTGTTGTCGGATTTCCCTGCAACCAGTTCGGCGGTCAGGAGCCGGGAACGGAATCCGAAATCGCTTCTTTCTGCAAGAAGAACTATGGCGTCGAGTTCGACATGTTCGGAAAGATCGACGTGAACGGCGACAAGGCAGCGCCGCTGTTCAAGTATCTGACATCCAAAGAAAGTGGTCTGGAAAAAACCGGGCCGATCCGTTGGAACTTCGAAAAAATTCTGGTCTCCCGCAATGGTAAGCCGGTGGCAAGATTCGCGACGGGAGTCAATCCGGATTCGGAAGAAGTCGTCAAGGCGATCGAAGCTGAACTGGCTAAAGAAGCACCGAAGAAACGCGAAAAGAAAGCCCCAAAGTAGTCGTCGATACCCGACGCTGACTTTTGTCGATTCCGGGCCGTCTCCCTGTTTACAGGGAACGGCCTTTTGATTTTGGACGAGCCTGATTACTGCTTCGCTTGTCCAGAGACCTGGCCGGTAACGGCTCGTGCAGAGCAGCGTCTCTGCGCGAACTTTCTCACGAACGTCACTGACGCCTGACCGGTTACTTACTCGCGTGGCCGGACTCGTGACTGAATGATGACGGAGAGTTGACTGTGAAAGCGCTTGTTAAGAAAGAAGCGGCTGTTGGGCTGTGGCTCGAAGATGTTCCCGAGCCGGAAATCGGAATCAACGATGTGCTGATCAAGGTTCATCGAACCGGCATCTGCGGCACCGACGTGCATATTTACAAGTGGGACGCGTGGGCCAGGAAAACGATCCCCGTCCCGATGACCGTCGGCCACGAGTTTGTCGGCGAGGTCGTCGACGTCGGTTCAAACGTCAAGGACTTCCACGTCGGTGAAATCGTTAGTGGCGAAGGCCACGTCGTTTGCGGCTTGTGCCGAAACTGTCTGGCCGGGCGCCGGCATCTGTGTGCTCACACAGTTGGCGTCGGCGTCAACCGCGAAGGAGCATTTGCCGAGTACATCTCTCTGCCAATGACCAACGTGTGGCATCACCATGAAGGGATTGACTGGGATATTGCGTCGATTTTTGACCCGTTTGGCAATGCAGTTCACACAGCGCTGTCATTTCCGGTGCTGGGTGAAGACGTGCTGATCACCGGGGCCGGTCCCATCGGCCTGATGGCGGCGGCTGTCGTTCGACACGCTGGCGCACGACACGTTGTTATCACCGATGTGAATCCCTGGCGACTTGATCTGGCGAGGAAACTGGGAGTCACTCGCGCAGTCAATGTGCGAGAACAGTCTTTGACGGATGTTCAAAAAGAGCTTGGCATGGCGGAAGGCTTCGACGTCGGACTGGAAATGTCCGGCAACCCGTCCGCTTTCCAGGGCATGCTGGAAAACATGTCGCATGGCGGCAAAATCGCGATGCTGGGAATTCCGGAATCGGAAATGTCGATTGACTGGAACACAGTGGTGTTCAACATGCTGACCATCAAAGGGATCTATGGTCGCGAAATGTACGAGACCTGGTACAAGATGACGGTCATGCTGCAGAGTGGCCTGGACATCAGCCCGGTGATCACGCACCGTTTTCACTACTCCGAGTTTCAGCAGGGCTTCGACGCGATGCTCAGTGGCAACTCTGGAAAAGTCATTCTTAACTGGACCGACCAATGATCGCCGGGCGATTGCCGACGACGACAGAAACGAATTCGAAGGGCTGAGTTATGTACGGCGGTTTTCGCGAGTATCTTGCCGGTCAGTTGGACGAAATCCGCTCACGGGGACTCTGGAAGTCGGAACGACTGATCGAATCCCCGCAGGACGCTCATGTGCAGCTCGGTCAGTCACAGGGGTTGCTGAATCTTTGCTCCAATAACTACCTGGGACTGGCCGACCATCCGGAAATTATCGAAGCCGCTCACAAGGGGCTTGACCGGTGGGGGTACGGGCTGGCGTCTGTTCGATTTATCTGTGGCACGCAGAAGATTCATCGTCAACTGGAAGCTCGGCTGAGCGATTTCCTGGGCACAGACGACACCATTCTTTACTCGTCCTGTTTCGACGCGAATGGTGGCCTGTTTGAAACGTTGCTCGGCTCAGAAGACGCAGTCATTTCTGACGAGCTGAATCATGCGAGCATTATCGACGGAGTCCGGCTTTGTAAGGCGCAGCGGTTTCGATATCGCAACAACGATCTCACCGATCTGGAAGCAAAGCTGAAAGAAGCAAAGGCGGCCCGGTTCCGGCTGATTGCTACCGATGGCGTTTTCTCGATGGATGGTTACATCGCGGACCTGGCCGGGATTTGCGAACTCGCCGACAAGTACGACGCACTGGTAATGGTCGATGATTCTCACGCCGTGGGTTTTGTCGGCGAGAATGGACGCGGCACCCCCGAGCATTGCGGGGTTGGCAACCGAATTGACATTCTGACCGGCACGATGGGCAAGACGCTGGGAGGAGCCAGCGGCGGCTACACCAGCGGTCGACAGGAAATCGTCGATTATCTGCGGCAACGTTCGAGGCCATACTTGTTTTCCAATTCGCTGGCGCCGCCGATCGTGCAGGCAACGATCAAAGCGCTGGAACTGGTAACTCAGTCAACCGAACTTCGCGAGCAACTCAGAACGAACACAGAATTCATGCGTAAGGAGCTCGCGCGGCGTGGTTTTGAAGTCCGTGAAGGCGAACATCCAATCACTCCAGTCATGCTGGGCGATGCCGAGCTGGCGGCAAAATTTGCCGACTCGATGCTCAAAAAAGGCGTTTATGTAGTCGGCTTTTCGTATCCCGTCGTGCCAGTCGGACAAGCTCGGATCCGCACTCAGATGTCGGCGGTGCATTCGCAGGAAGACTTGAACTTCGCTGTCGACTGCTTCGAAAAGACCGGTCGCGAACTGGGAGTGATCTCCTGATTCTTTCCAGGCAGGAGCCAGAGTCCGTCGGCGGCATCTTCGGGCGACTCATAAATCCTGGGAGCAGTGCTGACACTGAGGTTTGGCAGCCTCAGTCGTGCGACCGCAGTGAGGGCAACTGAGCGTGACGCCGCGGGCGACGGGAGCAGCCGAGTCGCCATCGCCCTTTTTGAACAGACGAGTGATGATCAGGACGACAAAAGCTCCAGCGACCAGAACGCCGATGAAGAGCACTCCGATTCCGAGAAAACTGACTCCCACTTTGATTTCTCCTTTTCACCAGACGCCGACTTATTCCGATCCGCCGTTGGAACTACTGCAACTCTTTGCCGCACGACTCGCACGTCTTCCGACCAACTCGGGTTTCCCGACCGCAGTGGAAGCAGTTCAGGCTGGCGTTCTGAACTTCGACCGTGCCAAATCCAAATCCGACGGCAAAAAGGATCGCGCCGCAGACAATCGCGACGAGGGCGACGGTGCTGACCACTTCTTCGAGCATCGGAATGAATGGAACCATGTGACATTCTGCCTATAAGAGCGGTTGCCAATCCGCTATCGGCCTGATGGCGTTCGTGAATTATGTGGAGTTGAATTCTGCGTTGATCGGTTGATTGACGCGAGCGCTCCGCGTTCAGTGTGACAGGCAGCGTTCCGAATTCGCAACAGGGAACAGTGTCCACAGCACGCGATTCAGAATGTGGTGTCGCTCGTGAGTGAATTCAGGAATCAGGTAAAAGGTGGCATCGGGTGAGAATCTTCGGCGGCGGAGCTAACATGGCGGGAAAGATTTACTCATCCAGCAGCACCCTTCAGCGACCCTCTGTTCGCTGTCGCCACTCAGGAATTCGGGGCCGGTCATGTTGAATCGAGGCAGCGTTCGGAGTCTGAGGTTTGCCGTCAGTTTGACAGCGGCACTTGCTTCCGTCGTGGGAACTGCCAGGCAACCAGCATTTGCCGACACGTTTGAGTATGTCGACGAAAAGGGCGAGGACCAGAAAATTGAAGCTCGGTTTTACGGTTCCGGGCAAGGGGCGATCGCTCTTGAAAAGGGAGACGGATCGCTAACGATTATTCCTCAGGCGGCGCTCAAAAAGCGAACTCCCGGCGATGATCCTGCGCCGATGACACCACAGGAAATGCTGACTCGGCTGGAAGGTGAGTTCGGCGAAGACCTGTTTCGCGGGCGAGTCGAGAAGCAATATGTGGTAGGGGTTGTGCTGACCGCTCCGCTGCCGAAGACCTCGGAACGTCGTGTCGGAGCCAATCTGCTGAAAGCCGCTCGCTACATGAGTGGGATCGAAACCATGTTTCAGCGATTCTGCAAGTCGATGAAAGTCGATCGGGAAGATCCAAAGTTTCCACTGGTCGTGCTGATCTTTGAAACCGACGACGACTTTAATGAATACACAACGAAACACACGGGCGGCCAGGGACTGTCGGCAGAGAATATCGCGGGGTTCTATTCGCCGCAGACAAACTATCTGTACGTGAGAATGAGCGAGTGTTACTCGTTCGCCACGCCGCTCCACGAAGCGATCCATCAGCAATGTTTCAACACGCGGGTTCTTTCGCGGCTTGCCCCGTTGCCCGTGTGGTTCAGCGAAGGGATCGCGACCGGTTTCGAAGGAAACGGTGACCGCGTTCAAAGTGACCCGTTCAAACTGAACGCAGCCTACGTGAAAATCATTACGCAATCCGGCGGGTTGCCGCGGCAGATGTCATGGAATGATGTCGTAACGACGGATCAGGTGTTTCGAGGCGACATCTTTGCCGGCTCGGCTTACGTCCATGCGTGGAGTATGCACTGGCTGCTGGTCAGCAGGTTCCGAACGCAGTATCCCGAGTATTTGAGATATCTATCGACGCTTGAACCGTTAGCTGAGGAATCAACACGAGTGCGTTCCGCTAAGTTTGAAGAGATCTTTGGAGCGACTCCAAACGCCATTCAGGAAGAGTTCGGCCCGGCGTTTGAGGCGGCAATGCGACGCTTCAAACCGCCGCAGGGCAGCGAAGAACGCCCCGGAACGATCAGTCGAATTTCGAATCTAGCTGGCGTCGATGCTTACGCCGAATCCGACGGTTTCAATATGAAAGTGCAGGCTCAACTGAGAAACCTGTCACCGATTCGCGAAATGTCCTTTGTCGTAACCGTCGTTTCTGATTCGGGCAGCGTTGCTCAATGGTTTCTTCCGGAGATGAAGATCAATGAGTTTCAGCTTCTTGAACCGAAGCTCGTGCGAGGTCGAGGTTTTAATGTGATGGTCCAGTCAACTCCGACAGACAGTGACACCGCCGCAAGCTGGCGTCGTGGACAGTTACCAACTCTCAGGTTGCGGAGGTAACCCCGTGGAAGTTGCTATCGGAAGTTTGCTGGTCGGCCTGGCGTGCGGAATTCTGCCGTTCGGAGCCGAAGAACATTACGGTCGCGGCGTCGATTTCATCGAGGCTGACATTCGAGACAAACTGCGACACCTGAGAGTGTCCGCAAAGAATCTGCGATGGTGGCTGCACGCGTGGTCGGTCTTTGTCGTTGTGACATTTTTCACACTCAGCGTGGCGTTCTCGTCGGTGCCGCTCGCGCTGACGGTCTCGTGCCTGCTGGTCTGTCTGCCGTGGTACATTGTCCGCCGGAAGGCTGAGCAGCGGCGGCAGATGATCGAAGACCAGCTTGCTGACGCCATGGTTTCTCTGTCGAGCGCGATCAAGGCAGGACTCTCGCTGGCGCAGGCGCTCGACATTCTTGCTCAGCAGACTCCGAGACCAATCTGCCAGGAATTTCAACAGATCATTGGCGAGTACCAGCTCGGAAAACCAATGGAACGCTGCCTGGCGGAAGCAAGAAAGAAACTTCGCAGCGAAAATTTTGCTCTTTTTGCGGCGGCGATGGAGGCCAGTCGGGACAGCGGTGGTCGACTCAACGAAACCGTCGACCGGATCGCGCATTCGGTTCGTGAATTGCAGCGTCTCGAACGGAAGATTAACTCAGAAACAGCACAGGCCAGAACGTCGGCCCTATACATGGCTCTGGCCCCGGTTTTTGTCCTGGCCGTTTACTATTTCGTAATCGATCCGGTTAACACCGAGCGATTGTTTACGACGTTCGCCGGCCAGGTCATGCTCAGTTTCGCCGTGATTCTGAACGTGACTGCCTGGTTGTGGGCACGCCAGATCCTCAACCCGGAAATCTAGAGCACTTCCAGCATTCGTTCTCAGTGTTCTGCATGGAGTGCGGCAAATGAAACAATGGCTGTTCCGGGCGCCAGCTCCTGCACATAAACTCATGAAAATGATTCAGGGCCAGCCTTGCTGAGCGAGACTCTGGCAGGCTGCTTACACTTTTGACGCTGCGGTTTACCGACCAATAGTTGGCAACCTGGCCAACTTGTCAGAGTTCCGAACCCATCTTCACACAATCCTGGTGGTTGTAAACTCGTTCCTGCAGGAAATTGCCGATAGAATCCCGCAACTTTGAGGTTTCGGGCGTAGCAGGTTCGCCTTTCCCTGGGATCTCTGCCACGTTGCGTTTCTGCGTTCAGTTGAACTCGAAACGCGATCCTGTCTGGCACGAACAGTTTCGCTGCATTATTGAGAGTATTACTTCCTGCTCAGTCGTTGCTCTCCGACTGTGCGATCCAGGTATCGAAATTTCACCGACCGTTTTTTGTTCCGGTCGCAGCTTTCCTCAAAGGTGTTTTCCATGCGTCGACAGTTTTACGGGCTTGTCTCTTTCTGCTTAGTGGTGGCGCTGATTGGCTGCGGCGATAAGGCGAAGGTCGAACCGATCGAAACAGGGGCAGGATCAGCCGCGCTGCCTGATTTGAACAGCGATCCTTCCACCAATGGCGATTCGACAGCCGATCCTGCCAGCAGCTCGAAAAGTGGCTCGTCAGAAGCCCCGCATAAGGGACATTCTCACGCCAAACAGATGGAAGGTCGCAAGACGTTGGATGGCAACTGGCTGCTGGCCTTTCCACAGCTTGTACCACCGCAGCAGGAAGGTCAGGAATTTCAGGCCGGCGAACGAGCCGTTCTCCTGTTCAACATTTCCGGGTCGGACAGTGATTCGCCGACGATTTCAGCGATTACCGGTCGCCAGGGGCTTGAACAGATCAAATTCCAGGATCTGCAGATCAAAGATGGTGCAATTCAGTTTCGAACAGAGAACTCACAGGGCGCCAGAGTTTTCGACTATTCAGGAAAACTTGTCAGCGGCCTGGTCCTTGGCTCGACGTTGTTCGCAGACGGGAACCTTGCCGTTTCAAGATTGCTGCCGACGGAGGAAAAAACATTCGCCCGGATCCCAGCGATGATTCCTCTGCCGGAAACTCCGGTCTTCGTCCAGCTCGGCACGTCTCCGGTTCCGGACGAAGACACCCGGGCCTTCGTTGAGATGATTCCGATCAGCCCACTGGGCCGGATGGCGTACCTTCGACTGGTCAACATGACGGCAGGGAAAAAAGCGTCAGCGCAAGAACTTGAGAACGTGATCAACGAGTTCACTGAAGCGATGACCGACTGGGGCGATCGCGTCGTCATGTACAGCGAGTTTGAATCGTTCAGCGCCGCGACGATGGCCGGATATGACGTCAACTGGTGCCTGGCTAAGGCGGATGAACTCGAAGAAAAGTTGAAGAACAGCGAGGATCTGAAATCATTCGTGGGGCAGCTTGCCGGACTTCGCACCCAGATCAAGTACCGACAGACGACAGAACTGCTCGGATCGAAGGAAGAAGCGGACCGTGTCAAAGGCCGTAAGCTCGCCCAGGAGTTTCTGGAGAAATCTCCGTTTGAGCCGATTCTTTCGTCACTGCTGGCTGACGACGCCAGGCTTTATGGAAGCAAAGACGACGCGATCGAACGTTATGCCGCACTGGTCGCGCTGCCAATGCAGGAGCGAATGCTGCAGCAGGTCTGGTCGAGTGAGCCCGTGCAGAGAATTCTGCCGACCGAACGGCTCGCAACTCTGTGGAAGGAAAAACATGGCAGCACCGAGGGGCTCGATGAGTATCTCGCTGCGGCCTACCAGAAGGGCCTGCAGAGCTTTATCGATCCACCCGTTGAGTCATCCCCTGACGACGCCGGCCAGCACGTCGTTCTGGTGGAACTGTTTACGGGAAGCCGATGCGCTCCCTGCGTGGCTGCCGACGTCGGACTGGAGGGGATCGAGAAGACTTATTCAAAATCGCAGGTCGTCACACTCCGATATCACGTGCACGTTCCCGGTCACGATCCTCTGACCAATGACGACTGCGAAGCTCGTTTCCACAACTACTACAAAGCACCAGGCACTCCGAGCATGTACGTCGATGGTCACACTCTAAACGGAGTGGCAGGCGTGATGCCGAATGCTCCGCAAACGTATCGCGGCCTGCGAAACGTGATCGACGAATTGCGCAAAGCAGCCAGTACGGAGGAGCCAAAAGATGCGGCTGCTGAAAAGACTGAATCAACTGCTGACGCCGAGAAAGCTGAAACTGAAGACTCCGCGAAAGAACCGGACGGCGACGGTAAGGCTGCGAAACCGGACGAAAAATCTGCCGAAGAAGCAAAGCCGAAACTGACGATCGAACTGAAGGTATCCAGACAGCAGGATACGATTCAGGTTTCGGCAACCGTGAATGGAGTAACGCCAGAAACTCCGGGCGTGCGACTGATGCTGGCACTGGCCGAATCGGGTATCAAGTACGAATCGTTCAACGGAATTCGCCATCACGACATGGTCGTTCGGCAGTTGATTGGCGGCGACCGGGGAACGAGCCCGAAAGATGGCGTGCTCACTTTCCAGGGAACAGTGAAGGTCAATGAGTTGCGAGACCGGCTCCACTCTTATCTGACAGAATTCGAGGAAAACCAGGGCGTTCAGTTCACATCCATGCCTCTCGACCTGGCGAATCTGTCTGTCGTGGCGTTTGTCCAGGAAGTTGAAACCCGGAAGGTGCTGCAATCGACAATTGCTCCCGTGACTGGCGCTGCCGGAAATTAAACCGACCGTCGTCAAAGCAACCGCGAAACTGCATTCTGATCTGAACGTCAATCGAGCGATTCCAGTGTCGACTATCAATCCGGTCTGATTGCCGGATGGGGAAGGGAAGCCTGATGCCTGCTGATCCAGTTTCTGTAGGTGATCTTCAATGTGGCACCGGCCATCCGTTGCTGTTCATCGCTGGCCCGTGCGTGATTGAGAGTGAAGAATTCATTCTCGACGTCGCAAAACGGCTCGCCGAACTGGCTGCGGACCTGGGAATCCAACTGGTCTTCAAGTCGAGCTTCGACAAAGCCAACCGGACGAGCATCCATAGCTTTCGCGGCCCGGGGCTGGATCGTGGCCTGAGCATCCTTGCAAAGGTGAGAGAGCAAACCGGACTCGACGTGACGACGGATATTCACGAACCATCGCAGGCCGCTGCGGCCGCGAAGGTGTGTCGCATCCTGCAGATCCCAGCCTTCCTCGCTCGGCAGACCGACCTGATTCAGGCCGTCGCTGAGGAGACCGCGAAGAACGGCGGAATCGTCAACGTGAAGAAGCCTCAGTTCATCGCTCCTGAAGACACGATTCACATCGTCAGAAAATGTGAAGAGTCAGGAAACTCCAACATCCTGCTGACCGAGCGTGGCACAACGTTTGGATATGGTCGTCTGGTCAACGACATGCGTTCGATTCCGGTCATGCACGCCACGGGTGCACCGGTCGTTTTTGACGCGACTCACAGCGTTCAATTGCCGGGTGGAGCGACCACCAGCGGACAGCGTGAAATGGTTCCAATTGTTGCCCGAGCGGCCGTAGCTGCCGGCTGTCACGGAGTCTTCATCGAGACTCACCCCGATCCTGATAAGGCCATGAGCGACGGCCCCAACATGGTACCGCTCGATCAGATCGGAACCCTGTTTCAACAACTTACAAAATTAAGGCGAGTCGTCCTTGAGTTCGGCCAGAGTGCTGATTCAAACTGACAAAACGCGCAGAGGCTGCGTTGATCAATCGGCATGACAGCAGACTGGAACAAGCTCTGCGCAGTTCCGCGAATTCGGGCGTTATTTGCGGAGTAATTCCAAGTTATCGATGTTTAGAATCAGAAACAGCAGCAAGATGAATTCAGTAGATCAACCAGTCTGGAGTCGAGTGATTTCGATCCTGTCGGCAAGCTCTGGCATCGCGATGTGCGGCGTACTTCTGCTTCTGGCAGGTTGCAACAAGAAAGTCGCAGAGCCTGTCGGTAACGAGGTGCAGCCGGAAGAAACAGTCGTCATTTCACTGGAGACGACATTTCAGGGATTGTCGCCGGGCGAGTTCGAAATCAACGTCCCTCGCGACCTGCCCACGTCGGACATGGACGAGTGGGGGCAGGAAATGCTCGCCGACATGGTGGATCCGGAAGTCGACGAGAAACAGCTTGCCGAGACCTTGTCAAAACTTCTCCCAGCCGAGGTTGTCGAACGGGTTCTCCGTCGCCAGTTCGTACTGCGAGATTCGACGCACATTCGAGACTGTCTCTGGGCACGGGAAGTCGCAGAGTCCGTGGCAGCCGAGGCAAAATCCGAACTGGATTCAGTGGTCGATCTCTTCTACTTCGTCGTGAACACGATTCACGTTGTGCCGGTTGCCGACTCGCTGCCGTTCGGCCCGTTCGAATCAACTTTGTACGGGACGGGAACGGCTGAGGATCGTGCCTGGGCATTTGCGACGCTGCTCCGGCAGCGCCGAATTCCGACAATGGTGTTTGTCGATCCGGAATCCGCCGCTGAGCAGAAAGATCCAGCCACAAAGAATCTGCTTGTCGGGGCACTTTTGAACGATGCGATCTACCTGTTCGACGCTGGACTGGGGCTGCCCATTGCAAGTCCCGCCGAACCTGCCACCAGCGTCCTCGTTCGACAGCCCGCAACTCTGAATCAGGCACTGGATAACCCAGCCGTTCTGGCGAACATGGGAGTCGGCGAAACAGCACCCTACCCGATAACTCTGAAGCAGTTCAGGACGCTGCAACCACTGATCATTGGCGATTCGAGTATCTGGTCCCGTCGAATGGAAGGTTTGCGAAACGGTCAGCCCGTCGATGTAAAAGCTCTCGTCTTTGACGCACTGGTGTCGTGCGGACCGTTTGAAGGTCTGGTCGAAATCGTTTCGAAGCACCTTTCGAAAGTGCAGCCAGAATCAAATGTCGGGGTCTGGCTTTACCCCGAACAACAGCGGGAAGCACGAGAGTCAGTCAGCAGAAACGACGATCAGTCAGCGCGCCTGGCCTTGCTGAATGACACCTTCAAAGTTCCACAGCCAATTCGAGTCAACTCGAAACTGGATGAAACGAATCCGGGCCAGCAGAAACTGGAGTTCCAGTTTGGAGCATCCTGGGGCACGCATCGCCGAGGCCGCATTGATCAGGTCATGGGGCGGCCCGAGCACGCGATTCCAGCGTTCCTGAAGGTTCAGGACTGGCGAACGATGCCGCCATCACCGGACGACGAACCGGTTGATCCCCGCCTGAAGGCGCTCGCCGAACAGCAACTCCCTGATGACGTGAAGACACGGCACTTGAATGCCGCCGAAGAAGCACTCTTCTGGCGAGCACAATGTCAGTTGCAGAAAGGAGCCTACTCGTCCGCAGCCTCCGATCTGGAAAGTTATCTTCGTCAGCTGCAATCCGGGCCAAGTCCTTATCCTGGGCAATTCAGGGATGAAGCCAGCTACCTGGCGGGCTTTGCACTGGCCATGTCAGGAAACAGTCGTCGCGGTGCAGCGTTCATGAAGAACGTCGATCCGAAAGGGCCACGCTACGACGCGTCGAGGTGGCTGGTTAACCGCTGGACAACGCAGCCAGACAAGGCCGAGTGATTCGCGGGAAGGTAACCGGCGTGAATCACCTTCGTCGGCGAAATCGCTTTCAGAATTCCTTTTCAGTGTTCTTCACGAGAGCCACAAAGGAACTAATGGCTGTTCGGGGCGCCAGCTCCTGCACAGAAACTATTAGAATGGCCTAACGGAGTCTCGACCGGGAATCGAGGAACGCTCCCAGCACTTTCTGATACGGATCAGCAGTGGTCATCTTCAACCGATCAATGCCCATCCCCGCACATTGCTTCTGCAAAGCTTCGCAGAATTCCTGGTACTGCTCGACGTAGAGTTTTCTCAGTCGATGAGGATCGACCAGCATCCGGTGTCCGCTCTTTTCAAGACTGCGGAACTGGGTCGGGCTGCGGAATGGGAATGTTTCTTCCTCAGGGGCAACCACCTGCAGAAGAATGACTTCGTGCCGCGCGTGTCGCATTCGCTTCAACGCAGCGGTCAATGCTTCCATTTTGTCGAAGCAGTCGCTGATCACCATGATCAGACTGCGGCGAGGAATTGTCGGCAGTGTCTCGCTGATGACTTCTCCCAGACTCGTTTCCGCACCAGGCTGACATCTTTCCAGGGCGGCGGTGAGCTGCTGAAACTTTTGAGGGTTCGTCCCTGGTTCGAATCTCTCGCGAACCTTCGTATCAAACGCAATCAGCCCCACACCGTCCTGCTGAGCCAGCAGGAGATACCCTAGAGCCGCTGCCAGTTGTCGAGCGTAGTCAAACTTGCTGAGCGTGCTCTCGCCGTAGGCCATGCTGCCTGAGCAGTCCACGAAGAGGTAACAACGCAGGTTTGTTTCGTCTTCGTATTCTTTGATGTAGTAGCGACCGGTCTTGCCGTAAGCCCGCCAGTCGATGTGCCGGATTTCGTCGCCGGGGTAATACTTGCGGTGCTCGACAAACTCGACACTCGCCCCCTTAAACGGGCTCTTGTGCTGCCCAATGATGCAGCCTTCAACGAGCAGCTTCGCAACGACCTCCAACCGACCAAACTTTGCCAGCGAGGTCGGATCATCAATTGGAACTGCGTTGTTTCGTTTGGCCATCGCTTACCCCATTGACTGAGCAGGGCGGGCACTGCCACCGTTCTAATTTTCCATCAGCGAAAACCAGTGTCGATCAGCATTTCTTGAATTTCCGGCGTTTACTCTGGCCTGTAGTTTCGTCAAACACGAGCGATCCAGATTTGGGCCTTCGCATTGCCGATCGAAACGGGTTTGACGTCGCTTGCAGCTTCACCCGGTTCGATCGACTCGGCCAGCGTTTCGTTCTGGATGTAGTCTGACCATTCGGCGACGGCCGTCGCGATATCCGACGAGTCCGACTGAAACTGCACCTTGATCCGATCCTGAATCTGCAGGTCGGCGTCTTTACGAAGCTGCTGAACCTGACGGACGAAGTCCCGAGCCATGCCTTCGCGTTCGAGTTCCGGCGTCGTGACCGTTGAGATCGCGATCTGGATTCCGTCTTCGTCTGCACAACTCCAGTCGGAAGCCTGTTCCGTGCTGACCATGACGTCGTCCGGGCCGAGTTCAATCTGCTCGCCACCGAGTTCCACTGTCACGGACTGGCCGGAACGCAACGGAGCAAGGATGGCCGGATCGAGCTGCGGCAGTTCGGTGCGGATGACTCCGAGCAGTTTGCCATGCCGTGGCCCGAGCGTTTTCAGATTTGGCTTGAACGAGTAACTCACAAGGTCGTCCAGGTTGTCGGCGCTGGTAACCTGCTTGATGTTGAGTTCTTCTTTGATGACATCGCCCAGGTGCTCGACCGCTTCCCGCTGCTCGGCTGTTGAACACGCGAATTTCAATTCGGCGAGTGGCAGGCGAACTCGCAGCGTTTTCTCTTCGCGAAGTTTGTGACCGAGTTTGACAACAAGCTGAGCCGTCGCCGTTCGCAGGTTGAGCGTCGGATCAAGCAGCGATTCGTCAGGCATTGGGTATTCGCAAAGATGGACGGACTCTGGTGAGTCGGCATTCGAGCCTCCGACCAGATTCTGATACATCCGCTCGGCCATGAACGGGGTCATTGGCGCGAGGGCCTTGCAAAGCGTGACCAGCACTTCGTAGAGCGTCTGGTAGGCGGCGGTCTTGTCAGTGTCCGACGCATCTTTCGATCGCCAGAAGCGGCGGCGATTGCGGCGGATGTACCAGTTGGTGAGGTCGTCGAGGAAGTTCTCGGCCGCCTTGCAGAAAGCCGCGACGTTGTATTTCGGCATTTCTTCCTGAGCGACCTGCAGGACTGATTGCAGATTGGACAGGATCCAGCGATCGATCTCCGGCCGGTCGGCGACGGGGATTGTTTCGGCGGTCGGATCGAACTCGTCGAGCCGCGCGTAGTTCACGAAGAAGGCGTACGAATTCCACAATGGGATCAGCACGCTGCGGCGGGTCTCGTCAGCCGGCTGGCTGGTGACTTTGCAGCAGGGCACGCCTTCTTTGGTTTCGCTTTGCGGGCCTTCCGGAGTTTCCAGCGTCACGTGCTCGTCAGGATGCCGCGTTCCGAATCGCAGGTCCGTCGCCGGATTCTGCGCGAGATACATCCAGCGCATCGTGTCGACGCCGAGTTGCTCGGCGGCTTCCTCAAACCAGATGGCCGTGCCGTCCGACTTGTGCATCGGCTGGCCCTGCTCGTTCTGAACAAGCCGGTGACCGAGCAACGTCTTGAACGGTCGCTTTTCGATCGGGTCGTCGGTCTCGTCGTAACGCATCATCGTCGAGAGAGAGAGCATCGAGTAGAACCAGTTGCGGAACTGGCCGGGGAAACACTCGGTCACAAGATCCGCCGGGTACCACTTCTGCCAGTCGTCGCGATCGTGGTTGTAGTGCATGGTCGAAAACGGAACGATGCCCGCGTCGAGCCATGGGTTGCCGACGTCCTCAATGCGGGTCATCAGGTTGCCGGTCTTTGGATTCTTGATTTTGACGCCGTCGATCCACGGTCGGTGAGGCGTGTTGCCTTCGAAGCCGTCCCAGCCTTCAACCGCTCGTTCTTTCAGTTCAGCGAGCGAGCCCATGACTTCGAAGTCGCCGGTTTCTTCATCCACCCAGATCGGCAGCGCGAGACCCCAGAAGCGTTTCTTCGAGACCATCCAGTCGCTCATATTGCTGAGCCATTCGCACTCGCGTTCCTGCCCGTCGATGCTTTCCGGCAGCCATTCGATCTGCCGAGTGACGTCTTTGATTTCTTCCCGCCAGTCCATATTGATGAACCACTCGTCGACCAGGCGAAAGACAAGTTCGTCGCCCGTCCGCCAGCAATGCGGATAGATGTGCGGGTAAGTTTCGACGTTGACCAGCAGGCCTTTTTCTTTGAGCTTCTCAAAGACGAGTTCGGCCGTTTCCTTCGTGATCGCCTCTTTGCCGGTGAAGTCTCCAAAGCCTTCGCCGTACGTGCCGTCCTCTTTCAGCGGGGCGATGGCGACGAGACCATGCTCGGCTCCCATTTTATGGTCGATGTCACCGCAGCCCGGCGCGATGTGGACAATGCCCGTTCCCTCGCCAGCGACAACGTGAGCGGCTCCGCGAGAATCACGGCCGCCGTCGATCACTTTGTGACATGAAACGCCACAGCGGTCTTCGAGTTTGTCATCAACCGGGTAACCGCCGGCCTGTTGTTGAACAGGCAGGTCGTCGAACGGACCGTCATATTCCCAGCCGACCATCTCGGCACCTTTGACCGTGCCGATTTCCTCGAAGCCGCCGTTCTCTTTGAAAATCTGAGCCAGCGTCTTCAGCTTGGGAACGTCCTTCGGCCACTGCCATTCCGGGCGCCCGAAGCCTTCTTTGAACTCACGTTCCAGTCGTTTGAAGTTGAGGTTGTCTTTCGCGAAGTAGTAAACCGCTCCGTCTCGTTCGGCTTTGATCTTCACGTAGTCGAGGTCCGGGTTCACGGCGGCCGCGACGTTGCTGGTCAGAGTCCAGGGAGTCGTCGTCCAGACGAGCAGAAATTCGTTTTCGACAGGCTGTGTGCCACTGGCTCCGCCAGTGCCATCGTCGCCATTCTGAAGGGCACTGGCAGAGCCAGTGGCACACTTCTTCCGAATCGGGAACCTGACGAAGATTGATTTGTGAGTCGTCAGCTTGCGGCCTTCGGCGATCTCCATCTGCGAGTACGCACTGCCGCCTCGACCGGACCAGGGCATGACGTCGTGGCCCTGGTAGATTTTTCCTCGCTCGAAGCATTTCTTGAGGAACGTCCAGATGGTCTCGTTGTTTTCGGTCGAGAATGTGAAGTAGCTGCCGCCCCATTCCGGATTGCCGAGTCGTTCGACGAGCTGGTGCGACTTGCCCTTTTCCAGTTTGCCCGACGGAGCGGTGAACTCAACTTCCTCGTCGGTGCCCATTTTCTCGGCGAGCAGTCGCAACTGATCGGGATCGTCCCAGTCCATCCAGTATCCGAGTCGCTGCGACTGCTCAGTCTGTCGCGCGGCGAACTGGAGAACTCGGCGTTTGCACTCGTTGACGAAGTTGTCGATGCCGTACTCGGCGACGGCGGTTTTCGTCCCCAGACCGAGCTGCTTTTCGACTTCGACTTCGACCCACAGACCCTGGCAATCAAACCCGTTCTGGTATCGCTGGTCGTAGCCCATCATCGCGAAGAATCGCTGATAGGTGTCTTTGTAGGTGCGGCCCCAGGCGTGGTGGACACCCATCGGATTGTTGGCGGTGATCGGCCCGTCCAGGAAGCTCCAGCGTTTCTTTCCATTGTTCTGTTCGCGAAGTTTTTTGAAGATCGAATTGTCTTCCCAGAACTTCAGAACCGAGTGCTCACCGCGGACGAAATCGGCGTCTTTAACTTCCTGGAACATGCGTGCTGGTATCTATCAAGCTGAGGTATTGTGTTTTTAATGACTGATTCACGTGCTGCGTCGCGTCCCCTGAAAAGGGGCTCAGGTTGCCGTGTCGCCGCTAATCAACTCTTTGTACATGTTAATCCTGCTGGTGACTTCCGGCTCAGCCAGAAACTCCAGCACTCGATCCTGCAATTCCTGCGGATTCCCGCTGGAGACGGGTTGTTCACCATAAAAGTCGAGACTTATGGGAACACCCGTCGGCGGGACATAAGCTCTAAACAAGGTGTCCTGAACTTTGTGCCCTGGAATTCGCAGAACAACGTTCAACTGCTGGCCCAATCGAGACGGGAAACCCGGTTCGACGTCTACTTTCAAATCTGAATTCGCAGAACCACCTGTAAGCCAGTTTCCCAGTTCGTCGGCAGTTTCCCGTAACGTGCGAAAGGCTTCCAGATAGGGAGCACTTTGGGCGGTGTTTCCCAGAGTTGCTCCGAGTCTCGTTGCGAAATTCGTTGGATCGGTTGCCATGATGCATTTCCTCAATCTGTTTCGGTTGGAAAAGTCCTGGCCTCTTTGTGGCCGATTCGCTGATGTCAGAATACCGGATGGCAGTCGTGGCAACTTCCGAAGCTCCCATGATATCGCGCCCCGCTAGACTACGTCGAACCGGGCCAGTATCGGGAGATGATCCGAACAACCGTGGAAATCGCCCGGAGCTGCTTCCTTCCACTTTTCCGGTCGAAGAACACCAGTACGAGTGTGTCTCGCATTGACACCAGTTTCCACGTGAAACTCCACCGAAGACTCCTGCAATCTCAGCGGGCCATTCTTCAAAACACGCCCGGATACCAGAATGTGATCGAGAAGGTTTACCCCGCTGTCACCGTGACTCGATTTAGGTCTTGGTTCCTCATACCCCTGTTGTGACGCGACTTCCCAGAGATCCGGCTCTGACATAAACCGCCACGCTGTGTTGTAGAGGTATGCTGGCGTGGCACTTGACCACAACGCGCCACTGAAGTTTCTTTGAGCACGCAGTCGCAGTTCACCGAACGGGGGTTCAAACGGCTCGGCGTTGAAATCTCCCAATGCAATCACACTTGTTGTTCTCTGCTCACTGGCCAGTCGTTGTCCGAGCCAGTCGGCTGTTTGCAACCGATCATCGCCATCGGTGATCGGGGATGATGGAAGACGGCTCTTCCAGTGATTTGTAACAAGTAACACGCGTTCGTGGATCCCGACCAGGTCACACTCAACGATCATGCATCTTGGCCGAGCAGCAGTCGTTGGTCGTTGCGTATCCACGATGTTCAACTGAGCGACTCGCGATGATCGCCCCAGCAACCCAATTCCCGTTTGAGCATTCGATCCGGTCGAAAGCCCAGGCGGTGCCCACGCTTCCAGAAAATTCCCACCGCCAAAAACTTTCTTAGCAACCTCCTGATGAATCCTCTGCGAACCAACCTCACCCAGTGAAAGCAAATCAGGGCCAGCATTGCCAAAAAAACGTTTGATGACGGCAGCGAGTCGGTCAATCTTCTCGTCCAGTTCGCTCACCGATTGTGGCCCGCGAGAAACGACATTCGGCTCGAACAGGTTCTGCACGTTCCAGAACGCGACTTTAAGTTGAGACCCCGGCACGTGACGTTTTCACTTTCTGCTTCAAGAGTCAAACGCACAACGCAACTTCGCAGTCCCAATGAATACACAACGACACGACACCGCTGCACCCGATTCGGTACGCGGCATCGACGGGCGTTTGAGAGCGGAGTTTTATCGAATCGAGCGGGCCGATGGAATTCGGCGGCAAAGTAAGCGTTTTGCAGGCTGGGACGTGTCCCAGCAAGACTCTCAAGCTGGGACACGTCCCAGCCCGCAAGATACGGCCCGAACACTCAGTACGACTCGACATCCGAATCAAACACCGACAGCAGCGGCTGTTCAGGGCCGACGGCGGCCAGGCGGTCAAGTTCGGCTTCAATCAGAGCCAGCCGGGAAGAAATCTGCTGGTTTCCGGTAGACCATTGTTCCTGCCAGTCGACGGGTTGCTGCTTCGAAGGCTCGGTAGGTTGGATGTCGGTTTCGGTATTGAGCTGGATGAGGCAATCGCCCAGCCGGCTGGTTGCTCGTGCCTCGAAATCCGGGTCGGCGATTCGCAGATTCCGCATGAGTGACTCCGGTCGATGATGATCTGAATGATGTAAATTCGGGATGAAATTCAATGTCGGATGGAAGTCGGGTCATTGGGCCGTGTGGAAAACTCCTGACGACCGTTGCGACCAGAACCGGGTTGACAGAGGAAGAAGAGGGGGAACTTCAAGAGCTTCAGGTGGGACTCGTCGAGCGAGCTGATTCCTCGTGACTCTGTCAAACTGCCGAGCGAGTCAGCTCGGTGACTGCAGGATCGACCGTAATTGCTGACCGCTCGGACGGCAGTTCTGGATTCATGAGGCGGGCGAAGGAGCTGACCGCTTTCAATCTGCCACGTGTCTGATCGGCGAGGCCGGATGCAACTCTGTAGAAAATGACATCACTGTGGGAATCCTGGCTGAGATTGCCGGTTCCAAAGAAGGCGCAAAACGAACAATCGGTACGGCGTGAATCAACTGACGCATGACTCCACGGGCAACACCCGCACGAAGCTACGGCAAGTACTCATCGCCCCACAACTGGCCAATTGCCTCGAAGAATTCGTCGCGACTTTTTCCGCACAAGTGCATTCGAGCGATCACGATGGACGGTTTGTCTTTTAACTTGGCCCCAACAGCCGAAGTGCGGATTCTGCTCTGTCCCTGCCCACTCCAATGGACGGAAATGTAAAACTTGAGAACTTCCGCTTTACGGATCAAGAGTTTTGATGTGGTGTCTCGGGAGTCAAAAACAGCGACCTGATCAGCCGATACCTCTGTGGAATAAATGATTGGATCGGCTGTGCGGTAAATTGCATGCAACAGGAGAATGGTCAAAAAAGGGAGGCACCACGGCGCAAACGTTCGACCAAATTCAGTAATTTTCTCATCACCGCCACCAGTGAAACTGTCGCAGCAGATGTATCCTAAAACGGACATAAAAAAGAGAATTACAGGAATAGCAACAACCATCGAATCAGCAGATGATCTTGTGATTTTTCGCATTTGTGCCATCCACGATTTCGATGCGTCGAGACTTACCCTAAAAGAAACGATTCACTGGCCGACCGCAGTCACTGTCCAATGGCGATCACTTGTCTGCTCGACGGTGCTGGCGGGCCAGCTGAGCGACTGCATCAGCTCACCCATTTCCGCGAGCGTCAACGCGGCGTGGAGCGACTGCCGGAAAAGTTGCTGCTGTTCGTCGTTGTCGTTTCCTGCGTGAGCCTGCACAAGAGCCTCGACCTGCTCTGACGAATCCGGACGCAGAAGATCTCGGACAAACAGCAGTCCGCCGGGTTTGAGAATTCGCTGCATCTCACGGAGGCTGTCGATCGGCTCGGGAATGTGATGGACGATGCTGTTTGAGATCACCCAGTCGAACTCGCCATCGTCGAACGGCAGTTCTTTCGCGTCAACATGCTTCAACAGAATGCTGCCATGCAGCCCGGCGTTGCGAATGTTCTGCTCAGCCAGCAACAGCATCTCAGCAGCCAGGTCGATCGCCACGATATCGACGTTGACCGCCCGTCGACAGAATTCGATCGGAATCTGAGCCGTTCCGGTCCCCACGTCCAGAACCCGCAACCGGTTTCCCTGAAAACTGAGCTGGCCAGCAAACCCTGCTGCATACGCCGCGTTCAGCAGATCGTCGACGAACAATCGATTGACCGACGAGTGATCCATCGAGTCATAATCCGCCGCTTCTTCAGCGGTGTCCATGACTTCGGGTTCGAGCGTGCGAGGCAGCATGTGTGCGTTCCCTGAGCTGATGACGAAAATGACCGTCGCTATCGCAGCAGTCCGAACCACGGATGGCTCGGAGAAGTACAGATCGAAAGGATGCCACGATCAAGCCGATCTGCTTGAAGTGCTCGATCATGATCGGGCTGAACTCGTCGTAGTTGCAGGCGCCGCAGTTGCCCCAGGTGAGGCTGAGGACGTGTTTCAATTACTTCATCGCAGAGCCTTTCAGCTTCCCGCCGTTGGTTGTGATGATCTGGAAGTGATGGATTCCGACTTTCTGCCCATCTGTGTATTCCCACACGACCTTCTTGTCGCGAGTCACTTCGAACAGCTTCGGAGCACGGGGATCGGCACGGCCAGCGGCGTAGCTGGTGATGACGACGTTTCCGCTGGGGAGAACCTGACTGCCGCATGGATCCTGGAGCCAGTTGCCTGGGAGGTCGTCGTTAGTGAGAGTCCAGACCATCTTCCCTTCGGCGTCAAAATCAACGACTCGGTTTCCGTGAGTGCAGCAGACGAGCGTGTGTCCGTCTCCGTGCCGGATCGCCGTGAAGGGCCAGGTGTGGATCTTGTGTTCGGGGTCGTTCGGAGCGGTTGTGTCCAGCTTGCCCAGAATCCTGCCGTCGCTGGCATAGTGGAAAACGGCGAAGTTCAGCAGGTGCGGTGCGAGAAAAGTCCCGTCGGAAAGCTTACGAGCCATCCGCGTCTGCATGTGGTGGTTCTGCTTTTGACAGGCCAGCGGGAATTCCAGAATCACCTCGCCGGTAGCACTGATTTCGAGCAGTCTGGGATTGTTCCCCGCCTCGGTGATGACGAACGTGCCATCGGCTGTCGGCTGAGCGCTGTTGACTTCGCTTTGCGTGCCTTTCCAGATCAGCGTTTCCTTGCCATCCGGGGCGATGCTGACGACGGCTCCACCATTACGCTTCGACTTGCTCAGCGTCAGAATAATCGTACCGTCTTCCAGCACGTAACCGTCGCGAGTAGCGGCTGGATACGTCCAGCTCGCTTTTCCGTCAGCTCCCATGATATAGGTCTTCTGGCCACACGCGAGAAAGCTGTGCGTGACTTCCTGAGCAACCGCTGTGTTGCCAATGATGCAGAGAAAGAGTGTCGTCAGTAACAAATGAGATCTCATAAAGTGTCTACCTTTGGGACTTGGTTATTTCGACAGTAGTTTGGCATTTGCGACGAACGCGGCAGGCCTGCTGTTGTCGGCAATGTCTGCTGCGAACGACTTTAATTGTTCGTTGAGTTTCTTCACCACGTCCGGATGCGACTTGATGATGTTGGTTTTCTCGCCGATATCACTCTCCAGATTGTAGAGCTGCGTAGGCTTTCCCTTGTTCGTATGTAGTTTCCAAGTTCCGGATCTCACCGCTGCCAGGGCGTTTCCGCGATGGTAGAAGAACACCTCGTGGGGAGTTGACGCCTCGCCGGTGAGAGTCGGCCAGATGTCTTTGCCATCAATGACGCGATCTATGGGGATCGCGGCGCCAGCCAGCTTTGCAAAAGTCGGCAGCAGATCCATCGCCGTCATGAGTTCGTCGTTGGACTGGCCAGCCGGGATCTTTCCTGGCCAGCGGACGACCGTGGGCTCGCGCATGCCGCCTTCAAAGGTGGTCCCCTTGTTGCCACGCAACGGGCCGGGACTGGCGAGGAGCGAATTTTTCGGCGGGCCGTTATCGGAGGTGAACAGGACGAGCGTGTTGTCGTCGAGTCCGTGGGCCTTGAGCGCGTCGAGAATCTGCCCGACGGACCAGTCGATTTCGGCGATGGCCTGATGGAACAGCCTGTCCCGCGTTCGGTAGTCGATATTGCCGTCTTCCGCCTTCAGCGTCGCCACGACATCGTCCGAGACGTCCTTCATGAACGGGGGTGAAACGTGCAACGGGGCGTGGGGAATGGGATGCGGGACGTAGAGAAAGAACGGCTGGCTCTTATTCCGTTCAATGAATGAGACCGCGCGTTCGGTGATCCGCCTCGTCAGGAAGTCGGCATCTGGATCCATCTCGATGACCGTGTCATTTTCCAACAGTGGCAGCGGAGGGAACTTGTAGTGACTCTGCCTCGGGTGAAACGGGTGAATGTCGTGGCTGTAAGGAATACCGAAGAATTCATCGAAGCCCTGCTTCGTCGGAAGAAACTCGGGCTGGTCGCCAAGGTGCCACTTGCCAAAGATTCCAGTCTTATAGCCCACGTTCTTCAGGACTTCGGCGATGGTGATTTCATCGGGGTTCAAACCCTTCCGGTCTCCGGCGAGCAGTACTCCGAAGTTCGACCCCGTCGCCATGCCGATGCGCTTCGGGTAGCAGCCCGTCATCAGGCCAGCGCGTGATGGCGTGCAAACCGGGGCGGCCACATAAAAGCTCGTCAGCCGGGACCCCTCCGCCGCCATCTGATCAATGCGAGGTGTGCTGACGTGTTGCCCACCAAAACAACTGAGATCACCGTAACCCTGATCGTCCGTAAAGATGACAACGAAGTTGGGTTTCTCAGCGGCACTGAGTGACTGGGCCAATCCCAGGCATAAGAAGCTGATGAGGTGTAGAATTTTCACTTCTGACTCTTTCCTCGTCTGTGTCTTTGCGGTTGATTCGGATGTCTCTTCAGACATTCGGCCGCATTCTCGCTTGCTGTGGCCGGATCAGTCGTGCCCGATCAGCGTTCCTGCGGATCCACGAGGTTGATTTTTCGCTGATCTGTGCCGGTTGTGCGTACGTCCCCGAGTTCGACTCGGATTGCTTCAGCCTGCTCTTGCAGGCGGGCGACGACGTCCGGATGTCGACCCGCGACGTTCCGTTTCTCGCCGACATCGGATTTCAGATTGAACAGCCGCACTTCGTCGAGAGTTACGAAGCCTTTCGTCTTGTCAGGCTTTTTGGACCAGAAAGGCTGGTCTTTCGCAGTGCGTGGCAGGTGCAGTTTCCAGTCACCCCCACGCACCGCCTGGAGATTGGTTCCGTTGTAGTAGTAGAGAAACTCGTGAGGGGATTCGACCGTTTTTCCCTGCAGGACGGGAAGGATTGGTTTGCCGTCGATCGTTCGATCACTCGGTTGCTCGACCCCCGCGAGTTCACAGAACAGTGGCAGCAAATCCATGCTGGAGATGGTCGCGCCGGAAACCTGCCCGGACGGGATGACTCCCGGCCAGCGGAAGATGCCGGGCACACGATGCCCGCCTTCCATTGTGCAATACTTGCCGCCGGCCAGACCACCCGATGACCCGAACCTGGTCGGGCCATTGTCCGACGTAAAGACAACCAGCGTGTTGTCGTCGATGCCTGCATCCCGGATTGCGTTCAGAATCCGTCCGGTGCTGTGATCCAGTTCTTTGATGAAGTCACCGTACTTACCTTTCGTGGATGTGCCGACGAAGTCTTTGCTGGGCAACAGCGGGGAGTGCACGATGTGGTGCGAAATGTAGATGAAGAACGGATCGTCTTTCTGCCGCTTGATGAAATCGACAACCTCATCGGTATAACGCTTCGTCAGTTCTTCACAGGCCACGTTTTTCTTCTCAACTTGCCTGCCACGGTAAAGCGTGTTGTAGTCTGGCCCTCGATCTTTGGAGTAATTGCTGGGGATGCCGAGGTGTTCATCAAAGCCGGCATCAATCGGATGCGAACCTTCTACTCCCATACCCAGATGCCACTTACCAACCATCAGCGAGCGATAGCCCGCAGGTTTCAACAGTTCCGGGATCGTGATCTCTTCCGGCAGGAAGCCGTAGTCCTTGTACTTCGATCCCGGTGTTTCCTTCCGAGCAACCGGAATTCCACATCGCATCGGGTAACGCCCGGTGAGAAGTGACGCACGTGAAGGACTGCACACGTTGGCTGGAACGAAGAAATCCGTGCTGCGAAATCCCTCGGCGGCAAGGGCATCAATGTTCGCTGTCTGGACGCCTTCCCGGGCGTAACAACTGATGTCGCCGTAGCCGAGATCGTCGGCGAAGATGACCACGAAGTTTGGTTTCGCCGTCGCTGCACGCGGTGCCTGAGCCTCTGACGGTGCGGGTGCTTGCGTCGTTTGAAGAAATTCCGCCAGCACCTTCGCATCGAACTGGAAGTCATCAACGGTGATGTGACCCCAGCCGGTTGTTGAGTGGTCAACGATCTTGATAAACATCTTCCGGCCGACAAAGGGAGTGAGATCCCACGTCGCTTCCTGCATCACCTGGTCGTTCACGCCTCGGGCGAATTGAACCTCTTTGCCGTCCGCCGTGCATAGCGCGGCATAGGTGGATTGGCCTGAACCACCCCCAATCCGGAATGTCATTTTTCCGCCTTCAGGAACAAACAGCGGTGACACGATCACACCCGTCTGGCTGTCCATTCCGCGTTCAGCGTCGGCCGTGGATTCGAGTGTGGTCAGGTAGTACTTACCCTGCTTGTTGTATTCCTGCCCGTTCCTGAAGAACTCGGACCGGCTTCCGATGACGTGCCCGAACTGCCCTTCGATCACTTTCCAGGGCTCCAGTCTGCCCGACTCAAAGTCCAGCGAAGCGCTTCGAGTACTCGGCATGGCCGCAGTCTTTTTGGCAGCCTTGCCCGATGAACGCGGACTTTTCTGGCTCCCAGTGGCAAGCTTCGTTCTTTTCGGCGCGTAGGTTGCCAGCAGCGCACTCAACTCTTTCACCACGTCGGGATGATCGTTGATCACGTTCTGTGTCTCATTCACATCCGCTTTCAGATCGTAAAGCTGAGCGGGAGGCGCATCGTCTTTGATTTTTCCGTTTTCGATGTCGCTGTTCACCGATCCCACAAAACTGGCCGCGGCCGGTCCGGCGAACGTGTGACTACTGGGAGTCTTTCCCCCGAATCCACCGCTGCCCTGCCGGGGGATATACATCCACTTTCCTTTGCGAACCGACAGATGCGTGCCCTTGTTCGGAGCAAGGACCAGATGGTCTCGCACCTGCTCTTCCGGTTCCTCGACGAAAGTAGGAAGCATGTTGACACTGTCCGCCTGCTGAGCTTTGTCCAGCGTCTGATTCGTCAATGCGGCAAACGTCGCCAGCATGTCAACGTTGCCGATCAACTGGTCTGACATCGTGCCGGCCTTCACCTTGCCTGGCCAACGGACGATCATCGGCACGCGATGGCCGCCTTCCCAGACGCCAAACTTGAACCCAAGCAGATCGCCGTTCTGTCGATGTCCGGCCTTGAAGGCGGCCTGTCCGCCGAAGTTGAACATGCCTCCGTTGTCGCTGGTGAAGATGACGAGAGTGTTGTCGCTCAATCCGTTGTCTTCGAGACACGTCAAAATCTCACCGACGATCCAGTCGAGTTCATGGATGAAGTCACCATACAGCCCGCACTGGCTGGTGCCCTGAAATCGTTCTGCAGGAGTAAACGGGTGATGAATATTCGTCGTCGCCAGGTACAGAAAGAAGGGATTGTCTTTGCGCTCGTTGATCCATTCGACGGACCTCTTTGCGAGTGTCGTACCTACCTGGTAATCGTTGAACAGCTTGTGAGCTGCCTTTGCTCCGCCGAATACATTGCCACTGCGCTGCGCGGCTTCCGGCGGAATGGGCGTGATCGGCGTAGCGTTCTTCGCGTTCCGCCCAAGATAAATCAGCGGGTCGTCAGGATCGCTGCCCACAACGCGGTCGTTCTCCACATAGACATAAGGAGGGGCACTATTAACGACCGGCATACCGAAGTAGTAATCGAAACCGAGATCCTGCGGCCCGGGACGTAGCGGCTCCTGCCACTTGTTTGTTCCTGCGCCAAATCCCAGATGCCACTTCCCGAATGCGGCCGTGTCATAGCCGCTGCCTTTAAAGACATCCGCAATCGTTGTTTTGTCGGTATCGACAATCAGTGGAGAGGTGATCGGGGCCGGCCCCCAGACTCCCCCGCCTCCGTTCGCTCGTAGAGGGTATTCCCCAGTGAGAAGTGCATAGCGCGACGGCGTGCAGACGGCCGATACCGAATGAGCATCCGTGAAACGGCGTCCCTCGGCGGCAAGCCTGTCGATGTTAGGCGTCTGTACTTTGGTGGCGCCATAGCATCCCAGGTCGCCATAGCCGAGATCGTCGGCAAAGATCAGAACGACGTTTGGTGGCTGCTCCGCTGCAAACGTGGTCTCAACCAACAGAGGAAACAGGCTCAGGCATTGAACGAGTGAAATCAGCTTCATGTGAATACTTCAAAACGGAGTGGGATTACGGGCGAAAGCAGTGCTATCGAGATGGGTCGAACTCAAAGAGCGGTTTGATTTCAGGAGGCAGCGGACCTGCGTTCGTCGCGCGATACTTCGAGAAGCATTCGGGATCGGGTTTCTCGGGAAGCGTCGCGTGCCAGGCTTTGAGTTTCTGTAGCAGTTCGCTGGCGATCTCAGGGTGTGATGCCTTCAGGTTGTTCTTTTCCAATGGGTCCTGACTCATGTCGTAGAGCTCAAGCACGTCGAAGTTCATACTGGTCAACAGTCTCCATTGCCCATCCAGAATCGAATAGACGGGGCCGTTCCGACTTGGCAGCCCTTTCCAGAACAGCGGCTTGTCGCGCGATGCATGTTCTATGCCCTGCAACGTTGCCAGCTGGCTCATGCCGTCTGGCTGATACCCCTCGGGAAGTAATGCACCGGCAATTTCACAGAACGTCGGGAGCAGATCGACGGCGGAGATCAACGAAACATCATCGATGGCCCCCGCCTTGATCTTTCCTGGCCAGCGGGCAATGAACGGGACTCCAATCCCTCCCTGAAGAATTGACTTCTTCCGCCCGTTTCGGCCGCCGGTTGTGCCCACGGAACAGCCAATTCCGAATCCCTCGCCGGTCGCGGAGTCGTACATCGTCGTTAGTTTGCCCCCGCGGCCGCTGCCCGCAGGACCATTGTCTGAGCTGAAAACCACCAGCGTATTGTCGGACAGATTCAACCTGTCCAACGCCGCCAGCAGTTGGCCAATCCGGTCGTCGGCGTGTGAAAGTACTGCGGCGTAGACGTTGTCTGTGTCACCCAGTTCTGGGAATCGCCGACGATACTCCGGCAGCGTGTGAAACGGAGTGTGTGGTTCGTGCATCCACAGATTGATGAAGAACGGCTTCTTTGCGGCGGCGCTCTTCTCCATGAAATCAATGGCACGAGCAGAGTCGTCGTGGACTGGCATTTGCTCACCAGCGCAGTTGAAGGCCCCGTACTCGTCGTAACCGTAATCCATCGGCAGCGGCGAATCGGGGATCATGTTATTTGCAAGGTGCCATTTCCCGAAGTGCGCCGTCGAGTAGCCTGCCGACTGCAGCATTTTCGGAAGTGTCGGCGTTTCTGGATCGAGCCAGTCCGGCATCCCGCGATTCGCATTACTTCTCACTGCCGCAAAGTGACCGTCGATACTGTAGCGCGCGGGGAAGTGTCCGGTCATCACCGCTGTACGGCTTGGGGAACACACACCACTGGCGACAGTGAAACGGGTGAAGTCCGTCCCTTCTTTCGCCAACCGGTCAATGTTCGGCGTTTTCACATAGGGGTGCCCGTGACAGCCGAGATCACCCCAGCCCCAGTCGTCCGTAAAAATGAACAGAATGTTTGGCCTGGCCGCATCATCCGGCCGACCCTCTGCAGACTCCACGTAAGTCGACAGCAGAAGGAAAGTTAGTATGTGAAAGACTAGATGCTGTTTCATTGGTCTACTTTGCCCCCGCCACAGATAGAACATTGATTTGCACGGATAACAGTCTGCTGCAAAAGGTAACCAAACGCGTCAGCGAGGGACTGAAACTCCCTGTTTTCACCGGATGTTGTCCTTCGCTGACGCGTCGGGTTACCAGGTGCCGAAAGGCTGATACTGTACCGGGAAGCGGTTGTTAACTGTGCCAATTCGTGGAAAATCTGTGGCTTAATAAGTCAGTGGAATATCACAAAACTCAATAGTTCACTGTCCCACCACGGACGGGCTTCTGCCGCTCGCTTTTCCACCAGTGATCGGGACCTTCGGATTCGATGTCTTTCCAGACTTCGAAAAGCCGCCTCTTCATCTCTTCAGTTCTCTCCGGCATCGATGCCGCGAGGTCGTGTTCTTCCCGCCAGTCTTTCTGGATCTCGTAGAGTTGGAACTTCGTCAGCGTTTCGTCACCAACCAGTTTCCAGTCTCCAATGCGCAGAGCCACTCGATCTTCAGGCGGCGAGACGTGAGTTCGCCAGAAGAGCGGGATTTTCCTTTCAACAGGCTTGCCTTCAAAAGCGGGGACCATGCTGACGCCGTCGATCGTGCGATCGACTGGCAACGGAACGCCAGTGATGTCGAGCACGGTGGCAAAGATGTCCGTACCGATTACGGGAATATCGCTGACCGTTCCCGGCTTAATGTGCCCCGGCCAGCGAACAACGCCGGGCACACGGATACCACCTTCATGATCGTTTCGTTTGTTGCCGCGCAAACCGCCCGTTGTTCCACCGAATGCAGGAACCGGGCCATTGTCCGATGTGAAGATCAACAAGGTATTGTCGCTCACGCCTTCCTTGTCCAATGCCGCCATCACCAGGCCCAACGCGTGATCCAGTTGGGTGATGTTGCCCATGTATTTGCTGTTCTCGTGCCCGTCATACAGATCGGAGAAGTGCGGATCGGTCGCGATCGGCGAGTGTGGCTCATGTACCCAGATGGAAAGTGCAAACGGTTTCGAATCATCACGCACTTCACTCAACCAGCGCGATGCTTCAGCGGCAACCAGTGGTGCAGAGAAACCTTTGAGTTCACCAACGGGCTCGCCGTTTCGGACGAAGTTGTTCGGGTTCTTGTGACTTGGCTCGGCATTATTGTGCGTGGCCATCCAATAGTCGTATCCATGATCGCCAGGTTGTGGATACGTTGGAGTATTAAACTGGTGCCGCGAAGTGAGATGCCATTTTCCAACGTGGCAGGTTTCATATCCAATCGATTTGAGCAGCTTCGGATAGGTGATTTCACTGACCCGCAAGTGAGCTTCGTGATTTCCCGACAGGTGCCGATAGACGCCGTTCCGATAAGGAGTTCGCCCGGTCAGGATTGCGGATCGCGACGGTGAACAGACACCGCAGGCCGAATAGCACTGCGTGAACTTCACCCCCTGCGACGCGAGACTGTCGAGATTGGGCGTTTGAATCTGTTTGTGACCGTACGTCGCCGAATCGCCCCAGCCCATGTCGTCGGCCAGGAAGACCACGATGTTAGGTCTGGCTGGTTCAGCGGCGCAGAGACTTGCCAGCGGAGCGAGTAGCATCACAACAAGTGCGATTTTTAGGGTCTTTACGATCGGGCGGGGCATTTAGTGTTCTCCAGGACCGTTCGACCTGGCCTTCCTGTTTCCATGACTGGTTGTGCTACCTGGCAAGAAATACCTTGCTGGTCGTTGCTGCGATGATGAGGTTCTGCAATCTGTAGCCAGCTTCTGGCGCTGACGCGACAATTTCGTCCACGACCCGCTGGTCGCCGACAGACAGCCTGCGACCGGCTCCGTACTCGAGCAGTTTGGTCAGCAGGCATCGGGTGAAGATTTCCGGATTCGCCAGCAGCGTTTTCCGGATCGATTCGGCACCGTTGAGTTGCGTGCCGTCGGGCATTGTTGCGGTGGCATCAATCGGTGATTTGTCGTTGAGATACGAGTTCCGCCAGCCACCGACTGCGTCGTAGTTTTCAAGGGCAAGACCGAACGGATCGATATCGCGATGGCATTTGGCGCAAGTCACGATCTTCTGGTGAGCCGCGAGCGTCTCGCGCACATTAGTCGCCTGACTTGTGTCGACATCGAGAGCCGGGACGTCTTTCGGCGGAGGCGGTGGCTCCTGACCGAAGAGGTTCCCCAGGACCCATACGCCGCGCAGAATCGGAGATGATTCGACACCGTCTCCGGTCACCGTGAGCACTCCTGGGAGTCCGAGCACTCCTCCACGGGCGAGGACATGAGCGGGCGTGGCCGGTGGCGGGCTGGAAAGACTGATCCGCTCGGGTTCTGGCCAGACAAGACTCTGACGCTGACGTGCCGCGACTGCTCCGAGGGTCTTATCCCGCTTCGATTTCATGCCCCAGACGACCTGCATCGCGCTGTTCGCGTATGTGAAGTCCGAGTCGATGAACGTGGCGATTGGCAGGTTCTCGCGAAGAACTTCTTCGAAGAACATCTCCGTCGAGCGGACGAATCCGTATCGGACGTTGTCATCCCACTCGTAGCGGTTGTCGCACACGTTGATTGACGCGACGGTCCTGTTCCCCAGCCATTGTCCGGTGAAGTGCTTCACGAACTGTTGCGACCTGGGATCGCTCAAAAGACGCTGAGTCTGAGCTGCGAGTGTTTTCGGTTCAGAGAGTGTGCCGGCTGCTGCCAGGTCGAGAAGTTGATCGTCCGGCATCGTGCTCCAGAGGAAGTACGAGAGACGCGACGCCAGTGCGTACTCGCTGAGCACTTGGGAATCCTCCGCCTCGCGATAGAGAAACTCGGGAGAGCACAGCAATCGACGAATCGCGTAATGCCAGGCGAATTCAGTTCTCCCGCTCTGTTGACCATGACGCAACACGGCGGCGATCAGTCGTTCGACCTCGGCATCCGTCAACGGGCGGCGGTAGGCCTGTTCAGCGATCGGAAGCAGTTTTGATTCGAGCTCGGCACGATTGAGGTTTGGCGGCCAGTGACCAAAGAAGTCCCTGACTCGCGGGGGAACGTCCACAGGACCTTCGATTTTCATCTCGCGCAGTTCAACGGTTGGTTCGGGACGATTGATCAGCTTCTTGAGTTCTCGACTGACCTCGCTTCTATTCAGGTCGCCCGTTGGATACTCATCGGGAGAGAATCGATTGGCGCAATACACGTGAAACGTCTCGCCAGCTTCGACCGGCACATCGCATTCAATCCAGGTTGGCTCACCGGTTGGAACATCGACTTCGGCAACCAGAGTGGCGCGTTCCAATCGATACCGTTTTGGCAATTGCTCTTCTGTTGGATCGAACGCGTAGAAGCTGAGGCGAAGAGGCTTGCCATCTGCGCCGGATTCAGCCTGAGCATTAGCCAGAAGCCTGACGCGATAAATACCAGACGCCCGCGCGACGAACAGACTGTCCCAAAGTGCCCCGACCCAGCCCGATTGATTGAAACCGGTGAACTTCAGGAACTCTTTCTTTGGACCAAACCATCGGCGGCCAGCGTCACCACCGATCGTTTCTGTCACAAGACTCGACTGATAAGTCGGATGATCAGGTAATGGAGCAAATCGATCGGCGATGCTGGTAGCAACGTCGTGATACCCCTCCATGACGGCAGGCGACAGAAACAGCCCGGCAGGCATGGTGTCGAATTCGGCTCGGGTCGCATCTTCCGGGAAAGAGGCCGGCAGGTTGATCATACGCAGGCCGAAAATATCCCGCACGGTGTTGAGATACTCGATGCGGTTCAGTCGTCGCACCGAAGTGCCACCCACCTGGGCTTCCCGGTCGGCCTGTGTGAATGCGTCGTCGATTACCGTCAGAAATGCCTTGCGGCTCTCGGCAGAGGGATGTTTGCTCGCTGCCTTCGGTGGCATGTCTCTTTTAGTGACGTAATCACGGACCAGCTCCCACTTCTCACGCGATTCAGAATCGGTGAGCTTCCAGGCCAGAGTGTCGATGCGGAACTCGCCCTTCTGCTTGCCTGCTCCGTGGCAGTCGACACAGAATTCGCGAGTAAACGTGGTGACGCCATCAGGCTGGTCAGCTCTCACTAAGCCACAAAGGCACAAAGTCAGAACAAACATCAGCGAGGCTTCGTGCCTTCGTGTCTTCATGCGAGATCTCAAAGCAACACTCCGTTCAGATTCGACTGGCTCGTGGCGAAGGACTCCATCTCGAACCCCAGCTTCTGTAAAACCGTAACGAACAGATCGCACGCCATTTCGTTCTTATGCTCGTGCTCTGCCCCGCACGAGATGTGACGCTGATGACGATAGCCACCGCCCCCGATCAATAAGGGGAAGTCAACTCGCCGATGTTTCGCGGCATCAGCCATCGCACTGCCGATCAGCACGGTCGTGTTGTCGAGCATGCGGGAGCCATCGACATCAACCGTTTCCTTCAGCGATTTCATGAAGCGTGCTGCACCAGCCATATGCGCCGCTTCGATAGAGATGAGGTCATCGACTTTGCTCTTTTTATTGCCGTGATGCGAAAGGTTGTGGTACCCGGCAGCCATCAGACTGTCACCGAGTATCAACGCACCGTCCGCCAGCGGGATGGTGAGCGAGAAGACACGACACGAATCGTTTTTGATCGCCAGAGCCATCAGGTCCCACATGAGATCCTCGTTCTGGATCATCATTGAGTGGGCAACATTTTCTTCCCCAGGCAGTTGAAAATCCGGATCGGGCTTTGCGAACGGCTTGTCGAGCCAGTCTCGACGTCGAGCCAGCTTCTGCTCCACATCACGGACGCTGGAGAAGTACTCGTCGAGCTTTGCCTGGTCTTCGCGACTGACTCGACGGCTCAGCCGTCTCGCGTCAGCGGTCACCTCATCGAGCAGACTGCGGCCTGATTCCAGGAGATACTGCTGTCGGCGGAGATTCACGGCATCGCCTCCGAACACCTTCGCGAACATTACGCTGGGGCGAATGATCGGCGGCAACGGGATGCCGTTGTTATTGAGCGAAAGCGGCGCATTGAATCGCTGCTCACCCGCACACAGCTGCAGCGATTCATAACGCGTATCGGTACCAAGCTTCGGAGCAACCAGCTGGTCGAGTGAAATACTGCGATTCACCTGGCCGGTGTAGAGCGTGTAAACCAGCTCATGGCCGTTCCCAGTCGGGCCTTTGTGATCGAGCCCTGAGACCGTTGTCAGCTTGTCACCAACCCCGGCTGTATCGAATGGTGCTATAAGCCGAGCATTCGGATTGCTCGCAAAGAAGTCCGGCTTGTACCAGCCGAGTTGCGTTCCCGCGCAAACAAGCCGCCTGGGAGCCTGCTGTCTTTCTTCCGCGTTCAATAGCGATGAAAGAGCAGGCAGTGCAATTGCCCCCTGTAGAAATCGGCGTCGAGTATGAGATCTCATGGATTGGCTCTCGAGTTTCATTTTACAGATCAAGCAGCAACCGTACTGGCGATTCCGTCTCACAGCGCATTTGGGAATGAACTACCTGTGCGTCATCAACTCACCAGTCGCGATTGCGGTGACGATACTCTCAAGTGTGAAGTCATCTTTCTCGGATTCGTTGAGGATCGCTTCGACAGTCGGGTAGTCAGCGGCAATCAGCTTGCGGCCCTTGGCGTACTCGGCAATCCGGACGATCAGATTGCGGGCAAAGGGACGAATGTCACTCGAGAGGATCTGCTTCAAGCCGCTGATGTCATTGAAAGTCTGGCCTTTGAATCGACCTTCGGTGCTGACGTCTTGTTGCTTTGAGTACCTGGTGCGGAAACGGCCGACGGGATCAAAGGCTTCCATCGCGAAACCCAGAGGATCCATACGCTGATGACACTTCATGCAGGCCGGGTCACTGCGATGCTTCTCGAGCATCTGTCGCACTGACTGTGCACCGTTGAGGTCGGGAACGAGAGCAGGAACTTCTTTGGGCGGTGGCGGTGGCGGAGTGCCGAGGAAATGAGCAAGCACCCAGACACCGCGCGTCACCGGCGAGGTTTCGACTCCGTTGGATGTCAGCGTCAGCACGCTGGCGTGGCCGAGAAGTCCGCCTCGCTGCGATCCCCTGGGAATTCTGGTGAGAACCAGTTTGCCGGATGTGGTTCTGCTGTCGCCACCGTCAAACGGAATGCCGTACAGGTCAGCAAGTCGCCCGTTGAGGAATGTGTAATCCGAATCGATGAACTCTCGAACGCTGCGGTTGTCCTGCAGCACATGACGAAAGTACTCGCGAGTTTCGGTCAGCATCGCCTGCTCAAGCGAGTCATTGTAAAAGCCAAACAGCTTATTGTCCGGTGGCATCGAGCCCAGGGAGTCAAGCGCAAGCCACTGATCGACGAAGCTCCTGCTGAATCGGTTCGAGCGCGGATCCTGCATCATCCGCTCGACCTGATGGCGTAGAACATTCGGGTCCGTCAGCCGTCCAGAGTAAGCGAGTGAGAACAGGTCACTGTCCGGCATCGTGCTCCAGAAGAAATACGACAGGCGACTCGCCAGTTGAAACGCATTGAGCTCTCGCTCCTCTTCGGGCAGATAAAGGAAGTCGGGTGACGCCATGATGGCGCTCATGGTCTCGATCAAGGCCTCACGCCAGTCAGGCTTTGCGGCATACCTGCTGTTGAGATACCCCGCCCAGAGATCCATCTCGTCACGAGTCACACGGCGACGAAACGCTCGTGTGGCAAAGCGTCCCAGTACGAACAGACGTGCGCCGGCGTCCTCAAGGTTCGGGATCGTGTTGCTGCCAATGGTGGTGCGGACCGACTCAGGAGGCCACTCATCAAAGAACGGGCCTTCGATCTTGAATTGAGTGACGCGGATGCCCGGTCCACGAAAATCGCCTCGAGCGTCCGCCGGTGTCATCTTTTTGCGTCGAAGAGCCGCACGAATCTGGGTGATTGGTTTTCCCGGTCCGTTCACAAACTGCAGATAGGGATAGAAACCCCGGTCAATCCATTTCTCGACTTGAAACGTCTGCTCTTCACCGTACTTCAGAGGAAACTTTTCTTCCTTCTGATCGAATTCACCAACGCCGGCATGATTTCCCGCACACCCGATACCAAGAATCGGAGGTGCGTTCACAGGGACAAAGGGGATCGGATAGTGCTTCTTATCAATTGCTGATGCTGTGACTGTAATCCGGTATCGCCCTGGAATTGTCATTAGTCGCGACGGACCACCATCAACAATCTTCGTTTTGCCGACTCGGAAGATGTACGCCTTCTGACTCGCTGTTTCATACCGCCGTGTCCCTCCCGTCATTTTCGCAGTATTTACGTTGATCAATGTTGGGCTGGGTGCTTCAGTCTCAAGTGTGAACAGTGCCTGACGAAGACTTGACTGAGCGGCATCCAGGTATTCCAGTAACAGTTCATTAGACGTCACCAGTGACCCGGCATCCGTGTCAAATGCTTCGGACACCTCGTCCTTGTAGATGAACTTACCCGGATCAAAGAGTCCGCCGCGCAGGCCAAGCAGATCTCGTACTGTGTTACTGTACTCACGCTTATTCAGTCGCCGCAGACCGGCCGTCTCGGGTACGCTCGACGTTCTGGCGAGACTCAGGAAGTGAGTTGCCAGTTGTTTCCGCTCTTCACGCGTTGGCTGCTGCTCATCATCAGGTGGCATCTGCCCACTTGAGAGCTGCTCATAGATTTGCCCGAACAATGCAAAGTTGTTGTCCGTAAGTTGATCAAGCTTTACATCGCCTTCGTGATCATCAGCGTTATGGCAGTGAACACAGTATGTCTGCAGGAGCAATCTGATGTTCGCAGGATCCTCGGCGCGTGCATCAATGTTTGCAGAGATGCAGCAGGCGATGACGAGCAGAAATCGCACGACTAAGTTGGCATTCATTATGTGTGACTCAGTCCTGGGCCAATTGATGTTGTGAGGTCAAACAGTACGAATCTGGACTTTGGCAGGAAAATGATTGCAGGAAGCCAGGCCTGGAAGTTTCCTGACGGACTGACGGATCAGTATTGTTCAACTCAGATCCACTGTCCCGGTGGCATTATTAAACCGATCAACCTCGACTCCGAAGTTCTGCAGCATTGTCGTATAAAGATTGTTGAGCGGTGTTCGCTGGCCTCGTGGCAGTTGGGCATCAACGTGACCGCGGTGCTTGAACCCACCTCCGCCGATCACGGTGGGTAGATCGCGATTGCTGTGCCGGGATGCATCACCCAGCCCCGTGCCGAACAGCACCATCGTCCTGTCGAGCAATGTTCCATCTCCGCGATTGCCCAGCGGAGAGTCCTGCAACCGGTCCATGAAGCGAGCCATCTGCTCGATGTAAAACCGGTCGATAATCTGCAACTGGCGCAGTTGCTGAGCCACGTTGCCATGATGCGACAGGCCGTGATAGCCGCCGGAGACTCCATCGAGTTCGATCGTCCGATTGTGCATGCCGAAACCAGCCGTGAAGACTCGACTGGAATCCGACTGAATGGCGAGGAACAGCAGATCAAACATCAGCGGCGCCAGGAATCCATAGTCCATGTCCGAATGAGGATGACCGGTCGCGTCATAGTCAACATCTGGTCTGGGGGTATTCAGCCAGCGTTGCATGCCCTGCAGCTTGACCTCTGCCTCTCGAATCGCAGTCAGGTACTCGTCCAGCTTCTTTCTATCGGAAGGACTCGTGCGTCGCTCAAACTGTTTCGTCTGCGCGCGAAGCAGGTCGAGGATGCTGCCCTGGTCCTTCAGTTCCTGCTCACGTGCCTTGTTGGCCGCCGCAGAGTTATTCACAAACAGCAGCTTAAACAGGTTGCGAGGATCTGAATCTTCGCGCACTCTGATCCCGGACTTCGTCCAGGAAGCCCCCAGTGTCCCACCAATGCACACGTGCAGTGAGGGAAACCGCGTTTGATAACCCACATGATCGGCGGCCACCTGATCCACGGAAATGGCGGTCCCGGCCGGTGCACCGTCGGGGCTGACTCCGCTGAGTACGGATTTCATCGCACCGTGTTTGGAGAAGATGCCGGGGTGATCCATGTGCGAAAACACAGTGAACCGGTCCTGCATCTTTGCGAGCGGCTGCAGTGTCGGCGAAAGCTCATAATCAGCGCCGAACGATCTGGGAAAGAACGCTCCCGGATACATTCCCAGTGCGCTGCTGATGCAGACCATCCGCATTGGCTCGCCAATGTCCTTCCTGACTGGAGCCGCCAGCGACTCCAGAGTCGGCAGAGCGATCGTCACTCCTGTCGCCTTCAGGAACTGGCGACGGCTGTTACTCAATCCGGTCATTGTTTTACTCATGATTCGTTTCACTTCTGGTAATCGGCCGCCATTCAGCAACAGACCTGCACATGTTCATTCAGCGCGGTGCCTTCTGTCATCTGTGCCAGTCTGTGTTCCATCCGTGCCCTACTGTTGCTTGTTTCCCCGAACCTGCTTCTGGCGGGCCTTCCGTCGCTTTGCCGTGCGTGATGTCTCGTCGCTCGACTTCAGATGACGACTCATCTTCTCCAGATCTTCCGCCGTTGGACTGCCGCCGAACTGTGCGTAGTACAGTTCCTGAAACGGATTGATTCCTGGCCCGACGGCATTCTCATTGACCATCAATGGTTGCACTTCCTGCCACCACTGGTCGTAAGTCGCACGAAGTTCCGCAACAACTTCGGGATGTTTGCTGATGACGTTTGTCGTCTCGCCTGGATCAACCATCAGGTCATACAGTTCTGTGTTGTTGACCAGAGTAAACCGCGAATTCTGAATCGCCGACTTAGCAAACTTCGCCTGTGCCGCACCGCCGTTGCTCCAGCGACCGGCGTGATGCACGAGCATCCGGTCACCCCATTCAGCTTTCGGATTCTTCAGCAGCGAAACCAGACTGCGGCCTTCAAGCTGGCGTTGCATCTTTGGTGTCGTGCTCGCACCGGTGATCTCAATCAGCGTGGAAAACAGATCAACGTGCGCAGTCAGAGCGTCACACTGTTCACCAGCGGGAACGCCACCAGCAGGCCAACGGACAAAGACCGGCGACAGCGTGCCGCCCTGATTCACCGTGTTCTTGCCACCCTTCAAACCGGAGTTGAAGATTCTTCTGCTGATTCCGCCGCCATTGTCAGTGCCGAGGTAGATCAGCAGCGTGTTGTCTTCGATGTCCCACTCTTTGAGCTTCGTCAGCAACTTACCGAAGTTCGTGTCGACGTTTTCGACCATACCGAGATACTTCGCCAGGTCAGCACTCACCCCTTCCTTGCCAACATAGTTTGTGCAGTATTCGTCCGGCACGACGTGCGGGCCATGCGCGGCGTTCAGTGAGACATAGGCAAAGAATGGCTGCTTCGCTTCCCGCCGGGAATTCATCCATTTAATCGACTGGTCAAAGAACAGGTCAGTACAGTAACCCTTCGTCCTGACGAACGTGCCGTTGTGCCACAATGTTGGATTGATGTTGGAATTGCCGGGCGCGTCGCCACAGGAACCAGGAAACGTCTGACCGATTCCCCCCGCACCGTGAATGTAAACTTCGTCAAACCCGCGACTCTCCGGTCGATAGGCTTCCTCATCACCAAGATGCCATTTTCCGAAGATGCCGGTCGTATACCCCACCGTCTTGAGCATCTGCGGCAGCGTGAACGTATCGAGACTCATCCGCTCACGTTCGAGAATGGTGTGAGTCACTCCGCACTTGAACTCATGCCGCCCGCTCATCAGCGCCGCCCGAGTCGGCGCACAGGTCGGGCTGACATGAAATTGCGTGAAAAGAAGGCTCTCCTTCATGAACGCATCAACTGATGGCGTCTTCAGGACCGGATTGCCGAGGCAGCCATAGTCTCCATAAGCCAGGTCATCCGGCATGACGATGATGATGTTGGGCTTTGCCGAGTTGGACTCCGCATACAAAGTGAGCGGAATCAGCAGCAGGAGAAGCAACCCGATAAAGTTCGTCTTCATTGTTTACTACCAGTTCTTTGCTGTGAGTTACTACTGCTTAGCGAGATGCAGCCTGGAGAGGACCGTACGGAAGCCGACTGTGTTGCGGCGTTGCTCTCCCGGGGCGTAGTAGCGATTGGCTGACCGACAGTAGAAGCCTGGATTGCCATGACGCGCATCTCTGAGGACCCGCTTTGGTGCGGGAGTGAGTTGCACCGGATCAACGCCGGCCTTTGGACTTTCGTGGTACCAGTCGAGACACCACTCACACAGGTTGCCATGCATGTCGTGTAAGCCCCAGGCATTGGCCGGGTAACTGCCAACCTCTGCCGTTCGGCTGAGGTTCGGACCTTCTTCGGCTCCGTTGTAAGGCTTCCGTCCATCGAAATTCGCCTGCCGGCTGCTCACCTTGTCACCGAAGTACGTTGCGGTCAGCGTCCCGGCTCGGCAGGCGTATTCCCATTCCGCGTCGGTTGGCAAACGATACTCGAAACCCTTCGGCAGCTTGCCAGCCTCACGATCAAGCTGTGTAAGCTTTCGACAGAATTCATTCGCCTCGGCGTGGTTGATTTTATAGACCGGAAAACGAGCGCCAGAGCCAACGTCGCGTCGCTCCTTGATCGTTCCCATCACTCGTTCCCATTTCGCTTGAGTGACCTCATACCGACCAATCAAAAACGGCTGAGTGTGCGTCACTTCTTGAAGCAGTTCTCCTGGTTTTCGATTCGATTCGCCTTTTGGACTTCCCATGGAAAATGTTCCCGGTGGGATCACACACAACTGCATCCCAATCGAGTTGTGGAATGGAACCTTGACCCCGAGATGATCGGCCCAGGTCTTCTGCACGGCTTGAGCCTGTTCTGCGCTAAGCGCGTGCTCTGTCATCAGGACGCGCGCCGGTTCGTCGGAGTCTTCTGCATGTGTGGTCGATGCAATTAAGAACATCGCTGCAGACACTGACACGGTGATGAGGGAACGAGTTGTCATTTGTTATTGTCATTTCCTGCAATACACGCCAACGAAAGTATTGATGACAAACAGGCCGCAAATGAACACAGAGGCCCGCGGTGATGCGTGAGGTAAGTTATTAGTTCTACCAGTGTTTCATCTGTGGCTGTGTGACCGCTGATTGTGTCACAGCTTGAAGGTCGAGCGGATTATCTGGACGAAAGGCACACAACAGAACCATCTTTCAGGCAGACGAAGTAACTGCCGTGAGCAATTGCGATGCCGTCCCAGACCGGCGCCGCGTCGAAACGCAGTTCCTGCAACTGGCGACCGTCGCTGGCGTCAAACAGCCAGGCGATACCGCCTTTCTCGCCAGCGTAAGAGGCGTTGGTGTCTTCGACGGTAAAGCCCTTCAACATCGGAACGCCAGCAGCCATCACCGTGTTCTCGGCGGCGACAACCGCGTGACCGGCGAAGGGCGTCGGCGTTTGCCACCGTTGTTCCCATCTGCCCAGGGCCGGAATCGCGCCGCCTCGATTGTCGGGCTTCTCATTTCCGCCCACGCCACCGTAGCTTCCTGAGTAGACGGAGTAGAGCTCCAATTGATCGAGATTGCGTCCTCGACCTGGTAGATTGCGACCGGGCGCGTAGCCACGGATTTCATAGAACAGCTTGCCGTCGAAGGCGATCGTGTCACCTGCCGGACCGGAGCCGAACTTACCCATCGCGCCCCCGTACCGAAGATCCCGATCCACTGTCCAGTAGGTGCGGTGCTGGGGCGAGCTGTTCAGAAAACCGGGCGAAGCCATCAGGTGCAGGGTCTTGACGCTTTCCGACACGATGGGAGTCAGATCGGACTTGAAGGCTTGGTTCCGCATAAACAGTTCGTTGCCCGTGCAGGAAAAGATGTCGCCCTTGCAGCCTTCCAACTGAAAGGTCCCGCTGGCTTGAACCGGAAAACTGAGTGTGTCGTCCTCGTAGGGTCCCTGCATGATTCTGCTGTGCTTCATCACGCCGGAAATCGGATCGAGTCCAAACACCGCAATGCCGCCGTCAAGAAACGTGCTGCGTCCCGCCGCAAAGTAGGCGGTGTCGTCATGAATCATGATGCTGCCATGTACCGGCCAGGCGGATTCCAGACGCCCCGTATCACAGATCAGCCGCCGCTGCGGCATACCACTGAATGTCCACACCAACTGACCGTCGGACGCTCGCAGACAGTACACCGATCCGCCACGACTACCGACAAGGATTAAGCCTTTGTAGTAGGTCGGCGGGCTGTCGATGCGGCCGTCAGCGATGAATGACCAGCGAGTTTCACCGCTCTCTCGATTCAGCGAGTAGAGCGTATAGCCATCGCGATCGGCGACAAACACACTGTCACCAGCGACCACCGGAGCGGTGGGATGCGACCCGACATCGATTTTCCATCTGACCGCCAGGTCTACTGCCGTACGTCCCGAAGTGACTCCACTGCGCATGCTCGAATAACGATAAGTCGGCCAGTCATTTGCCGAGGCAGCAGCGCCCTCAAGTTCACCGAACGCTGGCCCTTTCACCAGACGCGGCTCGACTTTGACGTTAAAGCGGCGATCGGTGTTGTCAGACCCGTTGTAGAAACCGTTCACACCGGTAGCCATCGTGGCAATCGCACACTGACAGACATAGGGACCGTTGTAGAGCATCCCGTTAGCCGGCATCACGGCCAGACCGCACGTCGAACGTGCCCACGGATTCGGCGACTCCGCCGTTCCGTCCAGTTTCACGAAGTCGCTGCCGCCCGTGGCACTGTTCAGGTAGTAGCGATGCGTGATCCGATTGCGGTAGCAGCGGTCATGCGACATCGGACCGGTCATTTCCTGCGACAACGTCCGAACAACGTTTCCGGTTGCGGCCTCACGCCCCTGCAGATCGCGACTCCACACCAGTCCGTCGGCGACAAAGATGTCGGTGCTCTTCATGTAGTTCTGACCGGCACTTTCTGACCAGAGCGTTCTGCCGTCCTCAAGACTCTTCGCCGTCACCGAGCCATGAATGCCGCTCAGCACGATGTCATCAGTCAGCACCAGTGTGGGATGAACATTGGCAGAGAACTCTGCCGAGGCAACCGGTTTCTTTCCCCTTCGTTTAGCACGACTCGCCTCGTCGGTCGTCGGTGGAGCCTTTGGGATTGGTACAGCCTCAGTCCACAACGCCTTGCCACTTGCACTGTCGAGACACGTCAATCCACTCGTGCTGTGATACACAAGCCGACTGCCTTTGACCGCAAACGTGCCTCCGGTGTACTCGTCGTCAATGGCGAGACTCCAGCGTTCCTCGCCGTCAGTCAGACTGACGGCGCATAGTTCAAAGCGACCGTCCGACGCCGGTGCTCTCGGCAGCTTGTACGGAGTTCCTTTGATCGCGTAGAGAATGCTGCCATCGATCGCGAATTCTGTGGTGTGCTTTGTGTGCTCATAAACCTGCCTGACAGCACCCGTTCGAATTGCCAATGACGTGACGGGCTCGCCGAATCCATCGCAGACGTAAACATTTCTGCCGACGGCGGCGAGGCATCGTTGCTGCTGAGTGGGGATGGATTTAATGCTGCCCGTCTGCCACTTATTCCAGTGCTCCATCGGCCGCTTCCACAGTTCGATGCCATTGAAGCCGTCGCGTGCCACCAGGTAGTACTCAACCGGCGCGTTGACATCTTCGGTCGTCGCCCGGTCCTCGATGGTCAACAACACGCCATCGGCGGAGACCATATTGGTAAAGGACGGGGCCATCGCCTTCGATCTTCCGTACTCCGGCGTGTCATGCCAGCGGAGTCGCTGAGGAGGCCCGACATCATCCTGCGCGACTCCATTGTTATCCGCCCCGTGTAGAAACTGATTCCACTCGTCGTGACCGTCAGGAAGTGGCTTTGCTTTTTTCTTCCATCCGTTCGCTCCTTCGGTCACGAGTCGACCGCCGGGAACGAGCACTCGCAGCAGTTCGGCCTCCGGCACTTCACACGACGCTTTGCATAAGACGAGATTCACCAGACTGTCCACATAAGGCAGCTCCCGACCGTTATAGAGGTCGCACGAAACCTTCCCGTAGACGCCGGCTTCTTGAATCACCTTCCGAGCCGCTGCAACCTGCGCCTCGTCTCGAAGCAATGCATGAACGGTGAACGGCCCGTCAACCGCCAGCTCCGCGATGGACTGTCCATCCTCGAAATCCAGTGCGACGACAATGCCGCCGCTGAACTTGAACTGCTCAACAAATCCCGGTTCCGCTCGCACAAGACCCGGCAGCAAACCGGTCACAAAGACAACATAGGCGAAGAACTTCATCATGCGTCGGTCTTTAATACTTCGTGAATCATGGTAAGGAGGCTCGTGAATCATGGGTTGCCCGCTTCTAATGCTTGTGGAACTTTGCCGAGCCAGTCAGGGACTCCGTCGTCGCGGAGGCTCTCGTACTTCTTCCCGTAGCTTTCCGTGCCACCGTTCATGAGTGACGTTGAATCAGCTGCGAAATCAGGCTTGTCCACCGCGATTAAACTGCTGGCAATCAGCAGGATGATCACTGTGAGGTGCATTCTGGTCATTGACGTTCTTTCGTCTGTTTGGCAATCGCCGAGGAAATGTCCCGCGAGACCTTATCTGCCAGGTGGATATATCCCGGTTCGGTAAAATGCACGTCGCCTTCGCGAACCATCGTTTCCGGTAGTTTCAACAGCGCATGGGAATGCAGGTCGTTGATCAACACTCCGTTGGCTTTCATGATTTCGGCCGCAACCTGATTGTACTTCAGATCATCACCAGTCTTTCGCCCCGCTTCACCTTCGGGGACGGGAGTGGTTGCGCACCAGATTAGGGTGGCTTCAGTCTCTTTGAGACGAGCGACAATCTTTTCCAGGTTAGTTCGGTATCCATCCAGGGATTCCGTCAGCGTTCCATTCACCTTATCCCGGTTGCCCTGAGTTTTTGACTTCGGATGTCGATAGCAGAGATCCCACAGGCCCCAATTGAAATGGATGACATCCCACTTAAAAGATTCCAGAGCAAGCCACTTGTTCAGTTGTGCTAGTCCGTACACTGAGTTCCTTGCATTCACAGGAACTCGAAAGACATCTGCTTTCCCTTTCAGTTGTCTCCTGACATAGGCCGTGTAGCCAATGGAGATCGAATCGCCAATCAGCAGTACATTGGGAAGGTCTGGATTGTCCTTCTTCGGATTGGAGAATGCTTCCTTGCGGTCCAGGTAGAGTTCTTCTTTGCTGGCCAACGTGTTGTTTGTAGAGCCGCTGCTATCCTCGCCGGCGGACTGCGCTTCGGTCTCAACGGCGTTCGCCGATTGCGCTTCTGCTGATTTTGAGAAAGTGGACAGCAGAAGAAGGATCAGGACTGGCACGTGTGGAGTAAGTCTCATGTTCTACCTTGCAATCTAATTGGAATTACGGGGAGCGTTCCTGATGCCATCGCGTCTCTTACCGGTCGGCGGCGTTGATCCGGACGCTGCTCCTGTTGGACCGGCACGTCCTTCCAGGTCGACCTCTCGTGTACCACTGAGTGCCTTCGATGAGTCAGTCTGAATCACATTCGGCATGTGTTGGTCGCGATTCGTGACGATCCTGAAGACCCATGCGTATTCGCTTTTGCCAGAATTGCGCGGAGGTTTGATGTGCAGTCCATCGGGGCCGATCGACCAGTCGACTGCAGCAGGATAAGGGTGCCCCAGCAATTGAACTGATCGGACGCCAGACGATAGCCAATGAGCTCTGTCCTCGATCGTAAAGGGAGTCGTTGGATCCTTTAACCTGATCGCGTACAGAGTCTTGCTTTTCGTTGTGAATGCAAGGTGTTCGTTCTTCTGCTCGCTTACTTTCCAGTACCGAGTGCCGTAGATAGCTTCGCCGTTGATCTTCAGCCAGTTCTTCATCGCCATCAGACGTTCCATCTGAGGCTCTGGAATCGTGCCGTCCGGTTTCGGTCCGATGTTGACCAGGAAGTTTCCATTGCGGCTGATGACCTCGACCATCTCGTGAATCACACTTTCGATGCTCTTGTACTGATCATCTTCGAGATAGCCGAACGACGTTCCAAATGTTGTGCAGCTTTCCCACTTCGGCCCGATCACTTTGAGCTTGAGATTGTCTTTTTCCAGGCATCCGACTCCGTCTGGCCAATTGCGATTGCCGCCCTTGTTATTGACATAAACTTCCGCCCCACGCGCTGCGCCATCGTTCATGAAGTCGGTGATCATCAGCCGGCACTGGTCATAGAAATATTGAACTTCAGGTTTAGCTTTACCAGCCAGCACCCGGTTCCCATCCCGTGTCCAGATCGGGATATCGTCGATCCACAGAAAGTCCGGTTGATACTTCGTCTGGATCTCTTTCCAGCGGGCCACATAGTCATCGACGAACTCTCGGGTCAGTCCGAACGGCCCGTACAGAGACGCCGCTTCCGGAACGCGCCGAATCTCTTCGGCAATATCATCCTGCGGCTCGGCATCGATTACATATAGCCTTTTCGCAAAGAACGTGTCATGCCGTTCGCGGTGGTAAGAAGGCGCAAACTTGAGCCCATGCTTCTTCAAGGAGTTTCCAAGGTCGCCGACCAGATCGCGCTTTGGACCTTTATCCACTGCGTTCCAGGGAGTGAGATCTGAGTCCCAGTTTGCCCAGCCATCGTGATGCTCGGCGGTCATCACACAATACTTGAAACCGACGTCCGCAAAGAGCTTCGCCCAGGCGTCGGGATCCCAGTTCTCGGCTTTGAATTCGGGAATGATGTCCTTGTAACCAAACTCCGGCGGAGTCGCTCCCCACCTTTTTTGAAAGTAGGGGTAGTAATGATCCCGCTCAGAATAGATCTGCTTGGGAACGTGCTCCGCATAACCCCGTCCCCCTTTGCGGTAGCCGATCACGCTGTACGGCCCCCAATGGATAAAGACGCCAATCTTGCCGTCATCAAACCATGCTGGTACCGGCATCCTCTGAAGCGATTCCCAACTTCCGTCGTATCGCGGTTCTGCCGCGGCAACGAACTGAGTCTGGATGCAGAAAAGTCCGAGAAAGACTGAGTATATTGGACGACTCACGGTAGGCACCTTCAGTCTGCGAATGACAAAGTGAGCTTTTCGATGAATGGTTTGGACTTGTTCTCTGTGGAGTCGGTCAGACGCAGTTCGATTTGAAATCCGTAGCCGGCCGGCAGTTTCGAAAGATCCAGTTCAGCTGGCGTTCTTGCGATCTGCTTCGAAAAACCCGGGATGTAGTCGTAACGCTCTTTGAGTTCCGTCCAGTCTGTCCATTGATCGATCTTCTCATCTTTGTCGGTATCAACACCGACTCGGGCTTCGACGGTCTCTACCCACGGACCGGGGCTGACGTAGTCGGTCTTCTGCTGGGTCGCGAGGTAAAATTGTCCCTCGGCGAACGCGATGTCCGGATCGGGATGTCCGTTGCCGATGTTGTCGCACCATGTGAACTCTTCATCGATCGAAGGTGATGTGAACCAGCCGACGCTCATCGCATGTCCGCCGACTGGATCGTAGTCACCGAAGAGGTAGTACTGACCACCGATGCAGATCGCGGCCCAGTCTCCATAGGCTTCCTGTTCGGGTTCGTGAATTTCGTACTCGGCGACGCTTGTCTTGTAGTTCTGTGGATCCTCCTTCGCCCAATGTGGGTGATTGTAGGTTCCGATCTTTCCGGTCGGCTTTGTGCGACGGTCAACCGGCGGCTTCCCGAACTTGAATCCATCAACTCCATTCGGACTCACGGCATGAGCGGCAAGAGGCGAATCCCATGAGCGTTTGCTGGCATTGATGGGACTCCAGTCCTCAAGGATCACATGCATGTTGCCGTCGAGATCGCGAATAAAGCCGGCGTCGGAACCGTGAGAAGGATCTCTAACCGCGATGCCCATATTCCTTCCCGGCTCGCCGTCAAACAGGTCATCATCAACGTAAACGTGTGGATCCTGGTCATTCGGAAAGTCGTAGTAGATGAAGGCCTTACCATCGACCCATTCCGCACTGGTCACCCACTTCGAAAACCCTTCTGTGACTGGTCCGTGATGAACCCAGTTCTTCATGTCACGACTCTGCCACGCGTGATATCCGCCTTTGCCAGGCTTCAGTCCACCGGGCGCGTTGAACTGGTTCGGAAATCGCGTCGTCTGCAGCGGGATATCGAACCCTTCCAGCGCTACGTCTTCCGCTTTGAAAAGCGGCTGAGGACCCGCGTTCTGTTTTCCCTTTTGAACCTTTTGGGGTCGAGGCTGGCGGCCGTTGTAACGGCCAAACATCCAGTAATTGTCAGGCCCCACTGTGAGTAACACCGGAGCATCGGCCAGATTGACGGGGCCGAGATTCTCGATTGGATTCCAGTTCTGCCAGATTGTCGACTGACTCACCACGAGAGACCCAGCTGACCGCTTCTGGTCCGATGTGTGAATTCGAGTGGAAACGGTTGCCGTCTTCGCACTCGGCGAAACTGAGCCGTCCGCGACAGTCGCTCCCTCGGATGATTGAATGTTTTTCACCCAGTCGTCGGCACTGTCGATCGTCCAGTCAGCAGCCGGCAATTCAGCGCCCAGGAGCAACGTCGCGACGAGTGAGAGTGGTAGTATTTTCATGACGTCTTTCGATTCTTCCCATTGGATTGTTAGCCACAGATGAAACACGGATTAGCACAGATTCCGTGAGTGACAGGAATTCTCATCTGTGAAAATCCGTGTTTCATCTGTGGCTTTACGTTTTACTACTGAAGGTGATCGACAAAGAACTGCACAGTGCGTTCGACAATTGCCTCCCGCGACGGATCGATGTCCGCATCGACCTTGCGCCAGTTATGACCGGCATTCTTGATGATCATGATCTCAACCGGTGCTTTAGCGGCGTCCGCCTTCTGCTTCATGTAATACGCATGCTTCACCGGGATGGTCGTGTCCTTGTCGCCCTGAATCATCAACAGTGGCGGGCTATCGTGACGCAGATACTGGATCGGACTCATTTCGCGATAACGTTCCAGCTTGCTGGCTGGATCGATATCTAAGCCGACGATGCGAGCGCCGAATCGATCCCGGAAATCTGCTCGATCATCGTGATTGAACAGATTCGTTTTCTCGAAGTCGCAGGGACCGTACCACGAAACTCCTGCCTGCATGTGGTAGGTAGCTGAGGCCAGTTCCTGGTCGCCCGGAAGAGACTCCGGCGAAGTCAGTAGCAGCATTTGCGCGATCTGTCCGCCAGCTGAGTCGCCCATCACAAAGAAACGATCTGGATCCAGCCTCAACGTGTGGCTGTTCTTTGAGAGGTAGCGAACGGCATCCTTGGAATCGACCACACAATCCCGCATGGTGATGCCACTGTCCGGCTTGCACAGCCGATAGTCCACCGACGCGACTGCGAACCCGTGTTCGACCAGTTGCTGAAAAACGTCCTTGAACGAACCATTCGCGATTCCCTGTTTACTACCCGCCGCCCAACCGCCACCGTGGGTATAGATAATGACTGGGTGCAGAGATTCCTGCTGATCGCTCGCGGGATAGTACAGGTCCAGCCGCAGTACTCGTTGATTGATTGTCTTATACACAATGTCGAGTTTGCACTTACCGCCTGTCTCCAGATGCGAGCCCCGGTCCTTGAGAAATTCGTCGATCGTAAGAACACCGTCGCGATCTGCATCCAGCTTCTGATAGCGTCGCCAGACAGAAGGATCCTCGCTCTTCTCGAACGTACCATTCCCGTCCTTGTCAATCTTCCGCATCGTTCGCGTCGCACGAACGAGAGCAGCGAGGTCCTGTTCTTCACCGGTCGGAAGTGCATCCTCAGCAATTGCGGAACTGGCCAGTGTGCAGGCAACGAGGACGATGCAGTAGATGCGAAAGTATTGGGACATGTGTTGCTCGTGGTGTTCTTGCAGTGGATTGCTGACATTCGGCGTTTGAGGTTGGCAATCAGCGAGTCGTGCTGACTGGCTTCCAATCAATTTTCGCCGTTCGGGTTTCAAGATCGACGAAAACGTCGGCATGCTCAAACGTGCGTTGATAGGTCCAGCCGACGCGTTTGGCATCGCCCCTGGGTGGGCCGAGTGGCTGATCGAACTCGGGATACCACTCGAATGTGCCGTGCATTTCTCGATAGCCCCAAGTGTAGTGGAGGTAGCAGTTCGGCTGCGCTGCGACGAGAAAGCAGGCCAGCGGGAAGGTGATACGATCCCTCGAAAGTTGAGCCAGTTCTGCGCGGGGCTTCTGCATCATCTCGGATTCCCGAAACGAAAAGCCTGGCCAGCCTTTGAGGACAACAACTTTACCGTTCTTCGCGGCGGCGTGCGTCGCTTCGAACGACGCCGTCAACTGTTCCTTACTGTCACCGTATTTGGGATGACCAAAACTCTCGATCATCGCACCGTCAGCAAACTGAAGTAGCTTTTCGGGGTCATCCTTCAGTAGACCGTTGTAAATGATGAGCTTATCCGGTCCGACCTTGCGTCGAGTTTCATCCAGCAGGGCAACTCGCGCGGCCACGAGTGCCGCCAGTTTTTCGTCATCCAGTCCTTTGGCCTGATCCTGGCCCATCGCGTCGGCAAAGATCCCGTCGGCTCCATACTCACGAACCGCTCTGGCTGCGGCGTCCGACCACCAGTCACGCACATCCTGCCGCGTGAGGTCGTAGTTCGGAACCGCCTTGCGGCGTAACACCGGATCGCCTTCGCTGTCCCTTAGAAACCCGTCGGCGGGAAACGTCTTCATGGCTTTGTAGACACCCCGCCTGGACGACGTGTCCAGCGAAGCGTTCCAGTAGAACAGTACCTTCGCCCTGGGATTCCGCTTCCTGATTTCCCGGGCCGCCACCACGAAGCCGTCTTCTGTGCTTCCGTGTTTGCGGCTCGCCTGATGCTTCTCGATCGTGATGAAATCAAAGTGCTTCGCAAGAAAATCCAGTTCCTTCGGCGTGAAGTCATCCGACGTCTTGCCGACGTGCGCATACACCGGCACGCGGTCCCAACTGAACGGCGGCAGCGCATCGTCGGCATGAATCGCAGATGCCACTGATGTGAGTAGAGACACGGCGAGAACGAATACTGGAGTCGGTTTCATAATCTCATCATCGGGGTACTGGGTACGAGATGGTGCAATTTGCAATGAGATGACTGTGTGTTGAGTGAGCAACAGATTGAACACAGATGAGACACAGATAGTAATGCGACGTCTTGATCGGTGTTCGATCAGTGTTTCATCTGTGGATCAAACTATCTGGCGATCCGAGGCCCATTCAGCCATTCGTTGAGTTCCGCAGCCAACGAAGTGACCAGGTCGGGATGCTCGGCCATGATGTTGCGCTGCTCGTTCTGGTCGGCTTCAATGTCGAACAGCTCCACAGGCTTACCGCCGAGAGCGAGCAGCTTCCATTTCCCTCGAAGGGCAACTTCAGTCGCAAAGGGTTTCGGTTTTGGATAGTGGCGTTGAATGCTCTTGTAGAGGTTGAGTTGCCAGAACACGGTTCCTCTTGCTTCGGCACTCGGTGACTCGCTTCCCTCCAGGTGAGGCAGCAGACTTAAACCATCGAGTGGTAATTCGCTCGGAAGTTTCACACCAGCGGCTTCGCAGAATGTCGGCAGCAGATCGTTCGAATGACCAAACGCGTCCGATGTTCGACCGGCCGGAATCGCTGACGGCCAGCGCACGACCATTGGTACGCGAAGTCCTCCGTCATGCAGGTCAGTCTTGCCGCCCTTCAGGTCGTGAATACAACCTTCGTAGGCCGCGCCGTTGTCACTCGTGAAGAGGATCAGTGTGTTGTCCGCAATTCCAAACTCGTCGAGCTTCGTGAGAATCTGGCCAACCTTCGCGTCCATGTGCTGCACCATCGATCGGAAACAATGCTGATCATCACTGATGCCGTCCGCTGCGGTGCCGGACCAGTGCGGTTCCGGAGCTGGCTCATAGGGCTTATGAGGAACAAGCCACCACATGTTGATAAAGAATGGCTTCCTGGCGGCGGCAAATTTCTCGATCATCTCAACCGCAAAGTCACCGTTCGCGTCAGTTAAGTGCTTTGAGTGGTAGGGATCACCCTTGCCGACTCGCTGGTCGTTCCGAAGGAGCACTGTTCCACCTTGGCGGAAGAGCGTCCGATCTCTCCCCATGCGTCCGCGAACTGGCTGCTGTTCAATCTGCGTCTGATAGAAGTCAAACCCGTGCTGGCGCGGACCGGGCTGATTGTTCAAACGGTGGCCATCGTCATCGACATGCAGACCACCCAGATGCCACTTGCCGATATGCGCTGTGTTGTAACCGGCGTCTTTCAGATGCTCGGCAACCGTCGTGGCCGATTCGGGCAGCCACTGATTCACGTCGTTGAAATGTTTCACGATCCCGAAGCGCAGCGGGTATCGACCGGTCAGCACCGCAGCCCGTGTCGGAGAACACACGGCTGATGCGGCGTAGAACCGAGTGAATGTCATCCCCTCTTTCGCGAGACGGTCAAGATTGGGCGTTTTTACTGCGGGACTCCCAAAACAGGACAGGTCACCGTAGCCCAGATCGTCCGCCAGCAGCAGAACGATGTTAGGACGTTCGTCTGCATTCAGAGCGACTGGACTGAGAACAACAAAAAGCAGCCACAGATGAAACACGGATTTGCACAGGTTCAGTGACCGAAGAGAACCGGCTTCATCTGTGGCCATCTGCGATTCATCTGTGGCCTTGGAAAGTGGAGTCGATTCGTAACGTTTACGCATAAGGATGTACCAGGGTCATCAGTGGTGGGAATTTTGAACTTCATCCGTGGCCGTCGTTATCTGAACAGACAATAGAGCACGGCCATCGAACCAAGTAGCAACGCAGCCAGGAACTTATAGTTTCCGATGCCTGGCCAGCCTTTGTCTGCCAGAGGCGATTGCCTGATGTCCCTGAGCCTGCTCATTCAGCCCCATCTCGGCGAGCTTCGGATTACCAACCATCAGGTCGCGGGCATTTAACGCTATCTTCACCGAGTCTGACCATTCGCTGTCGACCTGCTCGCGCGAGCGTTTTTCCCTGAAAAACAGTGGGAGATACTTGTGTCGTGCTCATACTCGTCGTTCCAGTCCGCGCGAATCTGCGGTGATGTGCGGGCACGTCACCGGCATTTCCCCATGAAAGACAGCCGAACGCCCCGGGCTGAAGGTGGCCTGGCAGGAGACTTAACTTTGGGGCTGGTACGCGACGGATTCGAGAATAAAATGCGACAGCCAATTAACGAATTGCGTCATCGCCAATCGGCCCGCGATCCATGAATTTCAAAACCCGTCCAGCAGTCGCATTGCATGTCGAGTCATCTCGGGCGTACGGTCGAGAGCTTTTGCAGGGGGTGGCCCTGTATGCTCGGACGCGAGGAAACTGGACGCTGCTGCATCAGGAGATGTCGCTCGATTCGGAATTGCCGGCGTGGATCAGGAACAGCTCAGTCAGTGGTGTGATCGCCCGAGTGGACACCCACACTGTGGACGCTCTTCGCGAGCTGCAAGTGCCGATCGTCGATGTTCGCTGCCATCGACAGTTTGCCGGAATCCCGCAGGTTGATACGGACAACCACCGCGTCGCTGAACTGGCATTCGAGCATCTGTGGGATCGCGGCTTCCGCAGCTTCGCGTGGTGCGGCTATCAGTTTGCTACTTATTCAGACGAGCGACTCAAAGCGTTTCGCGAGTTTGTAACAAACTCCGGGCACCCGTTGTCCGTCTATCAGTCGAGAAGTGAACTGAACACGTCTCTGACAACGATCGAGCAAAGCGGTATCACGGACGTCGAACCGTTGTCCAGGTGGCTCACATCACTGGACCGTCCAACGGGACTGTTTGTCTGCAACGACATTCGCGGACAGCAGGTTCTGAACGTCTGCCGGAGACTTGAGATCGCCGTCCCCGACGACATCGCGGTCATTGGGGTCGATGATGACGAAGCCGTCTGCCAGCTCTCGACTCCGCCGCTTTCGAGCGTTCGACCGGATGCGGCCAGTGTGGGTTATCGCGCGGCTGAAATTCTCGACGGCATGATGCAGGGGATCATGGCGCCGCATGACAAAGAAACGATTTCACCCACTGGCGTCGTCGAGCGTCTCTCGACACAGGTCGTCGCCGTCGCCGATCGGGAACTCGCCCGGGTCTGCCGCTTCATCCGCGAGAACGCCTGCCGGGACATCAAAGTGGGCGACATCATCCAGTTCAGTTCACTCTCCCGCCGCCAACTGGAGCGAAGATTCCGCGATGAACTGGGACACACACCACACGAGGAAATCACCGCCGTCCAGATCAGACGTGTCAAACAACTGTTAGCTGAAACAACCATGACACTGGAACAGATCGCGCCCCTCGCCGGCTATAAGCACAAAGAGAGTTTGAGCGCTGTCTTCAAGCGCGAGACCGGAGAAACCCCGGGCGACTATCGAAAGAAACACGCAATCACCGTTCGTGACGAATGTCCATCGTAGCCAACACATTCGGGATGCCTGAAGGTGGCGAGTTGTGACTGCCTCTCATTAAGTGATGCACAACCTGTTCCGTCCAGTCTGAAGAAAAACGAGGAAGCTCTGTCACTCGGTAACACGGATGGTGTTCAGGAGTGGCGACTGGCCGGCGATGATCAAGCTCTACTCAGCAACGTTGTCGTGGCCCGCCTGACTCTTGCGCAATCGCAACTTGAAGAAGAACACTTCGAGCAAGCCGTCGAAGTTTTCAACAGTGCGCCATCATCGGTGACTAAAGCGATCGGTGACGGCAGTGAAGGTCGTCCGACCGTTGGAATCCGCAGCGTCGCGTTCGCAAGACTCGCCTACACAACGCTGACCAAAGCACACCTCGGAGCGAAACAGCCTGACCAGGCACGATCAGCCATGACGACGCTCAGTAAGATCGCCGGTGCGGATGATCCTGCTGCTCTGGCGCAGCTTCATCTGGAACTCAGTTCGGAAATGGCAGTTTCCTACACGAAGCTGGCCACTGAAGGACAGGAGAATATCGAGCTGTTAACCACCACCGCAGCGTCGCTCGAGCAGGTGACAACACACGCCGCCAGCCTGTCCCCCGCCACTCTCATTAGAGCCGCCGAAACGGCCAGCAACCTCGCCGAATCCATCACCGTTCAGGACGATGCACAAGTTGTCTGCGGACAGGCAGCAACCCTTTACCAGACGATCCTCGACGCAGAACTGTCGAATGCTGACAACGAACAGGCCATTCGCTTTCGACTCGCTGCTGCACTTGGCAAGGCCCGACGGTTCGAAGACTCACTGGCGTTGTACAACCAGCTGTCAGCAGAACAACCCAACATCTTCGACGCGCAGTTTACAGCCGCTCAGGTCATGCAGGCGTGGGTGAAAACGCAAAACGAGCCGGACCTGCTCGTGCGAGCCATTACCAGCGATTCAGAGAAACCTGCGGTCTGAGGCTGGGCGAAGCTGTCTTTGACCTGGCATCGTTTACTGGCGCGACAAGAAACCAACGAGAAGTACCGCGACCGTTTTCTCGAAACCAGACTCCATCTCGCCGAATGCCGACTCAGTGACGCTCGGCTCCTGACCCGTTCTGAAAGTGCAAAGAAGCAGAGTGACGAACTGGAAAATCGATGCGCGAACTGGCAACCATGGCTCGAACCAGTGGCTACTTTGATGCTCCTGCCTGGAAGCAGCTGGACAGTATCTATTGAGAAATCCAGACAGAACTCAACCGTTCCCCCGCGCCACTTTTCACTTCGCCGGCCACTCCACCGAGCTCCCCTCTTTTCGACAAAAATATTCAGGTGTTGCAGATCGACGATTTCGACGTGTCACCGATGGCTCGCTCGCGAAGCTCCTTTCGCTACGACTCACGTAGAGTTGACGATCCGGCGTGCTTTTGCCGTCGTCAAGTTGCTGTCTGAGCACCGTTGGTCGGAATGAGGACTGGATTCAGGAGCGACACTGAGAATTAGAGCGGCGATCCGTTAAACAAAGGGGTTATGAAATCGAGCTTGCTGAAGTGCTGGTCGCCTCATCTTCCCGTTCAGTACGCGGCTCGCGACGGTGCTCGAAAACCGGTCGCGACTGCCTCCGCAAGAATCACACATGCCCACACTCTATGCAGAGAAGCTTCTCAGTGAATCCGGCTGGGCCTCTGATGCTGGCCATTCCACGAAATGCTGAAATATTCCTGGCGGACGCCCCGGACACGATGGCGGCGATATTTTCGGTCACCGAAATGGCGGCCCGAGCAATGTATGCGGCAGCCAACTCCTGATTTCTGCCTGCACGGCGTTGAAGCCTGACGCGCCTGCACCGACTCCGAGCACGTTCACAACGACTGTCGCTTGCCGGGTTCTGGTCCAGCTTGCTCAATTGTACGGCACACCAGTTGCTTTGCCCGTTGTCCACGCATGGTTCGTCAACCAGCGAGCAGAGGACAGCCGCAGAAATCAGCGGAATCCTTTAAAAGGTGATCGGAGCTACTGATGTCGAGGACGGCAGAGATGCATCGACCGCAAGCAACCGGCTCGCTGGAAACGTCTTCCCTTCTTTGATTCAGAATTCAGGTGTGAGGTAACTGGAAATGTCGACGCTCGTACGCAACTGGCTGTTGCCAGCACTTTTGATGGTCACCGTCATGGCAGTTCCCATGGCGTCCTTAGTCGCCCAGGACGACTCTGGAGGTGAGTCTGCCGCCAGCGCAACTGAGGATGGCTCCACGGCAGAGACGCCTGATGAAGAAGCTGCTCCCGTCGGCGAAGAGTCGGCACCTGTCACCAGCGAATCGCTAGCTGCTGTCGAATTTCTGGTTCACAACCTGTGGATCATGCTGGCCGGGATGCTGGTCTTCATCATGCACCTGGGATTCGCGACTCTGGAAAGCGGCCTGACCCGTTCGAAAAACACGGTCAACATTCTGTTCAAGAATACGATGATCGTGTGCATCGGACTTCTGACCTACGGATTCGTCGGCTTCAATCTGATGTACCCTGGATTCGCCGATGGGACAGGCGACGAATTCTTTGGTTTTGCCGGCTTCGGTTTCCTGCTGAACGGACCAGCACAGCTTGCTGATCCCGCATTTGCCGGCCCGGCCTACAACCCGTCTTACACGGCGTTTACGGACTTCTTCTTCCAGGGAATGTTTGCTGCAACGTGCTGCACGATCGTTTCCGGAGCCGTCGCAGGACGAATCAAACTGTCGACGTTCCTGGTCTTTGCCACGCTGTTTGTCTCGATCAGCTATCCGATCACCGGCTCATGGAAATGGGGCTACGGCTGGCTCCACGATGCAGGCTTCTACGATTTCGCAGGATCAACACTGGTGCATTCGGTCGGTGGCTGGGGAGCACTGGTCATGGCAACTCTGCTGGGAGCTCGCAAGGGTAAGTACATTGATGGCCGATCCGTTCCAATTCCCGCCAGCAATATGCCGCTGGCAGCGATCGGAGTCTTCCTGCTGTGGTTCGGCTGGTTTGGATTCAACGGCGGTTCAGTTCTGAGTGCCGATCCCGGCCTGGTTTCACTGACACTTGTCACAACCTCAATGGCTGCTGCTGCGGGTGGATTGTCTGCTGCGATTACCTCGTGGGTCGCTGCCGGTAAACCGGATTTGAGTATGGCTCTCAATGGTATTCTGGCAGGCCTGGTCGGTATCACCGCCGGAGCCGATCAAATGAGCTGCCTCGACGCGATCATCATCGGACTGATTGCCGGAGTCATCGTTTACTTCACCGTCATCTTCGTCGACACAAAACTGAAGATTGACGATCCAGTCGGAGCGATCAGCGTTCACCTTGTCTGTGGTATCTTCGGAACTCTCTGCGTGGGGCTTTTCGGAGCCATGGCAGGAACCGAGCAGTTGATCACACAGATCAAAGGCATTGTGGCCATCGGAGTCTTCACTGTCGCCTTCTGCCTGATTGTTGGCCTGGCCCTGAAAGCGACAATGGGACTGCGAGTCAGCGAGCAGGAAGAAATCGAAGGACTGGATATCGGCGAACACGGCATGCAGGCTTACACTCACTAAGTACTGACTGCCTGTTCCAGACCCCTGTGGGAAGGCGGGATCGGTTACACGACCTGTTGATTCAAGTCGCTCCGGTCTCCCCGGAAAGCTGACCGACCCGATTCCGCCTTCCTCATTTTCTTTGACGAGTAAAACCTGACCGACTGATGAAAACAAAACGCGGGACGGCAGCCCAATTGCCGTCCCGCGTTTTTCGTTTCAAGAGTTTGATCGTCAAGCTTTCCCAACGTATTCGCGATCTGATCAGTCATCATCGTCGTCAATCGGAGCCTGTATCGAAGCGTCCTCTCCAATCAGCCAGGCCTGGCGACCGATCAGTCGTGCCGAAATGAAAATACCAGCAGCGATGACCGGCCCGGAAACAATTCCCGCGAGGATCGGAACGAACATCGCCAGCGGAATCAGAATGACTCCGACCGTCAACCAGAGGCAGAACAACAGCGCGAGCATCTGCAGCCACGCCAGCGGAATGCTGACCAGGCTGCGAAGCGTCATTTCCGAATACGGCAGGAAGATCGAGTCAGCATCGAGTGCCGAAAGGATCGCCGGGGGAAACAGGACTCCATGAATAATCAGCACGGGAGGGCCAATCATCCCAACAACTGACTGTAACGGATACGCGATGAGGTAGCTGACGAATCCCGATAAAAAGAAGACGTAAAGGACAGTCATCAGATCAACCATCCATTCACGGACGCCGCCTTCCGGCCAGCCTTCCACTTTGTTGAGTCCTGCGCCGGTGTCTTGAATGATCGAAAAGACGCACGACGATGCGTAAGACAAGGCCCACGTCGCAACGGTTATTTGTGCGACAGTCAGAAACAAACCAGGAATCGCGCCGATCAGCCCCGCTTCTGAAGCCAGCCAGAAGTTGACCGCCATGATTCCACCATTGATGGCGAGTCCCCCGGAAATCATGCCCCACCGAACCAGCGTTTCAGCATCGCTCCACGGAAACTGAAACACGTTCGACAGGAATGGTCGCCTGGGAGGTTTCGGTCGCTGGCGAACATTTCGAATCTTCGCCTGCTCTTCAAAGATTCTGACCGGTGGCAGTTCCGGAGATTCGATCGGTGCATGGAGAGCGTATGGCACGTGCTCCTCGGGCTGGTTCGGTTCGCTGAGTTTTTCTACGGCCAGCTTCTGCTGATACTCCTCAAGCGTTGGGATCTGAATCGACGTGAAGCAGTCCGGGCATTTGATTCGACGGCCGGCGAACTTTGCCTTCGGAGTCACTCGCGTATTGCAGACTTTGCAGTATGCCGCGATGTAAGTTTTTTTCTTCGATCGCGAAGAATCGCTCACAGGTCCGATTCCCGGTTCTTAAGAAAACAGCCTTTTCTGTCGTGAGATCTGATCGTCGTCTTCCATCGGTTCAGAAATCGGCACAACCTCGTCACCGACTCGAATCGTTCCGGCCTGTAATACTCGAACGGTGATGCCTCCGTGCCCCCGCATGGCGTTGTAGCCGCCTGTTCCGAGAACTTCAGCCATCCTGGAACAAGGTGCGCACGGGCCAGTTCCTTCCAGAATTGCATCGCCAATGCGGAACGTCTGATTCTTCAAAGCGATCAAGTTGATTCCTGAGATAGCGAGATTTCGTCGAACTTCTTCAGGACGAATTTCGTCGCGGTTCAGCAATGCGGCGACAACGACCAGGTGCTCCTGCTGAATCATCGTTACCTGACGTTCAGACTTTCCACTTGTCGCGTGATGATCTCCGACCAGACCGGTACCAACCTCGACATTCACTTCCGAGACAATCTCGACGACTCCTCGTCGAGCAGTACACAGCCCGATCCACTCAACCCGACCGCTTTGACAATGTTCAACCTTCAGGTCTCGGATGGTCTTCAACGCTGACTCCGTTCACATCGAAAGGACAAATAGCCAAAACACTGAGTTGAAAAACGTAAAGGACGCGGAGAGTGTTAATCAGCTCTCCACGTCCTCTGTGAGAAACTCTGTGGTCTCTGCGATTTGTCCTTCAAAACAAAGTTGGCCGGAACGAAACCGACAAACCCAGGAATTACTTGCGGAACGTTCCCAGAAACGCGCTGCGGATTCCTCGATTAACAAATCGTGTGCCGAGTTTTTCGCCCTGCCACGACAGCTTCAGCGAGTAGGCCGGGCTGGCGTTATCAATCTTCGTCAGCGGTTGGTAGAAGACCGTTTCGTTCGTGCAGACGCAGTCGCCTTTTTCCAGCTTGCGAGTTCTGATCTCGGCCATGTCTCCCGCTTTGAAAACTCCAATATTGTCGATGTGGTCGTTCTCCAACTCGAACGGAACCCGCTCCACATTCACGACATTTCCCGACAGTTCTTTGGTCGAGTTCTTCACAAAGGCGACCAGTGCTTCGTGTTGCTCCAATGAAGCTTTTTCATCGACCAGGACAACCGACTTCACTTTGCCAGCCTGCATCGGAAAGACGCCGTCGTAGCCGAGCGTTCCCTGAGCATGCAGAATCAACGCCGCACCGAGGCCATCAAGCTTGACGTCGTTCCAGGTTCCCTTGTCGACTTTCCAGGCCATCAATGCTTCTTTGCCAGTGAGGCTCATTTCGGCATTTGCGAAACACGGGCCGGTATAAACGTTGCACGTTCGAGCTTCGAGATACTCACCAGTGATCTGAGCGGCCTCGACGAACTGACTCAAACTCGCGACCAGAATTACCAGCAGGGCGACGGGTAGAGTTCTCATCATCAGAGTTCCTTTTGAAAACGCGTAGAAGAATCAAACAGCGGTCTTCTCAATGAACCCGGCAAGGCCAACACTCAGCCTGGCCGATGCCTCAAGACACATCGCGAAAGAATGTCGCAAAATTCTTAACCCATTACTTCGACGATGGGAGTCGAGTCGCTGACCAGGTGCGTGGGGCGACCTTGCGGAGTGTAGTAGACCCTGTCAGGATCGATGCCGAGTTTGGTGTAAATGGTCGAGACGAAGTTCTCCGGAGAGAGAACCCGTTCAACGGCTGAGTAACCGTTTTTGTCCGTGGCTCCGACAACTACTCCGCCGGGCGTTCCGCCGCCGGCCATCAGGACGGACATCGCGTTGGCCCAGTGATCCCGCCCGGCTTTCGTCTGCCCCGACAGTGTCGAGATCTTCGGCGTACGACCGAACTCGCCGAGCGCGATGACCAGTGTTGAATCAAGCAGTCCTCGTTCGTCGAGATCTTCGATCAACGTGGCGACCGAGTTGTCCCAGTTCGGCAGACGCTTGCTGCAGGCTCCGAAGAGATCGCTGTGATGATCCCAGCCGCCGTCGTAAACCGTAGTGAACGGAACTCCCGCTTCGACCAGACGTCGCGCGAGCAGGCAGCGCTGCCCGAACGAATCTCGACCAAAACGCTCGCGAACTTCGTCCGGCTCTTTGTGAATATCGAAAGCTTCCTGCGCGGCTGGCGATGTAATCAGGTTGAAACCTTGTCGGTAATATTCATCCAGCGCAAGCACCGGGTCGCCAGCAGCTTCTTCGTTGATGCGCGGCAGCTTGTCGACGAGGCTGCGAAGTCCCGAGCGGTTGTGAAACCCGTCTGACGTCAGCCCTTTAGGAAGTGCAACATCCCGGACACGGAAGTTTGACGAGTTCGGATCATCGCCAACGACAAAGGGAGCGTACTTCGCACCGAGGAAATTCGGGCCGCCGGATCGAGACATGCGGGCCAGCGAAAAATAGGCCGGCAGACCGTCGTTCTTGCCGAGTTCTTTCGCGGCGACGGAACCGATGCTCGGGTGAAAGCTGACGAACGCGCCGCAGCCAACCGGAATTCGAGGCGGAGCACCGGTCATCATGTAGTGATTGCCGGCTCCGTGATTCCCCTGGTTATGACGAATCGATCGGATCAGCGAAAATCGGTCGTTGATCGAAGCCAGCTTCTTCATGTGTTGCGAGAAATGGACACCCGGCAACTTCGTCGCGATGGGGTCAAACTCGCCGCGAATTTCGGCGGGGGCCTCCGGTTTTGGGTCGAACGTCTCGAAGTGAGTTGGCCCGCCGTCCATCCAGATCAGGATGCAGTTCTGCGCTGCCGGTGCGATCTTTCGAACGGAATCCGCACTCAGCCCCTGATGACGCAACGCGTTGACCAGGCCGGTCCCAAAGAAACCGCCGAGCCCCAGCTTCAGGCAGTCTCGACGCGTAGTTCCTTCGCAATTTTTCCAGATGCCCATCGAGCAACCCTGTCTTCTGTATGTTGAATTCAGCGGTGCAATGACCCGCTGCGAAACAGTGCAATCAGTATCCGAAGCCACTTGAATCACTGCAAGGCTGTCTGATCAGCGCAAATGCCTATCGCTCGTACCAGACACGGATGAACTGGTGCCACGTCGAAGAGATATCTCCCGAAGTTCTGATCGACGCGTCGGTCGTCCCTTCTTCGGCTGAATCCCAGACATTCGGCAGCACGACGGTTTCGACATTGAGCATTTTTACTGACTGAGTTTCAACGAAGGTGTTTGCGGCCCGCAGCGCCGCATCGAAGGATTCGTATTCAGCCGCTGAAAAAAAGCCACGACCAACCGTCTGTTGGGGAATGAAGTCTCGGTAGGCGATCAAGAGTTTCTCCTTGAAATGCTGGATGAATTTACGAGCCAGCTTCGAACGGTTCTCGGCGTGAATCTGTGCGAACATCGCTCGGCGGCGATTACTTTTCACCGACCTGCCACCCGTTGTCCATCGGAGTCAGTGGTGTCGATTTCAGCGACACCGGACAACAGGTTGGACGAGTCGACTGTTCGTGTTCCGGGTTGAAACGATTTCGGTTGAACTGATTTCAGGCTCTGTATTTCCTGCCGTTTCTGCATTCTCCAACACTCTGATCGGATCACACATGATCAAAGAAAAAGCCCGGCTGGGTCGCAAAACCAGCCGGGCTTTGGCTATCAACATTCAACGTTGAAGCATCAACTATCGAGCGTGTTCGACGGCTTTGGTTTCCCGCAGGACGACGACTTTGACTTCACCAGGGTAGGTGAGGTTTTCTTCGATTGCCTTGGCACATTCCTTGGCAAGCTTGGCGGATTCGCGGTCGTTGATTCGGTTTGAGTCGACGATGATGCGGATCTCACGACCGGCCTGGACGGCGAAGGCGTGGTTGACTCCAGGGAAGCCGCAGGCGATGGCTTCGAGATCTTCCAGACGTTTGACGTAGCGTTCGAGATTTTCACGGCGAGCGCCCGGTCGGGAAGCTGACGCAGCGTCGGCGGCGGCAACCAGCACCGTGTAGATGAACTCAGGCCGGATATCGTCGTGGTGGCCGGCGGCCGCGTGGACGACTTCTTCGCCTTCGTGGTAACGCTTGAGAAGTTCTGCTCCGACAGCCGGATGTCCGCCTTCCATTTCGTGGTCGGCCGCTTTTCCGATGTCGTGAAGAAATCCGCAGCGTCGTCCGAGCGTCGAATCAAGTCCGACCTGCTCACACAACAAGCCCGTGATGTGTGAAACTTCAATCGAATGTCGCAGCACGTTCTGGCTGTAACTGGTTCGGAACTGAAGTCGCCCCATCAAATACACGAGCTTTTCGTGCAGCCCGACAATGTTCGCTTCATGACAGGCTTCCAGCCCCAGCTTGCGAATGTGGGCGTCCATTTCCTTTTCGGTTTCCGCAACGACTTCTTCAATCCGCGTCGGATGGATTCGCCCATCTTCGATCAGCTTGATCAGCGACAGCCGAGCGATTTCGCGACGCACTTTGTCGAACGCCGAAACCACCACAACACCTGGCGTGTCGTCGACGATGACGTCCACTCCGGCGATCTTTTCGAAGGCTCGAATGTTGCGGCCTTCGCGGCCGATAATGCGACCTTTCATTTCGTCGTTCGGGATGTCGACAGTCGAGACGGTCATCTCTGACGTCTGAGCCGACGCGATTCTCTGAATGGCCATGCCGAGGATTTCGCGAGACAGCTCTTCCTGCCGGTTCTTCAGTTCGCTTTCGTATTTCAGGATCAGGCCGCCGGTCTCGTCCTTCAACTGACGATCAAGCCGGTCCAGCAGCATATCCTTCGCCTGTTCAGGGCTCAGACTGCTGATGTGAAACAGCTTGTCCTGTTCTTCCGCAAGAAGTCGTTCGAGTTCCTTTTCCTTAACTTCCATCGCCTTGCTGCGAGTGATCAGCTTCTGCTGTTGCCCCTCGATCATCTTTTCACGTTTGACGAATTCTTCGTCGCGGTCGTCAAGCGAACCTTCACGTTTGTCGAGTTCTCGTTCCCGCTGATGCAGTCCTTCGCGGGTCTGATTAAGCGAGGCTTCCATCTCCTCACGTTTCTTCAGCAGTTCTTCCCGGGCCTTCAATTCTTCGTCGCGTTTGACTGTTTCCGCGTCCCGCCTGGCCTGTTCGAGGATCTGATCCCGGTCCTGGTACGAGGCGCCACGTCGAATTCGTTCGAAGAAGAATCCGACAGCACCTCCACCGGCGAGACCAACTACGGCGCCGATGAGCATATCATTCATGAGCTGCGTCCTTATGCCGACCCTGTTGACGCAGCCGCTCTAACTGCCGGCCAGGGGCCGAATCAGCCGGACAGAGAATTCCGGTAACAACGTCGCGAAAGAGCGAACGCCGCCACGATGGAATCCGGCACACAAAGCTCCACCCGTCCGTCCAGAAAACTCGCCACCACTCACGGGTGACGATCAGGCTGGGAGACGCGTATCAGAAAACGGAGCTGAGCAGTTCGGGAAGAGTCAGAGTTATCGCTGTGCGTGCGCGGGCAAAACTCCGAAACGCCCACCAGGTGGTGCGTCAGGAGACCCTCGTCGGGCTTCGCGAAGATACCGCAGTTCGATAGCCACTGACTGAGGAATCTGACCGATCTGCGAAATTCGAACAGTCGTCACTCCGGTCGCAAAGACAGGAACAACTCGAATTCGCATTGGCCGCTCAACGAGCAGCCAGGCTGTCAGAATCGCCAGCAGAGCCAACAGGATCGGCATCACTGTCTGAAAAGAAACCAGCATGGGTAAGGCACGGCCTCAAATACTTCCACACGTCCGAGCTGATTTCAAAAGCGAAATTCGAACGGACAGACTTGCACAGCCACCGTTTCCTCGAAGGTGCTTTTTGTACCGAGAGGCTACGGTTGTCGTTCCTGCCGCTCAAAAAAGAGATGAATCTGGAAGGACTCGATCGAATTCGAGAGAGACAGGGCGGGCAATCCTAACAAAGGCCATCGGTCGATCAAGCGACGGTCCGAGCCGGCCACATCCGAAGCTGGTGTCCAGATGCGGCACCTGAAACAGCCGGACCGACCGTTACTTTCGGACGCCATTCCTGCCTTCCCAATCGGACTGGTTCCTACGTTGCCAGCCTGACTGGATTCCTACGCTCCAGCGTGGAAACCACCACTTGTGGCGCTCCGCGTCAGGTCACACCGGGGACGCGGAGCGTCCGATACATCGCTCCCACACAGAGCGTAGGAACGGGCCAGCAAAGCGTGGGAACAAGTGGTTATTCAGTTCAGGCAGGGATCAGGCCAGTGGTTTCCGGGAAGCCGGCCATCAGATTGAAATTCTGCACGGCGACTCCGGATGCACCCTTGATCAGATTGTCGAGTGTCGACAGGATCGTGATCACACCTTTGGTCCGGCGGACGGTGATGTGGCAGTAGTTGGTCTCGGTGACGTGCTTTGTCGCCGGCAGGTGATCAACGATCTGCACGAACGGCTTGCCCTGGTAGAACTCACGCATCACAGCGAGCAGGTCGGCGTCGGAAGCGTTAGTCGTGGGGCGAGCATAAATCGTCGCCAGGATCCCTCGATCCATCGGCACCAGATGCGGAGTAAACACGACGTTAACGTTGTCGCCGCAGATCGTCGTAAGCACCTGCTCGATCTCCGGCATGTGGCGATGTCCGCCGACTCCGTACGCCGAAATGCTTTCGTTGCACTCAGCGTAGAGCATCCCCAGCTTTGGCGTTCGGCCCGCTCCTGAGACGCCGCTCTTGGCGTCAATGATAATTCCAGTTGGTTCAACCAGCCTGTTCGCCAGCAGCGGGGCCAGTGCCAGGATCGACGTACTTGTGTAGCAGCCCGGATTTGCAATGAGGTCTTTGTCCGCGATCTTGTCACCGAAGATTTCCGGAAGCCCGTAAACGGTCGGACCGAGACGATCCGGGTCCGAATGTTCAAGCCCGTACCAGGTTTTGTAAACGTCCTTGTCATTGAGTCGGTAATCGGCCGACAGATCAACAACTCGCACGCCGAGGTCAAGCAACTGAGGAATGATCGACGTGCTGGCTCCGTGAGGCAGGCAGCAGAAGCAGAAGTCAGCCCGCTCAGCGATTTGCACAGGAGTCAGGTCTTCGCACTTCAGATCCAGCCGACCAGTCAGCGACGGATGAATCGACGCGATCGATGGCGAACCATCCTGCCGGGTCGTAGCAGCCGTGATCTGAACTTCCGGATTTCGCAGCAGAATTCGAATTAATTCAACAGCGGTGTAGCCGGTGGCTCCGGCGATGGCGACTCGGATCATGATGAAGACTCGTCGTGAAACATGTAAGGATTGTCTGAAACTGCCGAAAACTCTATCGGCGACCGACTGAAGTGTGCCACTGGCTCCGCCAGCGTTTCCGTACTTTGAGTCCTGCCGGAAGCAACTTTCGAGACAAAGTCACTGGTAGAGCCAGTGGCACATGAGAGCTTGTAGAATCTGAAGTTCAGTCAGCTCGCCATGCTCGAAACGTGAAGCCCGGTTCGTCGGAATTGTCGAGCGGAAAACTGCTCAGCACTTGCGACCGAGCCAGGTCACTGTAAATGTCACGGGCAATTCCGTTAACGGCAACTTCGTCGAGGCGACCATCCGTGTATCGTCGCATGATCAACCCGAATAGATAAGCCGCTTCGGGCGGAGGTTCGCGAGCTTCGGGTTCGTCGGTTGGCCGGTTGCTTGTCTCCGTCGTATTGTTCGCAGATTTCTCTGCAGATTGAGACTTCGGAGCAGTTTTCTGCGGAGCGACGTCCTGACCGATCCCGGTCGACTGATCTGCCGCCAAAGCCGCACCGCCAGCCAGGGCTAAAGTAAACTCACGGCGGGTAACGGCGGAATCAGTCATGTTCGTTTCCTCGAAAACTGGCTCAACAATCATGAACGCTGAGACGTAGGCGGGCAGTGTGTCAATTCGTTGAAAACAGTGCGAGTCCACAACTTGCCTTCGGCGGGAAGTCGCTCATACTGCGACACTGAAAATCGCTCACCACGCAAACAGCTTTACCATAGGAGAATTCACGATGTTATTCCGACGAAGCTTTGAACTGGCAATGACCGCAGCATTTGCACTCGTCCTCGCGGGGTGCACTGACGGCAATTCCGAATTCACCGAAGTCAGCCATGACGAGTCGGAAGTCGCTCACGACGACCACAGCGGCCACGGTCACGGGGCTCACGGCCCGAACGGCGGCGAGATCGTTGAAGTCGGCAACGAAGAGTTTCATGCCGAAGTCGTTGTCGATGAAGAAACGCATCGCATCGACGTTTTCGTTCTGGGATCCGACGCAAAAACCGCAAAACCCATCGACGCGACAGAGATTTCGCTCAGCTTCAAACACGGTGAAGAAGTCGAAAACTTCAAGCTGAGCGCCGCTGCACTTGACGGCGAACCAGAAGGTCAATCATCGAAGTTCACGTTGACCAGCGAAGAACTCTTCGAAGAACTGCACGAGCATTCCGAGGGCGCGACTCTGAGTTTCACCGCTGGCGGAGAATCATTGTCCGGCACCGTCACGCACGCTCACGATCACGGCGATGAGCACTCGCATGATCATGGGCACGCTCACGGTGACGACGACGCTCATCACGAAGACCACCCCAAAGGTGACAAAGCCGGAGCGGGGCACAAGCATGACAAAGATGGCGAAGAACACGACGAAAAAGTGGAACCAGCCGAAACCACCAAAGAGGCTGGCACGGAAGATAAACCTGCAAAAGAGTAAAGACGACTCACCCGAGCAGAGCCTTATTTCAGAGCCGAGCGGCGATTGGCTGTTCGGCTCTGACACTTTTTTGACCACCGACATCCTGGCACCGACAGACCAGTGAACCGAGAATTCCGGCCAGTGCTCAACGATCCGTAGACTGAAACGGCGCGGAGTTTGTTCGAGCTTACAGAAAACTATTCAGTGTCTTCGGAACTGACTTTGGAGCGACACACGATGAAAAAATTCTCGTCTGAACTGCGAGTTTCCAGCCTGGTCGTTTTTCTCGTCACGGCAATTTTTGCTCATCCGCACGTGTCGCATTCGGTCTTTGCCGAAGACAATGTTTCTGCCAGCCCGTCACTGAAAGACGTTCAAGCCAGGGCCGTCCGCTTTCTCAAGCTGACTCAGTCGGCAGACGGAACCTGGACGACGGCCAACGTGCCGGGTATCACGGCGTTGTGCGTTACGTCGCTGCTGCAAAGCGGAGTGCCAGCCGACGACCCAACGGTCGAGCGTGGTTTGAAGTTTCTGACGAGCCTGGTTCGGGACGACGGCGGAATCTACCACCCACAGACTCAACACCGGAACTACGAAACAAGCATCTCCGTTCTCGCACTTTCGGCGGCCAACACAAACGGCAAATACGACAGTGTTATTCGCGATGCCGAGAAGTTTCTGCGAGGCCTGCAATGGGACGAAGACGAAGAGCAGAAACCCGAAGACCCTGGCTACGGCGGAGCCGGATACGGCAGTCACCAGAGGCCAGACCTCTCGAACACACAATTTCTGCTTGAAGCCTTGAAAGCAGCTGGCGTCAAAGCTGACGACCCGGCCATGCAGAAGGCGCTGACTTTCGTTTCTCGATGCCAGAACCTCGAAACCGAACACAACAACACACCCTTCGCCGCCAGGATCGACGACGGCGGCTTCTACTACACACCAGCCGCCGGCGGAACATCTCAGGCTGGAGTCGACGCCAACGGCGGACTGCGATCTTACGCCAGTATGACCTACGCCGGTCTGAAGAGCATGATCTACGCAGGCGTCAAAAAGGAGGACCCACGAGTCAAGGCGGCGCTGACCTGGATCACGAAACACTACTCGCTCAAAGACAATCCCGGCATGGGCAAGCAGGGGCTTTACTATTACTACCACACCTTTGCGAAAACACTGTCAGTGCTCGAAATTAACGAACTGAAAGACGCATCAGGAACGTCCCACAATTGGCGAAACGAACTCGTCGAGACGCTCGCTCAGCAGCAGAAGGCCAACGGAAGCTGGACCAATGAAGCCGATCGCTGGTACGAAGGCGATCCGAATCTCGTGACGGCGTACGGCCTGCTGGCGCTGTCGCATTGCGAACTCGCGAAGTGAGCAGGTCATAGATGCGTTGAAGACTGGAAGAGGCGAGCCGACCTGTCGACTTTTACCCTTACGATCTGGAAACGGTCTGACTGGATGTCTCTTCTTCCTCTTCAACTACCAGCAATTCAGAACTGGAGCTGCCACAACTGCTCCGGCTGTTGTCGGCAACACCTGATCGAAATTACGGAAGAAGAACGACAGCGGATTCTTGATCAGAAATGGACAACGGAAGACGGCATACCCGACCGCCCGGTCGTTGTGCCTCATCGCGGTTCGCTGTTTAAGAAGAGCTGGCGGTTGGCCCACGGTTCTGACGGCGGTTGCGTCTTCCTTGGCGATGACGGCCTGTGCCGAATTCATGCAAAGTTCGGGGAAGCCGCGAAGCCGCTCGCCTGCCGAATCTATCCCTACGCACTGCATCCGGCCGGCAAAAAAGTAACCGTCAGCCTGAGATTCAGTTGCCCGTCGGTTGTTGCGAATCTCGGAAAACCGGTGTCTGAATGTCGCGACGAGCTGAAGGAAATTGAACGCCTCGTCGTACCGGCAAACGCCGACAGAGTTCCGCCGCCTCGCATCAGCAATCGTGAACAACTCGACTGGCCCGACACGCTGAAGATTGTCAACGCTCTGCACGACCTTGTGACTCAGGACGAAGAAGTCGGCATCATCGAGCGGCTGTACCGAGGACTGTTTGTCGCGGGTTTGATTGGCGAGGCGAAATTCAACCTGATCCGCGGAGCTCGACTTGGAGACTTCCTGGAAATAATCGGCGAAGCGGCATCCGGCGAAGAAGTGCCCGAGCCGACTCAACCCGCCGGCGTCATGCAGATGCAGTTCCGGCTGCTGGTCGCTCATTACGCAAGAAAAGACACCGTTGCGGATCTCGATGCAGGACTGGCTGGTCGCTGGAAGTTGTTTCGTGCGGCGACAAAATTTGCAGCCGGACGGGGAACGGCGACGCCGCTGCAGGACTGCTTCAAGGAAGTCCCGTTCGAGGCGATGGAACAGCCGTTTGGCGAGCTGCCGGACGAGTTTGAAGAAATTCTCGCACGATACTTAAGTGTGAAGTTACAGGGACTCCACTTTTGCGGGCCGGCGTACTATGGCATTCCCCTGGTCGAGGGGTTTCGAAGTCTTGTTCTTATTGTCGCGGCGATGTGCTGGATCGCGAAGTGGATCGCCGCCAGCGACGGGCGATCAGAATGGACGACCGAAGACCTCAGCAAGGCTATGACGATCGCCGACCACCATCATGGATACTCGCCAGTTTTTGGCAGCGGCGGGTTTCGACGGCGAGTCAACATGCTCGCGAAGACGGACGATCTGACGCGTATTCTGCTGTGGCACACAAGGTAGGCGGCTACGAATCCCTGGCAATGAGTTCGGGCAGCGAGACGTCGGTCAGTCGAGCGTCCTTCGCAGCGGCTTTCAGTTTCGACACGACAAAGTATTTGTGGTTGGCGACAGCCTGCTCAGAGATTGCCATAAAAGTCGCGACGTCGCGATTGGGCCAGCCGAGCACAAACAACAGTTCGGCGCATCGCAGCCGCTCAAATTCGCCGCTGCTTAACCACTGCTCAATCAACCCGGACAGGCAGCGTCCGACGACCGTCTGTTCGGCCGTCCGATCTTCGCGGCTCCGCATCATGCTGGACGCTCGCCGCGCGCTGCCAGCCGGCTCTGAAACTGTCGCCCCATCATTCGTCGGAGCAAACAGCGGGACAGTCGGTCGTCGCCCCTGTCGGCGGAGGACGTCGGTCAGCTTGTGAGCAGCGATGGCAAACAGGAATGATTCGACAGGCGTCGCCTCATCGTAGTTCGGCAGACTGGTGAGAAATCCGATGAACGTTTCCTGGACGATGTCTTCGCTCAAACTCTTATTGGCCAGCCGGGCGTTTGCAAACGCCAGCAGCCGACCTTCATAGCGAGCAATGAACTGCTGCCAAGCCTCAGAGTTTCCGTCTCGGACTTGCCGAAGCATTAACTGGTCAGCCTGGCTCACGCTTGAAGTTTCCCGTCATACGATGTCGATGCGTCAGGCGACAAACATTAGCCCAACCAGTCCCAACCCCGCAAAGGCGAGAGCTGTCATGATGGCTCGGCCACGACTGCCTGCGGTGGCTGAGACGGCCCGCAGGCCCGCCGAGACAACTCCAAGGAGAGCTGCCAGCACGCCAAATCCAATCCCGTACTGCATCGCCCGATTACCAGCGAACGTACTCTTCCAGGCTTCGATGACCGGCTCACGAGTTTCGGCAGAATCCAGGTATTGCAGATAGACCCGGTACATCGGTTCTTCGTAGGCGCCGAAACTGTGCATTCGCTTTTCAACATGGACCTGCTGCATTGAAGCATTCCGGAAGATGTTTTCGGGCATGGGCTGAACGGCGAGATCGCTGTAGGTTTCTGCAAGCCGCGATCTGAACTTGCCGAGAGCATTCTTCATCGCCTCAGACATGGCTTCATCCTGCGTCGAATACAAACCGCTCGTTTCGACGAAGAGAACGCGAGGAACCTCTCCGGTGGCGAGCACGGTTTGCTCATGCTTTGTCCATGAGGGGAGCCGCTTTGGATTTTCACTGGTTGAGTCAGAGTCGTCGCTGGCGGCAGCAAAGCCGGCTTCGAACAATGAGGATTCAGCGGTAAAAGCGGGAAGCGGCTGGCCAGTACCAGGTTCATGTCTTGCGGAAACCGGGCCACGAGGTTCGGCTATTTGGTACGGCATAACAGTCAAGGTCCCAACTAACACCACGCCAACCACCAATAGTCCCAAACCCAGCAGTACTGGAACGAGCGCACTACGAGGATGCGAAACATGAGCTCCTGCTTTTTCTGCGTGATGGGCACGATGCGCGCGTCCCGTGAACGCTCGCAGGATCATCGCGAGTACGAACAGAAGCCCGAGTCCGACCGCACCAAACACGAGCAGTCCCATTAGCGACAAGTGTGCGGTGATTTCAACGGGGGGCGCTTCATGCATGATCTACTCCAGTCGGAGTTATGTTCTCAGAAGTTTGAAAAACTCAGAAGTTGAGGTGTTTTCGGATTCAAAGTGACACTCTGCGAGCACTCAGACATTCTGTGCCGAGCGTTGATCGGGACGAACCCAGACCGCTGCCAGCTGTGCCGTCGTTGACATCGCGATTGCCCAAAGCACGGCCCACTCGGCGGGAAACTGAGTCGTCAGAGACAGAAGCCAGGCGGCTGCGGCGGTCCAGAAAACTGACATGACCCGAATTCGATGAGGCCGGTAAGAATCGACGTGGAACCACCATCGGCGAACGACCATCAGTGCAGCGAAGAAGACGACGTAGCCGATAAGTCGCGATGCGTCTCCGTAGCTCAACGAAACCGGAACAAACTGCTGGTTGGCGAGTTGCGTCGCGACTGGATCCATGACACCTCGGACAGGAAGGTCGACCATCAATGAATCGTCGACGCCAAAGGCGGCAACACCGACTGCCGCTCCCAGCAGGCCGGTCATCATGCGTCGAAGGAAACCATCGCCGCCGCGACCTTCCCACAATTTGGCAGGAAGGATTGCTGCCCACGCTCCAAGTGCAGTCACAATTGCAAAGAGTGTCGCTTCAGTCGGTGTGTCGAGAGCAGTCTGCGTGGTAAACAGTGCGAACGCGATTGCCGCCGAACAGAACGCGGCCACGGCCATTGAGCCTGTTGACTCAGCGACTCGGTCGAGCATTCCAAGCTGACGTTCGCTTTCGGCGGACTCGTAACGCACATAGCGGCTGTTGAGTCTGACGCCCCGATTGTGAGCATACCGAATGTTTGGCTCGTCACCCGAGAACGCATTCAACGTCCACCTGACCAGGCCGAAGGCCCCGGCTGCAAACGCCAGCAGGATCAACAGCGGACTCGCGAGGAGCACCATCGGAATTCCGATGCCGACGATGAACGGCGAGGCAAAGATGATCGCCAGAATTCCCGCCGCGATGATCCACCAGTTGCCCGGTCGCTGAAACCATTCTGCTTTTTCCTGCCAGTGCCTTTGTTTGGCATCGTAAAGTTCGGCCAGTCGACGATTTTCAGACTGGTTGAGCCGCTCCCCGCGGGTTGGTTCATCCTGATAGGTCGCGTGAACGGCTTCAGGAATCGGTGGTGGTGGTACTGCCGAAGTAGTGCCATGCAAGGCTGCCGAAAACTCCCGAGCAAGCTGCGTGGCCGAGTGAGTTCGCTTCTCCGGATCCTTGGCGAGAGCCCGTTCGAGAATCGGACGAATTGCATGAGGAAGCGAACTGAGGTCCGGCTCGGCGGACAGTTGCTTCATTAGAATTTCGCCGGTTGATTCGCCGTCGAATGGAACGTTGCCAGTCAGCATTTCGTAGAGCATGACCCCAATCGCGTAGACATCGACTTCTTTGCCGTAACGACCGTGAGCAATTTCCGGAGCCATGTAATAGACCGTGCCGACGCTTTGAGTCTGTGCACTGCGGCGGCTTTCGGAGATAAACTTCGCGAGGCCGACATCACCAATCTTGATGACGCCGTTTTCGAGATAGATGTTGGCTGGCTTGAGATCGCGATGAACAATGCCTCGTTCGTGCAGGTACTCGGCTCCCGCAGCAATTTGCGTCAGGATCTCTTCAACTTTCTGGTGATCCATGCCGTTGGGTTTTTCAGCGATCACTTCGCCCAGTGTTCGGCCAGCGACGTATTCCATGATGACGAACTGTTCGCCAGCAGCTGACTCCTTAACGTCGAAAATGCTGAGCAGGTTTGAGTGTTTCAGATTCAGACATTGAGCGATTCCGCGCAGCTCGACGTCCGCATTCGACTGAAGCAGCTTCAGAGCGACTTCTTTGCCGCCGTCACTCAGCGCGTAGTAGACCTCTCCAAATCCACCTCGCTGGATCGCGCGTTTGATCGTGTAGCCGTCGAGCGGCTTTGATTCCGGTTCATATCTGAAGTTCATCGAACCACCGCCCTTTCGCGGGCCTTGCCTGAGGTCGATTGTTGTATTCATTGTTAACCGTCTTGAGGCTTCAAACGAGTCATCACTAACTGGATTGGCTTTGCCGGGCGCCGATCTTGAACATCCCGGGGTGACTCCTCAAACGTTGTTTCTGGTGTTCGGACTTCCGCCTAAATCAATGGTTCAAGGCGAAAACGAAAGGCATCGCCGCTTACCACCTGACCATTTGAAATGAGATCAGTCGCCCCTGCTTTGCGACCACCAATCTGCAAATCCTGTTTTGACTTCGCCACAATGCCCGCCGACGTCTGCACCAGCACGACTGACTCTGGCCAGTTTCGGCAGAGAATGTGATCACTCGCCGATGGTCCAAGCAGGCACGTTTCTGCCATCAGGATCACACCATCAACGGAAGTGCGAGGTCGATGCTCGCTCGCAAATGTCATCTTCGCCGTCGCACTCAGTGGCGTCGGAATCGAAAACGAAAGTCGAACGGAGTCCCCGAGCGTGATCTCGCAATTGTCCGGCAGAACGGTGTCGTAAGAAACCGGTCGACTTTGAATCTGCACGGAAGACTTTGGTTTCAGAATGTAGTTTTCGTCGACTCGCTGGATGCTGGCATGATCCCGTGAGATGTTGGCCACTAACGAGATGTCGGCTTCCTGCTCACTTGAAGACGCTTTCAGAAGCGGGCTTACGTTTCCATTAACTCGCCCCAGAGAAATCGATGAACCGGTCAGCATCAACCACGCTCCGACACCATCGATCCAGGCGACGTATCGATCAGTTGCCGACCGACTTCCTGTGGGAACTTCGTTGGATGCCGGACTGAAGAACGAGCTGATCATGGCACCGTTTCCCTCACGAAGGAACGTCCGAAGCGGACCGGCAGTCTGCTTCATGCAGCCTGCCGATCCGGATGAGCAACACAGTCATTAAGGAGTCAGAAAAACAGGAGTCGCTTCTCAGTTCGTCGAAGCGGTATCTTCAAACGGTGCTTCGTTTCCGAAGTAAGCATCCACCGAATCGACGACGCTCTTTGAAGACTCTTCCGTTTCGACCGGGATCAGGTCGGTGTCTTTGCCTTCCAGCGAAAGTTCCCGCTCCCGAACGTCAACCTTGGCATCAAGACTGTCGAGAAGGTTCTTCACGTTCGAAAGCCTGGAATCGTCGAATTGGGATTCGGCGACCGTCTCAGCCGCTTTCAAAGCACTGACGCGAGCTTCGAGTTCTTCAATCTGCAACCGCAGTTCTTCGCGAGCCCCCAGAAGCTTTTCAACTTTGCTCTCATTCGCAACGACAGCCTGACGTTTCGCTTCGAGCACTTTCGCTTCTGACTTGAAGGTTTGTTCGAGAGTCTTGAATCGATCGAATCGTTTTCCAAGGTCTTCTTCCAGCTCAGCTTTTGAATAGCTGACATCGTTGACCAGGAACGTCGTCTTCTGCGACTTCAATTGCTCATTTCGTGCCATAATCTCCGTACGACTTTTCGTCACAGTTCCCTGCTTCTCGTCAAGCCGGGCCTGCAGATGTTCGACTTCGACCTGAGATTCGGCCACGGCATGCTTCATCCTGCGAATTTCCGGCTCCAGCTCGTTGTCGAGCATGTCCTTGGCTCGTTTGAGCTGGAACTCGATCGGGATGGCGTCTTCGACGGCGTCTGTGACTTCATTTTTCGCAGTGCGAACGTAGCTGACCCACGACGTACCGAGAACAAGTGTGCCGAGTGCCAGGGCACTGACTCCACCAACGATTGCGGTTTTCAGTGAAACCATGACTGTGTCTCCTTGATTCAATTCCCAATTAAAAACTGGACTCATTTGCCCGCTGGCAAGTCTTGCTGAACGAGCATCGCTCGATGCAGATCAAAGTTCTGAAATGTAGTTCGCCGGTCGTCGCAGAATATTGGCTGAGCCTGGCGAATATTTCTGAATTTTTAAAACGGCTGGTCTGTAAGGAGCCTGCAACTCGCCAATTCCGCCGAAAAAGACTGCATTCGAAAAAAAAGACGACCAGAAGCTGGCCGTCTTGAGCAGCAAGACAGAGACGGAATCAACCACCGAGCTTTACTTTGCCGGAGCGACATAGCCGGAAAGCTGAATGTCGATATTGCCCTGGTTTTTGTTTCCAGCCGGAGCGTTCACTCCAATGAAAAGCAGGCCGCTTTCTTTGGGAGTGATTTCTTTGCCGTCGCCAATCTCGATGGGCTGGCCGGGCTTTCCGGGTTTGCCTCGATCGTTCAGCGGAATCACGATTGCCATGAGCGCGCCGCTGGGAATTCCTTTTGTCATCTGTCGAAGTGGATCGCCGGACGGAATGCCGGTCGGGCCGACGGTCTCCTGCACGACAAATCTGTACGTCCCTTTCGCAGCGACGCGGAACTTCTTTCCCTGCTCGACGCGAGCGACCGCTTCGCCCCAGCCCTTTGCACTGTCGATCGAGAACTCGTAGGGATTTGCCGAAAGGATCGTTTCTTCGATGGTGTCCAGCTTTTCCTTCACTCCAGCAATGCTGCTGTCGACTCGCTGGACTGTTTTAAGCAGATCTTTCGCTTTCTCCAGCAGACCGGCCTCTTCATAGTCTTTTGCGAGTTGTGCCGTGTCCCGCAGGAATTGCTCACGAGCCTTCTTCTCCCGTAGTTCCAATGCCCGCATGGCCGCGACGCTGGGTGGTTTGATGGCCGGCTTTTTGCCTTGCCCGAAGAGTTCTGAGCTGGAACCTGGTCCGACCAGCACGATCGCAAGTACGAGACCTGATGCGACGACTCCGCTATAAACAAATGAGCGTTTCACCTGACTTCTCCGAACTGCAAAGAACCCGCAAAAACGACCGGCGCCAGCGACGCTCGGCTTCCAGACAAACTCTAACCCTGTGTGCGGGAGCCAGCAACGAGGGATGTGTCATCGTCGCGACTCTGTCAAGCATTCGCAGGTCATGACAATCCAAACACCGGCATGGCAGAAGCAATACCGAAATCCCCAGATTACGGCACGCCAGCATTGCGTTCGACATGTCCTGCGGCTTCGACTTCCGCTACTGAGCAGACGCAACGTCCGGGCGGAGGCGTTTGGCTTCGCGGAGGTAGACGTGGACGATGTCGCCCTGCTTTTTGTCCGTGTTCCAGTGGAGCAGGACACGGATGCAGCGTGGCATGGAGCCCGGAACGGCGATTTCAGAAGCACACAGCAGCGGTACCTGGCTCATGCCGATGGCTCGTGCAGCTTCGGCGGGGAAGGTTGACGTCAGGTCTGGAGAAGTTGTGAAAATAATCGAGCCAACTTCGCCGAAGTCGCTGATTCCATTGGCACGAAGTAGCTCTTCCAGCATTTCCCGAGTTGCCTCGTGAATTTCGGCTGGCACATCGTTTTCGACCGTCGTTGCTCCCCGGATTCCCCGAACGCCCATTTTCCGCCCAATTCGCTGTTTGTTGATGAGTCCTGCAGAGGGATCTCTGCGTCGCCGACTGTCGCTGCCTTTGGCACAAACCGCCACTTCGCCGACTGGCTCGAATGGTAAACACGTCTTGATCGATTTTGGAAGTATGGGCTACAAACACGCGTCCGTCGGCAGCGGCATGGAAATCGTGCTCGAATTCCCTGACGACGGAGCTGAATTCAACAAGGATTGACTGCCGTCAGGAAGGACCCGCGCATGGATGCGACAGTGGGGGCACTGGCCGCCAGTTTGGGCGGTGAGGTAATCGGTGATTCCGATCGAACCGTCGAGAACGCGCTGGCGCTGGCAAAGGCCGGCGCGGATTGCATCACGTTTCTGGCCGACGAGGTTAAGACACGAGAGCTTTCCAATGCTGACGCAGCTGCCATTTTCGTCAGCCGGGCGAGACTTGAAGAGCTGACTGACGAGCTTCGCACAAAACACACCTTTATCGTCGTTGACGACGCGCTGGACGCGTTCATCGGGACGCTCAGGCAGTTTCGCAGCGATCGCCCACGATCGACAATTGGCATTTCACCGCAAGCAGTTGTGGCTGAATCGGCGACACTCGGCGAAGACGTAAACGTCTTTCCCGGAGCGTTCATCGGCGAAGACGTTGTCATCGGCTCGGGGTGCGACATTTACCCAGGAGCGTACATCGGCGACGGCACGAAACTGGGTGACAATGTTACGATTCACGCCAACGCGGTCGTCTACTTCGACGTGACGATCGGAAATCGAGTCATCATTCACGCCGGCGCCGTCATCGGAGCCGACGGCTTCGGTTATCGATTCCGCAGCGGTCGTTTCGAAAAGATCCCGCAGCTTGGAACGGTCGAAATTCACGACGACGTCGAAATCGGAGCTAACACAACGATTGACCGTGGCATGATCGGGCCAACGATCATCGCAGAAGGTACAAAGCTCGATAACCTCGTCATGATCGCTCACAACTGCGAAATCGGTAAGCACAACGCATTTGCCTCACAGGTCGGTGTTGCTGGTTCATCCACCACCGGAGACTACGTCCGCGCTGGCGGGCAGGTTGGCATTGGCGACCATCTTAAAATTGGTGCCGGTGCTTCGCTGGCAGCAAGTTCGGGACATCATAAAGACGTTCCTGCCGGTGAGACATGGGCCGGCGCTCCGGCTCGACGTATCGACGAGACGATCAAAATTATGATGACTCTGAACAAGCTTCCCGAGATGCGATCAACAGTTAAGACACTTCAGAAACAGGTCAAGGTACTCACCACAGAGCTTGAAAAACTCAATTCGGATCAGTCCGCAGCAGCCTGACGCCAGTCGGCCTGGTCAGCGACTCCACTTCCCACCGTGCCGCAACGGCGCATCAGCAATCCTGCAACAACAAGTCAATTCCGCTGCAACGGCGGAGCAGACAATCCTGCAACAATGCACGTACTTTCTCTCGACAACAAACTGAAACCTGGCGAGCGGATCGGGCTGATTGCCGGCGCTGGCCGATTTCCCATCATCTTCGCCGAAGCTGCACGCGCACAAGGTCTCAGTGTGCACGGAGTCGGCATTCAGGGAATGGTCGACGACGAACTGGAATCTCTGTGCGACACCTGGGATTCCTTCCCGATCTGCAAAGTCGGGCGAGCGATTCGATCCTGCCTGCGAAACGACGCTCACCATGCGGTCATGGCCGGCAAGGTTGAGAAAGTTGAACTGTTCGCACCCGGTCGCTTCTGGAATTTCGTGCCGGACTGGCGAGCAGTTCACATGCTCTGGTCGTACGTTTTTACGAAGGACCGACGGGACGACACCATTCTGCTGGCGGTGATTCGCGAATTTGAAAGAGACAACATTACATTCGGATCAGCCCTCGAATACTGCCCGGAGTTACTCGTGGAACACGGATTTCTGACACGGCGTAAACCGTCCCCAACTCAATGGCGAGACATTCGGTTTGGATGGGACATTGCCAAGCAGATGGGAGGTCTGGACATCGGCCAGTCGATCGTTGTGAACGACATGGCTGTCATCGCCGTCGAAGCCATCGAAGGGACGGACCGTTGCATCGAACGAGCCGGTAAACTCTGTCGCCGAGCTGCGTCGACCGTCGTTAAAGTCGCGAAGCCTCAACAGGACATGCGATTCGACGTGCCGACGATCGGCGTCAAAACGATTCAGACCATGCACGAAGCCGGCTGCCGCTGTCTGGCTGTCGAAAGCGGCATGACCATCATGCTCGACCAGGAAGACGTGCTCGCTTTGGCCGACAAACTCGGCATCGCCGTGGTTTCGCTGAACGCCGAAGAGCTGCAACTGAAAGCCGCCTCGTAAGTTCAGTAACCGTATGTCAGGCTCTGCCTGACCTACACCGGCGGGCTCAGGCGGGCAATCATGATGGCGGCGGCGACGGACGCATTGAGCGAAGTCACGTCGCCTTGAGGCGGGATGCCGCAGACGACGTCGCAATTGTCGAGCGTGAGACGGCGCAGCCCTTTTTCTTCGTTGCCAATGACCAGCAGCCATTGGCGATCGGCCAGAACGTCGACGTACGAAGTGGCTTCGTGCTCGGACGTGCCCAGGAGCCACAGCCCGGCTTTCTTTGCCGTCTCAAGCGAACGTGCCAGATTCGGCACCAGGCAGAACGGCACACTTTCGACGCCTCCGGCCGCGACATCGTAGACGGTCGCGGTCATTGGAGCGGAGCGGTCTTTGGTCAGCAGAATCCCTTTTACGCCGAAAAACGCTGCCGTGCGAAAGATGGCTCCAACGTTGTGCGGATCCTGCAGGCAGTCCAGCGCGAGCCACAGGCCGGCGGCGTTCTGATCGGAGTCCTCGGCGGCGCTGAGCAGTTTTTCGGGCTTCTGAATCCCCGGATGATCACAGACCATCGCCGTCGCGATGCCGACCCGCTCACTCTTGCCCTGCGTTTTCTTACCTCGCCGGGAGCCCGCATCGACCTGCTGGGCAACGACCGAGATTCCCCGACGCCGCGCCACGTCCGCAATGTCTGCCCAGACTCCGTAAGGCTTCCCGGCAGGAACTCGGATTTCCCGAACATCATCTGGTCGATGTTTCAGAGCCGCCAGGACGCTGTGAGGATTTCGCAGTTCAAGCACGAGAAGATTCTTTCGTTGAGTTCGGACGATCGGCGACAGCATCACGTTCGACGGAGTTTGACGACTGTCATCCCGAGTGGCTGAGTTACTTCGATATTCCTTTGTCGTCATGCTGCGAGGCCGGGATCAACCTTGATGATGCAACTGACGGACGGATATTGTCCTCCCGCCCGGCAAGCGGCAATCGACACAACGGCTGCTTGCAAAAGTCTTTCAGAAAGATTTTCGCGAGCCTGTCGCGGATCATCGGGTGAAATCAGGGGTTTCTCCTGGATTGTGACAGACCAGCCATACTGGAAATATCGTCGATTGGAACGGATGAGGCTCTGCGATGTCGAATCAGGACGAAACGCTGAACAGCGAAAACGACGATAAAAAGGGGCATATCGAGGCTCAGAAGCAGCCGGACTCGGTCGTTGACGGGCACTCCGAAACGATCATGGATCCAGATTCGAATCCGCCGACAGATGAGCCGACAGATCCTGAAAGCACTGTCGCGCTGCCGGAAGACCAGACGGTCGTCGAGGATTTGTCATTCGGTAACTCCGGAACGATTGCCGATTCGCCAGCCGACAAATCGCGAGCGGCTGAAGTCGCCAACGAGGTTGACCACACATTCGTCGAGCCCCTTTCCGGCATCATTCCGCCGCTGCAGGAAAGTGCGGACGCCCCGACGATAGCGATCGAGCTGCCAGCCGCTGAAACGGCACGAGCTCCCGACGAAGGCGACAAGACTCAATTGTCGATGCTCGACGCCGATCCTGACCAGACGTCAATGGAGGACTCCGTCGGTGATGAAGATGGGACCGCCATGGAGCTTCCGGCTCCGGATGGCGACGCAACGTATATTGAAGGAGCCTCGTCGGACAGCAGTGAACCGGACGGGACAATCATCGAAGGAGTCGCCGCTCGGAAGACCGACCTTGACGGCACGATCGTTCAGAATTCGGCAGCCGGTCACGCCGAACCGGATGCAACGATCATCGAAGGCTCCACAGCGAAAGCCACCGACCCGGACGTCACAATGGTCGAAGGAGCGACCGGAGCTGAAAATTCGTCCGCGACTGGAGCCACAGAATTCGAATCCTCTTCAACCGGACAAGCATCCGGCAAAGGCAACTGGAACGAGACTCGCGAATCTGGCCGGAAGAAGCCGCCAACAGACAGGAAAGCGGCTCACGAAACCGCCAACCGCTGGGACGCCGAGCAGCGGTATCAGCTTGTCACAAACTTCGCGCGTGGCGGCCTCGGCCAAATCTGGATGGCCAACGATTCCCGGCTGCGTCGAGAAGTGGCGTTCAAGGAATTGTTGCCGAACGCGTTGAAGAATCGAAATGCGCTGGAGCGGTTTCTGGAAGAAGCTCAGATCACCGGTCAGCTCGAACACCCCGGCATCGTTCCGATTTACGACATTGGCTATCAGGAAAACGGAACGCCGTTTTACGCGATGAAACTCGTCCGCGGCGAGACGATGGAAAAGGAAATCGACGCCTTCCATCAGCTCCCGAAAGGAAGCCCCGAATGGACGCTGACGTTTCGCCGACTGCTCGCCAGCTTTATCGACATCTGTAATGCGCTGGCGTTTGCACACGATCGCGGCGTACTGCATCGAGACCTCAAGCCGCTCAACGTGATGATCGGCGCGTTTGGCGAAACACTGGTCCTCGACTGGGGCCTCGCGAAAGTGTTCGACGTCGAACCGCTCGACGACGAAACGCCGATCACAACCAGCACATCCGGCCTCGGTGCTGACGATCAGACAGTCATTGAATCCGAGGCGACGGGCCTGCAAACCGGTACAAGCGCCACTGAGTCCCCAACAGGCGGAGTCTCTGCTGCCGGCATGTCGAAAGGCGGTGCGTCGGTCGGTGGCCAGTCGCAATTCAGCGGCAGCTTTGGCTCGACCAGAAAGATGGTGCAGACCGACGTCCGCTCACGAGGCAGTCAGACGATGATGGGTTCCGTGATGGGAACTCCGGCTTACATGCCTCCCGAACAGGCGGCCGGAAAGCTCGACGAACTCGACGCACGCACGGACATCTATTCGCTCGGCGGGATCCTCTACAAGCTGCTGACCAATCATCAGCCGATCGCGCGAGGCAAGATTCGCGAAGTGCTCAAAAATGTCAAAGAGGGAAACATCATCCCGCCGCGTGAGCACGACCCGTCTATCGACAAACCGCTCGAAGCCGTCTGCATGAAGGCATTGGCAACGAACCGCGAAGACCGATACGACTCCGCGTTGAAGATCGCAGCCGATATCGAAGCCTGGCTCGCCGACGAGCCCGTTTCGGTTTATGAAGAACCGTGGCCTGTGAAGGCAAAGCGTTGGGCCAAAAGAAACCGTGCAACCGTCCAGAGTGCCGGCATCGCTGTCGCAATTATCGTTCTGGTCATCGCAGGCTCGGCCTGGTCACATTCCCGGGAACTCTCAGAAATTCGGAATGTTGCTCAAACGAAGTCTCAGTTGTCGGCCAAGGCCGCCGACGACGGCGACTACGTGCAGGCTCGCGAGCTACTGAATGAAGCCCTCGGGCGAACGGCCGAACACGTCGAACTGACCGAATTGCGAAGTTTTCTCAGCAGCCGCCTGGAGCTTGTCGAAAAGGACCGCCTGGCAAAACTCAGTCGCGACGTGGAAGCAAAACTTGCCAGTTCGAAATCGCAGATTCTGGAGGGCCGTTACGAGTCGGCTCGAGCATTACTGACGGAACTCGCCACGCTTCTCAAAGGGGAATCCGAGTTGCCCGAGCTTGTCGCCGAGGTCACTCGCCAGACAAACACAGTCGCCGACGCACTGGCTGAGCAGGAGGCCGTCGCGGACACACAGGCTCGATTCAACGAATTTCTGACGGAACTTGATCAGGCTCGCATTCGATCGAGTTTTCCAGACGACGAAGATGTCACTGAAGACGCAAAGCTGGCTTTCGAACACGTTCAGAAGGCGCTGACTCTCTTCGATCTTAACAAGCCGGAACCGTTGGCCGCTATTCCTCAGCACTTCTCCGAGCGTCTTCCGTGGACGCGCGAGTGGCATCAGAAAAACAAACAATGGCCGCTGCAAGCTCTGCGTGAAGGGACGTTTGAACTTCTGTTGACGGCGGCGGAGATGGAGTGGTGGCTTGCTCAGAACGAGACGGATGAAGACAAAGCGGCATCCGCAGAACGCTCTCTGGAGTGGACGGGCAAAGCGAGATCGCTGGGACTCCCGTCACAGGCATTGCTGGCTCGCGAAGCCAACTATCTGCAGGTAGCAGGCCGTGACGATGAAGCGAAACGCGTCTTTGAAGAAGCAAAACTTCTGGAACCGAAAACAGCGCTGGACTACTACCTCGTCGCCGAAAATCTGCGAGGAAGAGGCCATCTTAACGAAGCGCTGGAGTTCTACCTGAAGGCACAGCAGCTTTCTCCAGACCACTATTGGGTTCAGTATTTCCAGGGACTCTGTTATCGCAATCTGAGCCAGTTTGCAGCAGCCGCCAGCAGCTTTTCGTCGTGCATCGCCAGACGCCCTGACTACCCCTGGGCGTACATCCAAAGGGGAATCTGCTCGGCTCAACTTGGTCAGTTTGAGAATGCCTTTGCGGATTTCGACGAGGCAGAAAAACTGGAGCCTGAACTCTTCAGCGTCTTCGTCAATCGCGGAGTCATCCTGTTGACGCAGGGCCGGTTTGACGACTCGCTGAAGAATCTGGAGAAAGCTCGAAAATTAAACCCGAACTCTGGAAAGCCGCTCGTCAACATTGCGGCGGCGTACCTGGCTCTGGCGGGAGAGCTACAGAAGCCTTCTACGGAAAGGGCGGAAGAGGGCGGGACGGCCTCGAAGCCAGCGTCGGATCTCGAAATCGAGCAGCAGGTTCAAGACCTTTATGCGAAGGCGCTGGACACACTGGCAGAAGCGGCAGCAAGCGGCGCCGACAGCCATCCTGGCCTATACCAGTTGCGAGGGCGAATTTACGCATGGCAAAGCAACACGACGGCCGCTCTGGCAAGTTACCGACGTCATCTGGAACTCGACGGAAATGTTGACCGCAGAGCCGTCACGCTGAAGCGGATCGCGGAAATTCATTCGCTCCTTGGAGAACACGATCAGGCGGTCGAAAATCTGGAAGTGGCCAACAAACTGCGACCGACAGACCCAGATACCGTTCTGAAGCTGGCCGAAGCGCTGTTGCAGGTCGACGAGGCTCAGCAAGCGATCACGCGATACCAGGAATTTCTGCAGCTGGTGAACGGCCAGGTCGAGAAGACGGTGCCGGAACCTCACCTCGTCTACAACGGCATCGCGACCGCGTTTCACGGAATGCGGAAAAAGTACGAAGCCGTTGACTATTACACTCTGTCGTTGATGTTTGACCGTCGGCAGGCTGTGCCTCTGACTAAACGGGCCTGGGCATTCCTCGAAGACAACGTCGAACTGGCGATTCGCGATTTCCAGACAGCTAAAGAACTGTCGCCAGACAACCCCGACACGTTGATCGGACTGGCGTCGGCCTACGCAAAGAATGGTCAGCGGCAGGACGCGACCCGAGAAGTTGACACGGCGCGGCCCCTTGCCCGCGCACAGGCTGCGAAAGTTGGACCAATGGCGTTTGCTCTATTTCACAACGCCGCCACGGTGCACGGTCGTCTGGCAGAAGCGGTGTTGCGTGACGCACGTTTGAGCAACGAATTGAAGACTCAACAATTTACCGAATCATCAGACAAGGCGGTTGAACTGCTGCGTGAGGCGTTTGAGGTTTCCAAATCCGACCCGAATATCGCTCGGGCCATGCTGACCGCTATGCAGACCGACGAAGCGTTGAGAGCAATTCGAGGTTCGCGGGCTTATCAAAAGTTTACCGAAGAACTCTTGAGTGGCACGAAGTAGAAGGGCGGGCACTGCCCACCGACCGTTTGGAACAGTCTGGTCCCACGAATCAAAGATTGAAATTTCAATCCTCAATTCGCAGGACGTTTACTCATACCAGGTCGATTGAAACCGGCGCGTGGTCGGAAACCGTCATGCCACCTTCGCGGCAGATGTCGGCAGCTTTGAATCGCTTCTCGGCGGCGGTGTTGCCGATCAGGTAGTCGATGCGCCAGCCTCGGTCGAGTTCTCTCGCGCGGCCGCGATTCGACCACCAGGAGTACGGGCCCTGCATTTCGCCATAGTGATTGCGGACGAAATCCCGCCAGCCGCCAGCAATCAGATCGCCCATCCACTCGCGTTCGTGCGGCAGAAAGCCCGATGTGTTTTCGTTGGATTTCGCGTAGAAGATGTCCCGCTCGGTGTGGGCAATATTGAAGTCTCCACCCATGATCACCGGTCGGCGTTTCCGCTTCAGGTCGTCGGCCCACGGAGCAAACTCATTGAGCCATAATTCTTTAACCTTCTGACGTTCGTCGCTGGACGATCCCGACGGAAGGTAAACGCTAACCACTTCGATACCGTCGATGAGTGCTCGGACGATGCGGCCTTCGGGGTCGTCTTTGTCGAGGCCCGTGCCGAGGATTTCGATCGGACTTCGCGACAGGATTGCGGTTCCCGAGTAGCCTTTTTTCTCAGCGGGGTGCCAGTGAACGTGCCAGCCGTCGGGATTTACCCATTCGGGAGGAATCTGCTCAGGCAACGCGCGAACTTCCTGAAGCAGCAGCACGTCCGGTTGAACCTGCTCGACAATCTCAGCAAAACCCTTACGGATCGCGGCTCGGATCCCGTTCACATTCCAAGTGGTAATTCGCATTTCAAAAGCTCTCGCGCGGTGTCAGAAACTGGCAACGCGAGAATCCTGGCAAGCCGTACCGACTTCGAACAGCGAAGCTATTCAGCAACGAGAGCAAATGAAGGGTTGGTCAGCCGGCGTTGCTGCGGGCTTCGTACTGGTTGAGTTTGTTGTAGAGCGTTTTCAGCGCGATCCCCAGTTCAGCAGCGGCTCGCGGTTTGTCTCCGTGATGCTTGTCGAGAACTCGATAGATGAGGTCCATTTCGATTTCGCGGAGCGTCTTGTTCTCGCCCGAGTTCCACAGCACGCCCGAACCGCTGGCGACGCTGGTTGGAGTCGAGAACGAGCTGGTCGGCGCCCCGATCGAATCCGGCAGATCATTAGCCACGATTCTCGTACCGTCGCAAAGTGCCAACGCGTACTCGATGGCGTTGGCCAGTTCGCGAACGTTGCCCTTCCACGGGTGAGCTTTCAATGCTTCCACGGCATCCTTACTCAGAGTGACCGGTTGGCCGCCGTGCTTACTACGGTATCGATCGATCAAATGCTCGGCGAGCAGTTTGACATCGTCCTGGCGGTCGCGAAGGGTCGGAAGCTTGATCTCAAACGTGTTGACGCGGAAGTAGAGGTCTTCGCGAAACGTGCCTTCGTCGACCATTTCCTGCAGCGGACGGTTCGTCGCGCAAACGACTCGAACATCGACGTGGAACGCTTCGTTTTCGCCGATGCGGCGCAGTTCGCCAGACTCCAGAAACCTCAACAGTTTGACCTGAGTTGCCTTGTCGAGTTCGCCAAGTTCGTCCAGAAACAGCGTTCCACCGTTGGCCATTTCGATCAGGCCCTTGCGGTGAGTGTCCGCTCCTGTAAACGCCCCTTTGCGATGCCCGAAAAGTTCGCTTTCAACCAGTTGCTCGGGTAGTGCTCCGCAGTTGACAGCGACAAACGGCATGTCCGCGCGTTGACTCTGTTCGTGGATACTGCGTGCGGCGAGTTCTTTGCCGGTGCCCGTTTCGCCGAGCACCAGCACGCTGGACTCTGTCGGCGCGATCTTGCTGATCAGCTTTCTGACACGTTGCATCGGCGCAGAATCACCGACCAGGTCCGCAGAACCTTCAACGGCCTTCAGCCGCTGCTCAAGTGCGCGAGTCTTGTTCGCAAGCGTCCGGTTGGTGGCCACTCGCTGCAATACGGTCGCGATGTCGACCAGTTTGCAGGGTTTCTGCAGGAAGTCGTTGGCACCGCGACGGATCGCCGTGACGGCTTCATCGAGGTTGCCGTGCGCGGTGTGAATGATGATCTGGGTGTCTGGCGAAACCTCTTTCAATCGGTCGACCACCTGCCAGCCATCAATGCCGGGCATTCTGAGGTCGACGATGGCAGCGTCAAAAGAGCCCGTGTCGATGACCTCAAGGGCTTTCTCGCCGCTTTCGCAGACGGTTACGTCATGTCCCATGCGCGGCAGTTCGATGCGCATGACTTCGCGGATCATGGCCTCGTCGTCGACAAACAGGACGCGAAGTCGATTCGTCGGGTCGCTCAAGCGAATCCTCCCTGATTAGCTATTCCAAACGAACACGACACAACCAGCGTCGCAACCTCATGTTGCGGGCGAGTCGTCAGATGTCCGAAAATGGATCGTTTCTGCGTCTTCCCTGACGCAAACCTGTCGATCGAGTCTCCCAATCCGATCGGCAGAAAACCGTGCAGTCTGAAAACTCACCGTTCCACAGCGAGCCATCCAAACAGCCCCGTCCAGACCTCAGAAAGTCCCGTCGGCCTGACCGGGCTGCGGGTGATATCAGAATCTTCGAAACCGGGTCAATCCGGGTTTTGAGTAAAACTGGCAACTCTGGCCAGCCATCACCGGTATGCCGGAAAGGCATCGATCAGGGTCTGTCAGGCAGGCGACTCGCCCCCTTTGGACCAGCCGTTTGGTTGACAGTTGCTGAGCGTTCAGGCACGATGATTGCACATTCCAAACGAGCCATCTCTGACTCACCACTGTACGGACTGGAGTCCGTCGTTCAACGTTTCCTCTCGCAATGGATTGCTGGTTTCCCCGCCTTCCCTTTGAGCTTTTCCCGGCGTGTCCACGCGAAAAAAAACTCTCGTTGTCGGCATTCTCGGCGGCATTGGATCTGGAAAGAGCGCGGTCTCCAGGGGCCTTTCCAACAATTTCAAAATATATTTAATCGACGGTGATCGGATCGGGCACGAAGCGCTTGGCATTCCGAACGTGAAAGACGACATCCGGCGAGCGTTCGGCAGCTCCGTTTTTGACGGGGCCGAAATCTGCCGGAAGTCACTCGCAGGAAAAGTGTTCGGTTCGGAAAATCACCACAAACAGGCATTGTTTGAGCTTGAGAAAATCGTACACCCGGAAATCCGGCGGCAGGTTGAAAAACAGTTGGCAGGAATTTCCAGCGATACTAACGTCGTCGTTCTTGACGCGGCTGTCATGCTGGAAGCTGGCTGGAACGATCTGTGCGACACTATCGTCTTTGTTGATACACCCTTTGAAACACGGTTGAAGCGAGTCCAGGAGAATCGAGGCTGGACGGCTGACGAACTTCGACGACGTGAAGCGAGTCAGATTTCAGTCGAGGACAAACGGGCCGTTTCTGAGTTTATCGTCGACAACTCGGGCTCCCTGGAAAACGCTGTTCAGCAACTTGCTTCATTTATAGAGAAACGACTTCACTGAAACTCACCCTCTGAATTTACTCCAGGCGGGCCGCCTGCGACTCCTGTCTGACTCGCCCGAGTCAGAGACCACTTTCCAGATTCATCCCCCTCTCTCGAAGAGGTGTTGCTGATTCAGTTTCTTTCGTGATTGAAGGGCGATCGCCCTTTCGTCGCGATGGACGATCAAGTCCGACCGAATATGCGTGACATCTCTCAAAGCTGCAATGGCTCCAATCATGTCTGAAGTTCAACAGGCGCAAAGCCACAGGGATGCCTTCCCCGGCGATCGACGTTACGAGGAAATCAAACAGGGCGACCTGCATATTGCCGAACTGCATCGCATGACGATGACAGAATTGCTCGAACTTGCCGAGCACGAGAACCTCACCGAAGTCGTCGGGCTCAAGAAGCAGGACCTGATCTTCAAGATTCTGAAAGCCCGAACAAAGATCAACGGACTGATGTTTGGCGAGGGAACGCTGGAAATTCTTCCGGACGGTTTCGGATTTCTGCGCAGCCCGGATTACCACTACCTGCCCTGCCCCGATGATATTTATGTCTCGCCGAGTCAGATTCGGCGCTTCGGCCTGAAGACGGGAGCGACGGTTGCCGGACAGATCCGGCCGCCCAAGGAAAACGAGCGTTACTTCGCGCTGCTTCGAGTGGAAGCGATCAATGGCCAGGATCCGAATCTCGTCACTGCGAAAGTTTCATTCGACGATCTGACACCCCTGCATCCGAACCGGCGGTTAATTCTTGCCAACGAGCAGACGAAGGACCTCAGCACTCGAGTCGTCGATCTGCTTGCTCCGATCGGAATGGGGCAGCGAGGTCTGATTGTCTCCCCACCGAAAGCTGGCAAAACGATCCTGCTGAAGCAGCTTGCCAAGGCCACGATGATCAACCACCCGGATGCGTATGTCATCGTCCTGCTGATTGACGAGCGACCGGAAGAGGTGACAGATATGGAACGCGACATTCGCGGACCAAACTGTGAAGTCGTCAGCAGCACGTTCGACGAACCACCGAGCCGGCACATTCAGGTCTCCGAAATGGTCATTGAAAAAGCCAAGCGGATGGTTGAGTACGGCGACGACGTCATCATTTATCTGGACTCGATCACGCGGCTGGCACGGGCCTGGAACACCGAAGTTCCTCACTCCGGCAAGATCCTGACCGGTGGCGTCGACGCCAACGCTCTCCAGCACCCGAAGCGGTTCTTTGGTGCGGCGCGCAACGTCGAACACGGTGGCAGCCTGACTATCGTGGCAACGGCACTTGTTGACACCGGCTCGAAAATGGACGAAGTGATCTTCGAAGAATTCAAAGGAACGGGTAACACCGAGCTGTACCTCGATCGCCGCATGGTCGAAAAGAGAGTCTGGCCGGCCATCGACATCAACCGCTCGGGCACTCGTCGGGAAGAATTGCTGTTTGACGAGGAAGAGTTGCAGCGAATCTGGGTGCTGCGACGCGTTCTGAACGACATGAACCCGGTCGAGGCAATGGAGCTACTCACCAGCAAAATGCGGAAATGCAAAACGAACGAGGAATTTCTGCTGACGATGAACCTGAATTAGCTTTCCGGGTGATCGGTGGTTCGCAAAATGGCAGATACGAATTCGAAACGCTGATCGACGAAATACGGACAATAGACTTCTGACACCTAACGCGACGACTGATTGACCATGCCGAAAGAAATTGAAGGTAAACTGATTCTCACCGACGAGTCCGTCGCGATCGTCGTCTCAAGGTTCAACGACCTGATCACCAACCGACTGCTCGACGGTTCGCTCGACACTCTGCGCCGCCATGGAGCGAACGACGACAACATCACCGTCGTCCGCGTGCCGGGTTCGTTCGAGCTACCGCTGATCGCCGACAAGCTGGCGATGTCAGGAAAGTTTGACGCGGTGATTTGTCTTGGAGCGGTCATCCAGGGGCAAACGACGCACCACGACTACATCAATCATCAGGTCGCCGCCGGACTTCGCGAAGCCAGTCAGAAAAGCGGAATCCCCGTAACCTTCGGAGTGTTGACCTGCCAGTCGATGGAGCAGGCAATCGATCGAGCTGGTGGCAAAGTTGGCAATAAAGGCAACGAAGCCGCGCTGGCCGCCATTGAGATCATCACCACGCTGAAGCAACTGAAGGCCGATGGAGTTCTCGCAGACTGAGTTTCCAGGAAACGTATTCGCAGTCTGAAACAGATTCCGGCAACACGTTGCGTTCCCCTTTGCTGGAACTGCGTTTGTTCCGGCCCACTTCTCTTAACGGTAGTTCAACACGCAATGGCACGACGACGACAAGCTCGGACCGCAGCCCTTCAACTGCTTTATCAGCGGGACGTGAACCCGGACATTGATCAGCACATCGCGCACGAAATGCTTGACGAGCTGGTCGAGACCGAAGAACTACGCGAGTTTGCCTGGCAGATCTACACCGGCACACTTTCAATTACGGAAGAGGTCGACAGGAAGATTCAGACCGTCTCCGAAAACTGGCGAGTGTCCCGCATGTCGCCCACCGATCGAAATATTATCCGGATGGGTGTTTACGAGATGACCATGATGGGAACCGCCCCCGCCATCGTGCTCGATGAGTGCATTGAGATCGCCAGGGAGTTCGGCTCGGTCCAGTCGGGGCAGTTTGTAAACGGCGTGCTCGACAAGATGATCCCGGAAGGCTCGGCCTGACTTCACGAGCGGCCCTGCTGTTAACGACTCGTTCGATAGCGGTCGAGCAGCGGTTCGACGACGCATTCAGGCACAAATCGCTGCAGCCTGGAGTCGGCCAGATCCTTTCCCATGTGAGCGATCTGCTTGATCAGCGTACTGGAAATGTGCGAATACTTTTCGCTGGCCATCAGAAAGACGGTTTCCAGTTCGGGGGCCAGTGCGTGATTGGTCAGAGCCATCGTGAATTCCAGCTCGATGTCGCTGACCGTACGAACTCCTCGAAGCAGGACGGCGGCGTCGATCTCTCGAGCGAAGGTAACGGACAAACCTTCAAAGCATCGAATGTCGACGTTCGGCAGGTTGGCCACCATTTCGCCGACGAGAGCAATTCGTTCGTCCGGGCTGAACAGCGGCTGCTTGTCTGGATTGATACCGATTCCCACCGTCAACCGATCAAACAGCCGCGACCCTCGCTGGATAATGTCCAGGTGTCCGAGTGTTGGGGGATCAAAGCTGCCAACGTAAACGGCGTTCCGAGTGTTGGATTCGGGCATGGCTTCGCACGGCTCACTAGCTGGTGACGAGTTGTGGAAGAGTGAACGGTTGAGATTCTACCGGCTGGCTGTGAATTCCGCTGCCAAACGCAGGACCATTTGACGGATCGCTGCCTGTCTGGCAGATTGCCAATCTGGCAGCAGTCTGACTCTGAAACTTCAGCCGCCTGCGACGATGTATCTGTTTGCCTGGAAGACGTTTAAGATTTCCCTGAACCGAAGCGAGCAGTAAGAACAGCGTCTCGGTACATTGTTTGCTCGGCGCTGGCTGTGATTGCAGAATTGTTCTAAATCTGTGCCTGACCCCGTCGAGTTGTTGGCTCGACATCGTAACCCAGGAACTTGTTCGAGAGTGTTTTGACCATGGCCGTTTTTCGCTGGGGACATAGCTGGAGCGACGCGTTCAGCGACCTCGAACGCGAAGTCGACAGCATTCTGCAGAGCGTTAACCAGACGTTCCAGGGCTTGCGGTTTGGCCGCCAGTACCCGCCGATCAACCTCTACGACCTGGACGATCATTATTTGATTACCGCCGAGATCGCAGGTGTCTCGACTGAGGATCTCGACCTGGCCATTGCCAACGGTGTGCTGACAGTTCGCGGTGGACGAACACTCGACGAGGGAGCAGACGAGAATCGATACCGTCGACAGGAACGCCCACACGGAACGTGGCAGCGGTCGATCACTTTGCCCGAGCGAGTCTCTGAAGACGGACTGAAGGCCGACCTGACCAATGGCATTCTGCGAATCGTGCTGCCCAAGGCTCAGGCTGAAACTCCCCGTCAAATTCCGGTCACCGGTGGTTAAAGGGGGCCAGCATGAGTAACGAACTAACTCGCCAGAATCTCGACGCACAGTCTGGTAGCAACGAGTCGCGTACCGCTCGAGAAACACCGTCACACCCAGTCGATCGTTACGTTTTTACGCCGCCGATCGACATTCACGAAACAGATGACGGACTGATTCTACGCGCCGACCTGCCCGGAGTTTCCCTGGACACTCTGGAGTTGCAGGTTCAGAACAATCGGCTGACATTATTCGGTCGAGTTCCGCAGGTCGCACCGGAAGGGGCACGACTGGTCCATCAGGAGTATCACGAAGGCGACTACCTTCGCTCGTTCATCCTGAGCGACAACGTCGACCACGATCGAATCTCGGCAAGGCTGACGAACGGCGTCCTGGAAGTCTTCCTTCCACACACGCCCAAAGCTCAGCCCCGAAAGATTCAGGTCTCCGGCTCGTAGTGCAAGAAAGCCCTGAGGCTCAGGTCGGTCGCGGACAAAACCGAGTTTGCGACCAGGCTGTAACGGCCGGACTCAACTGACACCCCAAAACCGTCGGTTTCAGAACTTCGTTGGAAACACCTCCAGAAGGTGTGGGTAGCATGGCCCGAGCGGTGTCTCACGCGCCGCATTTCGATTCACACGGACAGCTTCTCACTTCTCAACGCAAGGCTCTCACATGACTCAGGAAAACAATTCGCAGCCAGGATCCATATCAACAGCAGATCGTACGGTGCTTTCTTACCACCGGGCGAAACTCAGAACCGACGGAGCCATCATCAGTGGAGCCGTTCTGTCTGTCACCGCGACGCTCGGAGCCGTTGTTCTGTTGCACGAAAATACGAACGGCGTTTGGATCGTACCTGCGACGGCGATCGCGCTGACAGCGGTGCTCGTCCCGATTACTGTCGGTGTTCGAGAAATTTTCCGCCGGCGACGTACTCGGCTCGCCGTTCAACCGACCAGTACGACCGTTCGGCCACTGGCACTCTTCACGTTTTCGCTCGTGCTTGGAATGCTGGTCACTGCTGGAATTTCAAAGAACACACTTGAGTCCGGCGTCTACTACCAGATTGGCCAGCGGCAGCTTGAGAGTCAGGATTACCTCGCTGCTGCCGAAACGTTCTCGTGTTTCATCAGCGTCTCGCCGCAGCATTCAATCGGCTATTACAAACGCGGCCTCGCGATGTACAAAGCCGGTCAGCTCGACCAGGCCTACGTCGACCTCAAAGTCGCCATCGACAAGATGCCGCGCGACTGGAACTCGCGAGTACTGTTCCTCGGAACGCTGGATCGACTCGGACGAAGCGACGAGTTGAAGGCCGAACTGGAACGTGCCGAGCACTTGAATCCAAACGCCAGTCACTTACTGAATCAGTTGCTTGAATCTGTCGAAGGCTGATCTCTCGCTTCTGAAATTTCACAATGCGGCCTGCGAGCGAATTTCGTTCCTCGCGGGCCGTTTCATCGTAGGTCAGAACGTGCCTGACGGCATTCGGAGTTGATGATCGGATCGGTGAATCAGGACTTCATCAGGCTCAGCCTGACCTGCCCCAAATCATTGGTTATGGCCCGAAAGTGTCGGAACCGGGTTCCGTGACTGTGGGAACGCTTCGCCAGATCCGTTATTTTGCGTGGTTGGCTTTCCGGCGTTAACTCTCGTTTCATTCACCGCGAATTTCCGCTGATTAATTCGCTGACAACCCTCGACGCGAAAATGGCACTAGAGGAAAACAACTGGGTTCCGGCAGCCATTTTTGGTGGGTCACTCGTGCTGCTCGGAGCTGGCATGATGTTTGGCCATGCTCGCGCGTGGAAAGAACAGCGTGACGATGAGGCCCTCGAAGATTCCGACCGGATTCATCTTCGGAACCGCTACCTCAGGCGGATGCAGACTTCCGGGGCTGTCGCATTTGCCGGTTGCCTGATTGGAATCGGTGACGCATTTATCTGGCCGCTCGGACCGGTCGTCGCGACTTTTTACTGGCTGTTCGTCATCATGCTCGTGTTCTGGATCGCGTTGCTGGCACTGGGCGATCTGACTTCCGTCCGAACACATTCACAGACGACGATGTCTCAGCTCGAATCGACACGGAAGGAGCTGGAAGCCGAACTCGCCAGACACCGACATCGATCGAACGGAAAACCCACCAAAGAATCCTGATCTACAGGATCTACCAACTGAGAATCTTTAACCACGGAAACTTTCATGTCGACGCTTGAAGCTGCATCGTCAACGGCCACGCGGCAGGACACTGCCTGGCAGGTCTGCATCCATCCCGACTGTCGATCCACCTACGGAATTGAGGAGATCCTTGTCGGCTGTCCGAAGTGCGGAAACCTGCTCGACATTGCCTACGACTGGGATCGTCTGGAAGTTCCGTCGTCTCTGTCGGAAATCGAAGCCCGCTGGTCAACACGGAGAAACCCGCTCGACTTCAGCGGGGTGTGGCGGTTTCGAAGTCTGTTGCCGTTCGCTCCGGAGCAAAGCATCGTGACGATCGGCGAAGGGCAGACGATTCTTCGAGCAAGCAGCCCCGTTGCGAAGTATGCCGGGCTGGAAGAATCGAACCTGCTTCTGCAGTACGAAGGTCTGAACCCTTCGGGCAGTTTCAAAGATAACGGCATGACCGCCGCGTCGACTCACGCTCGCATGGTCGGAGCGAAATACGCTGCCTGCGCATCCACAGGAAATACCAGTGCGTCCCTGGCCATCTACAGCAGCGCAGCTCAACTCTTTGACGCACTCGTTTTTGTCGGCAGTGGAAAGATCGCTTTCGGAAAACTTTCCCAGGCACTCGACTATGGAGCACACACGCTGCAGATCGCTGGCGACTTTGACGACGCCCTGAAACAGGTGCGCGAAGTCTGTCAGCGGGAAAAGATTTACCTCTGCAACAGCGTGAACCCGTTCCGGCTGGAAGGTCAAAAGACGATCATGTTCCGCGTGCTGGAAGCGTTGAACTGGGAACCGCCTGACTGGATCGTTGTTCCGGGCGGCAACCTCGGGAATTCCAGCGCGTTCGGCAAAGCCTTCCTCGAACTGAAAGAACTGGGCCTGATCGATCGAGTGCCTCGCCTGGCGGTGATCAACGCCGCGGGAGCCAACACTCTGACTCAGCTTTACAACGACCACAGACTTCGCTGGAACGAAGGTCGCACCGACGATGCCATGATCGACGGCTTCTTCTCTGAAATGGATGCCGAAAACCGCCGGGCATCGACACTCGCCACAGCGATTGAGATCAACCGCCCGGTCAATCTGAAAAAATGTCTGCGAGCGCTCGAAGCATGCGATGGCGTCGTGCGGCAGGTTTCTGATCAGGAAATCCTCGATGCCAAGGCCCAGGTCGGAGCCGGCGGATTCGGCTGCGAACCAGCCAGCGCCGCCAGCGTTGCCGGAGCAAAGCAACTTCGTGAAGAAGGAATCATCGCTCCGAGTGACAAAGTCGTTTGCATCCTCACCGGCCATCAGCTCAAAGATCCCAACGCGACAGTCGCTTACCATTCGTCAAAGGCCGGCAACATTGATCCGAAGCTTGCGGACGCAGGCATTGATGCGGTCTCATTCGCGAACGGTCCCGTTCCCGTCGACAATGAGCTGGAGCGAATCCTCGACGTCATCAGAAGTCTGTAAGCAGGAGAGTCTGAGTGAGCATCGCCCAACGTCATCAGGATGGAAGTCTACGACGCCGTGGCGTTGAATCGTTTCTCTGCGGAATTTTGATTTCAGCGAGCTGTTTTTTCGCAGCGCCATCAACCGCTGCTGCCGACTCGATCGAACCCTGCATCGCCAGCGGCGGCGGTTTTGATCGAACAGCTCTTAAACATGGCGAAAAACTGCGGCACTTTGAATTCGAATACGCCAGCAAGGCAGTCGGCCTGAAACCGGGAGCGAACGTCCGAGTCTGGTTGCCGATTCCGCCGACTAATCAGCATCAGGCGGTATCGATTAAGGCTTCGCGTTTTCCGGCGAAAGCAACGACCTCACGGGAAGCCGAGTACGGCAACTGCATGGTGTACTTTGATACGACCGCTCCGAAGAACGGAGAGGTCAGCTTTTCGATCACCTACGAAGTGGCTCGCGCCGAAGTGAAAGCGCTCGGTCGAGACGGACAGGAATTGAGTCGGGAAGAACGCCGGCTGTTCCTCAAGCCAAACCGACTGGTCCCGACTTCCGGTCGACCACTCGACCTGCTGAAAGGAATCAACGCTCCCGTCGATCAACTCGACCTCGGACGTTTGCTTTACGAACGCGTCGACTCGCACCTGAAGTACGACAAATCCCAACCGGGCTACGGCAACGGAGATTCCGTCTGGGCGTGCGACAGTCAGTTCGGAAACTGCACCGACTTCCACAGCCTGTTCATCTCGCTGGCCCGTGCGAAAGGGCTGCCCGCTCGGTTCGAAATCGGTTTTCCCATTCCCGAAGCTCGCGGAAAAGGCAACATCGGCGGCTATCACTGCTGGGCCTTCTTCCACACCGACAGGCACGACTGGGTCCCGACCGACATTTCAGAAGCGGACAAGCACCCGGAAATGAAGGACTACTACTTCGGGAACCTGACCGAAGACCGAGTCGCCTTCTCGTCGGGTCGCGACCTGAATCTGGTTCCGCGCCAGGCCGGCGAGCCTCTGAATTTCTTCGTCTATCCCTACATTGAAGTCGACGGCAACCCCCTATCGACAGACAGCATGGAAAAGACGTTCCGCTATGTGGATTTGAACATGCTGTCTCAGGCAGACAGCTCCCTCGATCAAGAAGAATGATCAGGAAACAGTCTGGACTCTCATTCCCGACCTTGGCACAATCGAACCATGACTCGTTCCATTGCACATTTTCTGTTGACCCTTGTCGTGCTGGCCTGTCCGGTTCAGTGCGTGATCGGCGGCGATTTGTGCTGTGAATCGAAGGCGGCGGAGTCGGAGGTTGCTTCCGGTCAATCGTGCCCAGCGTCTGGCCACTGCTGCCACGAACCGACGAGTGTGAGCCCTGAATCAAAGTCTTGCTCCGACGAGCCGATTCACATCCCGTCAGCAGACGATGACTGCAACTGCGATTGTCTGTGCAAGGGTGCGATTTCATCTGTCTCATTGATTGCTGAAAACGGTGGCGCAACGCTACTGCACGAGCTGGCTGTTTGCCGAATCGACAATACAGACCTGTCTCGCTATCCAGTCACGCCGCCACCCGCCCCGCCCGATGCATTATCCGGGCGAGAGATCCGCACGTTGCGGATGTCTTCCAGGTCTAGTCGAGCGTTTATTCGCAAGATCTCCCGCTGAAGTTCTTGCGAACGCTGGGTTGCCTTTCGCGATCGAGATCCGTTTCCAGCTCGAATGACGAGCCTTCGGGACCTCTCGCCCCTGAACCTTTGACACTGGACATCCCTTGGCTCTACTCCCCTGGGAATATGGAATCCGGAATCTGTTGCGTCGTCCGCTGCGCAGTGGACTGACGTTGCTGGGATTAACGACCGTCGTTCTGCTGGTGCTTGTTGTCGTCGGCTTCGTGCGAGGTCTCGAACGCGCGCTGGCGGTCAGTGGCGACCCGCGCACGGTAATCGTCTTTTCACTCGGCATGGGCGAAAATCTGGAATACTCGTCCGTGCCGATGAGAACCTCAGACCTCGTCGCCGCCAGCATCGTCGGCGTTCAGGAACAACATGGAAGGAAGTTTGCCTCGCCGGAACTCTACCTCGGCACTCAAATCCGCACGTCCCGCGAAGGCATCCCCGGCATGGGGCTCGTGCGAGGTGTCACTCCGGCGGCGTTGCTGGTCCATTCGAACATCGAAATAACTGCTGGCGACTGGCCGCGTTCAAACGAGGTCATGATCGGTCGGTTAGCGGCGACAAAGATCGGAGCGACAGAAGAAGGCACCCGCATCGGTCAGTCGTTGTGGCTGGAAGGTCGTGAGTGGAAAATCAGCGGCGTGTTTGCTGCTGCGGGAGACATGCTGGAAGTGGCCGACGGGTTAAACATCGCCAGCCGGTTGATCGAATCCAGTACGGAATCGCTCGCCGACGGCGACCGGATTGAGGTAACGAATCATGCTGATTGAAGTTCGAAACCTGACGAAGTCATTCCAGAAGGGTGACGAGACGATCACGCCGTTGCGCGATGTCAGCCTCGATATCGACGAGCGGGAATTCGTCTCACTGATGGGGCCGAGCGGGACCGGCAAGTCAACACTGCTGAACCTGATCGCGGGCATCGACAAACCAACGTCTGGGACGATTACAGTCAATGGGACCGAGATCACGACGATTTCACGCAGCCGTCTGGCCAAATGGCGAGCGGTCAATGTGGGCTACATTTTTCAGACTCACAATCTGATTCCCGTTCTGACCGCGTACGAAAACGTCGAGCTACCGTTGCTCCTGCTTCCGTTCAATCGGGCGGAGAGACGACGACGCGTTCAGATCGCGCTCGAAGCCGTCGAACTGCTGGACCGCGCAAGTCACTATCCGAGACAGCTATCCGGCGGACAGGAGCAACGAGTCGGCATCGCACGGGCAATCGTCACTGATCCCAGAGTCGTTGTCGCCGACGAACCAACTGGCGACCTCGACTCAGCAACGTCGTCACACATTCTTGAGCTGCTGCAACGCCTGAACTCTGACCTCGGCACAACGCTGCTGATGGTCACACACGATGCCGATGCAGCAGCGGTTGCCGGACGCCAGTTGCGACTGGACGATGGGCGACTGATTTCTGACGAACGCAACGGTTCCGGGCATGTCGTTGACGCACCGCAGCCAAAGCCAGGGAAGGGTATCCATGTTTAAGTTCATGCCTTATCTGCTGAAAACGCTGTGGCGACATCGAGCGAGGACGATGCTTACCGTCAGCGGCTCAGCCGTTGCGTTGTTTGTGTTCTGTTTTGTCGGATCGGTGCAGGAAGGACTCGACCGACTGACTTCGCAGAAGGACTCGACGCTGATCGTTTTTCAAGCAAACAAGTTCTGTCCGGCAACCAGCCACCTGCCTCAGGACTACGATCAGATCATTCGCAAGATGCCCGGTGTCCGCGAAGTCGTGCCGATTCAGGTCTTCACCAACAACTGCCGCGCAAGTCTGGACGTTGTCGTTTTTTACGGGGTACCCGCTGAAAAAGTTCAAAAGATTCGCGACTTCGAACTGATCGAAGGAAGCTGGGACGAATTCAAATCAAACCAGGACGCCGGCATCGTTGGCGAAGCCGTTGCTCGTCGTCGCGGCCTGAAGCTCGGTACGAAATTTTCCGTCGGCGAGGTGAAGGTCACTGTCGCCGGAATTTTCAACAGCTCGAACAAGTCGGAAGAAGACTATGTTTACACGCATCTGGATTTTCTCCAGAGAACTCCCGGCATGAATCTTGTTGGAACCGTCACACAGCACGAGGTCGTGCTGAATAATGCTGACGATTCGGTCAGGATGGCCCGTGCGATCGACGACAAATTTCGCGGTGGCCCCGTCGAAACAGATACTCGCACCAAGGGAGTGTTTCAGGCGTCAAGCCTCTCGGATCTGATCGACCTGATCGAACTTTCGCATTATCTCGGCTATGCCTGTGTCGGCCTGATGACGATGCTGATTTCGACGACGACCTTCATGGCCGTGCAGGATCGGATCAAAGAACACTCGATCCTTCAGACCTTGGGATTCTCGGGTTCGATCGTCTTCTTACTCGTACTGGCCGAAAGCGTGCTGATCAGCATCGGCGGCGGAGTCGTCGGAACGGGCGCGGCCATGCTGACGCTGGCCAGCTCTGGATTGTCAGTCGGAGCCGAAGCGGTCACCATCGCTTTTTCGCCGTCGATCAAGCTCGCAACGGCGGGCCTTACCGGCTCTCTGATTGTCGGTTTCGTGGCGGGCGTTCTTCCCGCAATGGCCGCCGCGCGAGCCGACATTGTCACTGGACTCCGTCAAGCCTGAAGTATTCGATCATGCAGCCCCTGACGCAAAGCCACAAAGGAACAAAGCACGGCAGAACCACAACGATGCTGGTCACCACGGATTTACGTGGCTGGAAAGGAATGCTTTAAAAATCATCCGTGCTTATCTGTGTAATCTGCGGCCTTCTTATTTGAGAGCCCTGGCAGAAGAACAACAGGTGCTGTGCCTGCATCCGCTCTGCATTCCTTCCTGCACCGGCATGTGCATTAACGAGGCAACTTATGAAATCGCTCCATCTCGCTCTTCTTCTGTTTGTGGCCACGGGTTCAATCGTTTCAGCGCAGAGCAACCACCCAAATATCATCGTCATGATGGCTGATGACATGGGTCTGGGCGATACGAGTGCCTATCAGGACTTCACCGGAAACAGCGACGCGGATCAGATTCACACTCCGAATATGGAACGTCTCGCCCGAATGGGTGTCCGCTTTACTGATGCTCACACGCCATCATCTCGATGTTCGCCGACTCGGTACGGGCTGCTGACCGGGCGATATCCCTGGAGAAACCGCCTGAAGCATTGGGTGCTGTTTGGTTCGCAGGGCGACCCCATGATAGAGGCCGACCGTCCGACCCTTGCCACCATGCTGCGAGACAATGGCTACTCCACTGCGATGGTTGGCAAGTGGCACGTTGGGCTGAGATATAGACGGTCAGATGGCAAACCGGCTGCTGGCTGGGACGATGCCGACCTGACTCAACCTCTGTTTGACTGTCCGTTGGATCATGGCTTCGACGAATGCCAGTTCACATCGCGGTCGCACGGGACGTCGGGGCCATCACGCGGCGGTAAGAAACTGAACGGCCCGAAACAAAATGTTGGACCAGGTCACATCGTTGGGCGAATGCCCATCGCGGCCACTCCGAACGGTAAGCAGTTGGTCGCCGACGGGGCAAAGGCGTACGTTCTGGAAGAGCTGGGTGGCCGGCACTCTGATAACGCCATGCACTACTTGCAAAGTCACGTTTCAGGCGAAGTTTCACAGACCAGGCCGTTCTTTCTCTACTACGCCAGCAACTCGAATCACTCCCCTTACACACCGGACTCACACGTTGGCGATCGGCCTGTTGCGGGTGTCGCGAAGAATGTCGCCGGTCACTCGCTGAACGCTCGTGGCGACTTTGTTTATGAGAACGACGTCGCGCTGGGTCGTATGATCGACTGGCTACAGACGACTGATGATCCGCGAACCCCTGCCAGGAAACTGATCGAAACGACCATCGTCATCTTCACCAGTGACAACGGAGCAGAAATCGACACAGCCGCGGCAACCGGGCCGTTCCGCAGTAATAAAGGTTCAGTTTACGAAGGCGGGCATCGTGTGCCGTTCCTGGTTTCATGGCCGGCCGGCGGAGTCGGAGATGGCAATCCAAACACGCCCGGACATGACAGCCAGGAGTTGATCGGGCTGCACGATCTGTTCGCGACGTTCTCGGAAGTTGTCGGCTCGAAAGTTCCCGATTTGAAAGCCGGAGACAAAGGGGGCGAGGACAGCACGAGTGTTCTTTCAGCCTGGCGAGGCCAATCACTGCCGAGTCGCCCCATGTTTTACCACGATCACAAACAGGCTAAGGACGGAGCCGCATCGGCAATTCGAATCAATGATCCGACGGTTGGACCGAAAACTTTCGCTGGCAAGTGGAAACTTTTCTTCGATGCGTCGCTGTTACGAATGGGGGAAGCTCGTCCTGTTGAGTTGTTCGACCTGCAATCTGATTCAGAAGAAACGCACGACCGACTGCGGGAAGATGCACTGAAGCCGCTCGTCGAATATTTGACCGAACTGGCATTGCTGCATCGCAACTCGGGCGGGCACGGCCTCGCCGAAATTGCCACCGATGAGCGGATCAGTTTTGACTGGCGTGCGAAGCCTGCGTCATCAGTGCCGGACCGTTCCATAACCAGCCAGGTGGCAAAGCAGTTTGAAGGGCATTCGACAGACGGCTGCACCGTAGTGAACTCAGGGCTATCGATGACGATTCGAGGAGTGCAGAACGACGAAGCAACATCCGGTGCCATTTTTACGTCGAATGAACGGGGACTCGGCATTTCTTCCGGAAAGGTAAAGCAGATCGATCAGGGAGAAGCTCTACTGGTCAGCTTTGACGAAGATGTCATCGTGGAGTCCGCGGCTATCGTTGCCGGCAACGGAACGTGCGGCGGATTTTATCGAGTCAGCGATCACGCGCCACTGGCGATCTACTGTGTCGATGCTGACATCGACGCGAAAGACCAATCAGGACTGCTCAGCGACATCGGTGTGCTGAAGAAAGGCCAGTTGCTACGGCTGGATAGCTCGCCGCACTTTGGCACGGAATCGCCGGGACAATGGCGACTCGGTGCGTTGACTGTGCGACGGTTGAAAAAATGATGCAGGCACAGCAGCCAGTTTGTGGCATCTGCCACTGCCGTTTCGCAATCATAAGATTCATGAGCTTCCGCACTGGACGAGGCGGCGGTACACGAGGGCGGCCTTCATTTTCAGCAGTCTTACCCCTGGCTTTCGCCTTCCAGTTGAACGGTCTCTTTTTCGTTGAGGGATGAAGTGTCGACGCCGCGACTTTGCATGATGCCTTCGACGGTTGCTCTCACACCTGGCAGGTGAGTTGCCAATTGCTTGAACGCCGGACGGGACACGCTGATGACGTCGGTGTCGACTTTTGCCACGACGGCTGCCGATCGAGGCTTGTCCGAAACCAGCGCGATTTCACCAAACACTTCGCCCTTGCCGATTGTGGCGACGGCTTTGCCATTGACGATAATCTCTGCCTCGCCTTTGACGACTGAGTACAGCTTGTCGCCGTAGTCACCCTGGTCGAAAATCTTTTCGCCCTGATGGAAATGTTCCTGAATTATCGATTCGTGTTGGAAGATCCGGACCTGCGTAATGTCTCGTGGCAAGAGCAGATCGAGCCACCAGTCGATGGCAATTCGAATCTGACGATCAAAGCCTGGGAACTTGGAAAGATAAACGGCTCGCCAGAAGACCCAGGCGACGATGCCTTTCATTTTGAAACCGAAGACTTCAGCAACGGCAGACATTCGACCAAGCGACGCCAGTTTACCGAGTCCGGTAAAGCCGAAGCGTTTCATCTTCTTACCGCGAATCGTCGCGAGGATGTTGTTGGCACAGGTTTTTGCCTGACGAAGAGCATGCTGTGCGGTCGGCGGCGACGTGATGCCGTCAACCTGAGGGACCGCAGCACAGTCTCCGACAGCCCACAGGCCAGGATGATCCGGCACGTCGAGGTTTTCGGTCACGACGATGCGACCGCGATCCAGTTCGCACGGCAGGCTGGTGACAAGATCGTGCGGCGCTGACGGAACGGTCGTCACGATCGTCCGCGACGGAATGGTGACGGACTCTTTCGTTGCTTTGTCCATCACAATGGCACCGTCGCCGGAAACGGCTCGCAATCGGACGTTGAGCTGAATTTCCACACCGCGAGCTTCGAGAATTTCCTGAGCATAGATTGCCAGGCTTTCTCCGAGTTCAGGCAGAATCCGGTCGGCACTCTGCAGCAGCACGCAGCGAATCTCTTCCCGCTTGATGCCAGGATAAGCCTTGATCGCGCTGGTCAGAAAGTCATTCAACTCGGCAATGCACTCGACACCTGAGAAACCGCCCCCCCCGACCACAAAAGTCAGCAGCCGCTTGCGTTCTTCGGGGTCTGTCTCGATAGCCGCCTCTTCGAGAACGCCGACCGCCTGGTTCCGCAGTCGAAGTGCGTCGCCCAGATACTTGAAGGGAATCGCGTGCTCGCGCATGCCTGGCACGAGGTCATAATTCAGCTTCGTTCCCAGACCAACGACCAGATGGTCGTATTTCAGAACGATCGGCTTCGGAACGTACTCGGGAGCCAGCCGGACTGTTTTCTTTTCGATGTCAATTTCTTCGATCAGGCGAGTGTAGAGCTGAGCGTGTTTGGCCATCCGCCGAATCGGCGTGATGCAGTGCAGCGTTTCGATCGTGCCCGAGATAACTTCCGGAAGAAACGGCTGAAAAACGATGTAATTCTCGTTGCTGACGATGGTAACCTCGATGTTCGCCCGCTCTTCGGCCGTCATACCCTTGCCGAGGAACATGGCGGTGTAAACGCCAGCAAAGCCGCCACCTAGAATCAGAATCCTCTTCTTGCCGTCTGATGATGCCATTTGGATCGTACCCGTCCTGGGAATAATGTTGCGGTGCTCGACACGCTGGACAGAGTCAGCCTGGAGACGTTGCGGGAGCATAACCCTGAGCCTCGCATTCGCCAATCGGGCTGAGTTTTGAGTCTCATTCCCAGCAGGTCGGGAGCTGCCTGGCCTGTGAAAAACGGACTGCTTAAAAACGCATTCCGGCAGGATGGATTTTCCGCGACACTGCCTGTCCTTACGACCTGACGACACAGAGATTGAACCACGGAAGAATCGAAAAGACACAGAATTCAGGCTTGTCGCCTGAGCCTCTTTTCACGTGTTCCGTGTATTTCATGGTTGAACTTCCAGCATTGTGGTTTTCGAGAGTCTTCGGATCAGGCCAGCAAAGGATTGCCGCCGCTCGTGAGCGATGCCGTAACAATTCGACGCATTCCGTGGACACTGATTGGTACAGCCGTCGTGCTGTTTCTGATCGGGCTGAGCGCAATCGCGCGCGGCGACGCATTATACGATCTCGGCGAGTTCGCGCCTCGGCAGCGCATCTGGGCAGTCATGGGACTCGGCGTCTTCGTCGTCGGAGCGTCCTGGCCGTACCACCGGCTCAAATGGCTCAGCTACGGCCTGTATGGAATCTGCATGGTGCTGCTCGTTGTTGTGTTCTTCATGCCGGCGAAGAATTACTCGCACCGCTGGATCCCGCTGGGCTTTATGAACTTTCAACCGTCCGAACTGGCCAAACTGGCGTACATCGCTGCTCTGGCACGGTACCTCATGCACCGAGACAGCTTTCGCAACTGGCTGGGCCTGGTGCCGCCGTTTCTGATGACGCTGTTTCCGGTCGCACTGATTCTTAAAGAGCCCGATCTGGGGACGTCGATGCTGTTCTTCCCGGTCCTGTTTGCGATGCTGTTTGCCGCCGGAGCGCGTCCGAAACACCTCGTCACGATCGGCCTGCTCGGAACGATGTGCGTGCCGATTCTCTGGCTGCAGATGAGCGCCGAACAGAAGTCGCGGATAGTATCGGTGTTTACGCAGAAGACAGGCGGCGACGCTCCCGATGACGACGGTTACCACCTTCACCAGTCCAAGCGAGTCTTCGCACTGGGTGGTGTCTGGGGCAGCCAGCTTGCCGGCATGCCGATTCAAAGTCGACGCGCCTACCACTTACCGGAGTCACGCACAGACTTCGTGTTCTGTCTGGTCGGCGAGCGTTGGGGACTTGTTGGTTGCCTGATCACAGTGATTCTTTTTCTGGCATTGATCGGTCGAGGACTGCTCATCGCTGCCGATACTCGCGATCCGTTCGGTCGACTACTGGCTGTCGGAATCGTCGCCCTGATCGGTTCACAGACGCTCATCAACACAGGCATGACGGTCGGCCTGCTGCCGATTACCGGCATGACTCTGCCGATGATGAGTTACGGCGGCTCAAGTCTGATCGCCACCTGCCTGGCTCTCGGCCTGCTGGTCAACATCGAACTGCGACCGACCTACGCCACCGGCTCCGAACCGTTCCGCTTCGCCGACTGATCGATTGCGAACCAGCTGGGTTGGCATTGCCCACCAGACTCTGTCGTTCTCTCTGTGAGATCCTTGGCGTCTTCGCGATTTTGCGTCAGACTCAGACAAACCTGATTCGGCAGCACGATCGAGGAACCATTTCATGAAACTCGGACTGATCAATTCCGCCTGGGCGCAGGCTGGCCGCGACACCGCCTGGGGCATTCAGAAAACGAACGAACTCGGTTTCGACTCGATCGACATCTTCACCGACCCACTCGACATCGACGTCCGCGAACGTCGCCTGATCAAAGACGAGTGCGACCGGGTCGGCCTGCCAATCATGTCGATCTGCTGCGTCGCCGTCGGACTGATCGACTTCAACCCAAGCGTGCAGCGGTTCAGCATCGACCGCGTGAAGGCGTATCTCGACCTTGCCTACGAGTACCAGGCAAAGAACGTGCTGCTGGTTCTGGGAGAATATATCTGGGCGCAGGAAGTCATCCCGCCAGCCGAACAATGGAAGACCGGCGTCGACAATTGCCGACTACTGGCCGAGTATGCCGAGAGTCTTGGAGTGCGGATCGCGCTGGAACTGGAGCCGTTTCCGCTGTCGCTGCTCAACAACGTCGACAACATGGTTCGCTTTATCGACGACGTCAGCCACCCGGCCCTCCAGGCCAACATCGACGTCTCCCACCTCTTACTGGCAGACGTTGAACCTGCTCAGCTTCAGAAACTGGCTGGAAAAGCCATCCACGTCCACATCTCCGACTGCGATGGCAAGGTCCACGGCGATCTGCCGCCCGGGCGCGGAGTCGTCAACTTCCAACCGTACCTCGACGAGATCCGCAAGCTCAACATCGAAGGCGCGATCTCGATCGAACTGGAATACTCACCAGAACCCGACAGGATCGAAGAGTGGGTCGCCGAAGCCTACGCCGCCACCGCGACACTGCTCGCTGAAACCGGACTGCGAGACTGAAACGACGCATTCGCACACTGTCGTTTATCTCGAATGAGCCGGGACCTTTACAGCAGCGAAGTTGCACAGGCTGGGTCTTGCCTCAGCTTGAAGGTTTCGCTGGGATCTGTCCCAGTCTACCTGCTGCGCGGCAGCCGTTTTGAATCGATCCTGCCAACTCGCACAGGCTGTTTGGCTGTCAGGCTGACTGCTGATTTTGACTCGACACGTTCTTCAGCATGAAATACGGTCTTCCGGCATTTTGTAGCTTTTGCTATGACTCGGCTTCAGAACCGGGGCACAGTGTGTTGGCTCGCCGGTTGAACAGGGGGAGTTCGTCTGAAAGATCGGGAATCGATCAGGGCGGACAGGTTGTCGGGAAAGGATTCCCATGCAGAATTCCATCTGGAAGATCGTTTCGCTGGCCGGTGTCGTCGGCATTTGTTTTCTGATCGCTTTGATGGCTCAGAGCGGGCTTGATCAGAATGGACAGCAGGTCGCTGACTCAGAAACATCCGTGCCGGATCCTTTTGTGGACCTCGGCGAACCAGAATCGAGCGGTATTGAATGGCCGGACCAAGGGACTCAGAGTGAACCCGCGATCGCTCAAAACGAGCCGCCCTTGAATGATGAACCGCCCGTCAATGACGAACCGCTGATCAATCCGTTTGCCAATGAGTTTCCCGCCACGTCGCTGACTCAGGACGAACCGTCGACTTTTCCGGAAACCATGCCGGTCAAAGTTGAGCGTCCAGTATTCCCGGAAGTTCCTGAGCTGGGCGAAACAAACCTCGCCTCGAACGATCCATTTTCCGCCCCAGAAAATGAGCCGTTTAATCCGGTTGATCCTGGCCCTGAACCATTCTCTGCTCCACCCGCTGATGACGGTTTTGATCTGCGAGCGCTGGCCCTTGAGCTCATGCAGAAAGCCTATCAGGCGATCGACGATTCACAGTTGCAGTTTGCTCGTGACAAAGCAGTCGCAGCGGGTGAGCTGGATGTGGCGTGGGGGCCTTTGGAAGAATCGCCGCCAATGCTGATCTCGCGGATCGATGCCATGATGAAAGACGCCGAACTGGCGAGTGCAGCGGAAGCATCGTCAGAGCCAGAGCCGTTTCCGGGCAGTATTCTGCCAGTTTCCGGCGAAGAACCATTCCCGGTTGAAATGCCGGCACCAGCCGATAAACCAGCCCCGACACTCGTCACCGACTTCGGCCCCGACCCGTTTGCCGACACACTGCCGGAGCCATTGCCAACGATTGACCTGCCGGCTCTGGACGAGCCGGCACCGTTTGAACCATTCGCTGAATTGCAGCCAGAGCCTGAAGCACCAGTCAGCCTGCCCTCTCTCGATGAGCCAATCGGCGAGCCGTTTCCGTCTCTCGCAGAGCCGGCACCTGCCGAACCCGAACCTGCACAGCCGGCACTGGTCGAGTCCGCACTGCCGATCGAAAAACCAGCTCTCGAAGAACCTGCTCCGGTTGTCGCTGTCGCCGAGCCGGCAACCAACACGGCGATCGCCGAAAAACCTGACGTAACGATTCGCAAGGTCGCGCCCGCTGAAGCAGCGATTGGCGAACCGCTGATCTACTCGATCGAAATTTCCAACAACGGCGAGACTAACGCTTCGGAAGTCATCGTCGAAGACCGCATCCCAACGGGTTGCAAACTGGTTGGCACGATTCCACAGGCCGAACTGATCGGGTCGAAGATTCTCTGGAGGCTCGGACGACTGTCGGCAAAGTCCAATCAGAAACTTCTCATCAAGGTCATCCCGCTGGAAGAAGGCGAGATCGGCAGTGTTGCGACGGTGAACTTTGTCGCGGAAGTTTCGACAAGCACTTCAGTGCGTCCGGCCGCGAAGCCGGATATCAAACTCGAAGTCAAGAATCGAGGAACGGCCAAAGTCGGCGAGAACGTGCTGTTTCAATTCCGAGTTGCCAACGAAGGCAGCGCCGCTGCTCAGAATGTCAGTTTGCAGGACATCGTACCGGTTGGTTTCGAACATCCCGCTGGGAAGGACGTCACCTACGAAATTGGCGATCTGCCAGCAGGCAAGGCCATTGATATCGACCTCGAACTGACCGCCGTTAAGCCGGGGCAGCACGTCAATCGAGCGATCGTCAAGTCGGGCAAAGATTCTCAGGTTGAAGCGGCAGCCGCCGTGGAAGTGGTTGAAGAAAAAGGTCTGACGATTCAGTCACCGCCCTCACGACCGCAGCCGGTCGGGCAAAAGACGAGTCACGATATTCGAGTGACCAACGAATCATCTCAGCCTGTCAGCGGAGCAGCCGTCAACGTGATTCTGCCGCAGGAGCTGACTTTCGTGTCGGCATCTGACAATGGGGCATTCACGAAAGCAACCAACTCGATCCGCTGGAAACTTCCTGTTATCCAGCCGGGAGAAACCGTCACGCTGTCGACGACCGTCGTGCCGAAAACTTACGGCGTACACAGCAGCCGGGTGCAACTGATTCAGCCAGACCAGCCGATGGAGCAAAGTGATTCTCTGGTCGAAGCTAGCGGCATCGCCGTGCTGCGTTTGACGGTTGAGAATGCTCCGGCAACGGTTCTGCCTGGTGAAGATTTCGTCGTCGAATTCTCAGTAGTCAATAAGGGCACGGGACCGGACAGCAATGTGCAGTTCTCGCTGCTTCTGCCGACTGGAGTCGATTTTGTGTCGGCTCGCGGGCCGGTTCGAAACCTTCCACCGACATCTACCGACGGTGGTCGCACCGTTGGCTTCGCGACAATTCCCGAAATCGGCGAAAAGGCAAGCGTCGACTTCCAGGTGACTCTGCGATCTCGTGATGCCGGGCAGCCGAAGATTCGAGCTGAAGTTCGATCGAACCAGCTCAGAAACGCCGTAGCCACAGAAGCCGCAATCGAGATTCTCAACACGACGCCGTAGCAGACGATGCAGACGCAGCAGACAACGCTCAGCAAGAATTGCAGAAACTGCGGTCGTCGGCAGGAACAGGCTCGATAAGGTGCAGGCAACATGTTTGCGGTTGTTGTCGTGCCCAGTAGATGAATGTTCGCAATTCATCCGCTCGGCACTTCGCCAGCGTTTCGTTTCATGGCAGCTCTTGTCGTCAACGGTCTCTTTGATCGCCACGCCCCTGCCAGCCTGCTGAAGGCAGCCTTAGAGCGATGCCGCCGCTACCCGGAAGCGTCTTACCGTCAGATCCGTCGCCGCCCAAAATCCCGACAGACAGAACCTTGGAGGCATCTTGGTCGACTATATCGTCCAGCTTGTACGACAGGAGCGGCTGCTGCGTTCAGCTACCGCCCGTAGCTGCTCATCCTTCATCATTTGGCAACCACTTCCTGCGACTCTTCGCGATGCCACCTCATCAGAATCGAGCAGATCGAAAATTTCCGTAACAGCTTCACACCAAAGAGAAAGCCTCGCTGCCACCTGCTGACAACGAGGCTCTATCAAAGCGGGTGAGGGGAATCGAACCCCCACCTGAAGCTTGGGAAGCTTCCGTTCTACCATTGAACTACACCCGCGACGAAGCAGCATTATCACGGTCGTCTCGCCTGATGCAAGGTAGCCTGAAAAATGGCATGTTTGCTGGCCCCTGATTTGGGGTTCCGGCACTCGAAACATCGTTCGAAAGTGCAGAAACGATTGAGTGCCCCGTTCGGACGTGCTGGACGGCTACGGGTGCGAAATCCCGATGTTTCAGGACGCCGATTGCGATGCATTTAAGCCATGCCAGGTTGTCGGCGTCGATGTAGTCCCCGCGACCGAGTTCTCACAATCTGGATCAGCGAGTTCAGTCGCCGACTTCATAAAAACGCCAGAGAAGGCACTGACTATAGGGCCGCTGCTCCTGCATTCCTCGCCGGCAATCAGATCAAGGTCAACCTGATCGACAACCTCTTGAGTCTGACCGACCTTCACAACAGAGACGTGAAGTTTCACGCCGCCATCCCCCGTCAGGTTTACGCAACCGTGCTCGACCAGTAGCTCAGCTTCGAAAGTACCCTCATTCCCGGCAGCAAGTTTGAGTCAGCATAAGCTCTGCAAGGCTGACGACGGGCCGATCGTATTCCGCTCCGACCGCCACATCAGTAGAACCAGGATCGCAGGATGTATCTCGACGCACCAGCGATGACCTATCGGCATAACAAGACGCACCTACGCCACTAACCAGCGAAAAAGAAAGGGCGATTGCACACCCGTCAAGGTGAGTACCGAATCATATGGCGTCACGACCCAACCTGCACAATTGAAATACTCCGTTGCTTTAGCCGCTCGTGACCACACAAATGGCATTCCTGCATGGAAACTGGCAGGGCGTTTCCAGCCCTGTTTCCAGAAAGATGGCTCTTAAATAGTTCGACACCGTGGCCCACCACGTCTTTCGCACCGAAACACCGACACGATCCACGGGGTTGCCCGCGTTGTTGCGCCCGTCATCAAAGTTCGTATTCCATTGGCGCAGCCTTTGCTTTCTTTTCGTGTCATTGGTTTTGTTCACTCTGGACTAGTGACTTTATAGGGAAGCGAGCAGCAATGGACACGTATCGTCGAAATCGTCGTGGATTTACTCTGGTGGAACTGCTGGTGGTGATCGCAATTATCGCCATCCTGATTGCGTTGTTACTGCCAGCCGTTCAGCAGACTCGCGAGGCAGCAAGAAGAGCTCAATGTAAAAACAATATAAAGCAACTGGGACTGGCAATTCATAATTACCACGATCAGCATAACAGGATCCCACCATCTGCGGTGAATCCAGGCAGCACTGGATCGAATGTCGCCGGGCGTGTCGCGCCAGGGATGGTGCGAAATTTTACAGGTTACCTCTACATGCTTCCGTATGTGGATCAGGGCACTCTATATAACGAAATTGATTTTGATAGAGCAACGGGAAAAGCAGACTGGCATGCAATCGGTGGAGGAGGAACTCAAGCGGCCCTGGAGAACAAAAAAATCGAAGCATTCCGCTGTCCCTCAGACATTGAATACGACGACCCGCACACTTACGCAACACAAAACATGTATACTGCCACGAATATAAACCGTGTGAGTTATGGATTCGTGCATACGAGCACTGAATATACAGAAAGCTCAAACGGCTGGTTCTGGGGAACACAGGGGCAGTCACGAGCAGCATTTGGCTTTAACAGTTCGGCACGTCTCGCGGACATCCAGGATGGAACCAGCAACACAATAGGCATGATTGAAACAAGGTATCAGAAAGAAAGTTCTGCATACGGCCCATTCTGGCAGTCATACACGCACACGCATGCAATTGTCCCAAGTGCTTATGGTATTAATCAATTGCGTCCAAGTGGACTGCCCTATGCCTGGTACGCCGGGAGCGCTCACGTCGGAGGAGCCCAGACGCTGATGATGGATGGCAGTGTCGTCTTCCTGAACGAAACGATGGATATATCCATAATCAGAGCCCTTGTGACCGTCGCCGGCAGTGAGCTGATCGACGCATTCTGATGATTGATATCTGAATTGCACAGCAGGCAGTAGTCGGTGACCGTCGCCGCAGTGCGTCATGCTGGCTGACTATTGCATTTCCGTTTGCATCTCTCCCGAAAGGAATTCCGATGAAGTTTCAATTGAGTGGCCTGTTCATGATGATTGCGGTTTCTGTTGCAGGATGTGGAAGCAGTGACATCGACGCCCAGGCTGTGCAGTCGCTTTCGCCACCTGTTCCGTTAGGTCAAGACATTAGCTCACTATCCCCAGCAGAAACAGCGATGATGGTAAGCATGAGCCCCGGAGGAGAAGCTGATCCAAATCTCGGCCAGTGAGCCAACGACGCGAAAGCGTGAGTGATGCACTGATCACTCACGCTTTCGCCGCCGCTCCAAAAGTGGCAATCAAGCAGGGTTGTTTGGCTACGATCGTCGAGGCTGTCCATCAGCCCTCTGCTGTGTCGGTATCTCGAGAATGGTTCGGTCACCGGCGTACTGACGATTTAACTGCATGATGCAGACGATCAAGAACGCGTTCAAGACCGACTCCCTGCTGACCGCACACGTACTCCAACGATTTGCCTCCACAGCTGGTGTCCAGCCGAAGTTCGTCGAAGACAGGCGACGTTTCTGGATACTCGATGATCCAATCCGGAATGCTGTTTTCTGGTCCGCAGTTCATCAGACATGCTCCTGTTTCGATCTTCGCCGACGCCAAACATGTCAGGCTTCAATCGCGCGACGCTTCTCTTTAATGAACTCGACGTGGTGCGGGACGTGGCCGGTGATTCGCTGGATCAGAGTTTCCAGGGTCATCGGGCCATCGACCGAGTGGTTGCCGGTCCGCTGAAAGTCTTTCGGCAACAACGTTTGAAGAATTCGCGCCATTTGTCGTCGTACCACCTCGATCAATTGCAGTTCTTCTTCGACGTTTCGTTGATCGTAAGCCAACCCTGCGGCGAAGACGTCAGGATCGCCACCAAAGAACGTCGGCTGATTCTCGGCAATGACTCGTTTCATCCGGTCAGCATACACCGGTTCAAAGTCCGCGATGTGACAGACCACCTGACGCGTCGACCATTTCCCGGCAATCGGAGCGGCGTCCAGTTGTTCGTCGGTCATTCCGAAGACGGCCTGCCGGATCAGCTGCGGGCCGGCCAGGTATTGTTCGATCAGATCTGCAGGCAACATGGAAAGACTCACTTTTTCAGGTTGAGGGGCATCGTGATGGCAACGGCGGCGGCGCGTACTTTGTTACTCGTGCGACGAGGAACGTGACACTTCAGACATTGCGAAGGCAGACGAATCAGGCCCGCAAAGCGGAAAGATTCGCCTTCAACCGCGTCGAATTCAGGCTTGCCTGATGCCAAAGCTTTCACGGCACTGTTTTCAAAATCGTCCTGTGGCTTGTGATCGACGCTCATCGGTTCGGCATTCACGGCCAGCCAGCGTACTTTCACCTGGTGCTTGTCGGCGAGTCGAAGAAATACATCGTCAAGCGACCGTGACGGGATCTTCAACCCTTCGTCTTCACGAAAAAAGTCGCGATGCATCACCTGTAGCGACCCGTGAATCATCTCATGAAGCAGCTGGGCTCGGCCGCGCGCCTCACTCACCGTATCGGGAGCACTTGATTTCGGAGAATCCGAGGCTGTGGCATTGTCAGAGGCGATCGCCCGACCATCGGAGTGAGTTTGGAACCAGCCGGCAGCCAACGGCCAGGACGCTACGGCCAGGACGGAGCTGACCCAAAAAAGCCGTACCTTATCGTTCATATGAGTATTCCTGTTCGGTCATTTCTGAAGTTTCATCAGGATGATTTCATGGCCACTGGCTTCATGGACGCTCTCGCTGACTTCTTTGAATCCATACAGCGAATAAAAACGACGGCCGATCTGGTTCTTCTTGAAAACCTGCACTTCCAAACCGTCACGACGTTCACGGGCACAGTTCATCAGAGCCTGACCAACGCCCTGCCCGTGAAGTTGAGGCAGCACGAAGATAGCTCCGACTTCATTGCCGATCATGGCGATGAACCCGACGACTCGCCCTGCCTGTTCGTAGACCCAGGTTTCAGCGTTGGGCAGGTAGAGTTCCGGGATGTTCCGCCGTTCGCTGGCGAGGAATGCGTCATCAAGGAAAGGATGCGCCACCAGTGAGGCCTGATGCCAGGCATCGAGAAGTTCTGCCAGATCAGACTCGCAGTATTCCCGGATCATGCTCTTTCCTTTCTTATCTATCGCGATGGAAGAACGCGCAGGCGGCAATGAAGTTACTACCAACGTCGCCGCTCACCACAATACTATTTGGCGGGAGCTTTCGGCGTGTCCTGACGGATGGGAACGCTGATCACCAGCGCGGCAAACTTCGGAGTTGTGGAAGGATTGCTGGACAACCCGCCGTGGCACCCGACGCAACCAGCTGACAGAGGGATCGCGCCCGCTCGGCGGTAAAACCCGTTTTCGACGATATCCACGTGGCTCTTGCCTTTGGCGATTGCTTTCGCTGCAGATTTTTCGAATTCCGTTTCGGGCTCGTGGTCAATACTCATCGGCTTCATGTTCACGGAAATCCAACGAGCCTTTACTTTCGACTGTCGTTCGATGGCCGAAAAGATGTCCTGCATGGCGCGAGCTGGAACGGTTGCTCGATTGCCGTGAAAGTACCGGTGATGCATCACCTCAAGTGTGACCTCATAGACATCATGCATCACCTTCGCTCGGTCGCGGGCAACATCAAGCGGGACTTCTTCGTCACGGTCAGCGTTTGAATCCGGTGCGGCCGACAGAGCTTTCTTTTCTGCCCCCAGAACAAGCTTGTCATTCGAAAAGAACAGCGTTGCCATCACCATCGTAAAAACAGCGCACGCAGCGAGCACGAACAGTCGGTTCATTTTCCATCCTTTGAGTGAGCGCAGCAGAGGATCTGCCTGGGGTGGGAATCAAGGCAAGGTTCAGCGAGGAGGAACTTGAGGAGTAGCGGCTACGGCGACGCAGCAGCGACTCTATTGAGTTGTCGTTTGGTGGGGACAACGTCAGCAAGTGTGACGCTGTTGAGGTATTCCAGTTGAACGCGTTCGGCTTCGGCGAGGACTCCCTTCAGTTTGCAGAACGATTGAATCGAGCAAACATGCTCCGTGGTCACACATTCCAGCAGATGCAGATTGCCTTCGAAGGCTTCAACGACTTTCCCCAGGCGAATGTCTTCGGCAGGTCGAGCGAGTTCGATCCCGCCGCCAATTCCGCGGATACTTCGCACATAGCCGAGTCGAGAAAGCTGATTGATAACCTTTGCCAGATGACTCAGTGAAATCCCGTAGAGTTGTGCAACTTGCGAGGCTGTTGCACGCTCGTTCTTCGTGGCCAGATACATCAGCGTCCGCAGGGCAAAATCAGTGTGTGTTGTCAGAGACATTCTCTTGAATCACCCAAACCAACTAAACAGGAATCACTTATGCCTATTTAAGTCAGAGCGATTCTCTTCGTCAAGACTGAGGCGATTATTGAAGCAATCCGATCAGCCTTTGAACTAATCGAATCGACGGGCCTGAAATTATCCACTTAAAACGTGACGACTACTGAGGAATCAAACCTTGAAGCCAGCCACTGAACCTGTCCGACTATTCCGAATCGGCACCGCGTTACTTGTGTTGCTCATCAATGGTCGGTCGCTCGTCGCGACCACTCGGAATGACGTCGCCAGCCAACCGCCAAATATCCTCATCATTACCGCCGACAATCTCGGCTATGGCGACCTGCAAAGGTACAACCCGAAATCCAGCATCCAGACGCCCAATCTTGATCGACTCGCAAAACAGGGTGCGAGACTGACGAGTTTTTACACGGCTTCGCCGACCTGCACGGTGTCACGAGCCTGCCTGCTGACCGGAAGAATTCCGCAGCGGCACGGATTGACTGAGCAACTTGGCGGTGTCACGGGCAATTACGGAGTTGGGCTCAGCCATGATGAGAAGCTCATTCCGCAGATTCTCAAGCAGGCTCCGACTCCGTACGCAACAGGATGTTTCGGTAAGTGGAACATCGGCTTTGCCAAAGGCTCGCGACCGACAGAACGCGGCTTCGACGAATTCATCGGGCACGCATCGGGAAACCTCGACTACTACCACCACAACTATCGCGAGAAGCACGATCTGTATCACGGCACCGAAGAACTGCATCGCGAAGGCGAATACTCAACGGACATCTTTGCCGACGCAGCCATTGACTTCATGCGCAGAAAGTCCGCGACCGAACGGCCGTGGTTCTGCTACCTCCCATTCAACTCTCCGCACTTTCCGACGGCGGGCAACAAGACGCGAGGTGAACCTAACGTCTGGCAGGCTCCCGACTGGGCTTTCGAGGCATGCGGTTACGCGCCCGACGAACCCGATGCAGAGAAACGATACCAGGCAGTCGTCTATTCGCTGGACGTTGCGATCGGCCGCGTCCTTTCAGCCCTGGATCAGACCGGCGTCGCCGACAACACATTCGTCTTTTTCATGTCGGACAACGGTGCTTTCCGCCTGAATCGGAAAGGTCTGGACATCGGCTCGAATGAACCGCTCCGGCACGGCGGCGTGACCTGCTGGGAAGGCGGCCTGCGTGTCGTAGCGATGGCTCGCTGGCCAGGCAGGATCGACCCCGACTCGGTCATCGACGAGGCACTCTGGTCACCGGACCTGCTCCCCGCCTGCGCGAAGCTCGCCGGCGCCACAGCACCGTCGGACATTCTGCTCGACGGCAAAGATCCGCTCCCCGTTTTGCGAAGTAATGCCGCGTCACCGCACAAGTCACTCTACTTCGAGCACCGATCGCATGCCGCACTCCGAAAAGGTGACTGGAAGATCGTTCGCGAAAAGCCGAATCAACCATGGCAATTGTACAACCTCGCAACGGACCAATCCGAAGCTCGCAATGTCGCCGGCTCCCGGCCGGAGATCGTCGATGAACTCGCCGAAGAATTTGGACAGTGGCAGCAGTCCTTCCGGCAATGACTCGAGACGATTCCGACCTCACCGTCATGCGCATTGTTGAGCATGACCAGCTAAAGTTACCGGCCCACAATAAACGGTTCTCAAAGGCGATCGCTGTTTAATCTTCGGAGACAATTCATGCTTCACCTGCGTCTGCTTATCGTATTTGGTTTTGTTGCGAGTGGATTCGCTTCGCCACTCCCTCAACTCTCAGGAGCCGAGCGCAAGCCGAACATCGTCTTCATTCTGGCCGACGATCTGGGTTACCGAGAGCTCGGCAGCTTTGGGCAGAAGCTGATCAAGACTCCGCACCTGGATCGACTCGCCTCGCAAGGCATGAAGCTGACGCAGCATTATTGCGGCAACGCGGTGTGTGCTCCTTCGCGCTGCGTGCTCGTGACCGCCAAACATCCTGGACACGCCATCGTTCGCAGCAACAAAGGAACGCCACCGGAAGGCCAGTGGCCGATTCCGGACAATGAAGTCACCATCTTTGAATTGATGCAGAGGCAGGGCTACGTCACTGGAGCATTCGGAAAATGGGGACTGGGTGGTCCGGCGTCTTCCGGCGAACCGCTTAACCAGGGCGTGAACCGTTTCTTTGGGTACAACTGCCAGTCGCACGCTCACAGCTATTACCCGTCGTACCTCTGGGATGATTACAGACACTTTCCATTGAAGAACGCCCCGCCGGTCCCTGGCCACGCCAGCCTTGTAAAAGGAACCGACTCAGCGGACCCTCGCAGCTACGACATTTTCAAAGGACAGGATTACGCTCCGGACCGGATCAACGAACAGGCTTTGAAGTTCGTTCGAGACAACAAAGACCGGCCGTTCTGCCTATATTACCCGACGGTCATTCCTCACGTCGCGCTGCACGTTCCTGACGAAGAACTGAAGCCCTACCTGGAACTCGGCTGGAACGATCCGCCGTTCACTCGCGATGGCGGGTACGGCTACACCCCGCACTTCACTCCGCGAGCTGCCTACGCCGCGATGATTTCTCGCATGGATCGTTACGTCGGAAACCTGCTGAATCTGCTCGACGAGTTGAAACTGGCCGACAACACGATCGTTGTCTTTAGTTCGGACAACGGCACGACGCATCTCGACAAAGAAGTCGACTACACCTTTTTCAAAAGCGTCGGCGAACTGCGAGGCCTGAAAGGATCGCTCTACGAAGGCGGCGTGCGAGTGCCGACTCTCGTTCGCTGGCCCGGCCACGTGGCTGCGGGTTCAAGCAACGATCGCATCAGCGGTTTCGAGGACTGGATGCCAACACTGCTCGAACTGATTGATGCCGAAGTAAAAGCGCCGTCTAACATCGACGGCATCAGTCTCGCGCCGACGCTCCTCGGGAAAAAGCAGGAAGACCGACCATTTCTCTATCGCGAGTTTCCCAGTTACGGCGGTCAGCAGACAATTCGCGTCGGAGATTGGAAAGCCGTCCGGCAGAACATGACCAAAGGCAATCTGAAGATCGAGCTTTACAACATCGCGAACGACATCGGCGAAAAGCACGATGTGGCCGACGAGAACCCGCTCATCGTTAAAGAACTTGCCGCACTGATGAAACAGGAACATATCCCGTCGGAAGTCTTCCCGCTCATTCCTCTGGATGCTCCGGCAAGTAAACCTCGCGCAAAGAATTAGACCATCTTGATGGTCTCTGTGCAGGAGCTGATACCCGGAATATCCATTGCTTCCATTGTGGCCATCCTCCAGAACACTAAAAACGAATTCTGAAAGTGCTCTCGATGAATGTTGCTGTCGGCTTTCTTTCCAGAGAACCGCCCCAGAAGGATGCCACCATGCCACTGAGATCTTCAACGGCGATGGTCGTCGCTGCTCTCATCTCGCTTTGCCCAGGAATACCGGACTTCATTCTGGTCGACTCGACCGTCGCCGGAAGCAGTTCGGTCCGGGCGGATGAGCCTCAGACTTTTCTGGAATTTGTCAGATCTCAGCGTGACGCTTTAAGAGGAAACGACGCAGCGCCAACTTCGCTGGACGAGTGGAAGTCTCGCAGGAACGAGATCCGAGAGCATCTCCTTAATGCCTGGGGTGGTTTCCCGAAGGAGCATGCCCCCTTGAATCCCAGACTTCTGGGAACTTTGCAGCGCGACGGCTACCGTGTCGAGAAAGTCATCTTTCAGACACTACCTGACGTCTGGATGACAGCCAACGCGTACGTGCCTGACCAGCCGGGCAAACTGCCAGCCGTACTTTGCGTGCATGGACACTGGAAAGGTGCCAAACAGGATCCTCATGTTCAGGCTCGCTGCATTGGACTGGCGAAGCTCGGCTTCTTTGTCCTGGCCGTCGACGCGTTCGGTGCGGGCGAACGAGGAATCGGAAAAGCCCTCGGCGAGTACCACGGGGAAATGGTCGCCGCCACGCTTTACCCGATTGGCCGTCCGTTAAGCGGCATCCAGGTTTACGAAAACCAGCGAGCGGTCGACTACATGCTGACTCGCCGGGAGGTCGATGAAGACCGGCTGGGCATCACCGGAGCCAGTGGAGGCGGCAACCAGTCGATGTACGCCGGCGCGTTCGATGAACGCTTTAAAGCCGTCGTCCCGGTCTGCTCCGTCGGCAACTATCGGGCTTATCTGGGAGCCGCGTGCTGCATGTGCGAAGTCGTGCCCGGAGCCCTTCAGTTCACGGAAGAATGGGGCGTCCTTAGCCTGACCGCCCCGCGAGCACTGATGATTATCAGCGCAACTCGCGACGCCTTTCAGTTCTCTGTAAGCGAGGCGGAAAAGTCGCTCGCCTTTGTCGAACCCGTCTACCAGCTCTACGAACGGCCAGACAAAGTCAGGCATGCAATCTTCGAATCAACCCACGACTACAATCAGCCCATGCGCGAAGCCATGTATGGCTGGATGACTCGCCACCTTAAAGGCGAAGGTGATGGCTCACCGATTTCTGAGGCAGCAATGGAAACCGAGGATCCGGAAATGCTGCGATGTTTCCCCGGTGAAACGCGGCCCGATGACTGGATGACGATTCCAGAATTTGCCGCTCGCGAAGGACGAAAACTGCTGACTCAATTTGAGACGCCAAAAGACTGGGAGACGTGGAAGTCGTCAGCAAACCAACTGCGACGAACGCTTGAGCAGGCCATTCTGAAAAGTGATGTTCAATCGGCAACGGCACCCAAGCCGTCTAAAGCATCATCACAGCAGGAAATTTCGATTGTCTCGGAATCAGGCATCCATCTTGTCGCCACTCATACTCCTGGGAAGAAACCTAGCCGTCCTGGCACGGTCATTATTCTCAACCTTGATTCCGACCCCAGACGTCCGAACAGCCAACTGGTGAAAGCCGTTCACGAGTCTGGACGCCGAGCGGTAACGCTCAGCCTGAGAGCAACCGGCCAGCATGCACATCCCGGCGACAGGGTCGGTCGAGCACCGGACCATAACACCGCCGAATGGTCGCTGTGGTTTGGACGACCGCTGCTCGGCCAGTGGGTGCTTGATCTACGATCAGCGATCACAGCGCTTACGGACAGCGGCTACGCTGACGACAATCTGACCGTCATCGGAAACGGCCCCGCCGGTATCGTCGCGCTTTGCACTGCCGCAATTGACGACCGAATCGATCACACGGTTACCGTTGGTTCGTTGGTCAGTTTTGTCAGCGACACTCCGTACGAGAACCAAAGACTTGGAATTCTCCCCAACGGAATTGTTCGCGACGTGGGAGACGTTGCCCACATTGCATCGCTGATTGCTCCCAACAGACTTACGATCTGCGGAGGCGTCAACGGTGCAGGGCATCAGCTCAACGAAGAATCTCTTCGCGCAACGTTCACTCCAACACGTCACGTCTTCGAACTGTCCGGAACGAGAGGTCAGTTCTCAGTGTCCCCACAACTCAGCGAAGAAGACATTGTCCACAAACTGGACTGATCGATTCGAAATAGCATCAAGGATGCCCACATGCACCGTCTGCTGATGTCTGCCTGCCTGCTGCTTGCCTGTAGCCTGATCACTGACGAACCAGGCCAAACTTCGGTTGTATTCGCAGCCGACGTGTCAACGACTCGCAAAGTGACGGCAGCGGACATGCCTCGCATTCCGCACACTGAAGCCAACGACGCGTTGAAGACATTTGGACTGGCAAGCGGCTTCCAGCTCGAAGTCGTCGCCACCGAGCCGTTAGTTTCGGATCCGGTGGCCGCGTGCTTTGACGAGTTCGGTCGCATGTTCGTCGCAGAAATGCACGGCTATCCGTTCTCGCAGGAGCCGACCACGCTCAATCCCGCTGGCGGAGGAAAAAAAGATGCGGGAATTATCCGGATGCTCGAAGATACCGACGGTGACGGCCGCATGGATCGCAGTGTTGTCTACGCCGACAAAATCAGCTGGCCGACTTCGGTCTGCTGCTACAACGGCGGCATTTTCGTCCTCGCGCCTGAGTATCTCTACTATTTCAAAGACACTGACGGAGACGACAAGGCGGACATTCGTGAGATCGTGCTGTCCGGATTCGGTCGCGGTAATGTCCAGGCTCTGGCCAACAGTCTTCACTGGGGACTTGATAACAGAATCACCTTTTCCGCCGGGCGCAATCCGAAGAATCTTCTACATCGAGGGAATCCGCTGTTTTCAGTTGGCAGCAACGATCTTCGCTTCGACCCGAAGACCGAACAGTTTGAACTCGTGACCGGCGGGCTTCAGTTCGGACAATCGATCGACGACTGGGGAACGAGGTTCGTTTGCAGCAACAGCAACCACATTCAACAGATCGTGCTTCCGCAGGAGTACCTGTCACGAAATCCGTACCTTGCCGTCTCCAGTCCAATTCGCAGCATCGCCGCCGACGGAGCCAGCGCTCGAGTCTTCAGACGCAGTCCCCCGGAACCCTGGCGCATCGTCCGCCAGAAATGGCGAGCGGAAGAAAAAGGTTACCGCCTCGTCATCAACGATGACGGTGCATGGGAGTTTCTTCCGCTCGATCCCTCAAAGAAAAAAGGAGCCGTGCCAACTGAGTACCCGGTCGGCTTCTTCACTTCCGCAACTGGGATCACCATCTATCGAGGAAATGCTTACCCCAAAGAATTCCGAGGCAATGCGTTTGTTGGCGATGTCGGCGGAAATCTTGTCCATCGAAAATCCGTCAACACCGACGGAGTCGTCTACCGCGCCGAACGAGCCGATTCGAACGAAGAGATTATACGATCGTCGGATAACTGGTTCCGACCGGTGAACTTTGTGAATGCACCAGACGGTTCGCTTTACATGCTCGACATGTACCGCGAAACGATCGAACACCCACATTCGATCCCGGAAGAAATCAAAGCGTTTCTGGATCTGACCAGTGGACACGATCGAGGCCGCATATTTCGTCTGGTCAGCCCGGATATGGAGCGACTGCGGCCAGAACGACTTGGTGAGATGCCCATCATTAAAATTGCGTCGTACCTGAATCACGGCAACGCGTGGCATCGCATGACTGCGATGCGAATCTTGTGCGAACGCCAGGACCGAAGCGTGAATCCAACACTCCACGCAATCTTAAGCGGTTCAGCTAATCCTCTGGGCCGGATTCACGCTCTGTACGCTCTGCAAAGTTTGCAGTTGCTCCAGCCGCGTCACATTCGGCAGGGAGTCAGCGATAAGCACCCGAGAGTTCGCGCTCACGCGGTAAAGCTTTCAGAACCGTTTCTCAAAAACCAACAGACTGACGAAATCCTCGACGACCTGCTGGCACTCTGTGATGACCCCAGTGAACACGTCCGCTTTCAGCTCGCCTTCACTCTCGGAGAATCTTCGGACGAACGAGCAATCGCTGGCCTCGCTCGCCTGGTACTGGACACCCGGAATGGTGCGGATACGCAAACAGCCATTCTTTCGTCCGTCCCGGAAACAGCAGATAAACTGGCAACGCTCCTGATCGCAAATACGGGAACGAAATCCGCAAAGACTCTGGCATTCTTATCAGAAACTGGCCAGATCGCTGGGGCGAATCCGAACCCGGCATCAGCTTTAAACATGCTGTCATCGGCAGCGGACGACGATATTCCAGCAACCGTCCAGCGAGCCATTCTTAGCGGACTGGGGAAAGGACTGGCAGCGCGAGGTTCGAACGTCAGCAAACTTCTCACCAGCCAGTCAGCTACGGACTCCGCTCGTCAACGCGTCGTTGGCTTGTTCGCTAGAGCCGTTGAAAACGCCGCTGATGAAAACGCCGTCCTTAGTGACCGCGAAGCCGCGATTCGCCTGCTCGCCTTTGCCGACGAATCGACTGCTACCAGGAACCTGCCGGATTTTCTGTCGCCTCAAACTCCACCGCCGCTGCAACTTGCGGCTGTCAATTCACTGTCTCAGCATGATTCCAATGAGATCGCGGAGACGCTGCTTGCCAACTGGAAAAGTTTCAGCCCTCAGGTTCGACAGGACGTAGTCGATGCTCTGGTCGTTAAGACGTCGCGAATCCAGACGCTGCTTGAAGCGGTCGAGTCCGGAACCGTCCTGCGAAGCGATCTGACCCGCGACCGCAAACAGCTACTGATGAACCATCCCAACTCGACGGTCAACACACGAAGCCGAAAACTGTTCGGCGACGAAGTGAACTCGGATCGTGCAAGAGTTGTTGCCGAATACCAGGACGTGCTTACTCTTGATGGCGATACTGCACGCGGACAGGCTGTCTTCAGGAAAATTTGTTCTGCCTGTCACCGAGCAGGCGGTTTCGGTCAGCAAGTCGCTCCTGACCTGGCATCGGTCAGGAACAAGTCAGACGCGGATCTGCTGGTGTCGATCCTTGATCCGAACCGGGAAGCTCAACCGAACTTCAATGTCTACACAGTCGTCACCGATCAGGGTCGAGTCTTCAACGGCATCATCGCTGCCGAATCAGCAGGAAGCATCACGCTTAAACGAGCCGAAGGTAAGCAGGACGTCATTCTGAGATCCAGCATCGACCAGATGATTTCGACAGGTCTCTCGCTGATGCCGGTCGGCCTTGAGAAAGACCTCAGTCGACAAAACCTTGCCGACGTGATCGCCTTCGTGAAGTCAATCAAGGCCCAGCCTGCGGACGCCCCCCCAACGCCCGATCGATAGCTACTTCGACGGCTCGATGATGTGAATTTCCGAATCGTTCAGCAGAGCAGAAACGGGAGTACCTCGCCCTGCCTGAAACGCTTCATAGTTCTTTTCCGCAACGACAGATGCCGCCTCGATCACTTGAACGATGTCACGCTGACTCTGAGCGTCCGGATAAGAACCTTCAATTTCAGCCATCGATTCACCAAGAATCCTTCGACGAATAATGGCCAGCAATCCCGCAGCGATCGACGCCTTTCCGTAACCGAAAATTTCAGGATACCCGCCTCGGTGATGAATACGACCACCGAATGACGGGTTACGAGTTCGAGAGCCGTCTCCGATAATCGCCTCCCGGTAGCCGCGTTCCTGCTGATCGACGATGCCGCGTCCATAGATTCCGTAAAGCTCAATTTCCTGGTTCACCGCGCCTTCGAATTCCGCCGGGTTGATCCAGTTGTTGTTATAGTCGCCGCGCATTCCGTTTTCGTAAGTTACAGCGACATCGACGCTGTCCCACGTTCGAATTGCCCCCTGCCGCTTGAAACTTGCAGGATCGACACCACGTCGGCGAGCGATTTCGACGTGATTTTTGTCCCAGTTGAGCAGCAGATTCTTCTGCCCTGTTGCAAACACGGCGACCGGCTTCACCTTCAGATAATGATGCACGACGTCCAGCCAGTGGCAGCCGACATACGCAAACGGGTTGCTCTGCTCTGCCCAGGCGAAGATTTCAGTGCTGACTTCCAGCGGCTCTTCCAGAACGGCTCTCACCCGATTGATCGTCCCGTACTGCTCTGGAGCCTTCGTCATCATGTCGCGAACAAACGGGTCGTATCTTTTGTGCATGTCGACGGCGACGACGCGATCTTTTTCCCTGGCCTTTGCAATGACCTGGTCCGCTTCGGCAGTCGTCAGACACAGTGGCTTTTCTGTAATGACGTCGCAGCCAGCGTCGAGCGCGTCAAGAATCGGCTGAGCGTGAACGTGGTCCGGCGTCGCCACGAAAACAACGTCCGGTTTGTGCGAAGCCAGAATGTCCCGCCACACGGCATCGCCATAGCAGGCGTCGATCTTTCGATCGGGAAAATCTTCTGCAAACCATTTCGTGATGTGCCCCGCCGTGCCGCTTTTCTCGCTGCGAGTTCCCACCGCGCAAACGTTGATCGCCACGTCGGCAACAACCGGAGCAAAGTGGCTCATCCCGATACTGGTCAGAGCGCCGGACAAACCACCGCGCATGAAGTCTTTGAAACTTTGCCCGATGATTTCGTCAAAGAACATCCCGCCACCGATAATTGCCACGCTGAGTGACCGTTCCGCCCCGCTCATGACTGTTCTCCTCGTCGGTAAATTTGATTGTATAACTTTGCCTGAGCCAACGTGATCTCAGTGAATCAGGATTGAAAGCTGAGTTGTCAAACGACAATCATCGCGACTCACCAGGAACAGTTGTTGCCTTTCGGTAGCTCACCCTACCGGAATCGGTCAGACTCTGCTGTATTTTGGATGACTGACTCTACGAATCCTGACCACTTCAATTCGAGGCTGACATGATCGTCCCACGAGAACCTGCCTGCCACCGTGTCACTGTTTTTCGAATGACAATTCGACTGCTGATTCTCGCAGTGCTTGCAACTGGTACCAGTTCATCTGCACAAACGCCGCTGCGACAATCCGGCAAAGAGACCGCCGACAGTCAAGTAACGACTCCGGAGCAGAATGTTCAAGCGGCAATGAAAGACGCGATCGCTCGTTTGAAGTCCGGCGACGTGGTTGGATTCATCGAATTCTACGCTCCTGTTGATGAGCTTCGGCAGGCTCGAAGAGGTCGACTCGGCAAATCCTATGAGCGAATCCGGAATCCGCCTGCGGCGGCCAATGTCATCAACCGACTTGAACGAGCCAGCGGCACCACTCCGCAAATCAATATCGGAGGATTCCTGGCGACCTTTACGATTCCGCCGCCCATCGAAGAACCGACCGATCCCCTGAAAAGTGAACCGGCTCCGGAAATCTCACAAGAGCCACTGTCTGGATATCCCGGCAGTCTCGCCGAGGCGTTGCAGGCGGCGGTGGTCGACATTCAGGCTGATCGGACTGAAGCGATGATTGATCGTCTGTTTCCACGCGGCGAACTTGGCCATCCGGAAGCCGCGCTACGACGCAAGCAACTGATCACTCGACTCACTCAGCACCCGAAAATGATCGAACAAATGCAGAGCGATCTGCAGGCCATTCTGAGAACGCAGGATGTCCAGCGAGCTTCCGGAAACAACGCCGCCATTTCAGTGAGAGGCCAGCTTGTTTCCACAGGTCGAGGTCGGCAGATGCGGCTTCCAGACAGGACGTTCCACTTTGAAAGGGTCGAAGGCTTCTGGCGGTTCAAAGACTCGACCAGCAGGCTGGTTGAGACTCAAACAAAAATAGCAGAGAAAGCTCCGCCGCCGTTGTCAGAGTTCGGAGCTTCTAACGTCGTCATCATGGAGCGGTTCGGCGACCGCTGGCGATTCCTGGAGTTTTGATCGCGGCTCCCTGGCAACTTTTCTGACGATTTTGACAATCCGCGACGCATCGCGTCTGGCAATTTTTGAACGGGAATCTCAAAGATGGCTTCTCATCGACAAAGAAACGGTTTCACGCTGATCGAAACTCTGGTTGTGCTTGCCATTATTGCCATCGGGTTGGCACTCACGATGCCCGCCGTTCTGAAATCCCGAGCCGACGCGCGTCGCGATCAGTGCGTGAAGCATCTGAAGATGATCGGACTCGCCCTTCACAACTACCACGACGTATTTCGGACGCTGCCGCCAGCCTGGACTGCCCACACGGCAGATCCCGGACCGATTCCAAGATTCGGATGGACCACGTACATCCTGCCATTCATCGATCAGGCACGTCTCTTTAAAGAACTCGACACAACAAACCATCAGATAGATAACCGGAAGCTGGTGGAGACGCCGTTACCAGCTTTTCGATGCCCGACAGATCCTACGCCGTCGCTGAACGAGCTTCGCGGCTCTTTCGCCACCTCAAACTATTCAGCGAACTTCGGCCCAGTTGCAGCACCACGCTGGGGAAATGCTGACTTCGGCATTTCCTGGCCTGGACAACTTCCAACGCTGAAGTCAACGGATGGCATGTTCTACCTGAACAGCAAAGTTCGATTTCGTGACTGCATAGACGGCTTGTCCAACATCATTATGGTCGGCGAACGTTCGATCGATTCTCGAGCCGGCATCTGGATGGGAGTTCGAGGAAATGAATACGAAGATGATCAGGTGACTGACTGCAGCTTCGGCAATGAGATCAACGCCGGCGACAACTCCTTCTCCAGTCGACATCACGGAGGAGCCAACTTTCTGATCGGCGATGGCTCGGTGCATTTCCTCAGCGAAACGATCGATTCGCAAGCTGGTGGCCCTGAAGAAATGGGCCTTTACCAACGGTTGTCACAGCGCAACGACAGGCACACCGTTGGCGAGTTCTAGAAATCACAACTTCGCACGCCGTCACCCACTTTTTCGAACGTCGCTGCAAGTGGCAGTCTCGCCTGGCAATGTAAAGACAACCGAACATCCGACATCAGCGTTCGACTCGACGTGAATTTTCCCGCCGTGCCTTTCGACGATCCGACGGCAAACGGCAAGACCGATTCCGGTACCCGGGTAATCACTACTGGCGTGCAGTCGCTGAAAGATCACGAAAACCCGCTCGGCATGTTCCGGAGCAATTCCGATCCCGTTGTCTTTGACACGGACCGTCCAGAAGCCATCGTCGCCGCGTTCTGACGAAATCTCGACTGAGGGGGGCGATTCTGTTCGATACTTCAATGCGTTACCGATCAGGTTCTGGAAGAGCCGCACCATCTGCCCGGCGTCCGCCTCGACGGCAGGCAATCTGCGCACGTCGATAATGGCATCCGTTTCCTGAACCGCAGCGTCGAGAAGAATCTGAGCGTCCCGGACACTCTCGTTCAGGTCAACCAGTTCGAATGATCTTTCTTTTCTGGAAATACGAGAATACTCAAGCAGGTCAGAAATCAACTTCTGCATCCGCTTCGCACCTTCGACTGTCCGATTCGCATACACCTTCGCTTTGTCATCGAGTGAATCAGCGTAGTTCTGCGTCAGCAGTTGCGTATAACCGGCAATCGCTCGCAATGGCTCCTGTAAATCATGAGACGCAACGTACGCAAACTGTTCAAGTTCGGCATTGCTCGCCTTGAGTTCCTCTGCCTGCTCGGCAAGACGCCGCTGCTGCTCGACTCCCTGACTGATGTTGATATGAACCCCGACCATCCGCAGCGGTTCTCCGTCGTCGTCACGAAGCAGTTGCCCGCGCGACAGGATCGAACGGTAACTTCCGTCAACATGCTTCAAACGAAACGTGTTTTCGTATTCAGGAATGTCGCCTGAGATGTAGTCAGCAATGATCTTCTCAGCGGCGTCCTGATCGTCAGGATGCAGATTGTCAACCCAGTCGGTTAACGACGTCCAGGTCTCGGTTGATCCAAGCTGAGCGGTCAGTTGCGGCGAGACGTAAACTTCGTCGGTAACGACATTCCAATCCCAGACACCAATCTCTGCACCGTCGAGCGCGTTCTCCAGTCGAAGCTCGGCAGTCACCAGGGCATTAATGGCAGCCTTCTGATCGGTAATATTCCTCCCCTCAGGCACCAGATAAATGATCTTGCCCGAATCATCACGGAGCGGCTTCAGCGTAAAGTCGACATAAATCAGGCTTCCGTCAGGCGTCGGGTGAGTCGCTTCAAAACGGTCAGTCTCACCAGCGTTCGCGCGACGGATGGACTCTTTCAGTCGCTCCTGCATCTTCGGCGAGTGTGTCCACCAGGGCGTCTCCCAGAATGGTTTGCCCAGTACGTCCTCCGCAGAAACCCCGGCTGCATCCAGAGCCGTACGATTTCCATCCAGCAGAACTCCGTCAGTCGACAGCAGGCCTATAAAATTGAAAGCCTGATCGACAATACCGCGAAGCTTGGCTTCGCTCTGGAAAATCTGCTGAGTCATCTTCGCCGACGTGCGATACAGAATGTGAATATTGAAGACCACTCCGTAGAGGACCATCCCATAGCTCACAATCTTCATCAGATGAGCCAGGTCAAACGGTGCATCAAATGGCATTGCCGAACGTGACATCACCAGAACCTGCACGACGACGGAAAGAATCACACAGGCCAGCAGCCAGTACGAGAACGGGCTGCGTCGCCAGATTCCGCGACGAATCAGCAACACCGCGGCAATGACAAACAACGTTGCCGAGATCAGTTCCGCCGGTCGTCTCAGCAAACCTGAGGTGTACAGCGGCGGCAGCGGCACAAACGCAAAGAACAGGAAGCAAAGCACGGTCAGCGCCAGAATCGAAGCGTAAACAAATTTCGGCTGAATGATCGATGTGTCCGGTCGCCGGTCCTGACGATCCTGAGCACGACAGCTCAACACAAGGATTGCACCGAGAAAAATCCGGGACGCATTCCAGCTCCACGGAATCAACGCGTCAGATGCTGACGATGCAGAGTTTGCAAACCACGTACTCGTCAGCAACGCATGCGAGCCATCCAGTAGTCCTGTGCCAACGAATCCCGCACCAACACATAGGTGTATCGCCGACCCATTGGCATAAAAGCGGACGAGTGAGAGCGTTCCAACGACTAAAGCCAGTATCGTTGCAACCGACTCCATCACCGAATGCAACTCGCGACTGCCGCTCCACGCAAACTGTTGAAGTCCTATTCCGGCAACAAGACTGAGAATCATCACAACGATCAGACCTTGCCATCGCCCGACAAAGTCAGCATCCGCCTCACACCAGGTGAATCCAGGCGGGGAGACCGGCTCATGCGGCAACGTTGCATCGCTGTAATCTTCATTCGGCATACGTCAATTTCCGTTGCCCGTATCCGTCGAATTGATCAACACGACTCAATGGTACCATCGTACTCACCAATTACGCACTACGGTCTAACCATGACAACGCCGCACGCTGGAATTTTCCACCAATCTTTTCGTCACCATGCTTTTGACAAGTCGGGACACTTATCCACATCGCGTTCCCAGCATCCTCACCTCATTGGAAATGACAAAGCGAAAACGGTCGCGCGGCTCCTGGAAACCGCCACTCTTTCCAGAAGATCCCCCCAGGCTGCGGAACACAATTCGTGATCCGCCTTGATGGCGCGTCACCAGAATTATGCCGCGTCAGACTTCGCCGGTGATTCAGCCGACCAGTCGATGCGTTTCGCTGTTGGGCCCATGACCGTCGTATTGGCCCGAACTCGTCGAACGACGACACTTCCCGCGCCGACTCTTGCGTAGTCACCGACCTTCGCCGACGGAGTGACCGATGAGTGGCTCCCCAGAAAGACTCCTTCACCAAGCTTTGCATTGCCGGTGATATCGCAAAAGTCGTTAACCGTGCAGCCATCACCAACGTGGGCATCATGGCCAACACATGCCCGAATGTTGAGTATCACGAAATTACCAATCGTCGCGTCGACCGTCACCGTGACCCCCGGGCAAAGGATTGTGCCTGCCCCAATTGTGCAACGCGAGCCGACAATTGCAGACGGATGAATCAGTGATACGAACTGTGCACCGCGCTGCTGAAGGTCTCGACAAATACGTAGCCGGATCGCTGGATCGCCGATGGCACAAATGAAACGATCCTCGGATGACGGGTGCCATATTTCCGCATCGCCCAGGATTGGAAACTCGATGTCGAACTGCTCAAACGCTTTCTGATTCGCATCGAGAAATCCTCCGACTTCCCAGTCAACATCGCTTTGCTTCTGAATATCGAGAGCCCATTGGAGAACTTCTCGACCAAAACCGCCGGCACCAATGATCAACAGGCGAGACTTCTGAGTCGTGCTCATCTTCAATCCTTGTATTTGATCGCCGGCCATCCACTTCGCAGGCCCTGACGACTTAGTGAGCCGTATACCCACCATCAATCACCAGAGTTTGCCCTGTAATCCACCGTCCGGTTTCTGCGAGAAGGAATGCAGCTGCGTTGGCAACATCGTCTGGACGGCCAAGGCCTAACGGATGCATATCAGAAATTGCCTGAAGCTGAGTATCAGCAAGCTTCTCTTCTGCCTTTGCAGCCAGCTCAGTCGGCACCCATCCCGGCGCGAGACAATTCACTCGGATCTGCTCGGGTGCCAGCTCCATCGCCAGAGATCGACACATCGAAACCAGCGCGCCTTTTGTCGCTGAGTACGCAGCGTTTCCAGCCGATCCTGCCAGTGCGGCAACCGAGGCCAGGTAAATAACACTGCCCTGCTCTGCTCGCACGCCTCGCTGGCGGAAACCTCTTGTGAGAGCCATCGCTGCCGACACGTTGACTTTCATCAGCTCGTCGAGTCGAGACGGCTTGAGCACTCGCAACGGCAGCGTAGCATGAACCCCCGCGCTGTGAACCAGTCCGTCGAGTGGTCCTGCCTCGTCAGCCAGTTTCTTTATCCATCCGGGAATGGCGTCCAACTCGTTCAGATCAAAGGGCTCGACGCGATGCTCACCAGCGTCAAGCAGCGACATCGTTTCCGCGAGGCGTTTCTCACTTCGAGCGACCAGCACGACCCGTCCGCCGAGCCTGCTGATAAGAATGCTGATCGCACGTCCGAGTCCCGATGAAGCTCCGGTCACCAGCACGGTGCGGCCATCAAGAGCCATTGGGTTGTGCATGTCAGGCGGCCTCTTTCGAAACAATCTCGTCGTCTGCATTCTGGCACTGCGGAGTCTCGTAGATCACCAGTTCCGGCATCACCATGTTTTCGCACGTGACAGCCGCGCCGCCCCACGACCAGCCAAGTCCGAAACCGGCCAGCACCAGCTTACGTTTCTCGCTGGAATTTGCTTTGGACCACTGATGAGTCATCGCCAGGGGAATCGATGCACAGCTTGCGTTGCCGTAACCTTCCAGAGCAATGACAAAATTCTCTTCGTCGACTTTCAGTCGCTTGCGAAGATGTTTCAACATGATGCCGTTCGACTGGTGCATGACAACGCCGTCGACTTCATCAATCGTCCAGCCGGCCTCGGCCAGCGTACTGCGCACCATCTTCGGCACTTCCTGAAGCGCGAACGAAAAGACTTCGGCCCCATTCATGTACATGTCTTCGTCGCTGCGAATGTTGCCTGACTCGCGAGACGTTCTGACCCCTGTCTCTTCAGTGCGAGGCTGACGCGCGCCGCCTGCCGGCACGATCAGATGGTTGAGCCCTCGACCGTCTGTGCCGAGAGAAAACACAATCGGTTCAGCCGACGCTGAAAACTCAAGAGCCGTCGCCGACCCCGCATCACCAAACAACGGCGCAGTGGCGCGATCGTCAGGCGAAACAAAATGGGTGATCGTGTCTCCGACGAGAAGCAGAACACGTCCACCGTTTTCTTTTCCGCCAGCCATTCCTCGCACGAACTGAGCGGCCGTTGCCAGTCCGTAAACGTAACCGGAACAACCAAGGTTGATATCCATCGCCGCGCAGTTTGTCGACAACCCAAGTCGCGACTGCAGCGTGCAGGCAGTCGCCGGAGCGGGATAATCAGGAGTCTGAGTAACGAACAGAACCGCCTGGATCGAATCTCGATCCCATTTCAGCTCGTCGAGCAACTTCTCGGCAGCGGCGACGCAAAGGTCCGACGAGCAGACGCCTTCCGGGGCGATGCGGCGCGACGTTACCCCAATGCTCTCGCCGATTTTGCGAAAGTCTTCGGACTGAAATCGTTCGACATCATCGTCAACTGTTCTCACAAAATCCGGCACTGACGATGCCAGACCTGCCATTCGAACGTTTTCAACGCGGACAATTGCCATGAAAGCTTCCCTGCTTCACGGAGTCTTTTCAAACTCGCCGTAACATCGCATCGCGAACTGACTGCCGAATCAGGCAGCTTTATCGGCAATCTGCATTTCGTGAATTTTCTGCTCGAGATCTCCAGCCGTTTCGCTCGACATGATGACTCCCGGCGAAAGAGCAATGCCATACTCTTCATCGATCATCGCAATCAGGCCAACGAAGGTCAGAGAACTCCAGCTGGGAATCTCTTTAAGAACCGTGGCGCTGGTCGCCGTTCCGGGATCGAGCTCAAACAACTCGTCAAGCAGTTCGCAAAAATCAGGCTGAGCCATTTCAGCGGCACTCCATTGCAGCACCAGCAGAAGAAGATCTCCTCTGCCAGTTATGTCATCGATTCAGAGTCGAGGAAACTCGCGTATCGCGAGCAAACTCTCGTGCCGGCGCTTATAGCATTCAACCGAATTCCGACCAAGATGACTTGGAGCCGCAGCGGTACGACTAACCGCATCGGAACGTCTCAAACACCAGAAATCGCGCGACAACCGCCGTTTCGACTCTACGCAATAATTTCGCGGATCAGCATAAAGCCTTCCGCTGCGTCACACGCGACGGTCGCGCCGCGATAGTGGGCCAGGGCGGTGATATTGCGAAGCGATCGGGCGTTAGGCGGCTGCTTCACCTGCGACTTGAAACAGGCCATTGCGTCCAGCTTATGTGAGAGAAACCCGGAAACATCAATAAACACCGTCGGATAGAAAACGGCATCCATTTGTGGAGGTGCCCACTCAGTTTCAGACAGCGTCTCGTACGCCAGAATCCTTTTGACGGGCGAACCTTCGAGCGGTCGAGCCGCCACCAGGGCCGCCTGATGCAGATGGAAGTGGTCGCTGTGAATATCGCCATGATGCGGTAGATAGACCACTTCAGGTTCGAAATCTCGAATCCCGTCCGACACAGCTCCGGCAAGTTGATAACGCGGAACCGTGTCGAGAGCCGGCGCTGGAAAGTCGAGGAAACGAGTTTCCGACACGCCCAGTTTTGCATGCGCGGCGCGAGCTTCCGCACGTACAGCGTCAACGGCGGCGGCGGAATAGAGTTCCGGCATTCCGCGAGTCGCCACCAGTACAAATACCGAATCGCCCCCTGCCACGTGGCGACAAATGGTGCCTCCACATCCGAGCACCTCATCATCCGGGTGCGGCGCGAGTACGAGAACATTCATCCTGAATCAGTCCCAACAATTACCAAAAGAAGCCTCGCCTGGAACAGACGAGGCTTCTCGATTTTACCATCAATGCAATAGAGCATGTCGGATTGTCATCCGCGAACCACCTATTCCGCAGCGGCGGCGACCTCTGCCTCGGCAATTTCCGCTGCCGGTTCTTCTGCTTCCTTCACAACACCTTCGAAACCGAGCTGATCCTGACCACTGACATTCTTCACGGTCACCAGAATATGGTTCTTGCCTTCGAAGGCACCACGAAGCAGTTCTTCAGAAAGCGGATCCTCAATCGCCTGCTCGACAGCTCGTCGCAATGGCCGGGCACCATAATCGAGATCGCCACCAGACTTGATGATGAATTCTTTGGCAGCGTCATCCAGCTCGAGACCGAGGCCGCGTTCTCCAAGACGTTCTCGAACCTTTGACAATTCGATATCGATAATCAGCTTCAGGTCTTCGCCCTGAAGTTTCTTGAAGACCACGACTTCATCGAGACGTCCGAGGAATTCCGGTTTGAAATCACGTTCGAGTACGGACATGACTTCCTTCTTCATGTTGCCGTAGTCGGCTTCCTGAGACTTCTTTCCGAATCCGAAGCCTGCACCATGTGCAATTGCCTGCGCACCGGCATTGGTCGTCATGATCATGATCACGTTTTTGAAGTCGACCATTCGACCGAAACTGTCGGTCAGATGACCTTCTTCCATGATCTGAAGCATCATGTTGAAGACGTCAGGGTGAGCCTTTTCGATTTCATCCATCAGCACGACCGCGTACGGACGACGACGAATCTTCTCGGTCAACTGACCACCTTCTTCGAAGCCGACATAACCCGGAGGGGCACCAATCAAACGGCTGACGTTGTGCTTCTCCATGTACTCGGACATGTCGATCTGAATCAGCGCTTCCTGATCACCGAACATGAATTCCGCCAGCGTCTTCGCCAGCAACGTCTTGCCAACACCGGTCGGACCGGCAAACAGGAAGCAACCCGTTGGACGTTTCGGATCTTTCAGTCCGCTGCGACTTCGACGAACAGCCTTTGAGACCTGCTTGATGGCCTCATCCTGACTGATCACCCGCAGATGCATTTCGTCTTCCATCTGAAGCAACCGCACGGCGTCTTCGCTGGACAGCCGAGTCAACGGAATACCCGTCATCTTGGCAACGACTTCGGCAATCACTTCCTCATCGACCACGCCTTCGTTTTCTTTCGACTTCTCACGCCACTCATTCGTAAGCTGCTCTTTCTTCTTCTTCAGCTTGTCAGCCTGATCACGGAGTGCGGCGGCCTTTTCGAAATCCTGATTAGCGACAGCTTCTTCCTTCTGCTGATTGAGCCGTTCTGCTTCTTCTTCGATTTCTTTCAGGTCCGGTGGACGGACCATCGATTTCAGGCGAATTCGAGCCCCTGCTTCGTCGATGACATCGATTGCCTTGTCCGGCAAACAACGGCCGGTGATGTATCGTGAAGAAAGCTCGACGGCACCCTGCAGTGCATCATCCGTAATCTGAACCTTGTGGTGAGTTTCGTAACGCTCACGCAGTCCTTTGAGGATCTCGACAGTCTGCGCGTCCGTCGGCGGATCGACCATCACGTTCTGGAATCGTCGTTCCAGAGCACTGTCTTTTTCGATGTACTTGCGATACTCATCAAGCGTCGTCGCACCGATGCACTGCAGTTCGCCGCGGCTGAGTGCCGGCTTCAGAACGTTCGAAGCGTCGATTGCTCCTTCAGCGCCACCGGCGCCGACCAGCGTGTGAAGTTCGTCGATGAACAGGATCGTGTTCTTTGCACGGCGGACTTCGTTCATGACAGCTTTGATGCGTTCTTCGAACTGGCCGCGGTACTTCGTGCCGGCAACCATCATCGCGAGATCGAGCACGACGATTCGCTTGTCTCGAAGCAGTTCGGGAACGTTGCCGTCAACGACGAGCTGTGCAAATCCTTCGACGATGGCCGTCTTCCCGACCCCCGCTTCACCAAGCAATACAGGATTGTTTTTCTGACGCCGGCAAAGAATCTGAGTCACTCGCTCGATCTCGTTGGCCCGTCCAATGACCGGATCAAGCTTGCCCTGTTTTGCGAGTTCCGTCAGATCACGACCAAAACTATCGAGTGCCGGTGTTTTGCTCTTGGATGCTTTGCCGCCTGTTGCAGATGACGTTGCACGCTCGCCGCCTTCGGATGCTTCGACGCCGTGGCCGAGCAGGTTGAGCACTTCCTCGCGAACGTCTTCAAGTTTCAGGCCGAGGTTCATCAGGACCTGAGCCGCAACGCCTTCCTGCTCACGCAACAGGCCAAGCAGCAGGTGCTCGGTGCCGACGTAGTTGTGATTGAGATTGCGAGCCTCTTCCATCGCGTATTCGATGACTTTTTTGGCTCGCGGCGTTTGAGGCAGCTTGCCCATCGTGACCATGTCTGGTCCCGACTGGACAATCTTTTCGACTTCGTTGCGAATTCGCCGCAAGTCAACGTCCAGATTCTTCAACACATTCGCAGCGACACCAGAGCCTTCTTTAACCAGCCCGAGCAACACGTGCTCCGTACCGATGTACTCGTGGTTGAACCGCTGAGCTTCCTGATTCGCCAACTGCATGACCTTGCGGGCTCGATCGGTAAATCGCTCGTACATCCCAGTTTCTCCTCTTCTCAGTATCGCCGGTGAGTCGCAGCCGCGACGCATTTCTCCAAACGGAGTTACGCCACGACCTGCAAGATCATTGGTGCCATCTATTGAGTACGTCTAAACATCTGCAAGCCACTTTTTGACGGACAGTCCCTCAGCCGAAAACGTTCGACCATTACGACCGCCACGTCAAACACCGGCATCAACAAAGACCTTCGGTAGCTCGTCTTCACAAGCAGACGTCCAGTGAGACTATCTCACGCAGTCAAAACAACTGGGACATTTCACCATGTGAGGGGAATCGCCTACCGATCTGGTGGTAATCGGACAGGTTGGAAGGGTCGAATCTGAGGATAAATCGAGAGTCGGCTCCGTCCGTCCATCTCCTGACACGGCAAAGTAACCGAACAGCCTGTCTGATCGGAATATCCTGACACGTCGTCGGAATGATAGTTCTCGCCAGATTGTCCAGCAACCTCGGTGTCGAGCAGGCAAATTCCAGCATATTTGAGCAACATGACAATTCAACCAAACACCGTATTGTCGCTATGAAAACACTGCGGTTGCCCGCTCGTCAGAGAAACGCTTTGCGAAACATCTTCAATTCGCTCGTATTGTGAAGGCTGAAGTGCAAAGCAAACGTGTCTTTCGACTGAACAAGGAGCACAACTGGCGAAAGATTTCAGGATCCCGAGAGGTAGCAAAGCAGGGGAAACTATTCCAAAGGAGACTGTCCCTGGGATTACCACAATTGTGGGAAGCTCAGTGCGCGTGTTCGAGGCACTCGCAGCCGGACGATAAGAAACGGTCGAAAGACAGAAGTCACTGTGCCGAACTTATTAGGACGTGAGGCTGGCTGAGTTCAAGGACTTGACCAACACCACGGATTGCGGTTTCACCATGGATGATGGCCATGAAGCTGCAAGGTGATGCACAGACTTTAAGCGTCATTTTTTTGACTGAATCGGTTTGCCGAAACAGTCATTTCTTCGATTGCCAATCCAATCATATCTGACACGGCAACCGAAGAATCCAGGGGCACGAGGCCCGGGAACCTGTCTTTCCACGTTTTCCGTGGTCCCGGTTACTTTTCGCCTCACATCCCTGCTGAATTCACATCCGGGTAGCGAAAATCGGTAACCAAGGGTCGCGGGCACTCCATCGTGAGGGTTCTGACTTATGCTTCGCCCTGATTTCAAGCGAGCGCTACGCTTTGTCCGCCACATTCTTTCATGGCGAGTCCGTCGGGAACTCCGACGCCGTCCCGGACACTTCTCCATCGCCACTCGACGGGGAATCCGTGGACTGATCGCGCTGCCGTTCGCGCAACTGCGACATCTCAAACACCTGCTGAAGCCGCATCCGGCGGCAGCGCTGATCCTGGCTACCGCGGCCGCCATTGGCTGGACGATGATGGACGCCGAACCGGTCGGTGCCAACGCCAGCCTGGTCGTTCAGGCTGCGGAGCAAAACCGCCCTGCTCCACCGCCGCTACCCGAAGATTCCGCGATGCACCTGGAAGGTCGCGTCGCCATGCTGCTTCAAATCGCGATGCTGCAGGATGCCAATAACCGCCTGGAAGGCATCAAGAGTTATACGGCCACGTTCGAAAAGCAGGAGCGCATCGACGGAGACCTTTCCGACGAACAAAGCATGCAGTTCAAATTGCAGCACAAGCCGCTCAACGTCTACATGAAGTGGGAAAAGGGTGACGACGTCGGCCAGGAACTTCTATTTCCAGCCGCCAATGACGACCCTCGACTGCTGGTTCAGTTGCCGAAGTTCGGCGGTCGCCTGCCGGCACTGAAACTTGAGCCGAGTTCAGCCTTGGCCATGAGCAAAGCTCGCTACCCGGTCACGATGGCTGGTCTCAAAGAAATGACCAGCATGACACTCGAAATTCGCCAGCGAGACATCAAGCTGGGCGATCGTGTCCAGGTCGACATGCGCGACGATCGGACATTCGCTGGCCGACCGGTTTACGCCTACACCGTTAAGTACGCCAGCCCGAAAGACTCTGAGCAGTACCGCAAGTGCATCCTTTACATCGACAAGCAGCTGATGGTTCCAGTCTACAGCCGAAACTTCACCTGGCCGGAACTGGTTGCTGATGCTGACCCGAACAATCTCGATGCCACAACACTGATCGAGTCCTACGCTTACCGAGGCATCAAACTTGAAGCCGACCTCGCCCCCAGCGAGTTCGCCCGTTCCAACCCGGATTACAAATTCCGATAACGGAACGTCGAGCCACCAGAAATTCGGCTCCACTCAAACAGTTTGCTCACTCAGAACAAGAACTCCGGCATCGCCATCGCGGTGCCGGAGTTTTTTCGTCGAACTTATTCCCACTTGGCTTCGCCTGATGATCAGGACTCAGCCACGAAATGCATGAAACACATGCAAAAGAGATGAATGACGACACGCCTGAATCCCGTGCAACTTTCCGTTGCGTCCGCGGTCGAGAATCGGTCGTCACCAACGAAACATCATTCCGGGCGTGAAGCAATCACGGCTGGATTGCCACCAGGATTTAGACCTTCGACACGAGGCAAATCTGGTGGTGGAGCCTGGGTCAGACTTCGTCCGGTACGTCGACCACCGCCCAGTGCGATGACGGCTGCTCGGTCTGGCTGAACGAACGAGGGCTTGCTCCCGTTGTTGGCCGTGTTTGGCTTGCCAGCGCCAGTTCCTGTCGATGCCGAAGTGGAAGTCGGGCTTTGTGTCGGCAATGCCTTACCTTTGGACGACTTCACCGGAATCTTCAACTTCATCCCCAGCGACAAGTCGTCAGGAGTCGCCAGCACGTCGCGATTGGCCTCGTAAATCGCAAGATACTTCGCGTGGCTACCCAGATACTTCTTCGCCAGGAGCGAAAGATTGTCGCCGGCCACAACCTCATGTGTAATGAAATCAGGTTTCGAAACCGTTGCAGGCCGACGAATCTGACTTTCTTTGACCGTTACCTCAGCCGATTCCACTGAAACAGATCGATCGTTGCGTCGAGCTTCGACGTTTCGCGCCAGGACATTTTCCAGACTGTCCAGATCCTGACCAGGCGACGGCAACGGAGCCATGCGGTCAGCAAACGGCTCAGTCAGATTACCAGCCGCTCCGGCGCCAATCGGCTCAGCCAGCATGCCCTGATAGCCAGTCGGACCAACACGAGGCAGCCCGGGAATCGCATCTGATGCCGCAAGTTCCGGAACACTTCCCAGGCCGGATTCGTCACCATCTATGCTCTCAACCTTCGGCTCAGGAAAATACGGAGCCCCTGGCTTCTGACTGGCAATCCGATCCAGAGACGCTGGATCCGTAAGTGTCAATGTTTCCTGAACTGGCGATGGCGCATCGTTCCTGAAAAAGAACGCTCCAGTAATTCCGATCAGGAGTATCCCCAAAGCCAGTCCGACTTTTTTATCTGGATGCATAATTATGTCGCCCGTTAATCATCGATCATCACGGAATCGTGCTCCTCGGACTCCTGACTCAACGCGCACGCCTCGTGCGGCGCAGAACCCGGGACCAAGTCACCTGACAACCCGCTAAATCATGCGCTCCAGTTGAGCCCAGGTCGGCCCAGGATTATGAATAGGAGCCTTTCCTGGTTTCCAAAGTCCGGATAGATCGATCGTCCGGAATGCGCAAGCTGCCTTTGGGGTTCGTCGATCAGGCATTGCTTGTGCGTGGCTGAAGAAGGACGCTCATAGCCAGACAGGCTAAAGCACTTTCAGAATTCGTTTTCAGTGTTTGGCAGGAGGACAACGAAGGAAACGTTGGCTATTCCAAGTGCCAGCTCCTGTACAGGAGCCATGAAAAGGTCTATCCCGTTTCGACTCAGACGAAGTCTGAGCGTCAAATATCGATGGCAGCCGGCAACTGCGGTTTTGGGGCATTCATTCAGTAAGAAATTCGGGGCGTGGTGACCTCAAATCGCGAGCCTTTCGGGGCACCATCCCAAAGTGCATGCTGACGCGGGGCTGTCGATTGATCGTTCTCAAGGTCGGAATCGATTCCCGTTCCGACCGCGACCTATGGGGCGATGGTCATCCTCGAGGCGACAGAATCGTCAGCTTTTCATACAGCGGTGTGCCGACTTTTTTCCGGCCGATCACGACCCGGTCGGGGAAAACGTGGAATAGATGGATGCTCTGGCAGTTGTCGCTGAGTACGTGAGCCGTCCGTTCGTGCATGCGAAACCCGTTGCGGTGGCGATGACCGAACAGGTAGCCGGTCACTCGATGTTCCTGCAGAAGTGACAGCACCTCCGTTCCGCCAAACTGAGGCAGCACGTTGTTCCCGAAGACCGTTAACGATGGATAGTGAGCAACGACAAAGACGTGCTGCCTGCCTGTCGAGCGTTCAAGCTGCTCTTTCAGAAACGCAATCTGCCCGGCGTCAGCCCGCATCGTCAGAAACGGCACCGTGATGAATGCGCAGTTGCCATATTCAATGAACTGACGCGGCTTCGTTCCGGTGTACTTCTCGTAAAGCGCCGCCGGTCCAGTAAATCCTTCCTTCGCTGCGTCGGCCAGCGCCTGTTTGACTATCTTTGCGTACTCGGGTTTCTTCTCCGAAGCCGTCGAATAAGAAGCCTCAATGAAGTCATAATTAAAGAGGACATCATGATTACCAGGCACGACGTGCTTCGGTGGTTTCAGTTCGGCAAAAATCTCATTGAACAGCTCCCACTCTTCCGGGAGATTGTTGTTGACCAGATCGCCCGCGATCAGAACAAACGCCGGATCAAGTTGGTTCAGATCCCGAATTGTGGCCTCAGCATTCCTGATCAACGTGTCGCGACCGGTTTCGCGATCGAATTGGGGATCAGAAATCAGCGAAAACGTAAAGTCAGGCTTCTCCTTCAGATCCTCACTGAGCGACGGACAGCCATATGGATCGTCTTGAGCCGGATTCATCCGCGCCGACAATACCGGATTGGGAACCGTCAGTGAGAAAACCGCAGCGGATGGATCGCTGACCTCAGCCATCTCGACCCGATCTTCGAACACGTTGACCATCGTCACTGCCCCACGTGCCGACCAGGCGGTTGACCCGACCGTCCAGGTCGGCAGCGTGTTGACATAACCGAGTGCGTGGCCGTATCGCGTCGGGCTGAGCTTTGCAGCAACGCGATGCCGCTCGACCAGTGCCCAGAAATTTTCATGAGTCGGCGTCAACTTCGACCGCCCCATCGTCCGATTCACCTCATCAAACAGCAGCACCGCTTTTGCGTCGCCCGCTGTTGTAAGTTGTTTCTCCAGTCGTTCCGTCGCGACATCAGGATTGGAATGCAGGTCGCTGGTAAAACCCAGGTGCACTCCGCTGATCGTTCGCAGGTTGTCCTGGGCGTCGTATTCGCCAAAGACTCGCCGGTACTTTTCCAACGAACCGCTCAGCCGATCTCGATGGCCCGGCACGGTGAACTTTGGAACGTTGATCTGATCGAAGTATCTGCCAAAAGCCTCAAAGTCTTCGTTCGATCCAGACCACGTCAACGATCCAAGCACGACCAGCGCATCCGGCTTGAGCGAATTCACCAGCGTGACGGACTTGTCCATGCTGTCAGGACCGGTCGTCGTCAGAAAACCACGCGGCGTTCCACTCTCGTCTTTGACTTCGGTGGCAGGCAGCGTCGTGATATAGGGATTCGAGATGACCGCGATCCTGGCCAGCGGCTTTTCTGTTGCAAAGCCAACACTCGACGTCAGAACGACACAACAAAGCAGGACCACTGACCGGCAGGCAGAGATTCGGGGCATCATCAGATCTCCCTTCAGATTTGTGAGGCCCCGGTAGAATAAAGCCGGGCGACCGCGAACCACAAACCCTCTCGAAGCGAATTCACCTCTGCTTTCATCCCTGTGCACCGCCAGCTTCCCGAGTCATTTCATCGTTTCGAATCTGTCGGCCTGATGCGCAGAAATTCCCTGGAGCAGTCCAGAAACAAGGGCCACAGTTCACTCGACAGGCAAAGGTCGCTCATCGGCAGGCCGCAGGCGATGACTCGTCGAGAGACCACAGTCGCCTGCTGCTTGCGTTAAACGAGGAACTGCGCGACTACCGGTCGGTGTACGTCGCAAACGACTTTGGCGTTTCCCATAACCCGACTTCGCGCACAGGAAAGCCCTGCGACTTTGTGAAGTCGAAGATCAATTTCGCAATCGATTCGGCGGTCGGGTTTACCGGAAGCAGATACAGAGGCTCGCCCTGTTCCTGAAAAAAAGGGACGGCCGGGTCGTTCTCGTTGAGGATCATGCGGTGGTCGAGTTCGTCGTCGATCCATGTGCGAACTGACTTCTTGATATCCGAAAAGTCAACAAGCATTCCTCGCTCGTCAAGTTCTTCGCCTTCCAATTCGATGACGGCGAGGCCGTTGTGCCCATGAAGATGCCGACACTTGCCGGCGTAATTCAGAAGGCGGTGGCCGTAGCAGAATTCGATGTTCTGGGTGACTCGGAACATGACTGTAGACTTCCTGACGATCTTAGATCGGCGGTCGAGAATAATGCGAAATCAACACATGCGGCAAAGCAGAATCGACAGCGACTACTTCTTGCGTGGCTTGCGGACGCGGACTCCCGCTGGACCATTTTCGTCATCACCGTCACGCTGCCGCTTAATCTGCTCCTGCATGTCGGCGGCTTCCTGCATCTGCTTCATAAACTTTCCGATAAAGCCGTCTTCCTTCTTCTTCTTTTTCTTTTCGAGCTTCGCTGGATCAACCGGCTTCTCAGGCAGATATTCGAGCAGTTTACGTTCTGACATGCCCCACGCACTGGATGCGATGAAGTAAACGCACAAGCCGGCAGGTACCCGGTAGAAGAGGAAACCCATGAAAATCATCATGAAGTTCATCATCTTCTGCTGCATCGCCATTTCGTCGGTCGTCGGCGGCGGCATGAACATCTTCTGCTGAGCGTAAAACAGCACGATCGTGATCATCGGCAACAGATTAAAATCTGACCCGAGGAACGGAATTGAAAAGCCCATCTCGAAAAGTGCGTCCGGTGCAGCCAGGTTATCGACCCACAGGAACGAAGCCATTCGCAGATCGACCCAGTTGTTCAATGCCTGATAAAGCGAGATGAAAATTGGCAACTGCAAAAAGACAGGCAGACATCCCGCGAAAGGGTTGAAGTCAGCTTCGCGGTAAAGTTCCATCTGGGCCTGAGCGAGCTTCTGCTTGTCGTCTTTGTATTTTTCGCGAATCGCCGTCAACTGCGGCTGAAGATCTTTCATCTTCTTCGAGCTGGCTGCCTGCTTGCGCGAGATCGGAAACATCATGCCACGGACAAGAATCGTCAGCATGATAATCGCGATCCCGTAGTGAACTCCCCAGCCATGAAACGTTTTCAACAGCCAGGTCATCACGTGACTGATCGACCCGAACCACCCGTAATCGATGATCGTATCGGCTTTGAATGGAGCCAGCAGTTCCTGGCTCTTTGGCCCCAGGAACATTTGAAAGTCGTGCTGCACGAGTCCTTCAGCAGGGATCTCCAGTTCTGATGACTTCAACTCAAGACTGATATCGCTGCGTTCGGATTCCTGGTCAAGCGTGACAACGGTTGGTGTAACTGTCGCGAAAGTCTGTCGAGCGACCTGGTCACCAGTCGGAACGATTAACGCGGCAAAAAACTGAACGTCAACACCGGCGTACTGAATCGGTCTCGTCCACTCTTCGACGCTTTCATCCTTGACATCTGCCGCCAGCGAGGAAGCAGTCAGCAGCTCAGCCGAAACCGCACCGTACTCGTCGAGGAAGCCAACCTTGATGTCACGATACTTGCGAGCATTTTCGACATCTTCCAGCGGAAGGCCAACCGGCCCCTGAAGTGCGTATTGAGCAGCGATCGTCTTCCTACTGAGATTTCTCAGCTGGATACTGACATTCAACTGGTACGCCGACCCGTAGATCTGACGGATTCCGGGCTCGGAAATTCTGTCAGCAGGCACTCGTTGAAGCTGAAAGATTTTGCGAACTTCCAGCAAACCATCTGGTGACACAATGCCGAAGGTCGCGCCGGAAATCACGTCCGGATTGTCAACGTCTTTCTCCGTTTCGAGCAGTTCCCAGTTCAGCGTTCGCAACGACGCTCGAATGTCCTGCTTTCTGAAAGCCTCGTCGACGGACTCGATGTCCAGGTCAACGGTCAACGCCGCTCGGCCTTTGAGTAACGGCTTGATCGAATCGTCACGCGCGAGATTGTTGCCGACAACTCTCAACTGCGGTCGTGGATCGATCTTTTCAGGATTCTCAGCGACAGGGTAACGAGGATCGGTTAGCGTCGCCGACTGAACTGAAGCACCCACACTGGTCAGTTCAACCTGCAGCACGTATCCAGTTTCGACGTCGGGCGAACCGAGGGTGACGGTCTGAGTGGGAAAGTCCGGCAGCTTCGGAGCCTCAGGCTCATTCGAGACGGCTTCCGCGTTACCGTCGCTGGAGTCGGCATTGTTCGCGACCACACCTTTAGCGTCGCTGCTGCCTGAGTCGCCATCATCACCTGAGGCGATCTCGGCATTTTCTTCCGCCGATGCAGCAGCATCGGCTGGCACAGCGCCGTTGGCATCTGCCACATCCGCCTGAGGATCCGGAAACAATTCCGGAAAGAACTTTGGCCCGATGAACAACCAACCGTAGAAGGTCAGGAACGATACAAGTCCGAATACAAGAAGCCGTCGCTGTTGATCCATTTCACCGACCGTCGCGAAGACGGTCCCCCAGGAAGTTATCGAGTTCTGGAATCGCGTAAATCTTGTTAGCCGTCGCTTCAACGTCATACTCAACTCGACGGAACGTTACTTTGTCGCCGTCGAGAATGACGTAGGACGAATGGGGAACTCCGTTGCGGGGCTGCCCAACCGAGCCGACGTTAACCAGATGCTTCTGATTCACAAGTTCGTACTCGAAATCAACTTCTTCCGGGGTCAGAAAGTTCATGTCCTCGGTGAAAACGCCAGGGATGTGGGTGTGCCCCTGAAAGCAGTTCTTCTCAACGAGCGAAAAGATTCGTTCCATCTTCCGCTGATTGTAGATGTCTTCAGGGAAGACGTACTCGTTAAGTGGGTTTCTCGCCGAGCCATGCACAAAAAGCAGTCCGGGTTCTTTAATGACGCGTGGGAGATCGCCGAGAAACTCCCACCGTTCTTCGCTGCCGGGACCAGTCTCAAGCACCGAGCGTGTCCAGAAAATTGCCCGTTCCGCGCCAGCGTTAAATCCTTCTGGATCGAACAGTGCTCCCTGATCATGATTACCGAGCAGTGAGGCTGCGCAGTGCTCCCGCACGCGGTCTATACATTCGCGAGGGTTCGGCCCGTAACCGACGATGTCGCCGAGACAGTAAATCTCGTCAATCCCCTGCCCCTTGATGTCGGCCAGGACCGCATCAAGAGCATCGAGATTTCCATGAATGTCGCTAAAGATCGCTCTCAAGGGAGAACTCCGTACAAGCCGCGAAACCCGCAATAAACAGAGGCCCGCAGCCTGAGATAAACAGCGGCCCAATTGAAGACGACGCCACCAGGGCCACTTTGTTCGAGCGATCGCTCAACCGTGAATGCACACGCGATAGAAGGACGATCACCGAAAATTGTAAGAACGTATCCCCGACTATCTCGGCATTGTCTGAGCGCTCACGACCAGATTTCGCCAACCCTTCGCAAAATTCGAAAAACCGTTCCATGAAGCGGGCTCGGAATCTTAGTTGCACAGCGCAGAACCGGTCAAGCAGGCTGAATCGCCCTGATTGCGCACTTATCTGTCAATACGTGCCGCGATTCTGCTCAGAAACCAAGAGTTTGAAACTCCACACCCAGCTCAGTGACATCTGCTCAACTCAACACCCTGGCCAAACTGGGGCGAATTTCCGGGAGCATTCATTTCTGTCGTGCCGGATCGAGGAGCCAGTCCGATCGCATCGCCGTGCTGTCGTAAGCACGAAACCGATCTTGCAATCCTGCCGGCACAACGTGACCTACGTTGTGCTGAAACGTCACGTTGTCGGCTCGAAACGCCGCTTTTGCGGAAGAGTTTCCGCCGTCACGACGTGACACATCCGCCAAGTTGAACATTCGGACGGGCCATGTTGCCAAATCTCGACGACACGTTGTTGACGAGTCGCCACTCTGGTCCAGGTTTGTTGTGAGACGCGGTCATTCGGCAACACAGCATCCAGGCGACAGGTAAGCCGCTTAGCGCTGTCAATGCGACGAATTTTCAGATTGATCGAGACAGGTAAAGAGACTGACAGATCTCGCAGCTCGCCCGCTGCAACGGTGAAAGAAAGAAGTCATGAAGAACAATCACGGTTCACTGCTGATCGTCGACGACGATCAACACATTCTCGAAGCCATGGCCGACTACCTGCGAGGCCTAGGGCATCGAACAGAAACGGCATCGACCTGCCGACAGGCAATCGAACGAATGGCCGAATTCCCATTCGAAGTTGTGATCTGCGATGTGAACCTGCCAGACCAGGACGGCTTCCAGTTGCTGGAATGGGCAACTGACAACAGTCCGGAAAGTGCGGTCATCATGTTGACCGGCTACGGCACCATCGAAAGCGCGGTCGAGGCCATTCGCGTCGGCGCCTTCGACTACCTGACAAAACCGGTCATCGACGACGAGCTGAACCTTGCCATTCAACGAGCCCTTGGACAACGAGCGATCGTCGAAGAAAACAGGAGCCTGCGCAAGCAGCTCAACGAACGCTTCGGCCTCTCAAAAATTGTCGGTCGCGATTACAAGATGCAGAAAATGTTCGACCTGATCGAAAGCGTCGCCGACACACGCGCAACGGTTATGGTCCTCGGCGAAAGCGGAACCGGGAAAACAATGACCGCCCGCGCGGTCCATCAGCTCAGCTCACGCAGCGACAAGGCATTCGTTGAAGTGGCCTGCGGTGCGCTGCCTGACACACTGCTCGAAAGCGAACTGTTTGGTCACGTTGCCGGAGCCTTCACCGGAGCCAACCACGATAAAATCGGAAAGTTTCTGCAGGCCGATGGCGGGACGATCTTCCTCGACGAAATCGCGACCGCCTCACCAAGTCTTCAGGTCAAACTCCTGCGAGTTCTGCAGGATCGAGAATTCGAACCGGTCGGTGGTACGACCACTCACAAAGTCGACGTGCGTCTGATTCTTGCCACGAACGAAGATCTCGAAGAGCGCGTCCGAGCCGGAACGTTTCGTCAGGATCTCTTCTACCGAATCAACGTGATCTCGATCACCCAGCCGCCACTTCGAGAACGCATGGGTGACATTCCGCTACTGGTCGAGCATTACATCGGCGAGATGAACGAGCGGAACGGCAAGCACGTCAAGCGATTCGACGAAACAACGCTTCAGGTCATGCAGCGATACAACTGGCCAGGCAACGTTCGCGAGCTGGTTAACGTTGTCGAGCGGGCCGTCGTGCTGGCTCGAAATGAAACTGTCATGGTCGACGATCTGCCGGAGAACCTGCGACGCGAAGATCCGAATCGAAACACGCTGGAACTGCCGGGTTCAGCCGGATCGTTGCGATCGGCCCTCGTCGTCCCCGAACGGCAGATCATCCTGAACGCGTTGGAGCAGCACGGCTGGAACCGCCAGAAGACGGCTGCCGCCCTAAGCATCAACCGAACGACGCTCTACAAGAAAATGAAGAAGTACGACATCAGCTTCGAAAAGCAGCTCATCGAGTGCTGAGCGGCGAGATGACCGAAATGAATGACGCACCGAGGGATCCACAAAATCGCAGGTGCGCAAACCACGGACCGACGCAAACTGTTTAATAGGGTCAGTGCCGAATCGTGACATGTCGGTCTGTCCTGCTCCCATCACGAAATCAGCTTTGCCTTCGATTATTGGCAATTTCCCAGCTTCAGATGATCGAGGGCTCGGCCAAAAGAGTCTCCCGGTGCAGCGGAAAGGTTCATCAGCTCATTCGTCACCGGATGCCTGATTGACAGTTCGCTCGCGACGAGCAGCAGTCGTCGAATTCCGAACTCTCTTTCGATCAGCTGATTAACGTGATTGTCCCCATGCTTGATGTCTCCCACGATGGGGTGTGACGCGTGCTTGAAGTGTCGCCTGATCTGGTGCCGGCGACCGGTGTGCGGCGTGACTCGCACAAACGAGTACCGGCTTGTTGGATACCTGCCCGCTGACAGCGGGAGTTCCGAACGCACCACGGTTTCAAAATCCGTGATCGCTTCCTGAGCAGGTTTGTTTTCCGTTGTCTCAGCCGGTGTCGCGATGCGGTCGTACGGTTCTTTCAGAGGCAGGTCGATCGTGCCTGAGTCTTCGGTATAGCCTCGGACAATCGCCATGTACGTCTTCTTAACTTCCCGACGTTCGAACTGCGTTGTCAGCAAATGAGCCGCTTCAGCGTTCAGTCCAAAAATCAGAACCCCCGACGTCGCCCGGTCCAGGCGGTGTACAGTGAAGACTCGCTGTCCAAGCTGCCGATGCAACGTTCTGACGACGTTTTCCTTCTCACGGGTGGCCACAAAACTTCGATGGACCAGCAGGTCCGGCGGCTTGTTCACAGCGACGCACTCGTCATCGAGATACAGAATTTCGAGGTCGTTCATCAGGCCACCATCACACAACGGGGAAGAGCAGGTACGGATGATTCTTCAAAGTTGTCAGAGTTCGATTCTGGATTGAGCGTAACCGGAATCGTTAAACGTCAAGTCGCAGGCGGCAGCTCGCCGGCCTTTGAACTCCGCGTACCCACATACTTGAGGCCCGATCCCTGATAGAAAAAAGGCCCGACAGAAGTCGCTTCTGTCGGGCCTGAGTTTTAACGACTCACTTTGATCCTTCTCGACGGTCCAGCCTTCGACTCACGAACAGCTTACGCTTCGTCAAGCAGATCGACGGCTTCGAAGTTCTTGCCTTCGAGCATTTCGAGGCTGGCTCCGCCACCGGTGCTGATATGCGAAACCTTGTCCGCAAACCCGAGCTGCTGGATTGCCGCTGCGCTGTCGCCGCCTCCGATAATGCTCGTGCTGTCGCCGTCAGCGATTGCCTGAGCAACCATCTTCGTTCCTGCATCAAACGGCGGCAGTTCGCAGACTCCCATCGGGCCGTTCCAGACAACGGTCTTCGCCTTGAGAACGGTCTCGGCATACTTCTTTGCCGTCTCCGGACCGATGTCGAAGCCTTCAAAGCCGACGGGGATGTTACCAGCTTCGACAACGCACTTGTTGCAGTCGCCGCTGAAGTCGTCACCGCAGTGAGTGTCCGTCGGCAGTTCCAGAACGTCGCCGCCTTCCTTCATCAGCTCTTTCGCGAGTTTGACATAGTCGTGCTCGACGAGGCTCTTCGCGACGTTGCGGCCTTTCGCCAGTTCAAACGTGTAAGCCATCGCTCCGCCGACCAGAACCTTGTCACAGATGCCCAGCAGGTTGCGGATCACATTAATCTTGTCGGAGACTTTCGCGCCACCCACGATCGCCACGAATGGTCGTTCGGGATCGGCGATAGTGTCGGCGAGGTATTTGATTTCCTTCTCGACGAGGAAACCAACAACGCGTGGCTTGCCTTCCATCTTCAAAGGGACGAGATACATCGACGAGTCCGTACGGTGGCACGTGCCGAACGCATCGTTGACGTAGACATCACCAAAGGTCGCCAGCGTTTCAGCGAACGGTTCTTTGACGCTGTCTTCCTCTTTCCGATCTTCGCCTGGATTGAAGCGAACGTTTTCAAGCACAAGCACCTGTCCCGGCTGCAGGGCTTCGACTTTGGCTTTCGCGTCGTCACCGACGGTGTCTGAGGCAAAGGCTACATCCTGACCGATCAGTTCGGCCAGTTTCTCAGCAGCCGGCTTGAGGCTCATCGTCGGCTCAACCTTGCCTTTGGGGCGAGAAAGGTGGCTCATCAGAACGAGACTTCCGCCTCGCTCCAGCACAGACGTAATCGTCGGCAGCGCCATCCGAATTCGCAGGTCGTCTGTCACCTGCAGGTCGTTGTCGAGCGGTACGTTAAAGTCGACTCGTACGAGGACTCGCTTGCCGGAAACATCCACATCTTTGATCGTCTTCTTAGCCACTTCAAACGGCTCCTGAGAGTTCTGGCCGAGCGAATCGGCCGCATTTTGAGAGAAATAATAAGCGCCGGCATCCTACGTCGTCGTATCCCGAACGCAAGCCAGCATCGGAACGACCGAAACGCATCGACCTCATTGGATACGTTCGCTGTTCGACTCGGCTTTCGCAAAGTATCGTAGCCGCTTCGAACGAAAATCTTCCGCCGGAAAAGTACAGGCCGGAACAGGCATTGCGAAGTGCCGGCATCGCGAGCGTCCCGTTCGAAAATTGCCAGGACGGCGCAAAGCGTTTTCCAGCATCCCCACTACCCACCGACTCAACCTCGGAGTGACGACCAGATGAATCGCATGCTTCCCGCCGTTTCGACAATTGCCAGCATCATTGCCGGGACTCTGTTCTGCAGCTCAGTATCAGCCGACAACTGGCCGGGCTGGCGCGGCCCCACGTCAAACGGCGTCGCCGCGACGGGTGAGTACCCAACAACCTGGAGTGCCACGAAGAACGTTGCCTGGAAGATGAAGCTCGACGGACGAGGCGCGTCGACACCGATCGTCTGGGAAAACAACATCATCCTGACGATGGGACGCGGCGGAAAAAATGTGCTCGTCAGCTTTGACCGCTCGGGCAAGCAGAACTGGATGCTGGAAGTCGGCACCGAAAAAGCCGGCAAACACAAAAAAGCCAGCGGCAGCAATCCTTCCTGCGTGACCGATGGCAAGCTGGTCTTTGCCTACTTCAAGAGTGGTGATCTGGTGGCCGCTGACCTGAACGGCAACCTGAAGTGGCACCACAATGTCCAGGAAATGTTTGGCGAAGACACGTTGTGGTGGGATCTCGGCACGTCTCCGATTCTGACCAGCGCTCACGTCGTCATCACGGTCATGCAGTCGGGGCCGTCGTACCTTGCCGCCTTTGATAAGGAGTCCGGCAAGTCTGCCTGGAAAGTCGACCGAAATCTGAACGCCCCTGAAGAAGCTGCTCAGGCTTACTCGACACCGGTCGTCGAAATGGTCGACGGTAAGGAACGTATCTACGTTCTGGGAGCCGATCACGCGACCGGCCACGACGCGGCAACCGGCAAAGAACTCTGGCGAGTCGGCGGTCTGAACCCGACTCAGCACCAGTACTTTCGGTCGATCGCCGGTCCCGTTCTTGCAGGAAACATGCTGATCGCTCCTTATGCACGTGGTGGCTCAGTCACGGGAATTCGGCTCGGTGGAAGTGGTGATGTCACGAAAAGTCACGTTGCCTGGACAGCTCTGGAGGTGGGCTCGGACGTTCCAACCCCAACCTTCCTCGGCGATCGTGTCTTCATCTGCCGCGATAGCGGAGGCAGCAAAGGCAACCTCGCCATACTCGATCTGAAGACCGGCAAAATTGTTGACGAACTGCTGTTGGAAAAAAATCGAAACGGCTTCAGTTCATCGCCGACGCTCGCCGGCCATCATCTTTATGTCACTCGCGAAGACGGCGTGACTTTCGTCGTTGACGTCTCCGGAAAGTCGAAGGTCGTCGCCACGAACTCGCTGAACGACGAGTTCACCGTCGCGACTCCAGTCCTTGTCGACGGAAAAATCCTGCTGCGAACGTACGAGCACCTCTACTGCCTTGGTAAATGAGCACGGAAACCTTCCTCATGGCAAAGTACCGAGTCGCGATTATCGGCAGCACGAATCGAGGAAACTACGGTCATGGTCTCGCCGGGCCGTGGCAGCATCTTGATTCGTGCGAGGTGGTTGCCGTAGCAGACGAGCACGAAGGCGGGCGTGCGGCAGCCATCAAGCGGTCCGGAGCGAGATCCGGCTATGCCGACTACCGTGAGATGCTCGCCAAAGAGCAGCCGAACATTGTGGCGATCTGCCAGCGCTGGATCGATCGGCACCACGAAATGGCGATGGCGTGTGCCGAGCACGGTTGCCACATCTACATGGAGAAGCCGTTCTGCCCGACTCTCAACCAATGCGACGAGATTATTCAGGCGTGCGAGATGCGGCATCTCAAGATGGCCATCGCTCATAACACAAGACATTCGCCTGTCGTACGAGTCGTTAAAGGTTTGATCCGGGACGGCAGAATTGGTGACGTGCTGGAAGTCCGGATTCGAGGGAAAGAAGATGCTAGACGTGGCGGCGGTGAAGATCTCTGGGTGCTGGGAACTCACATGCTCGACCTGGCCGGGATGCTGTTTGGCGAGGTCGAATCCTGCTTCGCAACTGTTCGTGAAAGCGGTGAACGAGTTTCAAAAAAGCACGTGAAGCCCGGCAATGAAGGCATCGGCCCTCTGGCTGGCGACCACATTCAGGCGACGTACCAGTTCAGGCGAGGCATCAACGGCTTCTTTGCCTCGAAACGCGGATCCGGTGGCAGCCCGACACGATTCGGCATGACGATTGTCGGTTCCAAAGGCCAGATCAAACTGCAATCCGGTTACGGGCGCACGGCGTACATTCTGGAAGATTCAAGCTGGTCGCCCGGGCAGACCGGATCGAAATGGCAGCCCGTCACGTCCAACGGGGTCGGCAAGCCAGAGACAATCGCTGACGACAGTCACGATGGCGGCAACACTCAGGCGGCGATCGACCTGCTTTCAGCGATCGAAAACGATCGGCAACCGCTCAGCAGCATGTACGACGCGCGGGCGGCTACCGAGATGATCGTTTCCATCTTCGAATCTCACCGCCTCGGGATGCCGGTCACGCTGCCGCTGGAAACTCGCGAGAACCCGTTGACTTTGTTGTGAGCCACCGACCTGCGTCCTATCCGGTCTTGAGTGAACTTTCGCGAATTCACCCAAAAAAGCGGATGCGGACATAGACTCAACGTTGCTGGTTTCCACGCTTGCCCGGAATGTGGACACCGTCCAGAACCGCAGTAACACGGCCTGAAACTGCCTCTGTTAAACATTCCGGATTATGCCGATTCGTCGGGGCCAATTTGACCGACGTCGCTGTGGCGATTGTGGATTCGTGGTTTGCTCAAACCGGCCACAGCGATTGTACCGATTCTCCTGAAGCCTGTGCGTGGTTGCCGGCACGTAACTTTTCTGCCGCGTGGCAGGTTCCAGTCAATCAACTTTGCGGATGGTGACAAGGATGTCCCGCTGCCGCCTGATCTGTTTACTGAGCGCGGTTGTCGTTGCCGCCTCTGTCTTCATGCGCGATGCCGGACACGATCTGGCGTCGTCGGTCGTAGCTGCCCCGCACACCATCAGCAATGTCGAACATCCGTACGACGCGGACTGGCCCGACGTTCGGCTGATTCTCGCTCAAAAATGCAACGCGTGTCATCGCCCCGGCACTGAGCAATCTGACCTGACGAGCTGGGAAGCGATCGTCGATAAGCCGCATCCGCACGGCGAAACACTCGTCGTTCCCGGCAAGCCCGAATCGTCATTGCTCTGGCAGTACGTCGCCTGGAACGTTTCTGAACGCTCTGACTCTGACGAAGCTGAAGAGCCACAGATGCCGCCCGAGAAGTCCGAGTGGCTCACCGCGGGACAGCTCGAAACACTCAATCGATGGATTCGAAATGGCGGATTGAAGTATCGCCTGCCGGACACCTGTGACACGTGGCCGTTGACTGAGCTGGATTTCCCATCCGCCAGAGAGTGCGCGACCTGCCACCCGAAACAGTACACCGAGTGGTCACGTTCGATGCATGCGTACGCGCAACACAGTCCGGTGTTCGAGGCGTTCAACCTGACTCTGCAGGAACGAACGAGCGGCACTCTCGGAACATTCTGCACCCGTTGCCACACGCCACTCGGAACGGCAATCGGAGAAAACGGGCAACGTCGAAACGTGAACCGTTCCAGACTGTCGATGGAAGGCGTGACCTGCGTAGTCTGCCATCGAGTCAACAAGTCGTACTACAAATCGAACACCCGTCGACACATCGTTCCCGGCAGACTTTCAGAAGGCTGCATGTATGGACCTTTTGAGGATGCCGTTTCCGTCGACGAAAACTCGCACGGCGCCTCAAAGTCTGTTTCAATCCGGTCCAGCGCGTTCTGCGGAGCCTGCCATGACGTTTACAGCCCTGAAGGAATTCGCCTGGAAGAAGCCTTCAGCGAGTGGCAGAACAGCCCCGCTGCAAAGAACCAGCAGACCTGCCAGCATTGCCACATGGGACCTGTCCAGGGCAAGCCGTTTCTTGAGTGCGAACGGCCGATTGGACGAGCCGCGACCGTGCCGGGCATCGACCCGGAAAAAATTCCGTTGCGGCCACTCTCCGACCACACCTTCGCCGGCCCGGATTATTCGCTGCTGCCGGATACCGAGTTTCCGCACAAGCTCGACTGGATGTACGAAACTGATTACCGCCGAACCGACCGGCTGACTCTGCATCAGAAAACGACACTCGATCAACTGCGTCGAACAAACCGCAAACAGCTTCGAATCGCTCAGGAAAAGCGATACGAACTCCTGCAGAACGCGGCCGAAATTTTCGTTGCAGCTCCAGAATCTGCAGCCTGCGGCGATCGGATTTCCGTGCAGGTCGACGTGCGAAGTCTCGTTGCCGGGCACAACTTCCCGACGGGTTTTACGGAGGAGCGCCAGCTTTGGGTTTCCATCGAAGTGTGTGACGAGTATGGCAGGTCTGTATTTGCAACGGGCGATTTCGACAGCAACGGCGACCTTCGAGACGAACACAGTCACGCAGTCCTGGGCGGACATGCTCACTGGGATCGGAACCTGCTGAACTTTCAAAGCAAGTTCGTCGGTCTGGCAACTCGCGGAACCGAGCGGCCGCTGATTCTGTCAGTCAATCGACAACTTGCGCCACTGAATATCTTCCGTCCGGCAAATGCTCCTGCAGCCGCGTTCGGTCGTCCTTCCACCTTCCGAATTTCGAAAGGCAGCCTGTCGCCGCTGAGCACCGTCTCGAAAAAGTACACCATCACACTTCCCGAACAGACCGGAAGCTACTGCCTGCGAGTCCGTCTGAACTATCGGCATCTGCCTCCACATCTGATGGACGAAATCGGAACGCCGCACCTGAAGCCTCTGCTTGAGACAGTAATTATCGATCAGCACGAAGGTGTCATTCGAGTTGGGCAACGCACGGGAGGACTCTTCCTGCGATGACCAGGTCCGTCCATCCAACAGAACGACTTTTCCAAACCATTCGTGAGTGTCACGTTGCGCGACATGCGTGCGTCCTGTTTGTCAGTCTGGCGATTGTGGCCGGCACGTCTGCGGCTGCCGACAACGGTTTCCTGCGCGGCGTCAACCAACTGCTGGAATTACCCCTGCCGGTAACTGCAAATCATCAACCCAGATCGACGATTCGAATCATTCCCGCACCGACTCCGAGTGCGGTCAACCAATCATCACACCGCACGGGCAAAGTTGTTTCCAACAGTTCCATGTCCGTGACACTGCCCGTGGCTGCTCAAGGAAACAGGCCGAAACAGGATCTGCGCAGTTCCGACATTCGTGATGCGAATCAACCGGCGGCAGCTGAAACTTCCCGAGCGGAGCAGAGGCAGTTCCAGCCTGCCGCTTTCGTCGCAGTAGCTGCCGAAGTGCCCGCGATAGCCAGCTTCTCGATCGAAACTGCTGAGCCGCTGCCGCCACTGGCGGAAGAGCTTCAACGCTTCGGCGGTTCGTCGCTTTACGAAGCCGAGGGCGAACACGCTGGCTCCCCCTTCGTTCATCACGGCGACGATCACGTCAGGAATCTCCGGCTGCCGGAGTCGTGGGAGAAGCCACTGCCGCCGGTAACGGCATACCAGGAGTTCGTTGGCGCCGACCCGATCGGCTCGTGGGATGGTTTGAACTGGTTTGGCGACGACGGATTTCAGTGGGAACCGCGACTCGTCGCGCATGGCTCGTATGAAATGTTCGGACTGTTTCTTGAGCAGGGTGGCACTCGTCAGGACGCCATCGGCCATCAACTGATCGTGGATGTCGATCTGCAACTAACCGGAACCGAACGTGCTCACGTCCAGTTTCGCCCACTCGGTCGCCGCAACACCGGCGGCTCGTTCTTTCGTCTCGATGACCCAACCGGGTTCGACGACAACTCCACCGGCATTCCCGACCGCTGGTGGATCGAGGGCGAATTCTACAGCCTGTTCGGCGGACTTATCGACGACGAGTTTACGCCACTGGATTACCACATCACCGTCGGGAAAGTTCCATACGCCGTTCACAACTCGCTGCTGATCAACGACGAAGTCACCGGCGTCATCGTCAACAAGAATACGCTGCTGATTCCGCCGCTCAGCAACCTGAATATTCAGGGCTTTTATTTTTTCGACGATGTCGACACGGCAACGCCACACTCGACCGAACTGGTTGGCATGCACGCCTCTGCCGACTGGCGAAACGCGTTTATCGAAGGAACGGTCGCTTACGTCAGCCATTCAGACGACGCGAGTTTTGACTCGCGCTACGCCGCTGTCAGCGCGACAAAATTTTTCGGGCCGGTAACGCTGGCTGGCCGAGCACTCTTCAAAGACGGAGACGAAGCCGGAACAGGTGACGGAGCTTTGTTCGTGGTCGAGAGCAACCTGACGCGACTGGCTCCCCACGAAATCAGCTGCGTGACCGGCATCGAACACGCCGTCTTCTACGGAAACTTCTTCAAAGCAACCAGCGGTTGGAGCCCGATCAGCGGAGCCAACTTCAACCGGCTGAGAAGTTCCTTCGCGGTCGATCCGCTGATCCGAATCGGTCAGGGCTTGAACCCATCCGACACGACCGGTGCCTCACTCGGCGTCCAGCTTTTTCGCGACCACGAGGATGAGTCAATCACTCCCGAAGTCGCCTGGGAGCAACCACAGGGCGACTCCGTCTGGGGCGTGGGTCTGCGTTGGCAACGAAAACTCGGTCCTCAGATTTTCCTGGACGCGTCGGGGCTGATCTCCTGGTCAGACAACCGCCAACTCGAACGCGAAGGCATCTTCATTTCGACGTTTGTCCTCTTCTGAGACGCGGTGGAATACCGGCAAGAGGGCGCAGGGTGCTGACGAATTCCGTTTCAATCTCGGACTCGAACTCCGTTCTGATCCGCCGGTGGAACCAGCAGCGTCGACAACACCTGAGCGTAGACGCGGTGCCCGAAATCATTGGGATGATTCACGCCATTGCCCGTGAGATCCCAGTCCTGTTTTCGATTCAGGAATTCTGTCCAGATGGATGTCATGTCTGCCAGGGCAATTCCAGGCTCGCAGAGTTCCTGCAGCGCGTTGCGGTACTGCGGGAACAGTTCCTGTTTGAGTCTGGGCCAGTCTCGATTGCCCAGCATCGTGGCCACAAGAATAAATTCGGCGTTCGGCAGCGTTTCGCGAATCTTCGTCATAACGGCCTTCGTATTCGCCTGATACTCCTTCGCCGATCGTCCGGCGGCATCGTTCATTCCGAACGCGACGATGACCAGATCTGGATTCGGCGCGACAACCAGATCGATTGCTGACAGCACCCATCGCGTATCTTTGCCGCTGACCGAAGGGTTCGTCATCTGGACTTCTGATTGATACTCAGCTTCCAAATGTTGCTGCAGTAAACCGGGAAATGGCGGTTGATAAGGCGCTCCGCCAGCCCAGCCTGAAGCGTTGCATCCTGACGAGATGCTGTCGCCAATCAGGACGATCGAAACAGGCTTTCCGTTTCGCAGTCGGCCGATGGTGCGCGGCAGGGCCTGCTCATCGAACTTTGGAATGATCGCTTCCCAGTCCTCAGACTCATGCCGGTACGTGATGCAGGTCTGCATGTGGTGATATTCAAGCTTCGCCCCGAAGAAAATTTCTCCGTTGCCGTCGCGATGAGTCAGCTTGTACTTCTGAGAATCATCCGGACGCCGCAGGTCGGCCGGTGTGTAAGACGCAATTCGTGAACCGGCAGGCAGAGTGATCTCACGGGAGCCCGGCTTCCACAAATAATCGCGTCCCTCTTCGTAGGTCTTCTCGCCCGCTGAATTCTGAATGCTCAGGACATCGACAATCGGCGACAGCACCGACGCCTTCGCGATGCCGGTTTTCGGATCCCGGATGAACAGCATCGACTCGCCTTCAATGGTGTCGCCCTGCCAGAACGGACGAAGCAGCCGCGACTGGTAGTTCCATTTGGAAGTTGCAGGCTCGTCAGCAACGATCGAACTCACCGACAGCGACACCAGCATGACGACGCTCAGAGGCAACGCGCACAAGGTACACCTGTCGAACAGTGAGGCTGATTGTGGATACGGGTGGCTTTGTCGAGTCAGCTTGTTCAAGGCATGCTCCGAATCTGACGTAAAAAAACATCATGGCCGACACCGAGCATCATCTTTGGCTCGGCATCTCGCAACTGTTCGTGACCAAAGCGTGACAGCCGCGACTGATGAAAGAATCACGCAACGGCGTGCACAACGCGAACTGGTCTTGTGACGATTGGCGATCGATTCTAAATTTGGCCACCCAAATTTGGACGGACAAATTTGCCAGATCAAATCGACGGCCACTCAGACAAGGAGGCGACATGGCCGGAACGCAGACAAAGGAACTGACTGAGCGAGAGCTCGCGGTGATGAGAACTTTCTGGGACGACGGCGAGGCGACTGCAGACGAGGCTCGCCAGCGGCTGGCCGAAACCGGCGTTGAACTCGCCTATGTCACGGTGGCAAACGTTGTCCGAGGACTGGAAGACAAGGGCTTCCTGAAGCAGCTCAATAAATCCCGCCCGTTTCAGTATCGCGCCGCGCGGTCGTTTGACGATGTTTCCAAACGGCTGGTCGGCGACCTGGTCGAACGACTGTTTGACGGCTCACGGCAGAAACTGCTGGTTCAGGTTCTGAACAAGCGACGGCTGTCAAAAACCGAACGCGAGTTCCTCAAGCAGATCCTGGTGGATCAGGGAGAGGACGTATGACGTCGCTCGATCTATTTCTGAGCCTTGCCCGAATCACCACTGTCGGATTTCTGGCCATCGTTGCCGGGTACTGTTTGCTGCGTCGCCGGCCGGAGATTGTTCTCGGGCTTTCGTTGGCCGGGCTGCTTTCTGGTTGCGTGCTGCTGGCCGCTTCCGGAAGCGAATGGCCAACTCTCTGGGAATCGTCAATCTCAGTGACTGATCCGGTTCTGCCTTCGGATTCTGGTGGCCAGAATTCTCAGCTCACGAAGAGACCTTTAAGCAACTTCGGGATGTCCCTCACGGATATCGGGCGGTTTGTTCGAAAGCTCGACGTGGCTGATTCAGGAACTGCCTCGACGAAGAGACTGAACCTGCTCACCGTCTTCGGAGTCCTGGTCGCCCTGGCCGTCGCTCGAATTCTTGCTGGGCTTATCTCCACGGCCTGCTTTCACCAGCGAAGCAAGGTTGTCACCAGCGATCGCCTGCAGAAACTGTTGTCTGTGTTTGCCGCAAACGTAGAAGGCGGTTACGCACTGGAATTTCGCGTCTCGCGGCAGATTCACGCTCCATGCGTGACGGCAATCAGTCAGCGTTGCATATATCTGCCAGAGAATTGGAATGACTTTTCCGAGGACGAGCTTGAGGCCGCGATCACGCACGAGCTTGGCCACCTGAACCGTCAAGATGCTCGGTGGCGTCTGCTGGCTCAACTCGCCACCGCGTTCCAGGTGTTTCACCCATTGTCGCACGGCCTGCTCCGCCAACTGGTGCTTGCTCAGGAACTGTCCGCCGACCAGTGGGCCGCTGACGTAATCGGCCAATCCCGATTTGTCCGTGGAATTTCTCAACTGGCTTTACGACTTGACCATGCTGCCCTCCCGCGACGGTCCCAGGGAATCGGGATGTCGCACTCTTCTTCATTTCTGATCAGGAGGATCAAGATGCTTCGCAATGGAATGCCCGCCCACCGAAGAAAGACTCACTCGCTCACCAGAAAGTTTGCCGCACTGTCAATTTTTGCGATCGCTTTCGTGGCCTCGTCATGGACTCTTTCGGCTGAGGAGCCAGTTCGAGTTGCGGCTCGAATCATTGATCCTTTGACAGAAAAACAACCAGAAATCGACACAGATCTCTGGAACATCCTGCCAGGCAGAACTGGCTACTGGTCCCTGAATTTCCAGGCAGCTCTCAAGCACCAACTTATCGGCGAGTGGCTCAATCAGGCTGACGCAGTGTTCATCACGCCAGGCTGGATGATGATTGCGAAGGATGAAGCCAGGGGGCAGCGACGGGAGCTTGGTCTGTCGCTCCGGAACCTGGCAACCTTGTCTGGCACGGTGATGATGGAAACAACACGGATCGAAGACGACGACAGCGAAAAGACTTTTCGCACCAACGTGACGACAAGCGAGATGATCCTTCGGATGCGAAAGGATGTCGATTGGTCATCGGTCGCAGCCGCTCTGCCGGAAGAGCGGCTCGACGCAGCAATTCGGGATCTGGCCGGACCCCAGATATCCGAAGATCAAGCCGAACAACTCACTCAGCTCGACATGTTTGCTGATTTCTTTGCAAAACAAACGGACCCTCGACGATTTATCTTCAAACAGGATCCGGAAAAACCAGAGGCAACCTCACCGGTGATCAAATCGCTGTGGAATGAGTACAGCGGCGAGATCGCTACCATGATCGTGAAACTCCCGTTGTTCAGCGGCCAGACCGAATCGGAAATGGCCACGCTGATGCAGAACCTTCACGAGACTGGTGAGTACGAGGTTGTCGGAGTTGACCCGTCAGTCGAGCCTGAAAAGATCAGAATGACCATTGGGCTGACGGTTCGAGAAGGCAAATCAACGGAACAACTTCTGGCGGCGATGTCTGCCGTCATTGATGCGAGCATCAAAGAATTCGATGCGGACCATGCCAACGACGAGCCGCTGGATGCCTCAGAAGAAGCAATCTTTCAATTTCTTAAAACCGTCAAGCCAGAAATTCGAAAGTCGTCCAACCCAGCAACGCCCAGCGCCGTGATGCTTGAAGGGGATGTCATGCCAACGGCCCTGTGGCTGGCAATCGGCGGCTGAGACTCAGCGGTCAAAGACAAAACGCCGTTGCCGCGCCTGGCAACGGCGTTTCTGCAGGTCGGTCATCGAGCAGGAATCCTCTACATCGGGGCAATTCGTTTTGAGCCGACGTCGGTTGTCTGCATGACGTGTGAGTTGAAGCTCTTCCAGATCAGCTCGTTGCGAACATTCGCAAAATCGGGGTGATCCCACAGGTCGTTGAATTCCCAGGAGTCAGCCTGCAGGTCGTACAGTTCGCCGAGTTGCTGATCGTGGTAAACGGTCAGTTTGTATTGCTCATCGCGATACATCGTCGCGTAACTTCCCGGGCCGCCGGTGAAGAATGGATCGAGCGCCTCGAAGTATTCGCTTCGCACGGTGTCGCGAAGTTTTGATCCGTCTGCTTCGCCACGTAGTACGGGCAACAGACTGTGGCCCTGGAAGTAGTCGGGAATTTCGACGCCGCACAAATCGAGAATCGTCGCGGACATGTCGAGCAACTCGACCAGCCCGTCGCACTGCACGTTCTGCTGAAACTGTCCCGGCCACGAGAAGATCAACGGCACGCGGACGAGCCCTTCGTAGAAGCGGCAGCCCTTAAACATCAGCCCGTGATCGCCCAGCGTTTCTCCATGATCGCTGGTAAAGATGATAACGGTGTTGTCTCGCTGGCCGGTCTGGTCGAGACATTCAAGGATTCTCGCAAACTGATCGTCGATCAGCGCGATCATTGCATAGTACTTTGCCTGAGCGTCCTTCGCGTTGTGATCTTCCGGTCGTTTGACTTCTCCCTGAAAATCGACGTTCGCCAGTTTCGCCTGGTGGGCGAGGTCGCTTTCCTGGAAGTACGGACCGGGCATGTCTTCCGCTTTGAACTGGTCGGCGTACGACTTCGGCGGAATGAACGGCGGGTGTGGATCGTAAATATTAACGTTGAGCAGCCAGGGCTGGTCGCGCTCGCGAGAGATGAACTCGATCGCCCGTTCTGACGCCCAGGTCGTTTGATGAAACTCAGCCGGAACTCGCTCGTCACTGTCCCGCATCGCGTTGAGATCGCCGCCTTTGGCACGGACCCAGTCGGCGTAGTCGTGTGTGCCTTCGGGCCAGTCGTCGCGAGGGGCATGGCTATGCCACCAGTCCGTAAAGCCATCATCAAGTCGCGGTTCCGGACGATGCCCGCCGCTTGTCAGGTGAAACTTTCCGATGAGACTACAGTCGTAGCCCGAGTCGGCGATCAGCCTGCTGATCAGCGGTGGCGAATCGGGAAACGTGTCGTTGCCGTTTCGAGTGTTGTGAACCCGGCTCGGGTACAGGCCGGTCATGATGCTGGCTCGACTGGGCGTGCAAATCGGGCTTTGACAATACGTCTGCGTAAAAGCCACGCCTTCGCCGACCAGAGCATCGATATTTGGCGTGCGAACGTGCTCGTTCCCCAGGGCCTTTATCGTGTCAAACCGTTGCTGATCGGTGCAGTACCACAGAATGTTTGGTCGAGTCATGTTGCCTTGTGATGTCCTGAGGAATTGACTGAATCAATCGTGCCTGTCGATTGATTCCTGTCACTTAGGTTGAAGACTGGGTGGGAATGTTAGCTTCCCGGCGGCGTTGAATCAGCGGTACGGCCAGCAGAACGGCGCTGATGACAAGAAACACTGCCGACATCGGTCGAGTCACGAGCGGCAAATAGCTTCCGCCCGAAGCCATCAGTCCCGCGCACAGATTGCTCTCGGCGACCGGTCCGAGCACGAAGCCAATGACAAACGGTGCCAGCGGGATTCGCAGCTTCTCCATCCCGAAACCAACCAACCCAAAGAGCAGCATCACCCAGACGTCAAACATGCGGTTGCTCAGAGCGTACGAGCCAACAACGCAGAATGTCAGAATGACGGGGATCAGGAATGCTCGTGGAACATCGGTCAGGCGGGCGATCTGCCGCACAGCCAGTACCAGAAAGCCGAACATGAAAAAGTTCGCAATAAAGTACGTTCCCATGATCGTGTAGATCAAAGACGGGCTTTGCTTGAACAGCAGCGGCCCAGGCTGCAATCCGTGCAGAACGAGTGCTCCCAGCAGAATTGCGTCGATCACGCTGCCGGGAATTCCCATCGCGACGAGCGGAATCAGTGCTCCGCCGACCGTTGCATTGTTCGCAGATTCTGAAGCAATGATGCCTTCTTCGCTGCCGTGTCCGAATTTCTCGGGAGTCTCTGAGAAAGTACGGGCGGCTGAGTAGGCGGCAACCGATCCGATGTTGGCACCAATGCCGGGCAGGATGCCGATCCATGTTCCGATGATCGACGACCGAAGCATATTCACCCAGTGAAGCTTCCAGTCTGCCAGTGTGGGAAACAGCTTCTGTTTTGCCAGCGGAACCTGCTCGATCGAACCATCGATTCTCAGCACGTCGCTGATCACCTGGCTCAACGCGAACAGCCCGATCAGTACTGGCAGCAGCTTGAGTCCGCCGTTCAATTCTTCGAACCCCAGAGTCATCCGCAATTCGCCAGTCGCCTCAGCGACGCCAGGCATCGCGCAAAGAATTCCGAGCAAACCGGAAAACAGCGCGGCACTCAGCGACTTCCCGCCGACTGAGGCAATCAGGACCAGGGCCATCATGACGAGTGAGAAAAATTCGAACGGGCCGAATTTCGTTGACAGTTCGGCCATCGGTTCTGACAGCGCGATCAGGAACAACCACGACACGAGGCCGCCAGCGAACGAGGCCATGATGCTCAGCGTCAGCGCGCGACCGGGCTGCCCTCCCCTGGCCATCGGGTAGCCGTCCAGCGTCGTCATGACCGAAGCCGGCGTGCCAGGCATCCGGAGCAACGTCGCGGTAATCAGTCCGCCACTGATCGAGCCGACATACATACTGACGAGCAGGATCATCGCATTTCCCGCGTCCATCGAGTACGTCAGTGGCAGCGTCAGCGCGATCAGCATCGCCCCGGTGAGACCGGGAATCGCCCCGACGAGAATTCCAAGGCTCGTGCCGATGGCGATCAGAATCAGCCCGGTCGGAGCGATCAGAAGTTGTATGGCTTCTTCAGTAGATGACACGCGACAGTTTCATGGTTTAGTTACGAGGAAAGTGACGCAGGGTGCAGCTTGAGCACCACAGCTTCAGATGAAGTGATGGTAGAGACGTCTCCTACGGCAGGTCCGTGACGACGACCTTCGTCAGGATGTACTGCACGCCGAACGCGACGAGCAACGACGTTTCGACCAGCAGTAAAGCGTGAGTTCGTTTCTGCTGACTGAGCAGGAAACCGCCACACGGTATAAAGACGATCGTTGCCCACACAAACGGAACTCCATACTGCATGGCCACGACGTAGATCGCCGTGGCGGTAAGCAGCCCGATCGTTCGCAAAGTCGCAGGCGACGTTTCAGCAGCAGCATTGCTGGCGGAATTCGCCACAAATTCGCGACGACGCTCGACGATCATAGCCGCAACGCAAGCAACAAGTGCCCAGCCAACGCCCATTGGAATATCAGGAACTTCCGGAGTCTTCTGCTGACCAACGGTCTTTGCATCCGCGACCTGCTGATTGATGTAGTCGATAAATTCCTGTCCCTGCAGAAAGTTTGGCTCCATCTGCAGCTCGGCCAACCGCTTACGAACGTGCTCGGTCTCCATCGCTTGTTTGAGAACGTTGGCGATGTAGTCGACGCATTCGCGTGGCGTTCCCTTTGGAAACCACCAGTAATGACGGTTCGAGTTGACGACGTCGACACCCTGTTCGCGAGCCGTCGGAACTTCCGGCAACGCCGGATTCCTTTTCTCCCCCAGATACGCAATCGCCCGCAGACCTTGAGATTTGAAGCTGACATACTCCGAGACAGAAAACGAAGACACTTCGATGTGGTCTCCCACGAGTTTATGAGCCCGATCTGCCCCGTCTCCCGATTGAGTAAACCGAAACTTTGCTCCTGGAAATGCCTGCTCCAGTTGAAGCGAGGCGAAGTGGGTAGGGGCTCCAAGATTGACCCCGTTGATCACCGAATCCGGCTTCGATCTGCACTCATCGAGCAACTCCGTGAGCGTCTCGAACCGGGATGAATCCTTAACGACGACCACCATGCCGATCTCGCCCGTCGAGGCCACCGGTTCGAATGCTTCCGGGCCATACTTCACTTTGCCCGAATACTTCGCCGTGATAATTGCATCGTGCAGCAACAGCAGCGTGTAGCCGTCCGGCTTTGCATCCCGCACGTACCGACTGCCAATCGTCGCGCTGCCGCCTGGTCGGTTGATGATTACAAACGGCTGAGGCAGCAGCCCGGCTTCATCGATCCCCAGCTTGATAATCCGACCAAAAGTATCACTGCCCCCTCCCGGTCCAAACGGAACGACAAGCTTGATCGGTTTCGCCGGGTAGTTCCCTCCAGCGCTTCCAGAGTCGCCAGCCAGAGATGCCACCATCAAAGCAACGATCGCGCCGCATGCAGCAAGATGTCCGAGAATTCGATTCATACTGAGCCAGTGATTGCTTCAACGCGAGAATCTGAAATCCGCTCTGAAAAGCAACTCCAGAAAAGAAGCCCGTCTCTGATTGTCAGAGACGGGCTTTATCAAATGTCGTTTCCCGGAAGTCGTATTACAAGTCGGCGATTGGTTTGTCGCTGAATGTTTCCTGGCCGACTTCGAGCTTTCCGGCCAGTGACGCGTGCAGGCTCGACAGTGGTGTGTGTTTCGGGCAGACGAGGTGTCGACCCGTTTTGATGCGGCCCTGCCCGCCGCCAGCAAGCAGAATCGGCAGGTTTTCCCGGACGTGGCCGTTGCCGTCTTTCATCCCTGAACCGTACATCACGATTGTGTTGTCCAGCAGGCTGCCGTTGCCTTCATCGATTGCTTTCATTTTCTGCAGCATGCCCGAGAACATCTCAATGTACCAGCGACTGACCGTTGTGTACTCGGCGATAGCCGTGGCCTGATTCTGGTGATGCGACATGCCGTGATGATCGCTGTTGACGCCGTCCAGGAAGCTGAAATTCTGGCGGCTGAAACCGTGAGCAGTCATCAGAGTTCCGACGCGAGTCGTGTCTGTCTGAAAGGCCAGAACCATCAGGTCGATCATCAGTTGCAGATGCTCGTCACGACGTCGCGGAATCCCGGCGGCAGGGGCTGCCAGATCGGGAGTCGTCGGCGGCACCCAGGATTTCCTCGGTGGATTCAGGCTCTTTTCGATTCGCTCTTCGACCGAGCGAACGCTTGCCAGGTATTCCTCAATCTTGTGCTGATCGAGCGAACTGGCTTTCTTCTTCAGAGCCTTTGTATCGTCCAGGACAAGATCGATGATACTTCTGCGGTCGAGGTTCCGCCGTCGTGCTTCGGGACTGGTTTGATTTCTGAACAGCCGGTCGAAAGCGACTCGCGGGTTGATCTCAGGACTGACTCGCGTCGTCTCGGATGCCCACGAAATTGTATTTGCAAAAGAAATCGGGTTGCCGCTGGCTGACCCCTGTCGAGGCGGCTCGGTGCCGAGCACCACTGACGGCAGGCTAGTGCTTCGTCAGAGGGCAAAGTTCGGGTTCCACGGAATGGATGAATCTGAG
>CAXBME010000005.1:0-388392 GCA_963976765.1 uncultured Planctomycetaceae bacterium
CCTTACCCAACCCGAACTCTCATAAGCCGTGGTACAGAAATCAGGGGCACTCCACTTCCTCCAGGATGCGTTGAAAATCCTGGCCATGCAGCGAGCACACTTGGTCGACTTCTGTCGGCCCGGATTCAATGCGATGCCGATCGGCAACTTCCTGCTCGGGCGCCAGAACCGATCGTCATGCACGTCCCCGGCGATGACCCAGACCGCTCAAGCCGGAATGATTAAACCGAGCGATCCACTCCTGGCACACGCGACGAGCCAGACCAGCCGCCACGACTACCGCAGGCGCCGTCCAGCCATCCATCGCCAGGATGACGATGCGGATTCGCCGAACCCGTTCCGCACTTTTTTCACACCGCTCCAGCCAAGTCAATGCCGACACCGGCAAATGAAACTCAACCCGCATCATCACCACCATGTCATCAGAATGGCGGTGTTATGATCATTCTTCTATTTCCGGAATTGAAGCCGTACCTTGGGCAATGCTTTGAGGAAGTTCAGAAGGGCTCTGTGTGCGTCGTGGAAAGCCTCAGAAAGGACTGCCGACAAACCTTGAGCCTCAGTTTGGCAAGATCATCAAGAGAGCAGGCCTGAAGCCGTGGCCGAAAGTCTTTCACAATTTGAGAGCGTCGAGAGAGACTGAGCTGGCCGATGAATACCTGATTCAAGTGGTCTGTGACTGGATTGGAAACTCACCACAAGTTGCGAGTTGCCATTATTTGCAGACGACCGAAGAGCATTTCAAAAAAGCGGTGCAGCAACCGGCGGAAACGGGAAGCAAGGGTCTGAACAAATGCACCCATCCAAAAGGAAAACCCCCGGAAATTCCGGAGGTTTCAACTCTGTGCAGACCATTGCGGCGAACAGAAATGGACGATACTGGACTTGAACCAGTGACCTCCACGATGTCAACGTACTGAAAAACCAGAAATGTGCATATTTCACAGCGATTATTGATATTTTGGTGATACCTTTTCCCCTAAACTTGTCCAAAAGGTATCACCAAAGGGTATCACGCAGACAGGGGAACCGGCATGCCACGCAAACAAAAATTGACATACCAGAAGGGGAGTAGTGGGCGTGGTGGGCGGTGGCGCAAGAAGTATCGCGGGGCCACCTATTATTTCCCCGCTGGCAATGGAAAGACCGACCGTGCAGCCTATGAGCAGGCGCTGGAGCAGTGGTCGCAGAAGAAGGCGGAAATTGATGCTCAGGTGGTCAAGCCGCACGAGGACGATTACCGAAACGCCATCATCGAGTGGAATGCCGTACTCAACTGGTCGACTCAGCATGGGGACCAGCGTCAAGCGAAAGTGGCACGAAGCAAGATGAAGGAACTGCAAGCCGGACTGTGTAACTCAAATCCAAGGCCACTTGCATACGGTGACCGGATTACGGACACGTTTGAGCCGTCACCGGCAGATGTTGAAGCAATTGCCGCGGCCGCGAGGATCGATGAAGAAATCGACTTCTCCACTCTTGAACTTCCGACTGGCATTTCAAGTCTCATCACTCCCAGGCAACAGCATGCTGACGAAACGGGGATGACGGCAGATCAGTTACTGGCGCGACTCTGGCAGGACCGAATCGACTCTGAGTTGTTGCTCCAGACCGTACCACGGAGTGCGACAGTTGAGGGAAACTACCAGCGGTTCAAAGAATTCAAAGTAGCAGAAGTCGCCGTCAAAGAAATCAGCGCGGGGCGATACGCCAATCTCATCCGTCACGTTGACGCACTGGTCGATTTTGTCGGTGGCGCAAACCCTGTCACGGTCTTTAACGAACGCGTCTTGACCGACTATAGGACCACGCTCCAGGGACGTATTGGGAAAAGTGAAATCAGTGGTAGTTATGCCAAGGACCGACTCGATGCGGCCAAGCAGTTTGTCCGGTGGTTGTGGCGACAACGTGTGCTCGAAGACCTGCCGCGCGTGATCGACGACAAGCAATTCAATATCAGTGCGTCTCACGGCAAGATTATGACCTTCACGAAGGAAGAAATCCGGCAATTGCTTGGGGCGGCCAGAGGCCGGCATAGGTTGCACATCCTGCTCACGCTGAATTCAGCCTTTACCCAGAAAGACATCAGCGACCTGAAACATTCCGAAGTTTGCTGGAAGAAGGGCACCATTTCTCGCAAGCGATCAAAGACCAGTGATGGCGATAATGTACCAGAAGTTACCTACACACTTTGGCCTGAGACTCTGCAGCTCCTGAAGGAATTCCGGTCGTCCGATCCAGAGCGGCTGCTTGTCAATGAAAACGGAAGCCCGCTGAAAGTTGAGAGTCTTCGCCCAGACGGAAAGCTGTACAAGGTCGATAACATTCAACGCAACTTTGCACGCCTATGCAGACGCCTGAAGATTTCCGGCAGATCATTTACTTGTCTGAAGAAGACGTCAGCAACTCTGCTGCGTGGCGAGGAAAACTACTCAGGCCTCGAAAGCTACTTTCTCGGGCATGCGCCACGGTCAATGGGTGACAAGCACTATTCCGGTGGCCCGGACGCGTTACTCGCGAAAGCCTTGAAATGGTTGCGTCGCGAGTTGCAGATCGACAAGTGCCTCACGGACATGGACTAGGCCCAAGAGTAGCCCCTGAACTCCGGAAGCCAGCTTTCGAGGTGCTATTGCGCATTCGCGGCGCAATCTTCGCTCTGTTCCTGTACGGCTTGCTTCGCCCAGAATCGTACTGTTCGGGCCATACAGCCTCGATCGGAAGCGTCGAAGCGCTGGATGTTGTGGCGGGGTCTCAGGGGACAGGTAATTTCGAATTTCGTTCTCTCGAATTGAACGACTTCTTATGTCCACCAAACACGGATCAGAGCTCAAATTGTTGTTTGGATTTGAATCCTCCGGCTATTACTGGTGAAATAGACATTTGGGGGCAACGCAGTGGAAGCATCAACCGGGACGCTGGAAATACTGCTCGGCCAGTTACGTGAGGGTGACGATTCCGCTCGCGACGCCATCATCAATCACTCCTGCGAACGACTGCGAACTCTCGTTCGGCAGCATTTGCGGCGAGAGTCAGACCTCAAATACGTCGAACAGACTGACGACGTGCTGAACCGTTCGATGCTTCGCTTGCACAAGGCGCTGTCTGAGATGAAGCCGGAGAACAAACGCGCATTCATCGGGCTAGCAAGTCTCTATGTGCAGCGGGAGCTGACTGACTTGTTCCGCAAGCACTTTATTGGCCACGGGGTTGGACGTCACCAAAAACTCGACAGCCAGTCTTCTGATGAGGACGCTATCGGTCCAATCCATTTGGCAACGGCGAATGGCCCTGGACCAGGCACGCAACTGGTCCAGGCTGAATTGATCGAGAACCTAGGCGCTGCCGTCGATGCACTTCCCGAAGACGAACGCGAGGTCTTTCGGTTGTACTACTATCAGGACCTTCCCCAGCAGGAGATTGCTGATCTGCTTCAGATCGACGTAAGGACAGTCAAGAGACGGTGGCGTCGCGCGCGTGAGGGGTTGCAGGGACTGTTGGGCGATGGCAGTCAGGAGTCGCCCGAGTGAGTGACGACCACATTGAAGACCTTCTGGACCTCTGGGAAGATCAAGCCGACGCGGGGGAGTTGCCGTCAATCGACGCGTTTATCGCAGAGCACTGTCGCAACGATTCGCCCGAGGTTGTCGATCGGTTCCGGCAGCGAGTCCGGAAGCTTGATGCAGTCGATGCCGCACTTGGAGTCGGACAATCGCCGCCGGCACCGACTCTACGTCTCACGGAAGACGCGGAGCCGTTCGACGGTTACCGGCTTGTATCCAGGATCGGTTCCGGCTCATTTGGTGAAGTCTGGAGTGCGAACGCTCCGGGTGGGTTCCAGATCGCTTTGAAATTTATCCAATGTTCCTCAGAGGCCGCTCGCGTTGAGCATCGGTCTCTGAAAGTGATCAAGAGTGTGCGGCATCCGAATCTGCTCGCCCTGTTCGGTGCGTGGAGTCAGCACGGATACCTGATCATCGCCTCCGAACTTGCGGAATCCACACTGCTCGACCAGTTCCGAGATTCGGTCGATCGAGGCCTCGATGGAATACCACGTTCGGAACTACTTCAGTACATCGCAGACGCGGCCAGTGGGATCGATCATCTTAACCGGAATACGTCCGCCAGCACGCACGGCATTCAACACCGCGACATCAAACCGGCCAACCTGTTTCTGACGGGAGGCCGTGTCAAAGTCGGCGACTTCGGCATCGCCCGACCGCTGATGGGAGCCATCGACGAACAAACGGGGCGCATGACGATGAGTTTCGCGCCGCCCGAAGCCTACGGGAAACAACTCGCAAACACCTCCGACCAGTATTCACTCGCACTGACATACGTCTTCCTTCGGACCGGCAGACTACCGTTCTCTGGCTCACCACTGCAGGTTATGGCTCGAAAGCAGGACGGCTCTGTAGAGCTTTCTTATCTGACTCCTGGCGAACGCCCGATCCTGATGAAGGCGTTGTCTGCCAATTCGTCTAAGCGCTACGAGTCGTGCAGCGACTTCGTCAAGAAGCTGCAAAACGTCGGCCAGAGCGACGATCAGCCACAGAACAAACTGAGTTCCAAGATGCGGCGGTATGGTCTCGCCATAACCGCAGTTGTCTTGCTCGCGATCGGAATGATTGCGACTGTGATCCTGAACACCTCAGAGACCAGCGAGGATGTCGACAATAGTGTCGCCACAGCAGGCCCGCCGGAAGTTGAAAGCCATTCCAGTCCCCCTGCATTCATCGAAACACTGAAATCGTGGCCGGACATGATACGAATCGTCCGCACCGGCGAAACGGCATACGACGAGTTTCAGGACCATATCACTATTCCGATCAGACTTTCGGTCGACTCGGACCAGTACCGTGACTGGACACAGCGTCTCATCAGTGAATCACAGGCGACTGCCGAACATGGTGACGACGTCGTCATGCAAGGAGGAATTCCCGTTTTTGCTGGCTTGAGACATACACCGTCACTCCTGACCGATTGGCACATGGTTAAGGATGCTGCGGCCCTGTTTGGTCCCGAGTACACTGACTCAGGGGATCGAGTCACGATCTGGTTACTCGCACGGCAGGATGCTGAGGAAACCACAATTCGAGCGACACCCTTTTCGACCGCTGTTGAGCGGCAACACCTAAGCTTTCTGGATTCATCGATCTCTATGAAGGTCGTGATCCACGACGTAAACGGTGAGGCAGTTGTTGAAGACCTCATCGCGATCAAATGGGAGAAGTGGGGATTAATGAGCCCGCATGAGTCTGAGCAAGTGCTTCCACTGTTGATTGAGACCGCCCTCAGACGGCCTGAGGGTAAACCAGCAGGCACGTATTATAGCCTGTCTGGTTTTCTCGAAAATGCAAAGCCAGAATTCGGGCCCAGGTACGAAAATTTTGAGGTCAACATTCTGTTAGCTCCGTTTGCGCACAAGCTGACATCAAACGGCTCTCGGATGCATCTCTACTGCTCGCCATATCGAGACCTGCTGATTCGGCTTCCAGCGACACGAGACGATTTCGATCGAACGGCCGACGTCCAATTTCGGATTACTCGGGAAGAATAATCTGCTTTTGCTGCTATCCGTTATCGGTAACGTCACACCACCTTGACTATGAAAGAAACGGGACCCGGTCATCGTGACTCAGGTCCCGAATGCTCCATCACACTACAGAGCCCAGTAGCGCTCAACGTTCAGGAGACCTTGCTCGTGGAATGGCTCGATCCGGTTTGGAAGCGGCAATTGCGTCACCGCTCCAGACCACATTGCATCTCCATCTGCGACCACACATTCGTCGTCCAGGTAAAGATCGGTCAAAGGGAGGCCAGCGTCCATTAGGTCTGATATCACGTCCTCAACGAACCAGGGACCACTCATCAAGACTGTGGATTTCAGGTCGATTTTGTCAAAGTAAACCAAATCACCTTCCCAGACGCCACACCGTCCATTTGGGAAGGTGCCAAGCCTGGCTCCATCCGGAGCCACCGCTAGTATGACGCTGAAATCGTCGCAGCGATAAACCACAGCCGGACGGACGACTCCATCTTCCATCCGGACGTTGATGCGGTGGAAGTCCAGTTTATCCCTTCCGATTAGTGAGCTGCGCCAGACGACTTCGTTATGAAGTAAGTCCCGAAGCTGACGCGGCGTACATCGCTCAAGTCCGAATGCACCATCGAGATTTTGACTCAGCGACTCAACCTCCCATCCCGGTCCCTTTCCGTGGAACTGAGCCGCCAGGAAATGCACCGGCAGTTCTCCTTGCCAGCATTCGTCACACGGCGTGTCAAACGCCTCATGACGCTGGACGTCACTTCCTGCCGTTGAATCGGCGTCCTCGATTGTCTGATCCAGAACATCCGATTCAGTGACCAGCATCATTCCCGAGCACTGCGCCAATGATGCGATCTCCTCGAAATCGTCATTCACCGCATCGAGCGGCACATCCACTATGGCCTCCAACGTCCGCCGCTCGATGCGGATGATCCTCAACTGACGCGTGGTTGCCGTGCTCTCGATAGTTTTGATCATTTTGATCGTTCCTACTGAAGCGGGGGATGCATGGATTTCGAATTGGCGACGCTCCCCCGTGGTCGCCATTCATCAGGCGAAGCTCAGAGTGCAAAGGGGACAGCAATTCAACACAAAATCTGGAAGCACACCGCCGACCACAGCAAAATACGGAAGGTGGAGTCACGCGACGACGCGTTAGCTGTAAGCAACGCGAGCGACTCGCATCGATTCAGAACGGGCCTCTGGCCGGCAAAAAACTCGAAGGGACTCTTTCACAACAGGTATGCTCGTCGCGCCTTCCAGTAAGCTGCTACCGGCAGCTCGCGGCTGCCATGAAGCTGGCTAATGGGAGGACAGAGGATTCGTCTGTGCCAACAACTCCCACGGTGACGATGGTCGTAAGCCTTTACCCAAGAAGCACATGTAGCGCATTCGGATGCGCTGCTCGCCCCAGCGCCAATCTGATAAGCATGGTACAGGGGCGGACTGGTTCGTGCCCGGCGTTCGCGTCGAGAGCACCTTCCAGTGTCGAAGAGCGAGAGACTTGGAGTCGCAATCGCTGATTGATAATCCCGTCACGTGCTGAGTCGTCACCCCCTCGCCCAAGGGCAGCGCCGCCCAGCGCCGATCGCGCAGAAGTAAAAATCTGGCAAAAAAGATTGTCCCCTGGGCTCCGTCACTTTCGCTTGAGGTCTCAGTTCGACCAGGCCGCTGGTCGTGATGTCACCTTTTCGTACAGAGTGAGGAACTAAGAATGAAATCGGAAATCGTTGAAATGACGACGGGGCAAAACGTGATCGTCAAGTCGTCGTGGCCGAAGAAGAAGCTGGCGGACGTGCATTTGGAACCCGTCACGGGATAAATCGTGGTGGGCTCAATGCGAAGGAAAATTAAGATGACTATTACCGCTAAAGGTATGTCATTTTGCGGGTTGATTTCGGCCACGAAGTTGCGGGTTAAACCAGCCACCCAATCCAACATAACTTTTCCCCGAACGCCCTACACACTTGCTCTGAGGGCGTTTGGGGAAAAAGAGCATCGACTTACCTCAACACGAGTGGCGGGTTTTGCCCGCGAACTGGCAGGTAAGCGTAGACGACGTACTCACCGAGCTAATACTGCATTCCAACTGACGGCAGAAAAGCGGTCCACGATGACGATTACATTTGACGAAGTTGACTGCGACGAAGCTGTCGCTCAGGTGGCAGGCACCCTTCGCACGTTTACCGGAGCACTGCAGCGCCATCACATGGACGGCACGAGTGGCCTCAATAGAGCTAGAGCAGGATTTATTGTGTTATCGGTCACAGGTCAATCCGCAAGGAGGCTGAGATGACGGGTGCAGAAACCCAGCGAAGACACCGGGGAATTACCCTGGTGGCGGAACACCGCTTTGTGCAATTGCCGCTGGTCACGGCTCAGGATGTCCTGCCAGAACTACGGATTCTACAGACGTCCAGGTACCGGGATGTAAGCGGTCGCGCGGAGTCGGTATCACAGGTGAATGCGGACGTCTGGTGTGCGGGGCGGGCGTTGATCGGGTTGGCACCGGCGGCGGTCGCACTCCTGCAGCGGCATGGCTACCAGGCTCACTACCAGGACGAGACAGACCGGTCGCTGCCGGAGGCGGCGAAAGGTGCGGTGAGCAAGCGTGGGATTCGGGATTCCGCGTTGCTTTGCTTTGTCTCGGGTAATGCACCATGTGGGCTGATTGAGTATCGGGACCGTGAGGTTGACCCTGCATGGATCGTGGCCCAGATCGCCCTCGAATGGCCGGATGCCGAGATCATCGTCATCTCGGCGACAATTGCCAATGCAGAGCGACTGGCGGCCTGCCTGAAGCGGTATCTCACTGGTTCACAGGTGGGGATGGCAGTCTCAGACGCGAAGTCAGATCGACGTCGCGTGACTGTCGTCACGCCCAGAGAGTCGATCCAGGCGGGAATGCTCCGTGCCGACTTCGTGATCGCCCTCGATGCTGTCGAAGCGGTGGGGCTTCGCCAACAGGAAGCTCTGTTGCAGCCGATGAAGGCGCGAACATTCGGGCTGATGAAGATCGGCCAACGTCTGTCGCGGTATGAGCGGGACATGATCACGGCATCCTTTGGCTTCGAACGGCTGCGAATCCATCGTCATGGTGTCACCGCAAGGCCTGTGACGGTCGTCCAGATTGCCGTTCGCGGCGGCGAACGTGTGGCGAAGAATCTGAACGTGCCGTCGACAAAACAGCGAGCGATCACACAGCACGGTGTTCGCAACCGGCTGATCTGCAGCATCGCCAAGGCGGTCGAGAGTCAGAATGCTGAGAAACTACACAGCCTCGTGCCGTGGCAGGGCTGGAGCACGCTCGGACGGGCTCGGACAGTGATCCTTGTGGTGTCGGTCGACCATGCCATCCAACTGGCGAAGCGTCTCCCACACTGGGCGGTGCTCGCTGGTCAACACGTCGGCCATTATGGCTGGTCCAACCTGGACGGACTCGTAACAGGGGAGTCGTTGCGGTCGGTGTGGCGTTCGAATCAGAACGTGATCGTGACATTCGAGGGGTTGCGGCGGGCTGAACTTCAGCGCGTTGGTGTTCTGATTCGTGCCGATGGTCTGCCGGGGATTCCTGCACCGCTCGTCGAACATTATGTGAGCGGTAACACAAAGTCACGGCTCGTGGTTATTGATCTCGATGATCGGGATCATCACCCCCTACTTCGTCAATGGACACAAGATCGACGGGATGCAGCACTGGATGCTGGCTGGACGGTGATTCGGTCATCAGGGCAACCCTACACCGACGTGGACCGCTTTCTGGACTCCCGGAAGGAGGAGGCACGATGAGCTACGAGCGAAGCAACTTCGATTTCACTACGCTGGCCAGAGATGGTGGGCGGACCCCAGACAATTTCTACAGGCACGATTGCCATCCACTCGGCTGCCTGTATGAGGCCGAGTCTGGCTGCACGCCGGACTTCGACGCAATGACGGACCCGGAGCACCTGATGCGGGTGTTCGGGCTGCAGCAGGAGTTCGGTGAGAAGGCCGCAGGACCGGACGGCGTACATTATCGCGATCTAGGCCGGGCCGAGGTCGCCGCAGCGATGCGAGACCTCTCAAGGCGGCTGCGGGAAGCGACGTGGGAGGCTGGTCCGGCGAGGACGACGTCGATCGACAAGAAGTCCGGTAACGGGACCAGGCCGCTACGGCTGCGGAGCGTCTTTACGGCAGTGGTCAGCAAAGTGCTGCACGACACGATGCAGTCGTTCTGGGACAATCGGCTTCTCGACGGGTGCTGTGCGTACCGACCAGGGCGTGGACCGCATCGGATGCTCGCCGAGATGCTGTGGACCATGAAGACGACCGACTGCTGGGTGGTCGCTCAGGCGGACATCAAAGACGCCTTCGAGAATGTGGCTGTCGAGGAAGTCGTGCGGCTTCATCGGGAGCTGCTGGCGTGCGACAGGCTGGTCGGAGTGATTGAAACACTGCTGCGGACGGACATCGACGGACAGAGGGAACGCACCCGAGGGATCGACCAGGGAAGTGCGTATTCGGTCCACTGCCTGAACGCGCGGCTGCACGAAATACATGACGTACACATCAGGGATGATGTTCCCGGTTGGTGGCGGTACTCAGACGATCTGACGTACCTCTGCGCAACCGTGTCCGAAGGCGAGGAGACGCTGCACTGCGTCCGGGAACTGTTCGGTCCAACAGAGTTTACTCTGAAGGATACGCAGCCGGACGGCGGTGTACCTGTCGGCGATCTGAAACGGGGTGATGCAGTGGACCTGCTTGGGTTCCGAATCACTCTGCAGGACGATCGTCTACGGTTCGTACCTGGCCCCACTGCATGGGCCGGACTACGCAGTGGACTCCAGAAGGCTCACGAGTCCTCTGACCCACCCGAATCCGCACTTCAATGTGCACGGGGGTGGATCATGTCTTACGGGCCTGCCTTTGTGGGTGAAGCGAAGCGGTCGATTCTGCAGGAAGTCCAGTGTGTGATGCGTGATCTCGGTTTCCGGGATTGCCTCTCTACTGGGGACTTGCTGGGACGGTCGAGCCAGGCATACCGTCACTGGAGGTCCTGTATTCGCAGGGCAAAGCCTTCAGCGTTGGGACTGTCCGGTCTGGCCGGTAATCGCTCCGCTCTAACCGGCAACGCTGATCAGGGCAAACGCCACGTTGCGTGCCCGACGTCGGAGTACGGGGGCGAAGGAACGCCCTCGCACTCTGGCTCTTTTTCGAATTCCTAATTCCAGTCGGGAGTCCACAGTGCACGATGATTCAACAAGTAGAGCTTTTGCGTTAGTCGACTTGGAGGAAAATGTCCCCACTAATGAAACTACTCCAAGCCGAAGACCTGCTCCACTGAAACCGTACGGAGTCATGCAGGAGCAATTGCGACGCTACGAGGAACTCAAGCTGAAAGAAGCAGAGCTCTGGGAACTGCGACGCGAGATAAAGCACTCGCTTGTAGCGGACTCGAATGACGTTGAGCCCGGGCCACTATCCGGCGAGCTGAAGTCGTTCGGGTATCGTAATCTGACGCATGCGTCGCTGAAGTATCTCGTAGGCGAGGTCGAAGCGGACAGGATTATCAACTCAGTACCAAGGACACCAATACTTCACCTCTACGTCCGGCCCGCTGCGGATGTTTTCACACAGCCCGTCGCGCCTCGCCCGGCCGGGCACCCGCTAATACATACGGGGAACACCCGTCCTTTCGCAATAACTTCTGACGACTGAAGTGAATCGGAAAGTCAGGCGGAGGAAAATACTGGTCCCGAGTAAGGTAGAGCGGTCCGCAGGTACCTTCAGGTGCCTTCCAGAAAGTCGCTTCCGGCGGCGCGCGGCTGTCACGAAGCTGGCTGACGTGAGGACGCAGGGTTCGACCGCGTACACACTGTGCTCGGAGTGGATAGCCGTAAGTCTTTGTCGGGGTAAGACATGCAACGAAGTCTGGGCTCAATCCTCGGCTTCACCAACCTGACAGGCTTGGTACAGAGTCGGACCGAATCGTGCTCTGCATGCGCGCAGGAATCACATTCCGGCATTGAACAGCAAGACCTCTGGAGCTGCAGTTGCTGGCCGTCGCAACTCTGGGCTCAACGCCGGCGAATCCTGCGCGGACCAAGCGCATTCTTGCGGTGCGAGGACGCTGTGGAGTGCGTCAGGACGAAGCGGTGGCGAGCACTTCCGCCTCTTGGAGTTGGGGACTGATGGTCGACCAAAAGTCGTCAAGCGCGACAAACCAGCCAGACACTTCGTCCGTCTCATGTTCTCCGGCGAGCGCGTAGCAATCCCGCATGTCTGCTGTGACGGCCTGGGTATCGATCGGCGGTGCATTCTTGTCGCTCAGTACTCGCGAGACGCAGTCCTTGGGTATCCACAGCCGTCCGTTCAGCCGGTCGATATGCAAGTTCATCGACGAGCCGGTCACAGGCACGGGCTCTGACGTCAATGAGAGATCGTCACTCTTGACGAACTTCTTCATCAGTTCCATGAAATGCTCAATCGGACGCTGGCTCCCGGCAGGGGTGAGCAATGTCTCCGCCCTTTGGATGACCGTCGAGTTCACCGCGACTTTTTCCAGCCACTTGGCCATGTCCCTGAAAATGCGTCGAATTGACGGCTCGCCAGGATAGCTCGATGTCAACGGCGGGGATTGCTGCAGGACATGCCTGAGATACTGTGGCATCAGCTGCTGCGCGGCACTCACAACTTCGCGACGGATGTAGCGAACATGTTCTCGCGAATGGATGATATGCCATCGGCCCTGCGTCCCCAAAGACCGAACGGCATTGCGATTGCCGTTGATGATGACGGAGTCAGTTCGCCGACTGCATACGGCGTCGATCTCGGCTTCCGACCAGGTTCTAATCGGCATGAGGGCAGGCAGACTGTGCTTCTCGCAGACGTCGACGATGTCATCAGCGGTCATCTTTGTGCGTCGAGACTTGCCGGGGCATCGAAGACAGCCAAGAGCCTCAGCGGCCGCGAACCCTGCGGTCGCCGAACTGCCTTCAATGACGACTGGGTGTCGCGTCGCAAATAACAGACTGCTCAGTAATTGTTCAGCGACGCACGCAGCCACTGCCCACAGCAGGGCGACGTCGGCGGCACTCTCCGACAGAATCGGGATGGAGTCCTTATCCAGTTGGTCAGAAAACGGTCGCTCCCAATCGACAGCGGGGACAGACTGTCCGGTGTCGAAGATTGTCGCCCGATTGGTAGCCTCGCCGTGGAGTCCGAGCGAAAACTGAGGAAACGCAAAGCAGCAACTGTCATCGTGCCACCCGACGCGATCTGTGCCACGTTCGCTGACCGGTTCACAGAACTGCAGAGCAATGTCCAATGAATCCCTGGCGATTCTTTGAATGAAAATCAGCGGTCGCTCTGACTTACGGTCGGCGAGCAAAGTATCACGGACAACTGGCAGCAGCCCATGCTTGTGGACACGATCACTGTCCAGCACAAAGGGCGTCCTGATGTCGGTTCCGTGGACCTGCGCCCATCCGGAATAGTAGGTTCGACCGGCGTCTGTTCGGACGACACGTTCCACTCGAACCGTTCCGTTGCAGACTTCTTCTTCCGAGTCCTCAAAGCACCAGGTTCCCGCTGTCTCAATGATGGCACGATTGTTGATGAACGCCCGGCGGCGGCGAACCGCATGCTGATTGAGTCGGTCAATTCGCGACACCACATCGAAGTCATCATGCCGCGAAATCCTCTCCTGCTCCCCTGGCGTCAACCTGAGCCCTGACAGCAGATTCTGCGCATCGAGGTCGTCCAGCGAGGTCAGCTCGTCGGCAAGGGCGTCCGGCCACGGGACGGCATCTTTGGCCAGCTCGTTGAGCACGATTTTCGACGGCATCCCTCCGGTTTGACGACGCATCTGGCTCGGAGTGATTGATCGTGGCGAGACAGCTCCATCCGCCGCCACGGCCTGTCGGAACAGTTGGTGATCCCGCTTCGGTCCCCAGAGAATCATCCGGCGAGTGGGAAGCTGGTCGAACACGTGCTCCGTGGAGAACCGTTCGTCGAGCACGCTGCCAACGATGGGCAATGGGTCCGATTTTTCCCGCAGGTGCCGGAGCTGCAGCCACAGTGCCACGAGCGGGTCAGCAATCACGAACAAGGCGTCACCAAAATCCTTATGCGGCTTTCCGATCAGATTCAGCAGTGAGGAAACTCCGGACTCGCGTTTGTCGCGACGGCTTCCACCAATGTTCAACGGCTTGAACAACACATCACCGTTCTCCTGATTGGCATCTCGCCCGATAATCAGCAGTGAGCAAACTCGGCCGGGCAAGTCGTAGTACGGCACAACAAGCACATCATCCCAGCCTTCGCCCTTAAAAAGTCGACGTGCCCCCGGACCTGGCCCGCGACGCTCTGAAGACTTGCCGTTCCGATTGCTGCGATTCCGGACTTCGTACGAGCGTGGGTGAAACAGGTCTTCCACCTCGCGACAGCTCGCTCCCCACACCAGCTTCGCTCCTTGTTCCTGCCAACGCGGCTCACTCACGAACCGCTCGATCTTGAAGTGCCGTAACAGCGAGTGCAGACCGCCGTTTTTGTCTCTCGCAATGCGCTCAATGGAGTTGTTCTCGAATCTACTCAGCCGCACTCGCTGATCGATGATCTGGTCGAGATAGACATCAATGGCTTCCTCGCTGGTGTCGTGTGGCAGCACTTCCTCTTGCCGTAATCGCGCCACCGCTTCGACAACTTCGACTCTCCATACTGCGGCGGCAAACTCGATCGTGTCACCGGCGAACCTGCAACTATGGCAATACAGCCACTCACTGTTCAGCAGAAAGTCCCGGTAGACCCGCAGTTTCCCGTTCTTGCACAGTGGGCAGTCCACCAACGCAGGCAGACTGATTGCCTCATACGTGAGCCCCAGATGCGGCAGCAGTTGCGTCCAGGGTACGAGTCGCGACAGTGATTCTACGTTGTTCGACATTTCTATCTCCGTACAGGTTGGCTCGTGTTATCCGTAACATAGTGCAATGATTAATGTGAGTCGACGATGGCTCCCGGAATTGGCACTCCGGCGGACTCGTAGTCACGATGGAGTCAGCGACGTCGCTGGCACGCGGCGATTTCGCCTTCTCCGAGTTCGAGCTCGTGGAGACCAGCCAGTACGTTTATGGGCTGTACTGCGAACGGTGCCGAGGCGCCGGGAACTCGTCTGAGAAGAAGCCGTCACGTCAGCGGTGTCCAGACGGGGACGGTCGACGACCGCGAGTCGACGATTGGAGGCGTTGAGCGTCCAGTCGACGTTGTCCCGCGATGACGTAGTGTGGTGGCTGGACTCGGCACTGATTACGACAGGCATGACCGAGATGCTGCTGGAAGTCCGACTGCACGCCATCGCGCAGGGCCGCTACATGCTCGGAGAGTGCGTCGAGACGATCTATGTCGAGCACTTCCGGCCCGTATGGCTCGCAGCGCCATCGACCAAGCTGCCGCATCGGAACGTGAACCTGTTCGCAGACCTTAAAACGTGCTGTGGCGAGTCTCGCGCGGAAGCTGTGGCATGTTGCGGTACTTGAAAGGGACGCATGGTCGGCGCCTCGCAGGAGGCCAAGAATGGGGTCGCTGTCGTGGCTGAGTCGTGTAAGGATTGTGGACTTGATGTCTGAACGTCTAACTCGACCAGTACGATTTGGGGTGTGGAACCTCGGAGTGTCACAACTCGGATTGTACCACTCGGTGGCGGCAGCAGGGTTGTAAAATAATGTTTACATTCGGCAGTGCCCGTTCTTCGTCGGAAGTGAGATATCACTGAGGTTTTTTAGAGGTAACTCTGAATTCTCACGGTAACCATCACTCTGGATTCCATTATTTACCACCACAACCCCCTCTCTCGAAGAGAAAGGGAGAGGGGGCGGGCTACAGGAGCCCCTCCTACTATCAAAGATAGTAGATAAGATAACGCCGTTAGATTATGCTGTTCATCCTTCTCGACCATCTACCGATTCACGATAAAACTTACCCATCTTTCGGAAGTCACTTACGGCACGTTCACAGCGAAGCCGTACGGACTAGGAATGTTGGCGACGCGTCAACAAAATGCATAAATGAGTAGATTTGTTTACCGTGCTGCGGCAGTGCCGATGCGATACCCTGACCAAGTTCAGCAGGAATCCACGTTGTACGCACTGATGGGTTGGCCGAAGAAGCCTTCCAGCGCAGCCGAATTTACAATGGAGCTACGAAAGAAACAGGTCGCGTCGAAAGCTGGCGACTTATACGGAATGTGGCAGAACCGCGTCGCGGAGCTGGGCGATGCCGGTTGGTCCGTCGCTGCGAATACTTCTAAGGGGTTGCGGGACAGGGCGGGAGCCCAACGGTGTCGCCCGACTTTTTTTATTCCGAAAGGGGCGACTGGCTTCCACGCGAACCAGGCCCGCGGGCGTGAGTCCTTCCGGACCTGCAACCGTACGGCGGTTTGCCCCTTTTGTTACGCTCGCGGGGTGCGTGACCTATGGCAGCGAGTCGACTTTGCATTGTTCCATGCCCCCGAGGCGCTGGGCCGCCGAGAGACCGAAGCTGCCGTAATTCAGCAACAGATGGAAGATTCGGACGTTTCTGGCCAGAGCCAAGAGTTACTCCTTGGCACTGACCACGAGTCAGAAAACACAGAGGCCCAAGTTCTCACACAAAACCTGGGTGTGGACCTGGTGTGGTGGTGGGACCAGCGGCTAGTGGAACCGGACGACGCGAACAACAGCGAGTTGCAGCGACAGTTATTCGACCTCGTTCGAGTAGAATGGCCGGCGATGATGAACATGAAAGCGCCGTCGCCGCTCAGCAAGATCACTGGAGGCCTGCAGAGTCTCTCGGTCGAACCGTACACGCGGGATGGGAAGCGGAAGTTCCTGCTGACAATTCGCCGGCTGATGATCGCCCCGCGCGGTGGTGTGACCGCTAACACAAATGAGACGATTGCCAAATGCGTCAAGATGGAGATCAAGTTGCTGCGGCAGCCGACTCGTAAGCTGGTGGTGAAAGAGTTTGCGAAGCTGATGCGATACCCGACCGGGTTGATGCGGAGCGATGTACCGCTGACCGTGGCTGCATTGCACGCATCTAAGTACGAGAACTTTGCCGGACGTGTCTCTTCGTTGCGGCTGCTCAGCACCACGGGCAGCATCCTGGCAGCCAACAAAGAATTGCAGGTACGTGGGGCTAAATGACAAATAGAGTGATCTGCAACAACGGTGGCTGCGGTGCATCAGCGCAGACGATTGGACAATACAGCCTGTGGTTAACGCCGACATCAGCGGGCGTGAATTCAACAATGCTTTCTGATACTTCAAGGTGAAACCGGGCATCCATACGGGGCTCCGTTGTTCCCTGACGCTGCTGAAGGTCACCTGTCATTCTGACGCGGTTGACGGCGCTGGCCAGCGAGTCGTGGCTGCCAGAGAAAACGGCCCCGACGGATGGAGAGCCAGTGCCATGATTGGCTCTGTGTGGCCGGTGCATCGGGCGAGAATCCGTACGGTGTCGATGTCACGCGGCGGAATTCTGAGTTCACCAGGACTGAAATGCGTCATCGATCGTTGTAGAATCTCGGACGCTATCTGAAAACATCCGATTCCTTGAGGAGTAAGCCGGAAAAGACATATCCGACGGCCAGGAGCTGTCACCAACACAATTTGATTGACGCGTGAAGCGTCAGCGTTGCTTTATCCAAAACCGCCAACCTGAGCCCTCGGGCTCTTGAACGACAGAAGCAGCACTGAAGCCACGTCTCCGTATGGGGGCGTCGGCCGGTGTTGTTCTGTCGTGCCTCTTGGCGGAGGTTGGATGAGCGGCCTTGGTTCGGCGCCCTCTGCTATGCGCTGACCACTGTGACCTCTTCCTGCCCCGGCCGGAACCCTGTCTCAGGACGTTGATCGCTCACACTTTTTAGAGCGACGGAATCGCTGAATGCGGTTCCCCTGACAGGAGAACGAACAGATGTCTGAGCAAGTTACAGCCACCGATCTTCCACAGTCCGACGGTGGCTTCCGTCGGCCGTGGGTTATGTTTGGTGGAACGCTGTTGGCAGGTGGGGTCGCCGTTAATGCCCTGAATGATCTGGCGACGCTGACCGGGCTCACGGAACGTGACGGTGTGCTGAATGTAATCGGAGGTCTATCGGTGACCGCCGGCCTGTTCATGTCACTGTATGGAGCAATGGACAAGGTTTGGTTCAATCGTGGCAAGGCTGTGAAACCTCAACCTCGACTACGAATGGCGCTGCTGGGACTGATCGGCCTAGCGGTTGTACTGATTCTGCTGTCGCTGCTTGTGCCAGCAATTTCAGCTGCGACACAGGCTGCGAAGGACACGGCTGCCGCGGAGCCGAGTGTCCTGCAGAGTGCCGACGGGTTCTGCGAAATGACTGTACCAGGCGGCTGGGGGCCGAATGCAGACCTGGCTGCTCTGCAACCAACACCGGCGATGCAAGTGTCCGATCCAGCCGGGAACATCGCACTGATCGTTCGCCACGAAGCAAAGATCGACCTGCGGACAATGACGTTGGATGAGTACACGAGCCTCAACATCAAGAGCATCACTGACGTCCTGTCAGATGTCACGCAGAGTCGCATTCTCACGGTGGAGCTCGGTCTCCACATGGCAAGAACAGTCGAGATCACAGGGACCGAAGGGGACAATCGAGTGACATATCGCTTGTCGACGGTTGAGGCCCCCGATCGTTACTTCGTCATCCTGGGATGGTCAGCACCGTCACACGCCGATGACGCCCGGAACAGATTCAACTCGATCATTTCGCGGTTCCGCGTGCTCAATTCTGCTCGCTGATTCGCGCCGCACATACGCAGCTGCCACAACCAAACTCTGCTTGATCGACAGGTGGAATTCCGTTGTCTGCATATGAGGTTGGCAAGACAGGAAGACTTAACGATGAACGAGCATTACGATGACATTCAGGCTGGCGCCGGCAAACTTTCAGCAGACAGTGAGACGCCGTCAACCACTCGACAGAAGATTGCGAGCATCGCGAGAACCATATTCGGGTTCTTCATACTCGTGAGTGGTCTTGGCTATATCGTGTTGGGGGTGATTTTACTTACCACCATCGAATGGACCTGGCCGCACCTCGCTTTGTTTCTGGCAGCGGGAGTTGGACTTTCCTTTGTAGTTGGGCTAATCGCCAATTTAGTTGACAGCTTCGAGTCGCCGCAACTCCATTTGATGCCGTGGGACCGGCCGTGGCGGTTTCTGCTCAGCTACCCGCTGTGGACGACGATTGCTTTCACCTGCATCGGGGGCAGCTACGGCTTCTTTCGAGACGGGGCGTCGTTAAGCACTCTTCGGTGGCCCGTCTACAGTGCGGTCGCCGGGATGTTCTCGACGCCGTTCTGGTGTTTTCAACTTCCGTGGCTACGAGCTTTCTTCCGGATACCACACGTCACGATGATGGTGTCGATACAGGGCGCAGGCATTGCCATTGGCGTGTGGTTTGTCAGTGACTCACTGCCGCAGGCTGCGTGGGTAGGTCTTTGCGGGTTCGTCTTCAGTTTCATGACGTCCACAAGATCGAAGGATGCCGTTGCCGATCCCGACAAAGTCAGGCCGATCATCGCTGACCTGCTGGCAGCAGGCGGAGAATCAACCCGCTCGGCGGCGATACTCATCAACACCGCAATTGAGCCGCACCCACACGACGCCTGGCTCCTCTACGCCCGAGCTGTCGTTCTCACGAGCAACTGCCCGCCGAGTCTCGGCTTCAGCGGCTACTCACCCAGCCTCACCAACCGAAAGGCAGCGATCGACGACCTGGACCTCGCGATCGATCTCGACGCCTCACTGCCAGACGCATGGCTGCTCCGAGCACGGCAGAAGATATTCTTCATGGACATCAACGCTTCGAAGCCAGAAGACTCGCCAGCCTTCGATGACGAGAACATCCTCGCCGACTTCGATCAGGCCGTGAAGCTGGCTCCGAACCGAACCTACGTCCTCGACGCACGCTGCCAGTTTCTGGAGAACCGATTCAACGAAGACTCCGGAGCCGAGGTCAACTAATCGACAGGAAGCGAATTTGCCGAACCACATGCCGACTACACACTGGCTCGTGGCCAGCTACGGTTGGCACAGGATGAGATAAAGGCAATCAGAGATTTCACTCGGGGCATGCAGCCTGATGCTCGTAGTGTGAGTCAGTCGGAAAGATTGGTTTGCTACTTTTCTTTCAGAGGGCTGGACGTTCACGGTGCGAGCCTTTTGGGGCATTGTCTGATTGGGACGAGCCGACCTATGGTGATTCCGGCTCATTGCGTTTCTGAGCCCCTTTGGCAGCAGCGTCATCTACTATTTCGCCACTTCCAGAAGCAAATGCTGGCTTTCGTCTGAATTTTCGGAGGACGACGTAGAAGACTGGTGTGAGGAACAGGCCGAAGATGGTGACGCCGAGCATGCCGCTGAAGACGGCCGTTCCGAGTGCCTGACGCATTTCTGATCCGGCTCCGGTAGCGATCAACAGGGGGATCACGCCGAGGATGAACGAGAACGCGGTCATCAGGATGGGGCGGAGTCGGAGTCGGCAAGCTTCGATGGCAGCATCGAATCGGTTCTTCCCGGCGTCTTCCTCGGCTTTGGCGAATTCGACAATCAGGATGGCGTTTTTGCATGCCAGACCGACGAGCACTACGAAGCCGATTTGCGTCAGGATGTTGTTGTCCATGCCTCGCAGCCATACGCCGAAGATCGCGAACAGCAGGCACATTGGCACGATCAAAACGACGGCCAGTGGAAGCAGCCAGCTTTCGTACTGAGCGGACAACGCCAGAAACACGAACAACACGCATAGCGGGAAGATGTAGATCGCTGTGTTGCCGGCTGCTTGTTGCTGGAAGGCGATGTCCGTCCATTCGTAGCCGAATCCTGGCGGGAGATGTTCCGTGGCGAGTTGTTCCATGCGGGCGATGGCCTGACCGCTGCTGTACCCCGGCAGCGTGTCGCCATTGATGTCTGCGGCTGGGTAGAGATTGTACCGAACGACTCGGTCGGGAGCCGTCGTTTCCCGCATGGTGACCAGTGATCCGAGAGGCACGATCGCCCCGTTGTTGCTGCGAGTTCGCAGGCGGCTGATGTCGCTGCCTTCATCGCGAAAGCGGGCGTCGGCCTGAGCGGTCACTCGGTAAGTGCGGCCGAGGAAGTTGAAGTCGTTGACATAAGCTGAGCCCAGATAAATCTGCAATGTTTCAAACACGTTGTTCAGCGGAACGTCCATCATTCGCACTTTGGTCCGATCGATGTCGGCGTAGAATTGCGGCGTGCCGGAATTGTAATTGCTGAAAACCTGCACCATGCCGGGTTCCTGTCGAGCAGCGGCGACCAGCTTGTTCGTCGCTTCCTCGAGGGCCGCCAGTCCGGCTCCCGACTTATCCTGCACCTGCATTTTGAAACCGCCGCCGGTCCCGATGCCTCGCACGGGCGGAGGCGGGATCACGAAGACAAACGCGTCTTCCACGGTGGCCACTTTCTGGCGAAGTTCGCCCAGCACCACATCCAGCGTTCTGCCTTTCGTAGCTCTGAATTTGGCGTCTTCGAGGACCGGGAAGATCGCGGCGGCGTTGGAACTGTTGGCTCGTGTTGCGCCGGAAAATCCGACAAACGACACAGCATCTTTCACGCCATCAATTTCGACGGCCAGCTTCGAGACTCGACGAGTCACTTCATCCGTTCGTTCAAGGTTGGCTCCCGGCGGAAGTTGTATTGCCACGATAAGGTAGCCCTGATCCTGAGCCGGAATAAATCCCGTCGGAACCTTCGTGAAGCCAAAGTACGTCAGGACAAGCAGTCCGCCGTACATTACGAAGACGGCAAGACCCATCCGGACGACTCGACCGATGACACACGCATATCGTTCGCTGGTGAAGTCGAACGCGGCGTTGAACATGCGGAATGGCAAGCCGAGCACTTTCTCGATGAGCTGTCCGACTCGTCCCTTCTTCGCTTGCTGAGGTTTCAGCAACAAGGCACAAAGGGCCGGAGTCAGCGTCAACGAAACGAAGGTTGAGATCGCTGTCGACACGGCAATCGTGATGGAAAACTGGCTGTAAAACTGGCCGCTGATGCCAGCGATAAAGGCTGTCGGGACGAACACCGCAATCAGAACCAGCGTCGTCGCGATCAACGCCGAGCCGACTTCATCCATCGCCTTACGAGTGGCATCTCGCGGCGAAAGTCCTTCGGCGATCAACCGCTCAACGTTCTCGACGACGACGATGGCATCATCCACGACGATCCCGATTGCCAGGACCAGGCCGAACAGCGAGAGATTGTTCAGGCTGAAACCAATTCCCTGCATGACGGCGAAGGTGCCGACCAGCGAAATGGGGATTGCGATTACGGGAACGATCGTCGACCGCCAGTTCTGCAGGAAGATGAACACGGTCAGAATCACCAGGACTCCGGCCTGCCACAGCGTCGTGAAGACTTCGTCGATCGATTGCTCAACGAACGCCGTCGGGTTGTAGGCAACCTGATAGTCGAGTCCCGGAGGAAAGTCCTTCTTCAGTTCGGCCATCGTGTCCAGGATTCGTTCGGCGGTCGCGATTGCGTTCGAGCCTGGCCGCTGGAACATTGCCAGGGCCACTGCGTTCTTGTCACGCAAGTAGCTGCGAACGGAATAGTCGACGGCTCCGAGTTCGATGCGTGCTACATCGCTGAGTCGCACCAGTCGGCCCGCTTCGCCGGACTTCAGAATGATCTCGCCGAACTCTTCCGGCGTCTGCAAACGGCCCAGCGTGTTGACGTTTACCTGGAAGCCGCCCTTGGGTTCTCCCAGCGGCTGTTGACCAATGATGCCCGCTGCGACCTGCACATTCTGGCCGCGCATGGCCTCAACGGCGTCGCCAGGTGTCATGTCCAGCGCGGCCAGTCTTTCGACATCCAGCCAGACTCGCATGCTGTATTCGGTGCCGCCGAAAACGGTGATGTCCCCAACGCCGTCCTGCCGAGCCAGCACGTCGCGGATTTGCAGGTACGCATAGTTGCCGATGTAAAGCTGGTCGCGAGAATCGTCCGGCGAAAACAGATGGACGACGAGCATCAGATCGGGAGAACTTTTGCGAGTTGTCACGCCGATCTGACGCACTTCGCTCGGTAGTCGCGGTTCAGCAATCGACACGCGGTTTTGGACGAGCACCTGGGCGGCGTCGATGTCGGTTCCGAGTGCGAACGTGATCGTAATCAGCAGCGAACCGTCGGCCGTCGCCTGCGATTCCATGTAGAGCATGTTCTCGACGCCGTTGATCTCTTGCTCCAGCGGCGTGCCGACAGTTTTGGAAATCGTTTCTGCCGTTGCCCCAGGATAGCTGGCGCGGACCGTGACTGTCGGCAGAGCCACTTCGGGATACTGACCAACGGGAAGCTGGAAGTAAGCGATCGAGCCAACCAGCACGACAACCGTGGACAGCACCGTGGCAAAGATCGGTCGGTCGATGAAGAAGTGAGGGAACTTCATGACTCACTCCTTTCTGGCTGATTCGGTGTTCCATTGCTCGGCTCCTTGTACGGTTCGGCATTGGATTCCACGTCGGTCGGAACTTCGGCAGGCTGCCGCGACAGCCACTCGTCTTTGGGAACCGGCTTGTATTCATCCGGCAGGTCTTTGTCCTTCACCGCTTCAATCGTTTCTTCCGTTGGCTTGACGGTCACACCGGGCCGAATTTGCTGAAGTCCGCGAGTCACAATCCGCTCCGAACCGTCCAGTCCAGCGCGAATGACACGCAACCCATGAGACAGCGGACCTGGCGTAATTTTCTTTCGCTCGACCGATCCATCTTCACCGACGGCATACACAAACTTTTCCGACTGATCGCTGCCGATGGCGCTGTCAGGGATCAACACGGCGTCGTACCGACCGCTGCCTGGCAGTCGGACTCTGGCGAACAGTCCTGGAGTGAGCAGCCCGTCTTCGTTGGCAAGGATCGCTCGGCCGCGCATCGTTCCGGTGTTGGGGTCAATCTGGTTATCGACAAAATCCATGTGGCCTGTGTGCGGGTAACCTTCTTCGTCGACCAGTGCCAGAAAGACCGGATTCTTGACGTCGCGTGAGCTTTCCCGCTTTCCTTCACGAGCGAGCCGGACGTACTTCAGGAAGTCCTGTTCGTTGGCATCAAAGTAGCAATGGATCGGGCTGGTCGAAACGATCGTCGTCAGCAAGGTTGACTGATTCGATCCTCCGCTGATCAGGTTGCCTTCCGTCACATATCGGCGACTGATCCGACCGCCCACCGGTGCGCGGACCTGCGTATATTGAAGATTCAGAGAAGCCGTCTCGACGTTCGCTTTGGCCGTTTCGATGGCCGCCGTTGCTGTCGCGATGCCCGCATTCGCCGATTCGACTTTTGCGTTGGCTGCTTCGATCGCGGCGGCGGCCTGAAGCTGCTCGCTTTCAATGACGTCGACCTCGTCTTTGGAAATCGCGTTGCTTTCAAGGAGTTTCATTGCTCGTTCGAGACGGCTATTGGCAAGATTCAGTTGTGCGTCCGAGTCAGCTTTTTCTGCCAGAGCCTGCTTCTTCAGCGAATGGGCTTCCGATAGCCGTGCCGTCGCTTCTTCCAGCCGTGCCTTCGCTCCGTTGAGTTCAGCTCTGAAAGGTCGCGGATCAATGATGGCAAGCAGATCGCCTTTCTCGACCATCTGCCCCTCGTGGAAGTGCGTTGTTCCCAGATAGCCACTGACTCGTGCCCGCACCTCGACGGAATCAATGGCGTCCAGTCGCCCGGTGTACTCATCCCATTCGACAATCGGCATAACGACAGGCCGTGCAACGGTCACAGGAGTCGGCGGTGGAGCTGCAGCGGGACTTCCGGCCTCCTGGTTGCAACCCGCAATGCCTATGACGAGGACAGTAGAAAATAAGAATAGCGGAGTTCGAATATTATTCATGATGTGGTTCTTTTCGTTGCGAGATGACCGGGCGACGTTCTCTGACCTGGCATTTTTTCGTTGTCGCACTCCGGAGCAGCCTGGCGGCAACGAGGCGAAAGTTTCTGCGGAGTCGGTTCAAGCCAGTCCGCAAAGAGTCGGCTCAGGGCCGGCATGATCACGTAGGTAAGCAACCCAACCATCGACGGAACCAGAATCGCGGCCTTCAGCGGCGACGGAGCATTGCCAATCCAGGGGTCGAGAACGGTAAGCAGCACGATGATTGTTGGGTAGGCTCCGGCCATCGTCAGAACTGCCAGACGATGGCGAGAAACATCAGGTGCGGTTTGAGTCTTCATCATAGGATTTCGTCGCAAATTCAGTAGTCGGTCGCCGATGCCGTGTGACCGAACTTGAGCGTCAAAGGCGTCGTTGAACCATGTATTTTTCCGTGCTTCACGGGGGTGGACACGAAAGCGATGGCAACCTTACAGATAAATTGGTGATCTTATTTTTAATAATCGCTGTAAGGACTTCCGAGCTGTCACGTACTCCCTTCCAGCAGCCACAATCGTGGTGAATCAAGCAAGTCCCGAATCAAGGAAAATGTGATGAACTTCGAAGTCGAGAACAGAACGGTATTAGTCACAGGCGCCAACCGAGGCATTGGAAAAGCAATTCTGGAAGAGGCTCTGCACCGCGGCGCCACCCGAGTTTACGCGGCTGTGCGAAACGTTGATTCAGCCAGTCCGCTGGTCGCTGAGCATGGTGACCGAGTGGTCCCAATTCGCCTCGATCTGGACGATTCCGCCTCGATCATCGCTGCCGCTGAATCAGCTACCGATGTCGAAGTCGTCGTCAACAACGCAGGCGTGCTGAAGATGTCCAGCGCTGTCGCCGACGACGCGATTGAATCGCTGGAGTTTGAAATGAACGCGAATGTCTACGGGCTGATCCGAGTCGCTCATGCATTCGCCCCGGTCTTGAAGGCCAACGGCGGCGGAGCCCTGGTGCAGCTCAACAGCGTCGCCTCCGTCAAAACATTCGCAGACTTCGCCACGTACTGCGCATCCAAGGCGGCAAGCTATTCGATCACTCAGGGGTTGCGGGAGTCGCTGAAGGAACAGGGCACGCACGTCGTAAGCGTTCATCCGGGGCCGATTCAAACGGACATGGGAGATGCAGCCGGCTTCGGAGACATGGCCGAATCTCCTTCCCTCGTCGCGAATGCGATTTTCGACGCGATCGCCGAAGGTCGCTTTCACGCCTGGCCCGATTCAATGGCCACCCAGGTCGGCGATGCCTATCAAAGCTTCGCCGAAAACGTCGTCGAAGCAGACATGCAGGAAAGCGTCGCGTGACCGCGTTCTCTTTGTCGGGCGGTGGTGTTTGGTTGCCAGAATAAGTCGCCAAATTCGTTCGCCGAGAAACTTTGCCAGACCTGCCAATCCTGACCGGATGGCTAACGTGGCCGTCCTGCCCGACGAGGCAGTGCTGGTTGCTTTTTCATAAACAAGTAGTTCATGAGTTATTTGAATGTCCAATGAAAATAAAGTCGCCGTGATCACGGCTGGTGGCTCCGGCATGGGGGCCGGGGCAGCACGCAAACTGTCTGCCGACGGTTTCAATGTCGCTATCCTGTCCTCATCCGGCAAAGGCGAGGCGTTGGCCAGCGAGCTTGGCGGCGTTGGTGTTACGGGCTCAAATCAGTCGAACGACGATCTGAAGCGTCTGATCGACGAGGCGATGCAACGGTGGAGCCGAGTCGACGTGCTCGTAAACAGCGCCGGGCATGGACCACGGGCACCGGTGCTTGAGCTGTCCGACGATGACTGGCATCGCGGGATGGACGTGTACTTTTTGAACGTGGTCCGCCCGACTCGGCTTGTAACGCCGATCATGCAGAAGCAGCAAAGCGGCGTCATCATCAACATATCCACATTCGCGGCCTTCGAACCCGATCCCGTTTTTCCGACATCCGGCGTGTTCCGTGCCGGACTGGCCGCCTTTACGAAACTGTTTTCGGACAAGTACGCCGCCGACAACATCCGCATGAACAACGTACTGCCCGGCTTCATCGACAGCCTCCCCGAGAAGGAAGAGTTCAGACAACGTATCCCGATGGGCCGCTACGGAAAGACACAGGAAATCGCCGACGTGATTGCGTTTCTGGCTTCCGACGGAGCAGCCTATATGACCGGACAGAACATTCGCGTCGACGGCGGAATCACGAGGTCAGTCTGAGACTTCTTTTCCGATCGTCGAAGAGGATGGCAAGCTGAAGTCACAACCAGCGACAAAACATACGGAAGTAGAACAATGAACGAACCCACCACAGTTTCAAAACACGTTCGTCATCCGAAGCTTGCGACACCGGCGAGGTTTCTGTTCGCCTTGTTCCTCGTGTCGACGGGCCTGATGACGATCATGTTTGGCGTTCAGGGCTACCCGCTCCCCGACGATCCATCACCATTCCGCGACTTCATGAAGGCGCTGGCCGACACTGGCTACATCATCTTCTGGGTTGGGCTGGTCAAGTTAATCGCGGGCAGTCTGTTGTTCGTACGTCGAACCACACCGTTGGCCTTGTTGATTGCGCTGCCGTACACCGTCAACATTCTGCTGTACTGTATATTCATCGCAAACCAGTACCTGCTGCTGGGGATTCCTGACTTTCTCTGTAACACATTTCTTATCTACGCATGGTTCGACTGGTACAAAGGCAGCTTTGAAGATTGACGCCACGTACGGCAACGTCCAGCTTCTCGACAAGTCTGACACAATGTCCTTTGCGACAAACCAGTCACGAATGCGACTTTCCCGTCGATCCCCAGTTGTCACGATTGAATTCCTCCGACTCACCGCGAGGAATCGTCAGGACAGTCCAACTGTCGCCGACGTGAAGTCGAGCGATCAAGACAATCTGTCCGATGTGATAACAGGTGTGGCCCAGGGAACGTTCGATGGCCAGCGGCACGGAATGCGGGACGCCCCGAATTTTCACCGTTTCCGATACGTCGTCAATCGAGAGACTGTTGAGTGCGGAAAACAGGCACTGCCAGCCCGATTCCCAGCACTCCATCACTTCGTCACGGCTTTGAAACGAATCGATGAATTCATCATCGCGCTGACGCCATGGTTTCTCTCCGTCCGACTCAAGAAAGTCGGTCCATCTCGTACGGAGATTCCCCGCAATGTGCTTCATGATGACCGCAATTGAGTTCGTTTCAGCGTGTAGCGAACGTCCGAGCAGTTCATCCGACACTTGCTCAACCGCCCGCTCACACAGTTTTTTGTTCGCCTGAAACGTATCGAGCGTCGATGAAACAAACTCAATTTCGACAGCAGCGTTTTCGTCAGTCATGATTGGCTCACACTTGGTGGTGACGCGATGTTGAATCTCTGTGATGGCATTTCTCAGCAGGACAGCCTGTTTGGCGAGCAGGCTCGTCGGGTCGTTCCGTTTGCTTGTCGACCACCTCGCAGTGCCTGACTATCCCTTAGCAACCAGCCAACTACCACCAGGTTACGCACTTCAGGCGCTGGTGTATTTCCGAAAGCAGAATCGACACGACGACTACACTTTCTTCAGTGAGTACAGGACAGGAACGACGATCAACGTTAGTAGCGTCGCGAAGCTGAGTCCCGAAACCAGTAGCCAGGCCATGCCTTCCCATAACGGACCTCCGGCGAGCGCGAGTGGGATCAGGCCGCCGACTGTCGTGGCTGTTGTCAGGAAGATTGCCATCAGCCGTTGTTGACCTGCGGCGACGATGGCGGCGTGGAAGTTTTCTCTCTTTGTCGCGGCGGTTTCGGTTGTGGTGATTTTCGGCTGATCGTCCGCATTACGTTCTGCGACAGACATGTCGGCGAATTCGACGAACAGGATGGCGGCATTGAGCACGATTCCGAACAGAGCTAACACGCCGAGTTGCGGCATGAATCCGAAGGCACTGTTCGTCAGCCAAAGTCCCAGCAACGCGCCTGCGACGGCGAGGGGCAGCGTGGCGACGATGATTGTCGTGCGGAAGACGCTGCTGAATTGCACGATCAGCAGGATGATGATTGCGACAAATGACATGCCGAATGATTTGAGCATCTTCCCCTGAGCCTTCTGCGATTCTTCCAGCGAACCCCCGACTTCGATTTTGAACTCATCGGGCAACTCCGCTTTCAACACCTGCATCTCGGGCGAGTTGAAAACTTTTTTCGTGATGTCGTTGCCGGACGCGCCAAACTTCACTTGCGAACGAACCTCGATCGTTCGGTTGCCATCGCGGCGGTCGATCAGTGCCGGACGCCATTGGGGAATCACCTTTGCAACGGATGCGAGTGGAAGTTTGCCGTGTCGCGTTTCCACATGTGCATTCTCGATCGCTGAAAGAGAACGACTGTCGGGTTCCAGTCGAAAGTAAACCGGAATCTGGTGCTCGCCTTCACGAAAGTAAGTCAGCAGTCGACCCGAAAAGTAGGTGTCCAGAGTCGACGCGATTTCGGCATTGCGAACGCGTGCCAGGTTTGCGCGATCGGACTCAACATCGACGAACAATTGCTGACCGTTGACACCCCACGAATCACTGACCGAGATCGTGTCTGGTTCGGAATCAACCAACTCTTTGACGCGGTTGGCTGTCGTTCTGAGTTTGCTCATGTCGGCAAATCCGTCGCCAACAACTCGCAGCACCACCGGGTCTGCGGGCGGTCCAAGGAACAATTCAATCGGAACAACTCGGGCACCCACGATCGGTTGCAGACCGAGTTCTTCGTCGCCGTGCACGATCACTCGTCGCAGTTCTTCAGCGAAATCGTGTGTGAAGCGGCCGTCAGTCGTATGAATCAGTATCTCTGCGAAGTTAGGTTTCGGAGCTTCTGGTTCCCACGACAGATACCAGCGTGCTCCACCACCGCCAACGATCGATCGCATGTTGAGCAAACGTTCCTGCGACTGCCCGCTTTCATTGGTGAAAGCGCTGCAGCGTCGAATCATATTCTCGACCTGCCGAGTGATCTGGTCGGTTTGTTCGATCGACGACGATTCCGGCAACCAGACTTCCACCGCAAATTGATCGCGTTGAGTCAGCGGAAAGAATTCCGCCGAGATCGGCAATTGCGTGGTCAGCAGAAGCACTGCGAACGCACCAGCTAAGGTGACGAATCGGTGTTTCAATGCCCAACGCAGGATGTTTCCGTACCAGCGAAACAGCACGCCGCGAGATTCCAATTCATTCGACTCAGCTCGATTGGCGGCGGCATGGTCGTTTCTTTTTCGAAAGGAAATGGAACTAAGTTTCGTCATCAGCCACGGCAAAGGTGCTGATGGTTTTGACGGGTCTTTCGGGGGCCGAATAAACCACGCTGCGAGGATCACGCAGAACGTCATGGCCAGCAGCCAGCTCACCGCCAGCATGACCGAAAGCGTCGTGGGCAGGCTGTAGATGAACTCGCGATTCACTCCGTCCATCGCAATCAACATTGGGATGAACGCGGCGATGGTAGTTAGCGTTCCGTTCAGCATTGAGGCGCCCAGCGTTTGTGCTCCTGAAACTGCCGCGTCTCGGGGATTCATTCCGGCGATCTGATTGGTGCGAGTCTGGTCGCATATCTGGACAGCATTGTCGACCAGCAATCCCAGCGAAATGATCATCGACGCCAGTGACATTTGCTCCAGTTGGACGCCAAACAAGGTCACGATCGCCAGCGACGAAAGCACAACGAAGGGAATGTTCGCGGCCATCACGGCAGCCGTCCGAAACCCGACAACGAGGTACACGACGACGACGACAATCACGATTGCAGAGATGATATTGACGACGACTTCGCGAAGTCGTTGATTCACACTGTCTGATTGATCGGAAATAATCGACACCGCAAGATCGGGAGGGAGTGATCCATTGCTTTGAAGTTCGGCGATCCGATTCTTCGCGCCCGTGCAGATGTCGACGATGTTTGCTCCCGACTTCATCGCGACGGCTACGACATTGGCCGACGCTTCCTGTTGCGTGTCGCCGTAGCGGCAAATCCGAGTCGGCGGATCGACATAGCCTCGCCGTACCCGCAGTCCCATATCTTCCAGGTGGATCGGGCTGACGCCGCCTTTCGACGGCACCGCACTCACGACCAGACGGTTGATTTCGGCGACGGCATTCACTTCGCCGCCGGGCTTCACAAAATATCGACCGTCGTCGGCATCAAGGCGTCCGCCCGGTTCGACAATATTTTGCGACTGTGCCAGAGCGGCGATTTGATCGGTCGTCAATTGGAGCTGTGACCAGTTGCGTTCGTCGGTTTCGATGTAGATCGCTTCTTCCCGGACGCCGTGGCGTTCGACCTTGGCAACGCCGGGCAACAGCCGAAGTGCGTCTCGAATGCGTTCGGAATAAATGTCGAGTTCCCGGTGCGAGTATTCAAACTGAGGCTCGACCGCGTCGTGACCTTCCACCGGTTGTTGATGAACGGCGAACAGGATCACGCTGGTGTCAGCAAATTCGTCATTCACAAACGGAACGATGGACGGATCGGGCATCTGCACGTTCTCGACACGCGCCCGCACTCGATCCCAGGCGTCATCGATCTTGGCACCGGGTAGCCACTCTTCGAGTTCGACAAAGATCACCGACTGCTCGCTGCTGGATGTCGAGCGAATCAGACGTACTTCTTCCATTCCGTCGATCGCCTCTTCGAGCGGATCGGTAACCAACTCTTCCATTTTTTCAGCGGAAGCACCGGGCCAGCGAGTTCCCACAACGGCAATCTTCAGTGTGAACTCCGGGTCTTCTCGACGCGGCATCGTGAATGCACTGAAGACGCCCCAGCAAACAAACATCAAGACAAACGCGATCACGACCGTCGGTCGCGCAACGGCGAAAGCAGGCAACCGATTCATCGACCGCCCTCCGACGCTCGCTGAGTCGGTACGATTCTCACGCTGTCGCCGTCGTTAACGTAGTGAGTGCCTCCGACAACGACCTGCGCGCCTTCCTGCAACTCGCCAGCGTTCGATGGCTCAATTCGCAACATCAGCGATTCATCGGCAACCGAATTTTCCGAGGACACGTTCACCATGACTCGGAGAACCGTCGTATCCACCTGTGAAGACTTCGCCGCCGAACCATCTGCCTGCCCATCATTGACGACGTGAATGAACGTGTTCCCGTTCTCGCGACGGACAGCTTTCATCGGCACGTAAAAACCAGTCGCGGAGCTTTCAGGCATGATGGCGACTCGCACCGTGTCGCCGGCACGCAGCATCCAGCGAGTTTGTTCGAGCAGAACTCGATTGCCTTTCCAACTGCTGAGCGGTGTTGAATCCACCGAAGGATCGTCGTTGAAAAACAGCCTTCCCGTGATCAGGTCCTGTTCGGTATCGACCTTCCTGGAGCCGTCCGGCGAACCGTTTGCAAATTCGATCGCCACAAAATTCCATGAACCCAGGAATGGGATCACCTCACTGGTGACGTTCACTTTGAGTCGTTCGACGATGAGTTCACGATCTTCGCCATGAGAGATTTTGCCCCATGAACGATTGGTGATTCGCCAAACGAAATCGTCGTTGCCAATGTGGTGGATGGCACTCTGTTCGACCAGCAGCCGGTCGTCACCCGTCACGATCGGGCCAAGGTTCAAGGGGAAGATGTCTTTCGTTCTCGCGACGACTTCGTTCGTCGCGAGGGTTCCAACACGGCGCTCCCGTTGATTTCGAACATGCAGCGACACTGTGAACGTTCTGTTGTTGGCATCCGCGATTGTGTCGACGGTATAGACCATCCCGGTCAACACTCGTTGCTGGCCGTTGTGATCGGTGACGCTGACTTCGAGCGTATCTCCACGCTGGTAGCGGCGAGAGTTGGCGGCCGTCACTTCAAACTCAACCAGCATCGGATCGACCATCTGGACGGTGACAATCGGATCGCCTTCTTTGACGTACGTTCCAGGCACCGCGTGAATTGCTGTCACCTGGCCGGGAAACGAACTGAACAGCACGGAGTTCTTCAGACTCCGTTCAGCCTCAGCGAGTCGTTGTGTCGCCTGTTGAACCTGAGCATCCAACGCAAGCTGTTCTGCGTTTGCCTGCGCCAGTTCCGCCTTCGCACTGGCTACGCGCAGAAGAGCCGTCGACGCACGCGTGCGAGCCGTCTCAAACTCAGACTCAGAAAGCGAGTTCGAAGTTGCCAGCCGTTTCGCGCGAGCCAGTTCCGATTCAGCAAGCTGTTGTTCCGCCTGCTCCGTCTTGATCTGAGCCGGCAGGCGTTGCTCGATCGCGATCAGATTCGATTCACGTCGGCGCTGTGCAACCGCTGCATCGGCTCGGGCAGCATCCACTGCAATCCGAAACTGCTCATCATCCAGTCTCGCCAGAGGCATACTGGTGGCTCGGTCACCGGGGCCTTTCACCATCTCATTGGGCTCGATCACCTGCACGACACGCCCCGGTTGCTCAAAACCAATTCGTTCGGCTTTCCACGGAGCGACCGATGCCGTCGTGTGATGCTGAAACGACGGAGCGCTGCGTTTCAACACCATTATTGAAACCGGCTTGGGCGGCTTCACGACGAGGGCCGCATCCTGTTTCGAATCGCCGGAACATCCCCCAACCGCGAAAGCCAACATGGCAACGCATGCCAAAAACACGCAGTTTGCCGACTGGAAACGAAGACTCATCGAGGCGGGTTCCTGAATAATGTGAAGTGCAAATGCAGGCCGAAACCAATGCGTCGCACTGCATGTTTCTCTCGAATTCTCTGTGGCTTGAGAATCGTAGCTTCCCTGTATGGTCGATTCTACTCAATTGACGAAGGATCGTGCGGCACGCGACAACTTGGGACGTTCCGCGTTCCTACTCCAACCGCCGCAACGGTCACTCGGGCTTTCCCTATTCACGAAGTTCGCGGGCGACTGTGAGGTAGTAGTTACGTGCGGTTGCGTTGACCATATTGTCGGCGAGCTTCGTTAGAGCATCTGCTTTGATTTCTTTCGCCGCTGCGTCGTCCTTGTCAATCGCCAGCAGATGGTCGGCGAGTTGTGCGGCCCATTGGTTGTCGTCGTCGGCAAGTGCTGCTCTGGCGCCAGCGACCAGCTTGTCTTTTCCTCCAGCAAGTTTGGCCATTCGTTGCGCTTCGGCCCTGGGCGGCAATGGGAACAGGTTGGATGGATTGCCATCAAACCAACCGAGGTAGTAGTTGAAGGTCGTGCGGACGCCCCAGTCCGGATGTCCGTAGAACGGTTGTAAGTGGTCTTTGCTGGCGATCCTTTCAGGAAGCTGCACGTACTCGACCAACTCGTCCGGCGTCAGTCCTTTGTTGATTCCTTCAACCGTTTTGTCATGGATGAACTGCACCGCGTCGCGGTAGTCGTTCAGAACTTGCTTGACCTGGTCGGCCCCGACTACCGGGTTCGTGTGACCGCCGACAAGAGCCTCCGCATTCGTGTCGGCCATCTTGCCGAGGCTTTCAGCCCATAGTCGGGTGCTGCGATTGGGGGTGCCGCGAATTGCATACAGGTTAGGAAACGATCGGTAGAAGTTGTCGCCCGCGAACAGGACTTTGCCTTCAGGATACCAGACGAAGATTTCATCGTTGGTCTCGCCCGGCGCCGCAACGAGTTCGATTTCCACGTCGCCGATGTTGACTGATATGCGCTCGCCTTCGAGGAAGTGAGTCGGCATGGTTTCTTTGCCGGATGAAAAAACAGCTCCACCGCGTTTGGGATAACGAGCCGGAGCGACACCGTTGTTGATTCGTTGATCAGGTGGCAGCTTGAATCCAGCTTGTCGCGCACCGCGCACATTCTGAAACGTCAAACCACCGGCTTTCCACGGACTGGCTTCGCTGCCAAAATTCTTGTGTGCCCAAATCTGCGGACGTTCACTTCCCAGAAATGCTGCCGCGCCGCCGGTGTGGTCGCCGTGAGAGTGCGTGAAAACAATCGCCTTGATCGGCTTGCCGCTGATCTTGCGAAATTCAGCCGCGATGCGATTGGCATCACCCACCATCATTCCCGTGTCAACGATGACGACGCCATCGTCGCCAACAATCATCGAGACGTTCGAAACACTGAAGCCGACCGCCGTGTAGACGTTGTCAGCAACCTTGATGACTTGTTCCTCAAACTGTTTGGATTGCTCCGTCAGCTTTCGCGTCGCGGCATTGTCCTGGGCGAACAGCGGAGTCGCCACGAGCAGCATGGCCATTGGCAGGTGCAGTCGTGTCATGTTGGTGCTCCTTGATTTTTAGTGGAATCTCTGACAGGTCAGGACAGAGTTCTTGTGGTAACCCGACGCGTAAGGGAGGAACTTGGGCAGAAACAGTCCGCGCTTATACCTTGGATTACTCAGTTTTCGACAACCACCTTGCCCATTGCCTGTCCGCTTTCCAGGCGAGCGTGAGCTTTCCCGGCTTGGTCGAGCGAAAAGTGCGTTTCATCAAGCACGGGTTTCAGTGCGCCAGACTCGGCGATCTGTGCCAGGTTGCGGAGGATTTCTGCGTGTTCTTCTCGCCGGAAGTTGTGGAGCATCGGAATCAGCATGAACACGACATGCAGCGACAAGCCCTTGAAGTGAGCTGGCGTCAAATCCAGCTCGCACATCGAAACCGTCGTGGCGATTTGACCGTTCAGCGCGGCGGCCTCGAATGAATTCGCGAGGTTAGCTCCGCCAACCGAATCTAAAACGATGTCGAACCCAGCCCCGTCCGTGTGCTTGGCAACGTACTGCTCAACCGATTCGGTCTTGTAGTTGATGGCCGTTGCGCCGAGTTGTTCGATCAATGCCAGTTGCTTCTCACCGCCGCCGGTTGAGTAGACATCGGCGCCAAAATGTCTGGCAAGCTGGACGGCAACATGACCAACTCCGCCCGATCCTCCGTGTACAAGAACTTTCTGGCCTTCCTTAATCCCTGCGCGAGTCAGACCTTCGTAAGCTGTAATCGCCACCAACGGCAACGCGGCGGCTTCCTTCATCGACAAGTTCGTTGGCTTATGGGCAATCAACTTGCTGTCGGCCACGATGAACTCCGCCAATGTGCCGGGCAAATCTGCCAATCCGCCTGCACAGCCATAGACTTCATCGCCGACTGAAAAATTATCAACGCCGTCGCCGACTGCTTCGACTGTGCCCGCAAAGTCCATTCCGAGAATAGCTGGCGTGGCGGGCGAAAGAGGTAACTCCTCGCCCATCTTGCGAATCATTGTGTCCACGGTGTTCACGCTCGATGCTGCGATTTTCACCAGAACGTGACCGGCTTTGGCGGACGGTTTCTCGACTTCCGCCGCTTCAAAGACTGCGTCTTCGCCATACGTGTTGATAATCATCGCCTTCATGAATCTTGTCCTTCTTCTTGTCGATAGAATGAAAAATCGATGCTGGAGCTACTTCTCGTTTTTCGAGTCACCACCAGCAGCGGACGGCGTCTCATCGCGTCGTAGCAGTTTCACAAGCTCTGCCAGGTCGCTTACGACATAGTCCGGTCGTGCGACGTTGGGATAAAGCGTTTTTCCGGGGCGTCTGACGAAGGCTGTTTGCAGTCCTACGTTCCTGGCTCCGGCTAGGTCCCAGGCATGAGCGGCGACCATCAACACTTCTGCTGGCTGGACGCCCAGATCGCTGAGGACCATGCGGTATGTGTCAGGGTGCGGCTTGTACTTCCTGACGGTCTCAATCGTGTACCGCTTTTCAAACACGTCGGTCAGACCAGCGTTCTTGAATTGTGTTTCAACTCCGACTGCCGATGAATTCGTCAGGCTCACGATGCGGAAACCGTCCTCATTGAGTGCCTTCAGTCCCGCAATCACGTCCGGATGCGGCGGCAACGAGCGAAGCGGTGTCACGATCGCTTCCCTGGCGTCTTCATGCAGAAGTTCAATGCCTTGCGTTTCGGCGACCATCATCAAAGCGGCAGTGCCGATTTCGCCGAAACTGTGGTAGTTGTCGCTCAACGTTTCCACCAGCGAGTAGTGCAGCATCGTCGAAAACCACAACGGCAAAAGGTCTTCCCGCCCGTTGAGTGCTTTCCCGACGGAAGTTTTCAACGGAGTAAGATCAAGCAGCGTTTCATTGACGTCAAAGATGATCACTTTGGGGCGAGGCTGGGAATTGTTTGACATGGTCTTGTCCTGATTGCTCTGTGACGTTGAAGGTGGAGTTTCCTGGGCGTTTGCGAATGTCGCCGCAACCATAATAAGGGACAACGTGAACAGTCGGCGTGAACGTGAGTCCGTCATTTTATCTCCGAATGTTTGGGTGATGTCGTTGTACGAGCCACGTTTCTACTCGCTGAAATGTCTGATGTAGATCGCGGCGTCGCGAATGTCGAACACGAATGAAATCAGAATCACGCAGGTCATGACTGCTGACCAGATACGGAACCACCGACCCTCGTCTCTATCGAAAAACGGACGTTTGATAAGTAACAGCACCAATGCGGGCGTCCAGCAGACGACATGACAGATCGCAATCGAACCCGACAACATCGGCAGACCAAGTGCTTGGAAAACCGCGTGACCCGTGAGCATCGAAACGACAATCCCGCCTGTTGCCCACCGAGCGATGGGATGCTTCCGTGCGAACAAGAGTCCGGCTGCAAAAGTCAGCAACATAAAGACAAGCCACGACTTGACCGCCAGCGGTAAACCGACGAATGCCTGGCCATCAAACACGTCCAACGCACCATAGCCACTTGTGAACTCTTCAGCGGCGTCGGCTGTCGCGGCGAATAGCATTGTCGACAACACAACGCTGGCTGAGAGTATTCGGGCACGTGTTTTCATATCAATGTTTCACTTTTGATTGGCAATCGACATCGCCAGACCGGTGATGATGTTTTCCACTCGTCCAAACTCTTGCGAGTTCCTCCGCATGATCTTCAGGAAAGGGCGACGGCTGCTTTGGTTTGCCCATCCCGCTGGTTGCAGGCTGCCGTCATGCGGTGATCGAGACTGAAACGTCCTCCACCAAGAACAATCGTGGCGATCGACAACAGCGTGACCATGATGGGGAGCGGTACCGGCGGCACGAAGGGAATCGCAGTCAGTCCGCCGGGCAGCGTTTCAGTCGTCAATCCAGCAATCTGGATTGTCGCGTAGATTGCCAGCAACATCGTGGCCACACCCAGAAGTCCGCCAACTCGCGTCAGCAAGCCACTCAGCAGCAGAACGCCTGCTATAAACTCAACTGCCGTCGCGGCATAGACATTTGCGTCAACCATCGGGAATCCAGCGGCAGTCAGAATATCTCGGAAGTGTCCCGGGTTCATGAAGTGCATGATGCTGAAGACAGTCAGGATTCCGCCCGCAATCAGACGAGGTAACAGTGGATACGCGAAGTTCGAGGTTCGTTGAAGCTTCATGACACTCTCCCGCATGAGGTGAAGGGGTGTTGTTTTCTTGAAGGCTTTTGTGATTTGTTTCTGGCATCAGTCAACCGGCTGTGGCTCGGCACTCCATGCGTTCTTGGCGAACGGTTTGTCGAGCGGGGTTTCGGCGACGTGGTTTGTGTAGTTGGACAGAACCTTGTAAGCCGTTCCGACGACCACATCGAAAACTGTTTGCTTTGTGTACCCGGCAGCAAGCAACGCTTCGATGTCGCGTTCGCCTGTCCAGCCTCGGCTGATGTTGACCTTCTCCGCGTAGACTCGCAGAGCTTCCAGTTTCGGGTCGGCGATCGGCGTGCCGTCTCGCAGCGAGGTGACGACATCTTCGGGCACCTTCGCCCCCTGCATGATCGACGTGTGAGCCGCCATGCAATACTCGCAACCGTTGAGTCGGTTGTTGGTCATGAGAATAATCTGGCGTTCGGTTTCGCTGAGATTTGTCTTTCCGAAGGTTTTCGAAATCGTTGTGTACGCTTCCAGCATGGCTGGCGATTCGGCCATCACGGCGTACAGGTTCGGCACAAAGCCGTTTGTTTTCTTTGCATTTTCCAGAGTCTGTCGAGCGTCTGTGGGAGCGGTTTCGGTCGTGTGAAGGGTAAAGTCTGTCATTTCTGTTCTCCGTCGGTTGTGAATACCTGGTTAATTGAGAGTTCAGGACCATGCCGAGCTGACCTGCTTGTCACTTATCCGGCCGGGAGACGTGAGACTGGCACTCGCCTTACACGGATTGTGAGAAAGTTTTCGGAAAGTCTGCGGTCGGATTCAGCGTCTGGCCGAGTCGAGCGATATCAGCTCCTGAAACACCCACCCGGCACGCCGTTTCGCTGGATTCTTTACGGCTTCGATTCGTGATAAACTCGAACCGTGCGGCCAGCGGCTGTCTTCTGGTCACGACTCCCAACCCAAAACTTGACGAACATGGCTGCCTTGAATCCCGACATCTGGGTCGATGAGTACAGCGACTACCTCTACCGGTACGCGAAGTCGCGTTTGCGTGATTCTGTCGCCGCAGAAGAAGTGGTGCAGGAGACTTTTCTGGCTGGCGTTCGGTACTCCGAGCAGTTCGAAGGTCGCGGGTCTGAACGCGGCTGGTTGATGGGGATTCTGAAACGCAAGATCGTCGACCAGGTACGACTCCGAGCCAAACACCGCGAAGAGTCACCTTACGAAGACGAGCACGATCCGTCCGAGCAGCTTTTTGATGCCAACGGAAACTGGAAGCCCGGCGCGGTCAACTGGTCTGCGGCGCCCGACCAGCAAATCGAAATGGAGGAGTTGCAGCTTGTCGTTCGAGATTGCCTGCAGACTCTGCCGGAAAGTCAGGCGGCTGTCTTTGTTCTCAGCGTGATGGAAGAACTCGACTCCGACGACGTTTGTCGTGAATTGGAGATCACGCCCGCGAACATGTGGGTCAGAATGCACCGTGCCCGAGCCGGTCTGGCAAGCTGTGTGGGAGCGAAGTGGCATGCCGGTGAGGAGGTCAGCCAACATGCCAAATGACAAAGAAATCAGCCAGCTCATTTCGCAATCGCTGCGACGCATGTTGAACGAAAACGAATCGGCGGTCGTCGAGAACCATCTTCGCGAGAATGATGAAGCTCGGAAATTCGCCGAGCTGTCGACGCTGATTCAAACTTCTGTGTCCGGAACATCAATGGCCGAAGCAAGCGATCGGGAAGATGGTCTTTCTCAACAGTCGAAGCAGAAACTCAGGGATTCGATTCGTGGAGCCGTCCAGGAGAAGCTGAGTCTTTCTCAGGCCGGTCTGCTGGGACCGACAGTCCTGGTTGAGAAATCTGACGGTGCTCGAACTCTGGCTCCGCAGCCAACCGGCGACCGACGACAATTGCAGTCGCGATTTCGTTTGATTCGCAAACTTGGACAGGGCGGCCTGGGAAACGTCTGGCTGGCTCAAGACGAAAAACTGAACCGCACGATCGCCATTAAGGAAATGAATGCGGCGGCGTTGGCGGCTCCGGATTCCTGGCACCGTTTTCACCGCGAAGCGGAGATCACCGGACACCTCGAACACCCGAACGTCGTGCCGCTCTACCTTTACGGGACCGACAGCAACACCGGCGAACCGTTTTACGCGATGCGTTTTGTCGGCAAGCGAACTCTGGCCAACGCCATCGAAGAGTACCACGATCGCATGGAAGCTGGCGAAACCGGAGCGGTCTGCCTTCATCGTCTATTGTCAGTCTTTCTGGATATCTGCCAGGCAGTGGCGTACGCCCATTCTCGCGGAGTGGTACATCGCGACCTCAAACCGGACAACGTCGCGCTGGACAATTTTGGCCAGGTGATTGTCATTGATTGGGGGCTGGCCAAAGTTCTCGAAGACGGCGAGCTGGCGACTAAGTTGACATCGGACGCGCTGCTCAGCGAATCGGCTCTGCTTCAGACGATGCAGGGAGAGGCCATCGGAACCCCGCTTTATATGTCGCCCGAACAGGCCGCTGGCGATCTCGACAAGATCGACTACCGCACCGACGTCTATGGACTGGGCGCGATCTTGTTTTCAATCCTGACCGGAAAAGCTCCTCACGAAAACAGCGTGGCAGGCAAAGCATCAGACCTGGTATCCGTCTTAAAGGTCATTGCCGCGTCCGAACCACCATCCGCCAGCGACTACGGAAAATGCGTCCCCAAAGAGCTGGAACAAATCTGCCTCAAGGCGATGGCAAGAAAACAGCACATGCGGTTTCGCTCGGCAGAGAATCTCGCAAGCGCCCTTGAAAGCTGGATGGCTGGCCAGAACGGAAATCAGGCGGCCTATGACGCGCTCCGTATGGAAGGCCGCGAATTGCGAGCCGACATGCAGGCGACCGCTCGCGACATGGAACGCAACATCCGATTCGCAGCCGGAATGCCTCCCATCGAACAACTGATGCACGCCGAAACCGACGAGGACAAAAAGGTTTGGCGCGAACGAATGGCGATCATCTTTCAGGGCCTGCTCAAAGCCACGCCGTACTTTCGGAGTTTCGCTTACACCCGAATCATAGACGGTCAGTTTACGGAACTGGTTCGAGTCGAACGGCACAGCAGCGATTCATCCAGCATCCGAGTTGTCCCTCGCAGCCTCCTGAAGAACGGCCCGGTCGGCAACTTCCTGCAACGTGTCACTCAACAAAAACCCGATGAGGTCTACACATCCATCGTCACCGACCCCTACGCCGAACCTGAAGACCGATGCCCGACGGACATGAGTCTGTTATCCGGCGTTCCCGTCTACGATTCACAAAGCGAGGACATATTCGGTTGCCTCTTGATTGACTGCGACATCAACCAGTTGCTCCGACGGCAGATGGACCGCAACTCAACAGCGGACGAAATCGTCGTGGCCTGCACCAAGTCATCCAGCGTCGCCCTGCAATCCAAAGCGGGCCAGATCGTCGACACCAAATCAATCAAACTCGTGTCAGACACTTCGCCCCACTTCGTGCCAGCCATCGAAGCCCTCCAGTCAGACGCAGACTTCATCGACGAACAGAACGCCGACATCTTCGGCGCCTCTCTCTGGTTCGTCCCCCACGAATGCGGAATCAGCTACCTGCTAAAACGCAAGTAGCTATCCTTCCCGACGGAAGAGATTCGTCAGGCGTTCACGTCAACCACGATGCGGCCTTTGATCTGGCCTTTCAGGATATCGGCGGCCAGCGTGGGCACTTCGGCCAACGTCGCCGGGCGAATCATTGTGTCAAGTTTCTCCCGCGGCAGATCGGTCGCAATGCGTTGCCAGGCTCGTACTCGTTTTTCAAACGGATGCAACACGGTGTCGATCCCTAACAGGTTGACGCCTCGAAGCAGAAATGGGATCACTGAAGCCGGCAGCGTGGCTCCACCGGCGAGTCCGACAGCGGCAACCGATGCACCGTATTTCAACTGCCCGAGCACGCGAGCCAGCATCTCGCCGCCAACGGCATCGATACACCCCGCCCAGGTTTCGCGTTCAAGCGGCTTTTTTGAGACTGTGCCGATCTCATCTCGGGCAACGATCCGGTTTGCACCAAGCGATTTCAAATAATCCGATGTTTCTGGTCGACCGGTCACCGCTGCGACTTCGTAGCCGAGATCGCTGAGCATCGCCATCGCGATGGAGCCGACTCCTCCCGCCGCACCAGTGACAAGCACTTCTCCTTGATCCGGTTTGAGACCGTGATCTTCCAAGGCGATCACGGCGAGCCCCGCTGCAAAGCCAGCCGTTCCAATTGCCATCGCCTGACTTGTTGTCAGACCATCCGGCAACGGCACCAGCCAATCGGCGTTGACGCGAGCCTTCTGCGAATAACCACCCCAATGAGTCTCGCCCACTCGCCAGCCAGTCAGAACGACTTTGTCGCCAGGCTTGTAGCGAGAATTGTCAGACGACTCGACTGTTCCCGCAAAGTCGATCCCCGGCACATGAGGATAATCGCGCACCAACTGGCTGTTCGCCTGCATGCACAGACCATCTTTGTAGTTGACCGTCGAGTATTCGACTGCGACCGTCACGTCGCCAGCCGGCAATCGATCCTCAGTCAACTCCTGAACCGCAGCAGAAACTTCTGCCTGATCGTTCTTCTCAAGAATTAGGGCATTGAATGTCATCGTGCTTCTCGCGTGAATTATGAGTTCTTCGATTGTGCAAATTCGCAGGCCGGATCAAGCGCAGCGCCGCTCCGGCAGTTTAAGGTTCTCTGCGGCGATTCAAGTTGCCGGAACATCGTCGCTACGCTCCTCGGTTCGGCCTACGATTTGTTGCGATCTCAGTCCCAATCCTGCAAAACAATCTTACCGATGGCTCGCCCCGCTTCGAGTGTTGCATGAGCCGCCCGCAGGTTCTCGGCATTGATTGGTGAGATGACGTCGCTCGCCGTCCCCTGGATGCGACCTTCGTCAATCCAGGCAGCAATTCGATTGAGCAAGCGGTGCTGCTCGATCATGTCCGGCGTCTGGAACATCGAACGAGTAAACATGAACTCCCACGAGAACGTGGCCGCTTTCAGCTTCATCTGGGTCTGTTCCAAGGGCTCCTTGTTCTCGACGATCGTGACGATGTGGCCTTGAGGGCGAATCAAATCGACGGCTGAATTCCAATGCCCATCGGTGTCGTTGAACAGCGCAACGTAGTCGACGTTCTCCATGCCGAGGGATTCGATCTGTGGACGCAACGCTTCACGATGATTGATGACGTGATCGGCTCCCAGCTTTGTCACCCATTCTGAAGATTCCGGCCGCGACGCAGTCGTGATCACGGTCAGACCCGCAATCTTTGCAAGTTGAATGGCAATGGACCCGACGCCGCCCGCTCCGCCGACAATCAGAATCGTTTCGCCCTTATTCGCACCGTCAACGTCGATACCAAGCCGCTCGAAGAACGCTTCGTAGGCAGTGATCGACGTTAACGGAAACGCGGCTGCGTGGGCGAAGTCCAGCGACTTTGGCTTCGCTCCAACGATCCGCTCGTCAATCAGTTGAAACTCTGAATTGGAGCCTTGGCGAGTGATATCTCCAGCATAAAAGACCTCGTCGCCCGCCTTGAACAAAGTGACGTCAGAGCCAACAGCTTCGACAACGCCCGACGCATCCCAACCAAGAACTTTCGGCGAAGACTCAACACCATCTTTCGGAGCACGAACTTTGTAGTCGACCGGATTGACGGCGATCGCCTTGACCGCAATCAGCAGGTCGCGGCCAGTCGGAGTCGGCTTATCCAACTCAACATCCATCAGAGATTCTGGATTGTCGATGGGCAAATATCGTGTAAGTGCAACAGCTTTCATGGTTCTTTTTCCTTTAGGTATGCCGAGACCGGGGGCCCGTGAGTCGATGTCGCTGAAGTGCCGAATTTGTGTGTACCAAGTCTGGCTTCAACTCGACTCGAAGCCCTGCGTTCGCCTGTGACCGGCATTTCCGAGCAGTGGACGTGGACAATACACAATCCTTACAACGTTTTTTGAAAAAAGTCAGTCTTCGCGTGTGTGCAGCACTGGGCCCGTCGAGATTCAGGCCAGGACACTGCCGAGAAACGCGATTCACGATAGAATCGCGGTTTCAGTAGTCTCGCCAATTTGCGAGGTGTCACCCGGTTTCTCTGATTCAGTCTTCACGAATCACACAGGATATGGGACCGCACAAGGGGTGTGTTGAAGTTGAGTAACAGCTACGTCCAGCTTGATCGCAGATTTTCTCCGTTTACGGACGAGTTCGTCACAGAGGATGTGATCGTCAGAAGCTATTCGGAGTCGCTTTTCTACGCGCGCTCAACATTATCATGGGAAGAACTTCTGCACCGTCGCCTTACTGTAGTGCTCGGCGAACAAGGGAGTGGCAAGACCGAAGAGTTTCGACGACAGGCTGAACGTCTTTGCGAGCGGGGTGAAGCCGCTTTCTTCATACCGCTCGAAAACCTGGTGAACAACGAACTGCGGAAAGTTCTTTCCGAGTCTGATGAGCGGAGATTCAGTGAATGGTTCAAGTTCGGCGAGGCCGCAGTGTTCTTTCTTGATTCTGTTGATGAATCGAAACTCGTCAAGCCGGGCGATTTCGAAGTCGCGTTGCGACAGTTTGCAAAAGACGTCACATCGACCGGACTCAGGCGAGCAAAGATCGTGTTGAGTTCTCGGGTTAGTAAGTGGAGCCCGGCCACTGACGCAGAGCGAGTAGCCCGATGCCTTGACATGCCGCAGTCGCGAGCCGGTGACGGTGATTCATCCGACGAAGAATTCGACAAGCTGCACGTCGTCCGGCTTCTCCCACTTGATGAGTCAATGGTCTTGTGTCTGCTCAATGGCTGCGGCTTCAAAAATGCGTCGCGCATCAAGAGCCTGTTCGATGACCGTCATCTCTGGGGGTTCGTCCGACGTCCTGTTGATGCTCTTCGGTATGCCAGATCGGTCGAGGACGGAATCGAAGTCGAAAGTCTGACAGATGTTCTGGTACACGACGTTGCCGAGCGTCTGCGCGAATCGCCTGATCGAGAGCAGAATGATCCACTCACACCGACACAGGCTCTCGGCGGTGCGCGCACTCTCGCCGCTGCCGTCGTGTTCACACGGCGTCGTGCGTTGCTGGTTCGCGATCCGGAAACTGCCGGGGAACGTAGCGTTGTCGACCCGGTGAAATGCTTGTCGACCGATTGGTCACCTTCAAGAGTTCAGTCGCTGCTCGGACGGTCGCTTTTCGACGGGGCGTCTCTTGGCACAATTCGCTTTCATGATCCACGTGTGCGTGACTTCCTCGCAGCTCAGTGGTTACAGGATCGGTTCTCGCAGGGATGCCCAATCGAAACGGTGAAAGAGTTGCTATGCGCTGAGTTTCCAGATGGTCTTGTTGTTCGTGAAGAGATGGAATCAGTGCTGGCGTGGGTCGCATGTGGCGACTCATATTTGTCGCAGGAAGCCAGAACGTGGGTGCTGAAAGCATCCCCCGAACTATTCTTCTCACAAGGCGATCCGGGATGCCTGCCGATCGACTACCGCCGGCAACTACTCGATGCGTATATCGATCGATGCACTGGCTGCGACTACTCAGGGACAGCGACTAATCCTGAGTCCCTCGCGAGGTTTGCCGAGAACGCGTTTGACCCTGATTTGAATCGAATCGCGGCTGATTCTACATTGGGACTGGACGCTCGTTTGCTGGCTTTGCGGTTAATGAGGCACGGTCGCCTCACGAGATGTAGTGAGACTGCGCTGACTCTCGCTACGGATTCTGCAGAGAGTATTGAACTGCGAACGTCAGCAATTGCTGCAATCCGCGACGCCTCGGACGATCTGTACCGGGAACGGCTCGCTCAATGGGGCCGCGATGCGATAAGCATCCCCGAGAAGCTGCTTGGGATTCTGATCGAAGCGGTGTTTCCGACCGTAGCCAGTGCTGACGACGTGGCATCATTCGTCGACAAAACCGAATCTAAATCGAATTCTGAAGAACGGACAGATAGATCGCACTGGCTGGTTTCGCATTTCGAAGAGTGTTTGACCTCTCGAAATGCACTCGATCTCCTGCTTGCTCTCGCGCCTCTGGCAGAACAGACGCCACGGGTAACATTGAGCGACATCCCGCTGAGGCTGTCAGTCGAGTTTCAGTGGCTTGGCCCGTGGTTCCCACCTCTGCTTGGTAACGCCGTTCGGGAGCCAACACTTAGCCCGACAGATTTTGAGGTCGTCGCTCGTGTTTGGGCGTGGCTCGAAGAGTTCAGCGCATCCACAAACGGGATATCGTCGCTACCGGATGACTTTGTTGAAAACACAAAGCAACACCCACAACTAAGGCGGGAATATTTCTGGCTTCGGTACCAGGATCATTTGGACCGGCGAGAAGGTGAGCCTCGCCGGGCATTTCAGTTTCTTGGTTTTCGAGGTCACGGCGGCTTTGAAGCGTCAGCGACCGACATGGACTGGCTGCAGGTCGATGTTGAACGACAATCTTCCCCTACGAGGAAGAAGATGGCCCTCAATACATGGATCGACATCTGGCAGCGAAACGGTCGGCTTGCGGCACAAACTAAACGCGTTCGATCTGTCGTTTCAGGGGATCAACTGCTCACCGAGCAGCTCGGCGAGCGACTTCGCCAGGCACGGTTTTCGCGGCTAAAGCATTTCTGGTACGGGATTGTCCGCCAGAAGTTGCTGGATGGATACACGTGGCGTCGGCGCTGGTGGTCCCTGCAGCAGCGCTATGGAGAATTAAGAGACACGCTGTGGCTGCACATGCACCTTCGACTACTCCGGTCAGGGAAGCGTGCTGACGTTCTGTCCAAACTGGCACGAGAGGCCGTCAAGGGCGACGGGTCAACTCGCGTTGCCCCCATGACGTGGGACGGCCTTCGCAAAAAACGCGGGCGACGGATCGCAGACGCGGTCAGTGCTGGATGCCGGCAGGTGTGGATGGACTACGAACCACATCTGCCTCATGAAAGAGAGGCGGCCAATACCAACACTTCCGGCGACCGCGCAGGGCTTTCAGGATTGTCGACGGGAATCGTTAGCGGCGAGATCAACATCGTGTCCCTTTCGGAGTCGGATGTTGAGAAGGCAATCCGCTATGCCGCGACAGAACTGAATGGCTTCCCCGAGTGGTTTAGTCCACTTGTTGAGTGTCACTCAGATATCGTGCGCGGAGTGTTGTCTCAGGCCGTCTCTGGTGAATGGAATTGGACCGGCGATCACGTCTCATTCGGCGTGCTGCACGATATTCGATGGGGCGAAGCGACTCTGCGCGAATTACTCGCAGGCGACATCGTCGAACTGCTTGAAAAATCGGAACCATCCGATCCACGAATGTTGTCGCTTGTGCTGCAATGTCTGGTCGACGCTCCAGCGGATGTTCTTCAGCGACTGTCTGAACTGTCTACGAGAACACTCAATAATTGCCCGACGCACGGTGCCCGCTTTACGCATTGGTGTGTAGCTGAAATTCAGCTGAACCCGTCCAGCGCGCTGAGCCGCCTTGAAAGCCTGTCACCCCTTGACGCCCGCGATCGCGAAACTACTCTGGAATTCGTTGCGACACTGAGCGGTGAAGACATCAATTCCCGGTCGCAGTCGTTCCGGCACGCGCAACCTTGGTCCCCGGAGCAGATGAAACGGCTGCTTTTGCAATGCCATCGCCTCATCAAGACTGTTGACGACATCAAACGGCAAGGAGCGTATTCGCCGACGAGTCGTGATCACGCCCAACGATTCCGTGACTCATTGATCACACAACTTGCCAACAATGAAAGCAGCGAAACACCGTCAGTCCTTCGATCTCTCCTCAATGAATCCGAGTTGAGTAACTACCGAGACTATGTCCTTGATTTGATCGCACGAAGACGTCGCATCGACGCTGCCAGTGCCCCTTGGAAGGAATCGGACGTCGTTAATTTCGCCACGGAATTCGAAACTGAGCCGAAATCGGGGGAAGAACTCTACCTGATTACTCGACGGCGACTGACTCAGCTTCGATATGACGTCGAAGAATCCGACAACAGTCTCCGTGACGAAGTACGCGCCGATCACGATGAGAAGGCACTGTGTCGCTGGATCGCACGAAATCTCAGTGACCATTCGAGGGGTCGGTATGTCACGACGCTTGAAGTGGAAATTGATCAGGCGGAACGCCCGGACGTGCGCACCGAGCACCCTGGACTTCCTCCGGTTCCCATTGAGGTGAAATGGGCTGAAAATTGGTCTTACAACAAGCTTGTTGAGCGTCTTGAGAATCAGCTTTTCGGGCAGTACCTCCGAGCACGCGACAATCGCTACGGCTTCTTCCTGCTCGGCTACGCCGATGCCGCTAAGAAAGAACACTGGAAGAAAGACACGGGGGAGTTACTGACCTTCTCCGAACTGGTCTCAGACCTTCAGTCCATTGCGGACGGGCTGGTAGAATGCAGCCCAGCAGTGAATGCCGTCACCGTCATCGGAATCGACTACCGGAACCCGAAGTCATGACTATGACACCCTTGGAGCAATCGGCTCTTCTTAGCATTAGCGACGCACATCGAGCACTCGGTCCGTGCGAACTTGTACGTCGCTGGACGCGGTCAATCGGCGTGTTGCTTGAACAGGGCCTCAACTTCATCAACTGTCGTGGAGAACCATTCCCGCCCCGGAGAATTGAGTTTTCGTCCTGAATCTCTGATGTGCTTTTGAATCTTCCCTTCGACTTTCCGGCCCTCGCTGCACCTGCCGATGAACTGAAGCCGCGCGTCATCTGCGATTGCTGCCGGGAACTGGCCGACAATTCGCTGTAAAGCACCGTCTACGCCACTGGTGTACCCGATTTTCATCGGATAGTTGGAATGTCCGGATTCAGCGGCTCGTTCGACGCAACTGCGGAAGGTGTAGGCATAAACTTCGTCCAGCCCGCGACCGATGATCCGAGTCTCAGCGGGGATGTAAAACGGGAAGTCTCGGGTCCATGTGCCGGCTACCGACGTATCCGCATCGAACGGTGTCCCACGAAAGTGATCAATCATTTTTTGAGAGAGCGCGGCTGCGGCGTCTTCTCTGATGAAATCGATCCAGTAGACGTTGACGTTGAGCTGCACATCCGAGTCAAACGTGACCGCCACCTGAAGACTGCTTCCGCCTTTCTTGATCGAGAATCCCCGGTCCGGATCGGTCCAGCCGAGCTGCCCTTTGAACAGCGAATCATCAACGCGACGAAGGTCTTCTGTCAGTACCACTCGTTCGCGGCTCTCCTGCCGACCTCTACCGTCATTCTTGATCGACTTCTTCAGGTCGTACGCCCAGCGGCCAGTGCGCAGAGGACTGAGTTCATCCTCACCGGGGTAGTATCCCGCAAACTGCGGCTCAGGAATATCGGCCAGCGAAATCGAGACGCTGCTGCCACCAGATCGTGACATGACTTGAAACGGAGGCAGCGGCATCAAACATACCTCGCCGACTGCATCGAGAAGTTCCGTGACGTCGGCTCTTAGCCACCGCTCAGCTTCAATCAGCCCACTGTCCAGTCGATCGAACTTTTCCAGTCTCTGCCACAATCGACTCCAGAATTCAGGGCCGTTGTCTGTAGCGACGATCGCCAGCAACTTCACCGGTTCAACCAGCCCGGTGGTGTCATTGCTGAATCGAGTTCGCAAGTGCCCGATTGCCGGCGATTCTTCGGGCACGTAGTCCGGAAAATGGATTCCGAACTGAATTCCGACTGGGCACTCGAACTCAGGTCGCCGTTGAGCACAACGCAGATATCGACCAAATGAGTAGACGGCGAATTCGTGCCTGCCTTCGCCAAGAAACACGCAATCCGACACGTCGACAAGCGACGCATCGCTGTCTCCGACCCGATACGTTGGCCAGCGTGTCCTGATAATTTCCCAATTCGAGTTCATTCAACTAACCAGTGAATCCTGAAGCGATGCCAACCTGATCGGAGACCGTTGATGAAGTGGTAAGCTTGGCAGACATCCTGGTCACCGACCGACACAAACGTTGTTTGTTCAGAGTATCATCTTGATCTAACCGACGAATCTGCCACCTCGGCAGCCGCGTGGCCGGCTGCATTGCAATTTGCAAGATGCTAGGCCTCACAAATTTGCCAAAGAAATTGCCAGGTTGATATTGTTGCAGACTGTGTAGAGCATGTGGTCGGCCAGTTCTTTTGTTGCCGGGTATTCTGCAACTGGCCCCTTTCCGTGTGCATCACCCACCTTGTTGCGGATCGTGGCCACGCCTTCCAGGATTGGCTTGTAGAACGGATGAAACAGGCCATGCTGACGACAAACTTCAAGCAGTTTTGAGCACGTATCTCGTTCTTTGTCATACGGCCAGCCTTTCTCTGTGCATATGATCTTCAACACACTTTCAAAGGCCGATCCTGCGTCGGTCACTGCATCTCCGAACTTGCCCTGCCGGTATTCATCGAACGCTCCCAGCAGTTCTGCACTTGGCGTCGAAAACCGTTGATCGCTCAGGACTTCAAGGCACGGCTTCACAGCTTTCGCGTGTAGTGTTTTTTCGTCCTTCCTCACAACTTTGGGCAGGTGTGGGCGGATAGTCTTACCCTTTGGGTTGAAGTGCCCGAACAGCGTCGCTCCTTCGGTTTGAGTCTCGGTATATGGCGTTAACTCGTATCCGATGTTTTCCTCTTCAAGAACCTTGTTGATGGCTTCGACCGTTGGTTGTCCTCCAAGATGCCACTGTGTCTCGAAGCACATCTGCAGGAAGTCGATCAATTCTTCATCCTTGCATCGAAAGAAATGTTCAACGACAGGATTATCACTGATTCTTGCAGCCTCATAGGATGATTGGTGAAACCCTCCCAGTCTCTGAAGAATCTTGTCGTGCATTTCGTCGAGGACATCCCCAATGCCATGATTCTGGCCTCGGGATTCCAAACACCCTCGAATTGTGTGGAACAATCGATTCCGGACGGGTTCTGGGATTTGGTATCGGTAGGTGTCAGCCTCTGGACTATGCCGACGTGAAAACAAAGTCATGTGTGCCATCTCCATCAAGATATTCTTGCCAGGACTTAGTCGCGCACAATTGTCAGTTAGCAAAGTAAGAAAATGATGCTACTCGTAATTCAAAGGCCGATTTCATCGTCTGCATTGCGAGAGTCCTTGCCTCTAACGTGTCCTATCACGACCAGACGCAAGATCAGCCACCAGGTGTAAACTGCCGTTGGGCTATGGAAGGCCTCAGCTTCCAGTAACCCATGCGCGAGAAGATTTCGAACATTGCAGGACTCCTGAATGACAAGCAGGCCGCGAAGGTCGAATATCGTGTCCGGGCCGAACACTGCATCTAACTCAGCTTCAAAACTGTTGAACAGCCGACCGAGCAAATGCTCTTGTTGAATGCCGTTAGAACGAAGACTTGAGACAATTACTTCTTGTGACTCCAACACGTGCCGAATCGCATGTTCGAGTTGAGGAACCAACAGGTGCAGCGCGAGCAGGAAGTCCCCGTGCATTCCCGCGCAAAGTCCGCGGGCGAATAAATACTCGCGTCCATGTGGGATCAACGGATTGAATTGCACAACGTCCAGAAACGAGTGGATTCTAACTGCGTGTTCTCGAATGATCGTCCGTCGCATCGGATCGATGCGCCCGATAACAGCGATATCCCTGTGTCGACGCGCCAGCGAATGCATCTCCCGAAGTACAACGGAATCATCTGGCGCGTCGGAATTCGGAGAGACACCGGAGTGTTGGGCGATGGTTTTTCCCGTACTGCTTACAATTGTCGACGGCCAGAGGAACGAAAGGGGGAAATCGCGAATAAGTTCAGTCGAGGTCTTTCGAAGTTCGCCTCGATCAGGGCTGCGGCCGGAAAGTGCCAGAATCCTTAGTGATTGTGCGAACGACTTGCCGGTAACTTCGTCACTGGCTATCTGCAAGTGCTCGCTGATTTCTGTTCCACCAGCTTTGTTGGAGAACATTTCCCGCGACATCTGCTTCTGGTGTTGAAGCAACTGCTGGTGGAGTTCGTCACGACGGTTCTCGGTTCCAGCTATCTGCCGATACGCCTGAACGGCCCTTTCCAGAAATTGAGCCGCCACAGCGTGTCCTCCATACGGACGTTCCAGGACCTCACTAGCTTGCGAAACGAATGATTCAGCATGACTGATCGCGGCGGAGCGTGATTCATCCTTCAGACGCGATCGCCGAAAGCACTTGGCAGCAAGTCCATAGAAACGTTCCCGCCATATCAGAGTTGATTCCGGACGCTCGGACATCTCGATGGCGCGATCCGCGATCGCTCGTTCCAGGTCGCGAGAGTACGTATGCAGGAGTTGTATCGCTGTTGCAACAGCGTGCGCTTCGGTGTCCTGCTGAAGGGCCAGCGTGCGAAGGGCATCTTCTGCAGAATCCTGAAGTGAGGCCTGATTCAGGCTTCTTGCGATCTGGAGCCCGCGTTCAAACCGTTCTGCCCAGTTCAACGAGTGGTCTGATGTGAGGATGACCCTACCGGCTTCTATGTATGCCAGAACGGCTTGGTTTGCCAGATGCTGATTTCGACGACGAATCCAACAGATGTCGCACAGCCGGGCGCGCAAATCAGGATCGTTTGGGACCGAAGCATTCTGCTCAACAATATCAAGCAGACGTTGTGGCAAGTCGTCAACGACGGCCGTTCTGGATTCTGAAGTGACCATCCCAGGCTGAAACGGGTCTTCCGGGTCATCTGGATCGAGTCGCAACGTCGCGACAATCGAAAGAAGCCGAAAGGCGTTTGAGGCATCAGAGTCGATGTCTGACAATTCAGATGATCGTTGGCCGAACGGAATGACGTAATCAGAGCAGTCACGAGAGTCCTGTGCGTCGTGGACTCCATCTTGGATTGCTGCCTTGAGCGCGTTCTTGGAAATGCTCAAATCTGTAAGGTCCACGGCAAATTATCTCTTGCTGCCAAAGTAACACTGGTGTTTTCGTATAGAGCAACATCATTGCAACCAGGTTCGGAATTGTCAGCTCCCGGTCAACACTAGTCCTGATAGCTAAAAAGAAGGCATGATGCTTTGGTTTTCCGTTCTGAAGAGAATGACGCCCGCCACGGCAAAAGTGCGTGGCGAGCGTTTGCAGCTCCGGCTTCATCGATGCCGGTTCTGTTGTTTCAGGCGGATTTCGCCGCTGAGGGCTGATGTTGCTGTCAGGATGGCGGCGGTGAGGATGAAGACGTTCCAGGATTGGCCGATCGCGCCGAGGAGGCCGGCGATGATCAGGGAACCGTGGATGTAGGCGGCGTTCAGCTTATGACGTGCTGATGGCAAGTCGTGTCTCCGTTGAGGGGTTGGATGAGAGTGCGACAGTCAGTTGCCGGTCCAGGCGTTGCACTCGGATCGGAACGGGCAGGTTGGACAGTTCATGGGGCTGGGGGCCGGGTAGAAGTGGCCGGCCTCGATGGCTCGCCAGGTGTGCTCGACGGCTTTGGTGATGCGATGAACCCGGTGCTGACTGACGGCGACGTCGAATGATTCGACGTTTGGCGTCTTTGTTTTGGTCAGCACGAGGAAACGCAGCTTTACTTTCCAACCGGGAAGCAGACGCCGGGCGAGTTCGCTGTAGAGCAGCAGTTGTGACGACGAGTTTTCGGCCTGCCCCTGAGACCAGCGACTGCGGGCTGTTTTGAAGTCGGTAATGACCAGCGCGTCGCTGGTAGTCGTAAGCAGGTCTATGCGGGCGAGCAGGTCTGGCACGCCGGGGATCAGTTCGCCGCGCAACTCTTCTTCGATGCCAATGACGGTATCGTTGGTTGTGAAGTCAGGGCTTTCGCGGTAGGCGGTGAGCATCCGATCGGCAAGGGCACTGAGTGAGTTGTGGTCCTCGCTCTTGCCGAAGCGAATGTCTTCGTAGTCGACAACTCGCCCACGCCAGGCTTCCTGAAATACATCCAGTAGTTGGTCCTGCGATGGTGGCTCGTTTCCACACAGCCGCTCGGTGAAGTGAAACTCCAGTGCTGAGTGGATCGCGCCGCCAAAGATCAGATTCGACGAAACAAATCGCTCGGGGATGCCATCGACGTACTTGAACCGATAGCGCAGTGGACACTGCTGGTAAGTCGTGATGGCCGAATGCGAGATGTAGTCACGTTCCTTGCCGACGACACTGAGCGGTGAGCCTCTTTGATCGACGCTCGCGATCATCGTGACGCTCCGGCCTGTGCCGACTTCAGTTCATCGATCAGCGTGCTGGCGTCGGAAATCGACAGATCGTCGGGACGCTGCACGTTGAATCGATCCTTCACCAACCTCCCCACATCAATGCGGTTGCGGCTTGCGATGGCGTGGATGGCTTTGACCTGGGAACTGGTTGCCTGCCGTGGACCGCCTCCGTCGGTTGAGCGACCGTTGCCGTTGCTCGAACCGTTTCCGTTCATGCGGTACTGGTCAAGGCCCCGACCGTTGTTCTGGTCATGGTTGCGATTGTTTCCTTGACCGTTACTCACAGCAGGCTGCTGGCCGGCTCCGTTTAATTCTTCGTCGACGGATGCCTTGGCCAGTTGATAGAGCTGCCGGATGCGGTCACGGAGACGCTCCGGCTGCTCGACCAGTGAATTATCGAGTTCGAGTTCCAGGTTCACGCTGGCTCCGCGTGATCCGTAGTTGGGTTCGCCGACTTTCCGGCTGAGGCCCACGTTCAGTTTCATCGGCATGAAGTCCCTCCTGTTGAGGTTGAAGTTTGGGGCAGTGGTCGTCGTAGGCTGTCAGACTTCGATCGTTTCGAGTTGTCGTAGCGACTTCAGCGCTGACTGAACCGAACGCGATGCCTTCTGCTGTTGTTTGAGCGTCGTGATCAGGTTCCGAGTATCGGCCAGAGCCGTCTGGAGCGACTGTCGCAACGACTCGGCGCGATCGATGAGCGATGGAGAGTTGTCGGGCTGTGTGTCCGGTGCCGGCGTAGTGCTTCGCGTTTGCTTTGCGGGTTTCATGGGTGTTGGTTTCCTTGTTGAGTTTGGGATTGCGGTCGTTGAGGTTTCGGTAGTTTGGGCAGCCGTCGCAGCCGACTCGATACGGATCGCCTGTTTCGATGGTTTGACGGCCCCCTCTTCGCCGAGCAGCATCCAGACGTATTTTCGCTCGCCCCGAATGCACAGAACGGGACTGTCCGGACCGAATACGTGCAGCGCGTCGAAACCAAGCTGCATTGCCCGAGCGAGCAGTTTGCGGTTGGTACAGAAGCGGACGGGATCGCCCGTGCGGCTGGACTGTGTCAGCACCAGTTCTGTGGGAATCTTTGCTCCAGCGGTAACAGCACGGACCGCGATGCTGCCGTTGAGATCGACGGTAACCGGCGAGTGCTGTTCATCGTTGGCAGGAAGTTGCTTGACGACTCGGGCCAGAAAGTCGCCATCGCTTTGGGGAATGCTGACTGTGCCGATAGCGGCGTCGATGTTCGGGATGGCGTGGTCGATCTCAGGGAAACGCCGTTCCTTTTCGATCGACATCCACGCTGTCCATGCCCCGACTCTGACAGAAACGACGTCGTCAGCTCGTCCGATTCCAAAGGTATCATCCGTCCGGAATTCGCGGTGAGTGAACAGCTTGCCGCCGGGGATCAGCACGTTGTCGTCCCACGGAAATTGAAAACCGCCCTCTATCAGAAGTTGATGACTGTCCGTGGCGGCAACCTCACCCGTCTCGCCACGAAGCTGAATGCAGCCCAGCGCGAAGCGGTGCTGATTGTGATCGCAAGTTCGAGCTGCTTCCGACAAGGCGACGAGCTGCTCCGGTGGATTGTCGGTGAAGTCGACTTCCGGAAGTGTGATCGCGTCTGGAGCATTCTCAACGTGAAAGGTTCTTGTTTGCGGCACACTGTCGACGACCCATTGGATATCGACACCGCCAGGTTTGGGATCGATCAGAACGGCATCGTTCCGGTTTCCCTCGACTTGCTTGAGGAATTCGAAGGGCAGCCAGAATTCGTGTTCAGGGTACGAGCCGTCGAGGCGGTATCGAATCCCCAGCCCGAACATGGCCGCCGAGATAACCAGACCGTCTGGTCCGGTCTTCACATGCAGCGGCGTCCCGTTCGACTGGGCCGACAGACCCAACGCAGCACGAAACACGCTGCGTAGGGTCTTGACAAGTTTTCGCGTGATGGGAATCAAGCAGCTCTCCTTGTGTTGGGAAAAGGCCGGTGACAGGTACGCCAGTCATCACCGGGGCACACGGGGGAGATTGCGTGACGGCAATACCGCCACGCTGCGGGACTGATCGAGCCAGTCCCAGTCGATCGGTTCGAGGCCGCAGTCGTATGGGTCATCAGGCAACGAGCTGAAGCCACGGGAAGAGATTTCGCTGACGGTTTCGCCGGTGGCGCAGGCGACAGCGCGGTTGAGTTCGTTCTGGGTCATCGCATTCTCCGAGTAGATATCTGGAAAAGAGACGACCGCCCCGAGCACCGAGGCGGTCGTGGTAAAGGCACAACCGCCCACGAAGGGCGCAAGCAGTTCGGCGTGGATATCGCCGACGAAGTCAGATCACGTCGCAGCAGGTGCAGAGGCAAGGCGGTTTGTGTGGAGCCAATCGGCTTCCGCCTGCAGTGCGTCACTGCGCCGCACAAAAGGGCCAAGCACCGGCCCGTCGATCATTGATGCGAACCACTGACCGGAGTCGTCCGGTTCAACGTGGGAGGCTCGTGAGATGGTGAGTGTTCCAAGTGCCCCAAGGTCGATGTCTTCACCATAGAGACACCGTGCGGAACCGTCGGAGCCAATAATAAGCTGCATGGCGGGCTCCGTCAGCGAGGCTTGCGGATGATGTTGCGGCGGGGACGGTCGACCAGCAGGCCGTCCAGCACCGACTGCACACCAGACAGTTTGGTCGCGACGTTCTGCCGCAGCTCCGAATTGTCCCGCAGACTCTGCGGCCGCACTCCACTGACAACCTGTTGAGCCTGAACAACCAGTCGATCCAGCTCAACGTTAGTCCCGACGTTGAGCGACCGGAACCGCTCGAAAAAGTCCCGCAGGTTGTCCACCGCCGAATTCCGGAAGACCTTCTGACGGCCTCCAGCTTCGCCGTTGAGCCGCTCACACAGATGCGAGACCAGTTGAGCGAACTCGTCCGTGAAGGCCGTCTCAGCAAGCCGGACGGCTTCGTCGAAGCGACTCCGCACCCGTTCGCATTCCTGCTCGTAAAGTTCCGGATTGAGACGCCGCAGGTACTCCGGCGGCTCGACCGATGGGAAATCCCAATCCACCGAAAACAACCCCTGCAACGAGGTCGGGTAGTCCGCAGCAGAGTAGAGACTTCCCAGTCGTTGCCGGGCTGCCTGGGTCAATTCGTCGTAGTGTTCATCGAGCAGGACGACAGCATCTTCCAGTTCCTGTCGCAGCCTCCCCATGTGGCGAGCGAACTCGTCGATGGCATCCTGCTTGATGAGCCGAATGCCGGTTTCGGGGTACGGCAGACTGAGTCCCTTCCAGTAGTTCATCGTGCGAGACCGGACCGCTGTGACAGCCCGAAACTTTGGATGCTGCGTGTCAATCAGCTTCTTACCAGCCGACAGAAATTGGCCTTCCGCTCCGAACGAATCTGCGGCTTGTTCCTTCTGTTCTTTGGTGAGACTTTTGCGGACGCCGAACCAGGTGAAGCTGAGTCGGGCGGCTGTCATTGTGGTGCGCATCCGATGCGCAGCGTCTGTGCCGATATCCGTTTCGGGCACGTCGAGAAGTGTGGTCATGGGCAAAATACTCCTGTGGCCTGCGAATCAACGCAGGCCGGGTTAGAGATTCAGTAAGCAGTGCAAACGTCATTGCGTGCGTCAGTTCGAGACACACTCAACTGGTGTCGCAGGCTTCGGCAGTTGAGAAGTCGATGGCTCTTCGGCATCCACCACGTCCGGGCACTCGCCCGAACGGAGCATCCACGGAGCCGGAACCAGCTGCGAAAGCCAGTCCTGAACCGTGGGAATGCGGCCGAGGTCTTCCTTGACGTGCTGCTCGCCAATAAAGCGGGTTGGCACGTCGCGACCGGACGAGTTGCGGATTACCGGTCCGAACAAACGCTCGGCCAGAAAGATGCCTTCGGCGTGGTGTCGCAATGCCCGGTGCCGCAGGTCGGGCAGAAACGCTTTGGATTCATCGAACCACTGGTGCAGTTCGAGATAGTCATCAGGTTCGCCACCGTAACGGGCGGCACTCGATTGGGCATGATGCCAGGGATTCAAAGTTGCCACTCCTCTTCTGAGTAATCACAAGATTCAATTCTCCAGTTGTGCTCGCGCACGACGCGACGATCAGCCACGTGCAGAATCAGTTCGCCAAACGCACCGGCGTCGTTCTCCCAGCCAAGCGGCAGAATCTGCTCAGCGACGGCAGCGAGCTGCTCATTCAGCCCGGCATCGAGTTCGACTTCGCTCTCGTCAGAGTAGGCTTTCACGCTCTCGACGCAGCCGGAGTCGCCATAGCCGTCGTACGTGACTACCACGCGATCGGCTCCAAGACTCGCCAGTTGCGTGAAGGCTGCAGCCAGTGTGGCGAGTGCTTTCTGTCGTCCCTGTTCACGGCGTTTCTCAATGTTGGACAACAGTTCGTCAAATGCGATCCCACCGTCGGTGAGCTTTGTCATGGGCAGGATGTCTCCTGATTAGAGAGTGGGATGGATGTGTTACCGCGCACAACGGTGAGCGGTCAGTTGAGGGAATCACGGCGTGTTACCGAACGGCGACGTCCAGGCTTGCGAGACGGCTCGCAGGAGTAGATGCCGGCTTCGTGAGCCGACAGGCAGCGACCGTCGGACCATTGCCGGAGTCGATCGACCGATTCCGCCGCCGTAACGGCCACGGGGACGATGTTGCTCGCCGCCTGCGTCAGTGGAATGTCGAGCAGCGCCGCCAGACGGCAGCACGAGCGAATTTCCGCTCCCGTCCATTTGTCGTCGGGCGGCAGTAGCTGGTCGCTATCCAGCTCGAACTGCTGGAGGTAGAGCTGCCAGATCGCCGCCTTCTCGGTATCGGTGGGCAGGTCGAGAAAGAAGATGCCGTCGAAGCGCTCGGACCTTGAGAACTCCGGCGGCAGCTTCGAGATGTCGTTGCTGGTGGCAATGAAGTAGACGTCAGAAGTGTGGTCGTTGAGCCACGTCAGCAGTGACGAGAACAGCCGCGCCGACACACCGGAATCAGTCTGCCCGGAACTCGCCACACCGCTGAGCCCCTTTTCGATCTCGTCCACAAACAGGATGCACGGAGCCATCGCGTCGGCGATGCGCAGAGCCTGCCGAATGTTGTTTTCGGTTTGCCCCACGAGCGACCCCATCATCGCACCCACGTCGAGGATCAACGCGGGACGACCGGTCTCTCGACCAAGTGCTTTGGCAAACGCCGACTTGCCGGTGCCGGGAACTCCCAGCAGTAACGCGCCACGAGGACGCTTCAACGGATTTCCTCGTCCCGGCTGCAGCAGCGACCGCTTGCAGAACGACTTCAGCGAGTTGAGTCCGCCGAGCGCCTCGAAATCATCCTGCCCACGATGCAGCTCCAGCAGTCCCGACTTCTTCAACATCCCGGACTTCAGTTCCCACACCGCCTCACTGGTAATGCGGTTGTGCCTGACCAGCGAAAGGCTGAACGCGTTCTCGGCCTCGTACCGCGTCAACCCGCAGGCCGCATCCAGCACGGTGTCGAGTTCTGTGCCGGTTGGCAGCTCACCGTCTTCGGCAGCAATCCCCGTCGCGATGTCGTGCAGTTGCTCACGGTTTGGCAGCAGGTGCTCGACCACCACGAACAATTTTTCGAGTTCCACCGGAATGGCGACGACCGGCGAGAGCACGACGACGAACGTCCTTGTCTGCTTCCCGGCCACAAGCTGCTCGGCCAGAGCCTGCACAATCTCGGCACTGTTCAGGAACCGGTGAAAGTTCGACAGCACCAGCAGCGTCGCCGTATCGCCAGAAGCCGACCGCAACGTGCGGATCGCAGCCAGCGGGTCGGACGCCGATTGCTCGACGTCATCGGACTGCCCACTTGCTGACAGCCCCGCGTCGATGTTCCAGGTCATGAGCTGCCAGTCCTGCTCAGCACATAGCTGAGCCATCTCCCGCAGCGCATCCTCATGTTCATGAGATTCAATCCACAGCCCGGTGAAGCACGCGCGCACGTACTCCGCAAGGCGCTCTTTGAGCGTCATACAAGTCTCCCAATGGTTGGTGTTCTGATGGGTAAGTAGAGAGATCGCTCCAAACGACACAGTCGTGAGCGAGTTGGCTGCGGATCACACGTCCGCAGCGGGCGATTCGGCAGAAGCAGTCTGTTCGACGCTCACAACGCGGCGACGGGCTGCCGATTCATCGCAGTTGTTGGAGCCATCATCGCCACGCAGTGCAGCTCGACGGACTTGGTGTTCGTCATCAGCGACGACGTCAAACAATCCTGTGGACGCAAACAGTCCGGGTGAGGTGAACGCGGTATTCCGACATGGCTCGGTTACCGCTGCTGCGTGGTCTGCTGAGTGCCGGCCACGCTCTGATGGAACTCCGATGTCAACTGCTCAGAGGCTCGTGAGCCGAGTGCCTTCTCGATGAACTCACTGGCTACCCGACATTCGCTGTCGGCAAAGCCCTTCGTCTCAAGCGACGTCGAGCCGTCGGACTTCACGATGATTTCGATGGTCTTCGATGAGGTCCCGGTCATACGGCACCTCCCACCTGCACGGTCAGCTTGATCGCACCGTCGGCCAGGCTCTGCTCCGTGACTGAGTGCCCCTTTCGACGAGCCTCAATCTTCGTCTGCTCAACGGCATAAGCCTGCAGAAACTGATCCAGCCGAGACTGATCACCCCACCGACCGCCGTAGTTGTCGAACTGGGCTTCGCCAGTGGCTGTCTGGAAGACCACTGGATACCGCCAATCCTGTAGCCGGACTGCCAGGCCTTCCACCTCGCGACTGAAGAGTTTCGACTTACCCTCAACCGGCGGCTCCAGTCGCAGCCGATCGCAGGCCGCACGGACACCGGCGGCGTCCCGTACTTCAGTTCTGATCTCCACAATGTGTGACAAGACAAGCCTCCCGGAAACGAGTGCAAATACTGGCCTGAGACTGCAAATCACCACAGAAACGGTGTCCCTGATGAGTAGGCAGCCTCCCCAACTAACTATGCCCCGTTTCGCGGCAGAATTTAGCAGGAAGGCGTCCAGGTGCCTCCCGTCACACCGCAGGCGGCTTCTGAACTGATTTGTTTGTCTACTGAAGCATTGGTAAGGTTCTGCAATGCTGATGGAGCACAATTCCTGAGCCATATCCGAGGAGATTTCGAGAACCATGAGCGTTCGCGAGCAGTATCTGACCGTCAAACAGGCGGCTGCGAGACTGGGGATCGCTCCCAACACTCTGAGGGCCTGGGGAGCGTCCGGAAAGATTCCCGAGTATCGGCATCCGGTGAACAACTACCGGCTGTTCAAACCTGAGGATGTTGAGCACATCCTTCAGGAAATCGAGGCGTCAGTTTCGACGACTCGTCGCAAACCACGCTGACGATTCTTCAGGCGAATCGTGGCGCAGTTATTGAGAACATGACCAGAACATTAATGCACGCCTGAAATCAGGCGACTTGTCGCGGACCAGCGAATGGCACAGTCGAAGCGGGCGAAAAACTGGATTGTCCACACCGAGTCAGGTTTTCCGTGGGAACGGGAAGCTCTTGAATTTGTCCGCACGCAGTTTCCCTCGCACGAGCCTTACCGGGCATGGGCCAACTTCGAGTTCATCGGCGACGATGGCAGCATCAACGAAGTCGACCTGCTGGTTTTTACGCCTCAGGGCTTCTTCCTGATCGAGATCAAGAGCCGACCGGGACGCCTGCGCGGCGATGCGGGGACCTGGCGATGGGAGACCGACGGCAAGCCAACGGCCACGGTCGACAACCCTCTGTTTCTGGCCAACTCGAAAGCGAAGAAGCTGCGGTCGCTGCTGAGCCGGCAGAAGGCAGCGAAGAAGCACGGCAGTATTTCCTGGGTCGATGCGGTTGTCTTCTGCTCGGCACCGGACCTGCAATGCGATCTGGTGGACACCGCAGCCCACAACGTCGTACTGCGGGACACCGAGCACCGCTCGGGTGTTATGGGGCTGATTCGACGTCGCGAATGTCCCGGCCTGAGGCAACACCTCTCTGACCGATACGACAAGCCTGCCTGTCGCATCGTCACGCAGGCGATGGATCAGGCGGGGATTCGGCCCTCCCAGCGCAGCCGCAAGGTCAGCGACTATGTGCTCGACCACCTGATCAACGAAGGTCCCGGTTACCAGGACTGGCAGGCGACACATACAACTCTGAAGAGCATTCGCCGTCGCGTCCGCATCTACAACGTCCGAACGGGAGCCAGTCAGGACGAACGCGACACCATCGAACGTGCGGCTCATCGCGAGGCCGAGCTGCTGGAGTCGCTGCAGCATCCGGGCATTCTTCGCCGCGAGGGATACACGCAGCACGAACTCGGTCCTGCTCTGATCTTCGAGCATGATCCCTTGATGATGCGGCTGGATCATTTCCTGGCCGAACGGCACGAGCGACTCGGGCTGGACGAGCGGCTGGACCTGGTCCGGCAACTCGCCGAGGTCGTCCGATTCGCCCATCAGCGGCGAGTCGTGCATCGTGCCCTGTCGCCTCAGAGCGTGCTGGTCAGTGAAGGCGCAGGAAGTCGGCTGCAGCTCAAAGTCTTCAACTGGCAGGTCGGCTATCGCGATCCGTCATCCACAACCGACGAATCCCGAGGTGTCACGGCGACGTCGCATGTGGACCGGCTCGTGGAAGATGTCAGTACCGCGTACATCGCACCCGAGGCGATGTCCGGGGAAGACAACACCGGCGAGCACCTCGATGTGTTCTCGCTGGGGGCAATTGCGTGGCACGTCTTCACAGGGCAACCACCCGCAGCCAACGGTCTGGAACTGAGCAATCGGCTGCACGAGACCAACGGTCTGCAGATCAGCTCGGTGCTGAACGGAGCCGGTGAGAACCTGCAGGAACTCATTCAGTGGAGCACTCACGCGGACGTCGGCTTGCGGCTCGACACAGCGGACGAGTTCCTGACGCTGCTCGAAAAGGTCGAAGACGAAGCCACAGCTCCCGATGCCGAACACTCGGTCGAAGACCCGAATCAGGCCCGCAAAGACGACATCCTGCCGGGTGGCCTGCGAGTGATTAAACGACTGGGTCGCGGCAGTTGCTCAATCGTGCTGCTGGTCGAGCGGGATGGCGAAGAGTTCGTGCTGAAGGCGGCCAGCGATCCCGAGCACAATGCCCGGCTGAAGGATGAAGTCGATGTGCTGTCGCGGCTGCATCACAACCACATCGTCGTGCAGTGCGGAACCGTCGAGATTGGCGACCACTTCGGCTTCCTGATGCGTCCCGTCTTCGCCGAACGCGAGAAACGCACGATCGAGACACTGCGGGACCGGCTGCGGAGCGAAGGTCGTCTGCATGTTGATCTGCTGCAGCGATTCGGTAACGACCTGCTGGACGTCGTGCGGTATCTGGAAGAGGAAGCCGGCATCCCGCATCGCGACCTCAAGCCGGACAACATCGCCATTGGTCAGATCAAACGCGGCCAGAAGCTGCACCTGGTGCTGTTTGACTTCTCGCTGTCACGATCTTCGACCGAGTCGCTCCGGGCTGGCACGAACGGCTACATCGACCCCATGCTGCCGCTGCGCAAGAACAAACGCTGGGACCTGCACGCCGAACGCTACGCCGCCGCCGCGACGCTGTACGAACTGGCGGCAGGGCCGGGGATTCTGCCGAAGTGGGGTGACGGAGCCAGTCTGCCGTCGCTCACTAAAGACGAGGCGACGATCGACGGCGACCGATTCGATCCGTCACTGCGGGAGCCGCTGACCGCGTTCTTTGTTCGAGCCTTTCAGCGAGACCCGCAGCAGCGCTTCGACAATGCCGAACAGATGCGCGACGCGTGGCGAGACTGCTTCATCGGCATCGAGGACTCATCGCCGCTGTCGGACCACGACGATGACACCGATCTGCGAGCCCTGCTGGATTCGGCGACGTTCGACACGCAGATTCCGGAACTCGGCCTGGGCACACGGACGACCAACGCACTCGATAAGGCCAACGTGCTGACCGTCGAAGACCTGCTGACCGTTCCCGTGCGACGCCTGATGAAGCTGCGGGGCGTCGGCAACAAGACGCGACGCGAAATCCTGGACGTCGTCCGCATCCTGCGTGAACGTCTCGGACGCCCGCAGCAGTCCGACGTGCCGGAAGTCGAGGAAGAAGTCGTCGAAACGGAAGTCACGGACGTCGGCAGCCTCAGCGTGGACCTGCTGGCTCAGCGAGTGACGAAAACCGGAGCAAAAGAAGGCGACTCGTCACGGGCGACGTTGCTGGCGCTGCTCGGGCTGGACGACCGGCTCACAGAAGCCTGGCCGAGTCAGACCGAAGTGGCTCCTGTCGTGGGCGTCACGCGTGGCCGCATCGGGCAACTGGTCGGCAAGTTTCAGACTCGCTGGACGAAGGATGCTGCGGTTACGGCGTTGCGGTCCGATGTGGCGAACATCGTGACGACGGCGGGAGGCGTGATGTCCGCTGCTGAGCTGGCAGAGGCTCTGCTGGTCGCTCGTGGTTCGACGCAGGACGAGCCGCAGCGGTCTCGGCTGGCCGCCGCTCTGACGCGCGTTTGCGTCGAGGTTGAGCGGACGCTGACGGACCCGCGATTCCTGGTGCGTCGCAGTCAGGGGCGAGTCCTCATTGCTCTCGATTCGGAACTCGCCGACGCAGCGCTGCGGCTGGGTGACGAGGCGGATCAGATCGCGGACGAAGACCCGCTGGTCGCTCCTGCCCGGGCACTCGCTCGGCTGCGTGACGTTCCCGTTCCCCCACAACTGGCTTCCGTCAGCGACACGCGACTGTTGCGGCTGGCGTCTGCCGTGTCGCTGAAGGCGGCGGTCTCCAGTCGGCAGGAACTGTATCCGCGAGGGCTTGCTGCCGACCGGGCGTTGAAGCTGTCGCAGGGGGCCTTGTACGGAGTCCCGCGTCTGACCGTCGATCAGGTTCACTCACGAGTTCGAGGCCGGTATCCCGAAGCAGAGTCTCTGCCCGGTCATCCGGAACTGGAGCGTCTGTTGCTGGACGCTGGATTCCAGTTTGAGTGGGACGCGCTGGCTGGCGACGGAGGCTGTTACGTCAGTCGGCAGAAGGACATCGTCACGTTCACCAGTGCCAGCGAGACACCTCCGCGTAACTCGACAGCACGCACGTCAGACCGGGCAGTGGCAATAGGAGACGATACGCCTGAGATCGCGGACGCCCGTCAGTTTGAAGAGAAGCTGGACCGAGGCATTCGCGAGGGTGCGTTTCTGACGCTGCTGGTCAATCCCCGCGACTATCAACAGGCAGCAGAGGAAGTGTCCCGACGCTTCCCGGTGCAACTGGTGGACTTCGAAGGTCTGCTGATCGAAGCGCTCCGCGAGGTCGCCGAGAAGGCGAAAGTGAAGTGGGACCTGGTCCTGGCGACGGACGCCGCTCCCGGGAAAGGCGACTGGGACCGACTGCTGCTGCTGCTCGGTCGAGCGATGCCGTTGGTCGAGCAGCAACTGGCCGCGTCTGACCGCACGATGCTGATGATCTACCCGGGCCTGCTGGCTCGCTACGAGCAGATGTCACTACTGCAGCGACTGCGGGACCAGGTGGGCCGCAAAGGCGGCATCCCCGGTCTGTGGCTGCTGATCCCCGACGAACAGCACGCCACGATCGACGGCAAAGCCATCCCCATGATCAGCCCGGCTCAGTGCTCCCGCATCCCGGTCGGCTGGATCAGGAATGAGCATCGAGGAAAACAACCGCTGACTGCTGAAAGTCCCACATCATGATCGACCGTATTGCTCTTCTTTCTGACCTGCAGTCGCTGTTGAAGCGGCTGGAAGCTGATTTGCTGGACCGCAGTGACTCGGATGATGTGCCCGAAGTCCGCGAGTGGCTGCTGCGCGAGTATCAGCAGGCGAAGGAATCCGAACGCACCGCGCAGACTCAGAAGCAGTGGGTCGATGACTTCATCACGCAGGTCGCGGCCGCGTGGGTGCTCAGTGCGGTGTTTGCCCGGTTTCTGGAAGACAACGGGCTGGTTGATCCGCCGCGTATCAGCGGGCCTCAGGATGTCGACAATCCCGCCAGCAGTCGGCTCAGCCGGGCTCGGGATGAGCGTGAACTTTATTTCGGCCAGCATCCGAAACACACGGACCGCGACTACCTCCTCGACGTGTTTGCCGGGCTGGCGAAGCTGCCGGCGACAGCGGACGTGTTCGGCGAGCACAACCCGTTGAACTCGCTGCCCAACTGGCTGGGACCGGACGCGGCGGGCGAGCTGCTGACGTTCTTCCAGAAGATCGATGCCGGCACCGGGCAGCTTGTGCATGACTTCACCGATCCTGATTGGAACACCCGCTTCCTGGGCGATCTGTATCAGGACCTGTCCGAAGCCGCCCGCAAGAAGTACGCGCTGCTGCAGACGCCTGAGTTCGTCGAGGAGTTCATCCTCGACCGCACCCTCGAACCGGCTCTGGACGAGTTCGGCCTGACCGAGTTCAAGATGATCGACCCCGCCTGTGGCAGTGGCCACTTTCTGCTGGGATCATTCCCCCGAATCCTCGACCACTGGAATCAGGAAGAGCCGGGGACGAACGTACGGGTGCTGGTGCAGCGAACGCTGGATTCAATTCACGGAGTGGATATCAACCCGTTTGCGATTGCGATCGCCCGGTTTCGTCTGCTGCTGGCGGCGCTGGCGGCCTGCGGTGTGAAGCGTCTGGCGGATGCTCCCGCGTTTGCAATGAATCTCGCGTGTGGCGATTCGCTGTATCACGGCGTCGAGCGGCAACAGACGCTGGGCGACTGGACGGACGAGTCGCACTATTTCCGCACCGAAGACGCCGAGAATCTAAGACGCATTTTGCAGGAAGGAACCTTTCATGCCGTCGTCGCAAATCCACCCTATATCGTTGTTAGTGATCCGGCGGCGAACGCAGCTTATCGCCGACTCTACAAGGAAGTCTGTCACAAGCAATACTCGCTCGCCGCACCATTCTTGCAACGCATTAATAAGTTAGGAATTGACTCACATACGAGTGCAGCGTTCACGGGACAGATAACCGCGAACAGCTTTATGAACAACGAGTTCGGTACGAAGCTCGTTGAGACTTATCTCCCTACGATTGACTTAACGCATATCGTCGATACTCGCTACCTTCAGCCAGAGGGGCACGAAACCCCCACTGTGATTCTGTTTGGAAGGGCGAGGCGACCGGTCAATGCTGATGTGCGGGTGGTGCGAGGAATCAAGGGAGAATCGCCCGTTCCGCCAGACTTGTCAGCTGGGCAAGTCTGGACCTCAATTCTTCGGCAGATCGACCTGCCCGGTTCTGAGGGCGAGTTTGTCTCGGTGTGTGACACAAGCCGGGAAGAACTCTCAACTCACCCTTGGTCGATTGGTGGAGGCGGAGCGTCAGAGCTTTATGACTACCTTGTCAGCACAGCGAACACAAAGTTACGTGTTCATCTCAGTGAAATCGGGCGCACGACGCACACTGGTGAAAACCCCGCATTCTATCTATTAAACGGAGCAGACCGCACTCGTGGCTGGAGTGATTGGGTTCTTCCCGTTGTAAGTGGGGAGGATATTCGTGACTGGCTGATAGAGCCCGAAGAAGTGACGATATTTCCATATGATCACCAAACAGGTGAGCGGCGGGACAACATGCCAATTACGCTGTCACGTCACTATTGGATTCATCGTGCGACCCTACGGTCGAGACAAGATTTCGGAGAGACGATTGAAGAGCGAGGTTTGCATTGGACAGATCACTCGATGTTCTTTCCGAAACGCCATCGCCACACTACGTCAGTTGCATTCGCCTTTAAGGCAACGCACAACCATTTTGCCTTAAATGACAGCCGATTCGTCTTCAATCAAACCGCACCGGTGATTCAGCTTCGAGAGGGCACACGAAAAGACTACTGTGAGCTGCGTGAGATTCTAAACTCATCGGTGAGTTCTCTTTGGGAGCGAGAAGTCCACCGAGAAGTAAGTGGAAAACGTGAAGAACGATGGCAGGGCCGCCTAGAACGAAATTCAACTAAGCTGAAGGACTTTCCACTTCCTGAGGAACGCCCAAGTATTCAATCATCAGCAATTGAATTAAATGTCGCGAATCTAAGCGGATCACTTCCCTACACTGTGGTCCAAAAGTGGGTTGACTCTGGTAGGGACGAACTCGCAGTACTGCTTGAAGCTGCGAAGCATTCAGCAAATGAGGCAATCGCTTTGTTGATCCGCCTCCAAGAGGACCTCGACTGGGAATGCTACCGTCTTTACGGTTTGTGTGAGGACGACCTGACGTACCAGAGTTGTCAGTCGTCAGTCGTCAGTGGTCAGGAAGACTCTGAAAACCGTGAACTGACAACTGATAATTCCTTCGGCATCCAGCTTGGCGAGCGGGCCTTCGAGATCGTGCTGGCGCGCAAGATGACTCGCGGCGAAGTTGCGACCACGTGGTTCGAGCGGCACGGCAGTACGCCCATTACGGAACTGCCCGATCAATGGCCCGACGACTACCGGCAACTGGTCGAACGCCGCATCGCCGTCATCGAGTCCAATCCGCAGATCGCCCTCATCGAGCAGCCCGAATACAAACGCCGCTGGAACACCGAATCGTGGGACTCGCAGGTAGAGCGTGCTCTGAAGTTCCGGCTGCTGAATCGCCTCGAAAGCTACTTCGACTTCGACGGGCGGATGCGCGGTGAAGAGAGTAGTGAGACTGCCACGGCTCCGCTCGCTGAGATCGCTGTGGTGTCGCTTTCCCGCCTGGCAGACGTAGCAGCGAGGGACGAGCAGTTCATGGAAGTGGGTGAGGTCTACCGCGACGACCCGGCCTTCCACGTCCAGCGTCTCGTCGAGGAACTCGTCGCCGCCGAACACGTCCCGTTGCTGCCGGTCCTTCGCTACAACCCCACCGGACTCCGAAAACGCGAACAGTGGGAAGACACCTGGGAACTGCAGCGTGAAGAGGACGAGCTGGAACGACAGCGGACGGCACTCCGGCATGCGCTGAAGCTGCGTGAAAAGGAACTGGAGCAACAGCACTCAGAGGAGCTGGCTGCGATCGCAGTCGCTCGGAAACCGCTGCTGACGGCCTGTCTCAGCCTGAGTGAGGTGTTGCCGGAGCCTCCGGAAATCGACGAGTCACAAGACGCTGAAGGCATGGCTGCACAGCTGCTCGCGTTGAAGATCGCCGGCAAGCACAAGGCAGCGGCCACGGCTGTGCATGACGGTCAGGAAGCCGTCTTGAAAGCAAAGCGAACACTGCGTCGAGCGGTCCTTAAAGCAGCGGCCGCCGACACGAAATATCAGGACCTCGCCACCGAACTGGAAGCTGTCCCTGAAAACCCGGAAATCCCAGTCCCGCCCAAGTACGCCGCTAAGGACTTCATCTCGACCGGCGGAGCGAGGTACTGGTCACTGCGAGGCAAGCTGGACGTGCCGAAGGAACGCTGGATCAGCTTCCCTCACAGCCACGCCGAGGACGGGTCACTCACAATCTGCTGGGCGGGTTACGACCACCTGCAGCAGGCGACGGCGATCAGTGCCTGGTACGTGGATATCCGGGACCGTCAGGGCGGCAAAGAGGACTCGCGTCTGATCCCGCTGCTGGCCTGCCTGATCGAGCTGCTGCCGTGGCTGAAGCAGTGGCACAACGACATCGACCCGACCTACGACATGGCCATGGGCGACTACTTCGCCGGCTTCGTCCAGGAAGAAGCCCGCTCCCTGAACATGACCCAGGACGAAATCAAAGCCTGGCAGCCACCGAAGAAGGCAAAGAAGAAAGCCACCAGGAAGAAGGCAACCCGCAAGAAAGCGACAAAAAAGAAGGCAGCCTCTGAGGAGACAGCCGAGTGACATCGAATTCGCCCAACGTCGTCGTCATCGCTGGCCCGAATGGCAGTGGCAAGTCCACAGCCGCGCCGACGCTGCTGCGCGATTACCTGGGGCTCGTCGAGTTCGTGAATGCTGACGTGATCGCTCAGGGGCTGTCCGGGTTCGGTTCGGAGCAGGTGTCTCTGCAGGCAGGTCGCATCATGCTGAAACGACTCACCGACCTCGCCACCCGCCAGGCCGACTTCGCGTTCGAAACGACGCTGGCCTCACGCTCGTTCGCACCGCGACTGCGACAACTTCAGGCGGATGGCTACCGGGTGCATCTGCTGTTTCTATGGCTGCCCTCGCCCGAGATGGCGATCGCTCGCGTGGCCAGCCGCGTCCAGCGAGGCGGGCATCACGTCCCGGACGAAGTTGTTCGCCGCCGATACGATGCCGGGCTCACGAACTTTTTCAGCATGTACCGGCCTTTCGTGGATGAGTGGCGGATATTCGATAATTCCGACGGAGGCGGCTACGAGCAGATTGCTCAGGAGTCTCGCACCGGGGAACTGCAGATAGAGAACACAGCCGTCTGGCAAAGAATCGAGGAGCAGTACCAATGATCCAGTCCCACGATCACGAAACAATCGCCGAGCGGCTGCGCGACACGGCGGGCGTTAAGGCGGCTCTCAAGAAGGCAGCTCGCGAAGCGGTCAACGAACACGCTCGTGCTGGCCAGCGAATTGTCGTCTGGCGCGACGGTCAGGTGGTTTGGCAGGACGCTCGTGAGATCGCTGCGGAAGAGGACACTGATCACTGAGACGCGAACGTTTCCGGCAACACAGGCGAGATCGAAGAACCCGGTATGGCAAAGAAGAAGGCAACTCGAAAACTGACGCGAACGAGCCGGGGTGTCGCTGCGCCGCCGAAACGGCTGGTCAGCGATCTGCGTGCGCTCATTGAGCAGTCACGTTCGCAGGTTGCCGTGACGGTGAATTCGGCTCTGGTCCTGCTGTACTGGCATGTCGGAAGGCGGATTCGTGAAGACGTGCTGAAGAGCGACCGGGCCGAGTACGGGAAGGAGATTCTTTCGACACTGTCGCAAGAATTGACGGAGGAGTTTGGGAAGGGATTCAGTGCGAAGGGGCTTTGGCGGATGATGCAGTTCGCCGATGTCTTTCCGGACTCAGAGATTGTCGCGACGCTGTCGCGACAATTGAACTGGAGCCACTTTGTTGAGATTCTGCCACTCGACGACTCGCTGAAACGTGACTTCTACGCCGAGATGTGTCGCATCGAGCGGTGGAGCGTCCGCACTCTGAGGCAGAAGATCGACGGGCTGCTGTTCGAGCGGACGGCCATCAGCCAGAAGCCGACCGAAGTGATCGAGCACGACCTGGCCGCACTGCGGAATGAGGACCGGCTGACGCCTGACCTGGTCTTTCGCGATCCGTACTTCCTGGACTTCCTCGGGCTGACGGGAACGTACCAGGAACGCGACATCGAGCAGGCCATCCTGCGGGAGCTGGAGTCGTTCATCCTCGAAATGGGCACGGACTTCGCCTTCGTCGCCCGGCAGAAGCGGATCACGATCGACAGCGAGGACTACTACCTCGACCTGCTGTTCTACCATCGGCGGCTGCGTCGGCTGGTGGCGATCGACCTGAAGCTGGGCAAGTTCCAGGCGGCCGACAAGGGGCAGATGGAGCTGTATCTGCGCTGGCTGGAAGCTCACGAAGTCTGTCCTGGCGAAGAGGCTCCGCTGGGCCTGATCCTGTGTGCGGACAAGTCGGAAGAACATGTCCGGCTGCTGCGACTGGACGAAAGCGGCATCCGCGTCGCCCGCTACCTGACCGAACTCCCGCCACGCCGTCTGCTGGAACAGAAACTCCACGACGCCGTCCTGCTTGCTCGCCAGACACTCGATGCCCGACCGCTGAAGTCTGAATCCTCTGACGACTGACCGCTGGAAGTAACACCATGACATTGCTTAAAGAACTGATCGATATTCCCGAATACGTCGACAAGGGAAAGTTCGTCCTGAAGCTCACCGAAGGGGTGACTGATCCGAAGGAGACGGTGGGCACCTACGTGCCTACCGATCAGCTGGTGAAGTGCTTTGATGACGCTCTGAGCTTTGTGCGGGGCGCCATCGAGGGCCGGACCAGCAAGGCGACGTATCTGCACGGCAGCTTCGGGAGTGGTAAGAGCCACTTCATGGCCATGCTGCATCTGATTCTGCAGGGCAACTCGGCGGCGAAGAGTGTTCCAGAACTGGCAGCCACCGTCACGAAGCACAACGCGTGGATCAACGGCCGGAAGTTTCTGCTCGTGCCGTATCACATGATCGGGGCGAACGATGTCGAGTCCGGCATCCTGGGCGGCTATGTCGACTACGTGCGTCGCGCGCATCCGGAAGCTCCGATTCCCGGTGTCTACGTCGCCGAAGGCATGTTCAAGGATGCCGAAAGCCTGCGAGATCGCATGGGGGATGACGCGTTCTTCGCTGCGTTGAACGGCTCGGTGGATGCGGAGAGCGGCTGGGGTGAGCTGGACGCTGGCTGGGACGCTGATCGATTCGGAGCGGCGATGCTGGCTCCACCGTTGCCGCCGGGGCAGGACATCAAAGACCTGCCGGAAGCCGAGCGGAAGGAGTTCGAGGAACGCTCGCTGCTGATCGGGCAACTGATCAAGACGTTCTTCACGTCCTACGACACTCAGGCCGGCGGGCATGGCGAGGCGTTTCTGTCGCTGGACCAGGGGCTGTCTGTCATCAGCCAGCACGCGAAGACGCTCGGCTACGACGGGCTGATCCTGTTTCTGGACGAGCTGATTCTGTGGCTCGCCAGTCACGCGGCTGATCTGAAGTTTGTCCATCAGGAAGGACAGAAGCTGGCCAAGCTGGTGGAGGCTCAGTCGTCCGATCGGCCGGTGCCGATCATCAGCTTCATCGCCAGGCAGCGAGACCTCAGCGAGCTGATCGGTGACTCGGTGCCCGGTGCCGACCGCCTGAACTTCGGCGACGCACTCAAGCACTGGGAAGGCCGCTTTCACCGCATCACTCTGGAAGATCGCAACCTGCCGGCGATCGCTCAGAAACGAGTGCTCAAGCCGAACAACGATACGGCCCGGACGGAACTCGACGCCGCCTTTGAAAAGACCGTCAAGGTGCGGGAAGCCGTCATGAACACGCTGCTGACCAGCGACGGCGACCGCGACATGTTCCGCAAAGTGTATCCCTTCAGCCCGGCTCTCGTGCAGACACTGATCGCCGTGTCGAGCGTGCTGCAGCGGGAACGCACGGCGTTGAAAGTGATGATGCAGTTGCTGGTCGACCAGCGCGACACGCTGCAGGTCGGCGACCTGGTTCCGGTCGGCGACCTGTTTGATGCGGTCGCGCATGGGGAAGAAGCCTTCAGTCAGGAGATGGCCATTCATTTTGAGAATGCCTGCCGGCTGTATCATCAGAAGCTGCTGCCTGAACTCGAAAAGGGCGGAAGCCGTGAGTCGCTCGAAGCCCTGCCGTACGACGACCCGAAACGCACGGCCTTCCGGAATAACGATCGACTGGTCAAGACACTGCTGCTGTCGGCACTGGTGCCGGAAGTGGAGTCGTTGCGAGGGCTGACTCCGGAACGTCTGGCAGCACTCAACCACGGCACAATCCGCACGCCGATCCCAGGCACCGAAGGCCGCGAGGTGCTGCGTCGCTGTCGCGAATGGGCAGCCAACGTGAGTGCCATGCGGGTCGGCGATGAGAACAACCCGACGATCTCCGTGCAGCTGTCCGGTGTGGATACGGAGAGCATCCTGAGCAAGGCGGAAGGCGAGGACACACAGGGCAACCGCATTCGCCGCGTGAGGCAGATGCTGTTCGAGCAGCTCGATGTGTCCGGCGACGGCGAGTTCGAGCACTACCACGACATCCTGTGGAAGAACACGAAGCGCTCGTGCGTCGTCCTGTTTCGCAACATTCGTGAGTTGAGCGATCCCTCGTTCGAGAACAGCGACGAGGATGCCTGGAAGCTGGTGATCGACTTCCCCTTTGATGAAGCGGGACACGGTCCGAAGTCGGACATCGCCAAGTTGCAGCAGTTCAAGAAGTCGCACCCGAATGGGGCCAAGACGCTGTGCTGGATTCCGCAGTTCTTCAGCGACGCGTCGCTTGAGGACCTCGGCAAGCTGGTCCGCCTGGAACATATCCTGATGGGCGAGCGGTTCAGTCAGTACGCCAGCCATCTGTCGCCACAGGACCGGCTGGCGGCGAAGTCGCAACTGGAAAACCAGCGCAGCATGTTGACTCAGCGAGTGCAGAATCATCTGGACGCTGCGTACGGACTGGATTCAATCACCGACGGAGCGCTCGACGAGACGAATCAGCTGGAGCCGGAAGAGCAGTTCGTGTCACTGTGGAACGGCTTCGAGCCGCACCCTCCCGTTGCTGCGAATCTGCGACAGGCAATGACGCACCTGCTGAATCAGGCACTCGACAGCGAGTTTCCCGCCGCGCCGGCCTTCGAGACCGAGATTCGTGGCAACGTCCTGAAGAAGGTCTACGAGGTCGTCTATGAGGCCACTCGGGCGGCGGACGGTCGCGTGCTGGTGGACAAGACACAGCGGGTTCTGATTGCCAGTGTGGTGAATCCGTTGCTGCTGGGTGAGATGGCTCACGACACGACGCACTTCGTCCTCGGGCAGCACTGGAAGAACCACTTTACGCGTAAGGCGACAGAGAGTGGCGGAACGTTGACCGTCGAGAAACTGCGGGAGTGGATTGACCAGCCGCGAGCAATGGGGCTGCCGACGGAGGCTCAGAATCTGGTCATCCTGATCTTCGCCGAGCAGACCAATCGCACCTTCACACGTCACAGTACGGTCTGGGATGTGTCGCTCTCGAATCTGCCTGACGACTGCGAACTTCGCGAACAGCGGTTCCCGCCGGAAGAAGACTGGAAGATCGCTGTCGACCGAGCAGGAAGCATCTTCGGTTTCGCAGCCTCGCCACTGCTGAAAGCAGCCAACGTGGTCGCCTTGTCCGCGACGATCAGGAAGCAGAGTGCCGAACGCCGCGAGGCGTGTCAGAAGTATTGTCTTGTGCTGAAGGAGCGGCTGGAGCAGTTCAGTTGTGATCCCGGAACCGCCGACCGCATGCAGACCGCTTCGGCCTGTCTGTCGCTGGTCGAGCGACTCCACAAAGCCGATGGTGACGACGTCGTATCCGAAATGGCCGCTGCCGATGTGGCAACGAGTGAATCCGCGATGGGTGAATGCCTCAACAGTGCGTCGCAGTGGACCAGCACACTCGAAGCAACGAACTGGGACATCTTTGCCTCGATCCGAAAACTCCCGGCAAGCCATCAGTCACGTGTTGAGTCAATCTGCAGCAGCGTCGGTGACGGGCTCGTCAGCGACGAGCACGCCGTCGCACTCGGCCCGGTCCTGAAGGAAGCTCAGGCCCAGGCTCTGCGGCTGATTACGGAAGCAGCCGGGCAACAGCCACAGCCAGGACAACCGGTTGATGGAGGTGGGGCGCGCGAGGGAGCAGGAGAGGCTCCACAGGTACGTCAGCCGGAACCGCGACAAGGGGCTCGTGTAGTCGAGCAGGATTCCGCGTCCGACCTTGATCTGAAGACAGCCACGGAGCTTCTGGACCAGCTGACGTCGAAGACTTCCGAGCAGCGGCAGATCAAACTCAATATCAGCTGGACGATCGTGGAAGGGGGTAAGTAAGCGTGACTACGACCGCCCCCACTTTCAGCCAGATCAAGGCGCAGATCGCTGCCGTGCGACGCAAGATTCCGCACGCCCGCACAATCGCCATCCGCACTCCGGAACGGTGGTCCGGCGAGCAGCACTATCAGGACGGCGGCGAGCAGTTCGCGATTTATCAATGCGATTCGCCGCTGGCCATGCGGATCGCTCTGCGAGAGAGGAACGATGACGATGTCACCAAAGTGCTCGTCACGCCGCTGGAAGACCTGGAGGTGGGGCAGGACATCCTGATGCGGCTGCAGCCGCGCAAGATCGTCTCGCTGGACGGCTGGCAGATCGTCAAGGCTCTCTTTCAGGCACGGGCGATCGACCCTCGGCTGACTCAGCATCGCTGGATTGCGGACAGACTCATCGAGCAGGTGCCTCCCGAAGGTTTTGCTCCTGTCCCCGGCGGGTTTCTGGATGCCGAAACCGCCTGGCCAATCCTGCTGGGCCGGACGATCGGACTGAAGACTCCGTCTCCGGATTTGGTCTCGCTGCTGAAGTGGTCGCTCAATGCCGACAATGTCACGCGATACTGCGCGTGTCCTGAGCAGTTCCAGAACGTCGCGTCGGAATGGCTGGAAGGCCTCGCCGGACCCTCCGCCGGTGTGATCCTGAAATGTCTGCGTTCTCTGAAACGTCCGGATGCCGTTCCCGTCGGGATCGCGGCAGGCGTCGTGTTTCACTCCAGCGCTGGAAGTGAACTTCAGAAAGCTGCCGGCAGATTTGAAATGCAATGCTTCGGTGGTAGTTCGCTGCCCGAGCATGTCATCGCAACATGGTGCGCAGCGGCGATTGAGGTGGTTCGCACGGGGCTGACCGATACCCGGTCACGAGAGCAGATCGTGGCCCGGGTCGACGGGATTCTGGAAGACGTGGGTGCAGCGGCTTTCGCCAGGCTCAGCGACACATCGCGGCTGGGGTTCGAACAGCGGATCGCGACGTTCGGTCAACGTCTTGAAGAAGCTCTGAACTCGCCGCTGGATCACATCCCCGACGTGCTGACGACCGCTTATGAAGCAGTCCTTGCTCATGATCGCAGTCAGCGTGAACAACGCCGCATCGAGCGACTCAACATGGCAGTGAGACTCGTTCGCTGGCTGTGCAATCGGCAGAAGTCCGGAGCGGGTGCGTCACCGACGTCTCTGGCGAACGCCGCGAATGAGTATCTGCAGGACGGTGGCTTTGTGGACTGGGCTCGATTGAGCCTACAGGGCTCGGAGCCCGAACGGCAGTTGTCGACCGCCTATGCAAAGCTCTTCGAAGTCGTCACGGCGATCTGCGAGGAGAAGTCGCAGGCGTTTGCGAAACTGCTGACCGACTGGAGCCGGGCCGCGAAGGCCGACCAGTCGATCGTGCCGGTGGAAGAGGTTCTGGATCGGATTGTCGCGCCCATCGCGTCCAGCCAGCCGGTACTCGTGATCGTGCTGGATGGCATGAGTGTCGCTGTGTTCCGGGAGTTGATGGCCGACATCCTCGGGCACGAGTGGGCGTTGCTCGCCGATGGTCAGGCTGGAATGCAGCCGGGACTCGCGACGATCCCCAGCCTGACGGAGGTTTCCCGGTCGAGTCTGCTGTGCGGCCGCCTGGCCCAGGGCAATCAGACGACCGAGCGAACGGGATTCGCCGAACATCCGGCACTGCTCGCCACCTGTCGGGCCAAGAACCCGCCCGAGCTGTTTCACAAGAAGGCACTCATGGACGCCGACGATGCGAGTCTCGCGTCAGACATTCGCGACGCGATCGGCAACAGCCATAAGAAAGTGGTGGGGGTTGTGGTCAACGCGATCGACGATCACCTGTCGAAAGGCGACCAGCTGGGAACACGCTGGACTCGCGACGAAATCAAGGTGCTCCCGGTCCTGCTACACGAGGCTCGACTGGCGCGACGGACGGTCGTCCTGCTGAGTGACCACGGGCACATCCTCGACAGCGGCACGACTCAGTCCCAGAACGCCGGCAGTCATCGCTGGCGTATGGCCGACGACGAGCCCCAGGCGGCAGAAGTCCGCATCTCCGGCCCGCGAGTACAGATTCCGGCCTCGTCAGGACTGGATGCCGGCGGTCACGCCGTGATCGTCCCGTGGTCCGAAAAACTGCGATACGCGTCCAAGGCGAACGGTTACCACGGAGGCGTCAACCTGCAGGAGATGGTCGTCCCGATCGCCGTGCTGTCTGCCAATGCCGAATACCCCAAGGGCTGGGACGAGGCACTGACAAGCGAACCTGACTGGTGGAACGAAGAGATCGCTGAAGTAGAAGTTGACGAGCCGGCTCTTGTCGTCCGGAAGCCAGCGAGGAAGAAACCACCCGGTCGCCTGTTCGCGATTGATGACGTGGATGAGCCCGAAGTTTCACCGGAAGCGGCTGCCACATCGGCTCAGGCTGGGGCACCAGCTCCTGCGGCTGACTGGATCGTGGCGTTGCTGGAGTCGTCAGTCTTCGCCGAGCAGAAGCGTTTTGCGGGTCGTTCGGTTCCTCAGGACGAGGTGTTCGTGCAACTGCTGAAGTCGTTGAGCAGTCGTGGCGGCAAGCTGACCACGTCGGCACTGTGCAAAGTGATGAACTGGCCCCGGATGCGGTTGCCGGGATTACTGGCCGTTGTGCAGCGTGTGCTGAACGTGGACGGCTACGACGTACTCAAGCGGGACGACACCTCAGATACTGTTGAACTGGACCGCGACCTGCTGCGTCGCCAGTTTGATATTGGTCAGGAGCAGGCATGAGTATCAGCCCACAACGCCGACAGGAGATCATCGACGCCCTGCGTCGCGGCACGGTTCCACGGAACAGCCTCGATGCGTTCGCCGTCGGACTGGGTCGTTTTGAAGAGGTTCTGCACGAAGAACTCCAACGAGTCGGTACAGGCAGCGGCCTCTTCAAAGCCGTGCGAGGTGAGTACGGCTGCGGCAAGACGTTCTTTGCCCGCTGGCTGGCGGACACCGCCAGGAAGCTGGGTTTCGCGACGTCTGAAATTCAGGTCTCCGAAACCGAGACACCACTGCATCGCCTGGAAACTGTCTACCGGCGTCTGACCGAGCGACTCGCCACGGCCGACACTCCTCAGGGAGCCTTACGAAACATCATTGACGGCTGGTTCTTCACACTCGAAGAAGACGTGCTGGCCGAGGGCACGATCGATCCGAACGATGCCGCTGCCCTGCTGGAACGCACGGGTGAACTGCTCGAACAGCGACTCGCGAAAGTCAGCAGTGCCGCCCCGACATTCAGTGCGGCGCTGCGCGGCTATCGCCAGGCTCAGGCCGAAGACAACCAGACGGTCGCCGATGGCATACTCGCCTGGCTGTCAGGTCAGCCCAACGTGGCAGCCGCTGCGAAACGCTACGCGGGGGTGAAAGGCGACATCGATCATTTTGGTGCCATGAACTTTCTGCAGGGCATTCTGGCAGTCCTGCGAGACTCCGGGCAGCCGGGCATGCTGGTCGTGCTGGACGAGGTGGAAACGATCCAGCGCGTTCGCAGCGATGTGCGGGACAAGAGCCTGAACGCCCTGCGGCAACTCATCGATGAGGTCGACTCGGGCCGTTTCCCCGGCCTCTACCTGCTGATCACCGGCACGCCGGCGTTCTTCGACGGGCCACAGGGCATCAGTCGCCTGGAACCGCTGGCACAACGTCTGCATGCGGACTTCGTGACGGACGCCCGCTTCGACAACCCGCGAGCCGTGCAGATTCGACTGCCCGCCTTCGACCTCAACCGACTGTGCCTGGTCGGGTGCCGCGTGCGAGACATCTATCAGCAGCATACAGCCGCCGGAGCACGGATCGCTCAGCACTGCTCGGACGAGTACGTCCGGCAGCTCGCCGAAGCGGTCACGGGAAAACTCGGCGGCAAAGTTGGAATTGCTCCCCGCATCTTCCTGAAGAAGCTGGTGGGCGACGTGCTCGATCGAGTGGATCAGTTCGAAGAATTCGATCCCCGCCGTGACTACTCACTGACAATTTCCGAGACCGAGCTGACCCCCGTCGAACGCCAGGCGTCCGGAGCAGCCAGCGTGGATGACATCGAGCTGGACCTGTGAGGTAACACACTTTCACGTCCCGTGGTAACGAAGTGATTCGGGAGAAGGAGAAGACATGCAGCGAATCCTTGATATCGATCTGGATGTGTTTGTCACACCAATTGGCACAATTCACGCCGATAATCGACTTAGCGACGACAATTATTCGGTCTTCTCGCGTGACCAGGTTCGAACGTTTCTAGAGGGCCAATGTGGGCTTAGGCGAGACTCGCCAACACCGGGAAAGATTTTCGAGGAACACGATGAAGTTTTTGACCACGTAAAGCACCTTATAGATAACGGGCAATTGAAAACTCCGTTCGAACTGGTGCATGTCGATGCTCACGCCGATATGGGTGCTGGCCAATGGCTTCCATACGAGTACCTATTTACCGACTTGATGCGTCGTCCAGTGAGCGAACGACAATCCCCTACGCGCGGCGATGCCGGATTAAATCGAGGCACCTTTGTTCTGTTTCTCGCAGCTTGCGAGTGGCTGGGGGCGATCCACTATGTTCACCATCCCGACGAAGATATGGACTTCTCCGAAGTGCTTCTTTCGTTTGACCTCGAAGCCGACCAATTGTTGTTTCAGATACCGTCTTGCACGAGTGAACAATTTGCGAGGTGGAGACCGCCATTCACGGCAGCTGCCCGCCCAGCCGACTGGCAATTGGGAACGCTAATCCCTTTGAACCTCACACCGCGCGATCAATTCTCCGCAACAGACTACGACTTCGCATTCCTGACAAGGTCACCTGGATTTACACCGCCTGCAGCTGACCCTTTGTTCGAGCTTATATCTGAGTATGTCTTATGCTCAGAGGGGGCGGAATGAACGCGTATTACATCCCCGGTCTAGAACACTACTTGAGAATTGTTGATGACTGGTTTTGACCAATTGCATCCCGCCCTGCAGCACCACATCGTCAACAGCCTCGGCTGGCGTGAGCTGCGACCGTTTCAGGATGCCGTCATCCCGCAGGTGCTCGACGGCAAGCACCTGATCGTGCTCGCACCGACGGCTGGCGGTAAGACGGAAGCGGCGTTCTTTCCGGTTATGTCGCGAGCGTTGTCCGAAGGCTGGTCTGGCCTGAGCATGCTCTACATCTGCCCGATCAAGGCGCTGCTCAACAATCTGGACTTCCGCCTGCAGCGCTACACCACGCTGCTGGGGCGACAGTCGGCGGTCTGGCACGGGGACATCAAGCCATCGGCCCGCAAGCGAATTCTGCGCGAGCCGCCCGACTGCCTGCTGACGACGCCCGAGTCGCTGGAAGTCATGCTGGACTCTCCCAACGTGGATGACCGGCGGCTGTTCGCCAACCTGCAGGTCGTCATCATCGACGAAATTCACGCCTTCGCCGGTGACGACCGTGGCTGGCATCTGCTGGCCGTGCTGGAACGCATCAGCCGCTTGGCGGGACGCGAACTGCAGCGAATCGGGCTGTCGGCCACAGTCGGGAATCCCGAGATGCTCGCCGACTGGCTGGCAGGATCGTGCAAGGGGACGCGTGATGTGTTTCTGCCGGCTGACTCAGGACCGGGCGAAGCGGACGTGACGCTCGATTACGTCGCATCGCTGCAGAACGCCGCCGTGGTGATCAGTCGCCTGCATCGCGGCGAGAAGCGGCTCGTCTTCATGGACAGCCGAGCCCGCGCCGAACAGCTTGGGACCGAACTGCGAAGTCTCAGCGTGCGGACGTACGTGACGCACAGCTCGCTCAGCCCGGAACAACGCAGGCAGGCGGAAGAAGCCTTCGCGACGCAGGACGACTGCGTCATCGTCGCCACCAGTGTGCTCGAACTGGGCATCGACGTCGGTGACCTGGACCGGGTCATCCAGATCGACGCTCCCGGCACGGTCGCCAGCTTTCTGCAGCGTATGGGTCGCACGGGACGTCGAGCGGGCAGTCCTCGCAACTGCCTGTTTCTGGCCACGCGAGACGAGTCGCTGATTCAGGCGGCCGGCCTGATCGACCTGTGGCAGACCGGCTTTGTCGAGCCCATCGTTCCGCCACCGCATCCCTGTCACATCGTCGCTCAGCAGTTGATGGCGTTGACGCTGCAGGAAGGGGGCATTGGACGACGGGACTGGTTCCGCTGGATCGAGGGAGTGTCTGGTTTCGCGGCCATCCCGCCGGAGCAGATCGAGCGGATCGTGGATGGGATGCTGGCCAGCGATATCCTCTGGGATGAAGACGGCATCCTCGGCATGGGCCGCGAAGGCGAAGACACTTTCGGTCGCCAGCACTTTCTGGAGCTGTTCTCGGTCTTCATGTCGCCGCCCCTGTTCGCGATCCGGCACGGACGAGCAGACCTCGGCTTCGTGGACGAGATGACGTTCCTGAGCCGCCAGGAGGGAGCACGAGTCCTGCTGCTGGGTGGTCGAGCCTGGCAGGTGACACACATCGACTGGCAGCGCAAGGTCGCGTTCGTCGAGCCCAGCGAACAGAAAGGACGCTCCCGCTGGTTAGGAACCGCGCCCGGCCTGGGGTTTCATCTGTGTCAGGCGATCCAGCGAGTGCTCGCATCTGACGAGCCCCAGACTTGCTGGTCGCAACGAGCGATCGACCGCCTGACAGAACTTCGTGCCGGCTACTCGTGGCTGGTTCCTGCGGCGTCGTCTTCAAGTGATGAGTCAGCCTCAAACGTCCCGGTCATCCTCCAGGAGGCGGACGACAGCGTCTCCTGGTGGACGTTCAGCGGGTCTGGTGGCAACGCGACCGTCGCGGCCGAGTTGGCAAAGCTGCTGCAGAGCCGCGTGGACCACGACTGCTTCAAACTCGACTTCGAGTCGTATGTGACGACCGAGCAACTAACTGCCGCCATTCAACAGCTCAAGGAAGTCCCTTCGAAGCAGCTGCGACCCACTATCGACGATGAAGCCATCACCGCCCTGAAGTTTTCCGAGTGCATCCCGCTCGACCTCGCAGTGGACATGCTGGCCCGGCGTCTTCACGACGAAGAAGCAACAGACTTTTTAACCCGTGCCACCGCTCGCACCGTCATCCTGCACTGACCGTCCATCACTCCAAAGGCGTGCAGGCATACAGCTCCGACGTGCGACGAAAGTCGGTCATCACAACTGGAATGTTGCAAGTGTATAGACGGCGTGCTGCCGTGTGAGTCGTTGTCAGGGCGGTCGAGCATGGGACCCGGCGGAAAAACGCGAAGGCCACTCGTCCAGGGATCGCATGTGTCGGCAAGGCGTCTTCCATCGTCAATTCTCATAATCTTTGAGTTCAGCGCGAACAATTCGGGCCTGTCGCGCATCTAAACCCCGCAAGCACGGCGAAGTCACTCGACACCGTCGCATTCACAAGTCAGCAGACAACCAATAATCCGGGAACAAGCGAGATGATGGTTTTCAGGTCAGGACTCATTAGCGAACAGAGCGGTTATGGACGATTTGCCGATCAATCGGCGAATACGTTGCCGTGCCCCCTGCGATTGTGACATCTGGCCTGCCTCTCTCTCTGATTGCATAGCCCGGTGTCACTGACATCGGGCTTTTTTCGTGGACTCATGCAATTCACGACTCAGCGGGTCGGTAGCTGAGATGGTTTAGCGACGGTCTGAAGAACCGTAGACGAGGATTCAAGCGCCTCTCGACCCACTTGCGCATCTGATGCGCACTCGCACATGCCCCGTTCTTCTAATGGCTCAGGATGCTGGTCTTTCAAGCCGGCGATGCCGGGTTCAATTCCCGCACGGGGTACTACATGGCCTGTTAGTGAAACTGGACATCACGAGACGCTTCGAACGTCTTATTCCGGGTTCGAATCCTGGGCGGGCTACTTACAACGGGATGAAGGGGAGTTGGCGCCCCGCCTGGTTTGGGACCAGGAGATCGCAGGTTCGAATCCTGTCATCCCGACTGACGAAGACTCAACACAGCCCGGTCGTTCAACGGTCGAGGACGCCGTTCTGATAAGGCGGAGACGAAGGTTCGACTCCTTCTCGGGCTACTTGAAATTCACACAGACAATACCCGGAGCCTGACATGCCGACGCTGCATCGATTGAAACAGATACCCACTCCTCGCACGAGGTCGTGGTGTAACGGCAGCACAGCAGACTTTTAATCTGCACGGCGAGGGTTCGAATCCCTCCGACCTCATTGAGCAACACGAGGCACACGGCCCGTAGCTCAAGGGTGAGAGCAGGCTCCTTATAAGGGCACGACGACGGTTCGACTCCGTCTGGGCCGACTGAGAGAAGAACCATGAAACGCACAATTTACAGGCAATGCGAAGTCCGTCGCGGACCGGCATTCCGGCTGACTTGGATACCGGCATCGTTCGCGGTCAACGGCAAGATGCTGAATTTGCGTGACAACGGTGAGTGGTCCGATGGCTGGGTCGTCACCGAAGTCTATCCGGACACCGAGCGGATCATCACGCCGACTCCGCAGAGTGAAATCAGACGTCACCGAAGAGCAACGGGAGACTCGCTTCCGCGGCTCGCCAAGTAACAACACGGGATCGAGGTGTTAGCGGCAGCACATCCGGCTCTTAACCGGACAGGTGAGGGTTCGAGCCCCTCCGATCCTACTCGACGACCAGCACTGGTCGTTCAGCGGCAAGGACACCGCACTCGTAATGCGGCAACGTGGGTTCGAGTCCCACCCGGTGCTCTGTAGTTCTTTGACAATTGGTTCATTTCATCAGCGCCCATGATGTAGCGGCAGCCTACTGCCTTGCCATGGCGGAAGTGCGGGTTCGACTCCCGCTGGGCGCTCTCGGCATACATTGAGTCTGCACTTATCAGGGCGTGGGAAAGTCTGGCCCCTTTTTGTTTTGAACAGGTCGAGTGCTTCGTGAGCACGAGATCGTCGGTTCAAATCCGGCCGTCCTGACTGCGGCTTCGGCCGCGACATAAACAACATTGCGGTGGTGCTCGTGCTGGTACGGGCAGGCGGCTGTTAACCGTTTTGACGCAGGTTCGATTCCTGCCACCGCAGCTTTGGGGAAGTCATCCGGCTGGATGAGGAGCCTGCCTCGAAAGCAGGTGAGGGCAAATTGTCCGTTGTGGGTTCGAGTCCCACGGCTTCCGCTTCGTGAAACAACACGTGCCCTTGGCCGAGCGGCAAAGGTTCCAGGCTTCCAACCTGGCGAGGCGGGTTCGACTCCCGCAGGGCACTCTCTTCATTGCGGGGTGTCTGTTGGTCGACCGGCGTGGCTTTGAACCACGTCGACGCGGGTTCGATTCCTGCACCCGCAACTTCGATGACGGCTCGAACAGGAATCCAATGCGGGATCGTTCAATGGCAGGACGCGGCGCTCTGAACGCCGTAATGCTGGTTCGAGTCCAGCTCCCGCAACTGCGGCACTGCCGCTTTGTTCGAGCTACCGCTCGGATGAGCGATCCAGCGTCGAGAGCAACTACGGAAGTCAACCGGCCGGATGAGGAGCCTGTCTTGAAAACAGGTGCGGGGTTAGCCCGTTGTGGGTTCAAGTCCCACGGCTTCCGCCTTCTAAAGAACAAGACGGTCCTGTGGCCCAGCGGCGAGGGCAGCTCCCTTACAAGGAGACGATCGGTGGTTCGAGTCCACCCAGGATCACTTCACGACATGGCACCGTAGCCCAACGGCAGAGGCGGTCGTCTCAAACGCGACGAAGTGTGAGTTCGAATCTCACCGGTGCCACTTGAAGCAAAACACAACATGCCCTCGCAGAGCAGCCAGGAGTGCTCGCCATCCTGTCACGATGGAGATCGTCGGTTCGAATCCGATCGGGGGTGCTTGTCACAAACGGAAAAAGAAAAAGAACTTTCGACGCGGTAGCCCAATGGGAGAGGCAACCGGTTTAAGCCCGGTCCAGTGTGGGTTCGACTCCCACCCGCGTCATTCACACAGCAATCACGACGGCCCATTCGTCTAGCGGCAGGATGCCAGGTTCTCAGCCTGGAGACGGGAGTTCGATTCTCCCATGGGTCACTCAGTAGCAAGACATGGCACCGTAGCCCAATTAGTAGAGGCGTCTGGCTTAGGACCAGAAGGTTGAGAGTTCGAATCTCTCCGGTGCTATTCACAAAAGAATCCAACACGCGTCGGCTGGGCACTGGTGAGCCCACGTGGCTGTAACCCACACGCCGAAAGGCTTTGGCGGTTCAACTCCGTCCCGACGCACTCGACATCTCATGAATACGGTGGCGTAGTGTCAATGGCGAGCACGACGGATCGTCGATCCGTTAGAGCGGGTTCGAGGCCCGTCGTCACCGTCGCGTTTAGACAGCAACATGACCAGGTGGTGGAACGGTAGACACGCGACGCTCAGAACGTCGTGCCCTTTGAGGCATGGGAGTTCGAATCTCCCTCTGGTCACTGACGAGTTGAAAGTTGCGAGTGCAGAGTGGAGAGATTCGGCGAACCTGATCGTCGACCGCTGACTCTCAACTCGGAACCTTCAACACTCAACTCATTGCAGGTGCGGCAGGTGCCCAGTTGGCTCTCATAAGGCCGGCCTCCCCGGCTCGATACCGGGACCTGCAACTTTTCAAACAGAAACAACACATCGCGGGTGGGCGAGGCTCATCGGGGTTTCATAAGCCTCGACAACCGGGTGCGACTCCCGGACCCGCTACTTCCAAGAGAGTCGAGAGCTGAGTGCCCAGAGTCGAGAGACAGCCTCGTTGCTGGTCCCTGGACTCTCGTCTCTCAACTCTGGACTCAACCCGACTCCGTGGTCCAACGGCAACGACACCTGCGTGACATGCAGGAGACGATGGTTCAACTCCGTCCGGGGTCACTTGAGCTGAAGTAAGAATGGTCTGCAGGTGTTTCGGCGGCACACCGCTGTGGTAAGGCGGAAGGCCGGGTTCAATTCCCGGGCGGACCTCTTGAAGAGAAGACGACACGGGCTGCTCGTCCAATGGGAAGACGCCTGGCTTGCAACCAGGTAATCGGGGTTCGACTCCCCGGCGGTCCACTTGATGACAACGGGGTCATGGTCCAACGGGACGACTCCAGCATGGCATGCTGGCAATCCGGGTTCGATTCCCGGTGACTCCACTCGATACGGAAGGTAGCCGGATACGGTTGGCCGGACCGCACTGCTAATGCGTGTGCCTTTACGGGCGTGTGAGTTCGAATCTCATGCCTTCCGCTTTGATATGGCCTGATGGTGAAACGGAAATCATCCCTCGCTTCTAACGAGGCCCCGTCTCGTTTGTAACAGGGCGGGTTCGAATCCTGGTCGGGCTACTGAGAAGACAAGCCGCCTGTTGCGGCAAAAGGAAGGGCAACCCGATGGGTGACGGGAACCGGTTGGAAGCCGGTCGAGTGCGTTGACGCGTGCCTTGCGAGTTCGACTCGGGCACCGCCCGCAGGGTGGTCCCTTCCGCTGTGGCCGGGTCCGGTGCTGGTTTCCGGAGACAGACTGTGAATCTGTTCGTCGTCGGTTCAATTCCGATCGGCCACCTCCAAACCGAGCGTTTGGATCGGATTGCCGTAGGGGAGCGTCACCAGATTGGGACGCCGCTACGGCGAGTGAGTTTTATGAGCAAAGGACTGGATCGATGGTTGCTGCTGTACTTGATCGACCAACGCTGGTGCTGAATCGCAACTGGCAGCCTGTCGGCGTCGCCACGGTTGCGAAGGCGCTGACGAAGGTCTGGAACGAGTCGGCGCGGATCGTCGATCCTGCTGACTACCAGCAATACACATGGCAGGACTGGGCACAACTGCGACCGGAAGACGGCGATCTGTTCATTCAGACTCGTCGATTCCAGTTGCGGGTTCCGGAGGTTGTCACACTGACGAAGTACGACCGCCTGCCGACGAACTCGGTGATGTTCAGCCGGCGAAATGTCTTCAAGCGAGACAAGTTCACGTGCCAGTATTGCGGTGCTCGACCAGGCAGCGAGGAATTGACGATCGACCACGTCACGCCGAGGGCTCAGGGTGGAACATCCACCTGGGTCAACTGTGTGCTGGCGTGCATCGGCTGCAACTCGCGCAAGGCTGACCGGACTCCGGAGCAGGCTCGGATGCCGCTGCGATCAAAGCCGGTTCGGCCGACGTGGCGACCGCTGTACGCGGCTCGCGGAGTCCGCATCGAAAGCTGGTCACGTTTCGTTAGCGAGAGCTACTGGAACATAGAACTGAGTGAGTGACACGAGTCGCTGCCGGCCTCGGCGTTGAGGTCGGCAGCTTTACACAGCGGTGTGCTCCTGGGAGAGCAGGCAGATTCCAAACCTGTCCCACGGGGTTCGACTCCTCGCACCGTTGCTGCGGCATTGCCGCATTAAGTTGCCGACGTGGCTCGATACAGAAAGGCGCCGGTCTTGCCCTGTCACAATTTGCAAACGGCGGATCATGCGGGTGCGAATCCTGCCGTCGGCCCTCAAGCCCAGCGGATGTGATGAACAGAATGGCGGTCTTCAATGCCCGCTGGACGAGGTTCGACGGGCGGCGCCCGAAGAATAGTCCGGCGGAATTTTTAATGCACAACGCGTCCTCGGAGTGTGGCGGATTCGCACGCGACCCTGCGAAGGTCGAGGACCAGGTTCGATTCCTAGCGGGGACACTTTTCATTTCGACAACACGACACCGATGCTCGATGGTCGGGCGGCTGCCTGCAAAGCAGCTCATAGTGAGTTCGATTCTCACCGGTGTCTCTTTAATGCTTGCCTTGATGCTGTCATTGCCGGCGGTGCGTTGGGCTCAAGAGTCAGCCTGACGTATTCCGTGAACGGGTTTTGAACATGACGGTGTCGATGTGGTCGCCCAATTGGTAGGGCACCAGGTTTTGCACCTGGCTGTTACGGGTTCGAGTCCCGTCCACGGCTCCAACTCTGGCTAAGAACCAGATGAGGCCCGGGCGCGAAAGCGTCCACCAAAGACCCAAGGGAGATGGGTGACTGACTGATCGGCTGCCGGTGCCGGCATTTCGCAGTCGGACGTCGCGGCGAGAGTCGTGATTGTCGGATTGCGGGTGACGACATTCGGCGGCAGCACGAAAGGCGTGCCCTGCAGTGTGTGGATACCGCATTCGCAACCTGTGACGCGAGCAGATTGAATCGTGATGACCTGCCAAGACGCCTGTCGCCAACGCTGGCTGATCGATGACACCTGCAAACCTCACAGGACGAGATTGCTCAAGCACACTCCGCACGGCGAAGTGTGGTCGGCAGACCTCTCATCTCCCAACGGTTCTTTTTAGAAACAACAACGACACGAATAGCAAAGTTTACCGCAGGCACGTGCCTGCGATTCAGAGTTCGTCACCCGATGAAAGGCGGTGGCACATGTTCCCGATCAAGACAATCCGAATTCGCAGCTACGAGATGGGACTGCGCTTCCACGACGGAGAGTTCCGCGGTCTGCTCGCTGAGGGTAAGCACCGACTGTTCGATCCACTGTGCAAGTCGCATGTCGGTGTCGTCTCGCGGCGTGATCCGTGGCTGCAGCACGAGAAGCTGGACGTCATCGTGAAGTCCGGTGCGCTAAAGGATCGCGCCATCGTTGTGGACCTCAAGGATCACGAGCGTGGTCTGGTCTCAATCGAAGGCCGCTTCAGTCATGTTCTGCCGCCGGGCCTGTACGCCTACTGGATCGGTATGAAGGATGTGCAGGTCGAGGTGATTGATGCGCGGAACGTCCGCTTCGAGCACAGCGATTTACGAGTCATCTCTCGGTCGCCGATGGTCGGGCAGGTTCTCGACATCTGCACGGTCAACCGGCAGTGTGTCGGCGTCCTGTTCATCGACGGCCGCTACATCGACACGCTCGACTCGGGTCTGTACGCGTTCTGGAAGGGAGCCGGAGACGCCAAGGTCGTCGAGATCGATCTGCGCGAGACGATGGCTGACGTCAGCGGTCAGGAGATCATGACGTTGGACAAGGTCTCGCTGCGGATGAACGCGGTCGTGACGTACCGGATCGTGGATGCACGGAAGGCCATCACAACAACCGACGATGTTCGGCAGACGCTGTACCGTGAGGTGCAGCTGGCTCTGCGGGCGGTTATCGGAGCACGCGAACTCGACTCGTTCCTGACCGACAAAGATGCGGTCGCGAGTGAGATGGAGGAACTTGTGCGGCACCGCGCCGCGGAACTTGGTCTGGAAGTCGCTTCGGTCGGAATCCGGGATGTGATTCTGCCGGGTGACATGAAGGACTTGATGAACAAGGTCACGGAGGCAAAGAAGGCCGCCGAGGCCAACCTCATCTCGCGGCGCGAAGAGACGGCCGCCATGCGCAGTCAGGCCAACACGGCCAAGGTGCTGGCGGACAACCCGACTCTGATGCGGCTCCGGGAACTGGAGGTCCTGGAAAGGATCGCCACGACCGGCAACCTGAACGTCATACTCGGCGAAAAGGGACTGGCCGACCGCGTCGTCAATCTGCTGTAACTGAGAACGCCCCTGGTCTGAGTCATCGGATCAGGGGCGTTTCTGGTTCACAGACGGTGGCCGCTATCGTCGCGAACCTTTGTAACTCAGAACCGGACGCAGCTCGCGTTCGATGCGCGTCAATTCGGACTGTGCTCGCATGACTGCGTGGATGTCACGGTACGCGGACGGTGCTTCGTCTCGCAGGCCTGCCGCAATGTTGTGGTCGAACCACACCGATCGCATTTGCTGATGCAGCGACCGGGCTGTCACCGACTTCTTTGCGTCCGTGCGACTGAAACGTCGTCCTGCGCCGTGTGAGCTGCTGCACAAGGACTGGGCATTGCCTCGGCCAGTGACGTGGAAACTCGCCGTGCCCATCGAACCGGGGATGATTCCCGGTTTGCCATCGTGAGCACTCTGGGCGCCCTTTCTGTGGACGAGGAACTGCTGACCTCCATGTTGTTCCCGACGAACATGATTGTGGTTGCTCTGTATGAGCGTCTGTGGATCGGCTTCTACGCCGAACCGGGTATAGAGAATGTCGCTGGCGGCACTCAGCATGGCCAGTCGGTTCAACTCTGCGTACTGCGATGCCCACTCCACGTCGTTGATGTACTCAGTCCCGGCTGGTGAGTTCGCGTCAACAAACCCAAGGCCGTTCGATTGTGAGTCACACTTGCTGATGTGAAGTGATGAGACCAACTGACCGATCCCACGAGAGCCGCTGTGGACCATCAGCCACAGGCGTCCAGACTGATCGGCCTGGAACTCCAGGAAGTGGTTGCCTCGACCAAGTGACCCAAACTGCACGCGCGCGTCACGCTGCTTTTCCGCTTCGAGACGTGGACAACTCAGAGGACGGGCAAGCAGGTCATCGGGTAAAGATTCCGGCATCGTCTCCCGGTGATGGCGATTCGCTGGCACGTACCGATAAAGGTCGGCCAGCAGAGTTGCTGCGGCGGTTTCGTTTCCAAGGACGTCGGCATTGGCATCAAAACCGATGGCGGCCATGCCACAGCCGATGTCACTCCCAACGGCTGCGGGGTAAAGCAGCCGGGACGTTGCAAGAACGACGCCGACGCAGACATCTCCCGCCAAGTGGACATCAGGCATGACGGCGATGCGTTGAACGTCATCCGCCTCAGACAGACGCCGTAGTGATGTTTGCACGTCGTGACTGAGCGGTTCGGTAAGCCAGACTGGGATATCGTCTCCGGCAGTGATGTGCTTACTACTCATCTTCGCTCCTATCAATCACGTCATTCGTCGCCTGGGTCGACACAATGCGGAACCTCAGCGCGGGCGCACGTTTGCGAGTGATTGAGGCAGCGACCTCGGAACGAAGCCGGCCGGCAACTCGATCCAGTCGTTCCAGCACGACGGATGGATCGGCAGGGGCTTCGAGACTGCTCTCGATACTGACCGTCACAAGCATTTGCGAGGCGTTGGGCGCTGGGATGACAGACTCGACGATGAGCGACTGCAGCAGCTCGTCGGAAAACTCGCCAGACAGGACCAGGCTCAGCGTCTGCTCGACCTGCTGGCAGAGCTGCTGTGTCTTGCGGTCCCGTTTGTTTCGATCCGAATGACTTTTGAAGAAGCGGCGTGGATCGACGCCGTCGTCTTCCTGAATCTCTCCACAGCACGCGAGCATCTGCTCGCGCTGACGATTGTTGAGTGGCATAAGGCTCTCACAAGGGAATGGCGTTGAGGCTGAAGAATTGGAAGCCACGCCGTGAGAGCTGGTCAAATCGCTGCAGACTGACCTTGGTCAGGAGCGATCGACGGAAAGCGTCAAGAGGGACGGCGAGGCCAGACATAGTTCAAAACATCGCATGGTCGCCTCCTTCCGTCGGGGAGCAGTGTTAAAAGCGGTTCATCGTCACCGTGTGCGGCAGTGACACGGCGTCCGGCGAGGCGGTTCGCGCCGCGGCTCACTAATTTCGGCTCGCCGCCAAATCTGACGCCGGAGTGAGTCCATCCTTCGCCTCATTTGAGTAGACCGTGAGGCGTTCCCCTGACTACCTCATACACTGGATCATCGCTGTCCCTTCTTTTTCGCGGAACGTTTGCTACGTCGCTGCTTTGCCGCTCTCTCACTAAGTTTACCAGCCAGCTCGCTGATCCTTGCGGCCGCTTTAGACAGTGCCTTTAGGTCCTCGCGATTCTCGCCGCACTTGGCCAGCACTCGTTCGACGACCAGCTTGCCAGTACCCGATTCGGGATCGACTTCTTCAAACAACCCGTCAAGGTACCGTTGAGCTTCGATCGTCCATCGCCGCAGGTCCTTGTACTTGAACTTTGGCCCGCCACCCTGCCTCTTCTCGCCACGAGCCTTCTGGACTTCTTCCAGCAGCAGCCTGGCACTCCAACCGTTCTTAATCGCCAGCTTCTCGCATTTCGTACGTTGCTCAACCTGATCTCTGGAGAATGCAAGCAGCGTCCGCACGTGAGTCCAGTGCAATGGCTCCTGCGTCTCAGAATTCACGCGGCGGCGCAGTGCACGGAACTCGTTCTGCGAGTACAGACAGGCAAAGTCCAGCGTCTTGTAAAACTGATCCCGCGATATCCCGTGCTCTGCCATCAGCTTCTCGCGAGTCTCACCATCAACCCGCACCTTCTCGCCAAGCTTGGGGCTGCCTCCGATGGAATCTTTGATCTGCCGCCCGGTTTCATAGTACCGGGCCAATTCCTCGGCGACTGCTTGGCCCCGGGTGATACCAATCTGCCTGCCAGTCAGTGCTGCCTTCTTCTTCGCCATCATGCCTCTCCCTCTGTCCGTTAGTTCCGGAATCGTCACAGTTTGTGTTAGCGGTCACAGAAATGGGAGTCTCGACGCTCAGTCCGAATTCGGAACCTGCCCCTGACCATCCGCGAGATCGAGGCCAATATTCCACGCTTGATGTGTGCCGGGAGTCTGCGTCTGCAGCGGAAAATGGCTCACATGACTAAAGCAGAAACGTACTCTGCCGAGGTGGTGCCTGCCCGCCGTGCCGAGTTGCTTTGGGGCGGCAGTCAAGCTGGCCAGTTGATGTGAATCCGGCAAACGAACACCCGCCGGCAAAGCCCGCATCCGCTGGACTCACCTCGAAGGTTATGCCGACGGGCAGACTTCCCTCGCACTGAAGGGTCAGACAGCCCGCCGCTCTCAATTCCGGCTGAATCACGGGCCTCAGCAAGGCCCGGTACGGCAGGCCAATTCTCCCAAAGGTATCACCGAGGGTATCACCGCCGAAAACACCGAAAGGTGTCACGCAATAACCCCTCGCAAGTCATGGACCTGCAAGGGGTTATGAATGGACGATACTGGACTTGAACCAGTGACCTCCACGATGTCAACGTGGCGCTCTAGCCAACTGAGCTAATCGTCCCAAGGCGGGGGAAAACTATTTCCTCCGAAGCGTTGAGTCAAGCTTCTGGGGCAGGATTGTTCCTGGTGAGTTGCGAAGGAAGTCCGGCTGAGCTGACCTTTGCGACATTGACGCATAATCGGTATGGCCGAGCGCATCCCTCAAGACGGAATCCTGCCCACAGAATGGTGTTCCACAATCGAGGTCGGCGTGGTGACTCGCCTTGATCTGCCACTCGCGTGAGCTTTGCACGGGACGGTTAAGCAAAGTGGAGCATTGGTCCGGATGGATGGGGTTTGGACTCAGAATCGGCTATCGGTTCGATTTGTCACAGGTTTCCATGTTTCAATCAACGAGTTCGGATCCAGGGGGCGGGACGTAGACGGTCTTCATAAGTGCGTCGTAGTCAACGTACGCTCCGTTGCTTCAGTGGTGGCTCTTCACGTCATGCCTGCTATTTTCCACGCTATCTTGAGTGATGTTGGATTTGCGTACGGTTTGCGTCGTTGGGTGACGCTTTGCAGTCTGTTGAAAAGCCTGAGCCACCGAATTCAAAGTGTGCCAGTGGCACATTTTCAACGGGCTGTTAACCCTGGCCCCCGTCATTTGATCCGCGTGGCGTGAGGTAAAATCGTAATCGCGCACCTGGCGATAACGGCGGGCTCGGCTTGTCTGGCAGCTGATCTGGCCCTGCCGAGTCAGACTGCTTCAAGTGGCTGCTCGCATTGACCGGTCTCGTTCGAGCAGCAACCTTTGTCCTGGGTGCAGCGGCAGCCGGGAACGGCGAGCAAGGCTCCAATCGTGGGAGCGACGAGGTAGACCCAGAGGTGCGAGAGTTCGCCGCTGACCACGGCGGGAGAGAGCGACCGGACTGGGTTCATCGAGGCTCCACAGATCGGACCGGCAAACATTGCTTCGAAAGCGACGACACTGCCGATGGCAGCACCGGCCATGATCCCCTTTTCCTTTGCGCCGGTCGAGACGTTCAGAATCACGTACATCAGCATGAAGGTCAGCACGACTTCGAAGATGAACGACTGCCACCAGGGGCCTGACGGCAGTGTCGCTCCCAGGTTGGGATGTTCCAGAAACATCGTTCGCAGCAGACCGCTGGCGGCAAACGCTCCGACGCACTGACTGACGATGTACGGAACGACTTGTTTGCCGTCAAACCGTCCGGCCACCCAGAAAGTGATCGTCACCGCGGGGTTGATGTGACATCCCGAGACATCGCCGATGGAATAGATCATGGCCATGACGACCAGTCCAAAGGTCAGCGCGATGCCAACGTGCGTGATCGCCTGGTGGCTGACATCGTTCACGATTATCGCCCCTGTTCCGGCAAAAATCAGGCAGAACGTTCCGATGGCTTCGGCGGTGTATTGTCTGTTCATGAATCGCGACCAGTTTCAGTTCTTACAAGCTGCGGAGGTATCGCAGAAGTGCTGCCAGTTCTGTCGTTGTCAGTTTTCTGTCGAGCTGGTGTTCGTGTTTCGTGAAGACTTCTTCGAGGCTGTGGGCACGTTTGTCGTGGAACAGATTTTCGCGATAGCCGACTCCTCGCAGCGTGGGCGGGTTGAAGTGTCGCAGTCCTCGTTCGTCGACAAGGCCGACGTCGTACACATCCGCCGAGGTCAGCGTGGTTCCCGCGTGGCAGTCGGTGCAGCTCAGCGATTCGAACAGGCGGCGACCTTCGTTGACGAGACTCCGGTCTGCTGGGGTGATTGCCGGTTCGTAGGGCGGCGGCGGTGTTAACGTTGTCAGAAATGCGGCGAGATCGGCTGCTGATTCGTCGGAAACGCCTCGGCCTCGCATCGTGGACGTCGCCGACTGGTGAATCTGTTTCGGAAGCGTGGACTTCATTCCGTTCCAGCCCCACGGCCCGGTTTCACCCGCTCCGAGTAGCGACAGGACTCGCTTCGGAGCGCCTTCTGTGTCGTCTCCAAATGTGTCTGATGTTCCACCGTTTGTATGGCCTTCGACATGGCAGCTGTGACAACTGAACCAGCTCGCGTGAGAAAGCCGTGCTGAGAAGAACAGCCGCTCGCCGCGTTCTGCCGGTCCGAGTTCCGGCGACGGGCCGAGCGGGAGATTCGACGTATAGATATCGACGTTCTGGTAGCTGCTGCCGTACGTGCTGGCGGTCCGATCGTAAGCTGACTTGTCTTCGTACTTTTTGTCGTACGCGTCGTCGTCGGCATCTCCGTCTTCGTCGTACTCATCGACGTACAACGGCGAATTTCCCGCACTTTGATCGGGCTCTGTTTGGGTGTCAGCTTTCGCTAAAGCGTTCGAACGATCGACCGCTTCTTTGGTCATGTCGATCAGCGTGAGCGAATCAGACAGTTCGTTGACCACGACAAACCGTCCCTCGGAAAGTGGCAGCAGGTCGATTGGACGACGACCGACTCCGATTCGCTGGAAGGCTCTTGAGGCGGGCTCGCCAATGAGAACTTCGTCAACACCGGCGAGAGCCATCACTGCTCTACCGGCTTCGTCCACAAACATCGTGTCTGGATCGCCCGCTCCCTGCCCGGCGTAACCGACGTTCGCCGTCAGCCCGCCGTACATGGCTCCCGTTCTGCCGGTGAGAATGTCTTTCAGCGAGGCAGACCGAAGCAGATTGTTGACCATCACTCCCCAGACGATGTCGCTGCGACGCGGGAGGGCTGCGTCATTCAGAACCTGATGAGAAACCAGCAGCGATTCGCCGTCACGGCTGATGGCAAGTCCTCGAATGTTATGAGCACCAAACTTGTGCACGTGGGCGACTTCACGCTTTGCCATATCGATGACGGCAATCCGATCGTTAAACGCATCCGCAACGAGCAGTCGCGATTGAGTCGGAACGTAGAGTTGCTCGCCGGGCGAAAAACCGAGGTCGATCGTCGCGGTGATGGCCGGCTTGACGAGCGACACGAACGTCAGCTTGCGAGCCCATTTGGAAGCGATCGAGCACGACCGTCCGTCAGGAGCCACCTGCACGGTCAGCGGGTAAGTGGGCATCGGCAGTTCCGAAACCATCTCCGCGTCCGTTCTTGAAAGTCGCACCAGGCAAAGTCGCGAGTTTTCGGCATCGGTCACCAGCAGCAAGCCATCGGCTATTGCCACATCGGTCAGCCGGCCGCCAATCCGGAACTCAGCGGCGACGGTAACGTTTTCAAGATCAATCACCGAAAGCGTGCCGCAACGATTCGCGACAACAGCCGTCGAACCGTCCAGCCGAGCGATGGCCGCCGGTCGCCGGAACAGCGAGGTGTCTGGCGAAACCCGCTCAAGATCTGCCGCGTTTACGAGCACCGAAGTCAGTACGAAAAGGGACGCCAGCGAGTGAACAACGGCTGATGAAGCTGGCATGAGCGTACCTCTGGCTGAGATTTCCAAGTGCGAAATTTTAGCGGCTTCAGTCTAACCGGATTCCTGGTTCGCTCGAAATCCTGCCGGTGCTACACGCTGCTTTTCGTACGGCGGCGTTTGGGACGTCGCTTTTCCTTCAGCAGTGTGAAGCCAGTTTTCTCGTGGATACGAGTCTGCATGACTTCGAGAATCTGCCGACCAACCGCCGTCACGACATGAGGGACGACGGAATTGCCAAATTGCCGGTAAGCCTGCGTGTCTGACACCGGCACATCGGCACGAGTCTTGACAAGCTCTTCGTAACCCATCAGCCGGGCTGCTTCCACAATAGTCAGGCGACGCGGGTTCTTGCGTTTGCCTCGCGAGATCAGAATCTCCGATCCATCTTTGTAGTAGCGGGCGCTAAGCGTCCTCGATACGCCATTCGGATCAGCCAGGCCGAAGCCAAATCCGTTGCCTTTGGCGCGATGTTTCTCGGCGTAACGCTGAAGATATTCCCACAGGCGGTCCGTCAGGATGTACTTTTCGGCCGGAGCTGGTTCGAGGATTGACGCCACCGTTGGTCTGGGGCCCTCGGGCGTTTCCGGGAACCTGAAGTCGGGGCTTTCGCCAAAGACATCACGGTCGAAACAGACGATGAAAATTCGCTCGCGATGCTGAGGCACGTAGTCAGCGGCGTCAATGATTTTGTGAAATACCGTGTACCCGAGATCGGTCAGGCTTTTTTCAATGATGGGCCAGGTTCTGCGTTTGTCGTGCGATTTCAGATTTTTCACATTCTCAAGCAGGACGACTGGCGGACGACGTGCCTCGACGATTTCGCAGATTTTGAAGAAGAGGTTGCCCTGCTTCTGACAGTCAAAGCCGTCGGCCTGACCGAGGCTTCGCTTTTTCGAAACGCCCGCGATGGAAAACGGCTGACACGGAAAGCCGGCAGCCAGGACATCGTGCTCGGGAATGCTTGTCGGATCGACTTCGTTGATGTCGCCGATCGGACGGTCGCCGAACCATGCTTCGTAGGTTTGAGCGCTGTGCCGGTCCCATTCGGAAGTAAAGACGCAGCGTCCACCGATTTTCTGCAGCCCGAGTCGGAACCCGCCGATGCCCGCGAACAGGTCAATAAACGTGAACGGTAACGTGTCGGAGGTTGAGGCCCCGGCAACGGCATTGCCGGAATGGAGCATTTGACCCGAGTCGCCGCCTCGCCGCCTGGACTCCAGCATCGAGAGGATTACCGAGTTGATGTTTTCTCGATCGTCGTGAGCCTGGTCCTCGAGCCACTCCCAAAGATCGTCGGGAATGCTGTGCAGACTGAACTGGTCTTTCACCCGGGAACTCCATCAACCTTGCTGAAATTTCTGATCTCGCAACATCGTAGCCGCCCGAATCGTCGACAGACACCAACGTCGCACCGGACGCATTCCGGAAATATGGTCGATTCTGCGGCCAGACTCTCGATCACCGTTTTCCTTCCTGACTTTTTCCCGTCCTGGGTTTGGGGACGCCGAAGTTCTGGCCGGTCTTCTGCTGACCAAGCTTTTTCTGCAGATGCCCGAACTTTGTGGCGGGCTTTCGCACTGAGCGTTGCTGTTTTCCGGACATTTTCGCGTGTACCTCGTCGGTGCTGCGGGATTGACAATCTGGACGAAACGGGGCTGGCTGAGGAATCGCATTTTATCAGGAGTCTGTAAACAGGCCGATAAATCAAGCGTTCCGCAGTTCCCCACTGAGAATTCTGTTCGATATACTCCCGCGTTACGATCTGACGAGGCCGACTGTCGGTCCGTCGTGTTTTCCCCGATTTTCTCACTCTCAGGGTGCTGTTCGGATGCCTGATTCTGATGCTTCTCAGCCGTCGAAAATTCTCATCGCCGACGACAATGAGCAGAACTGCGAACTCCTCGAAGCCTACCTGGCGAGCGGAGACTACGATATCGCCATGGCCTTTGACGGTCAGGAAACGATCGACAAGGTCGCTGAGTTTCAACCCGACATCATTCTGCTCGACATTATGATGCCTCGTATGAGCGGCTACGAAGTCTGTGAGAAGCTCAAGAACGACACGACAACCGCCGGCATTCCTATTCTGATGGTCACCGCTCTGAACGAAATGGGCGACATCGAAAAGGCCGTCAATGCTGGTTGCGACGACTTTCTGACAAAACCGGTCAACCGCCTGGAACTGACGACGCGAGTCAAATCGCTGCTGCGGGTTCGGCATCTGACCAACGAACGCGATCGCCTGCTGGCCTATCTGCAGGAAGTTGATCAGGACGCTTCTCACCCTGACATGGCCGAATGAACAACCTCTGAGACATGGCCGAATGAACAACCTCTGATTACTCGGCAGCTGCTTTTGCGAGGGCGGCGTCGATGCGCGTCAGGACGGTGTTTTTACCGACGATCACCAGGCAGTCGTAAACGCCAGGGCCAGCGGGAGAACCGGTCGATGCAATCCGCAGTGCGTTGATCAGCAGACCGGTTCCAATTTCTTTCGAATCGGAGAACTGTTGCAACGCGGCTTCGATGGATTCGAGCGTCCAGTCGGACAGCTCGGCAAGGACGGGCCGGAACTCGGTCAGCAACTCAGGGACGTTCCCTTTCGCGACGCGTTTCTTGAAAGCTTTGTCGTCGTACTCAATTTCGTCCTTGAAGAAGTAGCCGTACGTCAGGATGTCGCTGGCAACTTTGATTCGGTCGCCGAGCGACTCGACGACCTGGCCAACTTTGGTGAGGTCATCGCTGGACGGTTCAGCAGGCAGCAATCCGGCTTTCTGCAGAAACGGCGTGCAGCGTTCGGCTCGTTCAGTGGTCGAAAGTTCGTTCATCCAGTGAGCCTGGTAGCTCATCAGTTTTTCCGGATCGAACGCCGCGGAAGCTTTAACGACTCGGTTGAGCGAAAAATTCTCAATCAGAAAATCGAGCGACATGAACTCAGTCGTTTCGTCGAATGACCAACCGGTTCGACCAAGTGAGTTCAGCAAACCAGCCGGCAGGAAACCCGTCTGCTCGTAGAATTCGACCATCACGGGATTGAGAGCCTCTTCGTCGAGGCCAATCTGCGGCAACACCTGACTCGAAAGGTCAAACAGAATTTTGAACGCCGGACTCTTGCGGTACTTGTCGACGTCGCGTTTCGAAATTTTCTTCTTCGTCCCCGGCGCCATCACAAACGGAATGTGTGCGAATGTTGGGACGGATTCGCCGAGGGCCTCGTAAAGCAAAACCTGGATTGCCGTGTTGGAAAGATGCTCTTCGGCGCGGATGACGTGCGAGATCCTAAGCTGAGCGTCGTCGACGACCGTCGCGAAGTTGTAAAGCGGCGATCCGTCAGAACGCATGATGTTCGGATCGAACATCAGCGCGGCATCCCATTCAACGTGCCCGCGGATCTCGTCGTTGATCTCGATCTTTCGATCCTGCGGCACCTTGAAACGCAGCACCCAGGGATCGCCGTTGTCGAGCTTCTGCTGGATTTCCGCGTCGGTTAGTTCGAGTGACCGTCTCATGCCTTCAGGCGGTTTACCATTCTCGCGAGCGGCTTCTTTGTCAGCCTGAACTTCTTCCGACGAGTCGAAGCAGCGGTACGCTTTCCCTTCGGACAGCAGACGGTCGGCAGCGGCGGTGTAGAAATCTCCGCGTTGGGACTGGAAGTACGGTCCGTAGTCGCCGCCAACTTCCGGGCCCTCGTCCCACGCCATGTTCAGCCACCGGAAAGCCTGCAGAATCGGGGCGAGTGCGTCGTCGACGTTCCGCTGCTGGTCGGTGTCGTCAATTCTGAGAATGAACTGACCGCCGTGTTTTTTCGCGTAAAGCCAGTTAAACAGAGCGGTTCGCATTCCGCCAATGTGCATGTAGCCAGTTGGGCTGGGGGCAAAACGAGTGCGAACTGTCATGGTGGAGCCGTATCTGGAGGTGAACGTCGAGGTTGAATTCGCGAGAATTGTCGCGAAGACGCGGGATAATAGGTAAGGGGTCAGGCAGTCACAATCAGTACGTCGAACCACGGATTATTGCTCGAATGAAAGTCGGATCAGGCAGGTGGGCGGCGAAGCGATAAAGGTGACTCTCCTTCTAACTCTGCGTTTTTCACCTCTCCGTCCTCTGCGTTCAAAATGTCATCCTCATCGAACGCGGGCTACCGGGTCGCTTGCGAGTCGTGGCCGTTTCCCGTGAGAATGCCCGCCCGAAAGAAATCAGCCGGTTCTGGCTGTCCGAATTCTCAATACAGCCGCTTTGCACGACGACTGCGGCGATCCCACCCCAATTCCTGCCTCCAAGGTGCGCCATGAACTCTTCAATACTCCGCTCCACGCTCGCTCTGGCCACGCTGGTCGTGGCGACAAATCTCTTTGCCGCAAAACCGGGTGACTGGCCTCAGTGGCGAGGTGCCAACGCTGATGGCCTATCACAGGAAAAAGGTCTGCTGACCGAATGGCCTGAAGGCGGCCCGAAGGTTGTCTGGGAGATTGACACAATTGGCGACGGTTACTCGTCGCTGGCCGTTGTTGACGGACGAATCTTCACGATGGGCAACGTTGATGGCGAAGGCCGCATTCTTTGCCTGAAAGAGTCCGACGGCTCAGTCATCTGGTCGGTTCATCCCCCGGGGGAAACGAAGCTCTACAAGCACGGAAAAGGCGACGGCGGACGTGGAACTCCGACAGTCGACAACGGACTGGTCTACGTCGAAGGCGGAGGCGGAGACGTCACCTGTCTGAAAGCCGAAACCGGCGAAGTCGTCTGGTCGAAGCATCTCGTCGAAGATTTTGGCGGTAGCGTTCCCGGCTGGGGTTTCAGCGAAAGTCCGACAATCGATGGCGACAATGTTATCGTCACGCCCGGAGGTCAAGCCGGAACCGTCGTCGCGCTCAACAAATTGACGGGCGACATCGTGTGGCGAAGCGCTGGCATTGGCGACAAGGCTCACTACTGCTCGGCGGTCGTTGTCGAATCTCACGGTGTTAAGCAGGTCATCACCTTCACCGGCGGAATCGGTGGCAAGAAAGATCCCGGAGCAGCACCGCGAGTCATCGGCCTGGACGCTGAAACGGGTGACCTGCTCTGGTCCTACGAAAAGTCAGCCAATCGAACGGCGAATGTTTCCACGCCGCTGTTTCACAACAATGCGGTGTTTTCGGCATCGGCTTACGGGACCGGCGGCGGACTGGCTCGACTGGCGAAGTCAGACGACGGGTTCGTGGCGACGCCGGATTACTTTGAAACGAAGATCCAGAATCATCACGGCGGAATGGTGCTGGTCGACGGGTTCATTTACGGAACCGGCAGCAACACGCTGATCTGCATGAACTTTGAAACCGGCGAGATTGTCTGGCAGGATCGCAGCGCCGGAAAGGGGGCCGTGACCTACGCGGATGGGCACATTTACCTATATGGCGAAAAGAACAAAGTGGCTCTGGTTGAAGCCAACCCAAAGGAATATGTCGAAAAAGGCATGTTTGACGTGGAGAAGAGAGAATTCCCGACGTGGGCTCATCCTGTCGTCGCGAATGGACGACTCTATCTGCGAGACATGGAAAAACTCACCGCTTACGACATTAAGAAGTAGGTCAGGCTCCGTCTGGCGGAACATCACAACGACGAACGTAACAACGACCGCGGCCGTGCCGCTCTACAGGAATTGAAATGTCCGAACCACTTAACAAGTACAGTTCAAAAATCACGCAGCCGAGATCGCAGGGGGCGTCACAGGCCATGCTCTACGCGACGGGCATGACCGACGCCGATATGAAGAAGGCTCAGGTCGGAATTGCCTCCGTCTGGTATGAAGGCAACTCGTGCAATATGCACCTGCTGGATCTGGCCGGACGAGTCAAAGAAGGCGTCGAGAAAGTCGACCTGTTCGGAATGCGGTTCAACACGATCGGCGTCAGCGACGGCATCTCGATGGGCACTGACGGGATGAGCTACTCGCTGCAATCCCGCGACCTGATTGCCGACTCAATCGAAACTGTCATGGGCGGGCAGTGGTACGACGGCCTGATCACGATCCCCGGCTGTGACAAAAACATGCCCGGCTGTGTGATGGCGATGGCTCGTGTGAACCGTCCGGCAATTATGGTCTACGGCGGTTCGATCCGAGCGGGCTGTTCAGACCGGCATCCGAAACTCGATATCGTGTCGGCATTCCAGTCGTACGGTCAGTACATCGGCGGCTCGATCGACGATGAAGAGCGGCAGGAAATCGTCCGCAACAGTTGTCCGGGGCCTGGGGCCTGCGGCGGGATGTACACGGCCAACACAATGTCGTCAGCCATTGAAACGCTGGGCATGTCGCTACCGTACAGCTCGTCAATTCCGGCCGACGATCCACTGAAGCACGGCGAATGTCTGGCCGCTGGCGAAGCGATCAAGCATCTGCTCGAAATTGATCTGAAGCCGCGAGACATTATGACTCGCGAAGCGTTCGAAAATGCGATGGTCATCATTATGGCTCTCGGCGGCTCGACCAACGCCGTTCTACACTTGATCGCGATGTCGCGAGCCGTTGACGTGAACCTGACGATCGACGACTTTCAGGCAGTCAGCGACCGAATTCCGTACATTGCCGACCTCAAGCCGAGCGGCAAGTACGTGATGGAAGACCTGCACAACATTGGCGGCATTCCGGCCGTGCAGAAGTATCTGTTGGAGAAGGGGTTGCTCAACGGTGACTGCATGACGGTGACCGGTAAAACGATGGCCGAAAACCTTGCGACTCTTGATGGACTCGCCGAAGGTCAGGACATCATTCATCCCGTTGAAAAGCCGCTCAAAGCGTCCGGTCACATCCGCATCATGAAGGGCAACTTCTGCCCGGACGGAGCCGTTGCCAAGATCACCGGTAAGGAAGGTCTCCAGTTTTCTGGCCCGGCTCGGTGCTTCGATTCTGAAGAAGACATGCTCAAGGGCCTGGAAGACAAACAAATCCAGAAGGGCGATGTCATCATCATCCGGTATGAAGGCCCGAAGGGCGGACCAGGCATGCCGGAAATGCTGACGCCGACTTCAGCCATTTGCGGATACGGTCTGGAAAAAGACGTCGCGTTGATTACGGACGGACGATTCTCCGGCGGCTCGCACGGCTTCATCGTCGGACATGTCACGCCGGAAGCTCAGGAAGGCGGCCCGATCGGTCTGGTCCAGAACGGCGATACAATCACGATTGACGCTGAGGCCAATGCGATCACCGTCGATGTTTCCGACGAAGAAATGCAGAAACGCCGGGAAGCCTGGACGGCCCCACCGTTCAAGGCGACTCGCGGAACGCTTTACCGATACGTCAAGACGGTGAAGTCTGCATCCGAAGGCTGCGTGACAGACGAGTAGGTTCGCTAAAAATTGAGTCGCGGAGATAGAGAGGTGACAAACGCTGAGGACAGGGAGAATCGATCGGCTCTCTGTTTCCTCAGCGAATATTCTCTGAGAACTCGGTGATGAAAACTTCGAACAGCTTCAGAATAGCCCCGGTGACCATCTGGCCGCCGGGGTTTTCCCGTTGAACGAAGCGAGCGAAAGGCGATTGCTCTCCGGGGCTTGAACAGATTAACTGTTGGTTGCTGACCGCGCTGCCGCTTTAGGTCTGTGAGTCTGACGGTTGTTCCGAATTGTCGTCGCGGATCGACCGGGGTGACATTCGGATGCGGCGGGCACGGTCGTCTCGAACCTCGATCACTTCTGCCGTCCATTCACCAAGGTCGAGGCGGTCGCCGACGGTCAGAATTCGCTGAGCCTTGTGGACCAGCAGGCCGGCAAAAGTGTCGATTTCTGCATCCGGTACCGTCAGGTTGAATTTCTCGCACGCTTCTTCGAGCGGTGTACGGCCTCGAAGAATGAACTGGTCGGGGCCACTGGGAACGATGTGTGGATCGTCGTTGTCGAACTCGTCGTCGACGTCTCCGATGATTTCTTCGAGAACATTCTCCAGTGTAACGATGCCGATGATCGTGCCGTATTCGTCGATTACGAATGCCAGAAGCTGGTGTGTGGCCTGGAAGTGCTTCAGCAGTTTGCTGATGGCCATGTTTTCCGGCACTTTCTGGACGGGCCGCATGATCGATTTCCAGTCAAAGTCGTCCTTGACCTCGAAGCCGATCAAATCTTTCATGTGGACGACACCGAGTACTTCGTCCAGCGAGTCATTACACACCGGATAGCGAGTGTGTTTTGTGCGACGGGCCATCTCCACACAGCTCGGCGGCGAATCATTGATGTCGAAAAACTCGACGTCATTTCGTGGTACCATGATCCGACGACAGATCATGTCGTCAAAACGAAAGACTGCTTCAATCAGCGAGTGCTCGGATCGCGAGAGGTGACCGTGCTGGTGAGAAGCGGCGAGCAGCGTTTGAAGCTCTGTTTCGGTGTGAATGGTGTCATGGCCTTCGCCTCCTTCGAGGCCGAGTCTCGCCAGGATGACCGAAGTGACCCAGTTGAGCGCGGCCATCAGCGGCCAGGCGCAGATGTAGAAGATCTTCATCGGCAGAGCACACCACAGCAGCATGTCTTCTGCCCGACGAATCGCGAAAATTTTGGGGGCCTGTTCGCCGACGACCAGGTGCAATGCTGTGATGATCGTAAAAGCAAAAATCACTGACAGGGTATGAGCGGCAGCAGCGGGAATGCTGATCAAGTGGAAGACGGGACTCAGTAGTTCTTCGAAGACCGGTTCGCCGACCCAACCGATCGCCAGCGAGGCCATCGTGATGCCAAGCTGGCAGGCCGACAGAGACTGCTCCATACGATCGACCAGCCATCTGGCTGATTTGGCAAACGGCCGCCCTGCCTCAATGAATTCGTCAATTCGACTGGGACGAACTTTGACCAAAGCGAACTCGGCAGCGACAAAAAATCCGTTCAGCGCCACCAGAATCAAGGCGATTCCGATCTCGATCACGTCACTCACCCAAAGGGGCATCTTGCTACCTTCATTTTGAATTAAGAGGGCGTTCCGAGTGTCGTGCATCGGCTGTGAGGGAAAGACCGACCGGCCTGCAGACTGACAAAAAGTGGGGACGTCGTTTTACTCGCGAACATCATTGGTCGCCGATTGCTAATGTCAAGCTTTGTCAGGCTCCACCACCATCACGTTTGTGGCAAGCTCGTCGAGAACGCTTTCTTCGAATCCATCATCCAGCCTCCTTTGCTTACGTAAAGCTTCGGGTTTTGTGCCTTTCGGCAACTTACCAATATGACAGACCGGTTCTCCCGGACTGACGGCGGGCAAGGTGACCATTCCCAGAACGATGCCGTTAAAGGGCGAAACAAGCTGGTTGGGGTCGCGGCCAAGCAGGTTTGTGTTTGTCGCCAGGGGCTGGCCCTTCTCGACCACTTCGCCTGGCTGCACATGGAATTGGAGGAACCCGCCATATTCGGCACGCACCCAACTGGTCCGGTCGAGGACGACCTGATAGTCAGGCCGTTCAGGTTCGCCATCGAGCATATCCAGTTCACGCAAAACGTTTTTGATACCTTTGACGGTGGTGTCGACGATGCTCGGTTCCACTTTCCAGACTTCGCCGCCTTCAAGGATGATCGTCGGGCAACCTGCTCGACAGGCTTCCCGTCTGAACGCTCCCTGAGGCCCCTTGCCATTGATGATCGCTTCGCAACCGAACGCTTCCGCAATGCGGCGAGCTTCCGGTTCACTCATGTCAGCGCGAACGTTGGGATAATTCGTGCGTCGAACGGCTGCGGTGTGAAGATCGATTCCGTAGTCCGCTCGCATGACGATTTCATCGAACAGTGTCCGGGCCATCCGACCTGCAAGCGTCCCCGTTTTCGTGCCAGGAAAGCAACGATTCAGGTCACGTCGGTCAGGCAGATAGCGTGAATGCCGATCGAAGGCGAGGATATTCAGCACCGGCACGAGAATCACAGCGCCACGCAGAAGTTGAAATGTTCCATCCTGGGCAAGCATACGCACAGCGCCGGTGCCGTTGATTTCGTCGCCGTGCAACGCCGCAGTGACGAAGACGACTGGTCCGGGCTCCACGGCCCGTTGAATGCGCAGTGGGATCTCGACATTCATTCCTGAGTAGCTCTCGCTGACCGCCAGTGTCACATCACGAGATTCTCCAGGAGCGATCGGTTCTCCGTTCCATTGATCGATTGGTTTGAGTTCCCTGACCATTTCCTGTTTCCAGCCGAAAGCCGGCGATTAACGATGACGTGCAGTGAAGAGACGGGATTGATCGTCGCTCCCGGAGCGATCAGCCAGCGGAGGACTCGTCTCCGGCGGTGTCCTGATGAGGTAGCTCCTGAACATCGGGCTGACGCTGAGTGCGAATCTTCTTAGGGACCATTGCCCTCATAGATTCAAGTTTGCCGAAGCAAAGCAGGCGATCGCCAGGCTCCAGCTTACGATCTGATCGCGGATTCGGGATGACCATCGTGGCTCGATTCAAGGTCAGGGCATTGACATCTTTCTCGCGCAACCCTGACTCGGCAATCGTTCGGCCGACGTATTCCGAACCTTCCGGAACGTGGATCTCTGTGACGCCGTAGCCTTTGCTGACGGTCAGCCTCTGGCGCAGATCGATCTCCGGAAAGTCCACCTGAGCGGCAATGAAATCGATAATGGCCCCGGCAATGTCGAGCTGCGTGCAGGATTCGATCCCTTCCAGGCCAGGCGACGAATTGACTTCCATGATCTGGGGCCCGGTTTTGCTCTCAAGCATGTCGACGCCGGCGACCCGGAGTCCCATGATCTGCGCGGCGCGGACGGCCGCTTCGCGATACTGGTCATCTAATTCGACGAGTTCCGTCCTCCCGCCGCGATGAACATTGCTGCGGAATTCCTGCCCCTGAGCAACACGACGCATGGCGGCGATGACCTGGTCGCCGACAACGAACGCCCGCACATCCCGCCCCTTACTTTCGGCCACGAATTTCTGAATCAGCACGTTCTGCTTGGTGCTCTGCAATGTTTCGATGATCGCTTCGGCCATTTTTACCGATTCCGCCAGAATCACACCGACTCCCTGAGTCCCTTCCAGCAGTTTGATAATGACCGGTGCACCGCCAACTCGTTCAATCGCTGGCAAAACGTCTTTCTTGTCTTTGACGAATGTCGTCCTCGGAATTCCGATGTTGTGACGGCTGAGAATCTGCAGACTTCGCAGCTTGTCCCGCGAGTTCGAAATTCCTCCAGACGAGTTCGCGCAGAAGACGTCCATTTGCTCGAACTGCCGAACGACGGCTGTCCCGAAGTAGGTGATTGATGCTCCAATTCTCGGCAGCACGGCGTCGTAGGATGAGAGCTGTTTTGATCGGAAGTAGAGGTCGGGATCCGCCTTGTCGAGATCGATGGCGAACTTCAGCGTGTTCAATACTTTAACTTTATGCCCTCTTTGAACGGCGGCCTCACGGAGCCGACGGGTGCTGTAACAATTCGTGCTGCAGGAAAGGATGCCAAGCTTCATCGGTTATTCTTTCGTTCAGGAGATTGCTCGTTTGACGATCAGGTTTGCGTACCAATGAACGGCTCAACGATATTTTTCCGCGGCTACTCTTCTTCGCCGCTGCGTCGTGACTTTTTCGTCACGCTCTTTTTCTTCACCTTCCGCTTTGGCTCGCCGCCATAGAACGAAATTCCGGCATCGACCAGAAATCGCCCGCGAACAGCTTCACGGCCGAGCAACATGCGGAATCCCATTTCGTCACGATTTGCCAGCGTCAATTCAATCGGCCACGCTTCGCCGAGCACTTCCACTGTCGTCACGATGACGATCCGCTTCTGCTCATGCCCCGAGGAGCTCTTGATTCGCCGGACTTCGAGGACTTCGGCTTCGCATGTGACGGTTTTCTTTGAGTTTCGCTGAATCGGATGCACTTTGAATCGGGCATACGTTCTGCCGTCGCGATCGAATGTGGAAACGTCAAACGCGTGCAGCGACGAAGATCGGGCTCCGGTATCAATTTTGGCTTTAATGCGGCGAATTTTGAGGTCCGGCAATCCGACCCATTCACGCCAGCCGATGACCAGCGACATCGTCTTCGATTTCTGACTCAACTCTTTATACCTTCACCTGGCAGCGACACCGTTCGCTCAGAAGGGTTGCTGTCAACTCCGGCAGCCTCCGAGCCGCATTATACTAGCGATGCCTCGCTGAAAATTCAGTAACGATGGAAATACTCTGCAAAGTGGTGGGAGCACCACTTGCTGCGACGCGACCGGGACGACGGAAAATACCCTCGGCTTTGTCGTCAGGCTGGCGACTCAGGCTGATTCTGCAACAGACTGCGTGAGCGTCGCTATGATCCGCTGATGTTCGGTCACGCTCGAATGCTGTCGATCGATTTCGCAGTTCGCTTGTCGGGCCCGAGCCTCCCGGGGACACCCATTGTGGTGAGCATCGTGTTGTAGACGTCGAGGCCTTCCGCGTTGACGTCCAGGATTTCGCCCGTCTTGAAGCGGCCACCGGCTCCCGTGATGCAGTGGAAAACGCCGGACAGTTCACGTTTCACCTCGTTGTGGCGACCATCTCCGGATTCGGTCGAGATTGTGATCAACGAGTTATCCAGAATCGTGCGACCGTTGGCTTCGATCGAATTGGTACCGTCGAGCTGTTTCATGAAGTAGGCGACTTCGTGCAGCTTCATGTGCGCGTGAGCCCGCAGTTGCTCGTTCCTGTTTTTCTCATTGAACTTGTGCCACCACTCGTGACTGCAGCCGCCCGAACCCGATTTCCTGTGCTGTGCTTCGTCGTCAAACTGAAAGACCTGACGCCCGTCATACTGATAGTCACCCTTCAGGCGGATGCGCTCACCGGCAGCCAGAAACGTCAGTGATCCGAATCGCACACGGTCGGTCTGGATCGCCAGAGCGTACAGGTCGGCCATCAATCGCCATTCCGTGGTCAGCTCTTCAAGTGTGATGTCAATCCCCTCGCCGCCCGGATCAGCAGCCCCACCGTGCAGCAGCCGAGAGTCCGGCGGCAGGTTCGGTGCTCCATCAACCTTGCGCTGCAGTGCGTACGCTCGTTGTTCGTACTCGCGGATGCGTTCGAGATGTTCGGCGACGCGAGCTTTCGACGTGGCCCCCAATGGTGAATTCTCACCGGTGTAAAATCTGTACTGATCGACCACGGTATCCAGCACGCTGCGTCGAAGCCTCTGGCGAAAGGCATCTTTGGGATCGCCCGCGAAAACCACAGTCCCGAACACTCGCTCGAAGAGGTCGCGTGGTCGTTCCTGCATAGTGCCCGCCACGGTGCCATCCGGGTTGTAGCTGTGGACGTAGCGGCCAATCCGGCTGCGACGAAAGAATGTGCCGCCGACCAGCGCCGGAACCATTCCTGGTGGCATGCCGTTGGGGTGGTGAGCCCGTCGAATCATCTGATCAATCGACGCTCCACCGGCTTTGGCTTCCCCATCGGGCGGCTCAGCCGTGAACGCGGCGGTCGCGCCGTCGTAGTGCGCGTTGATCCCCTTCTCGTCGCACCGAACGTGGTCGATGCCGCGCATGATCAGCAGCTTCCTGCTCAGCGGCTTGAGCGGTTCCATGACCCCGTCGAATCCCTCAGTCTGAAGCGGAGCCGGAATGCCAAGTCCGAAGAACACATTGAACGCGCGGACCGGAACCGCTTTCTCGGGAGCAGCGATCGCCGACGAGACCAGCATTTCCTCCAGAAAAGGAAGTCCCACCGTGGCGGCACCCACGCTCTTGAGCATTGTTCGACGGGAAAGCGTTCGATGTGTCATGAGTTAGCTCTTTATGTCATTGGTTCTTGATAAGAAGCTGACAGGAAGATGAATTGCGCTATTCAGTGACTCGAGATTGCCGGACCAGGTCACTCAACACAATCGCGGTCACCAGGCTGGCATAGGTTCCGCCGTTCTTTTGAGCGGCTTTGTGAACGGTCCCCACGACTGGAGCATCCGCTGCGACCAGCGGGCGACCGAGGGCGAACTGAGTGACTTTCCACGTCAGGCTCTCCTGGACGCGTTCGCTGTCAGCCAGCAGGGTACTTGTTTACCGAACCGACAGTGTGATGAGGGCAGGTTTGGTGGCGGTCAGGTTGAGTTTCAGAAAGTTGAGCGGGTTGATGGTTTGCTGAGTGGCGGTGACGAGGACGGTCATCAGGATGGATTGGACTTCGGCTCCGGTCCAGGTTCGGTTGCCGCCCCAGACTTTGCGGTTGACGACCGCCGGGCGGATGGCCTGCTCGGCTCGCCAGTTGGTGGCATCAACGGTGGGGTCGCGGAGGAACGTGAACAGGTCGTCGAGATGCTTCTCCAGGTGTTTGGCGAATCGTTCGTTGGCGGCGTGCGATTTGATCGGTGCGACCAGTCCTCGCATGCTTGTCGTGAACCGACCGGCCAGCACGCGCAGGCCGTGTGCGGTCAGTTCTTCCCGTTTGAAACGATCACGGGCCGTCAGCGCTTTCCGGAACAGGTCCAGCACGGCGCGAGGGAATCGCACCGCTCCACCGACAGCGGTCTCGAGTAGTTCGTGACAGCGGCGCATCAGGTGCGCCAGACACTGCTGATGCAGTGCCTGCTTGAATCGGTCGTAGACGCTCCAGCCGTCGTGAATCAACGTGCCGGAGTACTCTTCGCCCAGCAGCCCGATGGCCGGCTGACCGCTGCGTGTCGGGTCGATCAGGTAATACGTGAAGTGCTCCGTCACGAAGTCGTGCAGCCAGGCGTTCTCGCCGTTCACCCGCCAGCCGGTTTCATCGCAGACCACTCGCGGCGAACCACGCACGTGCTGGCCGATCAGGTCGTAAGACGGCCGCAGCTTCTTCGCCAACCGCTGCTGCGCCCGCCAGTTCGTACTGCGGGAAATGGTGATCCCGAACAGTCGCTCCACCAGCTGGCGACACTTGCCGTGTGAGAGGCCCAGCTCTTTATTCGCAACGGTCAAGGCCGCCTGCAGGTCAGCTCCGAGCTGGCTGCCCGCCGCTCCCAGAGCGTCCGAAGTCTGCAGCTCATGCCGACCCTGAACCCGCTCGCCGCAACCCGTGCAATGCCCGACGTGAATGTCGAACTGCCGGTGGATCGGCTTTCGCGGGATGTCCGTCTGGTACTGCGAGCAGATTGCGTCTTCGGTCAGTTCGCCACAGCCACACTGTGGGCAGCACTCCGGCAATGGAACATTCCAGTGTTCATCAATCTGCTCGGGAATCGTTCGCCGTGCCTGCGTCCCGTAATCGTCACCTGGCTTGCGACCGGGCTTTTTCGGAACAGCCACCTTCGGCTTCCGAAAAGGAGTCGCCTGTCGCTTGCCCGCACGCTGAGATGCTTCGAGAGCTTTCTGCAGCTTCTCGACCTGTTCCTTCAACTGCTCAAGCTCAACCGAGAGACTCCTGCAACCGCCGCATTCAGAGTGTTGTTCGTCGTCTTCATCCATCATCAACGAAAGCTAAACACACACGCCAAAATGCGCAACCCCATTCAGGCGGTAATCAAGTACCCAGCAGGTTCATCAGCTCGGCGGCTGACTTGTACTTGACCGGCTCGGCCTCACCGGGGAACAGCACCTCGCCGTCCTCACGCAAAGCGTTTCCAAAACTGTCCCTGTCGTGCCAGGTACCGATGCCGTCGAATTTTTCCAGACCGTAGGCGAGCGGTTCGAAACGCACGTGACACACTCCGCATTGTTCGTTGGCGACGCGAGTTTCGGCGATCCCACGCTGAGTCAACCCGGCTTTCGTGGGAGGCGGAACCACGTTCACACAGGGCGGTGGAGCATTGACTGTGCCTCTCAACAGGTCATGCAGCACAAACAGACCACGTGACACCATCGACGCGTTGTCGCCGCCAATCGTCAGCACGCTGCCCTGAGTCAATAAACCGCCACGTCCGGAAATCGCTGCCACGTCGTACTTCGTCAAGCCGTTGCCTGCTGGCTTCAAGCCGTAATGGCTGGCAAGTCGCGGAGTCGCAAACGTCACTTGAGCATTCAACAGTTCTGCAAGGGGGCGATTCTGCTCCCATGCGACTTCTTTGAAGAACGCCAGTGTTTCGTCGCGCATGTCCGCAGCCAGGTCGGCGTTCCAGTCAGGAAAACGCTTCCTGTTCGGCTGCAGGTTGGACAGCCGACCGAGGTTGAGCCATTCAGAAACGAAAACCAGCGACTGATCAACAGCACGCGGATCGTTCAGCATCCGCTGTACCTGAGCCTCCAGCTTCTCGTGGTTTGCGAGGTCCCCTCGATCAGCAGCCTGCATCAGCGAGTCGTCCGGTGGTCCACCCCAGATGATGTAACTGAGCCGCGACGCCAGTTCGTACGGCCCGACGGGACGTGGTGAACCGCTGCCGTGCTGATTCTCGATGCGGTAGACGAATCGCGGTGACTGGATCATCGCCTCGACGATGTAGCTCATGGCGTCTTTGAAGTCGCCGCCTGCGCTCGCCACCGTGGTCGCAATGCCGCTGTAGTCATTGATTTCCTGCGGAGTCAGCGGACCTCGCAACAGCCACTTGCCCATTGCTGCGACCTGATCGCGCATCGTGTCGTCTGTGGAAAGCTTGCGGCTTTTCGAGATCTTCCCGGCAAACGTCAGCACGTCCATCTGGCTGACAATGATCTCGGCGAGCTTCGCGTACGCCTCGACATGCTTGAGGTCCACGCTCAGGTTGTACGCCGTGTTACTGAATCCGTCGGCTCGCAGGTCTGGTGGCAGAACCTCGCGAGCTTCTTTCGAAATATCCACGCCGACCGTGCTGCGGACGGTCTCGATGTATTCGGGTACGGTCAGTCGCTGCACCCACACTTCGCCAGCGTGGCCTTCGTGCTGATAGATTGCCGGATCGATGACTTCGACGGGCCACACGGCACCACCGTCCAGCCATTCTTTAAGAACCGACTTTTCTTCGGAGGACAGCGGCGGACGACTCTTCGGCATCTCGCTGGTCGCCACGGATTCCCACAACAGACTGTCGGCGGCTTTGCCGGGAGTGATGACCCTGCCACTCTCGCCACCGGCCATCGCTTCTGTTCTGCGGGACAGGTCCAGCCCTCCCTTATGAACAGCCGGATCGTGACACTCGATGCAGTGTTCGGCGAACAACGGAGCGATCCGCGTATTAAACAGTTTCGTTTGCGAGGCGAGTCGCATCTCGGCAGCACGTTCTTCAGCAGACTTCGAACCGGCTCTGTTGCCAGCGACGAAATTCTGCTCCACGTCACTCGCCGACAGAGCCCGGTCGAAGATGGCGACAAGGTGCAGTTCACCGAGCCACGGCCGATCACCAGTGACTTCGTTGGCCAGAGACAGCCGCTGGCTCGTATCCCAGTTCGCCGCGTTGCCCGCCGCCTTGCCTCGCGTGACTTGTTTTCCGTCCAGATAAATCGTTGTCGAACCGGCAGTATCCCGTGTGTAGACAACGTGGGTTAGACGCGTCTGCAGAGACTTCTTCGGCGACCCTGTTGACGGAATGCCGTTGGTGCTGGTTCGGGTTGTGCGCAGTCGCACATCAAAGATGTCGCCGTCCTGCCCGAGCGTTACGTTTCGCCCGCTGGTGTCCTGCGAAATTGACACGATGCGAGCTGGGCCGGATTGCGTGGTCTTTGCAGGTCTCAGCCATGCTTCAATGGTGATGGCATTTGATCGACGAACGGCGTCGATGATCTTTCGAGCTGGCTGAGTGGACACGATCTTCGCCGAGTCCTTGACGGTCAGCCCGTCGTCCGACCAGCTCACGTTCGATGCCTTGTCGATGGTGAGATCAACCGCCTGTCCCACTCCAGAACGATCATGCACCGTGGTGCCGCTGCCTTCAGCAAAGTCGTACAACGCAACCAGCCCGCGCGAGTCGCGTGTCGCAGCACTCTGAGCAACAATCTGTGAGACGGTACTGGCGATCACCAGCGAAGCAAGCAGAAACATTTCGAGTCGCAGCATCATTGGGATCTTTCAATACACAGTCTTAAGAGCCTGTCATCTTCCTGTCCTGTAATTTTCCTGTCAGGCGTTAAGAACGCAGCTGCGTTACGGCTTCAAAGCTCGTGGGGTTAAGCGATCTGGCACTCGCACCGTTTCCGGCGGCGCTCGGCGTCACGATGCTTCTCGCGGACGTTTCTCTGAGCTCTGACAGTTCTACTCGATTGCCAGCGGCCAGCACAGAGTTCGGCACGGGCGTGTTCGCTCAGCGTCACCGCGCCGGCAGTAGTCGGTCAGCCATTTTCGCACGACCGTGGGGCGCGTTAACGCGTTGCGTCAGAGGGCAGACTCAACCCAGGTCGGCAGCGTGATCGAGAAAATCTCATCGATCTCGTCAGGCTCGCCGTCAACAACGTCGCCGGTGTCAGCGCCTGTACCGCTACCGCCTGCCAGAATGTCGGAGCCACTTTGACCTTTAACAACGTCGACGCCCGACATTCCGATTGCGAGGTCGTTGCCGGATCCGCCGTAGAGGCTGTCGTTGCCCGAGCCACCAAACAGGACGTCGTTTCCGGCTCCGCCGTTTACGATGTCGTTTCCGGCTCCGCCGTCCAGACCGTCGTTTCCGGACTGGCCGAACAGAACGTCGTCGTCATCGCCGCCGACAAGTGTGTCGTCGTCGTCTCCCCCATCGAGTGTGTCGGCCCCAGCCTCACCCAGCAGGCTGTCATCGCCTGCTCCGCCGTTGAGCTGGTCGTTGCCGGCAGCGCCGATGAGCGTGTCCTGATCATCGCCGCCGTTAAGAACGTCTGAGCCATTACCGCCATCCAGGCTGTCATCGCCCGAGCCACCGTTGAGCAGATCGTTGCCCGACTCACCGAACAGTGTGTCCTGGCCATCGTCGCCACTTAAGGTGTCGCTGCCAGCTCCGCCGTTTAGTTCATCGTTGCCTGAACCGCCGAAGAGCTCATCTCGCGAGCCGCCTTGACCTCGTAATCGATCGTTGCCGGCTCCTCCATCCAGAGTGTCGCTTCCGGCTGAACCAAGCAGCGTGTCGTCTCCTGAATTTCCAAGCAGGCTGTCGTTACCGGCGTAGCCGATCAGGATGTCGTCTCCGGAACCGCCAATCAATGTGTCAGCGCCGCTGAACCCACGGAGAATGGTATTCCCGGAAAATGACGAAGCGTCGATCCGATTTGCGAGGAAACCACCGCTCAGCTCGGCCAGTTCCAGGTTGACTAACTGATCGGTGCCGACGCCAGTGAGTGAAACGTCCGTCAACGTAAAGTCGACATTTCCCGATTCCATAAGTTTGTCCGTACCGTCGCCGCCATCAATCGTATCGTCACCCAGACCGCCGACCAGCTGGTCATCGCCGGACTGACCACGGACATCGTCGTTGCCGTTCTCGCCATCAATCGTGTCGCTGCCCGCTCCGCCGAGTACGAGATCGTCACCCTCGCCACCAAAGACTTCGTCGTCGTCGGCACCGCCGTTAACAATGTCGTTACCCTGGCCGCCGAGCAGGCTGTCGTTACCTTCGTCGCCGAATAGCTGATCGTCGTTGTCTGACCCGATGACGGTGTCGTCACCAGCTCCGGCGGACACCGTGACCGGTCCTGCAAACAGACTTGCATCAATTGTGTTGGCCGATGCGCCGCCAGTCAGCGATGCCTGCTCAATCTCAAAAAACAGGTCGATGCCAACGCCGATCAATGACGAAGCGCCGATCGTAAAGTTGGTGTCGCCGGATTCTTCAATCGTGTCCGTACCGTCTCCGCCGACTAATGTGTCGTCCCCGGTATGCCCTCTGAGCAGGTCGTCGTCGCCATTTCCGAACAGGATGTCGTTACCGGATCCTCCGATCAGAGTGTCGTTGCCGGCGTTGCCATTCAGGTTCAATCCACGAGTCGCAGCGGCGCCATTCAAGGTGTCGTTTCCGGCACCGCCACGGACATCAATTGTGGCGGTGAATCCGGAATCGATGGCGAGAATCGTTACTGAATCATCCCCTCCGCCAGCGTCGATAATGATCGTGCCGGTCGCATTGACGAAGTGAACGGTTTCGCTGGAAGAAACGCTCGACAGTCGCATGATTCCGTTGCCGGGGATGCCTTCGTCGTCGAGCGTGATGATGTCGGACGTCGGGCCGAATTCGAAGAATCGAGTCATCGCGACAATTGAATCAAAGATTGGTTCCAGGCCGGCATAGAAGACGGAAGTGTTCGAGGCGTCTGCGATAAGTACCGAACCGTCACTGGCGTTTGTGAAGCTGTGAAGGATGCTGTTGACCGGGCTGCCCTGCAACGCCAGCGAGTCGTTGCCCAGCTGACCATTGAAACTGATGACATCTGAAACGGAGTGGTCGATGTCCAGCAAGTCGTCGCCATCGCCACCATCGACGAGGATTTCACCGGTGAATGCCGAATCGATTGACCTGATTGAGATGGTATCGTTGCCGCTGCCGCCAGCCAGAAGTAGATCGTCTGCTCCTGTCGCGAAGCTGACCGGGGGATCGCCGTTCAGGACATACTCGGACATTCCGTTACCGGCAATTCCGTCGTCCTGAATGATCAGCGAGTTTGACATGTTGCTCGCCAGAATGATTGTTGGCTGGTAAGCGCTTCCGCCGTCAACCTGCCATCCCAGATCGTTCAACGCGGCATAGTCGAGAGCCGTAAGGTTTTTTCGGACGCCATCGGGGATGTCTGGATCAAGTGCCACTTCTGTGCCGTTGTCCTGCAGATTCTGTCGCCAGTGACCAGGGTCTTCGAGCGGCACCGGGCCAGCACCATCGTACTCAAGAATCGCAGACGAACCGACAAACAGTCCCCCCGACACAAGGTTGTTAAACGACGGAACTGTTCCGAATCCGATGACATGAGCCAGTTCATGAATCGCGGTTGAGTAGAAATCGAACTCACCGGCATCCAGACCGGTCGTCGACAGGCCGAAATGCCAGTTCGCTGATTCGTCAAACGCGATCGACCCTCCAAACGGAGCGAAGTCCGTCTGCTGATTGTCGGGGCCGAGTGCTCCCGCCTGGCCACGTCCGAGAACCGTGTCGACCCATTGCTGGACCCCGGTGACGCTGCTGGCAAATCCCGGCCCGCCACTGCCCAGCGAACCGCCAAGATCGCGAGCACCGACATAGACTCGGATGATGTTTTCCCCAACGATCAGATCATTGACGTTAAACGTGCCGCCGGTTGCGGGATCTTCAAAGGTCGCGGTCCATGTGTCAGCGACGTTGAACTTATGCGGGATGATTTCCAGGATCGTATCCTGAAGTCGGCTGCCCAGTTCGTTGCCCGCCTGCTCCAGAACCTGCCGTCGTTCCGGGTGGTTGATCGGATCGAAGAAGTCTGTCGCGTCGAGCGAATAGTCAAACTGAAAGGTGATCGCCGGAAGAATTCGCGCTTGCAGGGTTTCGGCCTGAGGACTGACGACTGTCTGGTCGAGCTGCGCGCGACGCCCCTGTTGAACCCGTCGGTTCATTCGATTCTTTATCAAGGCTGCCCACCTGGACATCAGCACTCGGGGTCGCTCCTTAATTCATGGCCGGAATCATCACACCGGGACGATTCGGACGGCAATATCTGCATTTGATTGAACTGCCAGGGTCGACAGTCGTCATCCAGTCGCCGGTATGACCCCAGCAGATTGGATGACAACGACAAAAAACGGATCGACCAGCCGAGCAGTCCAATCGGCGGGCTGTCGCTACCGAATGTACCCGGTTCGGTAGGCCGTTGTGATTGGGGAATTCACTGACTTTTCCGAAATTTTATCACTTAACAAACCGTCGACGTTCAGGTTGGCCTCAAAGTTCCCCCAAAGTTGGTGCGCTCCGGAAGTTCGACCAATTTGTTGTGATTGTCGTTTGGATGGGCAGGTAACGAGGTTCGTTTGCCAGTTCCCCACCGCCAGATTCACGCTTTGATGAGTGAACGAATTTCAGACTGGCGAATCCACTCCGTTCTACGATTCAGAACGAGGGTTCATAGATTTCACGATGCTGCGCCTGAAACTTTCGCCCTGACATTCTTCTCGGCTCGGTTGGCTTCTCGGCAGTACCCGATAACCAGTAGGATGCTTTCCTTGATTTTGCAGGTCACGTACTTTCCGTGATCCGCATCGTCGACACGTGAAGGATTCGTTACATCGTTCACCGAACCTGTTCGGAATGCCCAGTGCGGCAGACCAGCCACGCTGGACTGCGAATTGAAATGTCGAAGGAGTGTCATGTCAGACGCCAGCGTCACGCAGGAATCGATTGACCGGCTGAACAAAGCCTGGACCCAACTACGCGAGCAGATGAGTCAGGTCATCGTCGGACAGGACGAAGTGATCGACCACCTGCTCATTTCACTTTTCAGTCGAGGGCATTGTCTGCTCGAAGGCGTACCGGGTCTCGCCAAGACGTTGATGATCAGCACGCTGGCCCGCTGCCTGTCGATGTCGTTTGCCCGGATTCAGTTCACACCGGACCTCATGCCGGCAGACATTACCGGCACCGACGTGCTGCAGGAAAACCGCGACACCGGGGAACGCGAGTTTCGATTCATCCAGGGGCCGCTGTTTCATAACGTGGTCCTTGCCGACGAAATCAACCGCACGCCTCCGAAGACGCAGGCTGCTCTTCTGGAAGCCATGCAGGAACGGCAGGTCACCGTTGGTCAGTCGCGACACTCGCTGAGTGATCCATTCTTTGTGCTGGCCACGCAGAACCCGATCGAGCAGGAAGGCACGTACTCGCTGCCCGAAGCCCAGCAGGACCGGTTCATGTTCAAGGTCTTCGTGAAGTACCCGAGCTTCGCGGAAGAAAGGCAGATCGCCAAAGCCACGACGGCTATCCAGACAGACTCGATCAAACCCGTCCTCACCGGCGAAGAAATTATCGAGCTGCAGAATCTGGTCCGGCAGGTTCCGGTAACTGATCACGTCGTCGATTACGCCCTCGCTCTGGTTCGTCAGACAAGAATCGGCGAGCCGGGTGCTCCGGATTTTGTCAACGAGTGGCTGAGCTGGGGAGCGGGCCCGAGAGCGGTTCAGTTCTTACTGCTCGGCGGCAAAGCCCGAGCGCTGCTTCAGGGACGAAGTCACGTTTCGACTGAAGACATCGCTCACCTGGCTCGGCCTGTGCTGCGACATCGAATCGTCACCAACTTTTCGGCTGAGAGCGAAGGTATCTCTCCCGACCAAGTGATCGATCGACTGGTGAAAGAAACTCCGTCAAAGGAAGGCGAGCTGACCAGTGACCCAAGGCTCCAGAAGATTTTTGCGGCCTGAGGAAATCTCACGGATTTCCCGTCTGGAGGTCCGGGCTCGTCGAATCGTCGAAGGTTTCTTATCCGGTCTGCACCGCAGCCCGTACTTCGGCCAGTCGATCGAGTTCGTACAGCACCGGGAGTACGCGCCTGGAGACGACGTCCGCCACATCGACTGGAAGGTCTGGTCGAAAACCGATCAGTACTTCATTAAGCAGTACGAAGAGGAAACCAATCTCCGCACCACTTTGCTGGTCGACCTGAGCGAATCGATGAAGTTCGGATCGGGCGAGATCACCAAATACGACTACGGATGCACCATCGCCGCCGCACTGACTTACCTCCTGCTTCGGCAACAGGACGCCGTCGGAGCCGTCACCTTCGACGAGGCCATCCGCAGCCAGGTGCCGCATCTCAGCAAGACAACACACCTCAACGCCGTGCTGGCCTCACTTGACTCTCAAAAGCCAGCTAAGAAAACGGACATCTTCGAAATCCTGCAGAAGGTCGCTGAGCAACAATCCCGCCGCGGACTGATCGTTCTGATTTCTGACCTGTTCGTGCCTCGCGAAGGATTATTCAAAGGACTCAACCTGCTGCGTTACCGAGGGCACGACGTTCTGCTGTTTCACGTGCTCGACGACGCGGAACTCGATTTCGATTACTCAGGATCAACACGCTTCGAAGGTCTGGAAGAAGCCGGCGAACTGGTTTGCGACCCGCGATCACTCCGCGAAGGTTACCTCGAAGCCATGAACCACTATTTGGAAGAACTCCGCCGCTTCTGCTCTCGAGGCAGGATCGACTACCAGACCATCCGCACCAGCGAGCACATCGACGCCGTCCTCGCCCACTACCTCAACCACCGCATCGGCATGCAGCAATCTGGTCGCCAGTAACTCACCATTGATATCAGAAAGAATATGGACCACGAAAATACGAATGACACCAAAGAAAACTGCCAGACAGTCTTGCGTTTTCGTGTCGTTCGTTTCTTTCGTGGTTGAAAATAAACGGTAATGGAAACCTGGATCTCCTCACATTTTCTGAATCCAGCGTTCGTGCTTGGCGGCGCGGCTCTTGTCGCTGCGCCGATCATTATCCATTTGATCAATCGAATGCGCTATCGCCGCGTGCAGTTTGCGGCGATGGAGTTTCTACTGCAGAGTCAACGTCGCAATCGCCGCCGCATCCTGATTGAGCAACTGCTGCTCCTGCTGCTGAGGATTCTGATCGTTTTGGGGATCGTCGCGTTGATCTCCCGGTTGGTTCTCGACCCCAGCGAGCTGAGTCTTTTTCAGGGCGCACAGTCGCACCATGTTGTCGTACTGGATGACAGTGGCTCGATGCGCGACCAGCTCGGCGAGTCGACCGCGTGGGACGAGTCATTGGAGATCGTCCGAAAGCTCGTTGCCGAAGGTTCGCGTCGTCCCGGCACTCAAAAAATCACGCTGTTGACTCTTTCGAACCCTGATCAGCCGCTGGTCACACAACGCGATGTCGACGAGACATTTCTGGTGGAGCTCGACGGCAAGCTTCGAAATCAGAAATGCACTCACCAGACGCTCGATCTTGCGAAAGGACTCGAAGGTGCCAGCAACGTTTTGCTGGAAGACCGGGCTACCATCCGACATCTGCACGTCATCTCGGACTTTCGCGAGCCGGACTGGCAGGAGCAGCAGTCGCTGGCTCAGATCGTTAAAGAACTCGACTCGGCAGACGTGACGATAAACCTCGTCAAAACCGTCGGACGTCGAAATGGGAATCTTGGCATTACCAGTTTGACCGGAGATTTGCAGGTTGCTTCCGTGGGTGTGCCGGTTCGATTTTCGCTGTCGATTCAAAATTTCAGCGATCAGGTCGCGACAAAAGTTCCCGTCAACATTTTTCAGGACGGGCAAAAGCTGCCGTTGACCATCAATTTTGACCGAATTGAGGTCGGCGTCGCTGTCGACCAGGAATTTGATCTGACATTCGACTCGCCCGGCCGCCACAAAGTCGACCTGCGACTTGGCCCGGATTCGCTGCTGTCCGACAACGCTCGATATATCTCGGTCGAAGTATCACCGGTCAATCGGGTCCTGATTATTGAAGGCAACCCGGCGAACGATGACGGCGAATACCTTGTCGACGCTCTGGCCGCCGACCCAGGCATTACCGGTTACTCCGCTCAATTGGAAACGGTCGATTACTTACGGCGACGTTCGATCGACGAGTTTCAAAGTGTCTTCATGCTGAACGTGTCTGACCTGCCCGCCGACGCGCTGGCACCGCTCGAAGAATACGTCAAAGCCGGAGGCGGCTTGGCGTGGTTTCTTGGCGACGAGATTCGTCCGTCATTCTACATCTCAGAACTTTACAAAGGCGGAGCTGGATTGTTTCCCGTGAAGATCGGCATCGTCGCCAGTCAGACTCAGTCGTCCGGCGACTCAGAACCGGACACGGAGTTTTCTGAGCACCCGATCTTTGGCGTTTTTCAGGGGCAGGAGAATCCGTTTACCGAGCTGACGCGCGTCTTCGAATATTTTCCCGTTTCGGAAGACTGGGAATTCGACGATCAGCAACGCGGTGACAACGTTCAGACAATCGCACGTTTAACTAACCGGCAGCCGCTGGCATTTACGACGTCGTACGGCGAAGGAACGATCTTCACCTGCCTGACGACCTGTGCCCCGACCTGGAACAACTGGGCGCGCTATCCGAGTTTCGTACCGACGATGCTGGACCTCGAAAAGTTCATCGCTCGCCGGGACCGCATTCTGGAAACGCGTCAGTCCGGCGAGCCGATTCAGTTGTCACTGAACCCGGCTGAGTTTCTAGAAGAAATAGAAATCTTTGGCCCCAATGACACCGACAGCCCAACAAGATTGAAAGCCGCACCCACGAATGCTGCGGCGAGTGGTTCGGGAGACGCCCCGGCCACGTCCGCAGCAGCGTTGCCGGTTCGGCTGCAGGCCACCTACCGGGACACCGACACGCCGGGCATCTATCGAGTACGTTTGCTCGATCAGAATCAAACACCGGTGGAACGCTGGATCACGTTTAACGTGCCGGTCGAAGAAAGCGACCTGTCGCTGGCGACGACCGAACTTATACGCAAGCAACTTGGCGACAACCTTGAGATCCTGATTCATGAGCCGGGCGAATTCTCCTGGATTGCTGGCCGCGATGCCGGTCAGGAAGTCCGCTTCTGGCTAATTGTCGTCCTGTTCGTCATCCTCCTGGCCGAGCAGTTGCTGGCCTGCAAGTTGAGTTTTCATCCCAAAGTAGCAACCGCTGGTTCGAACAATTAGCTGACTGCGAAGAACCGACTGGACGACCTGGCTGGCACCTTCGCTGCAATGGATAATTCGTGGCTCTATTCCTTTCACAATCTGCTCTGCTTGCCGTTGAGTCCACCGGCGCGTTTCGGGCGATCGAGTACGATCTTCCGGAGACGCCGGTTGAGTGGATGGTGTGTCTCGGCGTGTTGTCGCTGCTACTGATTCTGGGCGTTCGCGTCTACCTGCGAGACACTGCTGAACTCAATCGATTCTGGCGATACTTCCTGGTGCTTCTGAGGTTGTCGGTTCTTGCTGGACTTGTCGCTGTCGCTCTGAATCCTCAGGAGCGGACGCAAAAACTGGCATATCGCCCTTCGCAGGTTGCCGTGCTGATCGATCGTTCGTTGTCGATGAAGTTTCCCGAGAACCAGGTTGGGCCGAACGACTCGGCTGAGGAATCGGGAAACGCTTCGACTACCGCCGACACGCGAACCCGCGCAGACGCTGTTGCGGACTTGCTCGGAAACTCCGGCCTGCTTGAGGAGCTGCAGAGGAGTCACGCTGTCAGCGTTTACAGTTTTGATTCCGCTCTCAACGGGCCTCACGCGGCGCTGCGGTCTGAGGATCCGAGGGCGATCGTGAAATCGGCAGCGACCCCTTCGGGAAGTGGCAAAGCGGCATCTCCGGAAGAGACGATCGACTGGAATCAGATCGTTGACCCGGTTGGCCTGGAGACTCGGCTGGGCGAATCGCTGCTCGAACTGATCCGTTCGATCAGCGGAAATTCGTTGTCCGGCATCGTCGTTGTGACTGACGGGGCGTCAAATTCGGGGATCGATCCCGACAAGGCTGTGGAGGCGGCGAAGGAGCTGAAGGCTCGGCTGATCACGGTTGGTGTCGGCAGTACTCGGCAGCCCGTCAATATTCAGATTGCCAGCGTTCAGGCTCCGAGCGACGTGCACGTTGGCGATGCATTTGAAATCGCAGCTTTTGTCCAGGCCCAGGGACTTGCCGGCCAGAACGCCGTTGTGGAACTGCTTGGTCGGCCAGAAGAATCGGAAGGTGACGCAAGCAAACTGGGAACTAAAGAGATCGTTCTTGCCGACGATGGACTGCCGGTTCGAGTTTCGTTCGAGCAGCTTGAAAACGTAGCTGGCGTGTGGGAGTACTTCGTTCGAGTCCGCTCGGATCAGAAGATTGTTGAACTGAGCGAAGGCGACAACGAACGTCGTAAGTCGATCAGCGTCGTCGATCGAAAAACGCGAGTGCTGGTGATCGCTGGCGGCCCCATGCGGGATTATCAGTTTGTTAGAAACATGTTGTATCGGCATTCGGCCATTCAGACCGATGTGTGGTTGCAGACGGCGGACGCGGCGGGTGCGGTCAGCCAGGAAGCGAATAAGATTCTGACGTCGTTTCCGGAATCGAAAGAAGAATTGTTCGACTACGACGTGATTGTTGGCTTTGACCCCGATTGGAATCGACTGAGTCCCGAGCAGGTTAACCTGGTCAGCGAATGGGTCTTCGCACAGGCTGGTGGACTGGTTGTGGTGGCCGGAGACGTTTACTCGGCGAGCGTTGCCAGTGACGCCAGGCTGGAAAAGATCCGAGAGTTGTACCCGGTCGTGCTGAATCGATTTGTCACTGACAGTGGAGGCTCCCGCACGGTGATTCAGTCGTGGCCGTTTGAGTTCACTCGAGAAGGCCGCGAAGCAGGATTTCTTCAGATCACGGACGAGCAGGTTTCTTCGGCGGAAGTCTGGAAAGAGTTCCAGGGCGTCTATTCCGCTTATCCAACCAGCGGTGCGAAGGCCGGGGCGACGGTCTATGCCTACTTTTCCGACCCCCGAACTCAAAGTGCCAGCGGACTGCCGGTGCTGCTGGCTTCACAGTATTACGGAGCCGGTCGAGTCATTTATCTCGGCAGTCCGGAAATGTGGCGAATGCGGTCGATCGACGAAGTCTACTACGACCGCTTCTGGACGAAGTCGATTCGGGAAGCCGGTCAGGCTCGGCTGAAACGAGGCAACAACCGCGGAACGCTGCTGCTTGAGCGGAACCAGTTTGTCCTCGGTCAGACCGTGCGGGTTCGAGCTCAACTGACCGATCCACAGTTTGAACCGTTAGTGGCCGACTCAGTTCGCGCCGAGATTTTCGACCCCGATGGTCGACCGATGATTCCGCCCGTTCGCCTGCAAAGGGACTCAAACCGCGCCGGGCAGTTTGTCGGCAGCTTCCGAGTCAGCGCGCCCGGCGTCTGGAGAATTGACATTCCGATTCCGCAGTCCGGCGATCAGCTGTCTGAGAAGATCGATGTGATCCTGCCCAACCTCGAAACTGACAACGCCAGGCAAAACGCCCAACTGTTGAGACTCATTGCCGAAGATACTGGCGGAGCGTACTTCCCACTGAGTGAAGCAGCGGAAGAAGTTCCCAAACGGCTCCCCAATCGAGGCGAAGAATTTCAGATCGACCAGCAACTCAAGACGCTGTGGGACCGGGAGTGGCTGATGTACCTGCTGATCGGCCTGCTCTCGATCGAGTGGCTGACCCGGAAACTGTTGAAACTGGCTTAGGAGTTCAAGACTGCGGAACGCAGAGCGAGCAGAGGAGGCGCTGAGAGCTTAACGTAGAACTAAAGCGGAGCCGCGATGACGTCGGTAAATACATTGACAGAAGCGATTATTGGATGTGCGATGACTGTGCATCGGCGACTTGGTCGAGTCATACTCGAATCGGCTTACGAAGCTTGCCTGATGTATAAACTGCAGGCTGCTGGTTTTAGCGTTGTCTCACAAATGCCGATCCCCCTGATCGGTAGCGATGCTCATCTTGAATGCGGATACCGGCTCGATCTACTGGTTGAAGATCGCGTAATTGTCGAAGTGAAGGCCAAAGAATCGATCCCGCCTGTCGACTGTGCTCAATTGCTGTCATGCCTTCGGCTGGCTGAACTCGAATTTGGCCTGTTTTTGAACTTTCACACAGAAGTGCTCAAAGACGGCATCCACCGAATCGTCAACAATTGTTGCGAAGGTTGATCACCCGTTTCTCTGCGAGTCCTCTGTTCCCTCTGCGTTCCGAAATTTCACCAATGCAAACTCCAGCTCGCCTCAACCCGGAACTTCAGAACATTCTGACGCAGTTGCGCGGGCGGATTCGTCGGTATGTTTTTCTCGAAGGAACCGCATTGATTCTTGCGGTGCTGGGTGGACTTTTCTGGCTGAGTCTTGCTGTGGATCACGCCTGGTTTCAGATCAGTCGACTGGAGCTGCCGCGGTGGTTTCGGGCTGGGTTCGATGTGGTTGTCGTTGGACTGGTCGCCTTTCTGCTGTTGTCCTGGATTGGGCTGCGGTTGTTGCGGAGTTATCGAACCAAGGCGCTTGCACTCGTGCTGGAACGTCGGTTTCCTGAGCTGGACGACAGGCTTGTCACAGCCGTTGAGCTGGCTGAAACCGGACTGGCGGACCAGGGAAAACTGGCCGTCGCGATGGCAGGCCGAACAATCGATGATGCCGTGAAGGCGACTCGGCAATTAGATCTGGCGAGCGTGTTCGACCGCAAGCCTCTGCAGCGAGCGATCGTTGCGGCGGCGGTCGCCATCGCCTCGATCGGTGGTCTGGCGGTTGCCAGCAACTCGACGTTGCAAACCTGGAAGAACAGTTTTGTCGACTTGAATCCGGAATACTGGAGCCGCGAAACGGGGCTCATTATCCGAGTCATCGCACAACCGGGAGATACCATTCGCGAGTTCAGCGGCCAGTCTTACAAGCACGCTCGCGGTGCGGATCTCACGCTTCAGATCGATGTCGAAGAAGGGCGGAAGGCTCCTGAGCGAGTTCAGCTGAAATATCGGCTGGCCAATGGTCGCGGCCAGGGCACTGTGCTGTGTTCGCGAGTTGGCGACAACACATTTCGGCATTCGCTCGCGGCTTTGCTGGACGATGTCGAGTTTTACGTTTACGGCGGCGACTTCGTGAACCGCACTCCCTACCGGGTGCAGATTGTCGAACCGCCCCAGTTAGAGCAGGTCGAACTGGCCTGTTTTTATCCTGCCTACACGCGGATGGGGAGTCCCGAGTCGACGGTTGAAAAGCCGCTCCGCGATGTCGTTCCCGTTCGAGGGACACAGGTCGAGCTTCCGAACGAAACCGAATTTCTTCTCAACGCAAAGTCCAACAAGCCGCTGACTCAGGTGAGGATGCAGTTTGGCGGTTACGAGTTGACGTTCGGACGTTCAGAAGATGACGCCGGCTCGTCTGCGCGGCTCGTTCACCGCAGCGACGAAGACGAGGTTCTGGAAAATCGCGACATTCCGCCGCAAGAGTTCTCGAAGTGGGTCAGCAATGGTGGAACACAGATTTCAGTTCCCTTTGTTCTGACTTCGTACGAATCAGACGCCGCTCGATCACGTGCCGATTCGATGATGACGGAAGTCGGCAAGCCGTTTGTCCTGGCACCTGACACGAACCTGAGAATCTACCTGGAAGACGCAGATAGAATTCTCACCGCCGAACCGTCGCGCATCCAGGTCGGCGGGATCGTTGACGAGCCACCGGTCATCGAGACGAGCCTGCGCGGAATCGGAACGTCGATTACTCGCAAGGCTTCCATCCCTGTGCTGGGGCGGCTGGTCGATGATTACGGGCTGGCGAGTGCTCAGTTTGAATTCAAGGTGGATGATGTCGAAGAAGTAAACGTTCGCCCCTTCGAAAACTCATTAACTCCCTACCTGGACGGCAGCATCCGTCGTGAGTTTGAGCTGAAGCGAAACGACAGAGAAGGGTTCGAAAGATTTGATGTTCTTTCGCTGGATCTTTCTCTCGGCCAGAAGCTGGTGCTCAGCGTCGTCGCCACGGACGAGGACAATCTGAACGGGCCACATCGTTCGCGAGGTGAACGATACGCTTTCAAGGTCGTCAGCAACGAGGAGTTGCAGTCCGTGCTTTATCAGAGGGAACTGAATCTTCGATCGCAGTTTGAAAGAGTGATCACCGAAACAAAGCAGACTCAGCAGGACTTGATTCTGCATCGATCCCGGCTGGATGCGAAGAAGCGCTTGCTCGCTGACAACGAAGAGTCGGAAGCCGCCGACAAAGCCAAACGGATTCGGGAAATCGAACTTGCGGTAACGGCATGTGCCGAGCGGTCGTTGCACGCCGTTCGAAAGAACGCCAACGAAACGGCATCGGTCGAGCTTTCATTTCGAGACATTCGTGAAGAGCTGGTCAACAACGGTCTGCACACGCCACAGACTCTGGAGCGAATTGACGACCGTATTGTGAAGCCGCTCGGGTTGATCAATACGACAGATTTTCCTGCCGTAGACGAAGCACTGGGCGTGTTCCGCCTGACCAACGAGCGAGGCAATGACGCGACGCAGGCGATCGATCAGAGTGTCGAGATGCTGCGCGGCATGATTACTCGCATGGAACGCGTGCTGACTGAAATGGAGAAGCTGAAAGAGTTTCAGAAGGCAGTCGAAGAGTTGAAACTGATCCTCGAACAGCAGCAGCAACTTCTGGAACAGACGAAGAAAGAACGAAAAAGAAAGCTGCTGCTGGAGTCGTTGCAGTAGACTCTGTCCCGTAATTGAAAATTCATTCGTTTGTGAGCTGACGCCAGCGCGTTCGGCTTTCAATAAATAAAAGGGCAGAGCCTGAACTGGCGTTGCTCTCGTTGCCGGACTCCGAAATTGAATCATGAATCAAGAGAGCAGGGTGGGCGCTGCCCCCCTGTCAGAGATATTCGTGGTGGGCGGTGCCCACCCCACTGACGGTTGGAGTTGAGCCATGCGTTGTTGTTCAAGAAACGTTCGTCTGTTTGTGGGAATTCTGGCGTGCCTGTTCGGGGTCTGTTCGACTGTGTCCTCTCAGGATGCTTCGACTGAAAACGCCGCAACTCCAGAGAAAGAGCTGCCTCTGGACATTGGACAACAAGCGGTGCTCAGTCGTTTTGATCGGTTTGAAAAAGAGCTGGTGCAGATGGCCGAGCAGCTGCGCAAGGCTGATCCGGAACGCGCGGAGCTGCTGTTTCGAACTCACAGCAAGAGTCAGCAGGAGCGAGTGATCGGGCAGATGCGGATCATTCAGGAGCTGCTGGCGGGTAAGACTCCTCAGTACGGCGACTCGATCCAGCGTCAGGAAGAGCTTGTTGCGAGTCTGGTGTCATTGCTCGATCTGCTTCAGAGCGAAAACCGTATCAGCGAAATCGAAGCAGAACGCGCGCGGGTTCAGGAAATCCTCAAGAACGTCAACAAGCTGATCGGCAAAGAGAAGGACGTTCGAGCCAACACGGAGCGGGGAGCCGATCCAAATAAATCGGCGAATGATCAGGAAGACGTGTCGAAAGACGCGGGCAAACTGATTGACAACGTGAAACAGCAGGACGTGGAGAAACAGGCGGAGCGCGAGTCCGGTAATCCAGCGACTGATCAGAAGGACGATAAGAACTCAGAGAAGCCGTCGGGCAATGATGGTGACAGCAAAGAACCGTCGACGCCAAAGGATGGGAATTCCGATCCGAACGAACCGGGTAAAAACGGCTCAAAAAATGGCGATCCCAAAGACGGCGATCCCAAAGACGGACAACCCAAACAGGGCGAGCCGTCAGAAGGGGATTCCCAAGACGGAGATCCTCAGGATGGCCAGAAATCAGAGGATGGCCAGAAGCCGAGCGGCCAGCCTCAGGATGGTCAGCCGAACGAACAGCAGAATCAGCAGAAGACGCCGGGGCGGGAAGATCTGGAAGAAGCTCGCCAGGAAATGGAAAAGGCGATTCAGGAACTGAGGGAGAAGAAGGATCGAACCAAAGCGTCGAAGCATCAGGACGAAGCGATCCGGCAGTTGCTTGAAGCGAAGGAGAAGCTCGAAGAAATTCTGCGGCAGCTTCGTGAGGAAGAGAAAAGTCTGACGCTGGCGTCGCTGGAATCGCGTTTTCGCAAGATGCTCAGTATGCAGCTGCTCGTCTACCAGGAAACAGTTCGGCTCGACGGCGAAGCGGAAGGCAAAGATGCCGATATAACTGCTCGCGGCAGGCAGCTCGCGACGCAGGAAGAAGAAATTGTCCAGGAAGTCGACAAGGCGCTGGTCGTGCTGCGCGAGGAAGGCTCGTCCGTCGCGTTTCCCGAAGCCGTCGAAGCGATTCGAGAAGATGCCGCTTCGGTCGTGCAACTGCTTGATCAGGGCAAGGCAGGTGAGCTAACGCAAACGCTTGAGCAAGCGGTGATCGAAGCCATCGAAGAAATGGTCGATGCCCTGCAGAAGGAAATGGAAAAGAAGAACGACGAGGAACAGCAGCAGGGCGAGCAACAACAAGGGCAACCTCAGGACAAGCCTCTCGTCGACGCGTTATCCGAGTTGAAGATGCTGAGGTCGCTGCAGCTGCGAATTAACCGCCGGACTCGGCAGCTTGGTCGAATGATCGAGGGCGAGCAGGCCGGGGAACCGGAATTACTTCAACAGCTCAAGACGCTGTCAGGTCGCCAATCCCGGATCCAGCGCGCGACCTACGATCTCTCGACAGGCCGCAACAAGTAGACGATACGTGACCGATGGTTGGAGCGAGGATGGACCTTGCAATGTTGTTTTTCTGCAACATTCATGCTGGTCGACGCTGATTCTGATGGGTGATCAGGTCCGGTTGTCCTGCCTCTGCGACTGACGACTCACGTGCCGTTGCCTGTTTGACAGCTCCGGCATGAATTCCATCTTCGTGGTGCAAATCGGGTCTAGATTCTGTTTATCCATTGATGTGCCCGTTGCGCTCTCTGGACGTTTTCAACGTGACAAACCGGATCCATTTCTCAATCCGACGGGATGAGCTGAAGGTGCTCGTTGAGTATGCGATATTCAGAGTTGATACTTACTCTGCGTGTTTCGTCGGTTTTGGGATGCGCTTGCCGGCGATTACCGCACGACCTCAAACTGCTTCGCTCTGTCTGCCATCGTCGATAACGATGCTGGCAGCAGGCAGTCTCACTGGCGTAAGAGCGGTCGGTTGTTACGTTAGACCATTTTCATGGTTTCTATGCAGGAGCTGGTTCCCGGAATAGCCATTGTTTTCTATGCGGCCATTCTGCAGAACTTTGAAAACGAATTCTGAAAGTGCTTTAGAGAAATGCGGCGGCCACACCGCAACAATTGATTGTTTGAAAATCAAGATATTGAAGTGGCAGGGATGGACGTCCTGATTCACGACGGGCGGGAGGCTCGCGCGCATCTTCCAGTTTGGATGCGAATCCTTCAGACGTGAGAGGTTGTCGTCCCGATGTTTCTGTTTTGCGGGCCGAACCGACGCTCCATACGATCGCCACGTCGGCGTCGCGAAAGTCGGTTCTCTTTACAATCCGGTGCGAGATGGCATATCCGAGCCGAGGTTCTTGAGTCTCGCACGCTGCTTGCAGCGACCCTCTATCCGGAGTCTGGCCTGCTATGGATCGGCAGCTCCAATTTCGCTGACAACGTCCTCGTTGAGTTGGTTGGCGAGTCCCAGATCCAGGTGACGCATAACCGGGAAGCATCCGTATTTCCGCTTGAGTCTGTCCGGTCATTGTTGTTTCTGGGAAAAGGTGGGCTTGATTACTTCGAAAACCGGACGCCCATCCCGGCAGATGCAATGGGTGGGCCCGGGGCTGACACCTTGATCGGGGGCTCCGGCAACGACACTTTGAATGGCAATACTGGCAGTGATCTTCTGATTGGTAACGATGGGGACGATGTATTAAGCGGCGACAGCGGAATCGGAGACACTCTCGATGGCGGCGACGGCGATGATCACATCTCCGGCGGACTGGGAAGCGACACCATCCGGGGGGGGGATGGAGCAGACGACCTGGACGGCGGCGTCGGTGACGATTCTGTCTCTGGAGGTGATGGAAACGATACTATTGTCGGTGGCGGCGACCGGGACGTGCTGGACGGCGGAAACGGCGACGACCTGATTCGAAGTATGGCGACGTCGCAACAGGAAGTGGTTCGTGTCACGACGCTGGCACCCGATGGCCCTGGTTCATTGACCGATGCGCTTTCGCAGGGCAATCGGCACATCGTGTTTGACGTTGGCGGGATTATTGATTTGCGCAGCACGTCAGCAGCGCGTCCTGACTACGAGATCATTCTGGCGAAATCCAACATCACCATTGATGGCAGCACGGCTCCGTCGCCGGGGATTTCGATTGTTGGCGCCAGAATTCTGATTCAGAACGCATCGAACGTCACCATTAAGCACATCACGCTGGCGCAGGGCGATGATGTTGTCGGCGTCGACAATCGTGGGCAGCGAGACACGCTGACCATTCAGGCTTCGGAAGATGTCCTGATTCAGAACGTGTCGCTGTTCTGGTCTCAGGATGAGCTGGCAGATATTTGGGGCGGTTCGCGCCGTGTTACTTTTGACCGCGTACTGTTTGCCGAGCCGCTCGATAAAGACAACCACGCGCATGGTTTGCTCGCCGGTGCTGGCGCCACGGAAGTCACTATCATCAATTCCGTATTCGCGAGTCCTCGAAAGCGAGCGCCGAAGTTCGCATTTGGGACGGAGTTGTCTGGCCACACTGGTGGCCTGATGGTCAACAACATCATCTATAACCCGTTGAGCCGTACGGTCATCGTTGGCGATGGCGCGAAAGTCGCTGCCGTCGGGAACCTCGTCATCCCGGGCCCCGATTCGCAGGGCCATATTGCATTTCTTGAGGCTCAACCTGACGTCGGATCCGGCACTGAGATCTTTCTGTCGGACAATTTCTTTCAGAATGCGGATCGGGTCATGGTGCCGAATCCCGGTCGGACCACTCCGTTGTTTACTGACCCCGTCGACTTCAACAACTCCGAAGCCTACGACTGGAACGTTTCGTACAAGGCCGGAGTTGGTTCGATTCGCGGCTTGACCGCTGATGGCGTCTACGACCCGGAAGTCAACACGCCGCCGCAGCAATGGATGGTCGACGCGCTGGCCGCCATGAATGTCCTGCCGGTGAGCGAAGTTTACAGCAACGTTCTGGCAAACGTTGGAACAACCCCCTGGTCACGAACAGCGGGCGATATTCGCGTCATCAACGGAATCATCAACGGCACGGGCCGAAAGGTAGAGACGACAGCTCAGGTTGGAGGCATGCCGGCATATGTTTTTGTTCCGCAGTCTGCTGAGTCTGCTCGCATTGTCACGGCTGAGGAAGCGGATTCCATCTTCGGCGGGCCGGGCAACGACACACTGATCGGTGGCACGGGGAATGATCATCTCAACGGTGAATCGGGCGACGATCTTATTTCCGGAGGCGACGGCGATGATGAGCTGATCGGTGACTTTGGGAACGACACTCTCAACGGCGAAGCCGGCGATGATCTGTTGCGTGGTCGTGAAGGAGTCGATCAGATTTCTGGCGGAGTAGGGAATGACATCGCGGCGTGGCAGTCAGGGCATGACAGCGACATCTTTGACGGAGATCTCGGAGTAGATGAAATTCAGATTACCGGTTCGACCGGCGCAGATGTCATTAAGTTGTCGGCGGTTGAACAGTCGTTGCAGGTGGAAATTGAGGCGAGAATCCTCAACGTCAGCCGATTCGAGCGAGCGACGATCGATGGTCGACAGGGCAACGATCGTATTACGACCGATGCACTCGTCGCCTTCGCCAGTGATTATCCCACTTATGAGCTGAACAATTTTGAATTCACAATCAGCGGCGGTGACGGACAGGACACGATCGATGCTTCTGCGGCGGTCGATGGCTTCATCGGATTCACCATTGACGGTGGAAGTGGTGATGACATGATCGCGCTTCCTCGGTCGCCCGTGGTTGCAATCGGAACATCGATCAACGCGAACTCGGCGTTTGGCGGAGCGGGCAACGACACAATTATTGGTGGTCTCGGCGACGAAACCATTGATGGTGGAGAAGGTGCGGACAGCCTTGTCGGTAATGAAGGAGCCGACACGCTGCAGGGACGGGGCGGCGATGACACCATCGAAGGTGGAGCGGGTGCCGACATTATCAATGGCCACACCGGGAACGACGTTCTGAATGGTAATGGTGATGGAGACACAATCGATGGTGGCGATGGCAACGATCGGCTCGTTGGGGGAGGGAGCAGCGATTTACTTTTCGGAGGTGCGGGCAATGACGTCGTGATTGGCAACTCCGGTAACGATTTTCTGTTTGGCGATTCCGGCTCGGATACGCTCGACGGTGGCGAAGGAAACGACCAGCTCGTTGGCGGTACTGAAAGCGATCTGCTGGTGGGCGGCGCTGATGACGACCTGCTCGACGGCGGTATCGAGCAGGATTCTCTGGCAACCGGCGGCGGCGTGGACACGATTATCGACACCGGGAATGACATCCTCGACGAAGCATTCGTCAATTGGCACGTTGAGGGCTTTGTCGCTCCGTAAGGCTGATGCCGTTACGATGCTGCGACGTTTTTTGCAGGCCGCAATCTTCAGACCGTAACCTGTCTGCATCGCACGCTGCTGGCCGCTGTGTTCCGTTTGAAAGCGACGTCCGTGATCTTTGCCGACAACCCGCTGCAGCCTTACGAACAATGGATGCGCCGCTCTCTGGATGAGGCGGCCACGGCGTTTGAACTCGGTGAAGTTCCCGTCGGCGCGGTGATTGTTCACGGCGATTCGATCATCGGGACGGGTTACAACCAGCGAGAAACACTGCAGGATCCAACCGCTCATGCCGAGATCATTGCCATCACTCAGGCTGCGCAGTCTCTGGGGTCATGGCGACTGACAGACTGCATGCTGATTGTGACACTCGAACCGTGCCCGATGTGTGCCGGCGCGATCGTGCAGGCTCGGATACCAACGGTGATTTATGGAACGCCTGACCCGAAAGGTGGAGCGTGCCACACGCTTTACAACATCACGGACGACGATCGGCTGAATCATCGCTGTACGGTTCTTGGCGGAGTGATGGAGCACGACTGCCGAGCCATCCTGCAGGAATTCTTTCGTGCTCGCCGAGCCGAAGGCAAGAAGTGAACCCCGGCACGGAATCGTGTAACGTTTTGTCCGATCCGGGCTCAGGATTTTACAACTGTGAAACCGTCAGCTGAAGAAAGACGTGACCAATGTTGATGAACCGTCAAATTCGAATTGCTGTGGCCACAATAGCGTTGCTGCTTTTTGCAGGTCAGCTCGCTCAATCGGTCAAGGCAGCTGACACACGACCGAATATCCTGTTCATTATCGTCGACGATCAATCGCCGTTTGACCTGAAGATTTACAACCCGGATTCCGAACTGGAGACGCCGAACATCGATCGGCTGGCTGCCGAAGGAATGGTTCTGGACGGGGCTTACCAGATGGGATCTTTCAGCGGAGCGGTCTGCACGCCTTCCCGTCACATGGTGATGTGCGGTCGCACGGTATGGCATCTCCCCAACTGGAGAGGCGCGATCGAAGCAGGGTTGTGTCCACCGAATCTTGAGCAGTCCACGATGGGTGCGGTCTTTAACAAGGCTGGCTACTCGACGATGCGAACCTGTAAAAAAGGGAACAGCTATGAGGGAGCCAACAAGCAGTTCACGGTTCGCCACGACGCCACAAAACGAGGCGGGACTGACGAAACCGGCAGTGTCTGGCACGGCGATCAGGTCACGAACTATCTGAACGATCGAAAGACCAGCAAAGACGAGAAGCCGTTTCTGATCTACTTTGGATTTTCGCATCCTCACGACACGCGGGATGGCACGCCAGAACTGCTCAAGAAGTACGGAGCCATCAATCACAAGGACAAACAGAATCTTCCGCCGGCCAATCCGAAGCAGCCGGCGTTGCCTGTGAACTATCTGCCGGAGCACCCTTTCCACCACGGCCATCCGGGCCTGCGAGATGAAGTCTCTGTCAGCGGCGTGTGGGAAAAACGCGATGAGAGAACCATTCGCAATGAACTCGGTCGCGAATTCGCCTGTAGCGAAAATATCGATATCCAGGTTGGTCGAGTTCTGAAACAACTCGAAGAGATGGGCGAACTCGACAACACGTATATCGTCTATACCGCCGACCACGGGATGGCGATCGGTCGTCACGGTCTGCAAGGCAAGCAGAATCTTTACCAGCATACATGGCGAGTGCCTTACATCGTGAAAGGCCCCGGAATCAAAGCTGGCACGCGAGCCACCGGGAATGTCTATCTGCTCGACTCGCTGTCGACCATCTGCGATCTCGCTGGCGTCGACGCTCCGTCGTCCAGCGAAGGCATCAGCTTCAAGCCGGTCCTCGAAGGCAAGCAGGAAACCGTTCGAGACACGCTTTACGGAACTTACAGCGGCGGCACGAAGCCAGGCATGCGCTGTGTCCGAAAAGGCGACTGGAAGCTGATCAAGTACGACGTGATGGACGGCCAGGTCCGCGAGACGCAACTCTTCAACCTCGCCGAAAACCCGCACGAGTTCCTCGCCGAGCACAACCGCCAATCACCGATGGAAACAAACCTCGCCAGCAACCCGGCTCACACAACGAAGCTCGCCGAAATGGAAGCCTTGCTCCTCGCCGAAATGCGCCGCCTCAACGACCCCTACCGCCTCTGGAACCAACCGGACGACAACGTTGAACCACCAAAGCCGGCTCCGCCTCGAAGAAAGAATACGAAGAAGGTGAAGTAGCGAACCGAGGCTTGGCGTCTGGCATCGGGGCGGCACATTTCAGAAGCAATAATCAGGACGGCACAAGCAAACAGGGACTCTGAATGTTTCATCCACTCGTCGGTCACTCATCAGTCTCGATCGCCTTCACAGTGCTGACAGGCGTGTCGGTTTGTCTTCAGTCTTTAAATGATTCAGCGGCTTCTGCTGGAGAATCAGCGAAACGTCCCAACGTCATTGTGATCATGGCGGACGATATCGGGGTGGAAGGGCTGAATTGTTATGGGGGGACGAGTTATCGGACTCCGAGGCTGGATCAAATGGCGGCGGAAGGGCAGCGGTTTACTCAGGCGTACGCTCAGCCGCTGTGTACGAACACTCGAATTCAGCTGATGACGGGGCTCTACAACAATCGCAACTGGTTGTACTTCGGGTGTCTGGATCCCAAAGCAAAGACGTTTGGGCACTGGATGAAAGACGCTGGCTACAACACGTGTATCGCCGGCAAGTGGCAACTTCAAAGTTACGACCCGCCCGACTATCCCGGCTCAGAGTTGCGACGTGACAAAGGGATGAAAGTCCAGGACGCAGGCTTTGACGAGTACTCGCTGTGGCACACGGCTCACACCGAAGACAAGGGGCCTCGGTATGCCGATCCGGTGATCTTTCAGAACGGAAAGTTTCGCACCGATACCAAAGGGAAATACGGTGAGGACATCTGGGTCGAGTTCATTCACGACTTCATGAATCGTCACCGTAACGACGCTGAACCGTTCTTTGTTTATTACCCGATGACGCTGCCACACTGGCCGTTCGTGCCGACGCCTCACAGCGAAGACTGGGGCATCGAAGAGAAAATGCACCCACCGCTCGGGACAACGGGTGGCGATACGAAGTACTTCCCGGACATGGTCGCCTACATGGACGAAGTCGTTGGGCGAGTGATTGATTCCGTCGACGAACTCGGCCTGAAAGAAAATACGCTCATCCTGTTTTACGGAGACAACGGCACGGACCGGCGAGTGGTCTCACAGACTACGTTTGGCGAAGTCGTCGGAGGAAAAGGAGCGACGACAAACGCGGGGACTCACGTTCCGCTGATTGCTCGCTGGCCGGGACGGATCAAAGCGGGAATCAATGAGAACCTGGTCGATTCAACAGATTTCCTGCCGACAATTCTGGAAGCGGCGAGTAAGCCGGTTCCCGATAAGGTAAAGCTGGACGGACGAAGTTTTTTCCCGCAGCTCATGGGTCAAGCCGGAACGCCTCGTGAATGGGTGTTCTGTCATTACGATCCTCGACCAGGCTGGGACAAGGACAAGTTCCGGATGGAACGCTTCGCGCGGGACAAACAGTTCAAGCTGTACGGCGATGGCAAGCTGTATCACATCCCGCGAGATTTGACCGAGCAACGTCCGATCCCCGCTCAGTACGATTGGCCAGAGTCAGCTGCTGCTCGGACGGCGTTGCAGGCCGTGCTGGATGGGATGCCGGCTCCGGAGCCGAAGTGATGGGGCGATCAGCCTGACTTTGAACGCAGAGGTCGCTGAGGAGAAAAACTCAGAGGAAAAGGCGATTCTCTTTGTTATCTCTGCGAATCCTCTGTTATCTCTGCGAATCCTCTGTTATCTCTGCGAATCCTCTGTTATCTCTGAGTTCCTAAGTCTGGATTAGAGCAGAGGTTGAGAAGTCTGCAAAAGTCCTATGCGGCAACCTGAATTGGCTGTTGCGCGGGCACAGCCATTGCCAGGACTTCGGTGACCATGTTGGCATAGTCGACTGCGCCGTTGCATTTCGGATCGTAGTCGAAGACGGATTGCCCATAGCTGGGAGCTTCGGCCAGTTTGATATTTCGACGGATCCTGCTGTCGAAGATTTTCGCTGTCGACCAGGGGTTGTCGCCATCGCTGCGGGCCAGGAAGTCGTTGAGGTCGTCGCACACGTCTGACGCCAGACGCGTGCCGGTTTCGTAAAGGCAGAGCATGATGCCGGTGACTTTGAGATTTCGATTCAGTCGCCGGGAAACCAGTGCTGTCGTCGCGAGCAGTTTTGACAAGCCCTGCAGTGCGAAGAAGTGCGGCTGCAGCGGTATGAAGACTTCGGACGCGGCGGTCAGCGCGTTGATGGTCAGCACGCCCAGCGACGGTGGACAGTCCATGATCACATATTCGAACGCGTTCGAATCGGCGATCAGATTCAGCGCGTCGCGAAGGACGGTTTCTCGATTTGGAGCGTCGACCAGTTCCAGTTCGGCGGCGGCCAGATCGACATTCGACGGAGCGACCCAAAGATTGTCGCAGACCATGTGCCGGACTTCGCCAATCGTTTTGACACTGGAGAAGACGTCGTAGATCGTTGGCGTATCGCCGACGGCTTCGTAGCCAAGGTGCAGCGAAGCGTGGCCCTGCGGGTCGAGGTCGATCAGCAGAACCCGTTTTCCCTGCCGAGCCAGTCCGGCGGCGAGGTTCACACTGCTGGTGGTTTTTCCGACTCCACCCTTCTGATTCATAATGGCAATCGTACGCATCGGAATCCTTTCCTGACGTCTCGCTGGCCCTGTCCAATTCGAGGCCGAATCCGGCCATTACTCGTTCAATGAGCGTAACGGAAAGGCTCCGTCTCTGGCGCGGCGGCGGAGTATAACGGCCTTTCGCGAATCGCCGGAAGAGGGCTTTAAGCCGTTGCTGAATCAGCAGATAACGATAACTGAACAGCAATTTTTGCAGCTTCGATCATGCCTTCGGCTGATGCGACACCCTGTCCCGCGATATCGAAAGCCGTTCCGTGGCTGGGACTTGTGCGAACGATCGGCAGGCCGAGTGTGATGTTGACCGCTCGGTCGAAGCCGATCAGCTTCAGAGCGATGTGGCCCTGGTCGTGGTACATCGCGACGACGCCGTCGAATTCACCGCCGACCGCCCGGCGAAGCAGTGCGTCGGCGGGAATCGGGCCGGTCGCGTTGATACCGGATTGCTGACATCGATCGACGGCAGGGGCGATCAGGCGAGCTTCCTCGTCGCCAAAGAGGCCTTCTTCACCGGCGTGAGGATTCAACGCGCAGACTCCGACTCGGGGTATGTCACACCCAACTCGCCGCATGAACGAATCCATCAGCCCGATGTTGCTGGCGATAAGTTCGGTGGAGAGCAGCTTCGGAACGCTGGCGATCGATGTGTGCAGCGTTGTGTGAACGACTCCCAAACCGCGCGGCGACCGCACGATGTCTCCCGGCGGCAGGTAGAGCATCATGGCGAATTCGTCGACTTCGCAGACATGGCCGAGGATTTCCGTGTGGCCAGGATAGTCCAGATCGGCAGCTTTCAAAGCGGCTTTGTTGAGCGGGGCCGTGCAGATGCCATCGATCTGTTTGGCGAGAGCCGCTTTTGCGGCGGCGACCAGACAATCGTAGGCCGCTCGGCCTGCTCGACCGTCGATGCTTCCAAACGGAACTTGCGCAACATCGTTTTCGCACGCCGGGATGCATGGCAGAGTTTGAATCTCAAAATTGCCGGGCTGTTGATCTGCCCAGCCGAGCACTTCATCAAAGCTGTGGACGTCTTCGAATCGAAGCGTTGATTCCGTCAGCCGGGCAGCTCGCTTCAGCACTTCCGGGTGGCCGACCGCGACGAGCTGGCAGATGGATCTCAGTGATTCATCCATCGCCGTTTTGACGAGAACTTCCGGGCCGATCCCTGCCGCATCGCCCATCGTCAGGGCGATGACTGGCCGCCTGGAATTCGCCGAGGTTGTATGCCCGGATTTCTGCATGAAGAGTTGTGCCGAGTTCGTGGTCGAACCGTCCAGTCAGGTCGTGCATGAAGTATGTCGACCTGAGCGAAACGCTGAAAAACGATGGTACGATACCAGCATTTCATCTGTCATCACCGCTGGTCCAAGGGTAACGCAGACGTTTACTTCACTCACCGATTTACTTCTACACGTCGACGGAGAGGCCGATTTCGTCGGCAACGGATTCGACTTCACGGGTCGTCAATTGGTTCATGCCGTCTGCAAAACCGACGAGCAGCGTCAGGTCGGCGATGCGATTAATACGGCGAGGGACTCCGCCGGAAAGTTCGTGGATCTCGTCCAGGGCGGATTCGTCAAATGGGGAATCCGCAACGCCAGCGACTTCCAGGCGATGACTGATGTAATCAGCCGTTTCTTCGCGGCTGAACGGCTGAATCAACGATTTGACGCCGATGCGTTCATCGAGTTCAGTGATTCTTGAGACTCGACTGAGGACGCTCGGCTGCCCCGCCAGCAGGAACGTGAACGGGTAGTCGGATCGATAGTTGAGCAGAAGCTGGATCGTGCGGAAGACTTTCTGATCCTCGATCAGGTGAGCTTCGTCCAGAACGATAATCGGGTGACGACCGGATTGTTTGAAGTGGGCGAACCGTGCTTCCAGTTGCCGGAGCGTCGTGTCGAAACCGATGTCGGCGTTGCGGACGAGGGCCTCTTCGGCTCCCAGTTCTGCGGCCAGGAATCCGACAAGTTCGTTCGACGTGAGAAACGGATAGTTGAGCTGAACGAAAGGGCCAAACTTTGAATCGACTTCCTGCAACTCCTGCTTGAACATGCGCAGCAGGAATGTTTTGCCGACTCCGGTATTGCCACACAGGACCGCGGCGCCTTTGTTGCTGTCGATGAGGTATCGCAGTTTCAGCATCGCTGCCTGATGAGTACGGCTGCGAAAAAAGAAAGCCGGATCCGAGTTACACTCGAATGGCTTGCTGTCGAGGTTCCAGTACTGAGCGTACATCGCCTGCCCGTTTCTTTGAGTCGACTGGTGGATTCGAATTCGCCGCGATCAACGACGTCAGTAATTCAGAGGCTGATTCAGTGGGTCTCGATGCTGCCTGTCAGCCAGACGGCCTGATTAGCGGTCACCCGGGCGCCAACGACTTGCGATGGTACGTTGTCAGGTTGCTTGTAGTCTGCCTGCTGAATGGCTGGTGCGGACCGAGGATCTGTGATGATGATCGGCCTCCCGAACCGCGGGCCGTCGTCGTCAAATGATGGTTCAAAGTGCGGGGGGGCTGCAGAAGCGGTCGATCGGTCGAGAAAGCTCGACGCGCTGGCAAAGTTCTGGAGTTCCGGTTCGGATTCATCGTCGAATTTGAAGTCTGGATTGATGCCCCCCGAAACCGGGTTGGCTGAATCGCTGACCCCCAGAGCGCCCAGAGCGAGGAAGTCCGACTCAAGCTGCTCATCGGTCAAGTCTGTGTCCGCGACAGAATCCGAACCAGATCGGAATGCGAAGATCGTGGTGATCATGGCCAGCAGCACACAGCTACCAATAATCAGCGACTTCGGCTGGCGACAGATCTCGAGCACGCTGTGTGGCGTCATAAAGCTCTTCGCTGAACTCTTCTGGCGTTTTCTAGGGCGCGTGGGCATGAAGCCTCCGGGGAAAGACAGTCGGGTGTCTCCTGGAGCATCGTCCAATGGCGGCGCCGGTCTTGAGGAATTTTCTGAAATTAACGGTCAGGTCGACTTTGCGGGCTGGTTACAGGATGGCGGCAGTGCTGCACGAAGAATTTCGAACGGTGGCACGGTTGCTGGTTCCGGGGGGCTTGTACCCGGAACCGGCAACCGAATATCGGAGCAACGTTCGATTCGGTGTGTTCAGGCCGGAACGTTCTCTACGATTCCGCTTTTGGGGCCGGGTTGGTCGGTCCGGTCGCGTTACATCTTCAAACTCTGAGGCACGCATCCGACGATGGATTTTCTGCAGGTATCCGGGCGAAACATTCTGGTCATGGGCGTCGCCAATCGGAAAAGCGTCGCGTACCACTCGGCGAAGGTTCTGGCCGATGCCGGGGCCAACGTGATCTTCAGCGTTCGGTCTGAGCAGCGTCGCGAGGCGGTTCAGAAGCTGTTTCCTGATGCTCCGTGTTTTCTGTGCGATGTCGAGGATCAGGTTCAGATCGACCGACTCAAAGACGAGGTCGCTGACCTGCTGGCCAGTTGCAGCGAAGATGGCTCACAGGGAAGTGGCACACTGCACGGCATCGTGCATTCGATTGCCTTTGCTGATTACTCGGCGGGCTGGCTGCCGTTTCATGAGACTCCACGGTCGGCGTTTCTGCAGGCGATTGACCTGTCATGCTACTCGCTGATCGCTGTTTCGAACGCGTTTCGAGATTTACTCGACAAAGAAGATGGCAGCGTGGTGACGATTTCGATTTCGACGACTCGAATGGCGGCGGAAAACTACGGGTACATGGCTCCGGTCAAGGCCGCACTCGATTCGTCGATCTGCTTCCTGGCGAAGGCGTTTTCGAAGTTCTCGACCGTTCGATTCAACGCGGTTTGCCCTGGCCTCTTGAAGTCGTCAGCGTCAGCCGGAATTCCCGGCTACGTCGACAGCTACCTTTACGCCGAAGAAGCGACGCTGCGGAAAAAGGCGGTTCAGACCGGCGAAGTCGCGGACACCGTCGCGTTTCTGCTAAGTCCTCGCTCGTCGGGCATCAATGCTCAGGGCATCGTGATCGACGCGGGAATGTCGACCAACTATTTCGATGCGGACCTTGTAAATCGCGGAAACTGATTACCGATTTTGATCGCCAGAACACAGCAGCGTGGACCCAATCCGTGGCCGAAAAACCGCTTCTCAACGTCGTGCTTTACCAGCCGGACATTCCACAGAACACTGGCAACATCGGTCGGACGTGCGTTGCGGTCGGGGCGAAGTTGTGGTTGATTCGACCGCTGGGATTTCGCCTGGACGAGAAACATCTGAGACGCGCCGGGATGGATTACTGGCAGCATCTCGACTGGGAAGCCGTCGACTCCTGGGAAGAGGTCCGGGAGCGGCTGCCGGATTCCAACGTCTGGTGCCTGACGAAGTTCGCGACGCGGCTCGTCTGGGAAGCCGACTTTCAAACTGGTGATATTCTGCTGTTCGGCAGCGAGTCTCGTGGCCTTCCAGACCGGATCCGGGAAGAGCAGCCCGGTCGCAACCTGAAACTTCCGATGAGCGATCTTGTCCGCAGCCTGAATCTGGCCAGCACAGCGAATACGGTCGTTTACGAAGCCGTACGGCAGTTCGGTGGGCTGCCGACATGAGCCCGCGGGTGACAGCTCGGCGTTTCCTTTCGATTCAGCCGTAATTTCGATAAAACGCGACGGTTCATAAATCGGAATAACCAACAACACTCAAAGTTAAGAGCTGTCATGAGCACCGAAACGTTTCCCATCGATTTGTCACAATTCAAAGCCCTGCCACTGGATCCGTCGAATCCGACGTTGACCGATGACCAGCGGGCGACTCTGCAGGCCAATATTCAGTTGTGCCGCGACGCGATTATTTTCTTCACCGCTGTCGCGGACGCCAAAGGTCTGGGAGGGCATACCGGCGGCCCTTACGACACCGTGCCGGAAACGATGATTGCCTACAGCTTTATGCTGAACGCTCAGGCAGGTGGCGCAGTGGATTGCGTGCCGGTCTTCTTCGATGAAGCCGGGCACCGAGTCGCGACTCAGTACCTGATGGCCGCCCTGGAGGGAAATCTTCCGGTCGAGAAACTGCTCCACTACCGCGAGTACCTCAGCCATCTGCCGGGGCATCCGGAACGCGATCACGAGCGGGGCATCAAGTTCTCATCAGGCCGACTTGGTCACATGTGGCCGTTCGTGAACGGCGTCGCAATTGCCAATCCGGACAAAGTGACGTTCATGCTGGGGTCTGATGGCTCGCAGATGGAAGGTAACGATGCAGAAGCTGCTCGTCTGTGTGTCGCTCAGAATCTGAATGTCAAACTGATCATTGACGATAACGACGTCACGATCGCCGGCTTCCCGTCAGACTACCTGCCGGGTTACAGCGTCGCGAAAACGCTCGAAGGACACGGCATCACCTGCGACATCGGAGACGGAGAAGACATCGACGGGCTTTACGCCCGGATGTGCAAAGCCGTGACGACGCCAGGGCCGTACGCACTGATCAACCGTCGAAAGATGTGTCCGGGCATTGATGGCCTGGAAGGTTCGAACCACGGTCACGACGTCATCAAAACGGCCACCGCCATTGACTACCTCGAAAAACGCGGTCGTGGTGAAGCGGTTGCCTTCCTGAAGAACGTCACCAAAGGACCAGGCGGACCGTCTTATCGAGGCTCGACAGGAGCCGGCAAGAACCGCTCTGCATTTGGCACGATCGTCAACGGAATTCTCAGCGGCATGTCCGAAGAAGATCGTGTGAGAAAAGTCCGAGTATTCGACAGCGACCTGGAAGGCTCGTGCGGTCTGGACAGCATCCGTAAGGAATATCCTGAAGTCGTCGTTCGCGGCGGGATCATGGAACGCGGCAACTTCTCCGCAGCGGCCGGCTTCGGCTTTGAAGAAGGACGGCAGGGTATTTTTGGAACGTTTTCAGCGTTCCTGGAAATGATCGTTTCCGAAGTCACGATGGCTCGGCTGAACAATGCCAACGTGCTTAGCCACTTCTCGCACGCCGGTTGCGACGATATGGCTGACAACACGTGCCACTTTGGCCTCAACAACATGTTCGCCGCAAACGGCCTGCCGGACGACGGCAAGGATCAGACGCGGCTGTACTTCCCGATCGACCAGCACCAGTTCAAAGCCTGTCTGGAGCGGATCTTCAACGATCCAGGTCTGCGGTTCATCTTTTCAACCCGATCGGCAGTGCCGGACATTCTCGATGAGAACGACAAACCGTTTTACGGTGAAGGCTACGAATTCGTACCGGGCAAAGACGACATCATCCGAGAAGGGACGGCCGGCTACATCGTCTCATTCGGCGAAACGCTGTATCGAGCTCTCGACGCCGTCATCCAGCTCAAAGAAGACGGTCTGGACGTTGGCCTGATCGGCAAGGCAACACTGAACGTCTACGACGAAGAAGTCATGCAGAAGCTGGCGGCCGCTCCGCTGGTTCTGGTGGCTGAATCCTTCAACGTATCGACTGGCCTGGGATCGAGATTCGGCAGCGAGCTGCTGAAGCGAGGCTTCAAAGGCTCGTTCTCACACATCGGCACGAACAAGGAAGGTTCCGGCGGATTGTGGCAGCAGATGGGCTACCAGGGGCTCGATTCAGCAGGAATTCAGGCAGCCGTGAAAGAACTTGCTTAAGACTGGGCCGACGCGTCCTGCAGAAACTGACAATAAGAAAACGCCCGGTCGAGGAATTCTCGGCCGGGCGTTTTTGTTGAGGTGCGGATGATTGTCTGTGGAGTCGCCGTTCCTCAGATCGGAGCCTGGAAGCCCATGGCCTGGAATCTAGCCAGCTCCATTGTGGTCGGTAGTCGCACGGCACAGATTTGATCGTAGGCCAGGATCACTTTCCGCGTGCCGAACTGGTCGGGCTTGTCCCGTTCGAGCAGCAGCAGGCCGCCGGAGATCATGAAGGCCTGAAACGGGATGGCCTCGCCGAACGATGTGACGACCATGCCTTTTCGCTCGATTGCGTCGGGCCAGCCTTCAAATATGGCTTTCCAGGCGGCGGGCGTTTCCATTCTTCGGCTCCTGAGGTCTGATGATCTGGCGAGTATGACTTCTACGAGATTCCGTCGGCGCACAAAAAATGCCCGAGCCTTGATGAGCTCGAGCATTTCGAGATGACCCCAACGGGATTTGAACCCGTGTTGCTGGCGTGAAAAGCCAGAGTCCTAGGCCACTAGACGATGGGGCCGGCCAGTAGGCTGCGTACATTACTTTTCGACTCAGAGCTGTCAACGCTCCAGAGAAACTCTTACCGAAAATCCTGGACTCTACTGATTCGGGGGCCGGTCATTCCGACCGTTCGGGAGTTTCCTGTTGCTCCAGAGCCTTGACAATTGCTTCGTGAATTTCCTCACGATGGATAGGAACGTCGCGAGGGGCGTCAATTCCGATCCGCACGCGGTCGCCGCGGACATCGACGATCGTGATGACGATCGACTCGTTGATAACAATCTTCTCGTTCTTTTTTCGTGACAGAACCAACATGGCTGTCTCCTCCAGGCAACTCGCGTATCTTTCAGCCTGTCAGAGGCTTACGAAAGGGTGCTCGCGGCCAGCGAATTTCGTGCCTAAACTACCCCGGCTTTTTGATAACGTCAAGCGCCGGTTTGAAAAGAGCTCGTTTCACTACGAATCCCAAACCCTGACAGCTTGAAGAGTTCGTAAGTTCGAGATCGTTTTGCTCAGTCCAGCATTTCCAGCCAGCCCGGTCACTTATGAAGAATCTGCGACGTCTCGCTCTGAGTAGAATCCGCAACGATTCGACACTCAGCCGGCAACATCGGACAGCCTGCGGCGGCTGGAAGAGGCAGATTCTGCGAGCATCAGTGTCGTACGCGGTCCTGCCGATCTCAGCGATTCTGATCGGCGCACTGGTTGCCTGCCTTGGTGCTGCAATGGGTTCTGCAAACCTGACAGCAGAATATCAGCTTGTCAGCACAGTCGTCTCCACAGTGATTTCGGCTGCTCACATCGGTTGGGTGCTGCGTGAACTAATCGGATCTCGCAGCCTGGCCGTCGCCAGTGTGATACCTGATCCTGACCGCAGCTACGCAGCTGGCCGTCTCGTTAGTTCATTGAAGAAAACGCTCGTGTTTCTGGTAGGAGCGTTGTTGCTCGGCGGTGGGATGGCTTTCGGAGCCGAATTGAATCTCGTCGAGACAGTGCAGGTTGTGCTGCTTTCGATTCTGTTGTGGGCGATGGTCGCTTCGCTGTCGGTTTTTGTGCCAGCCTGTTTGCCCGTCTTCGCGCGACCGGCAATGACTGGGGTTATCACAGGAAGCGCGACGCTGGTCGTATTCACAGGGGCGATGCTGGCTTCTTTCGGTGTGGTTCGTCAGGAAGTCCTCGTCCATACGGCCTTAGTCTCGCTTCCGACTGGCTGGCCGATTCTGATGATCAAGTACGGGGTGATTCTCAAGCAGCCGGAATACTGGCTGTTGTTGATCCCGGCGGGCGGCGTTGTGCTCCTCGCGGTGTATTCCTGGTTCCGGCTGCTGGCGAGGTATCGGATTCAGGAGTTTTCTTACGAAGCTGGTTCCCTGGCGATCGCCGAATTTCGATCGGTCAGTGAGCGCGCAGTCGCTGTCGAACATGTTCGAACACTGTGGCCAGAAACAGGTTTTGAAAACGGTTCCGAGCGGACACAACCAGCTGACACCTCAAGCTGGTTGAAAGATGTCAATCGTCGGTTCAGACGCTGGCTGAAGTTCCCCGAGTCTGACGTTGCCTCCGAAGACCTGCCGCGCGAACAGGTCATCGCTCGAATTCGCGAAAGCGGTTTCACGAAAAAATTCGCGTGGTCTGAGGCCGGTTTCGTCGAACGGGCGACGGCAAAGATTCTGCGCGACGACGAGTTGCTGTCCGCCGAGATCCTGTCGTGTGCCGAGCCGAAATGGAGCGTCGCACTGACCCGGTCGCTTGTTCCGGCGTCGGCTGCGGTAATGCTCGTCGTTGTGGCGGCATTGGTCATTGATCGAAAGATCGCCGTGATCAGCGGCCACGTCGGCCTGGGCGGCCTGATCGGAGTGTTTGCCGGCAGCCGCATGGCTGTGCAGTGGAGATCAGGCAGCGGAGAATTCTGTTCGTCTCTGGCCTTGTTGCCGATTGACGCGAAACATGTTTCAAGAGTGCTGATGACACTCGGCGCGATTCGAAGTGTGCTGATCTTTCCGCTGGCGGTTGGCGTCGTCATGGCCATTACGTGGGGCCACAGCGGGAGAGTCGAAGTGCTGAACTCGGCGGTCTTCGGTGCAAAAGCAGCTCTGATTCTCTTCATGATCCACCAGTGGTGGTTCCTGATCATGCAACCGTGCTCTCATTCAAGGTCTGTGCTGATGACGGCTTGCGACCTTATCGCCGCTCTGACGGTTGTTGGCGGTGCGATTGCCGGAGTTTGTCTGCTGTTGATGTCTGGCCTGTCCGAATTCTGGTCGGCTGCTGGCGCGGGGCTATTATTCAGTTCGGGCTGGATCGCACAGAAAATTCAGCGACGACGGGTGCAGCATTCACCCACGGATTTCGTTGTTCAAATGCAGACTCAGGCAGCGACCGCCCAACGTCAGCAGCGGCAGAGGAGCCATTCTTCTCAAGTGCCGATCTTCTGGCCGCGACCGGTCGGTAGCCAGATCACCGAGGTGGAGCTGTGAGTTCGCGCGAACCACAATCTCAGCTGCTGGCGATGCTGAAAGCCGGACTGCAGCGATGCGAATTTCAGGGTGACAGGATTCTTGTCGGAGTTTCGGGCGGTGCTGACAGTGTCGCTCTGCTGCGAGGACTGGCCCGGCTCAGCAAGTCCGGTGCAGCAGGAAGTCAAACCACGACCGATCGCTTCGAAATCGTCGCGGCACATATCGATCACCAGATTCGAGACGACTCGAAGGATGACGCAAAGTGGGTGCGATCGCTCGCCGCCGAGTTGAACCTGGAGTGTCGAATCGAAACTGCCGATGTGCTGGCCCGAGTCGCGGAAACTCAGGAATCGATCGAAGAAGCCGCTCGAAAAGCACGGTATGAAGCGCTGTCCAGGATCGCTCAGGAAGAGGCGTGTTCGGCGGTCGCCGTTGCCCACACGGCGGACGATCAGGCAGAGACCGTACTTCACCATCTCGTTCGAGGAACCAGCGTCACGGGTTTGAGAGGGATGCTCTGGAATCGCCCATTGAATGACGGTTTGGACGAATTCGGCGTGAAACTGATTCGACCTATGCTGGAGATTCGCCGAGCGGAACTCGAAGCCTGGCTCGCTGAGATTGGGCAGCCTTTTCGGACAGACTCGACGAACGATGACGACACGTTGACGCGGAACCGGATCAGGCATCAACTGTTGCCGACGCTCGAGCAGGAATTCAATCCACAGATTCGAAAAGTTCTGGGCACGCTGGCAGGACACGCGACCGAGGTCAGTGATCTGCTCAGTGACCTCGCGCGGCAACTCATTGAGGGCTCGTTGGTTCAAACTTCGGAAAGCTCGATCAGGATTTCCTGCACTGCCCTGAAAAAACAGCCACCGATACTGGTCAGAGAAACTCTACTGGCAATCTGGAGACAGGCAGGCTGGCCTTTGAAGCGAATGGGGCATCGGGAGTGGCACAAACTCGAGGAACTCGTCTCGAAACACGGCACTGGGTCGGTTTCTCTACCTGAACAGATCGACGCTCGGAGACGCGGTCAGTTGCTGATACTCACTCGCCGTTCGGAATGACGGCCCGACCGAATTTCGTGGTGACTGTCTGACGATCAATGTCGTTCAGCGGTGGTCGCTTCATGTCGCCGTTTGAAAGATGGAACCTCGTTCCTAAAGATTCAACCACGGAACTGCACGGAAAGATGGATCTTGTCTTCCGTGTTTCTCCGTTCCTTTCGTGGTTAATTCCATTGGTTGGCTTCGTCAGGCTACGCCACATTCATGAATGAGCCGAGCCCTGAAAAAGAGATTAAAGAAATGTCCATCGACGGAAATCTGTTTGAGTCGTTGCCGAAAAAACTTCCGACAGAACTGATCGAGAATCTCGTTGAGAACGATGGAATGCGGCTCGAACGGATCGTTTCGACCGGTCACGTCACACCGGCAGGCGAATGGTACGACCAGGATTCGGACGAGTGGGTGGTGCTGCTGACCGGTGCCGCTCGGCTCCTGTTCGAGGCTCCGGGAGAAATTGTGACGCTGAGGCCCGGCGATCATTTGAAAATTTCAGCCCACCGAAAACACCGCGTAGAGTGGACAGATCCAGACGAACCCACCGTCTGGTTGGCTTTGCATTTTCACATCCCGTATTGACGCCGTTTTTTCGATCCCATATTGGTTCCGCCCCTTCCTGCTGGAATTGCAGGCTCAGAGTTCGTTTGTCGTCACATCTGCACGGCAAAAGAACATCCCTTCCTTTCCTGAATCTGAGCGTTGCGGCTTCGGCAATCCAATCCCTTCACACCTCTTTCGATTCTCTCAAGCTTCAGTCGACCTGTCTGGATTGCTTCGGCGTCCTTCTGGTTGTCGGTTCGCGCGAGATTGAAAGACGGCTCAACGGACTTCTCGCATTTCATGGACGAACACCGACAGAGGACGCCAGGGCTCGTTGCGTCTGAACGGTCTCGCTCTTCGCGCGATTCTCGTTCGCCGGACGCCGAACTTCGGCGCCAAGTACGCTCCATCCATTGGTTGATTCTCGCAGCGATTTCGCTGTTGAGCGTCGGCTGCGCATCAATGAACGATAATCATTATTACGCTGGCCACATTCCCGGAGGGTACAACGCACCTCCGAATACGAACCCGCAGTCGATCGACTTTGCTCAGCTCAGCGGCACCGCGACCGACAGCGACGTCATCGCTAAGGGGGACGTGGTGAATGTCGAAATCGCCGCCAGCGTGAGTGCCAAAGACATCTTCAGTTACTCCGTGCGAGTTCGTGACGATGGGCACGCCGACCTGCCATTGATCGGGCCCGTTCGCATGGCAGGACTCAGTCTGGCCGACGCCGATGCAACGTTGACCCAGGTTTGTGTCTCCCGAAACCTTTACCGGGCACCGAAAGTCAACGTCACGATTCGCAAACGAAAAACGAATCGGATCCTCGTTGTCGGTGGGGTGAAGGATCCTGGTGTGAAAGAAATTCCCGTCGCGGAAAGCGACCTGCTTTCGATCCTGTTCTATGCAGGCGGACTGGCCGACGACGCAGGCGCCAACATCGAAATCCGGAACGTCCTGAGCCGTGAAGAAACGATGAATGAAGCCATCGCTGCCGATGGAACTCGCGGAGGCATTACTCAAACGGGCTACTCGTCATCCGGCTACGTCCCTCGGTCCGTGAAGATCGATCTGGTCTCGGCGGCTCAGTCGGGAGCGAACGATTATTTTGTTGGTGACCGGGGAGTCGTCGTCGTCGAGAAATCCGAACCGAAAGCCGTCACGGTCACAGGGCTGGTCAGAAGGCCTGGCCGTGTTGAGTTTCCCAAGGGCGAAGACTTGAGACTGCTCGATGCCATTTCACTGTCGGGATACACGTCGTCCCAGGTGGCGAACAAGGTGTTCATCATTCGTCAGCCGACTCCCGAAGCAAAGTCAATCGTGATCGAAGCCAATCTTTCGAAGGCAAGTCACGACCCAAGACACAACGTCCGTCTGGCTCATGGCGACATCGTGAAGGTTGAACACACGTTTGCAACGATGTTGATGGAAGCCGCGCAGCTCATCCGAGTCGGCGTCTCCGGCAGCCTGAACCCGCTGTTCTGAAAATCCTGACCACTTCGTTTCAAATCGAATTCCGCGTGGCCCACATCCACCAGAAGAGACACCATTCATGAGCCTGGAAAGTGCACATCCGGAACATGCAGCTATTGATGTGGTTTCGTCCGCGCCAGCGACCAGTCAGGTCAATGTCTTCGCGACGATTCTGCGTTTCGTGCATCTCGTGCGGCTTCGCAAGTTCACGCTGATTGCGTGGCTGGCCGTTTCGATTACCGGTGGTGCGATCTTCTACTCGGTCGCTCCGCGCCTTTACGACTCGTTTGCGACCATCTACGTGATCCGCGCCGAGGGGTCCGCCAAGGCCAACACGTCGCTGGGCGACGACCAGGTTGACGTCCAGAAGATCATTGCCAATCACGTACGAATCATCTCAAGTCCCGTCGTTCTCTCGGCGGCTCTTGAGCAGATCGGTCCCGACTACCGAGTCGATCTCCAGGGAGTCAGCGAGCAGAACTGGCCTGAGGCATTGGCCAGGAACCTTGTCGTCAATTTTGAGCGAAACTCCAGCATGATCGACTTGCGGTACCGCTCGCTCGACCCGGTCGCCGCCAAGGAGATCGTCACGGCAATCCTCGATGCCTACCTGGTCTTTGTGAACAAGACGACGAAAGAAGGTGCCGACAAGGACCTGGCCAAACTGCTGGCCGACCGGGATAAGATCGCGAAGGAAATTCAAAGAAACAGTCAGGATCTGTTCCGGCTGCGAGAAGACTACGGCAACATCATCTCGACCGATTCGAATTCGTCGGTCGACATTGGCGCTCAAAGAATCCTCGATTTGAATCAGGAGCTGACCGTTGCCGAAAAGAAACGCCGCGAAGCCGAAGCGTTTCAGTTCGCGATCCGACGAGCCGTCGCCAACAACGAAGATCTGTCGCAATTCGCCGTGCAGTCGCTGGACGGAATCGGTGCTGACCTGATGCGGCAGGAATTCAGCCCGTCTCAGCAGGACGCGCTGCTGACCAATCGGATTATGGAAAAGTTGATTAAGGACGAGGCTGAATTTCGAGCGTTGAGTCAGATCTATCTTTCCAATCACCCCGAGATTCAGAATCTGCAAAGTCAGATCGATATTGCCCGAGCGTGGCTTGGGAATTACGAAAATCAGAGAATGACCAAACTTCACGAACTGAAGAATTCCCGGCTGGCGAAGACGCTGCAACAGCTTGCCGAACAGCGGGTTCAGCACACTCGCGAGAACGAGCAAAGTATTCAGAGTCAGTTGACTCTCGCCCGAAATTCGTTCGAAGAGTACCGCGAAACCCGAATTCAGATTCAGCAGATCGAAACCGACATCGCTCGCCTCACCAGTTTTCAGCAGTCCAACGAGGAAGCCATTACACACATCCGCACGATCGGCAACAGCGGCCTGGAAACAACTCCAATTCGCCGTCCACTGGTGGCTCGAATGGCCGCTTCGCCGAAGCTGACGCTGGTGGCTGCCGCGTCACTGTTTATCGGACTCTTTTTCGGGCTGGCGACAATTTACATCATCGATGTTCTGGACGATCGATTCCGATCTCCGGAAGAACTTCGGATGCAGATCGGAGCGCCGGTGCTCGCAATGGTTCGACAAATGGAGCCGACCGACGGAGCCGGTATCAACGCCATTCATACTCACGTGAAGCCGAACGCGGTCGAAACAGAAGCCTTCCGTTCGCTGCGAACGTCGATCTCGTTTTCCGATGGCGAAACTCGCCGGCTGATGGTGACAAGTTCTGAACCGAGCGATGGAAAGACGACCGTGATGGCCAACCTGGCCGTCGCGTTTGCACAAAGTGGAAAGAAGACGCTGCTGATTGATGCCGATATGCGGCGTCCCGGAATGTCGACACTGCTCGAAAAGCGAGGCCGTCAAGGGCTTTCTCAAGTGCTTCGCGACGATGCTCCACTGGAAGAAAGCGTCCAGGAAAATATCTTCACGAACATGGTCGATGGGCTCGACTTCATCCCATCGGGGACTCGGCCAGTCAATCCTGCCGAGTTGCTCTCCAGCGACCGCTTCTCAGAACTTCTGGCGTGGGCTGAAACCGTTTACGACCAGATTCTAGTAGACGCTCCGCCGATCCTTGCCGTGTCCGATCCGGCGATCATCGGTCGCATGGTCGACGGTGTCGTGCTCGTCATTCGTCCGGACCAGAACCGTCGCAAGATGGTGATCCGAGCCGCTGATTCACTGACCAGTGCCGATATTAATCTGCTCGGCATTGCTGTGAACCGAGTCTCTGGCAAGAACGGAGGCGACTATTACGGATACGGTTATGGCTACGGGTACGGGTACGGCTACGGTTATGGCTACGGCAAAGAAGGTTACGGCAATGAAAAGGACGATCTGGCTCCGCTTGACGAGTCCGAAATGGTGACCATGCCGGTGAATGCGTCCTTCAACGACGATGATTCCGAACCAGAAAGAATCGCCGCATGACCAGCAGACGGTCGCTTCTGATCATCGACGCTGGAATGCTGCTCGGAGCATTTGCCGTTCCGTTCGCTTTTGGCGGACGACATTCGATCGGAGAGTTTCTGCTCGTCTGCTCGGCTGTAGTTTGCGTCGCTGGCTGGGTGATTCATCAACTGGTGAGTGACGAGCCCGACTGGGTGAGCACTCGAGTCGAGCCGCTACTTCTGGCGATTCTGGCTCTGGGCCTGATTCAGATTGTCCCGTTGCCGCACTCGATCGTCCGTGCTCTGTCACCCGCGATGGACGACGTCATCCCGCTGCTGTCCGCTTCGGCGATGGAAGACGGAGTCTTTCGCACGCCCTGGTCACAGCTTTCAATGACCGTCAGCGAGTCTGCTCCAGGACTGGCGGTCGGCATCGCCTACGTGCTGATTTTCCTGGTAACGACTCAACGAATCCGCGCCGTCGATGATGCCTCACGCATCCTGAAGATCGTCGCGGTTTCCGGCGTCGCGATGACCGCTTTCGCGTTCGTGCAGTTCTTCTTTTCGAACGGTCTCTACTTCTGGCTGATCGATTTGCCTCAGGGGGTCGCCGACGACCGACTGAAGGGCGCGTTTCTCAACAAGAATCACTTCGCTCAGTTTGCGGCATTGTCAGTTGGCCCGCTGGTCTGGTGGCTGGGAGTTCAGACCGCATCCGATAAACGGCCTCGCTTCGATCATTCACGACGAAGAAGCAATCCGCGTTCGCCACATTCGATGATGCCCGTTCTGCTGGCAGCTGCGCTGGGGGCGGTCGTCACGGCGGTAATGATTTCACGAGCCCGCGGCGCGTTTGTCGCTCTGTCCGTCGCCTCGGTCGTGCTTGTGGCGATGCTCTTTTCAAAAGAGCTGATCAATCGAAAACAGCTGGCTGCTGCCGCCGCCGCCGTCGCGGTGGGAGTCCTGCTGGTCGCCATCGTTGGACATCGGGAACTTGCGCGAGTCACCGAACGGCTTCATAACTGGGACAGCAACGGACGAGTCCAGATCTGGAAGGCAAACCTCGACGTCTTCAGTGAGTTTCCTGTCGTCGGTACCGGCGTCGGCAGTCACGTTTACATTCACCAGAGACATCTCGACCAGCCGTACAGCGTCAGTCGCTACACTCACGCCGAAAGCAGTTATCTGCAGGTCGCGTCCGAAACAGGTTTACCCGGCCTGATTCTGATGCTCACGTGCCTGGTTGTCGCCTTTTTCTGGTGCATCCGTGGAGTTCGCATCAGCCGGAACCGCACCGTGACGCTGGCCCTGTGCGGCGTGATGTGTTCGCTGCTGATTTCGTGCATTCAGTCGGTCGCTGATTTCGTGTGGTACATTCCCGGCTGCATGATCCCGCTGGTTCTTCAACTCGCCTGCGCCTGCCGGCTCTACCAGTTTGAAGCGGACAACCAGGCATCTCCAAAGTCCCGTCGCATTCGGCACCTGCCTCGCCTCGGTGTCGCTGCTGCCGCCGTAATGGTTCTTCCCGTGGCGGGCTGGATGTTTTCCGAGTGGACGCCGAGGTTGCTCGCCGAACCGTACTGGTCGAACTACCGAAAGATCGTTCTCGCTGAGTACACCGGCAAGGATATCTCGACGAGCGTCGATGGGAATCCAGAATCAAAGACCGAAACTCTTCAACAGATCATGAGTGATCTTCGCGAGGCGGCGGAGAGAAATCCCAACGACTCGCGAATTCATACTCGCCTGGCCGTTCAGTACACCCGAGTCTTTCACCTGTTGCAGGAAGAGTCGGAAAACTCGTTGCCGCTCAACCAGATTCGAGACGCCGCTGAAACGGGCGGCTTCGAAACTCACGTGGAAATGCTCGACTGGCTGACGCGAGCGTTCGGTAGCAATATCACTTACGCCTTTGCTGCCAAACGGCATGCACGGCGAGCCATCGAGTTGAATCCGCTCGATGGTCGAGCATGGCTTGCCTACTCAGAACTCGCGTTTCTGGACGATGCTCCAGCCGGCTACGACCGCAAGTGCATCGACCAGAGTCTGCGTCTCCTGCCAAACGATGCTTCCGTGCTTTACACCGCCGGTCGGGAAGCTCGTGTCGACGGTGACGTCGAACAGTGGATTGAACTCTGGAAGAAAGCCTTCCATCGTGACGTAGCCGTTCAGGAGCAGATCACGCGACGGATGGCGGAATGGTCCGAGTTGCCCGTCGAAGTGATCGTTAAAGCCTTCGATCCTGACGTCGATGCGATGGACAGAGCGGTTGAAATTTTCAGTCAGCTCGGACAGGAACAGAATAAACAAAAGGCTTTGGAAGTGCTGGCCGCGCGGCTGATCGAACGAGCTCAGGTTCCCAGCAACCTGGACCGAGCGACCGATTGGCGCAAAGCCGCTGTCGCGTTTCACCGACTCGACAACGTCGAGCAGGTTGAAGCCTGCTTCAAAAGTGCCGCGGAAGCTGCACCAACGAATTTTCGAGTCCGTTTTGACTACGGCTCGTGGCTGCTGACTCAGGGCCGCCCCGCCGCAGCGACAGAACATTTGCAATGGTGCCAGCGGATGGCCCCTCACGACGGACAGGTTCAGAAAGCCCTGGACGCTCTCAACCGAGCCATCCGCCGAAACAACAACATTCGCCAGGCAACCATGACGTCGGATGACCTGACTGGCCGTTAGGGATTCGTCTGGACGGCGTTCGACCTTTTACCGCAACAGCCCGAACCCCCACTACGCATTCCGGTTCGTTAGTGAGGCGTCAAAATTCGGTCGCAGACGCGGACTTACCCTGTGCACGATCTTCGGCTCTCGACGATTCCGTCCTTGAATTCACATCCAGCGACCGCGATATCCTGGTGTCTCGATCGTCTTTCCCTGGGTCTCTCGAAGAGATTGTCCATCGCCGGGGGATAATGCGTGAGCGAATACGGCAACTGGAAGTACAGCGTAAAGCAAGACTTCCTGCTCGGTTTACGAACACGTTCAAACGCCTCGGACTTGCCGTACTTTCTGAATGCACTCGTCGGCTCGCTCCGATTGAAATCCTGCTCCTGGCTGCATGGTGAACCGTATCTGGCAGCCAGTGGAGAGACATCGCCGCCGCTGTCGTGTTGCAGGCGATCGGTCTCTGGAGATGCACTGACGAATGGGCAGTGCATCGGGCAAGTGACGAGTGAGCAGGCAGTTCCTCGCTGGCAAACGGAGCTTTCGAATTCCGGATTGCCCGTTCCGTGGGCGCGTCGAGGTGCGGTCGATAAACTCGCCGCCTCGGTTTAACACAAACCGCTCCGCATGATGGAGCGCCACAGAATTCTGACAGGATGAAATCAATGATTCGCGAATCCCGTTTGCTGACGGCACTCGTTCTATTTCCCCTTTGCGCTCTGATGCTGTGCGTTTCAGCCGTTTCGGCTCAGGACGAAAAGACTGAGGGCGGTGCTGCAAAGTCGCCCGCACCGGCTCTGAAGGTCACCGTCGATGCGGATGAGAAAGAACCGAGTGAACAATGGAAGTCGCTTCTTACGCGTCGGCTTGCAATCTTTGAGAAACTTCAGGAACTGAAGAAGAAGTTTGAGGACGCAGCAACGAGTGACGAGAAACGGAGCGTTCGAGATCAGTACGTTGACCTGATTCGCGAGTTCGAGGTCGAGATTTATCCGGACATGCTGGAACTGGCTGCAAAGGTCTATGAGAAGAACGAAAGTGATCTCGACGCCGGCGAAATCGTCATGAAGGAAGCCTTCAATAACAACGACTTTGATCGTTCTGCCGAAATCTCTGCGAAGCTGCTGGCCGCTGACCGGAACACGAAAGATGTGCTGAGTATGGGGGCCGTTTCTCAGTTTGCACTGCACAATTTCGAACAGGCATCTGCAATCTTCGCCGAAGCTCAGAAAAGCAACCGGCTCGACCTGCGTTACGAAACCTATATCGACGCCGCAAAGAAGTATCAGGAATTGTGGAAGGCCGAGCAGGAAATTCGAGCCAAAGAGGACGCGCTGGAAGGCGACGCTGCTTTGCCGCGGATTCAGTTTGAAACGTCGAAAGGCAAGATCGTTTTTGAGCTGTTCGAAGATCACGCACCAAACACCGTCGCCAATGCGATCAGCCTGGTCGAAGGCGGTAAGTACGATGGCATCGCCTTCCACCGAGTTATCAACGGGTTCATGGCTCAGGGCGGAGACCCGAACACGCTTGATGACGATCCGAGCAACGATGGTTATGGCGGACCGGGTTACTCCATCAAATGCGAATGCTACGAGCCGGGCACACGGATGCATTTCCGGGGAAGCCTCAGCATGGCTCACTCCGGACAGGACACGGGCGGGTCGCAATTCTTCATTACTCATCTCCCGACCGACTGGCTGAACGCTCGAACGGAACCCGACAAAGGCGGCCACACTGTCTTCGGGCGGGTGATCGAAGGAATGAAGGTCGCTGCAGCGTTGCGACGCGGCGACAAAATCACGAAGGCCACCGTGCTGCGAAAACGCCCCCATGAATACAAGCCGGAGATCACTCCTGACGAGAAGCCCGAAGAGCCGGCTGACGACAATTCGACGGATGAATCAACAAAAGACGATGACACGAAGACTGAATAATTAACTTGCTCAATTATCAACCAGAAGAACCCCGGGATCATCGATCTGCCGGGGTTTCTTCACGTAGCATGGAGCTTTCGTGATCGAGCAACTACTGATTTCGGTTATGCTGATTGCTCCGCTGGCTGGCTGGCTGCTGGCCGAGGGGCTGCCGCATCAGCGAAATTCTGCATTACTCATTCCAACGACGATCACGGGAATAGCGGCCCTGTCATGGATGGGCTGTTCGTACGCAGGGGTGACTGAGACTGCTGCTCAAATCTCCGTTGGCAACTGGATGGTCATCCCTGATGGGAATGGGCTGGCTATCAATCTGGCATTTTACGCGGACCAGTCGCGGTGCATGCTGACTCTTGCTGCCTCATTGATACTGCTGCTGAGAATTGTCCGAAACAGCTGCGCAGCAAATGATGTCGAGGCCACAGTACCACTGCTTTATCCGTTGAGCATCGCCGCGATTATGGTTACAGACCTGGTCGTCATAGCGAGTCTCTGGGGTGTCATAGACTGTTGCGTTGTCGGTATTGTGGCCAGAGAAACCGCTTCGACGACTCCGTCAAGGCGACGTCTTAACACGACCAGAATTCTCAGCGGCTCTGCGGTGTTGCTGCTGCTCGCATCTTTGATGGCGATGGCTCGGTACGACTCGTCCGTTGTCTCAGAAATCGTGGCTGGGGCAGCCGAGGATCGCCGGATCGACGGCACGACTGTTGCCTCAGGCTTGTCAGTGTTGATTGTCGCAGCAGTGACCATTCGCTGTGCATTCTTCCCGGCCTTGATCTGGCCTCGATCCGTTCTGGAGTCCGGTTCTCGCGATGCAGGAATCGTCGTCGTGCTTGCCGGAATTCTGCCTGGCCTGTCGCTCGCTGCTGCTTTAGCACCACTTGGCGCCGTCGCGTCTGAAGCATTTCTCCTGTTCGGAATGCTGGGAGTTCTTACGTCCTTTACCGCGACGGGTGTTGCCCTGGTTCAGAACGGCATAGCCAAAGTCGCTACGCTGTTAAGCATTGGTGCAGCCGGCTTGTCGGCTGTCGGGGTCGCCACGAGTTCTTCTGCGCTGAGCTGCATCACGATTGGCACCTTGTTTGTTCAACTGATTGGCATCTTTGTTCTGCGTCGATGCAGCGAGCTGGCGAACCGAGGTACTGCGTTTGGTGTTGCGATTCTGGTTGCCGTTTCTGGAATCGGCGGCACCAACAGGATCCTGTCACTTATTGAGTTTTCACTGGCAGAGACCGAAAAAAACGGCAGCGGAGATTCAACAAGCCACCTCCTGGTTTATATGTGGTGGGGAATTGTCGTCAGTCAGATCCTCTGGGGATTTGCCGTCGTAAAACTGGCAACAATTCAACCGCCGATGCAGGCTTTACGGACTATCAGCGCGACCGATTCCCGACTGGGAAATTTCGTCGCGACGACGGCTGCTTGCCTTGCACTCATTAGGTGCATGATTCCTCTGAGTAACGCTCAGCCAGGTCTGCCAGTCCTGTTGCTGACATTCGGAGCCGCGACGCCAGCGTGTCTGCTCGGCGCAGTCGCTGCATGGCTGCTGGCAAAATCAAGTGACGTAGCGCGGGGCAAAGTCGTCGACTCCCTCGACTCACTGACGCGACTCAGTCGTGAGTGGTTCTACATCGAAGATGCAATCCACTACGGAATCAGATTGCCTGTTCGAGGTTTGGCTCTGCTGGCGGACGTGTGTGATCGCAGAGTTCTTGGTGGTCGGCCCGAAGAGGCCTGGGAGCATGTGCCGACACGCATCGCCGACCCCTTCGAGTATCTGCGAACTCAGCCGGCAACTTATTACGGGCTGACGGGCACGCTACTCGTTGTCGGATTGCTGTGGGCACTTGCTTAAGCAGATTCAGGATTAGTTTTCATACGGAGTTACCTGCACGTAGCCTTACTCGCCAATGATTTTGACGAGAAGTCGCTTCTTACGCCGCCCGTCAAACTCATAGTAGAAAATGTGCTCCCACGGTCCCAGGTGCAGTTTTCCGTCGGTGATTGCGACCACAACTTCGCGGCCCATAATCTGCCGCTTGTGATGCGCGTCGGCGTTGTCTTCTCCCGTACGGTTGTGGTGGTACCGTTCCGGTGAAGGGTCGAACGGAGCGAGCTGTTCCAGCCAGAGGTCGTAGTCGTGATGAAGTCCCGGCTCGTCGTCATTGATAAAAACGCTCGCCGTTATGTGCATCGCATTTACCAGAACGAGTCCATCCTGCACGCCGCTTTCGGCAACGAGTCGCTCGACTTCGCGGTGGACTGAGACAATCGCCCGTCGTTGGGGGATCTCCATCCAGAGTTCTTTGGTCAGTGTTTTCACCGTTTCCCCTTTACTACTGAGCGGTTCGGTTTTCTTCCGCACGAGTCTGAATCTCTTTCAGAGATGGCATCAGGGCATGCTGATCCCGCAGCACGGCAAACACTCCAGCCGTGACAAGGTCGGCGGTGGTGCCAGGATTTCGCTGACTACCTTTCGCTCGGAGCCAGCGGTCGAATTCTCTGATCCTCATTCGACCTTCCATTGCCATCGGCCAGCCAGCTCGCAGAACAGACCTGGCTCGTCGCACAACCTCGCGGGCATCGATCGAATTGCATTTCCTGGCGATGTCCGTGTCACCATCCCGGGCAAGCAGTGAGAGATGAAGGTGGACGATGGTCTGCTCCCAGTCTTCTTCGAAACGCCCCGACGCAATCAACGACGAAACGCCGAACTCAAGAACCGTTTCAAAACCGCTGGCGTATTGCTTAGCCACGGCGTCGCGACTGGACGCCAGCGTCATGACTTCGGTCAACGTCCCCGTCGGCGACGACGTGGAGACATCTTCTGAGTCAGCGCTCCCCAGACCGCGAGGTTGCGCCAGACGAATGGCTTCAAAGACGTACGCGGCATCTTCCTGCGTGAGCCCGGACAGGACACCAGGAATTCCTTCTGATAGAGTTGTGTCGAGCGGAACGGCGGTCAGTGGAGCGAGCAACAGAATGATGCCGAGATTCGTGTTGTGCTCGCAAACGGCCCGCGTCGCCCTGACTGCATCCAGGATGCTTCTGCCGACTCCGATATCGGCTGCGCGAGCCAGCACGGGAGCAATTGCTTCGGCGGATGCGACAAAATCTTCGTACGCGATATGCTCGAACGATTCGCCAGGGTGGACGTTGCCCGGTTTTCGTGACGTCGCTTCGAGCAGGCAGGCCCGATGAACGCACTCCTGAAGATTGACGGCGGGCACGCGATACCTTGGTTGTAATTCTGGGGGTGATTGTGTCGCGGTTGTGGAATTCTGCGATGAAGAAGACCGGCATGAATTCACGCTCGGTCCTAATTCTGCAAGAGACACCACACTTCAAGCCTGCAAAGTCGACAATTTCATGATACTGAACGGCCATTGAGCCACTGGTCAGGATTTATGTCCTATCCTTCGCGGCCAAACGTCATGATCGTAATGTCGTCGTTCTGAGCGCGGCCGTTAGCATGACGACGAACATCGGCCAACAGAATTTTGCCAAGTTCTTCCGGGTCGCGCGGGCTCTTCGAAATCAATTCCCGCATTCGCTCAAGAGTGTACAGCTCGCCGTCCGGATTCATGGCTTCGTCAACGCCGTCCGTAAACAGCACGACCGTTTCGCCGGCATTGATGACGCGTTTCTCGACTTCGTACGGATAATCTTCCATGACTCCGATGGGCAGTCCGATCGAGTCTTCAGGAAACTCATCGATCGAACCGTCCGGCTTCAGAATCATCGGCGACATGTGTCCCGCATTGACCAGTTGAATTTCGTTTGTATTCACGTCGAGCAGCACGAAGTTATAGGTAACGAATCGTCCTTCAGCAGCGTTGGCGCACATGTGCGTGTTGATGGCGTTGACCGCTTCCAGCGGATCGTGCGTGAATTGCAGCGTACTCTGCACGCAGCTCGACATGCGTGACATAATGATGGCACCGGGAACGCCCTTGCCTGAGATGTCACCGAACGAAAGAACGTACTTGCCATCGCCCAGGTCGAAGGCATCATAGTAGTCGCCGCCGACTGCCTGCGCGGAATCGTACGACGCGTAAAACTTCCAGCCAGCGGGCTGCGGCAGCGTATCAGGAAGCAGCGCCTGCTGAACTCCCTGCGCGATATTCATTTCGCCGTCCTGTTTCTGTTTTTCAAGGAAGACTTTCATAAGCCGCGCGTTCTCGTACGTCAGTGCGGCCTGGCCGGCGATGGTCATCAGCAGGTCGAGATCTTCGCTCGTAAACTGAGTGACCGGGTTCATCGTGTCGATATTGATCAGCCCGATCGGTTCGTTTTCTTTGTCGAGCAGCGGCACGCACATCATCGAGCGGATGGCGAGATTTGAGATCGACTCAGAAGCGTCAAACTGATCGTCGTTCGCCGCGTCGGCCGACAGGATTCCAGCTTTCTCTTCGATGACTTTCTTCACGATGGTTCGCGATAGGCGGACGGTGGAGTCTTCGCCTTCGCGGCGGTGCTTGAACGCTCGCGGAACCATTTGTCCGCCCTTCTCGGGATCTTTCAGCAGGACGCAACCACGGTCGGCGTGTGGGAAGACTCGGAACAGCGAGTCAAGGATCGCCGGCAGCATCCGGTTGAGATTCGTTTCGCCGCAAAGGCTCCGCGTGATATCGATGACTGCTTTCAGCTTTACTTCCGGCTGAACTTCCAGACCGCCGAAACCGCCAGCGGCACCACCACCGGCGAGCGTTCCCATGATTTCTGCTTCGTCGTCGTCTTCGTCCGAATAGTTGACGGTGGCTCCAAAGTCGTCGCCCGCTCCGAAATCATCGCCGCCTGCGGGAATTCGAGGTGCTGCGGGAGCAGGCGCCGGCGCTGCTCTGGCAACGGGGCGAGCCTCTTCACATTCGAACCTCAGCAGCATCGGTCCGAACTTGATTCGGTCTTCGTGATTGATTGGGTGCGGCTGTTCTTTTTCCAGTTGCGTGCCGTTGACGACCGTACCGTTTCCGCTACCGAGATCTTCAATGTAGAACTGGCCGTCGCGTTTAGTAAAGCGCGCGTGTCTGCGCGAGACCGTGTTTGACTTCAGTTGGATTGTGCAATCGGGGTGGCGCCCAACAATTGTCTCGCCATCGCCAACGGGGTAAGGAATTGCCTGACCTTCCTGAAGTAATACAAGACTTGCCATGAGTTCCATTCCCGCTTTGCGAAAGTGATGACCCGCACGTCCGACTTTCAGCCCGATCAGCCAGGCTATAGCCGTCCATCAAGTTTCGTTGTGCGTTGCTTCGTCAATTTTTCAGGTTGTGCGAACCAGATTTCACACATCAAATATTGTCTCGACGTTGCCTCGAAGATTCAGCTTGCCCAGTGCGATGGCCCGCTCTTCACTCCAGCCTCGATCGATTACAAAGTCGTTCGCCAGAACCTTCGCCAGAATTCGTCGATACATCGCAAATTTCGGAAGAGCGAATTCCAGTTTGTACATGTCGCTGTAATAACCGACCTGTTTTGTCTGAGGTACGGCACTCAGTCGAGTTCGGCAGTCAAGTTCGATATGCGGCGGGATGTTCGAGTACCACCAGTGGCCATTGGTGACGACATTCGGAAAAATCCAGGCATAGCTGACCAGTTCCTGGTTACTCGTCTGAGCAAGCACGGAAACAGGAAACGTCACCTGCGGAAACGCGTTGAAAAGTTCCTGATACTGAATCAGCGAAACCCGCGAGTCATACAAGTCCTGTCCCTGGAAGACGCCAGCCGGATAGACCCGGCGGTTAACTCCGATCATCAGGTCAAATGGTAGTTTGTACTCGTCACAGAACGTCGCGAGTGTCCAGAAGTTGAACTGGCTGAGCATCGCCGCTTCGTCCGGAGTCAGCTCACGGCCAGAAAGCACGCTGGCCAGAATCGGCTCGATTTCGGAATCGGAAACGGCTGCCGGTGCAAACGTCGGCGGAATCGAGATCGCACAAGCCTTCGCGCCGTTCTTCGTGAAGTGTTCGAACAACTGGCCGATGGCGGCTCGCAACGATTCCGGATCGCTGACGTTCGAGCTGGTGGCTTTTTCGAGTCGCTCGCGAGTTTCCGGCTTCGTGAAATGAAAGACCAGATCGTCAGTTCGCAGACACGGCACGTAAAGAGAAGTGTCAAAGCCAGTCAGTGGATCGTCGAAGTCGTTGGTCAGGAAAACTTTTTCGAGGCCGCTCTGCTTCAGAACCTGCTGCTCCCAGTCCGGCTCGGCCATCTTTGCCGCAGCGTTGTCGTAAAGAGCTTCCCAGTTTGCGGTCGTAACGGCTTCGTCTTCAAAGCCGAAAAACTTCTGAGCCATCTCGACCAGCCAGCTCACCTGAACGGTGTTGTCGAGATCGCCCAGCTTTTCGACCAGCCGACCGACCTTCTCTTTCGGGCTGATGCCGGGCTCTTCAATCTGCTCACGAGGCAGTCCGGCCGAATGAGCCAGCTCTGTGTAATAGTGATAACCCATGATGTCGGCGAGCGTTTCGGAAGCGGCCGCGTGAGGGTTGATATGTGTGTGCGGATCGATCAGGACGAGCGAGTCGAGCTCTGCCTGGATGGTTTGAACAAGCTTACTGGACACAGAAAATCCTGCTGGAAAAGGTCGAAACTCTGAAGAGCGAATCCCGAAAACGGCTGTCAGGATCCAGCATCTCGATGCTGAGGCCAGAAGGGCGGCGAGCACTCACTCTCAATTCTCATCACGAATTAACAAAACATGTCGCTTTACTGATTCGAGCCGCCAGTTTGGCGGGTTCCCGATGGTGAATCAAGTATCACAGAAACGCGACGTTTTCACGCCTCTGACAATATCCGGCAACTTTCAAACAGCGATGCGAGTAATTGCGGACGTGGCAATGTCGTGGCGTTTGCGAGACGCCGCCGCAGCCAATTTCTGGCTGGCCGCTCACTCATCCCCCAATCTGGTCGCCGAGTCGTTCAGTCCTGCCAGCAGGGCACTTCTCAGCAACAACGATTGCTTCATTCTGTTCCGCCCGGCCTGCTTCAATGCCGGAAGTTTTCTCACCCGCTATCATCGAGGTGCCGTGCTGACTGTTGAGCAGAGTTCTTCGAGTCGGTCAGTCAACGATTAACCAGCGTGCTGAGTTGACGTTTCGAGTTATGATTTTCAAAAACCCAAACGAACCATCGTTGCAGGATGGCTTTCTCGATTCATGAAGAACTTCCTCGAATGGTATTTCGGCGTTCCACCCGCTCAGCCGGGGCAAGGAACGCAGTGGAGCTGGCTGTACCAGACTCCGTGGCCATCGGGGATGCCACAATGGAGCGTTCTGCTTGCCGCCGTTTCACTCCTGCTTTACGTCTGGTGGATCTACCGTCGCGACGCCAGTTCGGCTTCGCGAATCAATCGTTTCGGACTGGTCGCGCTACGGCTGGCGGTGATCGGCATCGTGCTTGTCGTTTTGTCAGAGATCACTCTGGTCGTCGACAGAACCGGGCTGCCGTTTATTGCGGTCCTGCTGGACGATTCGTCCAGTATGGGACTCGAAGATCAATACTCGAGTCCCAGTGACAAGTCTGCCGCGAAGTCATTTGCGAGCGTCAGCGGCGTGGGAAGAGCGTCACGGCTGGCGATCGGCCAGGGAATTCTCACCGGCAACGATGGAGAGTTCCTCCAGGAACTGCAGAAGCGGCACCAGCTTCGAGTCTACCGTTTTTCCGAAACGGCCACCGCGATCGGCAACGTCGATGCCCAGTCCGGCAACAGGATCGAAGGACTGATCGAGGCGATCAGGAATCTGGAACCGTCAGGCAGCGAGACTCGTCCGGCCACGGCGTTACGGAAAGTCCTGAACGATTTCCGAGGCACACTGCCGACGGCGATTGTTATTCTGTCCGACGGGATTTCGAGCGTCGGCGACGTGGAGCGGCTTTCAAAGGCCAGTGGTATGGCGGCGCAACGTCTGGTGCCGCTTTACACCGTCGGTATCGGCAGCGCAGAAGCGATGCACGATCTCAACCTGTATGACACGCTGGTCGACGAAGTCGCATTTGTGGGGGACCCGATCACGTTTACGGCGAAGTTGAAAGCGTTTGGCTTCAAGGGGAAGTCGGTCGAACTGGTGCTTCGGGAAAAATCGAGCCGCTCGCCGCTGGCGTCAAAGCAGGTGATTGCCGCGGACGACGGTCAGACTCTGCCGGTTGAAATTACATGGATCCCGGAAGAGGCTGGCGACTACGAGTTCGTCCTCGAAGTAACACCGAAGTCGACGGAAATTGATCGAACCAACAATGCCGAAATCAGACAGGTCAGCGTTCGCGAAGGTCGTATTCGGGTTCTTCTGATCGACTCCGCGCCGCGATGGGAATTTCGAGAATTGAAAGTGCTGCTCGAACGCGAGCGAACCATCGAGCTGCATACTGTCCTGCAGGATGCCGATCTTCAGTACGCCGATCAGGACGCAACCGCGCGGCCGCTGCGTGGACGTTTTCCCGTCAGCCGCGACCAGCTTTTTGCCTACGACACGGTCATCTTCGGAGACGTCAACCTGCAGTATCTCAGCCCGTCAGTTCTGGAGAATCTATCAGACTTTGTCGGTGAAGCCGGTGGCGGACTGATCATGATCGCGGGTTCGCAGTTCAACCCCGTCGCTTATGACGGAACGTCGCTGGAAACTCTGCTGCCGATCGAGCTTGACGGTGTGAAAGTTCCGCCTGCAGGCGAGCCGATTGTCACCCCGTTCCAACCGCAGCTCACGCTGGAAGGTCAGAAAAGCACGCCAATCTTCCGCCTGAATGAGGATGAAAAAGTCAGCCGCGAAATCTGGAACGGTATGCCCGGGTTTTACTGGCTGGTTGAAGCGCCCACGATTAAACCCGGAGCGGTGGTCTTTGCCGAACACCCGACCCGCCTGGGAGCCGAACGTCGACTTCCCGTTATTCTGATGCAGCGTTTTGGAGCCGGCAAAGTTATCTTCCACGCAACTGACGAAACGTGGTCGTGGCGTCGTCGAGTGGGAGACCTTTATTACGGACGCTACTGGGTGCAGGCGATTCGTTATCTCAGCCGCTCTCGGTTGCTCGGACAGTCGAAGTCGGCAGAGTTGAAATCAGATCGACTGGTTTACAACCGTGGCGACAAGGTGACGCTGCGGGTTCGATTCTTCAATGAGACAGAGATCCCAACTGGTGACGATCCGGTCGAAGTCGTTGTCGAACGGCGAGGCGCTGATACTCAGAAGGTGACTCTGTCGAAAGTCCCACAGGCTCCCAACGCGTTCGAAGGTCAACTCCGCCGGCCAGCCGAAGGCGCGTACCACGCCTGGATCGCTCGCCCGGACTTTTCCGAATCGCCACCGTCTGCTGACTTTCGAGTGGAAGCTCCGGACCGCGAATTGCGGATCCGAGGTCTCGATAAGGTCGAGCTTTCCGGAGCGGCTCGCAAGACCGGTGGAAAGTATTACAGCCTCGCCGCAGCCAGTTCGCTTCCTGGAGACATCCCGCGCGGCCGCCCCGTTCCTATTCAGTCGGAAGAACCAATTCGCCTCTGGGCCAGATGGGAAGTTCTGTTGCTGTTTGCACTGCTGCTGACGGCGGAGTGGCTGCTTCGAAAACGGCTTCGACTGGTCTGACTGCCGTCTCGATCAAGCATGCTGCGTGCTTCGCCGGTGTCGTCTGCTCTCAGTGCGAAGCTCAGGTCTGACAACTAAGTGTCAAAACCCGTTCGAATTGCTGGGACGGCGTGTTTTTCTCAGCCGACTGTCCTGTCTCAATTACGTCGATAATTATTCAGAACAGATGGAGTCTTCAAAAACTGCCTCCATTTAACTACTTCAGCCCACGAACGGCCAAAATGTAACCAGGGCGGCAACTGCGAGTTTCTGGGCATCTGCCGTTTCGGTGATCCGATTGGCGGAACTCGTGAGCGGACGGCTTCATCCCATTGAAGATTCGCGGACCCTGCTTGATTCATCTGGCATGCCAAATCTGAAAAAGGCACACTTGGTGCGGGGGATGCGTCCCGGAACCGGCTGAACAGGTGGCATCGCCAGCGTGAATGCCTCGCCAGCTTACCTCAGACGTACAAACAGAGTTCTGCTCATTGTCCGAGTTGTCGTTGCCGATGCGAGACTTGTATCGGTGTGCAAAGCAGCTGATTCTTGATTGCTTCATTGTGCAACGGTCAAAATCGAATAGTTTTTCGCAGTCCCCCCAGACTACCAGGGCCATAGGTTTTTCCCTCCCGAAAATCTAAAGGTCACTCCAGTGGCCGGATTTTGAGGACTTGATTCATGCGGCTCAGCCCGTGGCTTGCTCCACTGACAGATTCCCGATCCCGACTGGCGGACAAAGTTATCCGGCGGAAGGTGACTCGCCGTCGAAAATTCAATCAGCTGTCGCAGATGACCGAGCGGCTCGAAGCTCGAACTCTGCTGACGTCGTTTACGGTCGACAGCTTTTTCGACACGGTCGATGACAACCCCGGCGACACCGTTGCGGCAGATGCCACCGGTCGAACGTCGCTGCGTGCGGCAATTATGGAAGCCAACGCGTCGGCTGGTTCGGACACGATCACGCTGGGCGGCGGGGTCTTCAACCTGTCGATCGAGGGGACGGACGAGGACGCAGCTTTCACTGGCGACCTCGACATCACCGACAACCTGACGATCCAGGGGCAGTCGGCTCAGACAACGATCATCGACGCGCGAACGGTCGATCGGATCTTCGACGTCATGCCCGGAATCACTCTGCAACTCTTTAACGTAACGATCACCGGTGGAAACCTGGCTGGTCGTGGAGACGGTGGCGGTATCCGGGTCGACAGCGGAATGCTTCAGTTAAACAACGTTGTTGTGACCGGCAACCGAGCGTCGAACGGCGGCGGACTTCATAATAATCAGGGGCTGGTGTTTGTTACGAATTCGACATTCGCAGAAAACCGGGCGGAAGGAAATTTCGGATTCGCCGAAGGGGGGGCCATCAGTTCGTTCGGCGGCAACATGACGATTCAACAAAGCACAATTAACGACAACTTTGCGCAAGCAGTTGGCGGCGGTGTGTCGGCAAACGCAGATACGGTGGGAGGGTCATTATCGATCGAATCCTCGACCATTGCTTACAACCACGCTGGAGAGATGCAGGGCAGCACCGGCGAAGGCGGTGGAATTTACATTCAAACTAACGTCAACGCGACGTTGCTGGCTTCCACCGTCGCGTACAACTTTGCCGGCAATCAGGGAGCCGGAATCTGGACCGACGGATCCCTGACAATGGAACGGACTCTCGTCAGTGATAATTTCGGCACTCCCGATGACGGACCTGAAGGATTCATCAGTGGCGGCACTGTTACTTCCAACGGGTTCAACCTTGTCCGAGAAGACACCGATTTCAATTTCACTCCGGCGACCGGTGACCTGATCGGTACCTTTGCCAGTCCGGTCGATCCGAACCTGCTCGGTCTTGCCGATAACGGAGGCCCGACTCAGACGATTGCGCTGGGCGGAATGAGCCCGGCCATTGATGCGGGGCCATCGTTTGCCTCCCCTCTGTTTTCTGACCAGCGTGGCTTTGCTCGTGAGCGTGACGGCGACCGCAACGGGTCAGTGATTACCGACATCGGAGCCTTCGAAGTTCAATCTCCATTCGACGTCTTTGTCGACGACATCGGCGGCGGTGCGATCAGCGGAGGATTTGCTGGTGATTTTCAAGTGATCATGGATGGAGACGGCTTGACCGGCGGAGGCGGCGGAACGCCGAACGGCATCCTCGATTTCGGTGACATTGTCACATTCAACCCTGGTAGCCAGCCCGTCTCCAATCTGGAATTCGGTGTGCGGGCCTTTGGTACGATCAACGAGGCGCTGGCCGCCATTCGGTTCGACAGTGATTTCCTGACTGAAGTTGTGCTCGGGCCAGGCATCTACGCCGAGAATCTGACGCTTGATTTTTCTGGCCTGACGCTGCGAGGGCACACGGGCATCGCAGCTGATGTTGTGATTGACGGGGGCGGAGCAGCAACAGCGATCTCCGTTGTTGAAGATGCCGTTTCGCTGGACTCACTGCGAGTGACGAATGCCACTACCGGGATCGACGTTGCGCCATTCAGCTCGGCGCAGTTCTTTGATGCGCAAAACATTCAGGTGGACGGCACAACCAACGGTCTGATGGTTTTGGATTCGATCGGCTTCATGGATGTCTCGATTGAAAATTCAGTTTTTACCGGAAACACGGGAGACGGCGTCAACATCACCAATGTTGGAATGGCGATGCTGAAAAATGTTTCATCGACGTTCAACGGGCAGGACGGCGTTGAAATCATCGGCTCAACCATCGTTGCCCTGGATACGGTGACGGTCGACCAGAATTCAGGACGAGGTCTGGTGGTTGATGGTGCCGACTCGATTGCTGTGATGAATCCTCGAACTTCGGCAAGCGCAAACGGAAATGTATTCTCGAACTCGTCGACCATCCTGTTCAATGGCGTGACCGGCCCCGTTTCCAATTCTACGACCATCACCGCGACAGAAATTAAGTTTGACGCTGGCGCCGGAGCCGTTCAGGAAGACATTAACCTGACGAATGTTGTTTCGTTGTTTGTGACCGGCGACGAAGGCAATGACACGCTGACAGTCGATTACTCCACAGGAAGCCCGTCGCCCGGTCGCCAGTTGTTTCTCGACGGGGGGGCAGGGCGCGACGCGATCCATTCCATCGCTGATACTAACCACCGTGTCACAGAGGCCCGTTTGACCATCGGCGGCATTGACGAGGTGGCGATCACGAGTTTTGAACAGGCATCACTGACCGGTGGCGCTGGAAACAACAACCTCGATGCCAGAGAGTTCTTTGGTCAGACCACGCTGTCCGGGCTCGCCGGCAACGATACGTTGCGAGGCTCGGCTGGTGACGATGTCCTCGACGGCGGAGCAGGCGACGATATCCTGGGAACCGGGCCAACTCACGAACAGTACATCGTCGGGGGAACGACGTTCGAGAATCTGAACCTTTCCGACTCCGACACCGGCGTGATGACAATCCTGGACGAAACGGACACGGAAACGGCCACGATTCTGCTCGACTCGGACTTCTTCCGATTTAACGATGTGTCTTACGCAGGCAACGTGCTGTTTGTTACTCCGTCCGGCGCCATCTCTTTTGGCGGCCCAATCCTTCCGCAGGACAACTTCGACCTGAACAAGGCGCCTGAGGCCAACATCGGAATTCTCGCGCCGCTGTTTGACGACTGGGTGACCGGCCTCACCTCGCCACCAGGGCTCACGCTCCCCGACGCAAAGGTGCTCTACAAATTTGAAGACACAAATGCGGACTTCATCAACGATCGTCTGATCATCGAATGGAACGAGGTCTACCACCGGGACCAGATCGACACATCGTCCACCCCGTTTCTTAAAGCCGGAGCGTCGCCGGTGACGTTCCAGTTGATTCTTGAACTGAACACGTTCGGCCGCGATGGCGACATCATTTTCAACTATGTAGACCTCGACACCGGTGTGCCATTCAGTGCGATCGCCAACGGAGCAAGTGCCACGGTTGGCGGAAAAGACGCTGGCGACAATCCCAACACGATCGAGCAGGTCTCATTCAACTCGCTGAACACGCTGATCGGAGGTGGCCAGGCAATTGTCGCTCGCAGCGGTGAAAGCGATGGCGACGATATTCTGATCGGCGGCAATGGTGACGACACACTGTATTCTTCGTCCGGGCTGGACCTGGTCGATGGCGGAGCTGGTGCTAACGATCGGCTGATCTTCGATGGTTTGAAAAGCGAACAGCCCTCGGATCATGCGATCAATAACGCCGCTGTTGACTCGACGATCTTCTCTGGGCAGGGGCGGTCATTCGATTTCAAAACGAGCTACTCGAATATCGAAGCTCTCAACGTCGGCTTCGGTCCGGCTGACCAGAACGTGCTCGTCGAGCTAAGTGGCCTGCCCGCTGAAGTATCGCTGGATACTCGCGGGCCATCCGCTTCTGACAAGGTGACCATCAACGGCACTGCCGGAAACGATGCCCTGACACTGTCTGGCGAAACGCTGACCGACGGAACGACAACGCTTAATCTGGCCGGCATCGAAGAACTGACTCTCGAAATCTCCAGTGGCGGTGCAGACACGATTTCGGTTGATCAGGACTTCACCGGCTCGGCCAGAACCGTCGTCGTCTCTGGTGACTCAGCCGACGATACCGTTTCGTTGCAATCAACGACAAAGCCTCAGCAGGTCAATATTTTCAGCGTCGAAGGTTACATGACGCAGATTCAGGAAGTTCTCGGCGGCAATCTGAATCTTGAAGAAATCCTGAGCGATGGAGGCGACGACGGCTCCGAAAACACTATCACCAATCAGCAGGCTCCGGATCAGGTTATTGTCAGTCCCGACGGCACTCGGGTCTACGTGGCCGCGTCGGAATCGGACAGTCTGGTCGTTTATAACCGCGATCGAGTGACCGGTGACCTGACGTTTGTCGAATCCCTCGTCAACCTGGACACCGACTTTCTATCGAACCCGATTTCCGGCCTCGACGGTGCCAGCAACGTCATCGTGTCAGCCGACGGTCGATACGTGTATGTGGCCAGCGAGATGGACCAGACGATCGCCTTTTTTGTTCGCCACGAAGGCGACAATCAGCTGACGTTTCTCTCGTCAACGGTTCTGGACAATGCGGGAAATCCGGTCAGCATCCCTTTACCTTCGGACATGGCCTTCACCCCTGACGGTTCGGTTCTGCTGGTCACCTCGGAAGCCGGAAACCGAGTCGACGTCTTTGAAGTCAGCCTGAATGGCGACCTGACATTTCAAGCGTCACTCGTCGACGGCGGACAGGATTCCGGCAGGTCAACGATCGACGGAATTGCTGGTGCATCATCGGTCGCGATTTCGTCCGACGGTCGTTCCATGTATGTCACCGGTGCGGTCGACAATGCCATCGCCGTGTTCAGCAGCCCGGGTGAAGGGCCCAACATGACCGGTTTCGGGCTGCCGCTGTTTGTGCAGAAACTGGCAAACGGAGACATGGACGGAGCCCTGAATCTTGTTTCCGGGCTTGGCGGTGCATCGTCGGTTGAAATCAGTCCGGACGGTCGACACGTCTATGTAACCGGTGAATCGGACAATTCCATCGTCGTGTTTTCTCGCGACTCGAACACTGGCCAGCTGACGTTCGTCGAGGAGCTGGTTGACCTCGGGCTCGATTCAATGAGCAACACCGTCGAAAACCTGTCCGCTCCGGTTTCGGTTTCGGTCAGTCCAGACGGCACCATTGTTTACGTCGCCGCGTCAGACAGCAATGCGGTGACAGTCTTCGCTCGCGATATTTTCACCGGCATGCTGACGTTCCTGGAAACTCTGGCTGACGGTGATTCTGACGGTGCCGGAACAACCGTCGCCGGAGTCAATGGTGCTTCCAGCGTCTTCGCGAGCGTCGATGGCCAGCACGTTTACGTTTCAGGAACTGGTGACGATGCCATCGTCCGGTTCAACGTTCCACGACTGCTTGATGTTTCGACCGACGGATTTGCGAGCCTCTCGGTCGCGACTTCTGAATCCGATGACATGATTTCGCTGAGTCTCGACGGGCAACCGGCAACGGTGACAATTGATGCTGGCGGAGACGGGAATGACAATGACTCAGTCACGATTCAGGGAACAAGTGCCGATGACACGGTCAACGTGAATGGCGAGACGGTAACATCCGGAAGCACCACGCTTTCGATAACAGGTACTGAAAACCTGAGCCTGTTCCTGGGTGACGGTGACGACTTAGTCAACGTGACGGCGTCGGCATCGGGACCAGAATCTTTCTTTGTCGATGGCGGCGATCAAACGGGCAGCGATGTCTTAAATATTGATGCCCAGACCGCCCAGGTGGCTGACATTGACTCAAGCCTTTCGTTCAGCGACGGCCAGCAGTCAGTCAGCTTCAGCGACTTCGAAACGCTCGCAATCACGAATGCAGCACCGACGATCAATGATGACACCTTTGCGATTGCCGAGAATTCACCAGTCAGCACTTCGGTCGGAACCCCCTTCGCCTCGGATCCAGAATTCGGTGAAAGCCTGGTGTGGCGAATCGTGTCAGGAAATGCTGGCGACGCGTTCGCAATCAATTCATCAACCGGCGAGATCACTGTTAACGCAACTTTGGATTTCGAAATCCAGGGCACTTATGCTCTGATTGTCGAAGTCGAAGACAACCAGTCGCTAACTGACCAGGCGACGATCACCATCAACGTCACCGACGTCAAGCCTGTAGTTGACGACCAGAATTTCAACGTTTTCGAGAGCCAGGCGAACGGTTCTGCAGTCGGAACCGTGATGCTCGAACCTGGCGACTTGAATTCCGTTGTCTTCAGTATTGTGGACGGTAATACCGGCGGAGCATTTGCGATTGACAGTTTCAGCGGCCTGATTTCAGTTGCTGATACCGATGCAATCATTTTTGGCGGCCCGCCATTCCTGTTGACAATCGAAGTAACGGACGACGGTAATGAAACGTTTGATTCAGGTACGATCACTATCAACGTTCTCGATGCGCCGCCAGCCGGTGCCGTATTCGACGATGCCATAGACAGCGGTGGCGGAATACTTGTCGGTCCTTTCGCTTCATTGGACAACGGACCGGGTGATGGCAGCGTCTCTATTTCCTCCGTTGATGCCTACGGTCAGTTTTTCAGTGCTGTATATGACCCGATCGACGACAATCCGGCAGAAACGACTTTCGATTCAGAAGTCTATTTTCGATTCGGGAACTCCGGGACAAGACAGTCTCTGATTGTGGCATCGGGAGATAGCGGTTCGTCAATTCGCAGCTTGAACAACGAGGCTAACAGTTCGTTCAATATCGGCGACCTTACGTTTGTACTGACTCAGACCCTGGAGCCTGTGTTTGACGAGTTCGGCAGTCAAAGCGGGACGCTGCTGACTCAGACGTACCGGATCATGAACACCGGTGCGTCGTCTCAGGCATTCGAACTCGTTCGGTATCTTGACGGCGATCTGGAGTTTGATGGTTCAATTGAAGAAGGCGGAGGACGCCTGCAACTGCCCACGGGCGAAGATTTGCTGTTCGAAACTGACCTGGGGACGAGTCCGGAAACTTCGACAAAGTTTCTGGGTATCACAGGATTCGGCGGAACTGTCCCTGAAGTGGGACGCTTCCAGATTGAAGAGTTCTCCGTATTGCAATCCGCTATTGTTAATGGCGATTCTTTGACGGACGACCTGTCAAACTTCGGAAACGCGGTCGATGGTAACGGTGACCAGTTTGTGGACGAGGGGTTGGAATTCGATCTGTCCCTGTCGTTGGCCAATTTGTTTGTGCTGGGCGCCTCTCAGTCTGCCACCTACACAACTCATACGCTCTTTGGGTCTGACTCACCGGCAAACGCGACAGGAAATACCGCTCCCACAATCGACACGCAGTCATTCAGCATTGATGAGAATTCGGCTGCTGAGACCTTTGTCGGAACAGTGCTGGCCGACGATCTGGAAACGCCCTCGAATCTGACGTTTGCCATCACGGGCGGCGATCCAGGTGGACTCTTTTCGATCGACTCTTCCACAGGTGATATTGTGGTGGCGAACTCTGGATTGGATCACGAAACTAATCCGTCGTTCGACCTGACGGTGCAAGTGACCGACCCTGGTTCGCTTAGCGCTTTTACGACTGTCACGATTAATATTGGTGACCTCAACGAACCGCCAATACTCGACGCTATTGGCAACCGGACAGCCATCGTTGATGAGGAACTTTCTTTCACAGCGACAGCTACCGATCCGGATTCGCCACCAGCCACGTTGACATTCAGTCTGGGAGCAGGGGCGCCGGCAGGAGCAAGTATTACCACTGCCGGGAACTTCACTTTCACTCCAACGTCCGCTCAGGATGGTTTGACGTTTCCAGTTACGATCATCGTGACGGAAAACAACGATGGAGCATTGACAGCGTCGGAGACGATCACAATTTCAGTCAGCAGCGTTGCATTGGACTTTGGCGACGCTCCGGACAGTTACAAGACAAGTCTGGCAAGTGATGGACCCCGCCACGTCATTGGATCACTGTTCCTTGGCTCTGCTGTCGACGCAGAAGTGAATGGTCAGCCTGATCCAGCAGCATTGGGTGATGACAACAACAGCACGGGCCAGGGCGCTTTCGTTGACGACGAAGGGGGCATTACTTTTCTGTCAGCATTGAGTGTCGGGACAACCCGTGAGCTCCGAGTCAATGCTTCGCAGGCTGGGTTCCTTGACGCATGGATTGACTTCGACCGGAGCGGTACTTTTACCGCTGGAGAAAATCTAAGTGCATTTTCACACCTCGTTACCGAGGGGGGAAGCTCCGGTGGTACGGGCGGCGGAGCCTCATCGGGTTCTTTCACCATTGGTACAGGCATCAGCATTCCTGCCGGATTCAGCACGGTCAGCTTTAACATTCCGAACACCGCTCTTCCCGGACCGACGTTCGCCAGGTTCCGACTCAGCAGTACCGGCGGTTTGTCGCCGACTGGTCTGGCCGGCGACGGCGAGGTTGAAGATTACCTTGTCAACATCGCAGCTCCCCCAGCTGGAAACTCAAACTCAATCGAAGCCGCGCTTGGTATCGCCGTTGACGGATTTTTCGGAGCATTCCCGGACGAGCTGAACGATCCCGACCCAACAATCACGGGCAACGAATTACCTCTGGCTGTGCAGGCAGAGAATGGTGCACGAGCAGAACGCCGGAACGGTGCTCCGCCGTTGAATCAGACCGACCCGAAACTCCGGATCGTCATCCAGGCCATCAATGATGCAGTTGCCCGGCTCGAGCAGAATCGCGGCGCAAATGAAAATATTCTTGTTCTGGCAACTCATCCGGTCGACTTTCTGCTGACCGATACACAAGGCCGAACCGTCGGATTCACTCAAAGCAGGGGCACCGTCAACGAGATTGGTGCGAACGCCACCTTCAGCGGTGACGGCGTGGTCGAGCTGCTGACGATCCGCAACGCTGACCCTGGCGAGTACGGTCTTCAACTGGTCGGTGTCGGCGGTGTCTTCCGCGGTGGGGCGAGTCTGATCACCCCTGCCGGTACACAGCGGATCACTTTTCAGGGAAGCCTCGTTCAGGACGACAATGTCCAACTGGCGCTGACGTACCAGGAAGGTCTGGCGAGTTTCCCAACGCGGACTGATCTGGATCTGGTCAACTTTTCGGAGATCGCCGACCTGGTTGCTCAGATTCCAACAGCTAGAGATAACGCCAGGACACTGGCTGCAGGAGCGACCGAAGCACTGGCAAGTATCGCCCTGGACCGACTCGACGCTTCGCTGTTCAGCAAGAAAGACATGGACGAAGCAGCGTTGCAGGCACTGCTGGAGCGAATCAGCGCAGCTCGCAAGAAACTGCTCGATGCCATCGAAACGTCGCTGGACGACGACGAACTGGAGAAACTGAAACTCGTCTTTGGTGACGATGCAGAAGATGCCGACAACGTCGAAAAGCTCGCCCGAGTCCTGCTGGAAACCCTGAGCGGTCCACTGATTTCTGCGCCGCGTCAGGTGAAAGATCTTTCGAGCACGCTTCAACAACTGCTCGACCAACTGCAGGAGCAACGAAAAAATCAGCAGAATCAACAGGACAACCAGCAGCCTGCAAAAGCAGCAGAACCCAAAGGAGCCACGAAGCAGGACGCTGAGGACAAGCGAACCAGCCAGCGCACACGCACGAAGCCGTCGGCACCGTTCCTCCCCACATCCTTCGTCGTCAGCACTGAAGACGTCGCAGCGCGACGACGAACCACTCCGACATCTGAAAAAACAGAAGCCGAGGCACCGGGACTCGTCGGGAAACAGCGGCTGTTAGGCCAGGAGTCACATCAGCAGAATCAGCCAACTGATTCGTCCGAACAGGCAGGTTCTGAAGGCGGCTCAGTAAAGATCAACGAGTAATCAGATCGAAGCACGCAGCTTCTTCGCCGTTGCGGACAAACAAATAGCCGTTCCAAACAACCGGGTGGTTCCACGACTTTCCTTCGATTGCCTGGAACCGCCCCAGCTCGGAGTGTTTTTCAGGTGTCGCCGCCACGAAGACGACTTCGCTGTTTTCTGCCTGAACGACCAGCACATCTCCGCAAAGCAGAATCTGTCCGTAACCGTAGCGGCCGCGTTTCCATTCTGAATTGCCAGTTTTCAGATCGATGCACGTCAGGATGCCTTCGTCGAGCCCGTAGATGTAGTTGCCTTTCCGCACCGGAGCGTTGAACTTCAGTTTCAGCCGCTTGGATTCCCAGCCGGAACTGACTTTCCAGGCGTCACCTTCGTTTGAAAAACGAAGCAGCGCGCTACCGATGCTGTATCCGCAACTGATCATGATGGACGAGTCGTCGATCAGCGTCGGGATCGCCGCGTTGACCTTCGGATCGTTCTGCCATTGGAAGCTCCACAATTCTTTTCCCGATTCCAGATCGTGTCCGACGGGGCCGTTGCCTCCAAAAACGATGACCTGTTCTTTGCCGAGCAGTGTCGCCAGGACGGGAGCGGTGTACGAAGCAGGATAGTTTCCAGCCGCCCAGATTTGATCGCCGGTTTCTTTGTGATAGGCGATGGTACTGTGGTTGTTCTGGCCGCCGGGGTTAACGATGACTTTCTCTCCGACGACAAGCGGAGATCCAGACATGGCCCAGTTCAGATTCTTTGCGCTGGCGTCTTCGAGGGTGTTTGTCGTCCAGACTTTTTCGCCTGTTAGAACTTTCAGGCAGTTAAGTTGCCCGGTCGCCCCCAGGGAATAGAGCAGTTGCCCGCGTACCGTCGGAGTTGCTCGCGGGCCGGGGCCGCCGAGTGCTTCTTCAAATCGAATGGCGTCTTCGTGAACCCAGATCTGATCACCAGTCGTCGCGTCGTAAGCGACAACGCATTCCTGCTCGCCACGTTGCTCCTGCGTAAACAGGTAAGCTCTGTTTTGTGACGGCTCGTCCGGGGTCAGTGATGCAAGAACGGCATCGGCAACGGAAAATGATGACCAGCCCTCGCCCACCGGATGTCGCCACACCTCTTTCGGAGTCTTCGACCAGTCGATATCAGCGGGCAATTGACGGACCACTCCGTCGCGCGCCGGGCCGCGATACTCGGGCCACGGTTGCTCGCTGGCAATTACCCATTCCGCCGCAACCGATTCCTGCGGCTTCTGCGTCTTCATAAACCTGGCTAGTTGAGCTTCGTTTGTCGGCGCGGATCGCTTCTCAAAGCGAGGGATCATGTCGCCCTCGAAGCCGTCGAATCGGTACTGCGAATAAAACAGCAGCACGACTGAAGCGACCGCTCCCACTCCCAGAAATCTTGTCGTCCAGTCAATGCCGCTGAAAACGATCCACCAGATCAGCAGAAAGAAAGGTGTGCCGGTGACAATTGGCAACGAGTAAAAGACCTGATGAGTGCGGTCCTGCCCGATTACATTCCAGACAAGCAGCTCAGCTGTGATGCCCAGTAGCAGAATGCCCAACCCCCAGCCCCACCGGAACCGGTAGTCTTTTGCCTGGCGAGCAGGTTGTGCGGTGACGTCATTCGTCGACTCGAAAAGCTGATCGACTCCGGCTTTGTCCGGAAACTCATCCGACATGCTTCCACTCCGTTGCTGCAATCGTTGATTCAGGCATGCGGGTTGGCCGTTCGCCTACCGAAACAGATCAACGTACCACTTCATGATGCTCGAAAACGGTTCAACGTTGCTCTTTACCAGCAACACGACCGGAGCATAGATCACCTCAACCGCCTTCTGAAAGGCGCGGACTTTGAGAACGTTGTGGATTCCAGCGACCGGCCCCGCAGACAACAGATAAAACGTCAGAAACCCGCAGACGCACAACGCGGTCGCTGCGAATCTCTGTTGCCGAGTTGCCGAAACTTCCGAATCGGCGACAGCCAGAGCGTCAGTCAGCTGGGCCGGCTCGGCCTCAAGCAGGTTATCTGTCCCATCGGATTGACTGCTCGCACTCATAGTTACTCTCGACACCGATGGTGAAAAACCGGAAGTCCAGTCAATCTGCAGAACGCCTGGAACTTTACTTACTGCTGGCAACTTCGTTTTTCTGCAACACTTCGATCGCGTTCAGGACGACGCGAGCTTTGGCGTCGTCGGAGACTTTGGCGATGAGTTTCATTGTGAGGTCGCGTTCGACGTCGATTCCGGAAATCTCTTTCACCTGGGCGACGGGTTCGGCACCTCGTTCACGGCTGACTTCGACGTCGCTGAGGACGACTTTCCCGTTGATCTCGACGTCGAATCTTGCCGTGCCTTCACGAAGCTGAGCAAAGTGGAGCTTCAGGTCGTAGGTTGCCGGGCGGTCTTTCTCACCTAAAAGTGGCAGCGTCATTTCACTCAGACCACTGGCCCATGAGGTGTAGAGCCACGGCGTCGCTGCGCCAGTCACTGGCTGAGCGGCGGCGTTGACACTGGTGAAGCCTCCGGCGGTGAATTTTGGCTTCAGGTCGAAGGCCAGGTCCAGGCTGGTTGTCTTGTGAGGGTTCGGCCTGGGATAGGCGAGCCACAAGGTTCCGTCGTTGGCTCGGCGATCGCCGGGGGCGCCGAGATTCAGCGACATCTTTTTAACCGGAGTCTGAGCGCCGGTCGCGCTGATGATTGTCCACGGTCGGCGAGCCTGTCGCGGTTCGAGCACGATGGTCGAAGCGATCGAAAACTGGCAGACGCAGCCGGCGCTGGCTTCAGGAATCATGACCAGACCGTTGGCCGGAATCGCGTTGATCCAGCAACCAAGGCGGTGGCCGGCAAAGTGGCGAGTCCCTTCATCATTGTCGAGGTTGTAAAAGCCGGTGTAGCCCGAGCGGAACATCAGCATGCTGTCGCAACCGGTTAACATGCCGCAGTGATGACCGGGGCGGATCATGCTCCACGGAACTTCCTGGCCGGTAAGTGGATGAATTTTCGTGTGCTGCTCGCCCGTCGTCAGCTCGAACGACCAGGGTTCAGCAATGACTCGGTTACCGACAACGATTGGACGATGTCGATAGTTCGCGTCCTTCTTCCACATTGTGTAGCCGGCTTCGGCGGAGAGGGCCACCAGTCGACGGCGTTTGAATTCTCCGGCGATAAACTGGTTCCAGTAGTGGCCGTTGGCGTTCGCACCGCAGAGAACCAGGACGCCGTCCTGGTACATCATCGTCAACTGGCCACCACCGATGCCGATTTCACTGCAGTCAGTCACGTCGACTCCGACAGCCCAGATTTTTTTTCCGTTTTCGGCGTCGACCGCAACGGCGGTACGAGCATCCAGTTTCTTCATCCGGTCTTCGGCAATCTTCAACGCTTCGCCGGTCAGCCCTTCGAGTTCCGATTTGTCTTCGCGCAGGATTCGCTCGCGTTCGGCGCTGGTGATCGTGCTGTCGATGAAGAAAACTTCGTCGTCACTCAAAGCGATGGTGCGATGGGAAATGCTGCCGCCGGTGTAAGTCCAGAGGTGCCTTCCGGTTTTGACATCGATTGCGAAAATGCCGTCGGTTGACTCGGTCGTCTTGCGACCTCGGCGGCGGTATTGCGCTTCGACGTCGGCTCGAACGGTCGCCGTGCCGATCAGGCGTCCGTTGTTGTACGCAACGTAGCCCCACTCACGAGTGTCGTTGTCCATGTCTGGTGGCAGACGGTGCACGGCGACAACCTTCCCGGTGGCCGCGTCGAGCTGGAAGCATTCGTCCTTGAGGAAATGAAACAGGTGATCGTCGCTGGTGGCGAGGTTGCCGGGGTTCTGATTCTGAAACACACCCGTTCGGATGGCTTCTTCGTTTTCGTATTTCCAGAGAAAGAGACCGTTGTAAGCGTCGAAAGCGGAAATCGTCGCTTCACCCTGCACGAAGAGCCGACCGTTGACGGACAGCGGCCCGACGGCCCCTTCATGACGGTTGACCATGTCTCCGGGGCCTGGGTCGCCGAACCAGAGAACTCCCAGGTCGCCCTTCACGCGTTTCTCGTCGATGACCGCTGTGTTACCGACGTTGCCGTACTGGTGTGACCAGTTGCCAGCTCCGGGAAGAGGTCCGCGTTTCAGCGAAACCCAGCCGTCTTCGAGTGAAAGCTGGTGCTCTTCTGCTTCGAATGGGCCATCCAGCAATCGAGTGATGTCGCCTTGCGTAACATCGTGACTTGTTTTCGGCGTTCCCAGCATGACGACACCACCGAGCGGTTTGAGGTGTCGCATCACTCCTTCGGCGTTCGTGGGGAGCTTGCCCGTTCGGACGTACGTGTCAGAGACGATCAGGTTGGCAAAGTAGTTCGAGTACGGAATCGCTGAAAATTCAGCCTGATGCACCGTCACTCGGCTTCCATAAAGGCCAGCCGCGTTCAGCAGTTCGCGAGACTGGCGAACTTTCTCAGCGTTGGGCTCGATGCAGTAAATACTGAGTTCCGTCCGCCTGGCCAGTTCGTAAGCGAGATGTCCGTCCTCGCTGCTGGCGACCAGGCAGAAGCCTCGTGTGATGCCGGTCTTTTTGACGATCTGCTTGGCCGCGCCGCTGATCAGCTTTGCTTCGTCGTTTTCGGCGTACGGGTTCGGGTACTTCTTCGCTTCGGCGAGTGGGGTTTCTTTCAGCTCGCCTGGACCAAAGCAGAAGACCTGACCAGTCGTTGTGCTGACGAGCAGGTTTCCATTTGCGAAGACCAGGCCGCGAGCTTCGCCGTCGACAGACAACTTCAATGTTTCGTTTCCGGACTCACGGTCGTAGCCGAAGACTTCGCCGTTTCCACCGGAGATGATCGAGTCGCCGGTCATCAGAAGTGCCGCGTCGTGCTCGTTCGGTTTCTGCCAGATGACGCCCACCGCCGCCAGCTCTTTCTGCTCGGCCTGAAGCTTCTTTATTTTTTCGCGAATCTCGTCGGCCTTGTCGCCTTTTGCGCTGCGGAGTGATCTCGACAGGCTGTAGAGATCCATTTCGATCTTGTGAGTTCGGCGGCTGTTCACCGCGTATTTCATGCGGTCGATTCGCGCGATGGCCGTGCCTGTCGCGATGGCGGCTTCGTCACCCGAGACAACCATCTGCCGACCCTCAAACCAGCCGAAGCCGACGTCTCCATCGTCCTGAGCGATTGCCAGTAGATGGTGAGCACCGCCAGAGTAAATCTGTCCGTCCGCCAGGAGTGCTCGCGTGCCGCCGACGACTCCGCCAGCCGTGCTGCGCCAGCTGTAAGTTTTTTTGTGAAGCAGCACTCCGTTGCTTCGATCAAACGTTGCCGGCATGGAGCGTCCCGACGGGACGAACAGCTGAGCCTTGCTGGCCAGCAGGTAACCTTGCGGCGAAAGATCGTCTCGCGCGGCGTCGTTCTCGCTGATGTCGTCCCTTGTCCAGACGACTTCGCCGGTCTTCGCATCGACGGCGTGCAGGTACACGTCTTCGTGCGGGAAGATACCGGCTCCGAAGTAGGCAACTCCGTCGTCAACCAGGACTCCTGTTCGGATCGGCCAGCGGGAAACCATCTGGCCTCGGCCAAGAAACCACTCGTCCGACGGACCGGCTCGAAGCTTCCAGATTAACGCTCCATTTTCGGCATCGAGTGAGTAGGCAAAACCATCGTCTGAGCCAAAATAAATCGCGTTTCCCGAAACGGTTGGCGCCAGTCGAACCGGGGCTCCGGTAAAGAATGTCCACAGAGTTTTTCCGGATGCCAGGTCCATGCAGTGAAGCTGGTCGTCGGCAGTCGATCCGAAATAGACTCGCTGACCCACGACGACAGGCTGGAACGCGTCGTCATATCTGACCCGGTCTTGAATGAGATGTCCTTCCATCGTTCGGCCCCCGGCTTCCGACCATGCTCGTCGCGGCGGAGCCGGTGGGGAGTACGTCCACTTCAGGCTGAGCGGTCCGCCAATCTTTTCCGAGGTTGATCCCGAACGATCATTGTCCTGTCGGTAGGTCGGCCAGTCGTTGGCGAATAGTTTCGGCATTGCCAGCAGGACAAACGCAACGGCTGCGGTTCCCATAATCGGCAGGTGTCCCGAGCAAACGTTCCAGCGAAATTGAGCAAACCGTGGCATTGCAAACTCCTGGCGAGCGACTGTGCGTCGGAGGGAAATCATCGTATCACTATATGCAGCCTGTTCGGTCGTTGATACGGACCGGCATCCGTGAGTTGGGTGGTGCCCACCTCAGGGTGATCGAGTACGCCTTTCGGTGTCATCCCGACTCAGTGGCGGTATGCTGTGGCGGATTCGAAATCTGAACCGGGAGAAGTCTGGAATGATTCGTTCGATAATCACGTTCGGCGTTGTTGCATGTCTGGTTACCGCTTCCAGCACGCAGGCCTGTTCGGTCCCCGTCTTTCGTTATGCGCTTGAGCAGTGGCGACCTGACAACTTCGAAGTCATCGTCTTTCACAAAGGGCCGCTGTCAGATGTCGAAATGGAACTGGCAGAAAAGGTCGAACCGAAAAATATCGATGCCTCTTACACTGCGAACGCCTGGGTTCGCATGGTCGATCTGGATGCCTCACCTGAGCCGGCGATTCTGGAACTGTGGGAGCAGCAGAAGTCGGAAACGCTGCCGTGGATGCTGGTGCGTTCTCCGGCGAAGTTTGGCAAGCCGCTGACCGTTGTTTCTCAGGAATTCAACGAGGAGAACGTCACCAGGCTGCTCGACTCGCCGTTGCGAAAGAAAATTACCGAAAGCATTCTGAAGGGGGACTCGGTCGTCTGGGTTCTGCTGAAGTCTGGCGACAAGGCGAAGGACGCAGCTGCGGAAGAGATCATGCAGGGGGAACTTACGAGGCTGCAGGGAGAACTCAAGCTGCCCGAGATCGACGAGCAGGATATCCAGGACGGATTTCTGTCGGTCAACCCGGACGAGTTGAAACTCAGGTTCTCGATGGTCAGCGTCGCGAAGGACGATCCTCAGGAACAGGCGTTTGTGCAGATGTTACTCACGGTCGAACCAGACCTGCGTGATCCGGAGTTCGCCAACGATCCAATGGCACTGCCCGTCTTTGGTCGTGGCCGAGTGCTGTACGCTCTGATCGGAAAAGGCATCAACGCGGAAACAATTGAAGACGCTGGTCGCTTCCTGACCGGAGCGTGCCAGTGCACCGTCAAAGCTCAAAACCCTGGCGTCGACCTTCTCACAAACGTCAACTGGGACAGTCTCGTCGTGCCGACTCTGGAGAAAGACACAATCCTTCCCCCGCTGGCTGGTTTGAGCGGGTTTGGAAAAGAGGACGGCAAGGAACCGCACGAAGGAGACCACGCCGATATTATCAGGTCGGAAAAGACCGAGCCTGACCACGAAGAGACCAGCGGTGTTGCCGTCGCAGCCGCAGGATCAGCGGAAAGTTCCGGGACACCAATCGCGGCTACGTCCGCTCCGTCAGCCAGCGTTGGGAAACTCGCGATCTACGTTGTCGGTGGACTGGCACTGCTGGTCGTCGGCTTGTCTGTCGTTTTTGCGCCGAAGCCTTCGTGAGAATCTGCGGGTGCGGAGTGCGTCCTGACGCACCAGTGACCTGTGGGATTTGTGGTGCGTCGAGACGCACCCTGCGACGTTCTACAAGAAGGGCGAACCATGAGTGTCTGGCGACTCGTTCTGCGTGAGATGAAACATCGCAAAGCAAACTTTGTGCTGTCGCTGTTGTCGGTGACGGTCGCAATTGCGTGTCTGGTTGGCGCTCAGACGCTGCTTCGTTCGGACGAGATTCAGACCGAAACGATTCTTTCCGACAAGCAGGCTGAAATTGAATCGGCAATCGCTCAACGCGAAGAGGCTGTCGCTGAGGCCGGCAAAGCTCTGGAAGACTCCGTTCGCAAGGACATGCTCAAACTCGGATTTAACGTGCTAATCGTTCCGGAGAATCAGGACCTGTCCGAGTTGCACCTCGACGGAACGTTGACCGAAACGATGCCGGAAAGTTACGTCGACAAACTGGCGAACTCAGAAATTGTCACGATCAACCATCTGCTGCCGAGTGTGACAAAACGCGTCAAGTGGGCAGAGAAAGAGATTGATGTGATCGTTCACGGAACTCGCGGCGAAGTTCCCATCATGCACCGAGGGATAAAGAAGCCGCTGCTGGATGCCGTTCCGCCGGGGACGATGGTCGTTGGCTATCAGGTTCATTCGAAGCTGGGAGTGAAAACCGGCGACAAGGTGACACTGTTCGGTCGTGAGTTCACGGTGAAGACGCTGCATCCGGAACGCGGTTCAACGGACGACGTCACGATCTGGATTGACCTCGCCGAAGCACAACAATTGCTTGGCATGGAAAATGTCATCAACGCAATTCTCGCGCTGGAGTGCGGCTGCACTGGCGATCGAATCAGCCAGATTCGCGAAGAGATAGCCGGCATTCTGCCCGGCACAAACGTGATCGAGAAACATTCTCAGGCACTGACCCGAGCCGAGTCGCGGGCCAAGGCAAAGGTCATGGCCGAGAACGCTCTGGCGGCTGAACAGAAAGCCGGGCAGGAGACGCTGGCTCGTGAAGCGGCTTCGCGAGCAGAGATCCAGAATCGACGCGCGGGACTGGTCGGAATTCTTGTTCCGCTGGTCCTGATCGGCTGCGCGTTGTGGATCGGGTTTCTCGCCTTTGGAAACGTGCGGCAACGATTCAGTGAGATCGGTATTCTGCGTGCGATCGGTCTGAGTTCGAATCAGGTACTGGCGATCTTCCTGATCAAAGCTGGGTTGATTGGCTTGATCGGCGGAATTACTGGAGCGGTTGCCGGAGTACTGATCGGAGTTCAGTTTGGCGGCCTGACCCCGTCGGAAGAAACGTGGCAGCGAATCATTGAAACGGGAGCGGTCCTCACGACCGTCGTGCTGGCACCATTGCTGGCACCAGTGTTTTCAGCCATTGCCAGCTGGTTGCCGGCACTCGTTGCCGCCCGCCGCGACCCGGCGATCGTTCTTCAGGCTGAGTAAAGAAGCCGTTCGAAAGCCAACGGAAAGTAAAGACGGATGCTTGTCGAGATTCAGGACGCCAGGAAAACGTACCAGGGCGCGAGCGGTCAGGTGGTCGCCGTTGACGGCCTCAGCCTGTCGCTTGATGCCGGTAACTTTGTGGCTGTTCAAGGGCCGAGTGGCTGCGGGAAATCAACTTTACTATTGCTCGCTGGTGGCTTGCTCGCTCCTGAATCGGGCAGCGTCCAGATCGCGGGCGAAAATCCCTACGCGTTATCAGCGGATGCTCGCTCGAAGTTTCGAGCCGAGAATATCGGCTTCGTCTTTCAGCAGTTTCATCTGGTTCCGTACCTGTCAGTGCTGGACAACGTGCTGGCTCCCAGCATTGCGACCGGCGCGGCAGGTTCTGATCAACGTGCACGTGAGCTGATCGACCAGTTTGGTTTGTCGCACCGTCTTGAACACACACCTGGCGAACTCAGCAGCGGAGAACGTCAACGAACGGCTCTTGCCCGAGCGATGCTCAATCAGCCGAAAGTGCTACTCGCCGATGAGCCGACCGGAAACCTTGATGCGGAGAACACTACCGAAGTTCTGAAGCACCTTCGCGAGTTCGCATCGTCGGGCGGTGTCGTGCTGCTTGTCACACACGATGTTCAGGCGGCCGCAGCAGCTGACCGGGTGATCCATCTCCGCGGTGGAAAGATCGACACTGCAGCCGGAGCCTGATTGTGCAGCCGCTCGCGCCGCGTTGTTGTGATGAGGATCTCAGATTCCTACACTCGAAGGTCTTCAGTTTTAGCCCCGTGAGATACGAATCGTGAAATCGGCAACTACGAAATCCCGTCAATCAAGCCAGTATTCGCACCAGCGTCCGGGGCGAGTCAACGCATTGTGGGCGTTGCTGGCTGGCGGGATCGCTGTCGTTGGCGTATCGGCACTTCTGTTGTCGAAGGGTGGTCCCGGGCACGCTCCCGAAGGCCAGACTCTGGTCATGTTCTGTGCGGCGGGGATTCGAGTTCCTGTCGAAGAGGTCGCCACTGAGTACGAAGAAAAGTACGGCGTGCATATCGAGCTGCAGTATGGCGGATCGCAAACTCTGTTGAGTCAGATCAAGGTTGACGAACATGGCACGTCCGACCTTTTTCTCGCCGCCGACGACTTCTACACCGACAAGGCTCACGAAGACGGACTGGCCAAAGAAACGCTCTCTATCGCTTACATGCGACCGGTAATCGCTGTCCCGAAGGACAACCCAAAGAACATTGAGACGATCCGTGATCTGTTGAAGACTGATGTTCGAGTCTCGCTGGGAAGTCCGGAGCAGGCTGCCATTGGTCGAGCTGTTCAGAAACGGTTGAAACCTTATCAGGTCGGCGATAGCGATCTGTGGGCGAAGCTCGAAGAACATGTCACCGATGTTGGAGTTTTCAAACCGACCGTGAACGACGTCGCGAACGACGTGGTCATTGGAACGGCAGACGCGGGTATTGTCTGGGACTCCACCGTTGCCATGCCGAAGTATGCCGAAAAGCTGATCGGCATTCCGGTCGACGAGCTGGACGGCGATCCCAACCTCATCAGTATCTGCGTATTGACGTCGTCGACTCAGCCGACCGCAGCGTTGAAGTTCGCTCGGTACCTGTCGTCACGAGACCGCGGGTTGCCAGTCTTCAAAAAGTACGGCATGCGGCCGGTCGATGGTGACATCTGGGTTGAAAATCCTGAGATTACTTTTTACTGCGGAGCGATCAACCGTCGCGCGGTCGCTCAAATTGTGGACGAGTTTGCCGAACGGGAAGGCGTCACGGTGAACACGACTTACAACGGTTGCGGCATTCTCACCGGTCAGATGAAGACGTTTGCCGGTCAGAATACGGACCTTGGATTTCCCGACGTCTACATGGCCTGCGACCGTTACTACCTCGACAATGTCAAAGAATGGTTTCAGGACGACGCCAACGTTTCGGATGCGGAAATTGTCATCGTCGTTCCGAAGGGCAGCGACAAGGTCAAGACGCCTGCTGACCTGATCAAACCAGGCGTGCGGGTTTCCATCGGTCAGCCCGAACAGTGCACGATTGGCGCGTTGACCCGGAGACTACTGACTTCGCAGGGGTTGTACGAGAAGCTCAAAGAGAAACAGAAATCCGATGGCGAAGTCGTCGTCGAGAAATCTTCTTCGGCGCTGCTGATTCCGGATGTCATCTCCGGTCACGCTGACGCAACCGTCGCCTACGTCACCGACACGATCGCAAACCGCAGCGATATCGACATTATCAGGATCGAATCTCCGCTGAATATGGCCATTCAGCCATTCAGCATTGCGCGGACGAGCGTTCACAAGCATCTCGTCAGACGGCTTTTTGCTCGCGTCGCTGAATCGAAAGATTCGTTCGAGAAAGCAGGCTTCCGGTTTCGACTGGGAGTGGACCAGGTGGAAAGCGGCGACGTTGAACATCCATCGCCCGCTGCCCTCACGCCAGAAGCCGAAGCCACCTCAACCAGCGAAACCGACGCATCGTGAGTTCGACTCCGCCTACCTCAGAAGGTCATGGATCATTCCCTGAATCTTCAGCAGAAGGTCACGCCCCAGCTCCCGGACGTGAGCCGAGTGCGTCGCAGATTGGTATTTCGAACGCTGTCTTCTATGCGCTGTTTGTGGTCATGGGCGGAACTTACGTCGTACTGATAGTTGGCATGCTGATTGCCGACGCCGCTTACATGACGGAAAAGACTTTCGACGGAATCACCAGCGAAGGGCGGTCACTGCTCAGTGTGATTTCGCATAACCCAATCTCGACGGCATTGGCCGACAAGCGAATTCAGCATTCAATCTGGTTGAGCTTAATTTCCTGCACAATGTCGGCGGTCATCTCGGTCATGATCGCAATTCCGATGGGCTATCTCATCTCGCGGCACGATTTTCGTGGCAAGCGATTGCTGGACGCCGTGCTTGATATTCCGATCGTTCTTCCGCCGCTTGTCATTGGGCTAAGTCTGTTGATCCTGTTTCAGTTTCCGCCCTTCCGGTGGATTGCTCGTGATGTTGTTTATCAGGTTCCGTCGGTTGTGCTGGCTCAGTTTTCAGTCGCCTGTGCGTTTGCCGTTCGAACCATGAAAGCGACGTTCGACCACATCAATCCTCGCTGTGAAGACGTTGCGATCACGCTCGGCTGCAGCCGTGCTCAGGCATTTGGCTGGGTGTTGCTTCCGGAAGCTGAACGAGGAATTCTGACGGCGTTCACACTTGCGTGGGCGAGGTCGCTCGGCGAATTCGGGCCGCTGCTGATTTTCTCCGGGGCAACTCGAATGAAGACTGAAGTTCTCTCAACCAGCGTGTTTCTCGAAATGAATGTCGGCGACATTGAAGCCGCCGTCGCCGTTTCCTTCATCATGGTCATGGCCGCGGTTGTGGTGCTCATTCTGACTCGGATGATCGGTTCAAATCATCACGCGATCCAATGATTTAACAGCATGATTCAGATCGAAAACCTTTCTGTACGAGCCGGAGATTTCCGCATTCAGAACGTGTCGCTGACCGTTCCGAGTGGAAGGTACGGAGTGCTGATGGGCAAAACCGGGTCGGGCAAGACGACGATTCTGGAAACGGTACTCGGGCTTCGTGACGCCAGCATGGGACGCATCGTCCTGGGCGATCTGGACGTAACGGGGCTTAACCCGGCTGTTCGGGGAGTTGGCTATGTCCCTCAGGACGGCGCACTGTTTTCGTCGATGACCGTGCGGGATCACCTGGATTTCGCATTGATGATTCGCAAGACGCCAAAGCCAGCTTGTCAGCAGCGAGTCGAAGAGCTGGCCGAACTGCTTGGTATCGAAAATCTGCTTGACCGCAAACCTCACGGCCTGAGCGGAGGAGAAAGGCAACGTGTTGCCCTCGGTCGAGCCTTGTCGTTTCAGCCGAAGGTGCTTTGCCTGGACGAACCATTGAGCGCACTGGACGACGACACTCGTGTCAGGATGTGCGACCTGCTGAGCGACGTTCAGAAGAAAACGGGCACGACAACTCTGCATGTCACGCATAATCGTGACGAAGCCGAGCGACTGGCCGACTACCTGTTCCGCATCAGGGACGGACAGATTCAGCAGGTTCGACCGGAGTCGTGATCCTGCCGATTGACAGAGTTCAGCAGCTCATTCACGCTACGCTGTCGTCAGAATAAATTGCTGGAACGAGGTCGAAGCATGGTCGTCACGGTCGAATACACCGCTCAACTGAAGCGAGCGTCAGGCTCTGCCCGAGAAGATTTTGAACTGGCCGAGTCCAGTTCGATGATCGACCTCGTCAACGCCATCTCCGATCGACACGGCGACGAATTAACCCGCATGCTGAAGACAGCCGACGGTGCTCCGCAGACAACGATTATCCCGTTCGTCGGTGATGATCAGGTTCGCTGGGATGCTTCGGACGTCTTGCGAGATGGAGTTACGGTGACACTCCTTGCACCGATTTCTGGCGGATGACAGCCTGTTGAAAAGTGTGCCACTGGCTCTGCCAGTGTTAAGGAGACATCGCAAAAACACTGGCAGTGCCAGTGGCACATAGAAATTCATAGAGTTCCTGTTTTCGACAGTCCGCTGGTTCAGACAACGATAGATGATGTGGAGAATCGTGAGTTCGCAATGCCTGATCCTCGACCGCTGAACGACGAAGAGAAAGCCACCTACGAGTGGCAAATCTGGGTGGATGATTTTCGCGAAGCTGGCCAGGAAAAATTGAAAGGAGCCTCGGTCCTGGTATCGCGGGTCGGTGGTCTTGGCAGCGTCGTTGCGTATGAGCTGGCGGCGGCAGGCGTCGGTAAGCTGGTGCTCGCTCACGCCGGAAACGTGAAACGCAGCGATCTCAACCGTCAGCTCCTGATGACGCATGACTGGCTTGCGAAGCCTCGCGTCGAGTCTGCCGCGCGAAGGCTCAAAGAGCTCAACCCGCGACTCGAAATCGTCGCTGTCGGTGAGAATGTTTCGGAAGAGAATGCCGAGTCATTGGTCGGTCAGGCCGATCTTGTCGTGGACTGCGCGCCGCTGTTTCAGGAACGGTTCGCCATGAACCGGCAGGCCGTCCTTCAGAACAAGCCAATCATCGAGTGTGCGATGTACGATCTCGAAGCTCAAATCACGACGGTGATTCCAGGAGAGACACCATGTCTCGCTTGTCTCTTTCCTGAGCAGCCACCTGAATGGCGCCGCGAGTTTCCGGTCTTTGGCGCGGTCTCCGGAACGGTCGGCTGCATGGCGGCGATGGAAGCGATCAAGGTTCTGGCCGGTTTTGGAGAACCGCTGACTGGCTCGCTGCTGACGTTCGATCTTCGCGATATGCAGTTTGCCAGGCGCCGAGTTCTGCGAAATCCTGAATGTCGAGTCTGCGGTGGCGTGTGAGTCACGAGCCGGTCGTCTAGCTGGTCTCTGTTTAATGTGGCTACGGATAAATCGGATTAGCACGGATTGTCGAGGATGCTCGATAAGGTCATCCGTACCTCTCCGTGAAATCAGCGGTTCTATTCCTTGAGCGGAGTTGGCTCGACGATCGGGATTCTGGAAAGGGCGATGGGAACTTCGACGTTGATCAGCAGCGTCGGGGCGACATAAACGAAGTCCCATTCTGCGGGATCGGATGACAGATCTTCGAAGCGGTATTCGATGGCGACGGAACCGTCTCCCTGATGGAGTGTTGTGAAGCCGCCGTTGGGGCTGTGCTGTTTTCCGTTCGGATCGACCAGGTAAACACGATTGTGGAAGACCCATGTCTGGTGAGACTCGAAGGCGTGTGCTCCGAGGTCGTAGCTGACCTGAAGCCGGACACGGGCGTTGTGATGTTCTGGTCTGGATCCTTCATAGCCGACTTCATGAACGGTGACCGTTACGCCGCCTCGTCGACGTGACACCCGTTTCGCAAGGTTTAGATTGCGGAATGAAACTGGTTGCTCGCTGGCAGCGATCAGCAGGTTTACTTTCCCGTTAAGCGACGCATTCTTTGTGAGCGGCATTGACGAAAGAAAATTCAGAGCGAGTCCCGCTTCACGCCCGCCGTTGCCGAGCGGGACCTCGATGCTGGCTCCGGTATTGAATGGTCCGATCCTGATGTCGCCATCTCCGCGTACAAGGTTGAAGTCGTTCGTTCTGTACGTCAGAAAAAGTGGTCGCAAGCGAGGTTCGCAGAGGATTCGAAGTTCGGTACTCAGCAGAGTCTCCGAATCATCAATGCCTCGTCGCGACTGCAACGGCCACGCCTCGATCCAGAAGGAGCGGTCGATTGTCGTTACCGACTCAGAACGTTTCGCCTCGTGGGACTGCAACGTTAGCAGGCCGGTTTCTTTGTCGAAGCTCGCCGCAAGGTTCTGACTTTCGAGTTCGCCAAGGGCTGACCAGAACGACGCGTTTTCAAGTTTCAAAGTGCTTCGTTGACTGAGCTGTTGTTTGGAAAGCCCGGCGGTCGAGACGGAGTTGCCGGTTTGCTTCTCAATTTCCCGAACGATCTCTTCGACTGAAAAGTTACCCGCCAGAGTCACGGTCGATGGCCGCAGCGATTGCTCGGCGGCGTCATGTTCCAGGCGAACGCGAACGCGGCGGATGGCAACACGGACGGATGCCGACTCAAGCAGGTCGGGCGGAGGGAGCAGCGGCAGGATCGCAGGCCCAAGCTGTAACAATGCCTGTTCGGCGGTGGTTCGGTCTGCACGCGATGCAGCGGCGAGTTGTTTGATCTGTGCTCGAACCTGCGAGCGGACATCCGGCTCAGCGGCAGTGACTTCTTTCCAGCTGACCGAATTCAGAATCAATGAAATGCCAGCGATAATTTCCATAATCCGTTGGCGCGGCAGCCTTTTGAAGAGTATGCCAGTGCTTTCTCCAGTCCGCCTGTCTGGAGATATTTGCACTGGCAAAGCCAGTGGCACCCACGGTGCAACAATTCGGAAGACAGAACTATCTTCGGCCTCGGGACGCGCGATAGCCGTACTCGATGGCGAACCAGTTGGCGTATCGCTCTCTCGCGTTCTGGTTGCGGTTGCGGGTGTCATTGACGTGGCCGATCTCGTGGATCAGGACGTTGTTCAAGTAGAAGTCGCGCAGAGCGTGCTCTGTCCAGGAAAGTCTCCACAGCTCGCCGTCCTGAGTCCACACTCCGCCATACATTTTTGCCTCGACGACCTGTTCGGGTCTGGGCGGACGAGTGTACGTTTCGACGAGCGACTCTTCGATCGGGTAGAGATAAACGTTCGGGCCCCATTGCAAACCGTAGCAAGGGAAGATCGAACGCTTGCGAGTCATCCTGGCCAGTTCAACGACTTCGATGTTCTGCCGAAACTGAGCCGGAAGTTGCTCAACGCGATCGCAAACTTCTTTGATTGTCACCGGGTGGATGTAGCCAGCGCCGGGGTCGCGACGATAAATCTGGATGACGTCGGAGTCAGACGGTTCGTACCACTGATCCTGAGCGTAAAAGTGGTTGCTTCGAAGACTGCGGTCGGAGCCTCGCTGCCGGAATGCTCCGGCAGGCCGTCCGGTGGAAGCTCGACTCCGTTCGGAGACCTGGCGTGGCGTGGCTTTCCGATTGTTCGATTTCTTTCCTGGTTGTCTTTCCCGCGGTTGCCGTCTGCTCATAGCCGGTGCCTTTCTTTCAGGCGCTGAGCGATCGTGAAACCGCTACTGGCCAACAAGGTCTCGGTGAGCCCTCCATGACATCCGACGTGTTGTCCTGACTTCTTGTTTGCTCTGCACTGCCGAGAGGCGATGTTCAGTAATCGCCGACTCCCCTACGCATTTGATCGACCTATCGTGGGGGTGGACGTAGAGATCCGCAAGCTGAACAGTCTTCGAACAGGATTTCACTCTCGTTGGCTGTCGGTGTCTTTGTAACCTGTCTGGAGATAGTCGGTTAGGTCACAAAGGTTGTCGTGCGTCGCGAATTGGCGATGGGGCGATTACCCATTACTGCGGCAGATTCGTCGTCGCAAGCTGTGGAGCTGCCGTGAGATCCGTCATTCTGGAGTGTTCAGTAGTCGAAGAGCGAACTCAAATGTCGAATGATCGGGCGATCGGCAACAAACGGGTTGCCTGAACCTGCCCGGAATGGCGGATTCGGCGAGCGGCGGTAGCCTTGCAGGCTGCACGTCGTGACTGACCATTCAAATCGACCCATTTTACGCAGTCGTCAGCTGTGACCGTCAGACCGAGTGCGGCGAGACGCCCAGATCGACAATGCTGCACGCTTCGATGATTTCGATGCCGAGCTGCTCGGCGCGGGCGCGAACGTCTTCGTCCGCGCTGCCCGGGTTGAGCCAGACTTCGGACGGCGCGATCTCGTAAATCTCGTCGAGAAGTTTCAGCGTAAGGTCTGGTGGAAGATAGACGGTGACTCGGTCCAGCTTTTCGACCGGCACATCAGTCAGTGATTCGAAGGCCGGCAAACCTTCAACTTCATCCGCGTTCAGATTTACGGGGAAGACTTCGTAGCCCTGCTGCAAATGGGCTCGCACAGAAATGTTTCCGAACTTGCTGCGGTTGCGGCTTGCTCCGACGACAGCAACGGTGGGGCGATTTGTCACAAGGTTGACTCCGTTTCGGATGACATCTCTTTTGAAAGCAGCTCAAGCAACGCGTCGAGCGCCTGAGGGATAACTTTCGCCTCGCCGAGAATCGGCATGAAGTTAGTGTCGCCGTTCCAGCGAGGGACGATGTGCCAGTGAAGATGTCCCGGCAGTCCAGCTCCGGCGACACGACCAAGATTAAGACCGACGTTGAAGCCGTCCGGCGAGATCGTCTTTTCCAGCAGGCCAATCATCTTCTGCAACAGGTGGTTGGTTTCGAGCAGCTCGGCATCGTTGAGGTCACGCAGGTCGGCTTTGTGTGCTCTCGGAGCGATCAGCAGGTGACCGTTGTTGTACGGAAACCGGTTGAGCACAACGATCGAATGTTCGCCGCGCATGACGACGAGGTTTTTCGAATCGTTGACGGTATCGTCGTCGCGGTAGCGGCAAAGGAAGCACCCTGATTTTTCTGGAGCCGTTTCTGGCGGATCTGAATTCTGAACGTAAGCCAGCCGCCAGGGAGCCCAGAGTTGCTGATGAGTCACGATGTGCTCCTGACGGTGGTTGGCTGAGTAAGTGGGTAGGAGATTCGATATTCTGAGGCTGTTGACCTCGCAACCGCCGTAGCCGTCAACACAGCTTACGGAATCAGAATCAGGTCGCCAGGTTTGAGGACCGGGTTGTTATCGAAGACGTTTGCCGCTTTGAGATCTTCGATCGCCACTCCGTACTTTTTGGCGATGCTCGAAAGCGACTCGCCCTGCTGAACGTCATGGTAAAGGTATGTTGATTTTGGTGTTGGCACGGTGAGTACCTGCTCGGCGGAAGCGTTCGGGACTTCGTTCAAGCTGCCGACCGATCCCCCTTGAAATGTCGACGGCGGCAGTCCACCGGGGACTGAACCAGACGGAACCTGCAGCGGTGCCGGATTTCCAGGAACCACTGTCGGCTGCTGAAACTGCGCTGGTGGCAGCCCCTGGCCGGGCGGGTAAGTCGGTGGCGGAGCCCCGTACCACATCGGGCCACAACCAGAAATCACAATTGAGAGTAACAGCAACAGTATGTGTCGCAGAGAAGCACTCTTTTTCGATCGTAGATTTCTCATGGTCACTCCTTTGGTCGTTTCAAGCCTGCGTCCCGCAGTCATGTTCTGATGCATTGCTCGCTGATTCCGTCGCCAATGACCGTGTCAGGATTTCAGGTCGATGGGCAGTTCGTCAATTTTGGCAGCACAGATGAAATCGTTTTCAGACAAGCCACCAATGGCATGCGTCCAGAGTTCGATCGTCACGTTGCGATACTGAACCAGGTGAAGGTCCGGGTGATGGCCCTCGGTCTCGGAGACTTCCGCCACTTTCTCGAAGAAGCTCATTGCCGCCAGAAAGTTAGTGACGACCCACGACTTGCGAATTCGCTGATTGTCGTGAGTCAGCTCCCAGCCGGAGAGATGCTTGATCTGCTCAGCGGCTTCCTCGGCTGAGAATCTTGGCACGCCGCCTTCGCAAGGCACGCACTTTTTATTCGTGAGCTGTTTGCAGGAGAGGATCTCCATCATGAATGTCCCGCTTGTTCTGTTGGATGAGTTTGGTATCAAGCCTGGTCGTTTTGTCCGATGCTTCGATGCAAATTTTCAACTTGTGAGGGGGCGTAATTATTTGCCACAGACAGACACAGATGTCATGGATGCTTCAGAAACCATCCGTAGCTCATCCGTGTGAGCCGTGGTTTGGTTTTGCCTCGTGCACGAATTGTTTTTATGGATTATTGCGGTGGGACTCCGAGTGATTTTCCGCCGTCGATGGCGATCAGCGTACCGGTGACCATAATCGCTGCATCGCTGACCAGGTACAACACCGCCTGAGCGACTTCGTCGACCTCGATCATCCGACCGTGAGCCTGCGCGGCGGGGCTGGCGGCGATCAGTTTCTGAATCGTCGCGTCGCGGTCTTCGGACATTTCGATTTCCGATTCGATCATCCGAGTCCCGCCGACCGGACCTGGACAGACTCCGTTAATTCGAATTCGGTCCTTTGAGTGACACAGCGCCAGCGACTTCGTCAGTCCGGACAACGCCAGCTTGCTGATCGAGTAAACCGGGTCGTGGGCACGCGGCAGGATACCGGCGTTACTCGACACATTGACAATGCTGCCGCCCATTCCGTCGCCAGTCATGTGCCGGATCGCGTGCTTGCACCCGAAGAATGCAGCTTTGAGGTTGGTGCCGATGCAGGCGTCCCAGTCCTCTTCGGAAACGTCGTCGATCTGCTTCACCATGCCGATTCCCGCGTTGTTGACAAGGATGTCGATTCGTCCCGTCAGCGTCGCGGCGCGATCCATCAGCTTTTTCAGCTCGCGTTCAGACCGAACGTCGCAGACCTGCTGCTCAATTCCGAGGGCCTGAAACGGCTCGTCATTCTCGCTGAGCAGCGAATAGTCGGCGACGAAGACTCTGGCGCCAGCTTCGGCAAGAGCCGCCGCCGATGCTCGACCGATGCCACTGGAACCTCCAGTCACAACGGCGACTCGGTTGGTGAGGTCGGTAGCGTTCATTTTTGACCCGGTTTCTAAAAATGGACAGCGTCGGACATTCGTGCCCGTGGGAAAATTCCCCAGGATGGGTGCGGCTGTAACGTGTTGACTGTCAGTGGTTTATGGCTGGGTTTATGGCTGGGTTTATGGCTGGGTTTCGCGGGCGTTCGGCAGACGTCTCAGGAATCTTCCCGTTTTGTTCCGAACTATTCCAGACCGCTCCCGGTAAAACCTGTGACCGACGAGAGATGCTGGTCAAACACGTTCCCTACTTGTGGTTCCATCCGGGATGAGCGTTTCGTAGACTCATGACTTGTGTTTCGCGACCCTCACGCCGACTTTGCGGTAACTCCTTTTCCTCTTAGAAGGGCATCACGATGCATCTTCCAACTCCCAACGGAATGTCACGACGGCATTTCATGAGCCATATGGCTGGCGCCGCCGCCACGATTCCGGCAATGAGTTTTATTGAGCACATTAAAGCGAATGCTGCGACCGCTCGTAAAAACAACAAAGCCTGCATTCTGCTGTGGTGCAGCGGTGGACCACCGACGATCGACATCTGGGATTTGAAGCCTGGCTCGAAGAATGGTGGCGAGTTCAATCCGATCGACACCGCTGCTCCTGGCGTGCAGATCACTGAGCACATGCCGAAGACCGCTAAAGTCTTTGATAAGCTTTCGATCGTTCGTTCGATGAGCACCCGTGAAGCCGATCACGGTCGAGGACGCTACTTCATGCACACCGGGTTTGTTCCAAACCCGACCGTCGTGCATCCCACCTTCGGTTCGGTCGTCGCTCACGAAGCAGGATCGAAGCGACAGGATCTGGAAATTCCGGGGTTCATCTCGATCAACGCTCCAAGCGGCAGTCCGGGATACATGGGGACGACCAATGCGCCATTCGTTGTCGACGGCAATGGTCGTATTTCCAATGCGGACGTTGGCGGCCTGAGTCGCGATCGTCTTGGGCAGCGTCTTTCGATGCTCGGCGTGATCGAGGACAACTTTATCAAGTCCAAGCGGGGTGATCTGCCTCAGGATCACAAGAACATCTACAAGAAGGCCGTCAATCTGATGACTTCTGAGCAGATGAAGGCATTTGACGTTACCGGCGAGCCACAAGAGATCCTCGATCTTTACACGGGTGGTCCTCCGGCTGGTAATGGCGGCATGATGATGCGAAACGCTGGTGGTTTTGGCCGCAGCCTCCTGATGGCTCGACGTCTCGTCGAAGTTGGAGTTCCATTCATCGAAGTTGGCGTGAACGTCGGCGGTTGGGACCTTCACAACGACGTCTTCAACTCGCTGAAGAATGGGCATCTGCCTCAGATGGACACGGCAATTTCAGGTCTTGTCACTGACCTGACGCAGCGCGGCATGATTGATGATGTCTCGATCGTCTGGATGGGCGAGTTTGCTCGAACTCCACGTATCAATCAGAACGTCGGACGCGATCACTGGGCAGCCAGCTGGTCAGTCATGATGGGTGGTGGCGGACTCAACAACGGGCAGGCCATCGGCGAGACAAACGCTGATGGTACCGCCTGCGTCGGCAAGAGCTATCTGCCGGGCGATATCTGGGCAACAGTCGCTCACGCGATGGGCATTCCAACATCGACGGTTCACACGTCGAAGAATGGTCGTCCAATGAAGATCGCCAATGGTGGAACGCCGATCCAGGAACTGATCAGCTAATTTCACTGGAGTCGAAGTAATGAAGACACGCGGGAGCCCCTGGTGGCTCCCGCGTTTCATATACGGTGAGAGAGTGCGTCGGATGCGGACGTCTCTCGTGGTTTGGAAATCGGGTGTGGCGTCATCTCCGGACATCCAGTTACCACTCGCTCCGAGTGAAGAGTTTGTCCAACTTTTCAGTCGGATACAGCGGCGGCTCTATCTGCACATTCTGAAGCAGGTTGGTTCGCCGAACGATGCCGAAGAGATTCTCCAGGAGACCAACGTGGTGATCTGGAACAAGTTCCATCGGTTTGAGCTGGGGACCAACTTTGTTGCGTGGTCATTTCAGATCGCCAACTTCGAAGTGCTCAAGTATCGCGACAGGAAGCGGTCAAACAAACTCGTCTTTTCCGGTGACATCCTGGAAGTTATCGCGCAGGAATCTGAAGAGCAGGAAGACGACCTCGATCTACGGCGAGCCGCTTTGCAGGAGTGTCTGCAGAGCCTGCGGACTGCGGATCGAGAGTTAATCCAGCAGCGATACCAGCCCGGTAATACGGGAGAAGGCGTGGCTCGTCAGCTCGATCGGCCGATCAACTCGGTTTATCAGTCGATCGGGCGAATTCGAAAAACTCTGTTTGAGTGCATTAACCGGCGGCTCGCCGCAGGATCGCCTCGATGACTAATCCTCTTCAACAATCTGAACTCTCGAGCTTTATCGAGTTGCTGGAGTTACAGCTCGAAGGACGTATTACGTGCGAGCAGTTCGCCGAACTTGAAGAGACGATTCGCTCCAGTCGCGAGGCTCGGAAGTTTTATCTTCGGTATGTCGATCTTCACGGAGCGCTTCAGTGGGATCTCGCACTTGACACGGATGCTGACCGATCCGTAGTCGAACGTCCGCAGCAAGCTGACGTTCGACTGACGCCTGTCGCGCTGGTTGCTGCTGAGCCAGCAGCCCAGCCTCGATCGGCTCGCTGGGTAGCGGTGGCAGCATCGATTTGCTGTCTGGTTCTTGTCTTCGCCGTATCAGGACTGGTTAATTCTCCAGGGCAGCCGGCAGGAACAGCGATCGGCAATTTACCGCCAGTGGACAACTCGCCGCTGACAACAGTAGACGGCGGCTCGCCGAATTTGATAGTGAGTGAGGATTCAGTTTCTCGCGGAATGAAACCCGCGAAGTTGCCGAGCGTGGGCAGGCAGCCGGTTAAGAATGATCTGCCGGGCTCTTTCATAGCACCGGCCAGCGTTGCGACGAATACTCAGCCTTCTGGAACAGATGCGACGCCGTTGTCGAACAAGGTGGAGGAAAATGGTTCGTCGGAAACTGTCGTTGCGAAGATCGATCGCCTGATCCGAGCGGGCTGGGCAGACAATGAAGTTACGCCGTCAGAACGGGCAAACGATTCCGAGTGGCTTCGGCGAATTTATCTCGACACGGTCGGGCACATTCCGCCTGCGGAAGATGTGCGAGCATTTCTGGCGGATAAGCGAATTGACAAGCGGTCAATCGTCGTCGACCGCTTGCTGGATGACGAAGACTACATTCTAAACTGGACAACGGTGTGGACGAATCTTCTGATTGGGAGATCGAATCCGCGGGAAGTGAATCGTCCCGCATTGCAGAAGTTTCTTCGTGAGAGCTTTGCAGACAACCGCGGCTGGGACGATATCGTCACTGACTTTATCGCCGCCGAAGGAAGTCACGACGAAAATGGAGCGACCAACTTCCTGCTTGCTCATGTGAATAATCAGGCCGTCCCGGCAACGGCCATTACGGGGCAGGTGTTTCTGGGGCTGCAGCTTCAATGTGCACAGTGTCACAATCACCCGTTCAACAATCAGAAACAGGATGAATTCTGGGCGTTCAACAGTTTTTTCAAGCAGATCAAGGTTCAGGATCAACCGGCTTCGACCAATCCGCGAGTAAGAAAAGTCGCACTCGTCAACACTCGAGAAGGCGGTGCGACTTTTTACGAAACTCGACAGGGCGTTATGAAGGCTGTGTTTCCGAGTTTCGAGGGACGCAGCATCGATGCCAGCGATTACGTGGATCGTCGAGCGGAACTGGCGAAGCTGATGACTGATGGAGAGTCGCCGCAGATCGCGCGAGCATTCGTCAATCGAATGTGGCAGCATTTTTTGGGAGCGGCGTTTACTCCTCAGGTGGATGACATGGGCCCGCACGTGGCGGTCAGTCATCCAGAGTTGCTGGACGAGTTGACCCGGCAGTTCGTTCGCAGCGGCTACGATACCAAACAGCTCGTCCGGTGGATCTGCAATTCGGAAGCTTACAGCCTGACGAGCCGGTTTAATTCTGACGAAACCAACGTCGGCGACGATCCAGCATTGGGCAACGAGCCGCTTTTCAGCCGTGTTTATGTCAAGCAGATGACGGTCGAGCAGTTATTCGATTCGTTACTGGTCGCAACGCAGGCTCAGGAAGTCTTCGGTTCCACCTGGGAAGCTGTCGCAGAACGACGACAACAGTGGCTTCAGCAGTTTGTGATGGCCTGGAACACGGACGAGAACGACGAAGCCGACCTTTTTGACGGAACGATTCCACAGGCGTTGATGATGATGAACGGCGAACTGATTGATCTCGCGCTGGCGTCTGATCGCGGAACCTTACTCAGTAAAGTTGCTCGTTCTTCCGCTTCAGAGAAAGAGAAAATCGACACGATTGCTCTGGCTGCTTTGTCCCGCCTGCCAAGCCGCCAGGAGACTGCTGCTGTTCGCAAGCTGATCCGTGACTCCGTTTCGTCGAGCGCCCGCCCAGCTGATCAGCAACTGGCGATGCGGTCGGGCTTGCAGGATCTGTTCTGGGCCTGCCTGAATTCCAACGAGTTCATTCTTATTCATTGATTCGTTGTGCCACCCGCGTCAGGCTCTGCCCGGCGAATGTCAGGGCGCCGATGCCGGTCTCAATCGGTCAGGCTCTGGCCGAATTCGACGTGTCCTGGATTCTCTGCTAAGAACCGCCCGCGTTCATTCGTCGTGATTGCTGACGAATCTGCCCGTTTTGCCCGATGCAGTCCGGTTTTCCGGAATGTCTGTCAGGCAACAACGCTCTCACTAATCGATGAAGTTAGTCGTATTCCGGTCGAAAACTTTCTCTCCGCAAGCACTACCACCAGGGCTGTGGTGCATGTCAGGAACTGAACCATGCGAATTCCAGGTTGGCGACACACTCGGTCGATTCTCTGTTCACTGAGCCTCGTACTGACGGGCGTTTTGCTGATGTCGTCTTTTATGAACGCGGCTGATGACATCGATTATGAAGCTCTGCGGAGAAGTACGACATCCGAAATGCAGAAGGGCAATTTCAAAGTTGCCTATGAAAGCTTTCGCAAACTCACGCTTGACCCGGATAACGAACCTTTAAGGGTTGGGCACGACCTCTACCAGGCAGTGAATTGTCTTAACAGGCTGGGGCGTACTCAGGAGTTTGACGAACTGATTGAAGCGGCGATCAAAGTCCATTCCGGTAACTGGAGAGTTCTGCGGTCGGCGTCTCAGAGCTACAGATCGATCAACCACACGGGCGTCATCGTCGGTGGAGAGTTCCAGCGAGGTCACAATCGAGGGGGTGGGAGATACGCTAACGCTTACGAGCGGGATCGTGTCAGATCGCTGCAACTATTGGATCAGGCTCGAAAACTGGCAGCCGACGAGTCTGCCAATGAACGAGGGCAGTTGTTGCATGAGTATGCTTCGGCAATTCAGTCCGGCCTCGGTTCATTGAATTCGTGGCGACTGCAGATTCTGACAGACCTCTCAACGCTGCCTGATCTCGACGAAAACTACTGGCAGGGTTACCGAAACGAAGGAGCGCCAGTCGGCGCGGACGGTAATCCCGTCCTGCATCGGATCCCGCTGACGTTCGAAGCGGCAGGTTCTGACGGCGAACGCTGGCGCTGGTTGCTGGCTGAGGTCGAGCGGCTACAGCCAACTCGCCGCGCTGAGATGCTCAGTCTGTATTCGAACTTTCTTTACAACCAGTTTGGCGTGCAGACGATGGCTCAGTTTCGATGGATGCGAAACGGTTTTCAGCCGGATGAGGAACAGGATGAATCCGGGACGTTCGCGCTTCACACGTTGTCGGACGACGAGACAATTGCCCGGCTGGCCACTGGAGTGCGACGGTTCAAGTTGCCGAAGGATCACAATTTCATCGAGTTGAACAAAGAAATCAGCGCGATGGCAAAGACGGGTCCAGGGGAAAATGCTCGTGATCAACTCGCCAGAATCTACGAGAACCGCCGACAGTACACGAAGGCCGCAGAAGCCTGGCGGACGGCAATTCGAGATTGCGGACCTGGACGAAACAATTCGAGAGAAAAATCACTCGCTCAGATCGTTGACGTTTGGGGACGATTCGAGCCATCGCAGATCCAGCCGTCAGGACGCGGAGCCGTTGTCGATTTTCGATTTCGAAATGGAACGTCGGTCGAGTTTGAAGCGTTTCCGATCAAGATTGAGGATCTGCTGCAGGATGTGAAGGTTCATCTCAAGAGTAATCCGCAGCGGCTCGACGGAAACAAACTCAACATCCAGAATATCGGCCATCGAATCGTTTCGCAGAGCGAAACGAAATACGTTGGCCAGCGAGTGGCCAACTGGACTGTCGCGCTGAAGCCTCGGCCGAATCACGTCGATGATCGAATCACCGTCACGACGCCGCTTCAGCAGCCGGGTGCGTACCTGCTCAAGGCAAAGATGAATGACGGAAACGTCAGTCAGATCATTATCTGGGTCGACGACACCGTGATCGTCCGCAAGCCGCTTGACAACAAATTATTCTACTACGTTGCGGATGCAACGACGGGTGAACCGGTGGCGAAAGCCAACGTCGAATTCTTCGGCTGGCAGTCGCACTACGAACAGCAGGGGCGAAAGCACACTGTCATTACTCGGAATTTTGCTGAGTTTTCAGACGTCGACGGGCAGCTGTCGATCGACGCTCAGAATGATAAGCAGAACTTCCAGTGGCTGATTACGGCCCGTTCGAACGAGGGGCGACTTGCGTTTCTAGGATTCGATCGTGTCTGGTTCTCAGGACGCTATGACGAGGAATACAGCCAGCGAAAAGTCTTCCTGATTACCGACCGACCAGTTTACAGGCCCGAGCAGAAAGTTCAGTTCAAGTTCTGGGTGCGGCATTCTCAGTATGACAAGGAAGACGTTTCACAGTTTGCCGGCCAGAGTTTTAATGTGGTCTGCGCGAATCCTCAGAGCGAACATGTCTTCACTCAGACGGTCAAGGCTGACGAGTACGGGGGTTTGTCTGGCGAGTTCGAACTTGCCGACGAAGCCGGGCTCGGCGTCTATCAGCTCTACCTCGAAAACTATGGAGGAGGCTCGTTCCGGGTCGAGGAGTACAAGAAGCCGGAATTCGAAGTCACGATCGCGGCTCCGGAAGAGCCCGTGCAGCTCGGAGAAAAGATCACCGCCACGATCAATGCGAAGTACTACTTCGGTGCCCCCGTCACGAATGCTCGCGTGAAGTACAAAGTCCTGCGAACTTCGCACGACAGCCGCTGGTTGCCACCCGGTGAGTGGGACTGGTTCTATGGTCGAGGTTACTGGTGGTTTGGCTACGACTATGACTGGTATCCCGGTTGGAAGCATTGGGGCTGCCGGGCTCCGATTGCCTGGTGGTGGCCGCGAGCGAACGATCCGCCGGAGATCGTCGCCGAAGCGGAAGTTGACATCTCTGAAGACGGCACCGTCAAGGTGGAGATCGACACGGCACTCGCCAAAGAAATCCACAGCGACCAGGACCACCGTTACGAAATCACGGCGGAAGTTGTCGACGAGTCGCGTCGAACAATCGTCGGCAAGGGAGAAGTGCTGGTTGCTCGAAAACCGTTTCAGGTCTTCGCGTGGGTCAACCGCGGGCATTATCGAACGGGCGATGATGTGCAGGCATCGTTCCAGGCTCACACGCTCGACCAGAAACCGGTACAGGGCAAAGGCGAGCTGACGCTTTACTCGATTGATTACAAAGACGGCGAGCCGAAAGAGAACGTTGTTGAACAATGGGCACTCGACACGAGTGAGCAGGGCAGGGCGGAGCAGCAGTTGAAAGCCGCCGCTCCGGGGCAGTACCGGCTGTCTTATCGAGTGACCGATTCGGCCGACCACTCAATCGAGGGCGGATACATGTTCGTCGTGACTGGTGAGCACTTCACCGGTCGTGAATTCCGTTTCAACGATCTTGAGCTGATCACCGACAAACGCGAATACCGCCCTGGTGACACCGTTCGGCTGATGGTTAATACGGAACGTGCCGACTCGAGCGTACTGCTGTTCCTTCGTCCTTCCAACGGAGTTTACCTGCCGCCGACGCTGCTGAGGCTGACCGGCAAGAGTACGGTCCACGAATTCGCCGTCGTGAAGAAGGACATGCCGAACTTTTTCATCGAGGCGCTGACTGTTTCGGACGCGAAAGTTCACACGATTGCTCGCGAGGTCGTCGTTCCGCCGGAAAAGCGAATCCTGAATGTCGAGGTCGAACCATCTAATGAACGCTTCAAACCGGGTGAAGAGGCAACCGTTTCTGTACGTTTGACCGATCACGCTGGTGAGCCGTTTGTCGGCTCGACGGTGCTGAGTGTTTACGACAAAAGTGTGGAGTACATCTCCGGCGGCTCCAACGTGCCCGAGATTCGCGAGTTCTTCTGGAAGTGGCGGCGAAGTCACAACCCGAACACTCACTCCAGCCTGAATCGTTGGTCCGGCAACCTGATCAAATCAGGCGAGTTGTCGATGAACAACCTTGGCATTTTCGGCGACAACATTGTCGAAGAATTGGAAGAGCTGTCCTCGATGCGGGGGCTGCAAAGAGAGTCAAGGCGATCTGCCGTTTTTAAGAGCAACGCGGCGAAGTCATTTGGCTTTGCCGATGCCATGCCGATGGCAGCAGGCGCTCTGACGCTGGAGAGGACAGCCGCGGACTCCGGCATGGAAAGCGCCGAAGGCGGTTCCGTCGAAAACAGTAACGTTGAACCCTCGGTTCGAACTAACTTTGCTGACACTGCATTTTGGGCTGCCGCAATTTCGACGGACGAAAACGGTCATGCGCAGGTGAGGTTTCCGATGCCCGAAAGTCTGACGGGTTGGAAAGTTCGAGTCTGGGGTATGGGCCACGGAACTCGCGTTGGCGAGGGGACGGCGGAAGTCGTTACCGCGAAAGACTTGCTGATCCGCTTGCAGGCTCCACGATTCTTTGTTGAGAAAGATGAAGTCGTGCTTTCGGCGAACGTTCATAACTACCTCGCGGCGGATAAAGAAGTTCGAGTCGTACTCGAACTGGAAGGCGACACGCTGACGACGATGAACGACGACGCGACTCAGACTGTCATGGTTACGGCCAACGGCGAACGAAGAATCGACTGGCGAGTCAAAGTGACGGGCGAAGGAGAAGCTACCGTCCGGATGAAGGCTCTTACTGACGAAGAGTCAGACGCGATGCAGATGAGTTTCCCCTGTTTCGTGCATGGCATGTTGAAGACCGAGTCGTTCTCGGGCGTCGTTCGTGCGACCAGAGTGGGAATGGACTCACAGCAGATCAGAATCAGCGTGCCGGAAGAACGCCGGCCCGAGCAGACTCGGCTGGAATTACGTTACTCGCCGACACTGGCCGGTGCGATGGTTGACGCGCTGCCGTACCTCGTTGAGTACCCCTACGGCTGCACCGAACAAACGCTGAATCGATTTATTCCAACGGTGATTACTCAGCGGATTCTGCAGAAGATGAATCTCGACCTGGCAGACATTCGCGACAAACGAACAAACCTTAACGCCCAGGAAATCGGCAACGACGTAGAGCGCGCGAAACGCTGGAAGTCGTTTGAACCGAACCCTGTCTTCGACGAAGACGAAGTCGTGCGAATGGTCAAGCAGGGCGTTGAACGACTGACGTCGATGCAGCTTTCAGACGGCGGCTGGGGATGGTTCTCCGGCTGGGGCGAACGCTCGTGGCCGCACACGACGGCGGTTGTCGTGCATGGCCTTCAAACGGCCACGAAGAACGACGTCGCACTGGTGCCTGGAGTGCTCGACCGCGGCGTCGCCTGGCTACAGAAGTACCAGAACGAGCAGGTTCAGTATCTGAAGAATGCTTTAATTGAGGATGTTGAGCAGCGACGCAAGCTGCGTACAAAATCGCATGTCGACAATCTGGACGCCTTCGTGTTCATGGTTCTGAGCGATGCCGGACAGACCAATCAGGAGATGCGAGACTTCCTTTACCGCGACCGTACTCACCTTTCGGTCTACGGGAAGGCCGTTTACGGGCTGGCTTTGCATTCACAGGGGCAAGTTGAAAAGCTCAACATGATTCTGCAGAACATTGAACAGTTTGTCGTTGAGGATGCCGAGAACCAGACCGCTTATCTCAAGCTGCCAGACGGAAATGCCTGGTGGTACTGGTGGGGCAGCGACCTCGAAGCTAACGCCTGGTATCTGAAGCTGCTCGCCAGAACGGCTCCCAAAAGCGACCGGGCCGCCGGACTGGTGAAGTACGTTCTCAACAACCGCCGTCACGGTACTTATTGGAGAAGCACTCGCGACACCGCGTACTGCATCGAGGCACTCGCTGATTACTTAACCGCCAGCGGCGAGGATCGGCCGGACATGACGATCGAAATTCTGGTCGACGGAAAGGTGCACAAGTCAGTAAAAGTCGACTCGTCCAACCTGTTCAACTTCGACAACAAACTGATTCTGGAAGGCGATGCCGTAAGTTCTGGTGAGCACGTCGTTGAAGTGCGGCGTTCGGGGAAAGGCCCGGTCTACTTCAACGCTTACCTGACGAACTTCACGCTCGAAGACTTCATCACGAAGGCTGGGCTCGAAGTGAAGGTCGACCGAAGTTACTACCTGTTGAAGCAAGTCGACAAAGAAACGAAGGTGGCCGGTGCTCGCGGGCAGGTTGTCGATCAGAAGGTTGAAAAGTTCGAGCGAACGAAACTGGAAAACCTCGACACTCTAAAAAGCGGCGACGTCGTGGAAGTTGAACTCGAAATCGAAAGTAAGAACGACTACGAGTACCTCGTCTTTGAAGACATGAAGGGAGCTGGGTTCGAGCCTGTCGAAGTCCGCAGTGGCTACAACGGCAACGAAATGGGAGCCTACGTCGAGTATCGCGATGAGAAAGTCGCGTTGTTCGTGCGGTGGCTCCCTCGCGGAAAGCACTCATTGAGCTATCGTCTGCGTGCTGAAATTCCTGGTAAGTTCAGTGCTCTGCCGACGCGAGCAGAAGCGATGTACGCGCCAGAGCTGAAAGCCAACTCGGACGAAATAAAGCTGACCATCGAAGACTGACAGTCGTCAGGTCACTGTCGCTGAGGAAGCGTTCCCGTCTAGGATCTGCCACTGACTTCATTGTCCGTGCGATTCCTGTCGGAGCTTCCGAGATGCAACACCTCATTCGCTGTCTGGCCTTCAGTGCGATTGTCGCTTCTGGCGTCACGTTTGTTTTTGCTGAGGAGCCGCCTGCACGCGATACCAGCCGTGGTGATGCGATGATCGCTCGGTATTTTGAGGCTCAAACAGCGAAGCTCGCCGCGGCGTCGCTAACGAAATACCAGTCGAAAGAGGACTGGGAGAAAGACAAGGCCACGCATCGCGAGCACCTGTTCGAGATGCTGGGTCTGGACCCATTGCCGGAGAAGACTCCACTTCAGCCGGTGATCGCAGGCACGGTCGAGCACGAAGATATCGTTGTTGAACGAGTGCATTTTCAGTCTCGCCCAGGGTTGTACGTCACCGGCAACTTCTATCGACCCAAAGATCAGAGTGGCCCACTGCCGGCGATTCTCTACGTGTGCGGGCATGGCGGCGTCAAGAAGGACGGCATCAGCTTCGGAAACAAAACCCACTACCAGCATCACGGAGCGTGGTTCGCTCGCAACGGTTATGTTTGCCTGACGATCGACACGGTGCAGCTCGGTGAGATCGAGGGGATTCATCATGGCACCTACCGACACGGTCGGTGGTGGTGGAACTCGCGCGGGTACACGCCGGCGGGAGTCGAAGCCTGGAACTGCATCCGCTCGCTAGATTACCTGCAGACTCGCAGTGAAGTCGACGGCGAACGAATCGGCGTCACCGGTCGATCAGGCGGAGGTGCATACTCGTGGTGGATCGCGGCACTCGATGAGCGGATCAAATGTGCGGTCCCTGTTGCTGGTATCACGAACCTGCAGAATCACGTCGTCGATGGCTGTGTCGAAGGGCATTGCGACTGCATGTTTATGGTCAATACTTACCGCTGGGACTACGCCCAGGTGGCAGCTCTGGTCGCTCCTCGACCGCTGCTGATTTCGAACACGGACAAGGATCGGATCTTCCCGCTCGACGGGGTCGTAGATGTTTATTCGAAGATTCGCCGCATCTACGAACTTTACGACTTGCGGGATCACATCGGTCTTCAGATTACAGAAGGGCCGCACAAGGATACGCAGGAACTGCGTATTCACGCATTCCACTGGTTCAATCGATTTCTCAAAGGCAAGGACCCGCTGATTGAAACCGCAGCCGTCAAGCTGTTCAAACCGGAGCAACTGCGTGTGTTCGGCGACCTGCCGAAAGACGAACTCAACACAACGATCGACGAGTCATTCATCGCCGCCGCGAATCTGCCCGAATCGTCCGAATTGAAAATCGATGAGAAACACACCGCGGAGTATTGCCGGAGGTTGAAAGAATTGAGCTTTCGTGGCTGGCCTGTCGAGGATCAGTCATTGAAGAGTCAATCAGCTTTTGTGGCGGAAGATGACGGGGTCAACCTATCGGCGATCAACTTCAGCCCGGAGCCGAACATTGACCTGACTCTTTTTGTACTTCGTGCCTCAAACGTTAAGCCGGAAGCATTGAAACTATCGGTTCTCAACGTCCTGGATGAGCAGGGCTGGTCCGAGTTTCTGGCGACTATTCGAGTTGGCTTCGCATCAGCGTTCAATAACGAAGTCGCTGGTGAGGAGGACGCAGAGGGCTGGTCATCACTGAAGAGTCTGCTGAGTACCAGCCCCTGGGGGATGGTGTACGTTTGCCCGCGAGGTGTTGGCCCAACTGCATGGAATCAGAGCGAGCGGAAACAAACTCACCACCGCCGCCGATTCATGCTGCTGGGGCAGACGCTCGATGGGATGCGGGTCTGGGACGTGCGATGCGCGCTGCGGACACTGCAGAATGCACCCGGTTACGAGAAAGTCGCAGTCTGGTGTCAGGCAGAGCGTGAGATGTCCGGTATTGCACTTTACGCAACGCTGTTTGAACGCAACACGGTTAAGCGACTGGATCTGTACGACCTGTCGGAGTCACATCGGAATGGACCGACCTTCCTGAATGTACTCCGTCAGACAGATGTTCCACTGACCGTTGCCTGCGCCTCGCAACAAACGAAGGTCGTCATTTACGACAACGATGCCGGGAAGTGGGCGTACTCGGCTGCGATTGTTGGTCGTCACCCTGCGTTAGAGGGCGGGCTTTCGGTCAGAAAACTCCCTTGAGGAATCACTGGCGTGATCGAAGTCCGTATTAAGCAATGATGTCTTCCGGATCGGCAAAGACCAGATCGCCGCCAAGTGACGTGATGACACTGTCCACACCGTTGGCCGTGTTGCCGCCGCTGGCCACGTCGATGATGTCCAGACCATCGCCGCCGTTGACGGTGTCGGCACCGAGTCCGCCGACAATGGTGTCGTTGCCGAGTCCACCGTCGATGGAATCACTGTTGTCGATATTCAAAGCCGCCAATGTTGTGACAGCGGCTGTAACGTCTGCGTTGGACTCGCCGATCAAACGGTCATTGCCGTCGCCGCCGGAGATCGTGTCCGCTCCCAGACCACCATTAATCAGATCGTCGTTATCGCCGCCCGAAAGCGAGTCATTGCCTGCACCACCATTGATGGTGTCGTTTTCTGTGCCACCCGTGATGACGTCATTCTGAGCGCCGCCTGTCAACGAGTCGTTGCCTGCTCCCCCTGTCAGCATTGATGCTTGCGCGGACGCCAGGAGGATGTCGTCACCACCGGCACCGTTCAGAGTCGACGTCCCGCTGAATGCGCTGGCGTCAATCGAATTTGCTCCCGCACCGCCGTTCAGAATCCCGCCTTCGATACTGGTTAACGAATCCGTACCTGTGGCGGCACTCGTCAAAGAAGTGTCGGTCAGCACAAAATCCGTGTCGGCGGATTCTGACACTCGGTCGTCGCCATCTCCTCCGTCCAGCGTATCGTTGCCCGCTCCTCCGGTCAGGATGTCTCCGCTGCCGCCGTTACCGTTCAGCATATCGTCGCCCGCTCCTCCGTCGATCGTGTCAGCGCCTGCTGAGCCGCTGATCGTATCGTTGTCTCCTCCACCGTTCAGGATGTCATTGCCCGCGTCGCCGAGAATTGTGTCCTGACCGTCTCCACCCAGAATTGAATCGTTATCTTCGCCCCCACGAAGATCGTCAGCACCGGCTCCTCCCGTGATTGTGTCGTTACCGGCTCCTCCCGTGATTGTCGCTCCTCCATCGCCGCCCGTCAGTACGTCAGCTCCCCCCCCACCATCGAGTGTCACCGGGCCGTTAAACCCACTGGCGTCGATATTATTTGCACTGGCTCCTCCAGTCAGTTGCGCCCGCTCGATCTCAATCAGTACGTCAGTCCCGGTAACGCTTCCAGTGAGTGTGCCTTCGCCAGCCACCAACCCGCTGACCAGAGTGAAGTCTCCATCTGCTGATTCAACCAGCGTCGAAGGTCCTGGCCCGCCATCGAGAGTGTCGTCGCCCGCTCCGCCGGACACCGTGTCGTCGCTTGCTCCCTGCCCGCGGACCATGTCGTTCCCGTCACCGCCGACCAGCGAATCGGCCTCAGAACCACCCATCAACGTGTCGTCACCGGCGTTGCCAAACGCAGTATCATCTCCAGCGTTTCCATTGACGATGTCGTTGCCGTCTCCGCCGATCATGGAATCGGCATCAGCATTGCCCATCAGTGTGTCGTCGCCGCCACTCCCAAAGATCGTATCCGCTCCAATGCCTCCGAAGATCTCATCATCGCCGTCGACAGCTACTGAAGTACTCGACGGAATAATGCTGTAGACGACACTGTTCACAACAACAAGATTACCGTTGCCACTGGCTGGCGTGTCTGAAAGTGGAGTGTCTGTCAATGCTCCATTACCAGTCGCTGCAGTGATGTTAAATATATTCAGAGCAGCAATGAGATCAGGAACTGTCATGTCGAGAACGTTCCCGAACACGACGTGAGGGACCGTATCCAGATTGTTGAGGCCAGAACCATCGTTATCGACCAGATTGACAAACCATTGACTCGTGAAGGTGTTGATGTTGCCACCCTGCTGAGCCGTACTGATTGTTCCTCGTACGTTGGACCGATTTCCGAGTGCATTCCCCTCGTTGAAGATCGGAGGGTCGGTCGGCACAGCGGAAATCACTGTCGTGCCCTGGACGAAGCTTTCCTGCGAGGTCGTGAACCCGCCTCCCTGAATGACGAACCCGGGAATGGACCGATGAATTATTGAGTTGAGGTAGTCGTCGTCCGTAACGTAGTTCAGGAAACTGGCAACAGTATTCGGGGCCAGATCAGCGAACAGCTCAATCGGAATATTGCCGAAGTTTGTCTCGAACACGACCATCGGATTGGCGACTCCGCCAACGATGGTATCTGCTCCGCCAGTTCCCGATGCGGAGTCTTCTCCGCGAATTAAGTCTGAGCCCAGGCCCCCACTGATAAGGTCGGCGAAATTCGACCCCGTGATCGTATCCGCGCCATCTCCGCCATCAATAACCAGTCCAACGGACGATGCGGTGGCATCAATCGTGTCAGTTCCGGCCATCCCCGACACGCTTAGCGATCCCGTCAGCAGGCTGTCAGCGGCGGTAATTGTGATCGAATCATTGCCATTGTTGCCGTTGATTTTCAGAGACGATGCCGTCGCCACAGAGAATAATGTGTCTTCGAAATTGCTCCCAGCAAGCTGCATGATCCCGTCACTGCCCGTTCCTGAATCCTGGAGTACGGCGTCAGAATTACTTCCTGCTGGCAGATTGAAGACTGCATTTGTGGTCGTTCCATCATTCGAGATCGTGTCCAGCCCCGTGTAATCGATGGTGAAATCGACGAGACCATCTCTTAATGTCACGTTGCCACTTTTAACACTGATGTAATTGTAGGTTTGAGTGACAAATCGATTACCGACATTTGTCAATGTCAGCGCTGCACTACCAACAGCAACAACGCCATTAGCGAGGCCTCCACTGTCTGAAACCAGTTCAGAGCCATCACCTTGAGCGAGTGCGCTGACAATTAGACTGGCCGCACCATCAGCGTTGATCGCTGCTGCAACATCTGCAGCCGTCGACGTAATATTTCCGGCAGAGTCAGTTGCCAGGCTTACGGTGATATCCGGGTCGTTAGCCGTACCGGCAACGACCACGGTTAATACCTGGTTGGCGGCCGCTGGGTCGCTGAATTCTACGCGAACTGTTCCAATACCTGGGTCAGGACGCACGTCAGTAAATGAAACGTCGCTGTTTGCACGATCGTTACCGTCAGCAAACAGTTGAGGGCCACTCGAATCCTCGACAAGTGTTGTCCCGTTTGTGTCGCCAGACGCGCTAAGGAATTCCGCCGCCCCTCCTGGCGTTCCGTCTGCTGCAATCGCGGCTACGACATCTGCGAGCGTTGCACCTGGTGCAATATCGACTGATACAATGATATTCCCACTGGCATCGGTGAAAGCAGTGGCGGATGTCACGCCAGCAGAGTTCACGTCAATAGACAGTGTTCCGCCCAGCGATGCAAATGTGCCAGCGTCGGCCGTCGCTCGATTGTCTGTGAATGTCACCGTTTCGCCGTCAACACCACCGGTTAGACTTGCAGGGGCAGCCACCTCTACGAAACCGACTGACGAATTGTTAGACACCGAAACCAGTGAATTAGCCATACCATTTGCGGCGATCGCTGCTTGGATATCGGCGAAGGTTGCTATTGAGTTTGTCCCGTCGTCAGAAAGGTCAATTTCTATGTTCGTGTTTCCGCCCATGTCCGTCGTCACAGCGGAAACAAACGAGTTGCTATTCGAATTGGTCGAATTGACGAACGACACAGACAGTGTTCCCTGACCGATTGTCGCATCAGTCCCTTGAGTTGGCGTTCCCCGCAAGTCAGTAAAAGTAATTGCTCCACTTGCTGAGGCTGGAACAACCAGCGAATTCTTAATCGCATTTGTATTCAGGTCGAACGTAGCTGCTATTGCGTCTTCAGCGATGATCAGGCCGTTCGTGGAGTTGAAGGTCACACCGTCAGTCTGAATCGGGTTCCCCGCCACGAAATCCAAGGCCAGCGTGTTGTCGTTGCTGCCCAGATTGAACGTTGTTTCCGTTACGGAGTTAACCGGAACGGAAACAGTATTTGCGTCGATGGCGGTCGTGCCAGATCCAGCCGTCAGAGGAGTCGTCGAGTCGTTGATGATCAAGGACATTCCGTCGCCGGAGAGCCGCACCGTTACGGAATTCACCTCAGAAGCATTGTCGACAACGTTCAACGTTGTTCCCGTCACTGCCGCTGCAGCCAGGAGAACTCGTTCTTCGAGAAACTCTGAAGCTGCTGAATGTGAGACGGCTCGACGCCGGTGGACGCTACGAATCTGGCGAATCGCCTTCGATCGTTGCCGCTTTACAACAAGACGTGTCTGCAAGTTCTCTAGCCAGTGACCGAAGCTCATTGCAATCCCTCGCAACAGTTGTGTCGAAGCCGATACGGCAAAGCCGTGGCCTCGGAGTTTTCGTCCGTGAATGCCGTTTGACGCGTCGTGCGATGCCGTGTGTCAGTTCGTCCCGAACCGGTGTGACACATGCAGGCGGAACTCGCCGCCAAAGTCATCATCGTTGCCGCCGGGAATTGCGGTTGCGTACCCGGCGGAAATCGTTGTGTTGTGCTGAAATTCGAACACCATCCCGAAGGTTGTGTTCAACAGTTGGAAATCATCTTCTCGACCGATTGATCCAAGCGGCGAGAAATTGACTGACTCTGAATCTGTAAGCGACCGACTAAGATGGAGCTCGAACAGCGGCATGATGGCCGTCAGTGTGGACGTTGAATCTGCTGGTTCCTGAACAAGCCAGTAGCCAGCGCTCACGTCGAGATACATCATCGTGGCTGCGTTCAGGCTGCCGACCTGCGTCATTGTTCCCGAGCCAAACGGGCTGGGATTGGCGTAGACGGGCATCCCGTTGGCGTCGACATCGATCTGGAAGAAGCCTTGTAGAAACAGGCCGCCATCAGCGATGTATGATGCTCCCAGAAATGGCATGATGTGGACGGCTTCGTTTTCGATTCGGATGAACTCCCGACTCGACGCTCCATCAGTGATGCTGTACGAGAGGTCTTCGGCTGTCGGAAGCACGAGCTGCAGACCACCACTCAGCAGCCAGTTGTCGCCCTGAGAGAAAATGCTTTTCAGTGCGACTGATATGTCGCCAATCTGGCCGGTGCTGGTGCCGGTCGAGCCGTTGACGTTGACATCGTTGTCGAGTGTTGCCGCAAATGGGAAACGTGCCTCGACAGACATCAGGCCGCTCAGGAAAGTCTTTTCAAAACCCGGCACAAACTGGTTGACACTTGCGGTGTTGGCCAGCGGGACGGATTCAAAATAGTTGTAGTTGAAGAAAAACCGATCACGAGGAATCGGGCTTCCGCCAGACGCCATTTTCAACAGGCCAACGTTGCCAAGCGAAGGCATAGTGGTTGTTCCGGCGGCGGCGGAAAGTGTCGCGGTGGCGGGGGTCGCGGTGAACGGTGTTCCGCTGACTGGATCAGAGACCGTCGCTGGCGTCGTGCCGCTCAGGATGTCGATGGAACTGGTGACCGTCTGGGCTCCGGAAGTGCTGTCGATGGAGACTCGTTCGAGACCAAAGAAGCCTGTGACTCCGTTGGCATTTGTAGTTTCAGTCAGCAGTCCGCCGCCGGCTGCTCGGAAAAAGACAAATTCGGTTCCAAGGGCAACGTTTCCCGGGACAAGCAGCTGACTGCTCCCGTCCAGGTAAACGAAGCGGTTGTTCGCGGCGTCGAGCACAACGGGAGCCGCTCCTGCTCCCAGGCCGACGCCCGCTCCCGAGGCCGCCGCCGGAGCAGTGGCTTGAGGTCGGAATGTCGCGTTTTGCTGCCCGGTTGACTGAAAAAAGTCCCCCAGCAGATTCGGCAGGCGATCAAGCGGAGAACCGCTGGCCACTCCGTACAGGGACGAGTTGTCTGCAAATTCCAGAAGATCCTGACCTCGCACCTCGTGCGACAGGCCGACTGCCACACACACGCTGAGGATCAGGCACTGAAGACTGGTTCGAGTTGTCGGCCGTGCGTTCAACATCGCAGGTCGCCTTGTTTCCGAATTTCGAGTTCTCGGATGCTGCATATCCGGACTGGTTGTAGCGGTCGCGCTACATGTCCTGATCAGTCAAATCGGCAAAGCTGGGGCCTCTACCTCAGCGAATCCGGGAACGACAGGCCGGAAAATCGGCAAAATCCGAAAATATTGCCCAGCCTGCCACGGCTGTGCCTCGGACTGCGTTATGAGAGCGGAGCCAGATCAGTTCGCAGAATCCACAGACTGTTGGGGATTTCGTTGTGACAATGCCGCCCAAGACCAGAAACAGACACGGCGAATTTCACAAGTACCCGACCAGCAAGTGATCGACTTGTGGACAACGCCACAATTTCTGCCTCCTGCCCGCAAAGAAGCGAGTAGTTTTCAGGCGGATGGGCGTTACTGGGCGAGCATGTTTTCCCAATGAAAGAGATCAACCGAACGCGGTCACCGACCTGCATTGGCATTTTCCATGAGCGATGCAGGACTTGTTTTCGTTCCTGCTTGTCACGAGAGGACAAGGAGCACGTGTTGGCTATTCGCCGGAGGCTTTGCCCGCCTGGCTGTGGTTGGCGTAAGTTGGCCAGTCGGGCTCGTACTCGGCAGACTGATTTCCCCAGACGTTCCACTTCGGGCTGAAGGCGCCGCGGGCGAAGAGTTCCAGGTACGGACCAGGGCTGCATTCTTCAATCACCTGATACAGCTCATCCGGTTTGCGAGAGTGTTCGCGCTTTCGAGACTTGATGATGTTCACCTGGCGGCGCCCGGGAGCCAGCGTCCGCATGGAGCCTCGGACTCCGAACAACACGAGTTCGGTCGTATTGCGAAAGTAGAAGCCAACACCGCGACCGTCAGGCTCTCCGTCTTTCCGAACTTTGTGCCAGACAAGGTTCGACTTGTAGGTGAATCCCCAGGCTTCCATCACGGCCAGCCCCTCGGCGAGCAGCGCGTTGGGCACCCACAAGTAAAGATGACTCTTCTCGGCAGCCGCGACGTGAACGGGAATCGCTTTCACATCGTCGAGCTTCAGCGTGGGGTACCTGGTCAGCCGACCATGCTCCGGCGCAACCTTCCCGGTTCGATTCGTGAATTGCCAGGGTGGGTCGGCGAGGATTGTTCCGCATTTCAGCTCGGAGCATTCTTCGGCGAAGGACTCAGCCGCTGACTTTTCGACATTGGCGGGCGCCCTTTCCTTAGCAGCTTTCTTTGATACTGGCATGTCTGGTGATCAGCCCTCGGGCGAACGACTAACCACAGAGGCACAGAGATCACTGAAGAAACCCGGCGAAGTTACTTTGTGATCTCTGTGCCTCTGTAGTTCAAATCGAAAAGTAACCTGTTATTAGTTCTGACGATGAACGACGAAGCCTGGCGTTTCGACGCGAATTGAAAACAGCGTCTTGCCGGCCGTGATGAATAATGTTTGAAGGTCGTCGCCGCCGAACGTTACGTTCGTGAGGACGTCTTCAGGGATCGGGATACGACCTTTGACGTTCCCGTCAGGGCTGACGATCCAGATACCCGGTGGAACGGTCGATTCTTCGTGTGGTCCTCGCGGTCGAGAGATTCCCGCAGCGATGTAGAGGTCGCCGTTCCGAGCAACGGCCATTCCGTCACCGCCTCGTCCCGGAGCAAAGTCGATGACCACCTGCCGGTTGCTGACTTCTCCGTCAGGTGAAAGATCGAACTTCCAGATCTTTCGATTGCCTCCAACGATCGGGCAGCTGTCGACCAGGTAAAGTGTCTGCTCGTCCGGGCTGATCGCGATGCCGTTTGGTCGTTGAATTTCCGGCTGGGTGATCACTTGCGAAACCGAACCGTCGACATCGATCCGGTAAACCGAATCATGGTCCAGCTCCATCGTCGTTCGGTCGCCGTAGCACGGATCAGTAAAAAAGATCTGCCCATTACTGCACGCGGCGATGTCGTTCGGCGCGTTGTACTTCTTTCCTCCGAAGTTGTCAGTCAAGATTTCAACGTCACCTGTTGCCAGGTTCGTGCGAGTAATCCGGCGATTGCCGTCATTGTCGCCGAATTCGTTGCCTTCACAGGCGAGCAATCGGCCTTGTGGATCAAACAGCAGGCCGTTTGCCCGGCCGCTGGGTTCTCGAAAAATGCTCGTTGCGCCGGCCACCGAATCGAATTTCATGATCCGGTTGTTGGCGATGTCGCTGAAGTAGACTGTTCCGTCTGCGGTCGCCGCCGGGCCTTCGGTAAAGGCGACAATCGTCGTCGCGGCTGCTTCTCCAGCGGCAATTTCTGCGGGCAGACTTACCGAGTGAAAATCGATTGTCATGACACGTCCTGTACGAGTTCAGCGTCCATCAACACCAGGTACTGGCATTTCCTGACCGTTCACCGCGTTCAACATTTTTGTTTTAGTGATCTTCCACTCGCCGGCCTGCTTCTGCCAGGTCATCTCCCAACGGGACGGATGATGGCCACTTTGTGACCCTGCGGCGAACGTGGCGTTGGCGCGGAAATGTGTCACGGCCATTGTGTTCTGGTTTGTGAGCTGAATTCTCACATCAGTGACGCGAATGTCACCTTCGACACGGACAAACATCAGAGCAGCAACGATTCGGGCTCGGTCGACCGTGTTGGATTCCGCGAAGTAAGTCTGGCAGCGAACCTGTTCTGGTTTCGTTCCTGAACCGGCCCCAAACAGATTTGACTCTTCGACAAACGTGTCAACGAGATCGTGCAGGTTCTTCTCGACCTGTTCACCGTCGGTGACGATGGCGATTTCGGCGAAGTAAATCGTGATGGCAGCCAGCAACAGCAAGGGTAACGCGATAAGAAACCTGGCTCGTTGAGTCGTCATGAAGGCGATGAAGAAAATCGCTGCGATGACTGTGCAGAGAATGATCGGCGACCAGGCGTCTTCAGTGAACCACATTTGATTTACCCACTGACTACAGGAAGGCTGAGGCCGGCGGCACGTTCGCGAACCCACGGTGATCGCTTCTTAGGCGGCAGGATTGCTTCTGCGTATTCTTCGATTTGCTCCGGGCATTCGAAAAGCTGGTCATAACCAGAGTCGTTGTCGTATTCGCAGTCTTTGGTGGTGTATTCGCGACAGATCTGCGGCCGGGTTTCGTAGGTGCCACAACCGTTGTCTGCCTGCAGGTGTTTACAGTCTGCGTAAACCATGATGAACCAGGTGCCGTCCTCGACAAAGAACGACGCCTTACCGTGCAGCAGGTACCACCGCATGTAGTCGAAGTCTTTCCACTTCTTCGGAGTGTCGATCGGAAAGGCGTAGTAGCGGCAACATTTGGCGGTGCAGTATTCGCAAAGATTCTCGCCATCTTTCAGGTCTTCACGAGCGATCGGGGTTCGCGCGTTGAAGGTCGAAGTCTCAGTCGTCGACATGATCGATTTCCGCAGTGCGATACGAAATAAAAAAGCAGAGCGCATGGAAACCCGCGACATCCGGCAGGGCGTCGCAAAAAGTTCCAACGAACTCTGCATTGAAAGATCAACAGAGCGGACCGACTTTAGTCGAGCAGTTCGTGCCTGACCAGATCCTCGTAGTTTTCCTTGCGACGCACGATCCTGTACGAGTCACCGTCGACCATGATTTCGGTGCCGCGAGGGCGTGAGTTGTAGTTGCTGCTCATGACCGTGCCGTAAGCTCCGACGCTGTAGGTGCAAAGTAAATCGCCCCGTTCCATTGGCGGCAGGAATCGATCTTTCGCGAGATAGTCGCATGATTCACAGACGGGACCAACGACGTCAGCGGCTTCGCAACCTGCGGGTTGAGACTCCGCATCGGCAGGCATTTCGACGGCGGGCTTAACTGGCCAGACTCGATGGAATGAGTCGTACATCGCTGGTCGAACGAGGTCGTTCATACCGCCGTCCTGAATGTAGAACAGCTTACCGCCTTCACGCTTTGTGAAAATGATTCTGCTGATCAGGATGCCCGAGTTGCCAGCGATGAACCGACCGGGTTCCAGGGCGAGTCGACACTCTGCTTCTTTGACGGCCGGGACGATAACTTTCGCATACTCCGCTGCGGACAGGCCTTCGTCGTGGCGATAGCTGATGGCAAATCCGCCCCCGAGATTGATCCAACTGATATCGTGACCTTTGGCTCGGTACTCACGAACGATTTCGATCGCCTTTTGAGCAGCACGTTCATACGGATCTGTCGAGTGAATCGGCGAGCCGAGGTGCATGTGAATTCCGCTGAGCTTCAGATGCGGATCGGCCAGCACTTTATCAGCAAGCTGTCCGGCACGTTCGATATCCATACCGAACTTGTTGCCCTTCTTGCCGGTGGTCGTCTTCACGTGAGTCTTTGCGTCGATGTCCGGGTTCAGTCGTAGAGCGACTCGACCAACTTTGCCCATTGATGAAGCAACCGCTGAGATGGCATCGAGTTCGGCTTCGCTTTCGACGTCGAACTTCAGGATGTCACATTCCAGCGCGAAGCGAATTTCCTCATCGGTTTTGCCGACGCCCGCGAAAACGACGCGAGTCGTGTCAGCGCCGGCCTGTTTGACCCGGAAGAGTTCTCCGCCGGATACAACGTCGAAACTGGCTCCGGCTTCGTTCATTGTGCGAAGAAGTGTGAGGTTGGAGTTTGCTTTGACCGAGTAGCAAATGACCGGCTCGACATCGGCAAACGCTTCCTGAATCTGCCCAAGCTGATGCAGCAACTGCGCCTTCGAGTAAATCCAAAGCGGAGTGCCGAACTTTTCGGCCAGAGGCGCCACAGCGACGTCCTCACAGAAGAGTTCTCCATTGCGATACTGAAATGCGTTCATAGTGAAGCCTGTTTAATTCAATGGCTGTCTGAGTGTCGATGTTTTCGTTATTCCCGCGGAGGCGGGAACCCTGTCTGAGTGCGTGTAACGGGTTGCCCGCCTGCGCGGGTATGACGGCCAGGTGATCGATTAACCGTTCTTTGCTCGAACGATCTGAACGATTCCCCAGACAATCAGAATTCCGCCAAACGCAGCGAGTCCCTCGGGGCTATCAAAACCTCGCAGGGCAAGCTGACCGCTGAGGCCACCGACGACGAACACGATTCCGATGATGATGTTCCACATGGCGACCTCGTCCCTCGATGATGCAGGACGTCTTTCAATTCAATGATCAGGACTGCTGTTTGGCCAGCAGTTCTGCAATCTGCACGGCATTCGTCGCCGCGCCTTTTCGCAGGTTGTCACTTACGCACCAGAAGTTCAAGCCGTTCGGATTCGAGATATCTTTGCGGATTCGACCAATGAAAACTTCGTCGCTGCCGTCACACGTGCTGGGCATCGGGTACTTCTTTGCATCGAGGTCATCCACGACGGTGATGCCGGGGAAGTTCGAAAACAGCTCACGAGCTTCCTCGGGAGAAACCGGTCGCTCGGTTTCGACCGTGATGACCTCACTGTGGCAGTTGGCAACGGGAATACGGACGCAGGTCGGGCTGATGAGGATTGATTCGTCGCCGAGAATCTTGCGAGTCTCGTAGACCATCTTTAATTCTTCGCTGGTATAGCCGTCAGCTTTGTGGCCGCCAATCTGGGGAATCGCGTTGAAGGCGATCGGGTAGGCGAAGGCTTTGTACTCGTAGTCTTCACCGGCCAGGAATGCTCGCGAACCTGCTTCCAGATCGCGGTTACCTTGCAGGCCCGCTCCACTCGTGGCCTGGTAGGTGGAGACGATAACCCGTTTTACTTTGGCTGCGTCGTGCAACGGCTTCAGGGCGACAACCATCTGGGTCGTCGAGCAGTTTGGGCTGGCGATGATGCCTTTTGCATTCAGAGCGTCTTGCGGATTGATCTCCGGTACGACGAGAGCGACTTCCGGATTCATGCGCCAGTAGCCGGATTCGTCGATGACTTTACAGCCAGCTTTAACAGCGTGCGGCAGGAACTCAGCAGCAATATCGTCAGGCGTGCTGGCAATCACGAGGTCCACGCCTTCGAAGGAATCCGGCGTCAGTTCCTCGACCGTGATTTCCTGGCCTTTGAACGTGACCTTCGTGCCGGCTGTTCGAGCTGACGCAAGGAGCCGGAATTTTTTCGCGGGGAAGTCTCGCTTTTCCAGCAGTTCAAGAATGATACTTCCAACGGCACCTGTGGCACCGATCACGGCAACTGTCTCAAACACGGTCGTCACCTTCAGATTTCAAAATCAAGTGGATGCAGGAGATCGGCTCGGCTCTTCATACCAGAAAGAACTTTCCGCCTGCGACAGGACCAGCAGGTTACCTTTTCGGTTCACGACTGGTTCGTTTATTGCTTCGTTGTGGGGGCTGCCGCCTGGTTGCAACCAGTGTCGCGAAGCGACAAGAGGAATTTCGAGCGACTTGTGGAGACCTCATTGCGGCGCCGTACGGACTGCGAGCAGCCTGTGCACTCTGTTTTGTAGCCATTGGGGATGATTTGTGGTGGACAGTGCCCACCCTGCTGCTCCTGGCACGATGCTACGGTGAGTCGTTGATCACGTCGCACGGGACTTTGCGGGCGATGCGTTTCATCAAACCTTTGAGCACTCTGCCCGGACCAATTTCATAGAAGTGGTCGGCTCCATCGTCGAGCATTCGTCGGACGCATTTTTCCCAGAGGACGGGATTGACTACTTGCTGAACGAGGATCGAGCGGATTTCTGCCGGATCACTGTGTGGTTCGGCGTCGACGTTGGAGATCACCGGAATTCTCGGGGTAGAGATTTCGACGGTTTCCAGAACTTTGGCGAGCTGTTCGACAGCTGGCTGCATGAACGGCGTGTGGAACGCGCCGGCAACTGAAAGTGGAATCGGTCGACCGCCTGCTTCTTCAATGAGGATGGCCGCTCGCCCGCACGCCGCGGTGTCGCCAGACAGGACGGTGTTGCCTGGGCAAAGCCGGTTGGCAACCCAGATGCCGCCAGCTTCGGACGCCTGTGCGACGACGTTGTCGACCTGCTCGTCGCTCAACAGCAAAGCACTGACCATGCCTGATGGAGCGGCATCGGCAGCAGCCTGCATTGCCTGTCCGCGTTTGCGAACGAGTTTCAAGCCGTCTTCGAACGAGATCGCTCCGGCGAAAGTTAAAGCGGTGTACTCACCGAGGCTTAGCCCGGCGGCCATCGAACATTGTTCGACAACGTCGGGCTGTTCGGCCTTCAGGATTTCCAGAGCGGCGAAACTGCTGACGAACAGCGCCGGCTGGCTGATGTCGGTCTTGTCGAGTTCGTCCTGCGGTCCTTCGAAGCAGAGCTTTGCCAGGTCCACGCCGAGGACCTCGTTCGCTCGCTCAAACAGTTCTCTGGCAGCCGAGTGGTTTTCGACGATGGTCTTCGCCATGCCGACGTGCTGAGCGCCCTGGCCGGGAAACATGAATGCAGTTGTCATTTGTTTTCTCCAGTTATCCGGCGCGGGGTGCTCCGGATGATCGCACTGACAATCGGGAGTTCCGTTCGCCAGTCGAATGAGTGTTGGAAGAATCGTCGTCACCGTCCGTGGGGAGACAATTCGAGGATCACGTTCTGACCCGGAAGCAATTATGTAAACCGCAGCTGGCGATCAGCCGATTTCTGCGGCGACCATTTCCTCAGACAGGTCGGTTGTGATCTGCCCGTTAATATCGCGGTTCATGAGCTTTGTTGACGACTTGATTGCGTTCTGGATTGCACGAGCATCGCTTGATCCGTGACAGATAACGCAGGCTCCGTCGATTCCAAGCAGTGGAGCACCGCCCTGCTCGCTGTACTGATACTGCCGACCAATCTGCTGGAATGCTCGCTTCGCGATATCGCGTTCCGCATCCAGGGCTCCGACGACATGAGGAGTGATCGCTTTGAACAGAAAGTCGGCCATGCCTTCGCTGACTTTCAGCACGACGTTGCCAACAAACCCTTCGCAGATCAGAACATCCGCCTCGCCCTGGTAGAGCCCTCGGCCTTCGACGTTACCGACGTAACGGTTTTTCAGACGGCTGCGCGACAGCAGCGTATGAGTGTCCCGGTAAAGGTCATTGCCTTTTCCTTCTTCGCTGCCGATGTTCATCAGGCCAACGCTGGGGTTTGCGATCCCCAGGATTTCCTTGGCGTAGATCGTGCCCATCACGCCGTACTGATAGAGGTGCTCCGGGCGGGCTGCCGGATTGGCTCCAACGTCCAGCAGAATCGAACGCCCCTTTAGTGTTGGAAGCGTGACGGCAATGCCTGGTCGCTTTACGCCTTTCAGAAACAGACGTGTCCGAAGGCCGGAAGCGACGACGGCGCCCGTGTTACCGGCACTGACCAACGCATCGACCGATCGGGCGGCCATCAGCTTCCAGCAGACAGCGATTGATGAGTTCGGCTTGGATCGCAGCGTCTCAGCCGGCTTTTCGTGCATTTCCACGACGCCGTCAGACTGTTCGAAAGTCAGACGACTGTCAGAAAAGCCGGCGTCAGAAACGTGACGTTCCAGCAGAGGCACATCGCCTACAAGAACCACCTCAATATCAGGCAGTTCCTGCAGAGCGGCAATGGCTCCCTTTACATTCGGAGTGGGGCCATCGTCGCCCCCCATCGCATCCAGAGCGATCCGCATGGGATATTATTCCGCAACGTCCACAAGCGGACGCCCCATGTAATGGCCACATTGCGGGCACACGACGTGAGTCGGCATCCGGTTGCCGCAGTTCTGGCATTTGCCCAACTGAGGAGCCTTCAGGTTCCACTGAGCCTTGCGGCTGCGGGTTCGCGATTTGGAGATTTTTCTCTTGGGAACAGCCATGATTAACTCGGAGTATCTGCGGGGTTAGAGCCTGTCGCCGAAAGTGCCGGCCCTGCGGCCCGCTGCAAATTCGACGGTCTGATGACTCGGAAACTGTCGTAAACCAGCACTGCTGGAGATGTTACGGCATTCCTGCGCGTACAGAGAATCTGCACTCTGAAAAGCGAAGCGGGGATCGTACGAAAACCGCCCGAACACAGTCAACCAATGCCGCTTTTGAGATAGATCAGGCGATACCTGACGAAGCCGATCAACTCAGACGACGTTTGACATACTGTCCGGGAAGCGTCCCATTCGGCACGAACGGCCCGCGTGACCTGCCAGTTCGTATCGATCGGGGTCTGATTTGTGGACGCTCGCCGAGAGGGTGGTATGCTGAGAACGCAGCCTTCTTAACCGGTACAATCTGTTGATTTTACCAGTCACACTCACGAAGACTGCCGAATTCTGACATCCACACTCCGGTTTCCGACCTCAACGTAAGTGATTTTCAACCATGCCTCAGGAACGCCTACAGGGAATCTTCACTCCGAATCTTATCCCAATGGACTCGGCCGGAGAAATCAACGAACCCGAACTGCGACGCTACGTTGACTGGCTTATCGACCGCGGCGTGCATGGTCTTTACCCGAACGGCTCGACCGGCGAATTCACTCGCTTCACGGTTGAAGAACGCCGTCGCATCATCGAAATCGTCTGCGATCAGAACCGTGGTCGAGTGCCCGTTCTGGCCGGAGCCGCCGAAGCCAACGTTAAAGAGACGATCAAAGCGTGCGAGTATTACCACGAACTCGGCGTGCGGGCCGTCGCGATTGTTGCCCCGTTCTACTACAAGCTGAGTCCGGATTCGGTCTACGCCTACTTCCGTGAAATCGGTCGAAACACTCCGGTCGACGTCACACTCTACAATATCCCGATGTTTGCTTCGCCGATCGACCTGCCGACCGTGCAGCGGCTTTCGGAAGAATGCGAAAAGATCGTCGCGATCAAAGACTCGTCCGGCGAAATTCCGCATATGATCCGCATGATCCAGGCCGTCCGTCCGAACCGCCCGGAGTTCTCATTCCTGACCGGCTGGGACGCGGCTCTAATGCCGATGATTCTGATCGGCTGCGACGGCGGAACCAACGCCAGTTCGGGGGTTGTCCCGGAACTCACCCGAAAACTTTACGACCTGACTGTTTCTGGTCAGCTCGACGGCGCACGACAGATTCAGTACGACCTCGTCCAGCTCTTTGACATGATGCTCTACCAGGCTGAATTTCCCAACGGATTCCGCGCGGCAGTCGACCTGCGCGGTTTCACCATGGGCGACGGTCGCCAGCCTCAGTCGGACAATCAACGAACGGATCTGGAACTTCTCAGCAGAAGCCTGCAGTGCATGCTGGCAGGCCACGGCTTTACCGACGAACCTGTAGGTGGCTGCCGAGCCGGCGACGCCCTGACCGATGGCGGTCTCGACGCGCAGGAAATCGGAAAGATCGTCCAGTCAGTCGTGGCCGAATTAAAAAACCGCGGCATGGCGTGATGGCAACCGGAATTGTTTCTGGTGGGCAATGCCTACCCAACTTTCGCTCTGAAATAACGAGTTCAACATGAGCACCGATGGACCGAGCAGTGATTCCAGTCAGCCGCAGATTATTGTGAATGTGCCTCCACAAGGTGGCGGATTCTTCAAGGCATGGTTCACGAGACTGCTGTTTTCGTTTCTGCTGCTTTCCGTGTTTCTGAACTTTGCTCTGATTTCGTCGAACGCTGACATTGATGCGGGAACTCAGGAAAAATTTGTTTCGGGCGACGAAACCGCTACTAATCGCATTGTGATCATCGAGGCCAACGGCACGATCATGCCGCCTTTTACCGAGCGGATTATCGGGATGGTTGAAGACGCTCGTGACGACGACAACGTCAAAGGAGTCGTACTGGTGGTTGACAGTCCCGGCGGACTGGTCGCTGACAGTCATCAGATTTACCACCGTCTGAAACAGCTTAGCGCGAAGAAGCCCGTTTACGTCGCCATGAAAAGAATTGCTGCGTCCGGCGGCGTTTATATCGCGATGGGAGCCGGCGAGAACGGAAAGATCTTCGCCGAGCCGACCACCTGGACGGGCTCGATCGGCGTGATTATTCCGCGATATGACCTGTCGGCGATGGCGGAGAAGTTCGGAGTGAAGTCTGACTCGCTGACGACCGGCCCGTTCAAAGACTCGCTCAACATGTTCAAGCCACTGTCCGACGCAGACCGTGAACTATGGGGAGAGATCATGGACGATTCGTTCGATCGCTTTGTGGAGATTGTCGCCGAAGGTCGCAAAGGGCTCGACGAAGAAACGGTTCGGACGAAACTGGCGACTGGTCAGGTCTTCACAGCGAACCAGGCATTGGAGAACGGCCTGATCGACGAGATCGCTTTTGACGACGAAGTGGTCGACAAACTGCAGGAAGATCTTGGCCTGAGCAAGGTTCGAGTCGTCAAGTACACGTTTACGCCGACGTTCCTGGACATTCTGCTGGGCAATGTCGAAGCCCGCGATCCAGAAGTCTTCTGGCAGAAGGCGATGGAATCGACCGTCCCTCGAGCGATGTACTACTGCTCGTGGCTACCGTCGTTGTAACTACAAACGAACGTTCGGTGGTTCCGATATTTCAAGGCGTGTCCCTGGCTCTGCCAGCGTTTTTAATCTGGCAGTTAGAGTTGCAGCCACCAGTCGCGACTGTATTTCTGCAGCCGTCAGACGAGTGTGCAGTCGCTGCTTACTTTCTAACGGATCAAAGCTTGCTTACGCTTAGGCGGTGTATTGTGTTCCCGCCTTTTGCCTCGTTAGCTGAGTCCCGCCATGCTTGTCGCCGCAGATCCACTCGCGAATAACTTTCTGGGACTGCACTGGCTCGACTGGGTTGTGCTTGCCGCATATTTCCTGGTGGTCCTGGGAGTCGGGATCTGGTCGATGACGAAGGTCAAGGACATGTCCGACTTCTTCATGGGCGGGCGACGGTTCGGCAAAGTCTTCATGATGTTCTTTGCGTTCGGGTCCGGCACGAGCAGCGAGCAGGCTGTCAGCGTCGCTGCAGGTTCCTTCCGATACGGACTGGCCGGAATCTGGTACCAGTTCCTGTGGCTGTGGGCGACCCCTTTTTACTGGATCGTTGCACCCGTCTTTCGCCGCATGAGAGCACTCACGACGAGCGACTTTTTCGAGGCCCGCTACAGTAGTTCGACAGCGACGCTGTATTCGGTCATCGGCATCGTCATGTCGATCGTGTTCATTGCCGGCGGCCTGTACGGAGCGGGCGAAATGATCGAAGGCCTGGCAGGCGGTCTTGATCCGACAACCGGAAAGCCATTTTTCCCGTCCAGCTATGCGATTGCCGGGATGACTGTTTTGTTTGTCGCGTACGGTCTCGCCGGAGGACTGAACGCAGCAATCGTCACCGACTTTCTGCAGGGCGTTCTGACGATCGTCTTCTCGTTCCTGCTGCTTCCATTTGCGTTGAACGTCGCGGCCAGCGTCGCCGGCACGGACAGCGGTTTTACGGCGCTCGCTCAGGGGTTACCGAGCCGATCGGGCGATGAGATTCTCAGTATGACGCTGACTGAGGATTTTCTGGCTCGAACGGGAGCAGAGCCGATTACGTTGTTTTACGTCGTCATGCTTTCGATCGGCGGACTGATTGGCATCGTCGTTCAGCCTCACATTATGGGTGTCTGTGGAGCCGGCAAGACGGAATTTGAAGGGCGATTTGGATTCACGTTTGGCAACTTTATCAAGCGGTTCTGCACAATCGCCTGGACGTTCACCGGACTGGCCTGCATCATCATTTATTTGAGTCCGGGCACTGACTACCTGAGTGCTGAACGCCTCGCCGAGCTTCAGGCCGACCCGGAAAAGATGAAGGCATTTTCGAATCAAGTCTTCGGGCTGGCCGCGCACGATATTCTGCCAACGATTCAACACGGACTTGTCGGGCTGTTGATGGCGTCGCTGCTGGCCGCCGTAATGAGCACCTGCGATGCACAGATGGTAGTCGGCTCCGGACTGTTCACCGAGAATGTCTACCGTCGCTTCATTCGCCCGGGGCAGTCGCCAGAGCATTATCTGATGGCTGGACGACTGGCGAGCCTCGGAATCGTGGGCTGTTCGCTGGTGATGCTCACGCAGTTCGACAACGTGATCCAGGTGTTGACCACTTACATCCAGGCAATCCCCGCCTTCATGGGATTGGCGTTCTGGCTGGGGATTACCTGGCGAGGATACACGCCAGCGGGCGTATGGACATCAACCCTGGTTACGGCAACTGTGTGGTATTTGACACAGGCTCACACTCCATTTGACCTCATCGCCAGAATCGGTGATTCAGATTTTCTCCAACGAAACATCGACTATCTGCCCGGTTTGTGTCGAAGCTGGCTTCACGAAGCGTTCCCCAGCATCATGGTCGCCAAACTCGATGCAACCGGCTCCCTATTGTCTGTCAAAACCAGTGTTCCGTGGCAGATTCTGATGTATTTAAGTTCCGGAGCTGTATCGGGGATTGCTGTGAGCCTGTTGAGCCGCCGGACGTCTACGGAAAAACTGGACCATTTCTTCACGCTGATTCGTACTCCCGTCCGCTCTGGCGAGGTCATCACGAGTCCGTGTACGCTGCCGGAAGGTCACCTGCCTGTTGATGAAGGAAAGTTGATCGATCACCCGGACCTCGAAATTCCTAGCCCCAGTCGGGTTGGAATCATCGGCTTTGTACTGGCCTGGGGGATGGTGGGGATCATCATCTGGGTTACAAACTACCTGGCAGGACAGGGGCAATAGAGATTAAGCCGGACGGCAGCTTGAACGGCTTCAAAGGGCATTTTCCGGAACTCGCTTCAACGCAAAAAATGCTTCTGGCGAAACACCTTCCGTCGTCGTGAGTTGCTTGACTTACGGGTTTGGGATCCTCATTATCACCCGAACTTGTTCGGGGCAATTGGCCTTGGAACCCTTGGTATTCAGCAAAAACTTTGTTTGCGGGCCTTTGGATACGAGCTGACTTTTTCGGTCGTGCTTCGGTTAATTTTATTGAATTCATGACCGATGAATCTGGCTCCTGAAGTGCCGCTGTTTCATTCACCGTTCGAACTTAACTGGAAATTGCAACATGTCAGCAGGTCATCGCCGGTTGGACATTGAAGAATCTGGTGACGTCACGATTGCCAAATTCGTTGACAAAAAGATTCTCGACGAAGGCAACATTCAGATCATTGGCAACCAGCTTTTCAGTCTGGTCGAAGACGATGCTCGGACGAAAATCATTCTCGATTTCTCCAATGTTGAGTATTTGTCAAGCGCCGCTCTCGGCAAACTGATCACGATGGATAAGAAAGTTAAAGCTGCGAAGGGAAAACTTCGGCTTTGCACTGTCCGTCCTGATATCTACGAGGTCTTCGCGATTACGAAGCTCAACAAGCTCTTCGACATGCGTGATAACCTGGAACAGGCCCTCGAAGGCATGTAATGGATTTGCGACAGTCGTCGCGTCCAGTTTCGTCGGGCCGGAAGTGTTGTCCTGCAAGGCAGAATCACTAGCTATGTCCAGCACCGAAGAGTTTGACGTCACGATCCCCAGCGACACGGCCAAAGGTCGTGAAGTTCAGGAACAGATCGTGGGCGGAATGGAATCACGAGGCTACTCACCTCGCGACGTCTTCGGTGTACGTCTTGCTCTTGAAGAAGCGTTAGTTAACGCGATCAAGCATGGCAACAAGATGGATCCGGACAAGGTGGTCAATGTCAAGTGGGAAATCGATGAGCAACACGTTCGGGTTGTGATCGAAGACCAGGGCGAGGGGTTCACGGTCGAAGAAGTTCCTGATCCCACAGATGAAGAAAATCTCGACAAGCCTGGAGGTCGAGGCATCATGCTGATGCGATCGTTCATGAGTGTTGTCGAGTACAACGAAAGTGGAAATCGCCTCACGCTGGAGAAACGGACAGACGACGTCGACGAGGATTAAGCTGACAAGGTTGTCTGACGTGAGAAAGTTGTCGTTTCTTCAGTTTTCGCTCAACAGATGCCATAGGTGAGTCCGAAAACCCTTGATGAAGATGCTGCGGTCTCTTATCTTCCGCCGCAATTCAATCCCCGATAGCTCAATTGGTAGAGCGAGCGGCTGTTAACCGCTAGGTTCATGGTTCGAGTCCATGTCGGGGAGTTCTGTTCAGTAGCTGATACTGGCAAAGACTCGCAAACCCCAGCATCGTCTGGGGTTTTTTCATGCGCCGTGTTCACTACTTGCGCTGCATTTCCGGTGCGTTCGAGCGGTTGCTGCACCGCTTTCTGCAGCGCTTTTTCCGGGATGCTGGCAGCCCGTTCGAAATGCTCGCTGGTGACTTGCAGGTAATGCTTTTGGGCAACCGCCTGAGAATTGCCGATCCACTGGCAGACGGCTTGCAGCGGGAACTGTTCGGCCAGTTCGGTCTCGCGCGTCGATCGCAGGTTCTGGAACACTTTCGGCCACGGCTTCAGGCCAGCCCGGCAGATTATCCGGTGCAGTTGCGTCCGCAGATTCTTGTCGGCGTCCCGGTAACGGGTGATGACGAATTCACTCCCCGGTTCCGCCTGGTCGAATGCCTGTTCCAGGTACGGGCGCAGTTCCGGGAACATCGGGACCAACCGGCTTTCGCCTCCGGCCAGATGCTCCGTCTTCGGACTGCTGACAAGAATCCGGCCATGTTCCCAATTCACGTCGGACCATCGCAGGGCGAGGTGTTCTGACGGGCAACGGAGGCCCCCGAATCGGCTCAGAGCGAAGATTAGACGCCATTCGGAATCCGGGCAGGCGTCGATGACCTGTTGAGCTTCCTGTCGAGTCACGAAGTAGAACCGTTCTGGATTTCCGACAACCAGACTCTTCAGGTCAGCAAACGGATTCTCTTCAATCAGTTTCTGTCGAACGGCGTTGTCCGGAATCGCAAATCAGCCCGGAACGTTGCAGCGACCATCGGCGAGGTCGTTCGCTGTCGCCGGTCATGCCGAGTTCCGCCTGGACTTCGTGATCGGTGGCACCTTCCTTGCCACACTCTGCGATGAAGTGAAATACCCGAGCCGCCTGAGCCGTCGCCGCCGGAACCATGCTTTCCGCAGCACGACGACTGGTTTCCGTTCGGTTGTGCGGCAGACCGACCGGCTTGTCCGGCGGCCTGTCCCAATCGCTCGATCCGTCGTCAAACAAACTTCGTTCGTTCATTGTTGAAGTCCGTTTCCGGCTGGTTTCCCAGCTCTGCAAGAAACATCCACGGCTCTGCCCGTCGACCATCGACGGGCTTCAAATCGTCGTCGTTGATTCAATCTTCCCGTTCTGGTGACGGCTTTCGTTCCGTTCCCCGAGCGAGTATTTCGATGATCGGTTTCTGCAAGGTTGGTGGGAGTTCTCGAAGCCCTTTCCCTTCGTGGCCGCTCAGATCAACCTGAGCCTGCCGAGCGAGCTCGGCTCGACGCGATGGCCGTAGCAGCGACCAGTCAGCGGTGTACCGACCGATTTCGACTTCCGGTGCGGGCTTTGGTTTGGGCTTCGCCTGGAGTCCCGGCCAGCGTTCGGCAGCGGGAATCGACGGGTGAGCATTTTCGAACCGGTGATGAAGTGCTCCGACCGGAGAATCAAACCGATCCTGATTCAGCTTCCAGAACGCAATCAGCTCGAGCGCGTGCACTGCTGAGCAACCCGTCTGCCGAAAATTGCCGAGCAACCCGCGCCGGTGGCAGACTCCTGCCGAAATCAAACCTTCCTCCACCTCATCCCACTGGTCAGCCTCGCCGGCGGCTTCAGGCTTCGACGGTTCCACGTTCGTGGCAACGGGAGGTGGGGGAAGCGAGGTATTGGATAGGAGTACGCTTGTCAGTTCGGCACTTTCCTCCGGAGTCTCTCCGCAGGATTCGAGCGGTTCAGTCGCGGAATTGTCCGCAGGATGTTCCGCAGATTGCGGTTTGAAGTCTGAATCGAGTTCTCCAATCGGTCCGAGGTCCGGTGCGTCTCCGAGCGAATCATCGACCAGCAACCAATACAGACCGGGCGTGCGGTTGCCTCCGGGTTCGTAATGCAGAAACCCTTCGTCGATACAGCGACGACGAACACGGTCCAGCTTGTCGATCGACCAACCGCACAACTGGGCATCTCCCAGGGACTGCCCGGCTCGACGTAGAGAACTTCAAGATCCAGCTTCCTGAGCCACGAGCTGATCGTGGTTGCTGTGAACTCCGGGCCGTTGTCGCTGCGAATGTGATTCGGAAGCCCTCGGGTGGCAAACAGTTTTGCCAGTTCGTTGATCACGTCATCGCTTCTGATATTTCGATCCACGTGAAGGCACAGGCACTCGCGTGTGAACTCGTCAACGATCACCAGCCACTTCAGCATCGTGCCGTTTGACGTTCGATCAAACACGAAGTCCCACGCCCAGACGTCGTCGGGATGGGCGGCGGGGTGATGGCCGCAGCCGTTCTCTGGCTGGCCGGAATGACGTGTTTTTCGCTGCTTCTTTGGCACTTTCAGTCCCTCTCGACGCCACAGTCGATAAACGCGTTTGGCGTTCACAGTCCAGTTCTGCTGACGAAGTTTGTGCGTCACCATCCGATAACCGTATCGAGGAAACTCTCTCACGACCTGCAGCATGTCGGCGAACAGCCGAGGCTCATCATCGGGAACCTGTGGCGTGTATCGCTGACTGCTGCGAGGCTGCCCAACAACCTGGCACGCCCTTCGTTCGGATACCGAATACGACTGCTGCAATTCATCAACAGCCGCTCGCTTCCGAGAAGGGCCCGTGAGCGAACGCGAGCATTGCAGATGCCCGACAGTTTCCCTCCGCAAGGTGTTTCAACATCTGAATGTCGAGTTCCTTGTCGGCGACGATCTGCTTCAGGCGACGGTTCTCATCTTCGAGCTGTTTCAGACGCTTCGCTTCCTCGCTCTTCATCCCACCGTATTGCTGACGCCAGCGATGGCACGTGGCCTCGGCGATCTCAAGAGTCTGCAGGACAACTGCCAGTTCCTTGCCAGCGTTCAACATGGCATCAGCATCACGAAGCTTCGAAACTATCTGCTCCGGCGTGTGTCGGCGGCGGCGTTTCTTCGTCATCGAAAGTCTCCTTGGCCCGGAATCGGACCGGTCAGACTCTCATAACACATGGATCACTTTCAGGGAGGCACTCCAGAGTCACGCCCAGCAGAGGGCGAGGGTGGCGTAATCAGGGCGGATGCTGATGGAAAGACGCTTCCGTTCCTGTTATTGCGGTGGGCTCACTGCGCAGGGGGACGGAAGAGGCAGACCACTGCCCCGTGCGTGACTGCATGCTCACTCAGGAGCGACTACCCTTGAGAGGCTTCGAAGGTCTTCATGAAGTCGACCAGAGAGTCGACGCCTTCGGATGGGAAGGCGTTGTAGATGCTGGCTCTCATGCCGCCGACGCTGCGGTGACCTTTCAGGCCGTCGAGTTTGGCGGCGGTTGCCTGTTTGATGAACTCGGCATCAGTGTCGGCGTTGCCGGTCACGAACGTGACATTCATCTTTGAGCGGCTGTCGGCATCGGCGGTGGCGCTGAACAGCGAGCTGGTTTCCAGATGGTCGTACAGTTTCGCGGCTTTGGCGTCGTTGCGTTCTTGCATGGCGGTCAGACCGCCCTGATCCAGAATCCACTGGCAGACTCGACCGACCAGATAGATGCCGAAAGCTGGCGGCGTGTTGTACATCGAATCATTTTCGGCGTACGTCCGATATTGAAGCATCGCCGGAATGGTGTCCTTACCGGCGGCGACCAGATCGTCGCGAATGATGACCAGGGTCACTCCGCTGGGGCCGAGATTCTTCTGAGCTCCGGCGTAAATCATGCCGTACTTCGAGACGTCGATCGGTCGCGAGAAGATGTCGCTGCTGGCGTCGCAGATCAGCGTGCCGCCGTCCGGAATGTCTGGCTCGGACGCGAACTGAGTTCCGAAAATTGTGTTGTTCGAGGTGAAGTGAACGTACTTGGCACCCGCCGAGAAGTCGTACTCTTTCGGGATGTAGCAGAAGTTGCGATCTTCGCTGGTCGCCGCAACGTGAGCGGTTCCAAAAGCCTTGGCGTCTTTAATCGCTTTTTTCGCCCACGCTCCGGTCAGGACGTAGTCCGCCGTCTGGCCGTTCGACAGCAGGTTCATGGGCAGCATCGCAAACTGCAACGACGCTCCTCCCTGAATGAACAGCACTTTGTAGTTGTCAGGAATCGAGCCGACTTCGCGAATCGCGGCTTCGGCTTCGTCGCGAACGGCGGTGAATGCTTTGCCTCGATGCGAATGTTCGAGCACGCCAATGCCGGTGCCACGCAAAGAAAGCAGATCCTCGCGGGCTTCTTCGAGCACTTCGAGAGGGAGAACAGCCGGGCCTGCCGAGAAGTTAAAAATTCGCTCAGTCATATCAATTCATCCTGATTCATAGCCCCTGGGTGATAGAAGATGTTCGGGGCCGCGAAGTCTCTATAGTAGTCCCCGGTTAACGCGTCAACGACGGCGGACGCGTTGTTCACACCGGCCGGCCGGCGCAGATTTCTGCAGCCGGTAAGCAGCAGATTGACGCTAGCTGCTTTGGAAGAACCTGCCGTCACGACTGGAGCCAATTGAGCCAGCGGGGACGATGGCATTGGCACCTTCGAATCGCGTCAGCAGGGGCAACGTCCTCTTTGAAACTTCGCGTGAGATTCGAAAGGGCGAGTCTGTCGTGCCTGATTGAAGAGGCGAGAATCTAATTCGCGACGGCAGTTGCCTCCAGGCGGAGGCGTTCGGTGTTTGAGATCAGATCGACGTGTCGGCCTTCGGTGTCGATGAGCATTGAGTGGAAAGCGGCTTCGCCTGGCTCGTCATTTGTGTCGAGCAGCACGCTGCCGTCGCGTTTGTCCAGAACGATGATGCGCCGGAGATCGGAAGGCTGAAGTAGAAAATTCCGGCGATAGCTGGTCGTGATCAGAAACGGAATCTGGTCCAGCCGCTCCAGAATCAGGTGTTGCTCAGGCATGTCCTTTTTCCACAACTCCTTGCCGGTCGCTGCGTCGAATGCAATTACCAGACCTTTCAGCAGCACGCGTGGCAGGCCGGGCGGTTGTGTGTCGGTTGTCGTGTCAACCTTCAGAATGGCGTACAGAATCTGCCCGTCTGAAAGGATTGTGAATTCGGGACTGCCCTTGCGAAACGTTGCAGAGATTTTCTCGAATTCGGTCAGGACGCCCGTTCGAAAGTTCAACACCTTGATATGACCAAAGCGAGCCAGGATCGCCAACTGATCGTTCGAGATCATCCGGACCTGAATTTTTGATGAGAATTCATGGTTCCAGAGTTCCTCGCGCGTCGTCGGGTCGATGGCTTTGAATGTGACGACCGGGTCAGGGACAAGTGTGTCTTTGGAATCATTCTTTTCAGCGTCGGATTGCGTAATGGTGACAATTGAGTGTTCGTCAATTTTGACGAGGACCGATGACTCCGGCAGTTCAGCCTGAAAGACGCTGGCGTCGATCGGTCGCCCGTCGATAGCGTCATGAGCCGCCGAAATCGTGCCGTCTGGTCGTGTCAGGAAAACTGTATTGCGAGTTCCAAAAACTCGCAGGCTTCTTTCCAGCGGTTCCAGTCTCCATCGCAGCTGGCCGGTTCGCGAATCGAAAACGGTGAGCGATCGCGAGGCGCGACTGCACAGGTAACTTGAATTAATGACGGGGACGGCATCCATCGAACCGGGACGGCGGCGAAGCATCCATTCCTGAATGTCTTCCAGTGGACGTCCGCGTCTGACGGCGCTGCGACGAGCGTTGTCGAGCCCTTCAACGGGCTGCGTCCACAGCACGCGTCGCTCAGGGAGCGAGAGCACGTTTAACACGTTACGGTTGAGGACAGCGTAAATCTGTCCTGACTGATGAACCGTCAAACCTCGATTACCAGCTTCTTCTAAAGCATTGTTCGAGCGGAGCGAGACGGTCCAGAACAGGTTGTCAGTTTTCCGGTCAAAGAAACTGAGTCGGTTTGAGCCAGCTTCTGATTTGTGAGTTTCGACTCGGTACCTGTTGAAAGGATGGTCAGCGACCAGGCGGGGGCTTTTGTTCCGTTGTTCTGTCGCTGCCGATCTTGTCGCCGTCAGGCTGATCTTGCCCCAGTCAGAACCTTGTACCGGCAACGACTCGTCAAGCTGATTCACCAGTGGCTTCAACGCGTCTGAGACAACCGTCCCATTGGGAAGTACCGCGGTCACAAAGTCCGTCTGAAGCCGCCGCATCAGCGTTTGAGTATCCTGATCGACGATGGCGAGTTTATTTCTCAGTTGCAGTCTGTTGAGCAACGCATCGGCTGTTTGGCTCGGTGCGCCGAAACGGGCGATCTGCTTGAGCCAGTGTTCGGCATCAATAAAACGTTCGGCAGCAGCTGCTTCGTCAGCCAGTTGCCGAGCCAGCTTCTGCGAGTTCGGATGGAAACGGAACAGTATTGCGAGACGTTCGCGGTCTGAAGTTGAAACTTCTGGCTGGTTTCGTTGTTGCAGAAACTCGCCAACCTTGTTCGACATCCGCGATTGCTCGGCAGTCGACAGTCGGAGCCAGACAGACTCGAACTGGCGAGCCAGCCAGGCGTCAACGTCGACGGTGATTCGGTCGTCGTCGAATCGTTTGATAACGCCAGTCGAAGAGGCAGTCGTCAGCGCCAGAAGTTGCTCGAAAGCTTCGACAGGACGATTTAGTTCGAGCAGTGATTCGACTTTAAGTTGTCGACGCTGGAGCTTAAACGCGGATTCCTCGACGCCGATCGTTTCGAACAATGGCTCCACCTGGTCCAGCAGTGCGAGTGCCCGGTCCGGTTGCGATTTGATCTGGCCGGCAGCCGCCTGCATGAGCAGTGTAAGAATTGACTGATGCAGAATTGTGTCGGGATTGGCTGAAAGCCGAGGCCGCAGAATCTCGATCGCGGCTGAGTACTGGTTTTTCAGAAGCGCCTGTTGAGCTTCCAGAATGTCGGCAGTGCCGGCGTCGCCGGAAGATCGAATGGCCGCCAGTCGAGTTCCCAGGGTTTCTTCCAGTTCCCACGCCGTAATACCGAACGGGGCGTGCGAGATCAGCAGGCCCTGGTAAAAGGCAAGATTCCCCAACGGCGGGTAACCGGAAGCTACTTCGATTCGTTCGGCAAGCCTGGCCTGCTCAAGATCGAAACGCAGCAGCACGTTCTTTTGAAGCGGCAACCAGAAAGAGTCGCCGGCAACGACGCCGCGTCCCGATGGCAGGCCGTCTTCAGGAGCGAACCCGATTTCTGCCTGCGTTGAGCCGTCGGGCTTGAGAATGACAACTGAATCTGGCCAGGTCACGACGGTTCGTCCGCCTGAAGCTCCGTTGACGGCGAGTGCCTGATCGCGCGGCAGTGACCAGATTCGCTTTCCCGTGAAGACATTGACGCAGTCGAGGAAACGTGTCGTGCCATCTGATTCGTCGCGAGGTTCTGCAGGAGCGTAAACAACTCGGTCGCCCATAATGATCGGAGTCGACGGGATCCAGGTTTCGCCGATCGATTCGTTGGCCAGTTGGATGCCGCCCTGGAAACCTCGGAACAGCCGCGGGCTTCCGATGCGGCTATCCGGTTCGCGTTCGGAATAGCGGTGAGCCCAGACGATGGTGCCTGTCGATCGATCGACGCCCACCAGCCAGCCAACGGTGGTAGGACACACGACGATTCCGTGAGCGGTCGCCAGTTGAGCCGACCATAGTCGCCGGTTGAGGTTTCGTTCGAGGCCTTCCTCTGCGAAGGCAATCTGCTGCGACCATCGCGCTGTGCCGGATTTGGGGTCCAGGCAGAAGAGTCTGATTGAATTTTCTTTCTGCCCGACGATGAACAGGTCGCCTCGGTCGGGCAACGGTGCTCCCAGAAAGAACCAGCCGGCCAGTTCGGGCGCGAATGGTTCACTGGTTTCCGGCCCTCCGATTTGCCATACGGGGTCGCCAGTATTCAGGTCATACGCTTTCAGCCGATTGGATGTGGCCGAGTCAGGCCGTGGCGAGGCGTTGGCGCCCGCGGCCTGCCGGATACTCGTTCGGCCTAATGTGAAAACAGGATCGTCTTCGAGAAAGTACACGGTCTTCCGGTCGCTGCTGATAATGCCGTGTGCCGCGTTCTGAAACACAAACTGACCGATTGGTCCCCCGGTTCGATCAACAGCCACGGCTTCCGAGAACAGCGGCGTCATGTTCGGCGTCAGGTTGGCAATGCTGCGAGCGTCAGACGACGCGGTACCAAGCAGTCCTTCGACGGAATCATCTTCGGCTGTCGTCCAAAGATGCTGCCCGGTAACGGCATCAACGACTTCGACTCCGCGAAACGTGCGACAGACCAGTTTGCCATCAACGAAAATCGGGGCGGCTGCCGGGATTGTGGGCACCGATCGGTAAGTCAGATCAGAGATAAGGTTTTCGATCGTTGATTTCAGACTCGACTGGGAAGTCGTCGGAAACTCCCATCGACGAATCATCACGGGCCGGCTCGCGACCGAAGGTTCGGCGTGTCGCTTCGAGTTTCCGCCCAGCAGCGGCCACTGATCCTGAGCGGTTGGTTCAGCACTGACGAACTGGTTGCGGAGCATTCGAAGTGTGTCTGACAGTCTTGCCGGATCAGGCGACGCACTGGTCAGATCGAGAATCAATTGGGTTTTCTTTTGCCAGGCTGGCGACCTGGTGACTGACGAGTCGGAATTCTTGAGAAGCTTCAGCCAGTTGGCGGCCAGCGCGAATTCACCTCGGTCAACCAGTTGAGCCGCGAGTCGATCGGCCGCCTGATACCCGATCGGCGTTCCGAAAAACCGGACGGCGACGTGGCTCAACTGCTGCAGACTGTTGTCCAGAATGGCCTGGTCAAGCAGCGTCTTCGCCAGCGTACCGTCTGATCGTGCACGAGCAGCGCGAACGTTCTCTGGAAGTCCTCCCAGCAATTCCGCGGCACTTAGTCTGACGGATTTCAGGCTGCCATCCGAGTGTCGAATGACGTAGTCCTCAGAGTTCGTACGATCGGGATGATCGGCCAGGCGATCAAGACGCCGTAACACGTCGTCCCAGTCCCGACCTTGAACAGCTCGTTCGATTTTCTGCCACGCAGCCTGCCTGGCACGGTTGATCGGTGCTCGGAAATCGATGTTGTCAAGATTCCGCTGAGATCTCGGATCGTCCTCATCCTCGACTTGCGGCTCTGGATCGTCGTCCTCATCAACTTCGTTGGCAGTCGGCTTAGTGGCGTTGGGCTCTGCTTCTTTATCATTTCCAGCCTGAGCGAAACGTTCGCCATCAGTGTCCGGAGCCAGGTTCTCGCCGGGCGCACCGTCGGGTCGAAACCGCGGCAGATCCTGGCAAAAAACAATCGTGGGGGGGCTCAGGAAAACGAAGGCGGCAACCAGAAACGGGACAGCGTTCTGCATCACTGATCGAAACGACCGGCGAGTCACGCTGTTAAGAGGTTGCTGATTTTGCGAAGTCACTCAGGTTTCCAAACGGCCATTTGACTCGTAGGTGTACTGCCACAATTGGAATCGCGAACGCAGATTTGTGAGTATATCCAGGCTTGTGGTACTTGCCACGGGGCTGGACTTATCGCACGAAATTCCCGGGTGAACGGTTGCTGGTCGATAGGGCCGGGTCGTCCGAACCGGACACGTCATGCGGATCAGTCGTTACGCATAAACGGGCTGCTCATCGAGCACGAATTCTGCCAGAAGAATCGGGACTGTCGACGAATCCGGTTGAAGCGTTCTGGCTGTGACGGTCCTGCTGACTGATCGCCATCGGGGACTCACCCGGCCATGCAAGAACCGCTCGCGTCTGCAGGTTCGGAACGACCGGCGCTTCGGGCAGCATGCCTACGTCAACCACGAGACGCTCGATCCACGTTTCAGGATCAGCCGCTGTGAATGTCGCTACTGCGCCGAAGTCAGAGGATCAGTCGATTCTCGAATGGTTGCCGATGACTTTCTGCTTGACTCCTGCCGATTCTCAGAATGGCTTTGCTCGGGTCGTAAGAAGCGAGGCTGCTGGAGCTGGGATAGCTCGCGCATCACGAAGAGAAAACTCTAAGGAGTCTGCTGCTATGGTGAACCTTCATCGCTGGTTGAAGAGAACTTCGCCACATCTTCTTGTCGCCGGTTCACTTGTGATGACCGGTCTGTCAGGATGCCGCACCGCTCCATACTCGGCAGTCGAAGTGGAACCCGCTCCGACAACATACCCAGCTCCGCTGATGGTTCCGGAAGCTGTCTCGGAAACAGTGACGCAGACCGTGCCGTATACGGAGCCGTTTGCCGCTCCGCCTGAAACCAACGAAAACTTCGACACCGAATTGGACGGCGACCTCTTTCTTAAACCGCCTGCGCCGCCACTGGCCGAATCAGTGAGCAGTTCCGGTAACGGCCCACGTCTGCCGTTCCCGGAAATCGACAAGCCGGATGATTCTTACGATGAATCACTGACCGACGTGACACCAGCATCAGAACCAGAAATCGTCGCCAGTGAGTCCGAAAACAAGGTTGCAGACGCCGATCCGCTGGCTGAGTCGAACCTGTTTCCGGAAGACAGCCCGAAGGGGAACGGCAGATCGAGGAGTGTGACTGACGAAATAGTCGGAGTCGTTGAAGATGCAACTGATCCGACCAGTGGCGCAGAAGCGAAACCTGAATTCGAAAAGCCAGCCGCCGACCCGTTCCAGGATTCGTTCGAGCCGATCGTTGCTGATCCGGAAGTTCCCGTTCCAAACCCTGGCACAGTCGAAGTCACGAAACCGGAAACCGGACTGACTCCAGTCGAGCCTTTGCGAAAAGCTGACTCCGCCTCGGAAAACGTGACGAAAGTTGAAGTGAAGGAACAGCTGGCGAAGGAAACTTCGAGCCTCTTTCCGCCGACGAAAATCGTGCTGCCTCGACCACAGGTCAACTCAGAGGGGGCACCCCAGGAAGAGATCAACGAAGACGACCTGCCTGTCACGTCTCCGAAAGCTGATGTCGAAGTTCCGACGCAGGATCTGAACGACGATGCTTCTGCGGCGTTGCCGGTGATCACACCGTCGACCCTGGCTGAAAAAACGAAACCGTCAACACTGCCGAGTCTGCCACAGCTTGATGCGAAGAACTCGATTGAGCCAGAACGAAAAACAACAATCGACCTGCCGCAACCGGATCAGCTGGCCTCGATCGTGAAATCCGATGGCAAGCTCCCGACAACCGACACAGCAAAAAGCAAATCCTTCACCAAACCGCTCTTTCCGACAACGCCGACCGAACCAGTGACCCTTTCGCAGGATGCCGTTTCGGTAGTCGCCGAAATCTGGTCGCCTGGTGATAATGTTACGTTTGACAATTCCGGCAACGCATTCGTCTCGCACGGCAAACACATCTCGAAGGTTTCACTGGACGGTTCTGTCGAGCCGTGGGCGACGATGGGCTCTCCCCGAGGTCACGTCATCCTCTCCGACGGCAGCCACCTGGTGGCCGATGCCGGGCAGCGTGCGATTGTCAAACTGAACCAGGCTGGTGAGCAGGTTCGTAAGGTCGCGACGCGAAGTGACGGCAACTTCCTGCGAGCACCGAATGATCTGGTGGCCGATTCAATAGGCGGCGTTTATTTCACAGACCCCGGGTATGCCCGCATCAGCAATCCAATCGGTCGCATTCACTATGTCGCTGCCGACGGAAGCGTGACGATTGTCGCTCAACATCTGGCCTTCCCGGAAGGGATCGCTCTGTCGGCAGATGGCTCGAAGCTGCTGGTAGTCGAAAGTCAGAACAGCCGGCTGATCGAGTTCGAAATCCGATCACCAGGTCAGGTCGGACCGAAGCAGGTCATCGCAGAACTTGCCACCTCAGCCAATGATGCTGAAGGTTTCGCCAACGGTCTGCTGGTTGATCCGACGAGCGGGCGCCTCTTCGTCGCTTACGGAGATCGACGGCGGGTTGAGATGTTGTCACCCGAAGGCAAGCTGCTTCGATCCATCGAGATCGGAGCCACCGTGAACGGCATCGCCTTCAAGGATGGTGACTTCAGCCGGGTCTTTGCGACCGGTGGAGCACGCTCCGACCAAAAGAACGCTGGCCAACTGTTCGAAATCAGGATTGCCGAATAGTTCGGCAGATTGCGGTTTGTTGAGGGGCTGATCACCTACAGGTTTCGAAGTGTGTCACCGGCTTTGCCAGTGCAGATTTGCCATCAACTGGCCAATCGAAAAGGACTGGGCAATGCCGGCGGAACACTTTTGGCAGGGCTTGTAGCAGACGTTAAAGGCTTCAGCCCCGCCGAAATTCTCACGAGTTGAGTTTCAGAATCCGCTCCGCATTACCACGGAAGATTTTTGTGGCAGCCTCGGGCGGCAAGTCGAGGCTGTCGAACAGTTCGAACTGAGGCACCACCTGTCCAGGTTGCAGATAGTCGGTTCCGAAGAGGAGTCGATCCTGGCGACGGACCATAAACTCACGACCGAATTCAAGGTCGCGGCTGATTGAGTTCGCTCCTGATCCGGCTGAGAGATCGCCGTAGAGATTCGGATACTTCTCCATCAGCGTGTCGATCGCGCCGCCGGGGCGAACCTTGTCTTTGGGATAGCTCATCAGTTCTGCCTGAGTCAGCCCGCCGGAAATCGATGCCCACCATCCGGGACCGTGTCCGATGAAGTTGAGCTTGGGAAACGTGGCGATAGCATGTTCAAGTCGCGGTAGACCGGGCTGATCTTTTCCCCGTTCGTTATCCATGTGAAAGAGCAACGGAATCTGCAGCTCCTGGCACACGTCGTAAATCTGCATCATGAGCGGGTCGTCAAAGTTGAGCCCGACTTTATGCTCACCGAACCCGCGAGCTCCCTGCTCGACATACTTACCGATGACTTCGAGAAACCCTTTTCGTCCGCCACGCAACGACGTTCGAGGGTCGATCGAGCAGAACGCTACGAAACGATCAGGATGCGCTTTCGCGGCGGCCAGAGCAGGCTCAGTGAGCAGCAGGAAGCTCGACGATTCCGGCGACGTCAGTGGCAACAGAACCGACATTTCGACGTCGTGCTCGTCCATCCACCGCAGCAACCCGTCGGCGGTCAGCTCTTTGTTGCCGTTCCACGTTGTGCCAATGTGAGTGTGCACGTCGATGTGTTTTGAGGCTTTCCGAGAGCTGGCCTCGGCAGCGTACAGGCCAGGAATCGAGAACCGCCCTGACCTTCCCGACTGCGAAGGAGTCTCTGCAATGAGACCTGCGGCACCAACCGCGACTGCTCCGTGAATGCTTCGTTTCAGAAACTGACGTCGGCTCACAGACATCTTGAAACTCCTGATGGAATGAGAATTTGCGACAAGTGTCACTGCTCAGTCGGACCTGAGCCTTCTTTTCAAAACAGGCAGAATGGTGGCGTCTGGTCGTTGTGCAACCAGAGAAAGCTTCCATGACGAGAAACGCTAGACTGGCCGGCAGAGTTCGTCCAGCCTGTGAACGCTCGACGAGCCCTGCTTAAGCGGGAATACTGGCCACCGCAGCGACTTCGAATCTCCGCCAGCCATTCATTGTTTGTTTTCTGAACTCACCGTTCGTCGAAATTCTCAGAGACTCATCAGGTCATGACATGAACGAATCAATCCGTGCGGCACTCAACCATATTCTTGACGGGCAGACGGTCCCTCGTCCTGCTACCGAAGCCGCATTTGCAGCCATTATGGACGGTGAATGCTCAGAAATAGAAATCGCCGCCTTGCTGACGGCGCTGACCGTTCGAGGCGAAGCAATCGAGGAAATCGCCGGCGCGGCAGCCGTCATGAGGCAACGCGCGACGCGAATCGAGTGTCAGTCAGAAGGGCTGCTTGATACCTGTGGAACCGGCGGCGACCGGTTGCACACCTTTAACATCAGCACGGCGACGGCGTTTGTGGCCGCGGCGGCTGGTGTCCCGGTGGCCAAGCACGGAAATCGAAGCGTGTCGAGTTCAAGCGGCTCCGCCGACGTGCTGGAAGCACTCGGAATCAACCTTCAACTCTCCCCCGAGCAGGTTGGAAAGTGCATTGATGAAGTCGGCATCGGTTTCTGTTTTGCACCACTTCTGCACTCCGCCATGAAGAACGTTGTACCGGTTCGGAAGGCCCTGGGGATTCGGACAATCTTCAATTTGCTCGGACCACTGACGAACCCGGCGGGGGCTCAGTTTCAGTTGCTCGGAGCAAACCGAAAACACTTTGCTCAAAAGCTGGCGACCGCATTGTTTCAGCTCGGCTGCGATCGTGCGCTGGTCGTATGCGGAAACGACGAACTCGATGAAGTCAGTCTGTGGGGACAGACGGCTGTTTTTGATGTATCCCGTGACGGCGTCGTTGAACATGTCTGGTCAGCGAGCGACTTCGGACTCTCTGAATGCAATGTGAACGAACTGGTTGTCAACGGTGCGTCTGAGAGTGCAGATCGAATTCGTCGGATTTTTGGCGGAGAAACGGGACCATCTCGAGACATCGTCGTTGCCAATGCTGCCGCATCACTGGTTGCTGCGGGTAAGGCGGCCGGTCCGAAGGAAGCGGCAACGTTGGCGTCAGAAGCCATCGACAGTGGCCGGGTAAAAGAAGTTCTTGCACGACTGTCGGCTACCACAAATGAGATGTCAGTGGTTAAGTAGATTTATGAGGGAAGCAATTTGATGAGTCGTCGAAGTCTGAAGTTGATCGCCGTTGTGTCCGTTCTGATGTTTGCTGTTTCGGCCGAACTCATCGCGGCAAAATTCAACCGCGTGCTGGACGTCGGCAAGCCGGCACCGGCTTGGAAGGATCTGCACGGAGTCGACGGGAAGACGCACAGCCTCGACGAGCTGAAAGAAGCCAAAGCGATCGTCGTTGTCTTTACGTGCAACCACTGCCCGGTCGCGCAGGCCTACGAGCAGCGTTTGATCAAGCTGGCTGAGGAAACTCGAAAGCAGGGTGTCGAGTTCGTTGCAATTAGCGTGAGCCTTTACGAAGCCGATAATCTTGCGGCTATGCGGAAGCGATCAACGGATCGGAAGTTTCCGTTTGCGTATCTTCAGGACCCGACTCAGCAGACTGGAAAAAACTACGGAGCGTTGTGGACACCCTGTGTCTTTCTGCTCGATGCCAGACGGCGAATCGCCTACATGGGCGGGATCGATGACAGTATGTATCCCGAGAAAGTTGATCGACGATTTCTGAAGGATGCGATTGACGCCACACTTACCGGTAGGACGATCGAGATCAAGGAGACCAGGCCAGTCGGATGTCCGATTGAATACGAGTAACCAGGTCGCATCGTGGAAGTCTGGGCACATTTCGGTCGCGATCGGTCGCACTAATCAGAAAATGACTCAGGTTGCCAGCCTGAATGGCCTGAATACCGAATAATGCTGTTTTTTAAGGATTTCACGCGTATTAGTTGACTTTGCGAGACTCGACACCTTAATAATCCCCACGTCGTTAAGGATTGCCTGAACGGCATCGAACTCTCAATTCAACCTGTTATCCCGTTCTGATCGGTCGACGGGTTTCAACGAGAATCAAAATTAACCCTCTTTACAGCTTCCAACCAGCTACATCTTTGAAAGGATGCCCCGGATGAAGAAAGCCGCAGCAGTTAAGCCAAAGGCGCTCACGAAAAGCCAGGTTCTGAACAGTCTCGCAGAGTCAAGTGGCCTCGCGAAGAAGGAAGTTCAGTCTGTTCTTGACGCACTCACCGGACTGATCGGCGATTCGGTCAAAAAGAATGGTCCGGGATCTTTCACGATTCCTGGTCTGTGCAAGATCGTCGTCAAAGACAAACCTGCACGTCCAGCCAAGAAACACGTCTGGGTTCCGCTTGTTAAGGAATACCGCGACATTCCAGCCAAGCCAGCTTCAAAGACAGTCAAAGTGACTCCACTGAAAGCTCTGAAAGACATGGTCTAAGACCTGATCTTTTTGGGGTGTTGCTTCAGGCTCTGAACACAGGTGTCTGAAGATGACAGCCGACGAATTAAAAAACGCCGTGTCTCAGTAACGAGCCACGGCGTTTTTTTGTTGGATGCTCTGTCTCGGATAGGAATTGAATCGTGCAAAAGAAAACGGCCAGCAGATCAACCGATCGGCTGGCCGAGTTAACTTAAACAATCATCCGTCAGCTTTACGTGGTCTGACGACGAACTCGACGACGAACGTCGGTTTCCAGAACGCCGAAAGCCTGCTCGTGACGTTGCAGAGCCATCGAAAGGGCGCTCAACAGACGCTTGGCTGTAAAGTGGTTCATAATGATCCGCTGCGTGACCGGAACCTTGACTTCGCCAGTGGCGTACGGATTCGGGTTGAGGCCCAGATCCAGAATCAGTTCTTCCGGAGTGCTCGAAACTCGGCAGAAGTTGGCGTAACCGGCAGCGACGTTTGAGTCGTCGACGATCAGTGTCTGCTGTGCCTGAGCGGCTGCGGCTGCAGCCGGCGCTTCGGCCGTTGCTACTGCAGCATCGTCAGCCTTCTTGTTTTCTGCTGGTGCTTCGTCTTTTTTCGCCACTGTGCTTGCTCCCTGATACATGCGTCGCTCGCGAGAGTCGACTCAATCTGTTGCGCCCCGGCTCCAGTTAACAATCTGCAGCTAAGTCAATCGGGTAACAACGGGTGAAAACTAACGCCGATTCAACAAGTGAATCAACGGCAATCCTGTTGAGTTCAAAGTTACAAACGTCCCTCACCGTAAGGGAGAGAGAAAGGGTGGAATAGGTATGGTTTCAGCCTGCGAGTTGCGGTCGAAATAGTTTACAGCAAGCGGCTGAACGCCCGGATTTCGACGATTCGATGCAAACTGGCATCATTTATGTGCGGTATGACGACCTGCCGGGTGATTCGGTTCCCAAACTCTCCTGGTTGTAGACACAAACTGCGGATTTGAATCGCGATGCCGGTCAGGCCACACGTTGAGACTTGTTCGAGTGATAGAGACGCTGATAGATCGCACAAGTTTTCAATAGTTCTTCATGAGTGCCGATCGCTGCAACGCATCCAGAATCCATCACGACGATGCGCGTGACAAGGTCAAGGAATGTGTCGTTGATGACGTGAGTAATGACGAAGACGGTGCGTCCTTTGACAAACTGCTTCAGCACTTTATGGATGATGTGTTCGCTCTGTGAGTCGAGTGCCGAGGTCGCTTCATCAAGGATCAGGATTGATGGATCGCGCAGGATTGCTCGTGCCAGTGCGATTCGTTGACGCTGCCCGCCGGATAGCTTCTGCCCTTTTTCGCCAATCTGCGTCGCAAAGCCGGCTGGAAGGTGGGAGACAAACGGAATCACGTGAGCCTGCTTGGCGGCCTCTTCGACTTCTTCCCAGGTTGCATCAGGTTTGCTGTATTTGATGTTCTCAGCAATCGTATCGTCGAAGAGTTGAGTTTCCTGCGTCACGATACCGATCTGGCTGCGCAGATCATGACTTCGAATCTGCCGCACATCGACACCGTCAATCAGCACCGCTCCCTGATCAGGATCCATGAACCGGGGCAGCATGTTCAGCAGCGTTGACTTGCCAGAACCGTTTTCGCCGATGACGGCGACGACTTCGCCTGCCGGAACGGTAACGCTGACATTTCGCAGTGCTGGCGGTCGAGCGTTTCCATCGACGGCCTCCTGCGAATAGGTGAATGAGACGTTTTCGAAGCGGATATCTCTGCTGTGTCGACCGACAATTTGAGGTTCTTTGGGCTCTGGGACTTTGGTCTTTTCATTCAGAATTTCGAAAATCCGGTCTGACGCGGCGGCTGATCGCTTGAGGTCGCCATAGACTGACGACAGTTTTCTGACCGAGTCGAGCGTTCCGGCCAGCAGTGCGTAGAGCGCGGAAAGCTGTGCAATATCCATTGCCCCTGGCGCAAGTTTCACTCCCCAGATTTCGTCGGTACCTCGCAGGACGAGATAGGTTCCCGGAATGACGGCAGAAAGAACAGCAATCGTGCCCATGAGTTCCGTTGTCGGACGGGCGAGGGCACTCAATCGAATAACCTTCATCGATTTGTTGAGGTACTCTTTGTTCGACAAATGAAACTGTCGACGGTGTCGCCGAGCAGCTCCAAAAGCAATCACAACCTTCAGCGAATCGAACGTCTCTGAAAGACCTTTATAGATTCCCGACATGCTGTGCAGCGTGCCTTTTGATGCTTTCTTCAGGCTCTTGCCAAACTTTGCGAACAGCAGGCCGATGCACGGCACGACAAGCAGAGACAGCAGCGTCAATCGCCAGTTAAGGACAAACGCAAAGGCGATGCACCCTCCCGCTTTCAGGGGTTCCCGGACGAGTCGGACCAGAACTGTTCGCAGGCCGACCGCCAGGGTCTCGACGTCGTTCGTGATTCGGGACATCAGATTTGCGGGGCCTGCCGCAGCGATTGTCTGATAATCCAGCGACAGCGCATGTCGGAAACATTTCTTGCGAACATCGACAATGACGCGATTGACAATGCCTCCAACCAGAACTTCCTGCAGATAGATGAAGATTCCCTTCAGCAAAGTGGCGAACAGAAAGCAGCCAAAAATAAGGGCAATTGTGTCGAACCGATCGGCGGGGACGTAGGGCAGAGCGTACTTCTTTGTTGTTGCCAGTAGTGCCAGTTGTCGTGTCGTGTCGCTCAGATGACGCTGTGCTCGGGCTCGACGTTCGACGTCGCCGGTTGGCATCTGGTCGATAACCGATTTGCGATGTTCGATCTCGGTTTGCGTCAGCTCAATCTGCTCGTCGACGTACTGATGCAGGTTCTTATCCTGAAACAGGACGCGCACCATCGGCAGGACGGTCGATAGATTCCCCGCCCACAAGATCGAGATAAAGATTGCGCAGATGATCGAAAGGACGGCCATACGTCGGTACGGCCACACATACGGGAACAGGCGACTTGCAGTTTCCACTCAGTAGCTCCAGCATCCATGCGGGCGGATCTCGAACCTTCCAGGCCGAGCAAGGCCACGCATTAAAAGCGGCGAGCGAAAACGTGTCTATACGAGTCCGGCGGGAGGGCAGCCAGAAGCTGGAAATAGCCCGACGTTCCGGCAGCAGTCGGGTGAGGTATCTATTCGTCCTTGCCCGAATCAAGGACTGAGAGGAACGCTTTCTGCGGAATTTCGACCTCGCCGAACTGCTTCAGGCGTTTCTTGCCTTCCTTCTGCTTGGCCCAGAGTTTTTTCTTGCGTGAAATGTCGCCACCGTAGCATTTGGCGGTGACATTCTTTTTAAGCGCGGAGATTGTCTCGCGCGCGATGACTCGCATCCCGATTGCAGCCTGCAACGCAATTTCGAACTGGTGCTTCGATATTTCGCCTTTGAGTCGCTTGACCAGCGCCCGGCCTCGGCGTTCGGAGTTGTCCCGGTGAACAATCGTGGACAGAGCGTCGACTCGATTTCCTTTGACCAGAACGTCCATTTTGACAAGGTCTGCGGGGCGGAAACCGATGATTTCGTAGTCCATCGTGCCATAACCGCGAGTCGCACTTTTCAGACGATCGTGCATGTCGTAAATGACTTCGGCCAGCGGCAAATTGTACGTGACCTGAGCGCGGTTAGTGCCGAGATACTCGGTCCCGATGTAGATGCCGCGACGGTCTTCGCAAAGCTGCAGAATCACGCCAATGTTCTCTGCTGGAACGATGAAGGTCACTTTCGCAATCGGTTCGCGAAACTCGTCGATCTGTCCAGAATCGGGGACTTCCTGAGGATTGTCGATCTGCTTGACTTCGCCCGTCTTCAGTTTCAGCTCGTACGTTACGTTTGGCGCCGTTTGAATCAGGTCGATCTCGGCTTCGTTTTCCAGTCGCTGCTGGATGATCTCCATGTGAAGCATGCCGAGGAAACCACAACGGAATCCAAACCCGAGCGCATCGCTGGTTTCCGGCAGGAAGGAAAAACTGGCATCGTTCAGAGCCATCTTCTGCAATTCGGCGCGCAGCTTTTCGAAATCGGTTGCGTCGATCGGATACATTCCGCAGAACACCATCTGTTGCGGAGTCGCGTAGCCTGGCAAAGCTTTCGTCGCAGGGTTTGATCGGCTGGTCACCGTGTCGCCAACGTGAACCATGCTCAGCTCTTTGATCCCGCAAAGCATGTATCCAACCTGGCCTGGGCCGAGTTCGTCACAAGGTTTCATGCCTGGGCGGAACTGACCGAGTTCCAGAACTTCATGAACCGATCCGCCCTTCATGTACTGGATTTGCTGCCCTTTGCGGACGGTGCCTTCCTTGACTCGCAGATAGGTAATGACGCCTCGAAAACCGTCGTACTTACTGTCAAACACCAGCGCTTGCAGCGGGTTGTCGGCCTTTCCCGAGGGCGGTGGAACCTGCTTGACGATGGCTTCCAGAACGTCATTGACATTGAGTCCGGTTTTGGCGCTGACCAGAATCGAGCTGAGACCATCCAGCCCCAGAATGGTTTCGATTTCTTCCATGACCTCCTCGATGCGCACCACCGGCAGGTCAATCTTGTTGATGACCGGGACGATTTCGAGATCGGCTTCAATCGCCGCGTAGGTATTGGCGACGGTCTGAGCCTGGACTCCCTGGAAAGCGTCGACCAGCAGCAGCGCGCCTTCGCAGGCTGCGAGACTGCGTGAAACTTCGTAGTGAAAGTCAACGTGGCCGGGCGTGTCGATCAGATTCAGCTCGTACGTCTTACCTTCGTACTTGAAATAAATCGCGACGGTACGGGCCTTGACCGTAATGCCCCGTTCCCGCTCGACGTCCAGGTCGTCCAGAATCTGTTCTTTGAATTCCCGCTGAGTGATCGCTCCCGTCTGAAGCAGAAACTGATCGGCCAGCGTGCTCTTGCCGTGGTCAATGTGGGCAACGATCGAGAAGTTGCGAATTAACGAGGTATCCATAGACGGGTAGCCAGTAACGCGGTGAGAAGAACGCCGAGTCGATTATGCGAGGTCGACAGGAGGGCGGGAAAGTAGCACGAATCGTCTTTCGGTTGTTCAACGGGAAGGCATTATGACCAGGGAGCTGAACAGCGACCGAAAACCGTCTGCAGAGTCTGGAGTTTTCAACCTCTCTGCTGAGAGGCGAATGTTAACGACAGCGAAGTAGCCGGTCGACGGATTTCCCACTTCACAGCCGCAATCCATTCAGAAGGTGACAGAATTTCGACAGAACTAACCGATTCTGACCGTCGCAAGAGCGACCTGCAGCTCACTTTTGCGCTGTATGAAGCGGGCGTTGCGACGATGAAGCAGAACCTGCTGAGGCGGCGTCCCGATGCGACGGAAGCGGAGCGGCGCGAAATGTTGCAAGCCCGGCTGCTGAACACTCCGCTGCAGGGAGTCCCATTTGAAGCACGGGACAGGCCGGAGACCGCCGCCGGATGATCCTGCTTTCTGCAGCCTTCGCGAGAACGATTCACGGATAAAGCATCTGCTTTGTCCACGTTTTACCGTCGGCTTCGTAGACAAAGCGTTCGTGGAGGCGGCCTTCGCGACCAGACCAGAGTTCGATTCGGTGCGGGATAACGCGGTACCCGAACCAGTGTGGCGGACGCGAGACGTCCTGTCCTTCAAATCGTTTTTCAATCTCGGCGACCCGTGCCATGAATTCGTCGCGACCGGACAGTGGCCGAGACTGGTCCGACGCCCAGGCGCCAATCTGGCTCAGGCGGGCGCGAGTTCTCCAGTACCTGTCAGATTCAGAGTCAGAAATCACTTCGACGCGACCTTCGACATGCACCTGCTCGGCCCACGCGTCCCAGAAAAATGTCAGAGCCACCTGAGGATTGCCAGCCATCTGAGTGCCCTTGCGACTTTGCGAGTTCGTGAAAAAAACGAAGCCGCGTTCGTCGATGCCTCGCAGCAGAACCGTTCGAATGGACGGCTGTCCGTTCGCGTTGACGGTGGCCAGGCTCATGGCCGATGGCTCCCGCACGCCGAGTTCCGCCGTACGAGCGTGCTTTTCCCGGAACGTGTTGATCGCTTCAAGATAGAGCGGGTCATAGCTGTCGTTTGATTTTGAAGATTCTGCAGACTCAATCGTCATCGAAATTCTCAGTCCTCATATTTGCGGGTATCGACTTCGGCGTAGGATTCCAGTGCGGTCAGCATTCGCTCCAGCAGGGCAACCATTTTCGGCAGGTCGGTTTCCAGCAGACGTTCGAGCTGGCTCATCCGCCCGCGAAATTCGTCCGCTTCGTGCCGCACCTTGATGCACATCGCTTTGACGATTCGCATCTTCTCCTGGCAGTAGGCGAGGCGGTCCTTAGCATCTCGAAGTGCCTGCTTTTCTTCAATCAGCGACGGACGATAGTCGTCCATCGATTTCCGCATTCGCGCGCCCTCGAGTGCGATTCTCGCTTCAGAAATCTGATCGAGAGCCTGCAGTTCCTGCTGGTGCCAGTGCCTGGGACGATCATTTTCCATCCACTCCAGAGCCGAGTAAACCTGCTCCTGCATTGATGTCAGTGCATCGCTGACGTTCTGCTGAAACGTCAGCAGAGCTACGCGGAAATCGCGAACTGCTTCGATGGATCGGACATTGGCGGTCGACATGGGGCAATCGATCAAGGGAATACGGCGGAGTGTGTTACGGGCAGCGGCGGGGGAGCACGCGGATCAACGCTGCTGAAGGTATTCTTCGATCCGCTCGGCTTTGCGGAGCAGATACGGAATGTGGTCGTTGTTCGATTCGACGAAGCGAGCCAGTAGTCGCATATGCTGTTCAAACTGCTCGCAGAACTTCTTGTTTTCCTGATCCCGCCAGGTGTTGCTGACCGTTGCTAACTGGTTGGCCAGAGCTGTTGATTGTTCAAGCAGTCCCTCGTTGAATTTCTTCAGCGTCTGGGCAAACTGCCGGAGTTGCACCGGATCAACAATTGCTTGAGCCATGTCGCTACCTCGTGGAAAGTTGTCTGAGTCACATTGTTCAGATTCTCGCGCTGAGCAGCCATCGACGCAAGGAGCGTCACACTCAGCCAGACTTGCAGGTACCTGTTCTGCCGGGTGAAGTCCGTCGACGATCGGTCGCAAAGCCGTCATCATTCAGCTGGAACACGCATACTCCTGCGTATTCAGGCTGGATACGAATTCTGGCTTGAGCTCTCAACTCAGAGTTTCCGTTGCTCACTCTCAAACAAAGAGCCATTCGACGTCTATGAGCCGCCTTTTAAGAGTTGCTGTCCTGATCGAATCATCCCGCGCTTTGGGCCGAGGAATGATCGAAGGCATTGCCAGCTATAGTCGCCTGCACGGCCCGTGGTCGATGTATTTCGAACCGCAAGGACTGGGCGCCGCTCCACCCGAATGGTTATCGACATGGGATGGTGACGGGATTCTGGCACGCATTGATGATCAGGTCATGGCAGACGCTGTGCTGGCCACCGGTTTGCCGGCGATTGATCTTCGCGGCCGATTGCCTGAACTCGATTTGCCCTTCATTGGCGGCAACAACGAATCGATCACGCGGCTGGCGTTCGAACATTTACGTGATCGCGGCTTGAGGCAGTTTGCGTTCTGCGGAGTTCCTTCCGGACAGATGAGGACACTGGATCTTCGACGCGCCCATTTCATACAGCACGTCGAGGCTGCGGGATTCTCGTGCGACGTCTACACCGGTGAGCCGGTTGGCAGGTCGAAATCGCGGCGAAAACCATCTCGTCAAAACGCCGACGCCGGAACGCCGGGGATCCCCGCAGCCGACTTCGGCAACCGAGGCTGGGAAGAAGAACAGACGGACCTTGCGGACTGGGTAAAGTCGCTCCCGAAACCGGTCGGCATCATGGCCTGTCATGACCCGCGAGGTTACCAGCTTGTCGACGCCTGCCGACGTGCAGCGGTGCAGGTGCCTGACCAGGTCGCCATCGTTGCCGTCGACAACGACCCGGTCCTGTGTCTGATGGCCAACCCGCCAATGACAAGTATCGACACAGACGGGATCCGCATTGGGTACGAGGCGGCGTCGCGACTCCATCACATGATGATCGGCGAGACAGACTCTGCAGCTCCGATGTTGCTGGAACCAAAGAAACTGGTGGCTCGACGCTCATCAGACATGCTGGCGATCGACGACCCCGACATCGCCAAAGCCGTCCGTTTCATTCGCGACCACGCCTGCGACGGAATTCGCGTCGACGCCGTCGTCCGGCATGTTGCCATGTCGCGCAGCGTCTTTGAGCGGCGTTTCAAAAAGATCCTCGGCAGGACTCCGAAAGCGGAATTGCTGCGAATTCAAGTCGAGCGTTCGCGACAACTTCTGACCGAAACGGATCTCGGCCTGGCAGCGATCGCCGACCAGGTTGGATTCTCCAACGAAAAATACTTCAGCGATGCCTTCTTCCGGCAGACGAAACAACGCCCCACTGACTTCCGAAAAGAGTCTCGCCCTGCTTCCCGGTGAGTATCAGGATACGATGCGATTCAGAACGTCGAACGAGTCCATGGAAGCAGAACAGGCACCTCGGGATCCGTGCTCGCCCTCTCAATCATTTTCGTGTTGTCCGTGAATTTCGTGCATTAATCCTGATCCTTGCGATTCTCTGATTCCTCAGAGCTATGCACATGCTTGAACTGCCGATCGTGTTTCACCATTCTGCGACTTTCAAAGGTGCGAATTTCTCGCCAATCGGACTTTCAACGAATTCACCAGCAGGAAGCACGCCATGATGCGTTTGACATTGCTCTCCGTTGTGACCGGCATCGCTTTCAGTGCGAACCTGGTGTCCGCCGAAAACTGGTCGCGATTTCGAGGTGACAACGGTGTCGGCATCAGCGATCAGAAGGGGATCCCGACGAGCTGGAGTGATGGCAACTACAAATGGAACATCGAGCTGCCTGGAGTTGGACACGCGGCTCCGATCGTTTGGGACAACAATCTATTTGTGACCGCCGCGACTGATCATGGATTTATCCGGCGGCTGCTTTGTCTGGACCCGGCGACGGGGAAGGAAAAGTGGACTCGCGAAATCGCGATGAGTGACAGTCACAAACACAGTAAGAGCAGCTGGGCATCCAGCACGCCGGTGACCGATGGCAAGCTTGTTTACGTCGCCTTCGCAGACATCGAGCGGTACCTCGTCAGCGCCTACGATTTCGACGGAAACCTTGCCTGGCGACGCAGCCTTGGCACGTTTGAAAGCCAGCACAACCTCGGAGTGTCACTCGCACTCTTTGACGGAATGCTCATTTGCCCGAACGATCAGATGGGGCCCAGTCGGATCGTTGCTCTTGACGCCGCAACCGGAAAAACCAGATGGAGCACCGTTCGAGACCACCGCAAAACATCCTACGCGACTCCGATCATCGTTCCGGATAAAGACGGCAAGCCGCAGCTCATCTGTGTCAGCGGAAACATGGGCATCACCAGCCTGAACCCGTACACCGGCGTCATGAACTGGCAGGGGCAATCGTTCCCGCTGCGAACGGTCGCGTCCCCTGTTTACGGAAATGGTCTGCTGATCGCTTCATGTGGACAGGGCGGGCGATACGGAGTTCAACAGATGGCCGTCAGCCTGAACGGCGATCTTGACGAAGACGGTCGAGCGAAGATCGTCTGGGAACGAACAAAGGTCATTCCCTACGTGCCGACTCCGGTTGTGTACGACGGGCATCTTTACGAGTGGAGCGACGAAGGGATCTGCGCCTGCGTTGACTTGAGCACTGGCAAAGACATCTGGGTCAAAAGACTTGGAGGCAACTACAGCGGCTCGCCGATCTGCATCGACGGAAAACTGTACTGCATCGCCGAAGATGGCGAAGTCGTCGTAATCGCCGCTTCACCCGAGTTCAAAGAACTGGGGCGAACTCCGCTGGGCGACCCCAGCCACTCGACGCCAGCCATCGCCAACGGTCGACTGTTCCTGCGATCGTTTCATCGACTCGCCTGCCTGGAAGCTCAGAGCGAATAGAATCCCCATGTCCGCACCGTTTGGCCTGCTTCTGATCACGGGAAACCAGACTCACCAGGAAAACTACGCGCGAGCGTTTGCTGCTGACGATCGTTGCCGGCTGGTTGGACTGACGGATGAGGCCGCCGTTCCGGCACGCCGCAGGGAACTGAACCTGGGACTTGCTGACGAGTTGGGGATTCCGTTTCTGAATGACTTCTCAGAAGCCGTTAATCGAGACGACGTCGATTTCGTTTCAATCTGTGCCGAGCCGGAGCGGCGGCTGTCGCTTTCTCTGGCGTGTATCGAAGCCGGCAAACACCTTTATCTCGACAAGGATCCTGCACCGACGGTCAACGACGCCTGGCAGGTCGCTCAAGCGATTGAGAATCGAGGTTTGCTCACGCAGGCTTTCAGCATGGTTCGACTGCCGGCTTGTCAGCAGGCAAAGCAGATTGTCGATTCAGGGGAACTCGGTGAGCTGATCGGCCTGCACTGCGACGTCACCTTTGCCAAGGGAATTCCAGGCACCGCCGACCTGAGCCGGCCTCGTGAAGAAAAGGCGACCGCGTCGCGGTTCACATTCGTTGATTCGAAGCGTGAATTTCTTTGCGTCGGGTATTACCCGCTGATCCTTTTTCAATGGCTGACCGGCCAACGATTTACGAACGTCGACGCGGCGACGGCGAATTACTTTTTCGAAGCTCATCAGAAGAATGATGTCGAAGACTTCGCCAGCGTCATGCTGAAAATGGACAGAGGCATTGAAGCGACAATCACCGCCGGTCGTTGCGGCTGGATGAGCCATCGAGATTACGGGGTGCACGATATTCGCCTGGTGGGCACTCGCGGCAGCATCACTCTCGATGCTCACAGCCCGCGTCTGGAAGTATGCAGTGACTCGACGCCGTGGAGTCAACCGGCGACTGGTCATCCGGAAGATCCGATGGGCTTCTGGTCGAGCACTCAGGCAGCTGGCGGCATCAAAGCAAAGCACGACTGGCAGGCCATCAACGCGGCGGCAAAGTCTGACGCGTCGAACTTCCTGGATTGTCTGGAGCAGAATCGGCATAGCGACGTGACGGCAGCAATGGCTGCTCATTGTGTGGACGTTGTCCACGCGGTTTATCGATCAGCGGCGGGCGGAATCGCTCAGCCAGTTTCCCATTCAGAATCCAGAGCATGACCGAACGATCCGTCCCCGAAGATTCAACGACAGAACAACTGGCGTCGTTGCAGCAGGAGTTTCTGACGATGCAGGAATCCCTGATGCACCTCCAGCATGACCAGCAGCAGATGCACGAAGTTCTGCTCGCTCAGCAGGAAGAGATCGGTCGTTTGAACGCAAACCTGGCCAAGGTCAACGGAAACATGGAGCGGCTTCTTTCTGCCGAAGAAACGCCGACGCTGGAAGACGAGAAGCCGCCGCACTATTGATCCCTGCTTCTGCCGAAAGTCACTTCTGTGAACCGTACGATCCGGGAAGAAGCCGCTCGTCCCGTGGCTGAACAGGTTGCTGACTGGTGGCCTGTCGACGGTCGCTCAGGCGATCGTGGGAGATTGATTCGCGAAACTCCATCGCTCGACAATGCCAACGATTATTGCCGAACACTGGCGACGGGGCACTATGAGAACTTCCCGCTGGTTTCGTGGCTGTTGCCAAAGGGGCTGCATCAGCACTTCTATAATGTTTACTCGTTCTGCCGGTGGGCCGACGATCTTGGCGATGAGGTCGGCGATACCGCCCGCTCGCTCGAACTGCTCGGCTGGTGGCGTCAGGAACTCGCTGAGTGTTATTCAGGACGGTGCAGACACCCGGTCTTCGTCGCCCTGCGACCAACGATCGACGAATTTCAAATTCCCGAGCAACCGTTCGCCGATCTGATCTCCGCGTTTGAGCAGGACCAGCGCATTGCTGAGTACGACACGCGGGACCAGGTTCTTGACTACTGCACGCGCAGCGCGAACCCGGTCGGAAGAATCGTTCTGTATCTTTGTCGGCAGGTTTCCGAGCAGACGTTTGCGTGGTCCGACTCAATCTGTACCGGTCTGCAACTGGCGAATTTCTGGCAGGATGTCAGTCGCGATCTCGACATCAACCGGATCTACCTTCCGAAAGAAGATCGCGACCGTTTCGGAGTGACGCGTGAAGACCTGCTGACTCGCCACACAACAGGCGGTTTCGTAGAGCTGATGAAGTGCGAAGTCGATTTTGCACGCGGCCTGCTGGAATCCGGCCTGCCGCTGGTTGAGGTTCTGCCGGGACCGCTTCAGGTTGACATTGAACTTTTCGCGCGCGGCGGGCTCCGCATTCTGCAACGCATCGAGCGAACCGGTTATCGCGTTCTGGAGACTCGACCGGTTGTCACTAAACTGGACGCCGTGCGGATGCTGACTTCGTGCCTTTGGCGAGCGGGCTGTCGACGACTGATGGTGAAGCGGCGCGTTACGAGTCCGTAGCTGGAGCTGCTCTACAGGAACGGGTTGTCGTTGGCATCGTCCAGCGGATCATCAGCTTTGACGATCTCACGAAGCGTCAACGTTTCCCAGACTCGGCGTTCCTGAATGGTCAGCAGGACAAAGAAAATTGCGGCCATGACTCCCGAGAAGATCAGCGCCGCCCAGGAGCCGGCTCCGATTCCAAACAGCGGAGACAGGCTGGCAACGTGAAACGCCATTTCTTCCTTCTGCATCATTGCTGCAAGTAAGAAGGCGACAAACAGCGGCAGCAGCCAGAAGAGAAACACGAACATCATAAGTGCCAGCTTCCCGCGTCGCGGATACTTCAGCCAGTAGTACTGTGTGGCGAACCCGGAATACGCCACGACGGCCGCGGCCGTTCCGGCAACTCTCCATAGCCGAGCGTCGATGTTCAGGGCCGGAACCAGCGTATGAATAATCTGCACCGTTGCCAGCAGCAGGCTCGCCATAACAAACACGGAAGCGCGGTTAGAGCTATCGTCCTGCCACTGGGGCGGTCGCCCCAGTCCAACCCGCCTGGCTCGTCGAGCACCGCCCTGATATTGCCCGTGCGAGGGAGAGATCGACAGGATCATCAGGATGGCGATCAGAAACTCAACGTACGCGAGCGTTGGTATCAACCAGCCAGCTTTGAGCAATGGATGGTTGATGACACCACCGAGACACAATGTTGCGATGGTGGCAAAAAACGCGACCGCCGACGATTTGGAAAAGAACATCGCGTTCGTCGACTTCATTCGCCGAGTGGCTGCAACGATCAGAAACAGCGTCAACGGAATTTGATAAAACAAAGACTGCACGAACACCGGCAGCTCCACACCAAAGAAGGTTGGCGTGATGGCATTGAGAGGGGCGTCAGCATTCATGGCTTCCAGCAATGCCGGACCTGAAGACAGCATGCCAGGCACAGGGATGCCGGCACTCACCAGGCCTGTACACGCTCCCGCGCCGAGAACGATGAATCCCAGTGCTGAGTTGATGTTTCGCGTCTTGCCTGGCCGAGCCACAAGGCCAGTTGTGATGGCGATCCCGTGAAACATCAGTGTTGACGAAATCAGGACAAGCGTTGATGTCAGAAAGCCGACGATACCCACGTCACTCAGAAGTGCGGACGCAAACGTAAACGGAAGTAGAATCAGAGCGATCAGATACTCACGAACTGCGCCCCCGAACATGAATCCGAGTGTCGTCGCCGTCGGCGACAAGGGAGCGATTCGGTGGAAATCAAGGATCCCGGAATCGTTCGACGCGCTGATTGACGAGGCTACCTGGGACGTGCCAGCCAGATGCAGGGCGAGTGCCTGGCACCCGAAGAAAAATCCGTAGAAGCCTGGACTGTCCAGTCCGCCCGCCTTGAAGCCGGCAAACATCAGCAGGCAACCCAGCAGCACGACGATGCTTGTAATGTAAGCTGGTTTGGGTGTTCGAAGATTTGATCGCAGGTGGCGAACGAGCAATGGATTGTCGAAGAGCAGTTGTTTGAGCATCAGGACAACTCCTTGGCGCCGATCTGCAGAAAGACGTCTTCCAGCGACTCGTGCTTTCTGGTGAACGAGGAAACCCGGACGCCACCGTTAACAAGTGCGGCTAATAGATTGCTGGCGGCGCTGTCGTCTCCGTCAAACGGAACCGCAAACTCCCGCTGAGAAGTATCGGACGCCTCGTCGAGGCCGTGGTCACTGAGAATTTGTTTTAACAGTTCGGCGCCGCTGACAATTTCGATTTCAATGACTGCCTGCCCCAGTACCCTGGCGGCGATCTCGTCAACCTTACCGGAGACGATCATTTGCCCTCGCTGCATGATGCCGATTGATGTGCAGAATTCGTCCATCTCGGAAAGAATGTGGGACGAGACAAGCACGGTGCCGCCGTCTTTGGCAAAGTCACGGATGACCTGTTTCATCTGGGCTCGCCCGTGCGGGTCCATGCCGCTGGCTGGCTCGTCGAGAAGCAGAACTTTCGGCTCCGGCAGCAGCGTCTTGGCAAGCATCAGTCGCTGCCGCATACCGCGTGACAGACTTCCGACCAGTGAGTTTCTTCGATCTTTAAGGCCGACCTGTTCGAGTCGGTGGATGATTTCTGAGGGACGTCGCGGCTTGGGGATGAAGTAGCTGGCGGCGAACAGGTCAAGAAACTCCCACACGCGCAGGTCTTCGTAAACCGGTGGGAAGTCGGGCATAAAGCCCAGCACCTGCCCGGCGGCCTGCGGTTCTTCACGCATGTCGAAGCCGCCGATTCGAATCGCTCCGTACGTCGGAGTCAGCAGACCAACCATCGCTCTCATCGTGCTCGTCTTGCCGGCACCGTTGGGGCCGATCAATCCGAAGACTTCGCCCTCAGCGACCGAGAATGACAGTTCCTCAACCGCGCAGTGGTTGCCATAGTCGATTCGCAACTCATCCACAGCAATCATCGGCCGACCTCCCGCCGTTGTTGAAAACATGGCCCATCAGTCAGGGCGGACCTGCTGAAAACTATCGGGCGCGTTCTGATCCACCGGGAAGTTCGATCGAACCTTCTCGAACAGCGAAGACCAGCTCGGTCGAAACCATCAACGCCATCGCTCCACCGCGATCATCCCTGCCCAGGATCGCCGTGCGGTCGTAGTACGCTCGCTGGTTTTTCTGCTTGCCGGTTCCCGTGCAGACATCGACCAGATTTCCATTCGGACCGATGCGGCACTTGATCGATTCCCAGGCACGCTGCACGAACGGCTCGAACGTTTTCCGGTCAAGCCAGCTGTTCCGGAGTCCTCGAACGATGGCAAACGTTGTCATGCACGTGCTGGTGAATTCGCGGTAGCTTTCGGGGCGATCGACGATTTGATGCCACATTCCCATTTCGTCCTGATGATCGATCATCGATAGCAGATGATCTCGATATGCCGTCGCCATTGATGAATGGTGCGGACTGTCAACCGGCAAGTCTGACAGCGACAGAGCCAGCCCGAGTGCCGGAAAACCGTTCCCTCGCCCCCACGCCGTATGATGCGGATCGAGGGGCGAGTGCTGATGCAAGCCGTCGTTGCGAAGGTTCAGTTTCAACATGAACTTCAAATGTCGATTGGCCATGTCGAAGTATTTCGTGTCGCCTGTCAGGCGTCCCGTCTGCACCAGGATAGGCGTTCCCATGAAAACAGCGTCGCTCATCTCGTTATGAAACGGCATTGATTCACGAGGTTTGCCGTTCTCATTAAAGCCCAGATCAGCGGCAGACTGAGCCAGTTTGACGAACCTTTGATCGCCGGTTGTTCTGGCCAGTTCGCCAAAGACCAGGTGCCCGGAAAGCGTACTGCCGCTGGGACGCGAGCCGAGCGAAGACTTCACACCGCTGACGTACGGGTCGACAATTTTCAATACTTCTTTGAGGTGGCTGTCGTCGTCCGTCAGTTTCGACAAACGCATCCGTCCGACGAGAGCCAGGGCCGGGATGTACTCGACCGATTTGAGATGGTGTCCGTAAACTCTGGCGAGTTCGGTGGCGACTTCGACGGGAGTGCGGCCTTTTCGCCGCGACAACTCCTGACGAGCTGCCGACCGAATGGAACCAGCCAGTTGAACGAAGCTGGCCAGGAGCGGGGTCCGGCCATTCGTCCGAAAATCGACGGCAGGTACAGCGGCAACGTCCGACGGTTTTTCCGTCGCCAGTGCATCGGCCAGCGAACCGGGCTTTGCTTCTTGAATGGACCAGTTAGCGTTGATGCTGAGCTGTTGACGATTCATCGACTCGGGAATCACAAGCGTGTCGAAATCGTTTTCGCGCACGACGACGACAATGTCCGGAGCGAGCATCCCGATCCACCGCCAAAGGTAGTGGCGTTCTGAATTCTGCTCATCGTTGTAAGCAGCTCCGGTCGGCGGAAATCCGAATGCCCAGTCGGTGGTTTCGCTGCTTGACGTCACGATGTTCGAACTGGCATCGAAGCTGTCCGGGTTCGCGAAGGGCACGATTCCCGCTTCAAATTTGTTTCTAGTTGACGCAAGAGGACGGTGGGAACAGAAGTCGTGCCATTCTGTCACCAGCTGTTTGCTGACGGCCGAGTCCGGCGACGAATTTGCGACGATTAGAATCCTCAAGTGATCACTTCGAACATCCAGCATGCCGTTGGTCAGAAATGCTGGAATGGCGGTGCCGCTTCGAGTCACTCCGATCGACATACTGACGGGCGAGTATTCGGCCAGAGTTCTCAACGCATCTCGAAAGGCAGCGGATTCGTCAGCACGACCGCTGACTCCGAGCGATGAGAAAAGAATCAGGCAGGTCATCAGTTTCGCGAATCTTTGAGCCATCCGTGTTTCCTGTTCTGTGGTCGAGAACTTCCTCCGACGTAACCGGCAACGGTAAGAGTCACTCGACCAGTTCTTTCGGCATCCTGATTGAGTCCTGCGTCAGGTTGGCGCTTATCAGCGAGTCGTGCAGCGATGTCCAGGCAGACAGCCTTGCTGACTGGCTTCGCAGAATGCGGACGCGGATTCCGTCGTCGTTACCGGTTGTTACCTGAGCCAGCTTGACTGCTTCGTCCAGATCAACCTGTCGCACTCCGGTCGCTGAGCTGTCATCGCGGACAAAGTAGTCGTGGTTATCGATTCGAATTTCCAGCACCGCTGGCGGAGCTGCCGTTTCAATATTGACGGTAACCGGCTGCTCAACGGGAGCCGGTTCCGGCGACGCGTTATTGGACGCAGTGCTTGTTGAATCACTGCCGGGGCTTTGAACTCCGATTCCACTACCTGTGCCGAAACCTGGCAGCAGCCCGCTCACGAAGGCTCCGAACACCGCACCAACCACGAGCAGGCCGCCGGCAATCGTTCTTTTTTTTACAGGCATGACTCTTTCTCTGCGTTGATCAGGGGAGACTTCTGACTTGCCAGCGGCTTCTATAAGTACCCGGAGGTGCCGATGAGTTCCTGCCTGGACAAATTCTGCTGAAAGGTCTGCTGAACGATCCGGGAGTTCTTTCTGACGTGTTTTTAGCGGGCTTTCATTTCCAGATGGCGACGAATGATGTCCTGAGCTTCTTCCGCGACCGACTGGAATTCTTTCTTCGACGGAGGTGGAACTTCAGGTAACCTGGAGTCCGCAGACGACTCATCATCGTCTGTGGTCATGCCGGAATCCGCTGCTGTGTGTTGTGCGGCAGGAGCATGTTTCCCGACGACGGTGTCCGTGTCGGCCGCCGCCGGCTCTTCTTCAGCCAGCCAGTTGACGATGCTGTCTTCCGAACTTTCTTTGATGACGACTTCGTCGGTTTCGGATTCGATTGTGGCTGAGGGATCCTTGCCTTTTGCCGCAGCGGCCTTCGCTTTGACCTCCAGCTGAAACAGCATCGGCCCAACACGCAGGATATCTCCGGGTTTCACTCGGGTTCGTTTTGTGATGGTCACATCGTTGATCTGAGTTCCGTTTCGGCTGCCAAGATCTTCAACAGAAACGACGCCCTCACGAACGCGAATCGCGCAGTGGCGGCGACTGACTTCTGAAGTGGCCAGCCGAACGGCGACGCCTTCGTCACGACCAATAACCAGCTTGCAACCTTCGGCGAGAGCCATCTTTTTGCCCTGGTGTTTTCCGGTGATGATGATCAGCCTGGCCGTCATCCAGATGCCTCTTCGGTCGGAGTATTAAACGGGTTGCGGTCGACAAACTTCAGTCAGCAATCACATTACTAATTGTCATGTCTCAGTCATGGTGGGGAACAATTAACGGTTCGCCGCAATCCGGGCAGGTCAGTGTCCGGCCTCGATGCTTGGCACTCATCTTGAAACGTTTTCCGCAGCGGCAGTGGAAGCGAACCCGGCCCTCTTCTCGATTCTTGCCCAGATGAGTTCGTTCCCAAACCTGCTGCGCGATTTCTGAAATCTGGCTGATCAGTACAGACGCCGTGTACGGTCTGGTCATGTAGCCATCAGCCCCCACTCGAGTGGCCAGCTTCCGTGAGTCTTCCAGCGTGATTTCCGTCAGAACCAGAACGGGTACCTGCGGGTTTCGTTGTTTGAAGCGGTCGCAGATTTCGAAACCGGTTTCGCCAGGCAGTAGCAGTTCCATGATGACAAAATCCGGCTTGTACATCTGAAACGCCGAGTGAGCCTGTCCGCCATCCTTCGCGGTCTGCACCTGAAAGCCGTGTTCCTGCAGCAGGTTGCGGAGTTCCGCAGCCCGGTCCACGTCGTTCTCGACAACAAGGATTCGATGCGCAATCGCACCTGCGGATTCGCCAACCGCGAACTGATCGAACATCAGCAGGTCCTTCTTACCGCAGACATTTGATTCCCTGGCTCCTGACGTCACCATCAGAATTACGATTCAGCGGTGCCACGATTCGAGCAGCCACCTGGTAAATTCCGTCGAACTGACCGACGCAATCCCGCAACAGGTTTTCAGTCGATCATCGTATCGAAAACATTTCGACCGATGAACCCCCGAGCCCGGCGTTCCCAGTCTGTCAGTTTTTCAGTCGGCGAAAAAGTCGAAACCTCTTCATGCCGAGCAGCCGGAACTATGGCACGAAAAGACAGCCAGGCAACGCCTTCTGAACCTTTTCTACTGCTTCTGCAGAAATTCCACAGTCCATCAGACTAAGCGACTGGAGCCTGGTCAACTGGCTAAGTGGTTCAACAGCCTGATCATCAAGCGGGACACCGTTCAAAGACAGAGTCTGCAGGTCATCCATGCGAGACAGGACGCTCAGGCCGGATGTCGTGACGCGAGTGTAGGAAAGATCGAGGCTGTGCAGTCTGCGCAGAGAAGTCAGTTGTGTAAGGTCGGCATCGGTGACTGAGCTACCAGTCAAAGCCAGTTGTTCGAGATGTTCGAAGTTACTGAGTGACTTCCAGAAGTGTTCGTCCAGTGACGCTCCGGCAGTATCAACCCAGAAGACTTCACCCGCCGAATTCTGCTTCACGGTAACTCCGGCGGCGCTGAGCCTGTCGATTTGTTGATCGATTTCGCCGCGACAGCCAACAACCGCAAACACCAGTACGCAACCGAGTCGAATGAACATGCTGGCTGCATCCCTAACGAAGCTGCGCGCCGACAGCGGACTCGCACGACCTGATCACCGCCTGCTGAGCCTCTTCAACTTCTTCGTGAGTCAGCGTTCGCTCGGCGGATCGGTAGCTGATGGTCAGCAGGTACGACTTCTTGTCGACTGGAAGCTGCTTCCCTCTGAACTGGCCGCTGAAAGAAATCGACTCGAAGTTTGGCCCGGCAACTGTCGTCACGGCTTCTTCGAGCTGGCTCCATGTCACGGACTCGTCGAGCACGAAATTCAGATCGCGAGTCGACGCTGGAAATCGTGGCAGCTCGGCAAATTCCGGTCGCAGATTGGCAGACTGTTCGAGCAAAGACAGATCGAACTCCGCAACAACGCACGCGTCGCGCAGGCCCAGCTGGTCGGTGACTGACCGATCCAACTCGCCGAACCAGCCCCACGATTTGCCGTTCAGAAAAATCTCAGCCCCGCGACCTTCCACAAACTGTGGTACGTCGCTCGGCTTGACGGTGGCCGTAGAAGCTCGGTTAACTCGTTCGGCGATCGACTGAAGCAGCCCCTTCATCTCCAGCAGCGAACAGCCGCTGACCATGCCAATGACTTTGGGCTCCGCTGCCGGGTTCCCTGGGTCAGACTTCAGGAACACCGACGCGATTTCGAAAAGCTGAGAGTTGAAATTGCCGTGCCGCTCGTTTTCACGCCGAGCCTGCAGCAGGCTGGGGATCAAACTCTGCCTCAGGATATTCTCCTGACGACGCGACGAATGATTGACGCTGAGTGTTGTCTCAATCCTGCGCGGCGTGAAGAGGCTGTTCAGTTTCTCATCGGTAAAGGTCATCGTGACCGCTTCGTAGAAACCATTGCCGGTCAGCACCTCGCAGACTCGATCAATCACTCGGTCACGCAGCGACTTCTGGCTGACCGTTAACGGAACGATCGCGTCTTCCGGAATCCTGTCGTAACCGTAAATACGCGCGACTTCTTCGAGCAGATCAGCTTCTCGGCTGATGTCTCGCCGCCGCCAGCTCGGAGCAATGAATGAAGCCTCGTCGTCGGTCGCGTCGCCGACCTGCTTCATGCCGAGCGACTGGAGTATCTGCAGAGCCTCCTCACGCGGGACATCAATGCCCAGAACCTGCTTCATCCGTGCGAACCGAAGCGTGACTGGTTCAGGATCTGCTGGCGGTTGCTCGCCCGCCCAGATCGAACCTTCCAGCAGCTCGCCGCCAGCCAGTTCCAGAATCAGCTCGCAACAACGTCGGCTGGCCCAGTCGAGCTGCTCGACATCGATTCCCCGCTCGAAGCGGAAAGACGAGTCGCTGTGCAGATTTAACTCGCGAGCCGTTCCGCGAATCGACTTCACGGCAAAGTCAGCGACCTCAACCAGCACACTGGTGGTGCCGTCGCCGATTTCCGTGCCGGCACCGCCCATGACACCGCCGATGGCGACAGGCTTTTCTGCGTCAGCAATCACGCACATGTCAGACGTCAGTTTGTATTCTTTGTGATCGATCGCTTCGATCTTCTCACCGTCCTTCGCCCGTCGTACGACGATGCGATTTCCGGCGAGCTTGTCAAAATCAAATGCGTGCAGCGGCTGGCCGCATTCCATCAGAACATAGTTCGTGATGTCGACAATGTTGTTGATCGGGGCGATGCCGATCGTTGCCAGTCGGTCCTGCATCCACGCGGGGCTCGGACCAACTTTCACGCCTTTAATCACGCGAGCGATGTACCGAGGGCACACGTCGTCACACTCGATCGTTACCGAGGTTGCTTCGCTGACCGGTCTGTCGCTTTCCGCCGGTTGAGCCGCCGGAATCGTCAGTTCGTCGTTAAAGCAAACACTGATTTCACGAGCGACCCCGATGTGCCCCAGGCAGTCCGGTCGATTGCTGGTGACTTCCAGATCGATCGCCAGATCGTCGCCGACCTCCTCGATGCCTTCGAGGTTCAGCCCGGTCATCATGAGCTTATCTGCCACTTCCGCCGCCGATGCAGTCGGCTTGACATATTCCAGCAACCAGTCCCAACTGACGATCATAACACTACTTCCAACGATTGATCTGACGAGTGCGTGAAAATGAAAGACCGGATCTCACCGGCCGGAAAATAATTGTTCTTCGACCGGCAGAAACCGGCCCGCAGCCTGTCGCACCGAGTTGTCCTCACGTCCGCGCAGGTGGAATGCGTCCGGAATGGCATCCCGATTCCTCAACACGTCACGACAGCGCCGGCGCAAACTGAATTCAGGGTGCGACCGCAAAATGGCCGTTCCTGCCTTGAATTCGAGCGGGAAATTTAACGCTCAGCGACAGACTTGCACAGCCGGCATGAAAAGCTTTGAGCGGCACAGCCATCATGGCTGTCTGCAAGGTCGCTCAAACGACGCTATCGGAAACTCACAACGACGACGTCGCGGCATCGAAACCTGCTCTGACTTCGCAGAGCAAGTGAATTCTCCGCAGGCGGGAACAACATTGGGAACAGGCTCCCCGCCACTGCGGCTCGCCGTTTCAACTCGGGAAGCTGATTCGAGTACACTCGTTGGCGTGCAGGAGTGTAGATGATGGTTTCTCAGAAAGGGACGCATTCTTGCTGAACGACGTGCTGGAAATCGGACTTGGGACGAGTCTGCATATTCGCGAGGAGCGAATTTCAGATGACGACGACGCCTGTCGGTTGTTGTACGTCAGCGACGTTCACCTTCGTCGCAGCCGCTCAGACCTTCTGGTCCGGCAGGTCGTCAAATCTGCGCGGCTCTGTAAACCGCACGCGATCCTGCTGGGCGGCGACCTTGTTGATTCCGTTTCGGAATTGAGCCATCTCGGCGATCTGACTTCAGAACTGCGAGCCGTCGGCCAGGTATTCGCCATCGGTGGAAATCACGACGATCGCGTGGGGATTGGCTACGTCCGAACAGCTATCGAGCGTGGCGGAGGAAACTGGATTCACGACGGTTACGCGAATATCGCAAATGATTCGCGGTCGATCGTTGTGTCTGGCCCCAACGCTGACGTCCCGCCCGAAGGCGACGTCCGAATCCTCTGCGCGCACAATCCACGAATCTGGCGAACGGCAAAACAGCAGGGTTTCGACCTGGTCCTCGCCGGTCACCTGCATGGTTGCCAGGTGGTCGCCTTCGAATTTCGAGACAGGCTGTTTCCCGGCGCAGCGTTCTATCCTTACAACTTTCTGAGTCATCAGCATGGCTCAACAAGGCTTGTCGTCAGTCGCGGCGTCAGCGATCTCATCCCAATTCGCTGGAGATGCCCCCGGGAAGTGGTACTGTGTCATGTCTGACGATGGGCGATCGAAGCTGGTGAATCACCATTGCCTCGGAGCGTTGCAACATGAAGACAACCGGCGACATTCAGCACGGAAGGTTCTCGGCGAGCATCACAGCCACCGTCAGCTTTCTTCGAGGAATACCGTTCTACTTTCGATCGAGCCCCCGAACTCCATTACGAGTTCTCTGTCTGATGGCGTTTGACACGCTTCACGTGCTTCGGTCTTCGAAACGACTCTCCAAACAATGTCTGCAGGAACTGGCAACGCTGCTGGATTTTGGAGCGTGCGCGAACGCGTTCTTCGATTCCAAAAATTTCGATCACCAGGAGTATCGACGAACCCGGCAGACGCTCGCCGATTTCAGCCTGGGCAAGCCGGTCGACGAATACGTCAGGAAACTGCGAGAGCTTGAAAGGCATCGCCCGTTACCGGGTGGCGACGATCGATCGCACGGAGATGTCAAAACGTATCGCGAAGAAGTCGTGAGACTTTCGTTGGGCATCGTCGGCACGGTTGCCAACGATCGCTGCTCAGTCGAGTCCGGCATCAGGCAAACGCATCATGACGATGGCCTGAATATGTTGTTTCGACTGGTTATGTTCTGTCAGATTATTGACGACGTACTGGATTGGCCGCACGACCTGGTGGCCGGGATTCCGAGTTTCACGACAGGACATGCCTCGCTGAGTCGGGCGATCGAGCTGACTCGCGACGCGACCGTTGCTTATCGTCGTGACGTGCCCGCAGCCCCGTGCCTCTTTCCGTTGCGCGTCGCCTTGTACGGCCTGTCGATAACTACTCGGCTGATGCTCGCAACAGGTCGCCTGATATTGGTTTCGCCGCTGGTTCGGCAGAACGTCCGAGAGGTATCGCTTCGCTAATCCGGCACAACGCCGTTGTGATAAACGTCCTGGACATCGTCGCAATCGTTGAGCATCGTCATGAATTTTTCGAACATCGGTAGGTCGTCTTTGCTGATTTCAGCATTGGCCTGAGGGATAAACGTGACTTCCTGGACCTCCAGTTCGAGTTCCGGGAACGCTTCCTGCAGTGCCTGCGTGGCCTTGAAGAATTCACTGGCCGGGGCGAACAGCGTCAGTTGGCCATCTTTGTTCTCGATGTCGTCGACGTCGACGTCCGCGTCCAGCATCGCTTCAAGGACTTCGTCTTCGTTGTCGCCTTTGAATGAAAAGACCGCCAGATGATCGAAGAGATGGGCGACCGACCCCGCCGGACCGAGCTTTGACCCCGTCTTCGTGAAGCAGTTTCGAACATCGGTAATTGTTCGGTTTGGATTGTCGGTTAAGCAGTCAACGATGACTGAGCATCCGCTGGGACCAAATCCTTCATAGCGAGCTGCCGTGTAATCTTCTCCACCGGTCCCCTTGGCCTTTTCAATAGCTTTCTCAATAACATGGCTGGGCACCTGCTCCCGCTTGGCCCGTTCGATCATGCTCCGCAGTGAGGGGTTGGCTTCAGGGTCGGGCACTCCGTTTTTAGCGGCCATGTAGAGCTGTTTGCCGTACTTCGAATACAGCTTGGACTTCTGCCCCGCCGTCTTCATGATCGAATGCTTGCGGTTTTCGAAACTTCTTCCCATGGCGGTTATCTTTGACGTCGTGCGGATTTATTGAGAGTTCAGGTCGATTCAGCCTCCTGCGGTGATTGCGGAAGGGCCCGAGCACAAGACCCAGAGCGTGCGAATGGTCGCATCGATCGGTGATTTGATCAATCAACAAACCGACTCAATCAGCCCGCTCACCGTCAGAAGTTACGGTCAGCAAGAGTCGACCCGCGAAGCATCACCGTGGCATCACCCGCTGCATTTCAAGTCAACGGCTCATCTGTGGATTACATGGCTTGGCAGCAGTCACAAAACCGCTCTCAAGCACGACCTGCCGGCACCGACGAGAACCGAGTTACTCAGAAATGCAAAAAGCCCCGGAAAATCCGAGGCTTTGCTGAATGGTGCCGAGCGGTTCCGCTCTGTTCCTGTCGTAAAAGTGGGCGATGCAGGCCCAGAACATATCGACGATTTCCCGGAGAAAACTGCCATTCTCGGGAAAGGTATATCAGAACTCACTCGCGAAGAGCTGATTTCGCTTGCCAGCAGCCTCGCCGAACAGCTTGCGAAACTCGCTTCGAAACCATCATAGCCAACGTTTCAAATCTGATTCCAAAAGTTTTCTGCCTCAAGGTTACCGCATTGTTTTCAACAGACTTGAACTCTTGAATACATTCAACATCATTAAAGCAAGTGAAACCGATTGGAGATCGACAATTGTAAACTTGCTCTGACTGGAGAGGCCATGAATTCCATCCAACTACAATCTACGGCAACGGCGATTCTCGGCGTGATGCTTTTCGCCTTAACCTCAACTGTCAATGCTCAAGGCGAGAATTCGCGGGAACTATTGACCGCTGTAAAGATCGGCGAGAAGTCCTACGTTGGAGTCGTTCAAGAAAACGAAGACTCACGTTCTGAGGTTGTTCTTGAGGACGTTACAACAGGCAAAGTTCGAACGTTTCGGAAAGCACAACTTTCTGGGGAAGCTCGGCAAGTAACAGATACGGAAGCAATCGAGCTTACTGAGAACCCAGCAGCAGTCATCGCTTGGAGATTTTCAAAGTCGATTCCCAAGGGAAGTTTGCACGGAAAGGTTGCCGCCGCAACCGGAGGTCTCATCTATACGACATTGGGAAAAGGAGAAGTTGCAGTTGGCAACGAACTCTTGGTCCATCGTGGCGAGACAGTCATCAAAGACCCGGATACTGGTGAAGTTCTTGGTCGTCAGAAGAGACTTGTCGCCAAAATTGAAGTAACTGCGATTCAGGGACGACTCTCGAAGGCAAGAGTCAAAGGTGACCTTGAGGTCGTTATTCAAGTTGGTGATCAAGTTGAGTATCAGCAGCCGAGTTCTGCGATTGCCGTACTTCCTCCAAGTGATATCAATGGGGCTGAATTCGAAGGAACAATTCATTTTGCTGACGAAGTCGTGAATCAACTTGTACGGCGAAAAGTGAAGGTAGTTGAGAGAGCAAAGCTACTGGACACCTTGGAAGAAATGGCCCTGCAATCGACATTCATTTTTGATGAAGCGACGACAGCAAGAGTCGGTAAGCAACTCGGAGCTACTCATGTAATTACTGGAAGCGTAGCCCGAGCCAGAGGAACTGGACTTACTGCCCAATTCAATATCAGGCTGGTCAATGTTGCGACTGGTCAGGTTGAGAACTCGTCTATCTTCAAGACGTATCCGTTTCGATTTGTTCCGGCTGGAGAAGCTAGATCATCAAGTTACAGCTCTGGCAGACGGCGAAAGATCGATGTATTCGAAGGGGTAAAAGCAGTAGCACCTGCAACAGAAAAGGGAAGTTGGGCAATCGCACAAGGCGGCATCATGAATACGGCTGACCTTTCAATTATTTCTCTTCCTGTTGAAGCATCTGGCAGCTTTCAACTCGAACTTGAGATCAATCGACTGTCAGGAGACAACGCTCTGATGATCTTCTTTCCTGTAGGGTCGTCTGCTGCGTCGTATCATATTAGCCACGGCGGCCCATTTGCCGACGGGGAATACCATTGCTTGGATCACATTGACGGGCAATCTTCGTCGAAGAATGAAACACGGTCGAATGGCAGGATTCCCAACGGTCAATGGATCAAGGTTTCATTGGATGTGAGTATTCGGAGAGACAAAGCGACGATTGAAGCAACGCTGGGAGGAAAGCAGATAATCAAATGGGAAGGTGACGTGAGCAGAATTGCTCCTTCGCCAGGTTGGCATGTAGCCAACAGAAAGCAGTTTGGTTTGGGAGTTCAACGTTCAAGGGTTGCTTTTAGAAATCTCGAAATTACGGGAACTGCAAAACCTGTAAGGTGATTTAGAGTTGGTAGACCAAATCAAAAGGTTAAGAATTCAAGGCTTCAATGAAATGTAACTGTGGGCATCTAATGAAAATGAATGCCTCGTGTATTCGTCGCCGCATTTGAGCCGCCGATTTGCGTCCGATTTCCCAACTATTTCGGGAAAACTTCGAAAACTTCCCGGAATTATCCGGTAAAACGCCCACTACAGGAGCCTATAGGGTGAGAGACGACATCGAACTTGCAGACAGCCACGTCACCGACGGTTGAGCGTCGAGTTTCCAGCAGCAGCCCTGACTATTTCGGGAAAAATTTGGAAACTTCCCGGAATTATCCGCCAAAACGTCCACCGCCAGAGCCTATAGGGTGGGGCAGTCGATCGCGGCGGCTTTCACTCACTCTCAGTTCCGACGTTGGCACATCAGGGAACTTTGAGACTCTGGATACAGAACAGCCGTTCCGAATCCGGAAGAATTGGCCTGATTCGCCCGGAATCAGCTCGCACAACTACTCTTTCTCGGCATGTATTATAGAGAGCTTGTACCAACCACTTCTCTCCAACCACTCACCCCACCACCACAGCACACGCTCAGTCACAAATCGAACGAACGATTAACTGAGCTTCCCACAGTGCTATTGGTTAGTGAAGCAGTCCCACCGTTGAACTTCAAACAGTTCAATTGATTGAGGGGAAAGCGTTCGGCTCAATTCAATCTGAGCCGCCATTGCTTTAGAGGCCAATGCTGAAGCCTCACGAAACTGATTCTTTTGCTTTCGAATCAGAAACGAAAACTGATCGCTCTGCTGATTGAATTCGTCATTCATCGACGAAAATGCAGAAGCTCAAGCTCAGTTGAAGAACCACAATCTTAGTTTCTCCTGCTTGTTTGAAGGTGACTGATTTCCGGCTTTTGCTTAGCCGTGAATGAAGGCCCCCGCCGCCTTCGGGGATGCCATCTCACCAGAGTGTGAACAAACAATACCCACCTCGCTTTCCATGTGCTGTTTCGGCTTTTGCCGGAGCAGCTTTTTTTGTGTCTCGTGTTCTATCGAAAGGAAACCCAAGAGTGACAACATCAAAGAAAAGAGTTTTAACAGCGGCGAAGCTGATCGAGAGCAGTGCTTTTAAGAATCTCCAGCCTATTGATCTTGCCTTTCAAAGCTGGAAATCTCAGAGGATACATCAAGAGAACATCATCCTGACTCTTTGGGCAATTATTCAAAGAAACAAATCAAGAAATGCGTTCGTCAAGATTCACAGCACGAAGCTGCTTTCATACGGAGGGACCAACTACTCAAAGTATTTAGGCTGGCTAATCAAAGAAGGATTCATCGAGAGACGCGGCCCATACATTCCAAATCATTCAAGCTGGAAGTACCGCATTCAGGAGAAAGGCCAGCAACTTGAAGAGTACGAACTACTGACATCCAGAAAGTTCATGCCGTCTCCCAACTTGTCATCCATGACAGAAATCGAAAGCGAGACCTATCGAAACCTGATGAACTTGAAAATCGATTTGGCTGAAGCAGAAGCCATATTCGCTGGCATCCGGCCAGCGGCACAGATTTCAGCAAGAATGGCAATCAATGAATTCGCCAATCAATCTTTCTGTCCTTCCCAATCAAACAAGACCGGGAGGGTTTCGTCAGTTGTGACCTATATGAACTCGCCATTAAGGGCTGCACTCACTTGGCACGGCGATGAAATCATGTCGGTGGATGTTGTGAATTCTCAACCGCTTTGTCTTGCGGCGATTGCTGACTGTCCGAAGTACCAATCCATTGTTGAATCGGGCCAGATTTATGAAGAGATTCAGCAGGGCATCGGGGTATCTGAAAGAGACTTGGCAAAGACAGCGTTCATGACCTTTGCCTATGGGCCAATCTGCAATTCAAAACCTGCGACCTACGGCAGAACAGCAGAAGAGATTGCCCTCAACGATCCAGTCAAAAGAAAGTCGATCACTCGAAAAGCGGCCAGACTCAGAAAGAAAGGATTAGCAGTTCCTGATGAAGCAGCATTGAAAAAGAAACTCGAAACGAAGCGACTCAAGAAAGAACTCAGGGCCAGAACAGCAGAGTTCTTCAGAACGAAGTTTCCGAAAGCTGTCAAAGTTCTGGATTCGCTGAAGAGTGGATCGACCGAAAAGCCATATCGAAAAGCAGCATGGAAACTACAGCAGATTGAAGCCGAAGCCGTTATCGAAAGCTGCTTTCTGCCTTTGGCCCGGAAAGAGATTCCAGTGCTAAGCGTTCATGATTGCTTGCTTACAACGCCAGCCAGTGTAAGTGCCGTTGAGAATGCAATGTCAAAGGAGATAGCGGCTCACCTTGGCAAGATTGCTGGCCGAAAATGCGTGGTTGAACTCAAGACTACGAAATGGAGAAAACCTACCTAGAACAAGAATAGAGAGAGAAGAGAGAGGGCTGCACCTAGGGTCTATGTTTTTCGTTTTGACAGATTTCGCCTCGTCACTGCGAGCATTGGCCGTGCCGACTGATCGATCACGGTCGAACAACAGAAAGGAGAGTAAGCAATGACCTGACAAAGAATCACTGACTGAAAATCACGAAGTTGTGTTGGCCTCCCAGAATGGTCTGGAGAGGCTTTTTTCGTTTACCCGACTATTGAAGGATGTTTTATGAGTTTGAATTCAAGTGAAGCAGCATGGTTAAGAAAAGTGCTGTTCATCATTGCCACGTATCATGATCAATGTGTAGCCCAAGCAGAGAAGGCTGGAGATCGTGCTGGAGTGAAGTATCACGCGGCAAAAGCGATTTGGTCTCGTGCTATTGGCGAGAACGCTGAATTTCGACAAGGCGTGGAAACTGAAGAACTACGCGAGCTGGCTGGAGAACTGAGCGATCAAAGAAACCGGAGCTTGGAGTCTCTCGAATCAGGCGGAGAAGAATTGATTGCAACGGAAACCAAAGAGCAATCAGAGATTGCTGAGTTCTGCCGGATCATGGAAAGGAGATGCCAAGAGAATATGTAGCGTGAAAGCTGACTACTACGAACTTATTCGCTGATTGATTTTCAGCATCGATATTGATTTTGCCCCGGTACAGAAGCCTCTGTTTCCGGGGTTTCTTTATTTCATGTGTTTGTTTTTTCAGATTACTCAAGAAGGATATTTCTAATGAATGACGATGTTTCTAAAATTACCTTCGAACAGAGTTTGAGTCAGTCTTCAACTGACCAAACCGTATCTCGCAGCGATGTGAGCTTGCTGTCGAAGAAAGATATTTCCTGCCTGTTCCAGATCAGTGAACGACAAGTCACGAATCTGATGAAGACCCCCCGATTTCCGAAGAAGATTAAGGGGCTTGGCAGAAGCGTTCGGTTCTCAGCCTCAGCGGTGAAGGAGTTCGTACAGAATGGCTAGTCTTACCCAAACTCCAAAGGGACCGAAGATTCAACTGATTTGCCCAGACGGGAAACGACGCCCGATTTATCTGGGTGCGAAACTTACGAAACGACAAGCTGAATCTGTGCTGAGCTACGTCGAAAGATTGGCTCACTCTGTCGAAAGTAACACAGTTCCAGAGAGAGAAGTTTCTAAATGGCTCGGGGAAGTTCCCGAGAAACTCTATAAGAAGCTGGTTACATGTGGACTTGCAACGGCTCGTGAGAAGATCGTGAGCCAAACAATCGAGCGTCTGATTTCAGACTATGTGGCAAGTCGAAATGGAGTCGCAGAATCGACGATAGCCAGATGGACGACTGTGACGAATCACCTGTTTGCCTACTTTGGAAAAGAGAAGCCATTAACCGAAGTGACGGCAGGGGATGCTGATGACTTCAGTGAGTATTTGAAGTCAAAAGGCACTGCTGACAACAGCCGCAGAAGATATCTCGGAATCGCAAAGCAATTCTTTACATGGGCTGTCCGCCACAAGCTGATTGCGGAGAATCCATTTGCTGATCAGAAGACCTCAGTTGGTGACAGTGATCCCAAACGGCAGTTCTTCGTAGATCGCGAGTTGTCAGAAAGAATTCTTGAAACCTGCCCGGATTCAGAATGGAAGCTGATCTTTGCTCTGATGAGGTTTGGCGGTTTACGTTGTCCAACAGAAGTTCTGAATCTTCGATGGGAAGACATTCTTTGGGGTAAGTCTCGATTTCGTATCTACAGTCAGAAGACAGATCAAACGAGATACTGTCCGATCTTTCCGGAACTCCTGCCGTATCTAAGTTCAAGTTTTGAATTAGCTGATGACGGTGAAGAATTCGTGATTTCAAAACGACACGGGATGACGCATCGAGGATTGATTGCTCAGTACAAACGAATCCTGCATTTTGCTGCCGTAGATCAGTACCCGAAGCTGTTTCAGAATCTGCGGTCCACCAGACAGACGGAATTGACCCGTAAGTACCCGGCTCACGTCGTCTGTGAATGGCTCGGTAACAGTCATAAAGTCGCTCTGAAGCACTACCTGCAAGTTACAGACGAGGATTTCGAGGCGGCAGCCGCAAAAGTAGATCACTTGCCCGAAAAAGTAGATCACATAGTAGATCAGCACCCGCACGCACCGACGAGAACCGAGCTACTCAGAAATGCAAAAAGCCCCGGAAAATCCGAGGCTTTGCTGAATGGTGCCGAGCGGTTCCGCTCTGTTCCTGTCGTAAAAGTGGGCGATGCAGGAATCGAACCTGCGACTTCCACCGTGTGAAGATGGCACTCTAGCCGCTGAGTTAATCGCCCTTGAGTGACGGCGTTTTAGTCGGATTGACGAGGCACTTCAACTCTTCAATCAGGTCTGATCACCGGTGTAACGTACCGGTTGTGCGGATCGAATCGGTGTGTTCGTGAGCAAAAATCCAAAGACAAATTGACGGTTGCAATCTTTGGCGGGTAACGTATCAACGATTTCTGATTGATTGGCGAGCCTCGCCATCCCACCTGAATCGCAGGAACACACTTGCGTCCTGCACCTGCCTCACTCCTTCCTTCCGGGCACGCGCCATGTTCAGCATTGCCGGAGCTAATACTCGCATCGTTACGCGGGTTGCCTTGACGCTTACTTTGTCTGTGTGGTTCGCGTTTGGTGAGATTCCTCGCGCCGCAGCGGATGACTCATTGCACGCCCGAATTGATCAATTGTCAGACCGGGCAGCTGTCGGGCCTCGCGGAGCTATCGTTGATGACCTCACATTTCTGCGACGGGTAACTCTTGATCTGACCGGCCAAATCCCGTCGATCGTCGAGGCTCGGGAATTCCTGGCCGATGAGTCCCCCGACAAACGCACACGAACCGTCGATCGCTTGATGTCGAGTCCGGCATTCTATCGGCACCTCGCTGTCGTATTTGACGTCATGCTGATGGAACGCCGTGGCGACAAGCATGTGAAGAGCGTCGAATTTCGTGCGTGGTTGCAGGATTTCTTTCAGCAGAAAAGACCGTACAACGAACTCGTTCACAGCCTGTTGTCGGCAGACGGTACGGACGAGAAGCAACGAGCGACGGCGGCATTCTTTCTTGAGCGGGATGTCGAGCCGAATCTGCTGACGCGCGATCTCGGACGAATGTTCTTCGGCATCGATCTGCAGTGTGCCCAGTGTCACGATCATCCGTTGATCGATGACTACCATCAGACCGACTACTTCGGAACTTTTTCGTTCGTCAATCAACTGACTGTCTTCCAGCCGGATGCAAAGAAGCCGGCGTTGATCGGCGAAACCGTTAGCGGCCAGTCAGAATTCAAATCAGTTTTTACCGAACGGGAAGCGGTCACGTCTCCGCGACTGCCGGGTGACGTCGAAATCGTCGAACCGGTTTTCACGATCGGCGATGAGTACACCGTGCGACCGGCAAAGACTGTTCGTCCCGTTCCGAAGTTCAGTCGGCAGATCAGACTGGCCGAGCTGATTTCATCCGGGCAGAACCCACTCTTCCGCCGCAACATCGTCAACCGACTCTGGGGCATGATGATGGGGCGGGGGCTCGTCCACCCGGTCGACCAGCATCACTCCGAAAACCCTGCAACGAATCCTGCGTTGCTTGATCTGCTCAGTGATGAATTCGCGAGGGCAAATTACAATGTCCACTCGTTGTTGCGCGAGATTGCTTTGTCGCAAACTTACCAGCGATCATGGCAGTTGCCTTCAGACCTGTCACCATCGGTCGATGCTGCGGAGAAGGTACTCGCCGAGTTGAACGCTCTGATTACTTCTAACAACGCCCGGGTCGACGAGAAGCAGGCTGAGGCGACAGCAGCTCTCGAAGAACTGGACAAGGCACTTGCCGAAGCCAGACCATTGCGGACGGCGTTACAGAAGGCTGTCACTGCGGCGCAGGCCGAAGCTACCAAACTCGATACAGCAACCACTGCCGTAACGACTCATCAAGGTAACTTCGAGCAGAAGAATTCAGCGGCGGTTGCTGTCCGTGCAGCCGCTGCCAGCGCGCAGGCAGCTTCGATGTCGATTGCTGGCGACAAGGAACTGACAGCTTCGGCGAAGCTCCTGGACACGAAAGCGGTGAAGCTCGAAGCCGAAGCGGCAAAACTGAAGACAGCACTTGACGCATCAATCAAGGCTGTCGCCGCCGCAGAAGCAAAACTCGCCGAGGCTAACAAGCCAGTTGAAGCAGCTCGCGCGGCACTGTCACCTGTCGAAGCGAAAGTTCGAGAGAGACGTGCGACCCATGTCGCACTCCGTGAAGAAATCCGGAAAACCCGGGAAGCCGCTCGCCACGCTCAACGGCGAGCACGATTTCTCGAAACGGTCGTGAAACTTGACGCTGCTGAGAAATCGCTCGCCGACGCCGGACCGCAACTGGCCAGCGCCGAGCCGGTGAGCAAAGCGACGGAGGCCGAATACGTCGCTGCTGAGAAAGCTCGCCAAACTTCTGAATCACAAATGAAAGCGGCTGCCAGCGCGGCCACCACCGGCAAGGCTGAACTCGCCAGTCTGCAAAGACGCCTCAACGGATTGCAACTTGCTGATAAGTCGATTGGTGAGTCATTTTTAGCGGCAAGTGCAGCGGCAAAGTTGCTGAGCAGTGACTCCGATTTGTCTCAAACCGTTGTTGCGCTGACTGATGCCCAGAAGCGAATCGGCGGAGACCTGTCTGAAATGCAGACCCTGGTGGAAGCTCAACAGGTCGTCGCGTTGAAGTTGCAGGAACAGCTCGCGGTGTCGACCGCTGCGTTTGAGTCGGCATCTCAGAAAGCGGACGAGCTGAAAGATCGATCGGCTGAACTGGCCGCAACTGTTGCGAAACTTCGCGGACAGGTTCAACAGGCGAAGCTGACGATCGATGAGTCGTCGGACAAGGTGGTGCTCGAAGCGTCTTCTCACTTCAACATCGCAGTCGTTGAACCGCTGACTCCGGAACAGCTTGGCTGGAGCATTCTGCAGGCATCCGGACAGCTCGAACGGCAACGGGCTGCGGAACTCGCCAAACTCAACAAGGCGAAGCCGCTGACGTCGGAAGAGCAGAAGGACTCTGCAAAAACTGCCGAGCGGAACCGCGAGGCCGATGACGCCATGTATAAGTCGCTCAGTGCGAACGTTGCGCGATTTGTGACACTTTTCGGAGGCGAAAAAGGACAACCTCAGGATGCCTTCTTCGCGACGGTGGAACAGGCTCTCTTCCTGGCCAACGGCGGGGAAATTCGAAACTGGCTTGCTCCTTCCGGAGATAACCTGACTGGCCGATTGCTGAAGCTGGAAGACCCAAAGGCGCTGGCCGAAGAACTTTATATCAGCACGTTCACTCGACAGCCGCGTGCTGACGAGATTGTCGAAGTCACTAACTACCTTGAACAACGCAAAGACGATCGATCAGCCGCCATTCAGGAAATGGCCTGGGCACTGCTGACGTCGATCGAGTTTCGATTTAACCGTTAAGGACCGAATCATGAAGTGCGACTACTCATGCCAGACGAGCGAGCATCTCATCGCGCGACGTCAGTTTCTGGGCGGCATCACCGGTGGCTTTGTGGCCGGGGGGCTGGGAGCACTGACGACGCCCGTTTTTTCCGAGCAGCTCAAACGAAACAACATGCGGGTTCTGGTGGTCAATCTGGCCGGAGGACTGAGCCAGCTCGAAAGCTGGGATCCGAAGCCGAAGACCGACACCGGCGGCCCATTCCGAGCAATCCAGACTGCCGTCCCCGGAACGCAAATCTGTGAACTGCTGCCGAAGACGGCGTTGCACATGGACAAGCTGTCGCTGGTCCGCAGCATCAATACGAAGAACAACGATCATGGAAAAGGCAGTTACCAGATGACTCACGGTCGCAATCAGATGCCCGGTACTGAGTATCCGCATCTTGGAAGCGTCTGTGCGAAAGCTCTGGAACGGTCCGACAGTCCGTTGCCCGGTCACATCAAAGTTCCAGGTGGATCCCGAGGCAGCGACGCCGCGTACCTCGGCCCGAAGTACGCCAGTGTTGGTATGACCGGCAAGCCACCAGCCAATTCGGAGCGAGCCAGCAATCTGACCGAATCCGCCGACGCGTTGCGAAACTCTTTTCGACGCAAAGTGAACGATCAGTTTTCGCTTCAACGACGCACGGCAGAAACCGACGTCTACACTCAGAGCTACGAACAGGCTCTGCAGCTGATGGAGAAACGCGACGTGTTTGACGTCGACAAAGAACCGGCGTCTGAGCATGAAAAGTATGGCAAGTTCGACTTGGGGAAACACTGCCTGATGGCCAGGCGGTTGCTCGAGAACGACATTCCCTTCGTGCAGGTTTCGCATTCGAACTACGACACGCACAACGAGAATTTCAACTTCCATCTCGAACAGCTCGGCGAGTTCGATCAGGCATTCTCGACGCTGATCACCGATCTGCGTGAACGAGGCATGCTGGAAACGACTCTTGTCGTGGTGATGTCAGAATTCGGTCGTACGCCGAAAATCAACGCTCGCTACGGTCGAGATCATTGGGGTTCGGCGTGGTCAGTTTGTCTGGGCGGGGCAAAAGTGCAGCCGGGGGCCGTCATCGGGAAGACCAACGAGAACGGCACCAAAGTCATCGATCGGGAAGTCGATCACGGCCATCTGTTTCACACTTATCTGTCGGCAGTTGGTCTTGAATCATCCGACTCGTTCGATATCGGCGGACGCGAGCAGCCAATGGCTGATCCGGCCAGAGGGCCGATCAGCGAACTGATTGCTTAGAGCTCGCGTCACAAGAAACGATCGGGCCGGTTCCAACCGGCCATTCCGGACGTGCAGTGTGGGCGCTTCGGTCGGTAGAAATCGGCCTTGCTTATTTTTCGAAAGGCATTGTGGCATGAGTCTTGATCCGAAACAGACTCACGTCGCGCACGAGTGGAAGCATGGCAAGCCGTTGATCGCATGCAGCTTCGACCCGACGGGGCGTTTTCTGTTTACGAGTTCGGAAGATTACACGCTGCAGCGATGGAATCTCGAAGACGGATCGAAGGTCGCCTGGGAAGCTCACGACAGCTGGATTCGAGACATCGCTTTTCTGCCTGACGGAGAAACAGTCATCACCGCAGGCTGCGACGATCGGATTATTTTCTGGCCGGTTGCCGGGGAAAAGCCGCAGCCTCAAGCTGAAGTTGTTGCACACAAAGGCTGGGTTCGATCTGTCGACGTGAACTTCGATGGAACACTGATTGCAACAGGCGGCGATGACCATCTGGTGAAACTGTGGACTCCAACCGGCAAACTCGTCAGAGAACTGACCGGTCACCAGGGGCACGTGTACTCCGTTTTTTTTCACCCCGATGGAACAACGCTCCTTTCAGGCGATCTGAAAGGAGTTGTTCATCAGTGGGACACAAAGACCGGGAAGCTGACGCGAACCTTCGAGGCCAAAGAACTCTTTTCTTACAACACCGGTCAGAAAGTGGACTACGGCGGTGTCAGAGATATCGCGCTGAGTCCTGACGGCAGGACACTTGCCTTGACGGGGCTGCATAAAGCAACCAACCCGCTCGGGGCTGTCAACGAGCCGCTGGTGATGTTGTTCGACTGGGCAAAAGGCGAATCCATTTGCAAGCAACCAGCCGACGGTGTCCGAGGGATCGGGTGGCAGATTGAGTTCCTCTCGGACGGTTCCGAAGTCTGCGCATCCGGTGGTGGTGGAGGCGGCTACTTGATTTTCTTCAAACCCACCGAAGAGAAATCCTTCTACCAGCTCAAGCTGAAAGACACCGCCCGCGATATGTCGCTCCACCCTGACGGACTGCAAATCGCGACCGCACACTGGGACGGTTACGTGCGAATCTGCAGGATGGAAAAGAAGCCAGCAAAATAGTCATGCTTCAGGAAAGCGACCAGCCTTTACGTGGCTCGCGACCGATAAACTGATCGGCTTCCGGGCAGTTGGTTGCTCGCAGATTGACTGCGTCCCATTCGAGTTTCTTACCGGCTCGGAAGGCGACGTTGCCCAGATGATTCGCTTCGGTCAGTGGTCCGGCATAGCTGAAGGGGCTACCCGTCGGTGAGCCATCGCGGCAGGCGGCCAGCCATTCCTGATGTTGTCCCGGAGAGTTTCCGACGAACTGTTCCGGTCGTTTGAAATCGACGAATTTGTCTTCGGGAAGCAGCACATGCTTTCCGTAGTCCGAAAGCAGCATGCCTTTGTCGCCGATGAACAGAACTCCGTTACCCCACTGTGGAATCCCGCCGTCCTTCCAGATTTGCGGCTTGTGAGATCCCTGATACCACGACACCTGGCACGCTGGCAGTGAGCCGCGAGGCCCGTATTCGTAAACCGCAGACATCGACGCGGGTGCGATCTCAGGATGGCACTCCGGTCCGAATGCTTCGATTGTCGTTGGAGCGTCCAGCTTCAATGCCCAGAACGGAAGATCGATCCAGTGGCTGCCGAGGTCTGACATGGTGCCGTTGCCAAAGTCCCACCAGCGGTACCACTTCGGTCCTGGAAAATAGACTTCGTGGTACGGTCGGTAAGGAGCCGGACCGATCCACAGGTCCCAGTCGAGATCGCTCGGCGGCGTCATTGTCTCCTTCGGTCGCTCGGTTACGGAGATGATGTCGCGGTTGGCTTTTGCTTCTTCCGGAGTCTGGCGTCCCCAGGCACGCCCCACCCAGACATGAGCTTCCGACACGTTGCCGATCGCGCCGGACTGGATCAGCTCGACGACGCGCCGGTAGTTGGGCATGCCGTGAATCTGCGTTCCCATTTGAGTCGCGACGCCAGCCTTCGCAGCCGCTTCGGTAATGATGCGAGCTTCGCGAATGTTATGGGTCAGCGGCTTCTCGCAGTAAACCGGCTTGCCGAGCCGAAGTGCGGGCAGCGTTGCAAATGCGTGTGTGTGTTCCGTCGTGCTGACAACGACGGCGTCGATGTCACCGGTCGTTTCGTAGAGCTTTCGGAAGTCGGCATAGGTACGAGCCTTCGAATGCAGTTCGGCGGCCTTTCCGAGGTTGCGGGAATTCACATCGCAAAGAGCGACGACGTTAACTTCGCCGGTGCCAGTGATCGTTCGCAGGTTCGCTCCACCGCGCCCGCCGACTCCGATGAAAGCAACGTTGATCTTATCGTTCGGCGAAACTGCGCGAGCCTGCGGAAGACTCGACAACGCCAGAGAACCGGCCACTCCGGCAGCCATAAAGTCACGGCGCGATAACTGTGCTGGTCGAGTCATCTCAGAGATTCCTTAGACGAGGTTGGGATTCGGCGATAGTTGCTGGCCTCGGCGACTGACGAAAGACTATGGTCGGCTGACGAAAGCTCCTGCGCCAAGTCAACGACGGCACACGATTGCTCAGCAAGATCATTTTCGTCCAACATTTCTCCGATGCCTGATGCCGAGGTCCGCATGACTTCTAAAATAATCTGCCTTGCAACGATTCACTTTCTAGTCGCTGTTGGTGGTTTGCGGGCCGAAACGGTATCGCGTCCGAACGTTCTGTTCATCGCGATCGACGACCTGAACGACTGGGTCGGGTTTCTGGACGGGCACCCTCAGGCGAAGACTCCCAACATGGACCGTCTGGCGAATCGCGGTGTCGTTTTTTCGAATGCTCACTGTCAGGCACCGATCTGCAATCCGTCGCGAGTCAGCTTGATGACCGGCACGCGGCCATCGACCACCGGAATCTATCTGCTCGGCCCGACGGATTTTCGCAAAGCCTGCCCGCTGCTCAAAGACTCCAAAGAAACACCGACGCTGCCAGAACACTTCGCCGCGCACGGCTATCGAACGATCGGCGGCGGAAAAATTTATCACGCATCGACATCACGCGAGACGTTTCAGGAATACGGACCCCGCGGCGGCAACGGAGCCTTTCCGAAACAGAAGCTGAGCTATCCGGACGGCGTGAAACTATGGGACTGGGGAAAGTTCCCTTCGCACGACGAAGACCAGGGCGACTACGGCGTTGCTACGTGGGCCGTTGAAGAACTGGCGGAGTCGCGTGCAGAACCGTTCTTTATGGCGGTCGGTTTCTTCCGTCCGCACGTTCCACTTTACGCTTCTGAGGAATGGTGGAAATTCGTCGGAGCAGAACGTGACATTCAGCTGCCGAAGGTTCTGACGTCGGACAACAATGACATTGCCGACTTCGCTCGCCAGCTGACCTGGAGCGGTCTGGCCCCACGGCACAACTGGATGATCGAGAATGATCAATGGAAGCGAGCCGTGCACGCTTATCTGGCGTGCGTGAGTTTTGTCGATCATCAGGTAGGGCGGGTTCTCGACGCACTCGACGCCAGCCCTCACGCAGAAAACACCATCATCGCGCTCTGGTCCGACCACGGCTGGGCTCTTGGCGAGAAACAACGATGGGCCAAGCGAGGTCTATGGGAATCGGAGACTCGCGTCCCGCTGATCATCGCCGGGCCAAACGTCAAAGGTAGCCGAGTCTGTCAGCAACCAGTCGGCCTGATCGATCTCTACCCGACGCTGGCCGAAATGTGCGGATTGTCGAAACCGGCACATCTGGAAGGTCGATCTCTGATGCCGCAACTCCAGAACGTCGACACGGAACGACCACCGGTGATCACGACCTTCTTCGAAAACAATCACGCCGTCAGATCAGCTCGCTGGAGATACATCCGCTACTCGACAGGCGACGAAGAGCTGTACGATCACGATGCCGACCCGCATGAATGGCGCAACCTGGCAGGAAAACCAGCACACGCGGAAATCATCAAAGAGCTGGCGCAGCACCTACCCAGCGTCAACGTCAGGACGGCTCCTGGCAGCAGCGGACTTGGAAGCCGCGACGAAGATCGCCATCTCTTCGGCAATGTGAGATAGACCATCTTCATGGTTTCAGTACAGGAGCTGGCACTCGGAATCGTCATTGCTTCGAAGTAGCGTTTGTCGTCTTCGAAGCTTTCCGTTGACCGATCACCTTTTTCACAACGATCGGAAAGGCACCGAGCAGCACGAACGCCAGAACCAGTTGCGGAGTCAAAATGCCGGAACCGCCTTTCTCTGCGAGAGTTTGCAGGTCAGGAAACTGTGAGCCGGCATAAACATAAACAGCCGTTCCGGGCAACATCCCAATCTGGCTCACCCACCAGTAGGTCGACGTTTTTAGCGGTGTCAGTCCCATGACAACGTTGATCACAAAAAACGGAACAGCGGGGATCAATCGCAGCGTGAACAGGTAGAAGGCACCTTCCCGTTTCAAAGATTCATTGAACGACGTCAGCTTGTCTGCGAAGCGACTTTGGATCGTTTCTCGCAGAAAGTATCGACTCAGAACAAACGCCATTGTCGCGCCGGCGGTCGAAGCAAAACTGACGACGACCATGCCACGGACAAAGCCGAAGTACCAGGCGTAGGCGAGCGTCAGAACCGAAGCGCCCGGAAGTGAGAAACCAGTCGCCAGGACGTAAATGGCCATCGCGACGCCGTAGACCAGCACGGGATTGTCCTGCCTGTACTGACGCAACAGAGTCTCTTTCGAAGCCAGAAACTTGAGCGAGAGTGCGTCGCCGAAGTTGTAGTAGGCGAAGAAGGCCGCAGCACCCACGGCCAGCAGGACAACAACCTTCGTCGTCCTGCCGCCAGATTTTTCCTGAGATGCCTCGCCGACCTGTGTCGCGTCGTCAGATTCTGTAGGCATTGCTTGTCCCTGAAATTCTTTGATTCACACCAAGCCTCATCAAATCAATCGAACTGTTACCATTCAGAATTACCGATTCCACGACAACCATCGCTGAAACAGCTTCCTGACAAATGGTGTCAGTCGAGTTCGGTTATAGAGATCTCCAACTTTCCGAATCGCGTCGCCTTGTGTCGGATAGGGGTGAATTGTCGAGGCAATTTTCTTCAGCCCCAGGCCGTGCGTCATCGCGAGCGTGACTTCGCTGATCATGTCTCCGGCATTGGTCGCGACGATGGTCGCTCCGACGATTTTGTCGGTGCCTTTCCTGACGTGGATCCGGACAAAGCCTTCATCATCGCCTTCCAGAATTGCCCGGTCGACTCCGTTGAGAGGCTGCGTGAATGTGTCGATTTCGACTCCGCTTTGCTTAGCCTCGATTGGTCCCAGGCCAACGTGAGCCAGCTCGGGTGATGTGTACGTTGCCCAGGGAATTGTCAGCGTGCTCGCCTTGCCACGTCCCATGAAGAGCGTATTTCCGATGATGATCCTGGCCATGAAGTCGGCAGCGTGCGTGAACTTGTATTTCGAGCAAACGTCGCCAGCGGCATAAATCTTTGGATTGGTCGTTTGCAGGTTGTCGGTGACTTCGATGCCGTTGCGAGTGTCAAACTTGACCCCGACATTCTCCAGACCCATCCCATCAACGTTGGGTGTTCTTCCAGTTCCGATCAGCAACTGATCACCAACGATTTCTTTCTCCCGTCCGTCCTGTTCGACCACGACGAGTTTCTCATCACCACGCTGCTCGACCCGCACCGTGGTTGCATTCAGCACGAACTTGACGCCGTCTTTCTCCATCGACTTCTGGATAATCAGAGCGGCGTCGGTTTCTTCTCGCGGCAGAATGTTGGGGGCTTTCTCGATCTGCGTGACCTGCGAACCGAAGCGGGCAAAGCTTTGAGCCATCTCCGTTCCAATCGGCCCGCCACCGATCACGATCAGTCGCTCTGGTAATTCAGTCAGCGAAAAAATCGACTCGTTTGTCAGATAGTCAACGTCTTTCAAACCTGGAATTGGCAGTTTGGCCGCTCGTCCACCAGTGCAGATGACGGCTCGCTTATAGTTGAGTCTTTTGCCTGCGACTTCGACGTGCCCGTCATTCGTGAACGAACCGCTGCCCAGGAAGACGTCGATGCCGACTTCCTGAAACCTTGCCGCAGAATCGTGATGAGCCATGTCGGCTCGCAGCCGCCGCATGCGAGTCATGGCGGCGGCAAAGTCGACGCCCCAACCATCGGGAACCTGCACGCCAAATTCGTTCGCGTCGCGCACCATCGCCGCGACACGTGCCGCACTGATCACGCCTTTCGACGGAACGCAGCCAACATTCAGACAGTCGCCGCCCATTAATTCCCTCTCGACCAGTGCGACCTTCGCTCCCAGGCCGGCAGCACCAATGGCCGTGATCAGGCCCGCCGGCCCGGAACCGATCACGACGAGGTTGTAGCGGCCTGCCGGCTCGGGATTGATCCAGCCTTGAGGATGAACGAACGATTCCAGCTTCTGATTGTGTTCATCGTACGGTTGCAGTTGAACGAGCGAACTCATCGTAATTCCTTTTTCGCGACCGATACGAACGCGGTGATTTTCTAGAATCTCGGAACAATCCGACGCCGAAGCAGCACTACCGAAGCAGCCAGCATTCGATCAAAGAAGTAAACGTCTCGGTGCGGTGACGCTGTCACTGGAGTTTCCTTACTGAAAAATGTACTTGATTACCGAAAAAACAGGGTTACGCATTTAGTGGATGCGGTTTTGCTTTCCGGAATCATGGATCGAGACGGCGAACCACAGCCTGTATGTGCGGAGTTGGCTGGCTGCTGGAAGATCCGCGGGGCTGGCCGAGTTGCTGCGGAAAAGTCTGGATGAATCCTGGCGGGCATCTCAGGGGCGGTGAGAACGGAAGACATTAGAAATTCCGGGAGCGGCGGCCAGCCAGTTGGACGCCGATCTGCTGGCCCCTTGACCGTGGCTGTAGCATTTTCGGAGTTTGTCTACAGGAAAGTCTGAGACCAGTACGAATCGCGGGCGACTGAACCATCACTCTCACGCTGGTAATTCAGTATTCGTTTTCGGTGTTCTGCAGGATGGCCACAATGGAAACGATGGCCGTCCCGAGTACCAGCTCCTGTACAGAAACCTGCTTAAATTCATCACTGTACGAACGGCGTGGCAGCTTCGATTTTTCGGACATTCGGACACGACGATCTACTTAGAGGATTCTTCAGAATCCTTCCGGTGTCCGCCAGTCATGGGATATCGCACGTCGATTCAATTTTCGATCGGCAGTGGCCTGGGTAGAGTGCCATCGGCGTTGACCCAGGTGGCGCCGCGTATTGTGCCGTGGTGGCCGTTTCCGGACGAATCGATCAGCTCGTCGTCAGCCCCTTTGTCGCAGTGGTACAGACCGATCGTGTGTTCGTCGGGCAGGAACCGTTCCTGCGGAACGAAGTCATCTTCGTAACGTGCGATTTGAGAAATTCGAGCTTCGTCGATGACACCGTCGAAACATTGATGGCGTTCGTCTCGACCCAGGTGTGCCCATGACGCACCAATGGAAATCCAGCCAAGTGATTCTTTCAGATCACTGGCTGGTACTTCGCCCTGAATGCGACCGTCGAGAAAGAAGCGGAGACGTTTTCCATCATGCACGGCTGCGAGATGCACCCGTTTTCCTGGTATCGCTTTCGACAGTGATTTGACGAGCAAATCACGGCGAGATTTGCTTCCCATAACAGCCCAGGTTAAGTCCGGCTGCAGACGCAACCCCATTCGGTCTGATCTGACGACAAACCCGGTATCTGAAATTCCGGCGACTCCCTGAGGGAACGAGCGAGGCGTCGCGAAAGCTTCAATCGTCAGCGGCTTGGTCGGATCGACATTGATATTCCGAATGTCAGCGAGCGACGTTTTCCCATCAAACGAGAGTGCGTAGTCTGGCGTCTGGCCGTCGTCACGCGGTGTCTGCCAGAGATCCAGTTCGCCGTGACCGCCTTTACGATTGGAAGCGAGCAGCAGCGTTCGGCCATTGCTCGACACAAACGGGGCTCCTTCAATCGACTCGGTGTTCACTCGACCGCTCACTGGTTGAGGATCGGCAAAGCGATCGGTATGGATCGGTCGACGGGCCACATACAGAGTCCCTGGATCTCCATCGGATCGTCCGGCGTGAAAGAACAGACGCGTGCCGTGGTCGGCCAGCGCAGGCGAATGCTGACTCTGCCTGATTTGAAACTCGTCGCCGAGATTGACTGGCCGGCCAAAATCCTCGGACTCGTTGGCCCGTGAACTCATCCATAGTTGCGACTCGCCGCCGGGCCGGTTCGAGTGAAAAAACAGTTGCTTCGCGTCATCCGAGAGGGCTGGCTCGGAATCTCGATACGGGCTGTTGACCACCGAACTGAGATTGACCGGCGAGCGGAAGTCTCCGTCTGTCGTCGTGCGGGAGCTGATCCACAAATCGAAGTCACCTCGACCACCGCTGCGATTGCTGGCAAAGATCAGCCGCCGCCCGTCGCTCGATAGCGTTGGAGCCGTATCGTCGCGAGACGAGTTAACTTGCTCACCCAGATTAACCGGTTGAGGGAAGGGCTGGTCAATGTCTGGACGTGTCGCCATCCACAGATCATCACCACCAGATCCACCCGGTCGATTCGACGCAAAGATCAGAGTCAGGCCGTCGACTGACAAAATGGGTTCGGTGTCGTCCTGTGGGCTGTTGACTATTTCGCCGAGATTTGTCGGTTCTGCAAACTTCCAGTCGCCTCTGTCGGGGGCGGGAGAGCCATCAGCCAGCACCCAGGTCGCTCCGTGAATGACGCCGTGATGGCTGTTGCCTGACGAGTCAATCAGCCGCTCGCCTTCCCCTTCATCAAAGTGAAACAGAGCCAGTGTTTGCTCGTCCGGAGCGAGACGCTTCTGTGGCTTGTAGCTCTCCGAATAACGAGCCACGTTCGAGATGCGAACCTCATCAATCAAGCCGCGGAATGCCTGCCGATTGTTGCCGGTGTTCTGCAACAGTCCGATCCGAACTGGACGGTTCCAGTTGTCGACAATAATGATGGGCCCCTCGTACCACACTTCTTCATTGCCGCGAAGATAACCTGCGATGACGGGAACTTTCTTACCATCGACAAACAGGTCGACACGCTGCCCATCATACACGGTCGTGATGCGGTACTGCAGGCCCGCGATGAATCCCGTATCGACGGGTTCCCAACGAACCGCAATCAGGCGGTCCTTTAAGGCAACGGTAACCGTCACAACCCTTTGGCCTTGGTAGTTGGTTGTCGTCAGCTGAAAACAATCCGTGCCGATGAGTTTCTGGATAGTTGGTTGAATTGAATCCGGCATTGTGACGGTGGTTTCAATCGTGAGCGGATGGCTGCCATCGTAAAACAGCGTTGGCACAATGACTTCGTTGGCCTCACCGTCAAACGACAGCGCGTAGTCAATCGGCGCAGGCGGTTTTGCCGCAACTGCGATTCCTGGTTCTGTGACAGTGCTCGTCACTTGACTGCCACTCAGGGATGATTGCGGAACGGAACTCTCTTCAGAGGACGTCCTGCCGTTTCCGTCTGTTGTCTCGGTCGTCGATCTCGAGCGATCTCCTGGTGACGGACTAAGGATTGCAACCGCCACACATGCAAGGAGCACGAGCCCGGCAAACCCCGAGATCAGGCCGGTCTTACGGCGTTGTTTTCCGGAGGGGCTCACTGCGGAAGCTGCCTGCGCGAACTCGCGGACATCAAGTGAATGCTGGGTTTGCGGATCGGTGTCCGACGAATCTGTTTGCAGCGTCACTGTCGGAGCAAATTCCGCGTCGATCTGTTCTTCGTCGATTGAATTCTGAGCCAACGTGCTGTGAGTTCGGGAAGATTCCAGATTCGACAGAAACTCGTTGAGTCGACTGTCTTCGCTGTGAACTGGTCCTATCGTCGGCGTGGATTCGAGGCAGCCCGAACAGTGTTTCAGGTCGGCCAGAACGGCTGACATATTTTGATAACGATGGTCCGGATTCTTGGCGACCATTCGAGTGAAAACTGCTTCGAGTTCTGCTGACGCCGTCGGACAGGCCTCACGCAACGACGGAATCGGCTCGCTCTGATGCGCCAGTAGCTTGTTAACGACAGAATCCGCCTTAAACAGAGGCCGCGCGGTGAGCAGGTACCACAGCGTGACTCCAAGTGCGTAAATATCCGCGCGAGCGTCGGCGTTCTTTGTGTCTTTTGCCTGCTCCGGTGCCATGTAATCCACGGTGCCCATGATCTGATTGCTGCCGGTTAGTTGATCCTGATCAACCCCCGCAGATTCAAGTCGAGCCAGCCCCATATCGAGAATCCGGACAGTCGCATCTCGACCCAGCAGCAGATTCGCTGGTTTGATGTCTCGATGAACCACGCCACGGGAATGGGCATATTCCAGTCCCTGAGCCGCCTGCAGCAGGATCGTCACGGCTCGATCGACGGGAAGCATCCCCTTCTCTTTGACGAACGACGAGAGGTCTGTCCCCTCGACAAACTGCATGACGAGAAAATGGGTGCCGTCTGCTTCATCGGCGTCATAAGCGACGACGATGTTTGGATGCTCCAGCCGCGCAGCCGCTTTGACCTCACGCTGAAACCGCAGCACGGCTTCCGGAGTGTCGGTCATCGCTGCTGACAGAATCTTGAGCGCGACAACGCGATCCATCCGTCGATGCTCAGCCTTAAGCACCACGCCCATTCCGCCACGTCCTAGCTCATCCAGCACGACGTAGTTGCCCAGAACGAGCGACTTGCCGTTGCCGAGCAGGAGTTGTTCCGCCTGGTACGCGGTCAGCTTCTTCTGTTTCACCAGCCAGGTCGCGAACTGCTCTCCATCTTTCGGGCGCGCGTCCACAGGCACAAGCCCGAGCGCCGCAAGCAGCTCGGATTCAGCAAGCAGGCCCGAGTCAATCAGTTGTTTTTGAAACTGCTGAGCGGAAACAGTCATAAACAGTATGGTCGAGACAACTTGACGAGTGGATGACAGGCCCGGACAGATTTCGAACAGGCTAACTGCTTGTTGCTTTGGAGGCCAGTCGGAGTCTGAAACCACCTGCGACAAAAAAAACGCCGACTGGAACTCAGTCGGCGTCTTCAAGGGCAAAAGCTGTTCGTCAAGATTCTGAGCAAGTAATTACCGGCGGGCGGCGGGGTGTTTCATGTTGAGCCATGCTCCGCCTTCTTTGCTGCTGGCGACGCATTGCTCGATGAAGAACATGCCTTCCACACCGTCGTAGATGTTCGGGTAAATCGTGTCACGTTTTTCAAACGACTCGCCTGCCGCTCGCGTGATCATGTTGTCATAGGCAAACCGGTAGACGTTGGCGAAGGCTTCGAAGAAGGCTTCCGGATGGCCGGATGGAAGTCGGCAGGCGGCGGCTCCGGATGCGTTCATGAATGGAGCATTCGGATCCCGTGTGTAGATCTGATGAGGCTTGCCGTTCTGACGAACGATCATTTCGTTCGGGTTTTCCTGTCGCCACTGGAGTGCGCCCTTTGTTCCATCGACTTCGATGAAGAGATCGTTTTCGCGCCCGTGCGAAATCTGGCTGGCAGTGACTGTGCCGAGTGCTCCATTTTCGTAACGGATGACGGCGTGGCCGTAATCGTCGAGTGCTCGGCCTTCGACGAAGACTTTCAGATGGCAGGAAATTTCTTCCGGCAGCAGCCCGGTCATGTATCGACCGAGGTTGTACGCGTGAGTGCCGATGTCTCCGAAGCAGCCAGCGACTCCAGACTTGGACGGGTCGGTGCGCCAGGCAGCCTGCTTCTGATCGTCGGCTTCCAGACGCGTTCTCAGCCAGCCCTGAATATAGTTAGAGCGGATTGCGTTAATTTCTCCGAGTTCTCCGCCAAGGATCATCTCACGAGCCTGACGGACCAGCGGGTAGCCAGTGTAGTTATGCGAAACGGCGAAGACGACGTCAGAGGCTTCGACAGCCTTCATCAGTTCTTCGGCCTGAGCCAGGTCAAAGGTCATCGGCTTGTCGCAGATGACGTTGAAGCCGGCGTCGACGGCGGCCTTGGCGATTTCGAAGTGCGTGTGGTTGGGCGTGGCGACCGATACGAAGTCGATTCGCTGGTCTTCGGGAAGAGCCAGTTCCTTTTCGACCAGCTCGTGAATTGAGCCGTAAGCTCGATCTTCGGCGATGTCGTATGCGGGAGCGGAGGCTTTGGACCGTTCCGGGTTGGAAGAAAGTGCCCCTGCGACGAGTGCCGCCCGGTTATCAAGAACCGCAGCCGTGGCATGCACGCGACCGATGAAAGAGCCCATTCCGCCGCCGGCCAGCGCCATTCTCAGTTTGCGATTCAGTGAACCGTTCGTCGTTTCCATCGTGTTGTTCCTCGTGTTAACTCGTCTCTGGCTGGTCAGCCGCTATTCACGCACGTCCCAGGCGGTTGACAATCGGGCAGCTTAGGGCTGAAGAATCGCTGATTCAATCAAACCAATGTCTGCTTCAGTCTGATACTTGCCAGGCACGACGACGAAGACGAAGAGGCGGCTTCATGAGCCACTCGGTTCGATGAGCGGCGAGCCTTCAGTGTCGATTCTGTTCAATCCTGTTTGACGCGGAGCTTGCTGATCATCTTGCCGACTTCTTCAGCAGTCAGAACGTCGTCCTTGTTGGAGTCGAGGATCCTGAAGATCGGAAGATGTTTTGGTGGCACCTCGCTCTTTTCCAGTTGACCGTTGTTGTTGCCCTGCCGGTCGAAATCTCGAATGGCTTTCAGAATTTCCAGGACTCGGGCCTTTGTCTGGTTGCTGCCTGCGGTGGTCTCAGTCGTGCGGGAATTTGCCTTGCCGGATGTCAGGCCGAGGACTTCCGTGGGGATGGCGACGTCGAAGTATCCAATCATCATTTCATCCCAGGTTTGATCGCCCCAACGGACCGTTTTTGTGGGATCGGGATTCGACAGATTGTTTTCCGAGTTATCATAGTGGGCGACGCATTGCAGATACGCGCCCTTCGGCAGCGAAACCGGTTTGGCGACGCGGTAAGCCGTCTGCCAGTTAAAGTCGTAATGCGGAACGTCGAGCAACGTTTCTTTGCGGCCATCCGGAAAGTGAGCGGCGTAGCTGAAAGACTTGCCTCGCAGGTGCATGTGCGGCATGAAGGCCAGAATCTGGACATCGGTGGGAGCTGTTTGCGATCGCGCTTCCACCCGGTGATTGTCGGCGTTCGGAGGGATCACCAGCCCGCGATGGTTCGACGCCTGCTGCGTGACGACGACCTGCTCAATTTTCTCATCAGGTTTCGCAAAGACGAGACCTAACCGGCTGATATCTTTCTGCGGTGTTCCGATAGGTGTGTAGTGAAGCTGAAAGGCCAGTTTTGAACCCGCCGGAATGAATTTCGCCAGACCTTCCGAGTAATGCGGTGATCGATGCCCCGGCACGTAGGCGGCCAGGAATTCGCCGGTGGTCGACTTCACTTCCTTCGAACGACCTCCCGGCGGGATAACGAAGACAAGGATGTGATGGACGACCGCTCGGTTGCCCGGTTGCAGTTCGGCGGCCTTGACCCACATGTCATCCTTAAACTCGGGATCAACCTGAAAATACTGATACTTCACGGTGCCTTCAGCCGGGACGTCAAATGGCTGGTCGCGCATGTTGACGACCACATCCGGCTCGTGAGGCAGTTGCCAGCCTTTGGCGTATGTTGGCTGTTCGGGGAGCAGGCTTCGGTCACCTTCGGGACAGCCTGCGTCGACCCATTGTCGAAGTTGTGATTTCTCTTCCGCTGCCATGATGCGGGCATTGAGAAATTCACCGTGCCTGGGGTCGGCATGCCACGGTGGCATGCGACCATCGTCGATGACTTCCAGAATGGTGTCCCCCCAACCGACGACTTCGTCATAGCTGGTCAACGAAAACGGCGCAATCTCACCCTCACGATGACACTCGACGCAATGCTTATTGAGGACTCTCGCGACTTGATTCGAAAAGGTGACCGGACTCGTCGGATCGGGCGTTCGCTTGCGACCGATGAAGCATCCAACAACCTCGGTCGCTGGAGTACTCACACTCCGAGAAGCCAGCAGGTCGTCAATCGCGCTGGTAACGAACGGCTTCTGAGGCTCATCGCGGATGTAGCCGACTCCGTACTGATCGTCGACTCGACCGTGGTAACGCACGACGCGTTTTTCGTCGAGAATCAGAATCTCTGGCGTGCGAGTCGCTCCGACCTGATCGGCGATTCGGTTATCGAGATCCTTCAGAATTGGAAAACCAATCTCGTGAATCCTTGCATAGGCCGAGATTTCCGTAATCGAATCGTGCCGGTTTGAATTGACACCCAGGACCGTCACCCCCTTGTCGGCATACTGCTTCGAGATGCTCGCCAGCCGCGGTCCGTAAAGTTTTGCCAGGGGGCACTCGGTGCCCAGAAACGCCAGGACGACGACCCTGCTGCTTGAATATTCATCGAGCGAATGCGTCCGGCCACGAAAGTCTTTTGCCGAGAATGCCGTAACCTGCCTGCCGACCAGATTTGCCGTTTCGGCTGCCGAAACCAGCCCCGTACTCATGGCCAGAAAGGCAAAGGCAACACCTGCCGCGAGGCTGGCGGTTTTCAATCGGTAATTCAAACCGGCAGATGATCGATCAACTCTGGTCATTCCTGGCCTCGTTATTTGAGCGTGCAATTTCAGTTTCGCCCCTCAGTACCTCAGTCGTCGTCACATTGTTGCACGAAATCCCGGTTCCGGCATCCTCACCAGTGGCGGCGACGTCCGCAGCCCAGGAGACTATCCTTCTTTGGTCGGCTACGTCGAGCGGGCAGAAGGCCACATTTCAGCAGATGCTGTCTGGTCGCAGGCTGAAGCTTGTTCCAGCCTGCCACCTTCGCGACATTGGCGGCGTAAATTACCCCTTCTCTAAGACTCGTTTCCCGAGTTCACAATTCCCACGATGAGTTCGCCGTCCAATCCCAATCTGCCAGATGAGATTCTCCGCCGCATCGATCAGGCATGCGACGACTTTGAGTCTGCGTGGAGATCCGGTGAACGCCCCTTTGTCGACGACGTACTCGGTGATTTCCCCGAGGCTGCTCAAGGGCCGCTGCTGAATGAACTGCTGCCGATCGAAATTGCATGGCGTCTTAAATCTGGAGAAACGCCCACTGCTGACAGCTATCTGTTTCGTTTTCCGATGCTTGATCCGGTTCGGCTTGAAGCGTTGCTCGGTTCAGAATCGACGGTCGCGCCTGAAGATCCTGGCACGCTGGCAATCACCGATTCTGAATTGCTCGGCGAGTTCGACTCAGAAATCTTCGATGTGGGCGACTCAGCGGATTCTTTCAACGAACTCGCCGTCGAGTGTGCTGAATTTCTGCGGAGCCTGGATGGTCTCGGAATCGTCGATGCCCGGCATGCTCTGAAATTGCTTGCCGATTCCGAGCAGCCACTGGACCAGATTTCGCCTGCCGACGTCATTGTCCTGCTCGGCGAGAAAGAGCTGCTGACTCGGTGGCAGGTTGATCGACTGACGAAAAAGTCTCCCCCTGTGTCCGAGTCGCTGGTGTTGGGGGATTACGTTCTGCTCGATCCGCTTGGTAAAGGCGGAATGGGCATCGTCTATCGTGCCAGGCATCGGCGGATGGATCGCCTTGTCGCTTTGAAAACGCTGACAGACCGAGCGGCCGGCAGCGACGATTCCGTGCAGCGGTTTCAGCGGGAAGTTCGCGCGGCTGCTCGACTGTCGCATCCGAACATCGTCGCTGCCTACGACGCTGGCGAACACAACGACACTCATTATCTGGTGATGGAGCTTGTCGACGGAATCGACTTGGCCCGGCTCGTTCGGCAAAGCGGCCCGTTAAACGCCAGCCGCGCCGTCGACTACGTTCGCCAGGCCGCCGACGGGTTCGCCTGTGCTCATGCTCAGGGCATCATCCATCGAGACATCAAACCTCAGAATCTGCTGGTTGATCGAAAACAGCATGTGCGGATTCTGGACATGGGTCTTGCTCGGCTGAATCCGACAAATACCGCTGCCGATCCCGCATCGCCGGCAGGCGAGCAGACTGAGCTGACGCAAAGCGGCGTCATCATGGGCACGGTCGATTTCATGTCGCCGGAACAGGCCACCAACACTCGCAACGCGAACGAGCGGTCCGACATCTACAGCCTCGGCTGCACGCTTTACTTTCTGCTGACGGGCCGAGCGATGTTCGACGGCGAAACCTGTATGGAGCGGCTGCTTGCCCATCATCAGGATTCCCGGCCGTCGCTCGTCACCAGCGTTTCGAAAATTCCGCCGGCGCTGGAATCAGTCTTCGCTCGAATGACCGCCCGACAACCGGCCGATCGTTACGAATCGATGGCCGACGTTGTCAAGGCTCTTGACTCTGTCCAGTCCTTGCTCGAACAGTCCAGCGGGAATGCGCCGTCGCTCTCGTCAGTCAACAGCGAAACGAGCGGCGGAGCGAATCCCGGAATTTCTCCAGAGACGCTGTTCGAAGCCAAACTCCCCGAGCCTACCTTTATCACGAGCACCGTCGACGATGTTCCGGCAACCGCCCCCGACGCCGCTCGCTTCGACGAGACCGCAAACTCAACTGCGAAAAAAGCTACCGCGTCACAGCAGTCGATACTCGTTCGTGCCGTCGTGATTACAGTCGGACTTTGTTTCGCAGGCTGGAGCCTGTGGCCAGACAACGACGATGGCACCTCGGGATCGGAGAATGTGGGCAGCGGGCAGCGCAGCAACGATTCGAAAAAAGGGGCGATTCCGCAGGGAGAAGCAGCGCTGACAATGCTGGCCGATCGTCCACAACCGAAGTGCGACTGGCCGGATGCCTCAGCGGCTCAACACCGCCAGCGGGAGGTTGCAGAAGAGCACGGCATTTCGCCCTTCGTCGAAAACACGCTCGGGATGGTGCTGGCCGTTGTGCCAACCGACGAGCCGGGACGCACACCGTTTCTCGTCAGCACGACTGAGGTTACTGTCCGGGAGTTCCGGCGTTTCGTCGAGGACTCGGGGTACCAGCTGCAAAGCACAACTCGGTTTGGACGGGCCGCCGGGAACCGTTGGGTGTCGGGATTGGAGTTCAGTTTCGAGAACCTCGGTAATCTTCCCGTATCAGAACAGTTCCCGGCATGCAGCATCTGCTGGTTCGACGCGCAGGCATTCTGCGACTGGCTGAGCGAACGTGAAAACGCTCGGTATCGATTGCCGACCGTTGCAGAATGGCAGGTTTTGAATGCCGGAGGCAGCTCTACGTGGTGGTTCTTTGGGGACGACGAGTCTCGGCTGACTGAATTCGCCTGGTATGCAGAAAACGCTGGTATGGAATTTCACGAAGTAGCCGGAAAACGTCCCAATGCACTTGGCATCTTCGACACGCTCGGCAACGAGTACGAATGGTGCCTGGATCCTGCCGCAGGAGATCGTCGTCAACTTCGCCCTCAGATTGGCGGTGGATTTGGCGATCCCGCAGCAGAAATTGCCAGACACGTCCGTGAGCCGGAACTCGTTGATCCTGTGACCGGGTTGCACGGAGCGTTTCGAATTATCCGCGAGCTGGGTAACTGACGATCAGATTCCCACTGGATGCCGAATCCCAATTCGCAAATCCAAACGGGCCTCGCGGGCAGTAGGAGAATCAGTCTTACTCTGGTAGTCTTTGCCGTATTCTTTTCTCGGTGCAATTCCTGTCGCTTGTCTTCGTAAACCTGTTTACAGCCTGATTGAAGTTTCCGATGCCAGATCCCCAGAAGGTGTTCAAAGTCGAGCGGGAGGGCAACACGCTGATCGTGTTGCCACAAGGTCCCGCGCTCCAGTTTCAGCACAACGAAGTTCACCTGGAGTCGAATGAACTTTACCGCTGTCTGGATTCCCCCGGCATGCTGCACGTTATTATCGATCTGCACTGCGTCGATTATGTCGACTCCGTGATTATCAGTTCGATCCTTCGCTGCCTGACCAAATGCAAACAGCGACGAGGCAAGTCGGTCTTCTGCAACGCATCCGAGAATATGGCCGAACTGCTCAAGTGCATCCGCCTTGGCAAATTGTGGCCGTCGTTTGATACGCGCGAAGAAGCGCTGCAGGCCGTCAACAGTTAGTCAGGCCCGTTTTTTCTCTCGACGTGTCACGGATTGACAAAGGCTACCTCGATGGCAGTTTGCCTGTTCGATATTGACGGAACATTGCTGAGCAGCGGTGGAGCTGGCCAGGCCGCGATGGAAGTGGCGCTGGAGTCCGCCTTCGGGATTACTGCTCCCACGGAGGGAATTTCGGTGGCCGGTCGCACTGACCGAGCGATCGTAACGGAGCTTCTGAACTTTCACGGTGTCGAGAATTCCGAAGCAAACTGGACGCAGTTCGTCAGTGCTTACCTTGAACGTTTGCCCCACGAGTTGACTTCGAGAGAAGGTCTGATCCTGCCCGGCGTTCAGGAATTGCTGGCAGAACTTCACCGTCGCCCGTCACTGACGATGGGCCTGTTGACGGGCAACTTCCAGCGGGGAGCCGAACTGAAACTCGACCACTACCAGCTCAGCCAGTACTTCCAAGGTGGCGGTTTCGGTGACAACCATTTCGAACGCGACGACGTCGCCCGGACAGCGATTGAGACTGTCCGGGAAAGAATGGCATCGAAGGGTGCCACCGAAGTGTGGGTGATTGGCGACACCCCCGCCGACGTCAAGTGTGGCCGAGCCATCAATGCCACCGTAGTCGCTGTCGCGACAGGGCTTTACACCATCGAAGACCTGGAGGTCTGCGACCCCGACTTCCTGTGCGAAGACTTCGCCGACGTCGAGCTGATTCTCGGAATCTTCCCCGGTGAGTAAGGCTGACGTCGGCGACGTTCGTTCGGTCAGTTGACGATCCCCCGTTTGGAGTCGCCGGGCGCGATAGCCCACAAACTCCGCACGCCGAAAGGATCACGAAGAATCCTTTCGGGAGATCGCTATGCCAAAGATTGGCGTAGCACCTGTCAGGCAGGCGTCACCTGCTCCTGCAGTTTCTGAGCTTCCTCAGGAGCCACGTAGTCGCTGTGGCAATCGGGTTTTGCTTCGTCCGCACCGACCGCTTTCTTCGTCTTGGATGCGAGTTTGTGAATTTCGTCCGGGGAAAGAACTCCGCGAGTTTCCAGAATGGCCAATTGATCCGGGTTCAGAGCCTCGGTGACTTTGGCTTTGTCCCAGGCGTATTCCTCGTCCTTGCCGGAAACGAACATTTCAATCTCTTTCGAGATGCGGACACTGCACCAGTCGTGGCCACACATCGCGCAGAAGTCGGTGTCGACGTCCAGGTCTTCGTCGTGGAGTGCTCGCGCGAGGTCCGGGTCGAAGCTCAGGTCGAAATGTTTGTCCCAGTTGAGTGCCGCGCGAGCTTTTGTCAGTTCGTCGTCACGGTCTCGCGTGCCTGGAATTCCCAGCGCCACATCGGCAGCGTGAGCGGCGATTTTGTACGCGACACAGCCCTGCTTGACGTCGTCTTTTTTCGGCAGACCAAGGTGCTCTTTCGGAGTCACATAACACAACATGCTGGCGCCGTGGTAGGCGGCAGCCGTCGCACCGATGCAGCTGGTGATGTGGTCATAGCCGGGGAAAATGTCCGTAACGAGCGGTCCCAGAACGTAAAACGGAGCACCGTGGCACAGGGTCCGCTGGAGCTTCATGTTGTACTCGATCTGGTCGAACGAAACGTGCCCCGGACCTTCGATCATGACCTGCACGCCGCGTCGCCAGGCTCGTTCAGTCAGTTCGCCCAGCGTTTCCAGTTCGGCCAGTTGAGCCTGGTCGGTGGCATCGGCCAGCCCACCGGGACGCAGTCCGTCGCCGATGGAGAAGGTGACATCGTACTCCCGCATGATGTCGCAGATCTCTTCCCACAGCGTGTAGGTTGGGTTTTCTTTGTTGTGAGTGATCATCCATTTGGCGAGTAGCGATCCGCCTCGGCTGACGATTCCGATCAGACGATTCTGCACGTACTGCAGATGTCCGAAGCGGACGCCAGCGTGGATTGTGAAGTAGTCGACTCCCTGCTTTGCCTGATGCTTGAGCATCTGCAGGATGTCGTCTTCGGTCAGGTCTTCGATCTTCCGACCGATAATCATCGAGTAAATCGGCACGGTGCCGATCGGCACGGTCGAGTTCTTGATAATCGCTTCACGGCATTCGTTGATGTTGCCGCCAGTCGACAGGTCCATGACCGTGTCGGCTTCCCACTTTTCCGCCCACTTCAGCTTTTCAACTTCTTCTTCCGTTCCTGACGAAACCGGCGACGCGCCCATGTTGGCGTTCACTTTGGTTTTCGACGCCCGGCCAATCGCCATCGGATCCAACTGATATTTCAGATGGGTGATGTTTGCCGGAATGACCATGCGGCCCGCAGCGACTTCGTCACGAACCTGTTCAGGCGTAAGATGCGGTTCCCGCTCGGCGACGCGCTTCATTTCCGGGCTGATAATGCCTCGGCGGCCCTGCTCCAACTGCGTGACCGGTTCCCAGCCAAGTGGCGGTTCCCATGCTTCGGGTTTCTCGTAGTCATCTTCAAAGCCGGCGTTCAGCACCCAGTCTTCCGGCATGAAATCCCAGGCGGTCTTCTGTGATGGCTGAGGCATGCCAGGGGTGTCCGGCGAGGAAAACGTCATGGCTCCTTTTCGACCGGGGGCAATCGCCGGCGGATTGGCAAAACTGCCGGGAGTTGTTCCCTGCGAGGTGGATGAAGGGTCGCTTCCGAGTGCGGGCAGCTCGTAACCGGGAGTTTGAAGGTCCGTCTCAGCAATACTCATCGCAGATTCCCTGGAGATATATGCCGTGAAGCCTCCTGCAGAATACAGGGACAATTCCGGCGTTGGGGCAAACTTCTTTCAGATCAACGCTGATCGATCTGCCGAGGCGACAGTCTCGATCGAGTCGAATCCTAGTTCCGCCGCCTTGCTTTTTCAAAAGGGATTGCCGTCTGTTCTGGAATCCACTTCTGAGCCTCGACGAATGTCCGCATCCACGCATTCAGAAACTTTTCGAGTCGCCTGTTGACACTAAGCTGAATTGTACTATTGTTCTAATACAGTTTTATCGAAAGATTAAGACCATGCAGATCCACATTACTGAGGCAGACGGGACGCCGTACTACCAGCAGGTTGTCAACCAGGTGAAATTTCTGGTGGCTTCTGGTCGGCTGGAAGAGGGCGAGCAGTTGCCGCCAGTCAGGAAGCTTGCCGAGCAGTTGCTCGTGAATCCAAACACGATCGCCCGAGCGTATCGCGAACTCGAATCCGAAGGCGTCGTCGCGTCGAAACGTGGAGCCGGAGTTTTCGTTTCCGACTCCGGCTCGCCGCTGTCCCGCAAAGAGAAGACTCGAATTCTGCACGAACGCATCGACGCGTTGCTCACCGAGTCCAGCCAGTTGGGAGTGGGCGTGGACTCCCTTCTTAAACTGATCGATCAACGCAGCAAAAAGTTTGATTCAACGTGGGGAGACAAGTCATGACCGAATCAGTAGTCGACATCAAAGGAGTTTCGCGGTTGTTCGGAAAAAAGGTCGCGCTGGACGATGTGGACCTGTCCGTCCCGAAAGGTTGTGTTGTCGGGCTGGTCGGAGAAAACGGAGCGGGCAAGACGACTTTGCTGAAACATGTGTTGGGACTCTTCAAAGCCCGAACCGGTTCCGTACGGGTCTTCGGTAAGGACCCAGTCACTGATCCGGAAGCAGTGCTCGGCGAAATCGGCTACCTGTCAGAAATTCGCGACCTTCCCGACTGGATGAAGATCGGCGAACTGATGAGCTACACAAGAGCCTTCTTCCCGTCGTGGGATGATGCTTTTGCGGAAGAACTCCGAAATATGTTTGAGCTTTCGCTCGATCAGAAAGTCAAAACGCTGTCGCGAGGCCAGCGTGCTCGAGCTGGTCTGATCGCCGCGATCGCTCACCGGCCGCAACTGCTGGTCCTTGATGAGCCGTCGTCCGGGCTGGACCCGGTCGTTCGACGAGACATCCTCTCGGCGATTATCCGCACCGTTGCTGACGAAGGCCGAACGGTCCTGTTCTCATCGCACCTGCTCGACGAAGTGCAGCGAGTGTCCGATCACGTCGCGATGCTGCATCTCGGGAAGATGTTGCTGACTTCGTCGATGGACGACGTGCTGACCTCTCACCATCGACTGACTGTACGGTTCGAGCAACCACCTGGTTCACCCTTGAAGCTCGATGGTGCTCTTCGATGCGAAGGCGAGGGGCGGGAATGGACGGTCCTTTGCAACGGCGAACGAGCCAGCGTCGAAGCTCAACTAACACAGCTCAACGGCGAGATCGTCGGCAGGGCGGCTCCGACACTGGACGAGATCTTTGTCGCTCGCATGAATGGGTAGACGACATTTTCAATGTGTGCCACCGGCTTTGCCAGTGATTTCGAAATGTGCCCCGCCGGGGGCCACTGCTGGATCGCCCAGCAGTGGCGAAGTGCTATCGACGAACTGCTGGGCAAGCCGGTGGCACACTTCATTTCATGGTTAATGCGGACACGACATTCTGTGAGGATGTGCTCATGATCGGTCCAATCAAAGCTCTCAGTTGGGAATTCGTTCGTCGAATGTCGGCAACCGTCCCCCTGACAATCCCGATCATGATCATCGGACCGCTCGGTGTCGAAGGTCTGTTCCGAATTGCGAAGTTGTCGATGGAAGTTGCGGACATTCCACCATTGAGCTGGCACTGTGTGTACCTCACGCTGGGCTTCCTGCTGATGTCCGTTCCGCTGATTGAGGCCTTCAAGGGTGCGTCCCAGAGAATGTTTGCGTTTCCGGTATCGAATCAGTTCATCGCCAGCTGGATGGTGGCGGCCTCGATCGTGGCGGTCCTTGGGCAGGAATTGCTGGTGCACTGGTTGTACGGATTAACGCTTTCTGACTGGAGCTTACGAGCCGTCTTTGGTGACAACCACGGCTTGATCGGTCCATGCCAGCCAGTTTTTGCGACGACAATTTCCATGCTGACGGCGATGTACTGGAGCCTGAAAAAATTCAGCTTCCGGAAGCTTCTCGTTTGTGGCGTACTCGGCAGCATTCTGATCTTCTGGTTTGCCCGGCATTACTACCCTTACGGTTTCAGCGCCGGAGCTGAGTCCTGGCTGGACTTCACAATTTTCGACACGATGGTTTGCACCGCCGTCATTGCTTCGTCCTGGTTTGTTACCAGGAAAGGCATTGCGCGAGAGCGATGCGGTGACAACGTCGGGTTTTCCTTTGAGAATCGAGTCGAAGTCGCTTCGTCCTGGATCAAGGCGATCATCTTTCCCGACGGAGTCAGGGACCACGACTCGCCGGAAGCGGCGATTGCCTGGAGCCAATGGCGAAATTGCGGGCGCGATGCTGCACTGGCTTCTGGAGTCGGGCTTGGAACGCTTCTGGCGATTTTGCTCTTCTTCACCAGTTTCGATTCACGTCGAGGTCTTGAGGGCATTGTTGTGCTGCTGTTTATCATTCCGGGCGTTGTTGGATTTCTGACAGGATCGGTGCTCGGGATTCTTGCACCATCAACCGCCCGCGAGCGGATCACCATGTTTCTGGCGACGTCTCCTATGTCGGATGCGAGACTCGCGCGAGGGCTCCTGTCGAATGCCCGTCGGACGTCGCTGATTGCGTGGGCAGTGGCTGTTGCTCTCGGGCTGCTGTCACTCGGGGCGGCGGTCGTTTACAACGGCGTCGATTCCCTGCTCAGAGAAATTGACCGTTTCAACCAGACATCGGAGTGGTCATACGGAGTGATGATCCTGCCCCTGGCGTTGCTCGCTTCTGGAATTCTCGCCTGGACGCTGACCGCAACTTTCGCTGTTCTGCACTGGACGGGGAATCATCTCTTTCCATTCTTTGCAATCATCGGCGTTCTGGCTCACGTCATTCTACTGTCGCTGCTGAGCTTCTTCCTGGACAAGGAAACGATCACGCTGCTTCGTGAGGTGTCGATGAGCATTGCGGCGATTGCGATTGTGACCGGCTCGCTGTGGGCCTTTCAGACGACCATCCAAAGAAAAATGATGGCGCCGGGCTCCGCGACGTTGCTCCTGAGTTTCTGGGGCGTCGAGTCGTTGCTGTGCTGGTTCATTGTGCCGGCACCGCCGCTGCATCGACTGTTTGTGATCGGCGTTCTGATGCTCAGCGTCAGTCCCTTCGCATTCGCTCCTTTGGCGATTTCGAGAAACCGGCACGTTGCATAGCGGGTAAGTTGCAGCATGTTGGTCACCTGACGTTTCTCTGACCGGCAGAGTTGCTACAACAACGCACTGAGTGGGCACCGCCCACCCTGCACATTACGAATCGGCTGCCGCACTCAACTCTTCAGACGGAATTCAAGAGGAATAAACCATGAGACAACTGAAATGGCGATGGACGATTCCAGTATTGATCGCGGCGTTGCTGCTGACATCTCTCCAACCGACAGTTGCCGCCGATGGTGCAGACAAAGCAGCTGGCACGGTCGCCGTCTTCAGCATCGACGGAGGCGTCACTGAGAAACCTGGCGATGAAGAACTGGCGATTTTCACTGGCCAGTCGGCAGACTCGTTTCTGTCGCTCACGACTCGAATGCGAAAGACCATCGACGACGACGATGTCAAAGCCGTCGTAATTCTGGCGGGCAATACAGCTCCCGGACTTGCTCAGGCTGAGGAGCTGCACAAGCTTCTGGCCGATATCAAAAAGGCTGGCAAACCTGTCTATGTGCACGCCGACCAGTTGATGACTCGGCAGGTGATGATTTTCAGCGGAGCGTCTGAGATCAGCATGTCGCCAACCGGGTACATCTTTCTGCACGGTCTGTACGGCGAGCAGGTTCATCTTCGAGGACTGCTCGACCGACTGAGAATCAAACCAGACTTCATCACGATGGGCGCTTACAAAAGCGCTGCCGAAACTTTCATGCTCGAATCCGCTTCGCCGGCCGCTGCTGACATGACGAAGTGGCTGTTCGACGGGATGTACGATTCGACGGTCAACGCTCTTGCTTCAGGACGAGGAGTGACACCTGAAAAGGTGAAGACCTGGATCGACGACGGAATTTACTCGGCCACGGAGGCCGCCAAAGCCGGCATTATTGATTCAGTTACTTATCGCCAGGATCTGGTTGAACAGATCAAGAAGAAGCACGGCGAGAATATTGCCTTCGACAATCGTTACGGTCGAAAGTCTCAACAGCAGATCGATTTCTCAAATCCGTTTGCCGCGTTGCAGCTCTGGGCGCAGATTCTGTCCGGGCCTTCGAAGAAGAAGTCGGACAAGGACTGCATCGCCGTTATTTATGTTGAAGGTTCGATTCTGCCTGGCACGCCGGCAGGTTCTCCATTTGGCGCCGCGAGTGGTGCTTACAGCACTCCGATCCGCAAAGCACTCGACGAGGCCGCAGAAGACGACACGATCAAAGCCGTCGTGCTGCGAGTGGACTCGCCCGGCGGTTCTGTCGTCGCCAGCGAAATCATTCTCGACGCGACTCGACGAGTGAAAGCGAACAAGCCAATCGTCATTTCAATGGGCAACACAGCCGCCAGCGGTGGCTACTACGTGAGCTGCGCTTCGGACACGATCTTCGCCGAGTCCGGCACAATCACCGGCTCGATCGGAGTTCTGTCCGGCAAGTTTGTCACCACCGACATGTGGAAAAGCGTCGGCATCAACTTCTCGCCGATTGCCCGAGGCAGGAAGGCCGGCATGCTCGGTTCGGCGACGGCTTTCACTGAAGGCGAACGAGCCCGCATGACGGCATGGATGGAAGAAGTCTACGGACAGTTCAAAAGCCACGTGACGGCAATCCGAGGCGATCGCATGAAGAAGCCAATCGACGATCTGGCGGCTGGGCGAGTCTGGACTGGCCAGCAGGCTCTTGAGCACGGATTGGTCGACAAAATTGGTGGCATCCACGACGCGATTGCTTTCGTCGCTGACGAAGCAAAAGTGAAAGACTACGAAGTCCGAGTGCTCCCTCGACCGAAGAACTTTGCCGAACTGCTGATGGGTGACCTGAATGGCGGCTCCGACAAGAAGTCGAAAACGCTATCGCTGGAAGCTTCCGTTTCTCAGGACAGTCTGTGGAAGTCTGTGCTGCCGCTGATGCAGGGGCTTGACCCCAACCGAGTCGCTGCCGTGCAGCAGGCCATCCAGCAACTCGACATCGTCAGCCGCGAGCAGATTTCACTCAGCACGCCGATCCTGATTGCTGAGTAATCGACTCTCAGAATTTGTCCGGTAGATTCACTGATCAAACGTCGCAGGGACCACATCGATTCCCTGCGGCGTTTTCCGACTTGGGAACTGAACGCACTTAACTGTCCGGCGTAAGTTCAGTCAGCGTGATCTCCGAAAACCTGGCAGGACCGCCTTTTGTGGCGAGACGGATTTCGGGGAGTTCGCCGTTCGGTCGTCGTGGCACAGCGGCCAGCGGGCGTTCGTTGATTGAAACGAACCATCCGTTCGGTTGTTGTTCGATGATGGCGGCTGCTTCGCCGCTGAACTGCGCAGGCGGGTTGCTGCCGAGAATCCTGAAGTCGCCGAGGTCGGAAGCTCGTTCGCCGACGCTGATTCCGGCTTCGCTGAACTGAAGGGCGTATCGTGGGCCATTGCGTTGCTCATGCGGCGCGAAACCGAAATGGATCTCGGCAGACTCAGCCTCCGCGCGATCAACAAAAACGATCAATCGGTAGAGTTCGATCGGCCGCTGCTGCCCGTCGTCTTTCTTGAAGAGCGTCCTCACGAGTAGTCCGTTGGTACCTTCGAGCGTCGCTGACTGAGGCGGGACGATCCAGTTGCCGCTGCGTTGTTGCCAGCCTGCGGTGTTGATTCCGTTAAACAGTCGCAGCGAGGGGCCCAGATCTTTCATCCTGATTTTTGACGGCGGGACCGAGTGAGCGGCGTTCTTTCGCGACTCCAAAATCCAGGTCGTGCCGGCGACGGCCAACGCAGCTCCGATAAACCCTTTAAGCAGGATCTGTCGGCGGTTCGAAGTCTTGTCGTCCGCGCATTGAGCATCTGCAAAACCAGAATCGGTTTTCAACTCGCCCGCGTCTAACATTGCATTTGCTTGCTGAGGTTTCGCCAATTCCAGCGTTGGTGCCGACGACCCTGTGGCTGTCCTGCCGCCAAACAGGTCAGGGCAAACGCTGTCGATCAGTGAAAGCAGCTCCGGATAACTTTCCGGACGATCGTCGACCGATTGAGCCATCATTCGGTCAAGAAGTCTGTAAGTTCCCGGCGAGAGGCCGGGACGGAGTTCTTCCAGGCGTGTCAGGCGGTCAGCCAGCTTTCTGGCCATGATCTGAGTCAGGTTTGAACCATCGAACGGCGGCTTTCCGGACAGCATCTGGTAGACGCTCGCTCCGAGCGAATAAACGTCGGCGCGAAGGTCGACATCACTCTGCTGAAACTGTTCGGGAGCCATGTAGTGAGGGCTGCCGACGGTGGTATTGTCCGACGTAAGTCGAGTACCCGACTCGTCGACGTTGGTCAGGATGGCCAGACCGAAGTCGGCGATCTTGACCAGCGGCATGTCGGCAGGAAACGGAATGCCTTCGGGTGGCTCGACCAGCAGCAGGTTGCCTGGTTTGATGTCTCGATGGACGACTCCGTGATTGGCCGCGTGAGCCAGGCCGGCCGCCGTTTGACGCGCGATTCCCCAGGCGAGCCGTTCGTCGAGTGGGCCTTTCCGCTTGATCAGATCGGCAAGTTCTTCGCCCTCGACCAGCTCCATCGCGAAGTAGACGCGGCCATCGGTCTTGCCGAAGTCGTATCCGCCAACAATATTTGGATGCTGAAGCTGGGCGACCGTGCGTGCTTCCTGCTCGAACCGACTGAGCGCCGATGCCGAACCCATTCGGTTGACGAGAACAGTCTTCAGGGCGACGGTTCTTCCGAGGTTCAACTGCTTCGCTTCATAGACGACACCCATGCCGCCCTTGCCGAGTACGCTCAGGATTTCGTAGCCGGGTACGGTTTCTTTCGGACGGAGCAGCGTCCCGATGATTTCAATTTCGATTGCGTCGAGCAGGCCCTTGCGCAGAGCCAGTGTCTCGGGAGCGACCGACGTCTGCCGACACTCTTCGGCTAACCGGGCAAGCGATGCCGACGTTGCGTAGTTCAGACGTTCGGCCAGTCTCAGAAATTCATCGGCCGCCGGGTTATTAACGTCGAACGTCATTCGGCTGCTGGTTTCTCGCTGGAGGAAGTTTCATTCGAAGCTGTCTCCGGTTCCGGATCGACGACTGGCGTGTCTCCGGGCTGAGAAGTTTCCAATGCTGAGTCGTCGGCACGTTTCAGCTTTTCGACCTCGGTCAGCATCGTCTGAATGCTGGGTCGATCACCAATGTGCTCGCCGACGTAGGCGTATTGCACGTTACCGACCGAGTCGACGATGTACGTGGCCGGCTTCGACAGATCCTTTCGAATTCCCAGTTGATCGACACCCTTCAGCTCGACATCCAGCAGGACAGGAAACGGGACCGGGCTGGTCGCGTCGTCCAGCTTTGTCCTGACTTCGTCCAGAAAGCTGTTGAGACGCTCGCTGTCTGAGCCCGTTTCAATCGGGTAAACGACCGCGACTTCGGCTTCAAGCGCCTGGAATTTTTCGTAGTTGGAAATCAGCTGTGCGGTCTGAGTCGAGCAGTAGGGGCAGATCGGAACCGTGTTCCCTCGGGTAACGACGACAACGAGAGTCCTGCCGGGAGCGAGGTCTCGAATCATTCGCTCTTCACCGGTCGACGCGATAAACGAAAGTGAAGTCAGGCCGGCGTTCAGTGACGAATTGCTGGAAGCGTCATCGACGAACGTGATCTCGCCGCTGCCGTAATAGCTTCCGTAAGGGGCAGAATCTGCACCCGTGTTTGCGTAGGGATCTGCGGGAGTTGGGTCGCCACATCCCGTGGCGACTCCCAGCAGCAGAATCATCCAGAAATTTATTTTCATTGTGGACTCCACGCGATCGACCATCTCGATGAGCAGCAAGAGAAGGACTCCTCTGCTGAGTGCAGAATAATTCCGTCGGCACTTTGCGACAGACAGGGAACAATATCAGAAATTAAAAAGAAAGGAGCCTGTCCGGGCGATGCCGGGCAGGCTCCTGATGACCGAATCAGTGCTCAGTCGATTGGATTCGGCGTTGGGCCGACCATTATGGAATGGCAAAAGTCAGACCGGTCACGACCGCAGCCTGGTTAAGAGCGGCTGTACTGTTCCACGGAATCTGATGAGTCTGTTTGGGGGCACACTCGCCGGGGTTGTACCAGCCCAGTGCGTATTCTTTCTTGCAGACCGGGTCGATCGTCATCTGGTACGGCAGGCCGACCAGTTGCAGGCCAAACTTTCCAACCGAGACGAACGGCTGGACCAGTTCGTGATGAACGTGTCCGTAGCGTTCCAGACCTGGATCCTGGAAGTACAGCGGGTTGTGATGCAGGTTTGACGCCTGCCACTGGTACAGGATGGCTTCGTAGTTGCGGACTCCGTCGCTGACTTGACCGAGTTCTACTTCCTCCGGAGCGACAAATTCAGGATCAAGATCCTGTTCGATGTGCGTGCCGGGCTGATAATCAGCAAACGGCTGAATGTCGCGAATGCTTTTCAGATTTCGCGGATCGGAATCCGCTTTCTGGTAAGCCGACTCGACAGCGTCCACTCCGACAGAACTGTTCAGCGGAGCCGATTGAAACAATCCGGAATCGAAGTTGTCAGCCGGTGCGGGGGGCACCGCTGATGCTCCCTCATTGCCCTGTCCGCCGTCCTGGCTCACCAGGACAAAAACCGTTGGCTCGTCGGAGTAAGCCGCGACTGCACCACCGTTTTGCGGAAGCCGACCGGGCTCAGCTGTCGCCCGCTGGTTCGAGTGGAATTGAGGGTGCTCGGCCTTGTACTGTTCGTAGCGCTTCTCGGCCGAGCGGCCTTTGAACTTCTGCAGCGTCTTCGACAGGAAGGATTGTCTCTCGCCGGGTTCTGCCGCGCTGGCTGTGCCGAAGGAATCGACAGAGGCCGTTCCTGCCAGCAGCGAGAGACCAAGAATCGCAATCAGTCGCTGCCGACCTCTGCGTTCAGAGCCGGTCCATAGGTCCGTGCTCTGCTGTGTAATTCGGTGCTTCCTGAGTGATCGAAATATCATGGGGGTGATTCTCCCTGACCGAAGCTGCGGAAATCTGGATAAACCGAGCGTTTCGCAACTCTGGAATCGTCCTTGCTCCAAGGTAACCCATTCCTGCACGCAGCCCGCCCATGAGCTGATACAGGAAACTATTCAGCGGCCCCTTGTGAGGAACTCGCCCTTCAACTCCTTCGGGCACCAGCTTCTTGCCACCGTCTTTGCCGGAATCCTTTCCGCCTTGCCGGTAGCGTTCGCTGCTGCCTTTGACCATGGCTCCGAGAGACCCCATACCGCGGTACGTCTTGAACGTTCGCCCCTGGTACAGAATCAGCTCTCCCGGACTTTCGTCCAGTCCTGCCAGCAGGCCGCCGAGCATTACGGTGTTGGCACCTGCCGCCAGAGCTTTCGTTATGTCTCCACTGAATCGAATTCCGCCATCCGCAATGATCGGCACTCCCGAATCGCCAACGCCCCGCAGAGCGTTTGTCACGGCAGTGAGCTGAGGAACTCCTACTCCCGAGATGATCCGAGTTGTGCAGATTGAACCCGGACCGATGCCGACCTTTACGGCGTCCGCTCCAGCTTCCACCAGATCGCGAGCCCCTTGCTCCGTCGCAACGTTGCCCGCGATGACGTCGATATCCCAGCGGGATTTCAGTTCACGGACGGTATCGATGACGTTCTTCGAATGTCCGTGAGCCGAATCGACGGTCAGAACATCCACACCTGCGTTCAACAGGCTGGCAGCACGTTCAAAATCGCCGACCCCGATCGCCGCCCCGACTCGCAATCTGCCCCGTTCGTCTTTCGATGCCTTCGGGTAGCGCAGATTCTTATCGATGTCTTTGATCGTGATTAATCCCTTCAATCGGTATTCTTCGTCAATCAGTAACAGTTTCTCCACTTTATTTTCGAGAAGAATCTTCTGAGCAGCTATCAGATCTGTTTCTTCCGGTGCGGTGACGAGGTTTTCTTTCGTCATGACGTCCTTAATCCGGGTGTCTTCCCCTTCAAGAAATCGCAGGTCGCGGCTGGTCAGAATGCCACGCAACGTGCCGTCTTCTTCAGTAATTGGCACGCCGCCGATATTCCGCTCGGTCATGATCTGACGAGCTTCGCCGACGGTCGCGCTCGGTCGCAGCGTGAGTGGATCCGCAATCACGCCGTTTTCGCTGCGTTTGACCCGATCGACTTCCAGAGTCTGCTGCTCGATCGACATGTTCTTATGAATGATGCCGATGCCGCCTTCCTGAGCCAGAGCGATGGCCATGTCACTTTCGGTGACGGTGTCCATCGGGCTGCTGACGACGGGAACGTTTAGCGAAATCCGTCGCGTGAATCTCGTGCCGAGATCGCAGTCGGACGGAAGAATTTCACTGAAGGCTGGTTCGAGCAGAACGTCGTCGAACGTGATTCCTGGGCAGACAATGCGATCCTGCATGATCGAGTTCCTGTGAGCGTGGCACGGTATGGGAAATGACCATTGAAAAAATGACCAATAACCAGGGGCAGGCGCGGGCGACTGGTCGTCAAGCCCGCTTACCTGGACATTGGTTATTGATCATTGGTCATTCAGCACTTTCATTGTGCCGAGTGGTCACTCGTGCCGCAGGATAGCGTTTTTGAGCGAATTCGACAGGGAAACAAGCTGGGCAACTTCCAGTTCTTCCGCTCGAATTTCCGGCACGAGGCCTTCAGTTGCGAAACACTCATCAACCGCCGACTTCGGCATCTGCTTGCGATACATGCCGCAAATCACGCTCCGCATATGCTTGCGGCGATGTTGAAACACTCGGCGAACGAAGTCCTGGTAGAACACTCGGTCGACAATCTTCGCGCGTTTTTCGGGCTGCGGCGCGATCTTCACGACCGCCGAATCAACCTTCGGTCGAGGCCAGAAAATCGTCGGCGGCATCCGCTTGATGACTTTAACTTTGGCCTGAGCCTGCAACCAGGCGGCCAGTGATCCGTAATTCGAAACGCCCGGCCCCGAGGCCATCCGCTCGGCCAGTTCGAGCTGAATTGTCACGACAATTTTTTCCCACGGCAGGTCAGTCGCGACCAGATTTGAAATCAGCGGCGTCGCAATGTTGTATGGCAGGTTGGCCACCATTTTCAGCCGGCGACCGGGTTTCGCTTCGAGTTGCTTTTGCACTTCCGCGATGACTTCTGGAGCGATCAGGTTCTTCGTCTTCAAGGCGTCCTGATTCATCAGCGTGATGTTGTCGAAGTTGGCCGTCTGAGCCTTCGCGAGCCCGTACATGTTCTCGTCGTACTCGACCGAAACCACATGACCGGCCGCAACGCCCATAAACGTCGTCATTCCGCCGGTGCCCGATCCGACTTCCAGGACAACATCATCAGCCGTCAACTCGGCCTCTTCGACGATGAACTCGATGATGTTGATGTCGATCAGAAAGTTCTGACCAAGATCCCCGCGAGGATTGAACCCATGCTTGTTAAACAGGTCCATTAAATGAGATCGAGTTTGTCGAACAGCTTCGCGCATGTGGAGCAGTTTTCGGGTTCGTGGATTTTGAATCGCAGAGTTCACAGAGGAGAACCGCCGAGGTCGCTGAGTTTTGAACGGTTCTCCCCGCTCTCCGCGTCGTGCCTCTCCGTCCTCTGCGATTAGATTTTCTCTTGTCAGCTTCGACCGGCCATCAGTTTGTCGACGTACTTTCCGAGGATATCGGTCTCGATGTTAACGATCTCGCCCTCAGTCCGGATCCCCAGCGTGGTGACTTCCAGCGTGTGAGGAATTAACGCGACGCTGAATCGGTCTTCTTCAACGTTCACCACGGTCAGGCTTATTCCATCGACTGTGATCGACCCCTTCGGCACCATCAGCCGAGCGAGTTCCGTCGGCACTTTGAACCACATCGTGACCCACTCGCCGTCGCGGTCGACCGAAACAACTTCGCCAGTCCCGTCGACATGTCCCTGCACAAAGTGTCCGCCGAGACGCCCATCCACCGGCAGCGACCGCTCCAGATTAACCGGATGCCCGTCCGCCAGCCGTCCCAGATTCGTCTTCGACAGCGTCTCTGTTCCTGCCTGAAAAGCAGCCACTTCATCGGCAAGTTCGATCACCGTCAGGCAGCAACCGTTGATGCAGACACTGTCGCCGATACCGAGTCCATTTCGAATCTCATCCGGCACCGCAATATCCAGCCGCACCGCGTCGCCTTCCGGAACGATCGCCGTAACCTCGCCCTGTCCTTCCACCAGCCCGGTAAACATGTCGATTCTCTTTGTGTCGTAGGTCAGGCTGTACCTGACGGAATCCTGATTTGCCGCTCCGCAGTCATTGTACTTCTTAGCGTCATTACGCCCTTTGCGTGAGCCTCGTCCGTACATCGTCAGGCACAGCCCGATCTACGACGACGCGTCCTCTTTCAGTCCAGACTGCTCCCGCGACTTCGGAACCATCACGCTTTGCCACAATGCTCTACAGGGCGAGGCGAAGGCGAAATAGCAGAAGATCAGCGGCACCGCCATCTCACGAACGCTGAAGACAACCGCTCCGGTAAAGACGATCTGGATGAGATGGCCACGGCTGCGTTTTCCCGTAAACAACTGATTAAAGACGTGCGAGTAGCGAATCCGAGTGACCATCAGGCAGGCCACCGCCAGAGTGATCAAAGGCAGAACTTCGAGGAATGCCGGCTCCAGCCATGTTGCGATTCGGCGAGCAAACTCCGAAACATTTTCGCCCGGCCCCGTCAGTTTTCCGAGCCCGTACATCGCGACGGGAAACGAAGCGATGACTCCGGCGGCGGCTGGCGAAGGAAGCCCGCTGAAAACGTCGTGCGAGTCCTCTTCGTCTGTTTCGACAGTGAATCTCGCCAACCGAAGAATCGCACAGGCAACGTACAGTCCGGCGATGACCCACATAATTCGAGGATGCAGCATGCTCTGCAACGAAAACTGCCTCATAAGGAATGCAGGCGCGACTCCGAACGTGACGACGTCACAAAGACTGTCGAGCTGTGCGCCGAATTCGCTGGACTGATTCGCCCACCGTGCGGCTCGACCGTCCAACGCGTCAAACAGCATGCCTCCGAAGATGCACATCGACGCGTAAAGCAGGTGCGAATCTCCAGCCTGCACATCTTCGATGCCCAGCCGAGCGGCGTAGGTAATCGCCGCAAATCCGCACAGCGCGTTGCCGAGTGTCAGCAGCGTGGGCAGGACAGCAAATGCTCGTTCGCGTTTACTCATGGAAATCGGCCATTAACGGGAGAAACTCAGATCAGGCGTCACTGTCGACCGTAGACTAACGCCAGATTCAGACCCGAATTCCTGCGTTCTACGATCGTTCACCGCCCCACGCAACGGTCACGTCCGCTACCGGCTCAATTCCTGACAAATCCTGACGACACATCCCGAATAGTCAGTCGTGTTTTCACCGATCGACGGCACTCAGGCCGATCAACCGTCATGCCCGCACCGACGGAACCATGAGCTTTTCAGGTTTACTCCGCACTCGGAGCGAGGATCCCCAGCGACCGCAGCTTCTCGCCGCACTCGTCGCGTTCGCGGCTGCGTTTCAGCGGTGCCCATTTTTCGTCCTGAACTTCCAGGAACAACGCCTCGTCAAATGGCGGAGCGATTCCGCGTTCAGCTCCGGCAGCCATCAGTCGCTGGATGACTCCCTGGTCAGGTTGCGTCAGAAACTGGCCGTTCACGCGGTAGTCGCTGAACGCTTCCCAGACGCAGGGGAAGAGTGGCTGCACGATCTGCTCACCGATCGTGCGAGCGAATTCGCGAATCTCTAACTGAGCGTGCGAGTCCATCCTCAGCGCCAGAAAATGCAGCAGGTTGTGCAGATCAACTTTCCAGTAAGCTTCCGTGTACGTCGACAGCGGAAGATCTTTGCGAGCCTGCTCGCGGGCGACGCCCTTATCGAGCCGCTCCTGATAAACGCGGCGGGACATCTCCTGCAGCTCTTTTTCAGACGCCGTCAGCTCAGCCCCGAGCGTCTCGTCAAGCAGTCCGTCGCTGCCCTGCCGATTGGATTCCGCCTGAGTCCGCCATTCATTGGGAGGGGTTGCCTGTGCAGCGTCGATCGCGATCGAGTATCGCGTGCTGTACTCGTTGACGTTTGCCGTGCGGTGCCGAATCCACTGCCGCCAGCAGTCCATGGGGACTCGTACGAGCAGCTTGATTTCAGCCATCTCGAACGGCGTCGAGTGACGATGCCGCATCAGATACCGGATCAGCGTCCGGTCGTCAGACACCTTCCGAGTCCCTTCGCCATAGCTCACCCGAGCTGCCTGCGTGACTGCTGCATCGTCTCCCATAACGTCGACCAGGCAGACAAACCCGTCGTCCAGCACCTGGAACTTCTTCCAGCGAAGCTCATTCACAAGAGCCGCCCGCTCCTGCGCTGCCTGCTGGTTTGCTGAAGAATCACCGCCCGTACTTAGAGAATCAGTCATCGAAAAATCCGTAAGCCGGCCAGACCGACCGTTGCGTGATGTGATCACTGTGAAGAAATGAGGAAGAACTCAGCAAAGGCGAATTCTTGACGGCGACGGCTTCGGCGTCCAGCGACCATACATTACAGGAATTCTGACAGGCGAACGCTGGCTGTTCGGGAAGGGTGTTACCAGCACCGATCAAGTGTAATCCGGAGGTGATTGTCAACTGCCAACGTCTCTGACCAAGCCTGAGCGGCAAGGGCGTTTGCAGGATGCCCTAAATTGGGCAGTCGGAATAACCGAATTGAATCTCAGAAAACGGCCTGAATCGGTCGATAATCTCAAAAGCGATAGATGTGCGTGCGTCAGTTCATATGCTCGTGCAACGATTCGAATTGAGTCAGTCCCGGCATGTCAGAATGGTCCGACCATTTGCGAGACAGAGGAATCCCATGACACGACTCCATCTTCGGACTCACAATCCAATGGTTATTCTGTTTGCAGTGTGGTTTGCTGGTTGTGCTTCAGATTCCGGTAATTACCAGCCGCCCATCGCTCGGCGGGAAGGCTCATGGAATGTCGAGGTTGAGAAGGGCATGTTGGGTAATTTCTGGGTCAATCTCGGCCCTTATCGGACGGAGAAGATCAACTCGTGGCACGGGACAACGACCTCCGAAACTGGAGTTCAGCAGGCGGGATTCGAAACTAAAGGCAAACCCTTTGTCTTTGAACTGGCAACACCATCCGGCGACGTGCTCCACGTCGCTCGTGGCATTAAACGAGGTGACAAAATTATCAAGACGGGTCAGGTCGAGATCCCATTGGGATCATCATGGACGTACCTTGGCTTGATTACCCGAAATGGACAGCCACTTGCAGAATTCGCGACAAAATTGACAAAAGACGATTTCCTGGGCAGCTCGCGATCAGCAGAACAAAGCCTCATGGTTGGTTCAAGGCCGATTGTGATCGAGGAGCGAAAGCAACCCTACTCATCAGGTAGTTCCTACATGCAGACTGTTGGTCAGGATTATTTTCTTGACGGTGTGAAAGTGGGTTCGTTCGAATTTGAACCGTCGTACGATCTATGGGTTGAGCAATCAGCCCCCTTGGAAATCCAACACGCAATTGTGGCCCACGTTGCGAGTATGGTCGCTGTAATTGCTGAAGCTGAGAAGCAGGCTGCGGCTGCCAGTTGGTCAAATATCAGACTATGAGTTCGGTATTTGTTTGCGCGAGTGCTGAATACCGAAATGCGTCCAACTCAGAGACTTGCTTTCACTCGGTGGCAGTTGTTCATGTGTACGGCGGAAGGATTTGAACATGCGGGTTTTCGCTCCGTTGTTTGCTCTGTTCGTCCTTCCTGGTTGCATGTCAGCAATGATTGCCAGCAGCGGTCCAAATCTCAGTGCGCTCCCAACCAGGCAGGACGTTGTTGAAGAGCTAGGCGAACCTCGCGACTCTGGTCAGACGGAATCAGGGTCATTCGACGAGTTTGAGATACGGAATTACTCGAAAGCAGGTACTGATATCCTGGCAGTGTTCTGCGTGCTGACGCTCGGAACGGCGGATGTGGTGGCGTTGCCGTTTACTCCTTACGACACGGCAAGGACTCACGATGTGAAGTTTCTGTACGATGATTCAGAATCAGTCATTCACTACGAAGTCGATGGCTCTCTTAAAGATTACAATGAGCACTTGAATTTCAGCCCGTTTGGAGCTTGAGCCCCTCAGTCAATCTCATTGCAGATTTGAGCTAACAAGAACTCGGTTGCCGGTTGTTTTTGGGTTATATCCCGGGTTCAGTAAGCACGACGGGGACTTCCTTGGTCAATAGGACGATTCTTAGCCTGCGCTGAACAGTAACCTCCGTTGTGTCTGTGTGTTTTCGGGAGGAGACGTTGCGCAATCTGCCGCCAAACACTTCGATCTGGACAGAGGTGGCGACTGAACTTTGAGCAGAGGCGTCGGGCTGCAGCGAGTTGGATTCATGATGTCGCGGCGGCGCGGTTGAGGGTGGATGGCGCGACGCTGACTCGGGATGTCGCGCAAGGCCAGCTTTGAATGGGGGGAAGATCGTTGAGTCTTCGTCGGACCTGAATTTGGACAGGCGCGATCGTGAGGATCAACTCAGTTGTGATCCGTCTTCCGGTAGAGAAAAGCGTCGGACGTGACGAGCGAGGTGATCAGCGCGTTCATGCTGCCGCCGTTGTCCTTGTAGGCGCGATAAGCATCCTGAAGTACGGGAGCGTCGTTGAGAGTTTCGTTGCGGCCCATCCAGTAGCGGAAGGCATGGCGGACGAAGACCTGTTCGACTCGTTTGCTGTGGGCCAGTCTATCGATCAGTTCCAGCGCGTTTTCGACCTTGCCATCCAGTGCCGGGTCGCCGGAATTGATAATCTCGCCCGACGTGTCGACCGGTTTGTCGAGTTCTGTTTCACGGTAGAGGCCAGCGTGGTTGAACATTTCAAAAGGCAGGCCAAGTGGGTCCATCTTCTGGTGACATGTCCAGCAATAGGTTTCTCTGGTGACTCGCATCCGTTCGCGCAGCGTGTTGTGCGGCTCATCAGGCAGCATGGCATCTACGGTGATCGGTACATCGGGGATGCCGCCCCCCAGCAGCCGTTCGCGAATCCATCGTCCTCGCAGAATGGCGTGATTGTCCATGGCGTCTGAGTGTGAAACGAGCCAGCTTGGATGAGTCAGCAGTCCCAGACGTTGATCTTTGGGAGCTGTGGCGAGGACGCGTTCCGGCTTCATGGACCCGGCACCGAAGCTGCGGTGACTCACGCGGGCGAAAACCTTTGAGCCTGACAGACTTGCTTCAGCGACACTGTGGTTCACGTTGTCGCGTTTTTTCTTCTTCGCCGCGTCCAGTTTCTTTTTAGCGTCAGCAACCGCCTTCTTCTTTTCTGCGAGTTCCCTTCTCTTCGCCCGTGCTTCTTCAGGCTCAGACTTCAGGAGCTCTTCAAGTTCGGCCAGCTCTTTCTCCGCGACTTCGAGTTCGGTCGCCTCTTTCTTTACCGCTTCGGCCTCAGCTAACCTCGCAGCGGCCACGGATGCAGCAACTTCTTCTTTGGTCCGCTTTCGACCGAAGTAGACATTGTCTGATCTGGTGGCCACAACTTTGTCGGTTGTCAGTAACTGCTTGATGACATCCTTATCGTCCTGCAGGATGAGTTCGATCAGTCGGTCGGTGCTTGCCGTCGCGTCGAACATCGACCGATAGTGACTTGTTCCTCGGTTACTGACGCCGGTGTCGGCCAGTGCTCTTGAATCCTTGCAGATGTAGCCGCCCAGGTCGTAGTCGAAGTAGTCGCGGAAGAATCGCAGGACACGCGGCTTTCGGATGCTATCGTCGGCCAGCATGCGCGTGATTTCCCGTTTAACGTCGTCTCTGGTCCGCATCCGTCCTTCGATGATGGCCTGTCGCAGTTCTTCGTCCGGCTTGATGTAGCGCAGAGCGTGGTTGACTGCCAACCCCAGTTCCCAGTCCTGCAGCATCGCGCGACCGTTCTGATCGGGTTTGCCGTTTTCGGCCAACTCTGGCCTGAAGAGCGCGTCGCGGTCGAGAAAAATGGATGACAGACCCAGGACGGCGCCGTCTTTCTTACCGAGCTTTTCGATGGACTGTTTGACGATCGCCAGGTACGCGTCTGATTCGTCGCTGTTCGGCGGGCGGAAGGTCAACGCTTCGAAGAGGTAATCGACCGCTGCTCGCAGGCTATCGTCAGTGACGCCCTCTTCTTTCATGAGGTCATAGACCGGCGTCAGCGGACGCACGACTTTAGTACTGTAAACCAGAGCTGTCGGGAGGCCGCGGATATCGCCTTCCATTTTGTAGGTGTTGGGGTCGTCGGTGATCTGCTCAGGGTTCGCGATGCTCAGCGGCCCATAAGCCATGTACCGAATGATGTCGCTGGCGACGCCCATGATCTGCGTCGCCTCTGCACTGTTGACTGTGTAAAAGTCGGGGTAATTCTCCAGACCGTGATTTCGCGCCGACGACAGAACGGCGGGCACACTTTTAACCGATGTGGCATAAGCCACTGTGCCGCCCTGCCACTTGATGATGCGGTCGGTACCGAAATAGAGCTTGAGTTCGCCTCCGTGGTTGGTGGGAACGACATCGCCTCGCGTGCGAAGACCTGGTTTTTCCGGATCGAACTCCGGCTCCGTGTTGATCAGTTCGTTCAGCCGCGTGATGTGTTCCTGAGGGGTCACCCGCCAGATGCGAGTCGGTGAAGATGTCGGGGTAAGCTTGATCCCGTCGGGCAGTTGTCCGAACAGTAGATCGTGATCGACGAAGTTGCCCTTGTTCGGGTCACGGTGAAGACTGAATCCACCTTTGTCTCGCATAACGCGTGTCAGTTCTCCGACGATCCAGTCTGAAAACTGAAGACGCTCGACGACACCCGGCTGGTCCGCATCTTTGGGCGGCATCTCCTTGAGAGCAACCTGCGCCCAGACGCTCGTCCACGTACTGGCGTTAACTTCGTCCACCGGTCCCAGCTCAGTGAGCGATAGGCCTCCCTCAGGTTCGGATTCGCCATGACAGTCAACACAGTGGGCGGTGAGAAACGCTCGAGCGAAGCCGTCAAAGTCCTTGTTGATTTTTTCGCCAGGCGTGTAGGTTTCGGCATTGGCTACAGCCACCAGGCCACACGAGAACAATATTGCTAAAGCAAATCTGACCATGGTTCACCCTGAGATTGCATCAAGCTTTGTAGCGGAATTCGTAAGAATTCAGCAGACGTGGAAAAACACGTCGATATCACAAAGAGTCCAGACCTCGCCGCAGCGAGGCCCGGAAACTGTAAGCCCTGAGGTGGCGGATCCGCCCTGTCCGAATTTCACCTTGCCCGAAAGCAGCCTCAACGCATCGAATCCTGGTTCCATGCAGGGGCAGGATTACGCCAGTACTTCCTTGAGCGGACCGGTTCCGGCGTCGAACTTTCTGGCCAGCTGATCGTTCATGTTGAAGCGATCAACATTCTGCCCGGCGGCCTGCAGGAGTGACGTGTACAACGCGTTGATCGGGCGTTTGCCGTCCAGTTGCGTGAAGCATCCGGTCTTGAAGGCACCGTCGAGATTGCCCAGCAGCATGACTGGCCAGTTAGCACCGCTGGTGTGCTGTGAGTCTGCGTTGTTGCTGGTGTAGACGATCAGCGAGTGGTCCATCATGGTGCCGCTGCCTTCGGGGACGCTTTCCAGCGTTTCCATAATCTTCACCAGCATGCGGCTGTTGTACTGACGAATTTTGATCCAGATCGGATTATCGGGCTGCTTCATGTGGCCAAGATTGTGCCCCTGTTCGGCAATACCCAGCCCCTTCCAGGCACCAAAGATTTCGCCACGGCCTGAGCCAATCGTCAGCGTGTTGGTAATTCCCGACGTCAGTGCCGAGATACCCAGATCCAGCAGGCAGTCATGCCAGTCGGTTTCGAATTCCGGCCTGGTGTATCGCTCGTCAACTTTCGGTGCGAACTTGCGGAGATGATCGGCAACTGTGTCGAGACGATCGCGCAGGCCATTGACATCCTGGAATCCCTGAACGTACTGATCGTAGCGCTGCTGATCAGCAGCCGGAAGCGATTGTCCCTTCGTCGCGGCCAGCTTTTCGATCTGATTCATTACGTTCGATCGTGCTTCATGCTGGAGCCGAATGTCGCCTGTCGAAATGCCGCCGAAAAGCATCTGGTAAAGATGATTCGGATTCGAATGCATGAAGATCGGCTGCCCCGCACCGCTGGCGGAGAGATTCGCAATCGTCGGCTTGGTCTTCATGTTCTCGATCGAGTCCATGCCGATGCACAGATGCGGCAGCAGTGTCTGCGGTAGTGCCTTACTGAGTTCGTAGTCGATCGTGGGGCCACTGGGCGGCACACCGTCGCTGCCACGATAGCCGCCGAGCGCTCCGAAGAAGGCGCTGTGTGAGGGGCTGGTATGAACGCCGTGCAGGCCGTTGATGATGTGCAGCCGCTCTTTGTACGGCTCAAGAGCTTCAATCGGTTCAGGAAGTTTGGCTTTTGCCAGTGATCCGCTGCTGGTCATCCCTTCCGGAACACAGGTCTTCGGATCGAAACCCTGGTTCTGCATGAAGAAAATGATGCGTTTCGGAGTGCCGGTAGAGGCTGTTCCTGATTTGGCGGCGGCAGTTTTTGTCAGGCCCGGGATAAGATTGGAAGCAAGTGTGGCACCAACTCCGGCGGCCATTCCCTGAAGCATGTTTCTGCGATTGATCATTGCCTGGTAACCTCCGAAGCGAAAAACGAATCCGGCTTTCCCGATAGATGCTTGAGGCATCTAATTTATTGTATTCGGTCGGAAAATTCGCCGAACCAAGCCAGTTTGCTTTGGAATTTGCGCAAACAAATGAAAACGAATGATTTCACGCGGCGTCTGTGGCGGAGCCTTTTGCGACGAAGTTAATCATTGATTCTGACGAAGCCGCGAATTTGCGTGTAACCGACCGGAAAGGATCCCTCAGGTATCAGATAGAGTAGTTTTTGCTGCCTGTCGTCTCCTTGGAGGCCGGAATCGCAATGAATGAGCCAATTGAAATTGAAGAAGGTGCCCGCGAGTCAACATGCCCTCGATGCGGCGTGGAAGTTGACGGAGTGGTTGCGAACGGAATTTGCCCGACCTGCCTTCTGAAACAGGCCGCTCTCGGAACAGCCGCCGACAGCATTCCGGCCACGCCGTGGACTCCGCCTTCTGTCGAAGGAGTTGCCTGTGAGTTCGAGCAGCTCGAAATCATGGAGCTGATCGGGCACGGCGGGATGGGAGCCGTCTACAAGGCTCGGCAGAAATCGCTCGGGCGGCTGGTCGCGCTGAAGATTCTCGCGCCGCAACACGCGGACAATCCGGATTTCGCGGACCGATTTTCACGGGAAGGAAAAATACTTGCCGAGGTCAATCATCCGAACATTGTCACGGTTCACGATTTCGGTCGAGCGGGAGACTTCTATTTCCTGCTGATGGAATACGTCGACGGAGTCAACCTGCGGCAGGCGATGACCGCCGGACGACTGACTCCGAATCAGGCGCTGGCCGTGGTGCCGCCAATCTGCGAAGCGCTGCAATTCGCGCATGATCGCGGCATCGTCCATCGGGACATTAAACCCGAGAATCTGCTGCTCGACAAAGAGGGACGAATCAAAATCGCCGACTTCGGCATCGCCCGAATGTTAAGAACGGATGCTGAAGGCGGGCTGCCCTCGGAATCAACCAACGTTGCCGATACAGCCGATTCGGACGGCGGCGAAGCCAGCCCGGAAGAACTCACCCGCGATGCCGTGCTGGGCACTCCCCGCTACATGGCTCCCGAGCAGCGTGATCATCCGGCGGAAGTCGACCACCGCGCGGACATCTATTCGCTTGGCGTCGTGCTTTACGAAATGCTGACCGGCGAACTGCCCGGAGCAACGCTGCTGCCGCCATCACGCCGTGTTGAAATCGACGTTCGACTCGACGAGATCGTCATGCGCGCCCTCGATCAGAACCCGAATCTGAGATACCTCACGGCGACCGAATTTCGCAACAAGGTGGAAACCGTCGTCCGGACTCCAGTCGAGCAGTTTTCTCGACCGACCGATTCGGAATGTCGAAGCGTTCCACGGTCCACCGCGTGCCATGTCACAACTCCAGAGCAGATTGCCACATTCGCCGGACAGTTTTTTCTCTGGCGACGTCACGGACAGCTGGTGCTCGACGATCATCAGTTGACGATTACACGGGCCGACAACGTTTACAACATCCCGCTGAACTCAATTCTTGACCTGAGCATTGGTCGCTATCCCGCGCTGGTCAACCCGGCAGGTCTTAACTTCATCAGCGTAACGTACGAAATCGATGGCCAGCGAAACCAGCTTCTGTTCTCACCACACGAGGATCTGTTCGGGCTGCCGTCCGACTTCAACTCGCGAGTTCACCGCTGGTATAATTCGATTCTGTCCGCCACGAAGAACGCAACAGGCAAGACTCCATCATCCACGCCTGCACACAACCTGGGAACCGGCGGAAGCTCTCGATGGGGGCTGGCGTTGCTGGTCATTCCCGTGCTCATTCCACTCGGAGTAGCACTCAGCTGGTTCACAACAGAAGACGTGCCTGGGGCGCCAGATGGATTTGCCTGGTTGCCGTTTCTGACGTTCGGAACATTCGGAATCTTTGTCACGCTCCCCATACTTCTGGCCATGTGGTCGAGATCAAAGTCCCGCCTGCCCGCGACACCGAGTTCGACAACTGACAATCAGGACTCTTCTGAGCTGCCGCCGCCTGAGAATCTTTTTCCGACCGGCTCACTGCCAGCAAGACTCGGAATGCAAAGCCCGTGGGCGGTCCGGTTTCTGGCCATCGCGCACCTTGGCTTTCTGGGATTCTCGCGTCACCTGCCAGGCTTTGAACGAGCCGCCGGCATGTACGGCTTCTTTGGATTCTTCGGCATAGCGGCATTCTTCGAATTCCGAGCAAAGTATCGCCACTACCCTCGCCGGAGACTTTTTTCCCTCATTGCAGTGCTGGCAATGGCCTCTCCGATTCTGGCGTACGTTGGGGCGAGAATTCTGCCGGTCGATCAGATTCCTCAGGCCTCCGTCAGGATTCTCGATGCCGGCATCGATCGAGGACACTATTCGTTCCGTCACGATGTCGATTGTCCTGCCGGCTGGAACGTCTGGCTGACTCTTGAGAATGTCCAGCTTCGACGCACGCAGCCTGACGACGACGAGCAGAAGCAACCGAGTATCGTGAAGCGGTACCAGGCGAAACTCAGCGGGCGCGGTCGAGTCCGAGTCCCACTCGACTTTCTGCCAACGAGTGACGAAACCAGAAGTCAAATGCTGGCATCAATTGGTCCGAGCAGCGGCTGGATGTCGTGCCCCAGCCCTCGGCATGGCCATAGTCTTCTTCACTACACAACAGAATCACTGATGCGAGTCGGCGCGACTCTGATCATTCTGCCCGACGGACAAACTCCGGATTCTCAGCTCGATGACTCCGACAATGAAATGGTCCGCTTCGTCACGATCGAACCGCCGGCCAGCCCGAAGCTCGGGCCGTTCGAAGGAGCCTACAGCCTGGGTAAAGTTAAACTCGTTGCACTTCGGCAGACCGGTCCAACCGACTACCAGGTCTGGAAGGCGGACGGCGAAGCTGGTGCAGACGAACTTGTACCGGACCGTGATGGTTCCAGTTCGGCGGCGGGTAAAGTCATCAAGGAAGTTGTCGTTCAAGTTCGCAGTGAAACGAATCTGGCTTCACAACCGAAGCTCCGATTCTCTTCTGAGTCGGACATCAATGCGATGGGATGTTCCTTCTACCGTCCCGATGTCCTGCGAGTACATGCCATGCTGATTCAGACAATTGCGTGCCCGCCAGAAGCGTCGACGTCAGACTTCGAAGTGGGTATTGCTGACGGCGAATGGAAAACATCGCTGACGTTCGACCGACATCCGAATCAGAACCATTTCAGCCGGTCGCAGGCCGGTGGCCAGGACGGAGCGTGGGAGGGTGTCGTCCGAACGACCGATCCAACAGGTGATTCCATCCCGCTGGCATTCAGCTATTCGAACCGGGATGATCACGAAACAAGGCTCGTCTATGAAAAGGACGACGGCACAATCGTCCTCTTGAAGGGCAACGGTACCGACGGTAGTCACGGACTGACAAACTCGTTGACAACGTTGCCCGTGGAAGAATTCGAATCGATCAAAAGATTCCATGTCCAGTCCCGTCGTTACGAGTGGATTGAATTCTGCAACGTCTCGCTGCAACCCGGACATCGCACGAATGTCGAAGTTCAAAGCGCGTACTAATCCCGATCGGCCACTCACGTGTCACACCGATTTCAGACAACTCACTGGACGCAAGTGGTCGCCGCCCGTGGGAAATCGCCCGAGGCTAAAGAAGCGTTACGCTCGCTGTGTGAAGTGTATTACCTGCCCGTCGAGCTTTTCGTTCAACGCTACATCACAACAACGATCGTCACGTCGAAAGAGGATGCGGCCGATCTGACGCACGAGTTCTTCGCAAGGCTTCTGGAAGGACGCAGCCTGGACAACGCCGATCGCACGCGAGGCCGGTTCCGAAGTTACCTGCTGGGAGCCGTGAAACATTTTCTCGCCGACCATCGAGACCGCGAACATGCTTTGAAAAGAGGCGGCAGCCGGCACACCGAATCGTTCTCCGCCTCATCTGCTTCGTCGCAAGCTGAGTCAACGGAGTCTTTGATCGACGTCGCTGACCCAAACGGCTTCCCTCCAGATTCCTACTTTGATCGCCAATGGGCTCTGGCGGTTGTTCAGGATGCCATTGACACGCTTCAATCTGAAGCCGAATCGAACGGCGACGTTGCAAAGTTTGAAGTTTTGCAACGCTGGCTGGTGACGCCGTCCAGCCACGACACCGCCATCGACGCCGCGCGGTCACTCGACATGTCTGATGGAGCGTTCAAGGTCGCCGTCCACCGCCTGCGCAAACGATTCCGCCACATCGTTGTCGCCAGAATCACGACAACCGTCGACGACCCGGTAGAAGTTCAGGATGAACTGAACTACCTGATCAACGCGATGTAGTCGGCGAGGTTGCAACACGTCCCACCGTGGCGACCGAGCGAAACCGAAATCGCCGCGAATCATGGCACGAAGCCGAGCCTCTCTTGTATAACGTCGCGAAAGTCGCACCCTACGAAGATGCAGGCCACTGCCTCGACTTAACCACACTTCACTTGATAACGCAGACTGCAGAAAGAACGGACGAATGCTTAAGCATCAACTCATCCACCCGAAAATTAACGAAGTCCTCGGTCGCTGTGGTCACCACTCAAAGATTCTGATCGCCGACGGAAACTATCCAGCTTCGTCAACGCTCGGCCCGAATGCTGAGCTGGTCAGTCTGAACCTGATGCCTGGCCTCGTCAGTTGCACGCAGACGTTGCAGGCACTGCTTTCGGCCATCCCGATCGAAGCCTGCTACACGATGGGTATCCCGGACGACGATCCGTACTGCACCGGAGAAGATCCTCCGATCTGGAACGAGTACCGCACGATGCTCAAAGAAAGCAACCTGGATATCGAACTTCAGCCAATTCAGAAATGGGACTTCTACGACGCCGTCGCATCGCGTGATCTGGTCCTGACAATTCAGACAGCCGAGCAAGCTCTATGGGCAAACCTGTTGCTGACCGTCGGCGTCCGCCAGGCCTGATCCACATCCTGGGGAATAAATTCTGAGTGCCCCTGTTCTGGTCTCGGAACTCTGACGCAAAGTCCACAGACGCCAAGCAACACCAGAAGTATGACCATCAAGAGCATTACCATGACGTCAATAACTGGCTGCAGAATTCGATAATTGACTGCTCGGTAATAATCACGAATTCCCCTTTGCGAAACTCCGCGTCTTAGCGACTTCGCGTCAGACGATTCCTTAACCGCTGCACTATTGAATTGCCACACGCAATCTTTTGCCGGAAACGCCTTGATGACCACCAACGCTGAAGCACGCCTCGTCGAAATGGGGATCGAGTTTCCCGAAGCACCGGCCGCGATCGGCAATTACATCCCGGTCATCCGTTTCGGAGACACCGTCGTTACCAGCGGTCAGTTGCCCATGCAGGCTGGTTCCCTCACCGCCAGCGGCAAGGTCGGGCTGGATCTCACGGTTGAAGAAGGAGCCACCGCCGCACGGGTCGCCGCGTTGAATTGTTTGGCTCAGATTCGAAGTTGCATTGGCTCGCTTGATAAGGTCAGACAGGTTGTCCGAGTCGAAGGTTTCGTCAACTCAGCGGACGGTTTCCACGCTCAACCTCAGGTCTTGAACGGAGCATCCAGCCTGCTGGGCGAAATCTTCGGCGAGTCCGGTCGCCACACTCGAATCGCCGTCGGCGTGAACGAGCTACCACTCAACGCCGCCGTGGAAGTCGTCGTCTGGGCACAGGTGGCGGAAGACGTGCACCGTTAGAGCTTTGCCACCAAACTACCTTTCTGAACTAATCACAAGGGCTCGGCGTTATTTCACTGCGATGCACCGTGAAGCTGTTTGTCGTTGAGTCGTATTTTTCGTTACGCTGGCCTCTTGAATAAACTCGTCACTCATGGAGACGCTGCTGTGTTCAGCTTGAATCAACCTCACACAACTCGCCGCGATTTTTTGCAGGTTGCCGGTGCTTCTGCCGGAGCCACTTTGGCATCAAGCAAACTTTCAGCAACAGAAACTGAAGGCACGCACGCAATCAATTTCCCGAAAGGGAAAGTCGACCACTGCGTGATGATCTGGCTGGGCGGAGGTGCCTGCCATATCGACACGTGGGATCCGAAAATGAAGGGCGATGCCAAGGCTAAGAAGCCAGGCTCGTATTACGACCCCATCGACACTGCCATCGACGGTGTGCAGGTTTGCGAGCACCTTCCGAAATGTGCCGGCATCCTGGACCGGTTCAACCCGCTCCGTTCGGTCCATCACGAAGTCATCGACGAGCACGCCGCCGCCACCTACAGAATGCACACCGGACGAGCGACCAGCGGCACGATCGTCTATCCGTCGATTGGCTCGATCGTCGCTCATCAACGTGGAGCGGCGTCCGATAACGCACCGGCCTACGTGTTAATCGGTTACCCCAACGTGACTCGCGGTCCTGGGTTTCTGGGAGCGAAAGCTGGCTATGTCTACCTGACGAGTACCAGCGAAGGGCCAAATGGCTTGAGCCGTTTTCCGGGCATCACCGACGAACGGCAGGACCGTCGCGAACGTTTGCTCAGCCGTGTGCGGGACGCATATCGAAAACGCACTGCAGGCGACAAACGAATCGCGGACTACGATTCAACGATTGAAGATGCGCTTCGATTGTCCGGTCCGGAATTCATGAAAGCGTTCGAGCTGGATCGAGAACCCGCCGACCTGCGTGCTCGCTACGGCGGCGAGTTTGGTCAGCGTTGCCTGCTTTCTCGGCGTCTGATCGAACGGGGCGTGCGGTTTATTGAGTGCTCGCACAACCTGAACTTCGTCAACGGAACGGGGTGGGATACTCATAATGAAGGGCAGCTCAATCAGCATCTGCTGATCCAGGAGCTCGACAGCGCGCTGTCGACGCTGGTGCTCGATCTGGAGGAAAAGAAACTGCTCGACCGCACGCTGATCGTCGTCTCAACGGAATTCGGTCGCCCACCCGGTTTTGACGGTGGCGGCGGACGCGGCCATCAGTCCAAAGCGTTCTCGGTTGTCCTGGCTGGCGGCGGGCTGCAAACCGGAAAGGTCATCGGCGAAACCGACGAACTCGGAAAGTCTATTGTGAATCAACCGGTTTCCGTGCCCGATCTTCACGCGAGCATTCATTGGTCGATGGGGATTAACCCATCCGAAGAACTCTACGCCGACGACCGTCCCGTCCCGATCACCGACGGCGGTAAACCCATCAAAGAACTCTTCGTGTAGGTCAGGCTCCGACTGACAAAGTCACCGTGCAAACCGTAGGGTGGTGGGCATCGCCCACCAGACATCCCAGGTGATGGGCGGTGCCCATCCTGCAGATAAGGAATCTCATGCGGGCCACGCAGATTCTCAGTCCACGGGCGATCGCCGTTTGCCTCTGTCTTCTCTTTTTGAGTAATGCCTCTCAGGTATTCTCAGCGGAAGACAGTCCGGCAAATCAACCAGACTCGGCCAGGCCGGGCCATCCAGCCGACCTCGACGCGAGAACCCGGCGTGAAGTCAAAGACGTTGCCAGGCTCGCGTACCTGAAGGTCTATGACGGGTGGAGCACGGACGAAGTGTTGCTTCAAACCGAACTCAACGACCAGTTCCTTGCCGAGTGCCATCGCCGGATGCCGGACATTCCGAGTTTCGATTTCAACTGGACACTGCTCAATCTTCGCAAGGCCGGCGAACTTCGAGACGTCTCCGCCTCGAAGCGGCGGCGAGATAACTCGGACGCTTACCTGCACGCCGCTGAGATCGCAGCGAGGTTTCTCGAAGACCGTTACTCGGTCAACACAGACCGCATTTTGTGCGATTCGAAGCTTCGAGCTGAGTACGACAACGAGGCAAAAAAGGTCGCTCCGAAAGTCGATTCGTACCTGCTGCGAAAAGCCAGCCTTACTTTAAGAAAGTCACGTCGCCTGCAGCCTGAACTGGTCCTTCGAGTGGCCGACTGGAAGAAAGACATCATCGCGATGCCCGCCGCTGATGCGGAGAAGAATGCTGAAAAAGTTCCAGAGCAACCGGGCATCTACATTTTCCGAGACGCCACCGGTTACCTCTATATCGGCGAGTCATCAAACCTGCACGACCGAATCAAGAAACACCTCGACCGCTCCGACCGGCAGTCGCTGGCTAACTATCTGGCCACCAACGGAGTTAAAGGCGTCACTCTGGAGCTGCATGCTTTTGCCGCCGACTCGCCCGCCCGTCTGAAACCAATGCGTCGCGCCTACGAATCCGAACTGATCCGCAGCCGGAAGCCACGCTTCAACCTGGCTCCGTGACCGTGCGTTGCCATCGAGGTGGCGTGATGGCAGGAGACGCTGCGATTTCTATGGAGTGCAACGAATGCGACCTACTGACCAATTTCGGCTTCGGAGCGGAGAGCGTTGCCTCGTTCGAGGAGTTCGGTGCCGGGAACGACCACTCGGGGGCGGAGCTGGAAATTGAATTCCTGGCGGTCCTGGATTCTGCCGGGCAGCAGATTGTCGGTGATCAGGTCGAGCGGCGGGATCTGGTACCAGGGGCGTCGGAGTTTTATGTAGTGAGACTCCATTTCGTAGCCGTCGCGGCGAATCGTGACTTCTTCGGTGCCGTACCAGGTGAAGTCGAACGATGCCGGCGAGTGACCGATTTCTCGATCGCCGACCGAAATCAACGCTCCGGGCGGTTCGGTGCGAATGGTCGCTCGACGATGGACGCAGCCCGGAACAATGGCGAGCACGCCGAAGGCGAGCATCGCTGTTGCCAGTTTGCAGATTCGATCATTCATGAGAGACGACTTTGCGGAAGAATATCAGTCGGCAGAATTTGGTTTTGATCACTGAACCTGAAGCAGGTTGTCCATCTGAGACGAGTACGGCGTGCGTGGTCCGAATCTGGGTTCCAGAGCGATGGCAACGCCGACATTGTCTTTGCTCTGGTCATAGCTGAAGCCGAAGTGGAAGAGGAAGTCCGCGCCGATCCGCGTGAGCGAAAGCGACTGGCCTCGGTTCTGCCCTTCGGAAAGATCGTAAGCGTTGCTGGCGGTACCAGCCCACTTTTCGCTGAACAGGTAGCTCATGCTGCCAGTGGCGATCTGACTGTCAACGCCTTGTCCTTTAATCTGCCGAACGCCCGCGTAAACGCTGCCGCGAGCACTTCGCTGACTGAGCAGGCCAACGTTCCAGAGTTGCTGCCCCCCGTCGAAAGTGTCGTAAAGGCTGCCAGCCAGCAGGGCGGTTCGCTCGCTGAGCAGCCACTTGTACCGAGCGGAAAGCAGTCCGAAGTCTTCAGAAAAGTCGCTGCCGGAGGGATTATGACGGCCAGCATTCGGGAACCACGAACCTTCCAGATCCAGCGTCATCCAGTCTCGGATTCGTTGTTGATCCGGCGGTCCGACTTTTGTCTGTAACCGATGATGCCAGCCAGCTCGCAGAACGTGCAGATCGTCCACCAGTTCGTGCCACGGCGTTGTGACCAGCGAACCGGCTCCGGAACGAATGGCGTATCGTCTCGCGTTGAAAGCCGTTGGAATCGCTCCGCCAAACGTGTGTCCTGGGAATCGTTGCTGAAATCGTTCCTGAGCATTGTCGTCAATCGCGTTGTACTGGGCGACGTTCGTGATGTTGTCTGACGAGTCGGTGTAGGAATACTCCATGTCAAACACCATGCGGTGCGCGAGACCGTTGAGGTTGAAAATGCTGCTTTGCACGTACGGGAAAATCTGCGACATCGTGAGGCTGCCGCGAACGCCGCCCGAACCGACAAATCGGTCCAGCGAATTGCCCGTCAGATCTTCACCCCAGTGGGCGATCTCGCCCATCGCGAACGGAGCTACCACAAACGGCCCGGCGGTAAACGGCAGCGTGATTTCACTGCGAGTCATGATGACTTCGCCGTTTACATTTCCGTAGTACGGCAGCGGGGTGAAAATATCAGCGGGATCGGACGGCGCGTCGGCTCGGTTCAGCCTTGCGTAACCTGCCGACGAGTGCGACGTCCAGGTGATCGGACTGCCGAAGATCGGTTCCGCCAGCGCGAAGATGTCGCCTTTCGGATACCACTCGGTTGAGTTTTCAAAATCGTTGAGTTGTGGCTGGGCGAGAATACTCCACGCAACGTTGTCCAGCTTCTGCTCAAGCATCAGCCGCGTTTCGTTATCTTTCTGCCGGTCAAACTCGTCTTCGTACCACTGCTCCAGAAGGTTGCGATCGCTGACGTAGCCGACTTCGCCGAACAGTGACATGTTTCCGGGCAGATCGTGACGATGCCGAATCTGTACTCGTCCGCGATTGTCGTTGTCTGGCTCCAGCCCGTTGCGTCCCAATCCAAGATTGTCCTGGCCGTGATCGTTGAAATACTTGATGTGAAAGTCGCCCCGGTATTTCCCCATGATGCCGAGCAGGTCTTCGCCATCGTAAGCTCCTTCCAGGCCGGCGGCTGGACCGCGTCGCGAATACCAGTCGAGCAGCAGGCTGGAAGACAACTCTTCCGGCGAGTCCTGAGTCAGCAGGTGGAACGGATCCCACGCTGTCGTGATCTGCGTTCCGAAGATGCGGTCGGACCGGACAGCTACTTTCTTAATTGGCAGGTGAGGATCTTCCGCCGGGCCAGACAGGTACGGCGAGTAGAAGACCGGAGCGTCGCCAATCACGAAGCGGTTATTAAGCGTCGTCAGCCAGTTGACCTTACCATCGTCGACTTCACCCGTGACGGGGTCGATCCATCCGCCATTCGATTGAACCCACGGGTTGATGACTCGAGGCTCGAAGTAGACATCACTTGATTCGAGTCGATAGCCAGGTCGTCCGAAATAGCTCGCCGACATCCACGCTTCCTGGGCATGAAACGAGCCTTCGGTTAATTGTCGAATTCGATTCGCGCGGACTCGCAGCCGGCTCTGAGCCTGAGGGACGTAGACGCTGAGTTCGGCATCGAGCAGCAGCGCTCGATCGTTTCTTGCGTCATAGTACGCTCGGTCCGCTCGCAGCGTCTTGTCGTTGTGGCGAATGACGATGTTGCCTTCGAGATAAATCTGCAGCGGCATGTCGTTTGTCTGAATCTTCTCGCTTCCGGAAGACAGGTCAGTCAGGTCGGTGGCTTCCGTCCAGATAACCATGCTGTCGGCGGCAAGTTCCATCGCCTTCGGATCTGGAGTTCCGTCCGGCGTCGGCGAATCAACGTTCAACTTGATCCCGCCGGAAATGATCGCGATCTGTTCGATCGGAGTCGTTTGAGTGGAACGTTCCGTTTTGAACGAGAATGGCTGGCCGGTCCGAGCATAAAGGCGAATGCGGCGGACGGGTGCGTTCGAATCTTCCAGCCGAAAACTGCTGTAGTTGAATCCGGGCGGCGGAAGTTCCAGCAGTTGAGCCTGCTGAATCAGCGTTTTCGAGGATACTTTCCGCTGAGCTGTCGCGCGACTGAGCAGGGGGTCAATCACTGGTTCAGAATGCTCGCGCGGCCAGCGAGCCTTGTAGGTCACGCCGGACGGACTCCACAGATCGAGATATTCTCGCGAATGGGTACGTGTCTGGCCTGGCCGGCTGATTCGAATGTCGTCTTCAAGGTACAGCTCGACTCGATCGCGACCGTTGACTCTGGAATGCCAGACGACCATCTGGCGTCCGACGATCGAGGTCTCATCCTGCTCGACGAGGCAATTTCCACGCATCACGGAAACCATCGCGCCGTCGGTCGCTCTCCACTGGTGAGAGATGTCCGCCGATACTCGAATTCCTCCGGAAGAGTCAGCGATTGCCGATTCCTGCGCGACAGTTGTCGAGCGCAGCGTCAACACGATCAGCAATGCAAACGCATACTGAATCACGGTTTGCAACCGAAGCTGCTGCAAACTGTCAGGTTGTGACTGCGGAAAATGCCCCGACACGGGCGCTCCGGTCGTCTTCAGAAATGATTACACGCTGCCGAATCCGTTCGGCTTGCCAGGATTTGGCTGGAAGGACGGGCTCCGCCGCTGGCTTTGAGGGGCCGGAGTATACGAGCGGTTCGAAAATCTCAGCAATACGGGTGTTGGATCGCCATCAGTTGATGCGACTCGGCGTTGCGTCTATGACACAACAAGATTGCAGCTGCCTCGCAGCCAGTCCTCACAACCGATCCTGAAAACTGATAAGGACAATCAGATGCTGACGACTCGAATACTCAAATGGGTGATCCCCGGATTGACTGCCGTCGCGAGTCTGGCGACCACAGGCGTGGCTCAGGCCGACGTTTCGCTATCGAAAATTTTCGGCTCGAACATGGTTCTGCAACGCGACCGGGAGATTCCCGTCTGGGGCTGGGCCGAGCCGGGCGAGACAGTCACGGTGACGATCGGCGAACACTCGGCAGTGGCCACAGCTGGCGATGACAAACGCTGGGACGTGAAGCTGCCGGCTCACAAGGCGGGCGGGCCTCACACGGTCACGGTTTCGGGAAAGAATTCGGTCAAGCTCGAAAATGTGCTGATCGGCGAAGTCTGGATTTGCTCCGGCCAGTCGAACATGCAGTGGCCGGTCGACTCGGCCAACGACGCGGACATCGAAAAACTGACTGCGAAGTTTCCAGAAATCAGGCTGATCACCGTTCCGCAGGTCGGTACGCAGGAACCGCAGAACGACTTCGGCGGCGACGGCTGGCAGGAATGTTCTCCTGCAACAGTCGGGCAGTTTTCAGCAGTGGGATACTACTTCGGACGACAGCTTCACCAGACGCTCGATGTTCCGATCGGGCTGATCGACAATTCGTGGGGCGGCTCCGCGTGCGAATCGTGGGTTCGTCGCGACCTGCTGGAAGCCGACAAGCGTTACAGCGAACTGCTCGCCAGATGGGCAGAAACCGAAAAGTCGTACGACCATGCGAAAGCCGTCGCTGCCTACGAAAAGCAACGAGCTGCCTGGCAGGAAAAGGCCAATGAAGCCCGCGCCGCTGGAAAGCCGATCCCAAACGCTCCACGTGCTCCTCGTGACATCCTCGCAGGACAGCATCGTCCTGCAAATCTTTATAACGGGGTTCTGAAACCAATCATCGGGTACGGCATCCGTGGCACGATCTGGTACCAGGGAGAATCAAACGCTGGCCGAGCTTACCAGTACCGTCACCTTTTCCCGCTGATGATTCAGAGCTGGCGGGACGAGTGGAAGCAGGGAGATTTTCCGTACTACTTCGTGCAGCTTGCTGACTTCCGCGACGAGTCGGCAAGTCCTCAGGAAAGTGGTTGGGCCGAGCTTCGCGAAGCGCAGACGATGACGCTGGCCAGGTTGCCGAATACCGGACAGGCCGTCATCACCGACCTCGGCGAAGCCCACGACATTCATCCGAAAGACAAGCAGAACGTCGCCAAACGTCTGGCACGTTGGGCTCTCGCAAAGGATTACGGAATCCAGATCCCCTGCCGCAGCCCGGAATTCAAATCGTCTGAAGTGAAGGGCAACAAGATCATCGTGACGATGGATCACGTAGGCGGAGGTCTGGATACTTTCGACGTCCGTCAGCCCGTTGGACTTGCCGTTGCGGGAGAAGACAAAGTCTTCAAATGGGCTCAGGGAAAGATCATCGGCAATGACAGGATCGAAGTCTGGAGTGCAGACGTCGCCAGTCCTGTCGCCGTTCGGTACGCCTGGGCTGACAACCCGGTCTGCAACCTGCAAAGCCGGGAAGGTCTGCCAGTAACACCGTTCCGCTCCGACGACTGGCCGGGCGTCACGATCGACGTTCACAAGTAGAATATCTTTCTCAAGACGACGATCGATCGCAATGAGTTGGCCAACGTCAATTGCCTGACTCCGATCGATTCAGAATGTCGACGGACTCAAAGGGTGGGACAGGAGCTGGTAACCTGCACCACCCTTTGGCACTTTGACAGCCAGGAGTTCACGGAGCCTCGGAGATGCGACAGGGTTATCGAACGCTGCTCCTGACGATGGCGACGCTGCCACTGATTTGCACATCGACACGCGCCGACGACTGGCCGATGTGGCGGTGTGATGCTCAGCGGACAGCGGCGTCGAACGAGACGCTGCCATCGGGAATGCGGCTGTTGTGGAGTCGGGACTACGGACCTCGTCAGCAGGCGTGGGACGATCCGCTTAACAATGACCTCATGACCTATGACCGGATCTTTGAACCGATCGTCATGGGCGGGCGATTGTTTGTCGGTTTCAACGATCAGGACAAACTGACGGCGCTGGACGCACAAACCGGAGAAGAACTCTGGACGTTCTTTACGGAAGGGCCCGTTCGAGTTCCACCAGCCGGACACGATGGAAAGGTCTACTTCTGCAGCGACGACGGATTTCTGTACTGCGTTGACGCCTCGACCGGCACGCTGCAATGGAAGCTGCGAGGCGGCCCGAGTGCTCAGCACGCGATCGGCAATCAGCGAATTGTTTCGGCGTGGGTCGCGCGCGGAGGGCCAGTTGTCCGTGAAGAAACGGTCTACTTCGCGGCCAGTATCTGGCCGTTCATGGGCACCTTTATCTACGCCGTCGATGCCGAAACCGGGGTCGTTCAATGGGTCAACGACAGCACCGGATCGCAGTACATCAAGCAGCCTCACAGCGCGCCGTCGTTCGCCGGTGTGGCACCGCAGGGGGTTCTTGTCGCCACGGATGAAATGCTGCTCGTGCCGGGTGGACGTTCGGTGCCGGCGGCCTTTGATCGACGCACCGGAGCATTCCGTTATTTCAGGTTCAACGAGGGTGGCAAGGGCACGGGCGGGTCGTTTCTCGCTGCGGACGAGGAGCACTTTTATGTCCACACTCGCCTGCGAGGCACGCGAGCCTTTGAGCTCAACGACGGAGCCACGACCGCGTTCATGCCGAACGAGCCGGTGCTTTCTGCGGGGCTGGTTTTTGCGCCGGTTACAGAAAAAAACACAACGCTTGTTCGCGCCTATCGCTCCGGTCGGAAGACGCTGTGGGAACTCGACGTCGACGCGACCGGCGACTTAATCCGCTGCGGCAGGCAGCTTGTCGCGGCAGGAAAGCAGGCAATAACAGCCGTCTGGATCGCCGAGGGTAAGGAAAACAATGCTGCTGCGATCGACTGGAAACTTCCCACCACGGGAACGGTGCAGAGACTCCTGGCTGCTGATGGAAAGCTTTTTGCGGTAACCCTGGAAGGTTCGATCCTTTGCTACGGACTCGGCAACGACGCGACCCATTACGACAAACAAGCCCCACTGGCGGTTGCCGTTTCGAAGGATGCCTCCCGGGTTGCGGCAGAGATTCTTTCGTCCGGCGACGCGGAAGGCTACGCCTTCTGGTTCGGCTCGGCCGACGACGAACTGATCGACGCCGTCGCGGCAGAGTCTCCGTTCGTTCAACTAGCCGTTGTCGATGAGGACACAACTCGCGTGGACAGGCTGCGACGACGGATGAATGCCGCCGGAATTTATGGGCAAGTGACTTCGCACAAGTCGGAAGCCGCAACTTTCCTGCCGCCTCAGCACGTGGCACACATGGTGTTTGTCGGTCGCGACCTCGCAATGTCAGCCGACTCACACACCATCGCAGAGATGTATAAAGCTGTGCGTCCCTACGGTGGAGTGATGTACCTGCTGGCCGACCAGGATCGCTTAAGCATCGCGGCAGCAGTTGAAGCGATGAAACTCGAACAGGCTGAAGTGTCGGTCGCTCGGTACGGAGTTATTGTGCGGCGAGTCGGAGCGCTGCCCGGCTCAGCCGACTGGACTCATCAGTACGGCGACATCGGAAACACGATTAAATCGAACGACAGCCGCGTGAAGCTGCCGTTGGGCGTGCTCTGGTTTGGCGGAAGCAGCAACATGGATGTACTGCCTCGGCACGGCCACGGTCCGACCGAGCAGGTCGTCGGCGGGCGTCTGTTTATTCAGGGAATGAACAGTCTGAGCGCGAGAGACGTTTACACCGGCCGTGTGCTATGGAAACGTGAGTTTAAAAACCTGGGAACGTTCGACGTTTATTACGACGCGACCTACAAGGACACGCCGCTCGATTCACAGTACAACCAGGTTCACATCCCTGGAGCCAACGGTCGAGGCACCAACTACGTCGTCGCCAGCGACCGTGTTTACATCGTCGAGGGCGACACTTGTCATGCTCTTGATCCGGCGACAGGCGAAACGCTTCAGGACATTCGCCTGCCGACCGACAGTTCGGGCGACCAGAAAGAATGGGGCTACCTGGGCGTTTACCAGGACGTCCTGATTGGCGGGGTCGGCTTCGCCAATTACCGGTCGCGAGGTGAGATCACGTTCGACGGTGACAAAGGCCTGTCAAAGAACAAGGCCGGCTTTGGGGGTAAAAGTCTTGACCGCGCCGCCAGCATGGCGCTTGCAGGTTTCGACCGGCATTCCGGAAAGCAGCTCTGGAAAATCGACGCCGTCCACAGTTTCTGGCACAACGGAATCGTTGCTGGCAACGGTCGTATTTTCTGCCTCGATCGCAATCCGAAACGCGTTGAAGAGGTACTGAAACGTCGCGGCAAGGCCTCGCCTGACACTTACCGGATTCTCGCCATCGACTACCGCACCGGTCAGCAGCAGTGGCAGATCAACGAGAACATCTTCGGCACCTGGCTGGGCTATTCAGAGGCGAAAGATGCGTTGCTTCAGGCCGGTGCGTCCGCCAGCGACCGACTGTCTGACGAATCCGGAACCGGCATGGCTGTTTACTCGGGCGCCGATGGGAAAGTTCGCTGGCAGAACAATTCGTTGAGCTACTCGGGGCCCTGCATCCTGCACAACAATCTGATCATCACAAACGCAAACTCGTACAAAGAATCAGCAGGGGCGTTCAACATCGACAACGGCGAGCAGAAGCTGATCGCCAACCCGCTGACAGGCGAACTTCAGCCCTGGAAGATCACTCGGGCATACGGCTGCAACAGTATCATCGCAAGCGAGAACTTTCTCACTTTTCGATCGGGAGCCGCTGGGTTCTACGACCTGCTCACCGATTCCGGCACGGGCAATCTCGGCGGATTCAAATCGGGATGCACCTCCAATCTTGTTGTTGCCAATGGCGTGCTGAACGCTCCGGACTACACAAGAACGTGCAGTTGCTCTTATCAGAATCAGACGTCGCTGGCACTGGTCCATATGCCGGAAATGGAAATGTGGACGGTCAACATCGCCGCGGCGGCAGCTGACGTGAATTCCTCAGATAAACCCGTGAGCCGATTCGGAATCAACTTCGGCGCGCCGGGAGACCGTCGCGACCCTGACGGCCTGCTCTGGCTGGAGTATCCCGTTGTTGCTGGTGAGTCGCCGCCGCTGGCTATCAACGTTGACTCGAAGGGAAAGTATTTCCGTCGTCATGGATCGACGATGGAAGGACGCGACCTGAACTGGGTGCTGGCCTCCGGCATTGAAGGTGCCTCCGAAATTCAGATCGGATTAAAGCAGTCCGAAGGGGCGCGTTCGAATTCCGGCATCGCGATTGAGCACGGAAGCGACGATGCTGAAGAAAATGAAAAGGGAAAAGTTGACCTGACCAGCAGCGACCTGGAATTTGTCGAAGACAAGGGAGCCCAGATCGTCGGGATGCGATTCAACAGGTTGAACCTGCCTCGGAATGCGACGATCCGAAAAGCATTCATCCAGTTCACTTGTGATGAATCTTCCAGGTCAAACACGTCGCTAATCATCGTGGCGGAAAAGTCAGCCAGCGCCGATCGCTTCAAGGCCGAAAGTCACGATATTTCGTCCCGCAACCGTACGGTGTCCGAAGTTGCCTGGCAGCCAGCGGCATGGTCGAAAGTGGGCGAAGCTCGGGATGCTCAAAGAACTCCTGACCTGTCGGCAATGATTCGAGAAGTCGTTTCACTGCCGGACTGGAAGTCAGGAAATTCGCTTGCTTTCCTGGTCAGCGGAAGCGGCAAGCGAGTTGCCGAATCGTTTGACGGCGATGGCAAACTTGCGCCGCGGCTTTTCGTCGAAACAGACGAATCTGGCGAGGCGCCGCCGAGCGGTGAGGCCCGACCGTTTCGCGTGCGGCTGTTCTTCGGTGCCCCCCAGCAGGCCGGGCTCGTACGCAGCGTGTTCGATGTTTACCTGCAGGACCGACTCGTGCTGCGCGACGTCGAGCTTGATCCAGACATTGATGCTTCTGCATCCGCCGTCCACACCGTCGACAACGTGATGATCACCGACAGCCTGCGAATTCGTTTCGCGCCTAAAGAGGGCAAGCCGCTGATCTCCGGCATCGAACTGAATTCTGCAGTTCCGAAACAGTAACTGCCTGAATCCGCTTTATCACGAAAGAGGGAACGCTAATCTTCGCTGATTATCACGAAGAACAGAGTCCCGAATCACGATTGAATTAGTGACGAAGAGCGTGATTCTCCGTGTTCTGAAATCTGTCTGAACATCTTTAACGAGAGAAACGAGGCATTCGTTGTCGGCGGATCCATGCACATTCTGGTTGGCGGTCGACGTCGGAAACAGCCGGATCAAGGTTGGACTGTTTAACGTCCTGAAAGAACGAAATGACGACCTGAAAGCTGTCGTCCCCGGCAGCCAGGTTACGAGTTCCGGGGAGCTGCCGAAGTCTGTCGGTTTTTACTCGATTTCTCTGAAGTCTTCGGTCGACTGGGATGCGATCTTCGAAAGCCACGATCGTACTTTAAAATTTCATTCGGTAATTGCTGGTTCCAATCAACGCGGAGTTGATCGAGTCGTGGCCGAATGGCCGAAGTGGCTCGCAAAGCCGGTCGTGCTGCGCAGCTCGGAATCGCTGAAGCTCGACATTCAGGTTGACGAGCCGCAGCGAGTCGGGCTCGATCGGCTGTTGAACGCCGTGGCAGCCAACGTTATTCGCGAAGTGGGAGTGCCAGCGATCATCGTCGACTGCGGAACGGCGACGACGGTCGATCTGGTGTCTTCATCCGGCAGTTTTTGCGGCGGAGCGATCCTGCCGGGCTTCACACTTTGCGCGCGAGCCTTGAATCAGTACACCGAAGTTCTGCCGCTGATTTCGATGACCGAACTGTTTGACCTGCCGCCCAGCGAAGACTGTCACCCGGCACTGGGCAGCAACACTCAGGCGGCGATCATGAGCGGCGTCTTCTGGGGACAGATCGGGGCTGTCCGGGAATTGATTGCTCGGCTGAGCCAGCAGCAATCGGCAGGTTGCAAACAATTGTCAGACCACCAGCAACCACTCACAGTCAGCCACAGTCCGCGTCGCAAGTTGCTGCTGACAGGCGGCGGCGCTCGACTGCTGGCCCCCTACTTCGCCGACGCGATACACTACCCGTTTCTGCCGCTTCAGGGACTGGTTTCTGCAGCGGCCTCGCAGCAATCTTCGTAGGGTCGCAGACCACTTCGCGACCGGCCGGGAATCATGATGCAGGGCAGGAGTCTTACAGAAGGAAGCCGTCGCGCCGTAGAACTTGCGCGACGCCAGGCTGCCGAGTGGAATCATCCCGAAGTGCTGCCGGCTCACCTGCTGTGGGCATTGTTCGAAGAAGAGTCGCACGCGTTTGAGTTGCTTGAGCTTGCCGGTGTGACACGAGTCAATGTGGAACAACGCGACCTCTGGAACCGCTACACAACCAACGGTGTGAAGGCCGAGTTGAAAGACGTTGAACTCTCAGCCGAAGATTCGCTGGAAGCACTGACTCGCGACGTTGCAGCCGTGTTCAAGACGGTGAATGCCGAAAGCGCTCCGGACGAAAGCGAATTACTCGCCAGGGTTCATCGACTGGCGCGACAAACCGCTCGAAGCGAAGGACGGGATGTCGAGACGTCAAGCCTGCACCTTCTGGCGGCGATTATTCAGGTCGATCAGAACATCTCAGCGTTCCTCTTTGAATTTGGCGTAACTGCTGAGTCGTTCAAGCTATTTAATGGCAACACGGATGAACTGACCGAGCCGATGCCGGTCTCTTTCGAAATCGATCTGCAATCAGTATCGACCAGTGAGCAGACAACGATTCTTCGGATACTCGACGCGTCCGCAAACAGAGCTCGAGAAGGGCTGCGCGTCGTGGAAGACTTTGTCAGGTTCTCGCTGGATGACGCTCATCTGTCCGAACTGCTGAAAAAGGCACGTCATCAATTGCGTTCGGTTTTACAGGATTTCGACCATCAGTTGCTGGTCGACTGCCGGAACACAAGAGCTGACGTTGGCACTCAAATCACGACTTCGGCAGAGATGGTCCGAAGCGACTTGCTGTCTGTTGTCAAAGCCAGTTTGAAACGTGTCCAGGAAGCAACGCGGACGCTGGAAGAGTACTCGAAGGTGCTGCCGGTTTCTGTGGGAGATCCGGCTCAGCAGAGCGCCGCGCAGAAGCTTGAACAGCTTCGGTACGAGCTGTATTCCATCGAAAAGGCGGTACTCACCACGGTCGGTTCGCGACAACGGTTTGAAAGTCGCAATGTTTATCTGCTGTTGAGTTCTGATCAGTGCACCGGCGACGTTGAGCGTGTGCTGACAGAAGCGATCGCTGGCGGAGTTCGGATTGTTCAGATTCGCGAGAAGTCGATGGACGATCGTGAACTGCTTGACTATGCCCGAAAGGTTCGCCAGATCACGCGAGAATCCGGCACACTGCTGATTATGAATGACCGGCCGGATCTTGCCGTCTTGTGCGAAGCGGACGGCGTTCATGTCGGGCAGGATGAATTGAGTGTTCGAGATGTTCGCAGAATCGTCGGCCCCAGTTGCCTGATCGGCGTATCGACGCATTCGATCGAGCAGGCTCGCAACGCGGTACTGGACGGTGCCAGTTGCATCGGTGTCGGCCCGGTCTTTCAGTCCGGAACGAAGTCTTTTGACAAATTCGCAGGCCTGGCATTTGTGCGGGAAGTGGCTGCCGAGATCCAGCTGCCATGGTTCCCGATCGGCGGCATTGACTTATCGAATGTCGACGCTGTCGTCGAAGCCGGCGCGTCGCGCGTTGCCGTCAGCGGAGCTGTCTGCCGTTCGGACAATCCGTGTCGTGCCGCCGAGCAACTGGTCGCCCGACTTTCGAACCACTAGGCTGCGTCACGCTGTTGTTTCGGGACCGAATCCGGTTGTGCTGGCAGTCAGTTTTTTCGGGACAAGGATAAAACCACGGGCTGTCAGCCTGCGCCGACGGCGGATTCTGTTGAGGGACAACGATTGACCTCGCGGCAGTTGCGGTAACCAGTTTAATCAATCAGGGACGGTCGTTTCGGAAATGGAAATCCTTCACGCAATTATCCTGGGCATTGTGCAGGGTGTCGGCGAGTTCCTGCCGATCAGCTCGTCCGGGCATCTTGTGATCGCCGATGCGCTGCTCGACCAGTCCGCAGGAACTGAAGGTGCCGAAAGCGCGAACAAGCTGCTGATGAATGTCGTGCTGCACCTGGGCACGCTGCTCTCAATTCTGATCGTCTACCGAAAAGAACTCTGGAATCTTCGGCTGCAACCCAGAGCCTGCATGCTGATCGTGCTGGCTTCCGTACCGGCCGGGCTGCTCGGCATTCTTGCTAAGGAGCAGTTAGAAGGGGTCTTCGAAACACCCCTGGTTGTAGGCGTCGCCCTCTTTGTGACAGCGGCTTGTCTCGTTGGTGGACAGAAACTTGAGCGCAGCGAGCTGGACTACGACCAGCTCTCGTTTGGCAAATCGCTGATCATTGGGCTTTTTCAGGCGATCGCCTTGATCCCTGGGATTTCCCGTTCTGGAAGCACGATATCGGGCGGACTGCTGCTTGGTTTGAAGCGAGACGCCGCTGCCGCTTTTTCGTTTCTGATGGCCGTCCCGGTAATCGGCGGAGCGGCTCTTCTTAAGGCAAAGGACGTCCTTTCCGGTGATCTGGTTATCGGCGATCCACTGCCGCTGATCGTCGGTGGAGTCACCGCGTTTCTGGTGGGATTGCTCACGCTTCGCTGGCTCGTCGCTTTGATCGCCAAAGGCCGGCTCTACTGGTTCGCCTACTATTGCGTGGGAGCAGGCACGGCGACGATCTGCTGGCAGCTGATTAAGTCGGTAACCGCGATCCCGCAATGATCATTGGAGAATTTGGTGACTGGAAAGTCGGGTTGCAGTTTTTGGCGGAGCCTTGTCGACAGTGATTGATCTGGTTCAGTTGGAAAATGGAATTCTGCTTCCGGTAAAAGCTCACGCTGGTGCCAGAGTAAACGGGATTACCGGACAGCATGATGGAGCGTTGAAAGTTTCCGTGACGCAGACGCCCGAGAAAGGAAAGGCCAACAAGGCATTGGTCAAGGTGATCGCGGCAGAGTTCGGGGTGAAGAATTCCCAGGTTGAACTCAGCAGTGGCGCCACTTCACCCACAAAGTCGTTTGTCGTTTCAGGGATCGAACTTGAAGACTTGAGTCGTCGGCTGCAAGCAATTCTGAAATCGTAGTTTGCGGTTCATAAACGCTCGGAAGGGAAACTGATTCGGCAGGCGATACTTGGTCGGAAACCGCATTGATGTCGCCGACGCATCGTCTCCGGACTGGTCGTTGACAGGGTTATATGGGAGAAATACGATGGCCGACCTTGTCTGTATTATTCTCTCCGTTCAGGAGAGGCTTGTTCTGAACATCAACCGGCTTCGGAACCTGCACATCCCAGACTCACAGCAAAGCAGTCTCCGGCAATGGATCATTGCCGGAAATGCAGCGGCACCGTTTGTCGTCACTCGCTGATGTGTCTGTAAAGATGATTTCCTTGGTGAACTGCTGAAGATTCTGGTAATCGACCAACGTTCGTGACGCCTGCCAGTGGAGTCTGCACGGTCTATGTCTCAAGCGCCGCCGACATTGGAAGCCCGTCCTCAACCAGTCATGGGGACGACTCAGTACGACAAGGCGTCTGCTGGGATGATTGCGGCGGTCGCAGGCCTGCTCGGATTGACCGCCCTGCTGATCGCAGTCTGGTTTACGAATCGTCTCCCGGCTCCTCCTGAACCTGTGCCGTTTGAAATCGTCGAGATGCCCGGCGGGTATGAAGACGGCAGCCCAGACGAAACGATGGAGCTGGAGTCTCCTGAGGAGGAAGTTCCCGATCCAGCCATCGCTGAGTCTCAGGAAGAGGAGAGTCAGATCGAGGAAATGCTGGAAACGATCGTTGAGCTTTCCGATTCGGCCAGTCAGGAAGTTGAGACTCTTAAGTCGGATCAGAAGGCTAACTCGGGTCAGGTGGGCAGCGCATCCGGAACCGGTGGTCGACCACTGGGTATGGGGGGGGGCGGCAAAGGCGGCATCGGTCGCGAACAGCGCTGGCGGATCAAATTCGACGACGGAGATCTTGAGACTTACGCCAAGCAGCTGGACTTTTTTAGCATCGAACTCGGTGCGTTGTTCAAAGATGGTCGGCTGGTCTTTATCAAGAATCTATCCAAACCGAAGCCTGATCAGCGAGTGGTGCAGACAGGCAGCGGCGAAGACCGCCTTTACATGACCTGGCGAGGCGGTTCGCGCAAGCAGGCCGATGCGTCGCTTTTCAAGAAGGCAGGCGTCCCGAATGCTGATTCCGCGATGTTGATGCACTTTTATGCTCCGGAAACAGAACAACTGCTTGCCCGCACAGAAATTGCTTATCGAAACCGCAAGTCGACAGAAATTCGCAGCACTTATTTCTCCGTCAGAAAAGATGGTCCCGGTTACAAATTTGTCGTCACCAGTCAGTCGTACCTTTCCCGCTGACATCGAGCAGGCGATTCCTCGCCCGGCAGGTAAAGTCAGCCGAATTCAACTACAGCAGCATTGATGGATTGAAATGGAACTAACTCAAATTCTTGGCTGGATCGGCGACGCTATTTACGCATCGATGGCGGGCGTTGCTCTTTACGGTGTGTTCACGGTCATTCTGCTCGCCCGGCGAATCACTCAGAAACGATTCAGCGGTCATGCCGCTGCGGATGAGTTTCTCGACGGTGTGAGAGACAGCATGAACAATCAGAATTATGAAGAAGCCGCTGACCTGTGTGACTCTCCCAACTACTGGGCGAAAGCGATTCCTCAGTTGATCATGGTGGGGCTGGCGAATCGTCAGCGACCGATCAACAAGATTCGCAAGACAATGGGCGAGCACTTTGATCGCGAAATTCAGGCCGACCTGGACTATCGCATGTCCTGGATTAACACTGTTGTAAAGACGGCTCCGATGCTTGGGCTGCTCGGGACAGTGACAGGTATGATCCAGGCGTTCGGTAAAATCGCCGCTGCTTCGAAAGGCGGTTCTGATCCAAGTGCGCTGGCTGGTGACATCAGCTTCGCCTTGTTCACAACGGCGTTGGGTCTGATTATCGCCATTCCGCTCGTTATGGGTGGAGCCTGGATTAACGTTCGAATTGGCAAGCTTCAGGACGAAGTTCAGCAGTACCTGGGAGTCTTCCTGGAAGATCTTGAAGCCGCCGTGGCAAAAGCCGGGAGACGTTAAACATGGCGAAAGGTTCGCTGGGTGGAGACTCCATCAAGAAAAAGAAGAAAGACGAAGCCGAACTCGACATCACACCGATGATCGATGTCGTGTTTCTTCTGCTGATCTTTTTCATGGTCACATCCACGATGGACGACCAGAAGGCCGCGAACGTGCCGCCTGCCAAACACGGCGTCGGAGCCGACGCCAACAAAGCGACCATTATTTCGATCCTGGCCGATTCCGGAGGCGGTCTTGGCCGAGTCGTCCTGGGAGACAGTCCTGACGGCGAGGAGATCGTCAATCTCGATCTAGTTCGACGTCACGTTCAGGCCTCATACAACGAAGGAAAAGAGCTTTGCATCATTAAGGCAGAACGCGACGTGATGGAGGGTCGAGTCCAGGAAGTTCTGAAAGTCCTGGCCGACATTGACGGCTTGAAGTTCGCCATCGGCGTCCAGGATCCTCAATAGGAAGCGGTTCGGATGCCAATCAAGTTTCGTTGCCCGAAGTGCAACCAGGCATACAGCATTTCCAGCAAGAAGGCTGGAACGTCGCTGCGCTGTCAGAAGTGCGACGCGAAAATGCGCATTCCAGCGTTGAAGTCGAGCGCTGACGAAGAAGCCAAAGAAACCAGAACAGAAAACGCCCGCGTTTCGGAGCAGCCTGAAGACGAACAGGCGGACATGGCTGCGGCCATGCAGAATCTGCTGGATGATGATGACGAAGTGGGCAGTGGCGATGCCGTTGACCTTTCCGCAGACGACGCTCCTGAGAATTCTACAGCTGCCAGTGCCAATGCTGTTGAGGAAGACGATCAGCCGGCAACAGTTGATAACGTTGAGACAGAAGCAGCTAAGTCTGAAGCCGATGCAGCGGACGACGACCTGGCCGCCGTTCTGGCCTTTGAACAGTCGCTTGAAGACGACGAACCGGCGCCGACTCCGCAAGCATCGATTCCGGACGAGCTGTTTGCCGGAGACGACGATGAAGACGAGGATGAGGACGAATCCTGGGGCGGAAGCCGCGCGGGCGACGACGAAGAGATGGATCTGACACCGATGGTCGATGTCACGTTCCTGCTCCTGGTTTTCTTTATGATTACAGCGTCGTTCAGTATTCAGAAAACTCTGGAAGTGCCGCCGCCGAATCCTGACGAGAGTGGCGCCTCGCAGTCTCAGAAAATTGAAGATATGGAAGAGAAATCTGTTCTCGTTCATATCGACTCGCGAAATGTGATCTCCGTCGATGATGAACCGCTCAACGACCCGACCCGTCTGGCAGATATTATGAGATCGAAACGGATGTCCGAAGTCCTGATTACCGCTCACGAAAATTCAACACATGACATGCTGACCAAGGTGATCGACGCTTCCAATGAGGTCGGCATGCAGAAAATCCGAGTCGGCATCGTCAAAGGAAATGACTGACGACAACAACGACGACGGGGCCATCACGATTGCACTGGCCCTGGCGTGAAGCAGCACCTGACAAGCCTGGACGACCACAGCTGAGCAGCAGCCTGACACACTAACGGCTAACTTTGAGGAATACTGGAAGATGGCAAAGAATGGCCCGGACTGGCTCGACGAAGATGACCTCTTCGACGACGACGAAGGCGGCGTCTTCGAAGAAGATGGCGAATCTTCGCGGAAGCCATCGCGCGGAAAATCTCCCAAGGGCGGTCGCGGCAAGCCGGAGAAGAAAGCCAGGGAGTCGTCCGGCGATGAAGTCGAAAGCTCGGGCGACGGCGAAAAGAAGCAATCACTGGCTGCACGATTGGCGGCTCGTAAAAAAAGACCAGGTGAACAGGAGATCTTGAAGTCGCCGTTCGTCCTAACTCTGGCGGCCGGAGCGGCAATTCTGATTGTGTCCGCAGGCGCTTTCTGGTTCATCATTGGCCGCGACACGGTTACGAAGCAGATGATGGCGGTCGATGACGCCATCGCCGAACAGAGATATAATCAGGCGATCTCGATGCTGGAGGAATTTCTTCTCAACCACGGTCGAGACAGCTATACCGAGATGGCGACACTCAAACTCGCCAAAACTCGAATTGATGAGCAGATTGGCGGGTCGGCTCCCGATTGGGAAAAAGGACTGGCAGCGCTGAACCGGTACATTGATGACTGCCGCGATTTCGCCACTTACCCCGATCAGTACCCCATGCTGGCTGAGATCGCCGAGAAGATTTCGCTCGGCGCGCTGGAGACCGCAGGCAAGTCGAAAAACCGCAAGCTGCTGGATATCTCGGAAGAAGCAGAGCCAAAGATTGACCAGTTCAGCGATCAGGAAAACCTGCCGGTTGAGGTTCATGTCAGGATTAAGTTGGCTCGGGAAAAGGCCATCGACTCAATCCGCAAGTACGAGACCACTCAGGACACCTACAAAGAGATCGCCAAATTTCTTGAAGCGAAACGACCAATTGACGCTCTCAAATCGCGACGACGCCTGCTGGATCGATACCCGGATCTCATCAAAGACGGGAAGCTCGCTACGTTACTTGAGCAGACACTGGAGACTGAACGAGGGCTCGTTACCTTTGAAGAAATTGATCGTGCCGCTTCGACAGAAGATCGAGAGCTGCCCGTTCCACAACCCCTGACTCTGACATTACACACTCGGGCGAGAACCGAAGATGTCAGTGAAGGTCGAACCGTTTTTGTCGTCGCGCAGGGTTGCTGTTTCGGTATCGACACCGTCACGGGTGATCCAGTCTGGCGCCGGTCTATCGGACTCGACACGCCATTCTTTCCGATTTCCGTCGACACGACGGTTCCAGGACTTGTCCTGTTTGACACGACACATCAGGAACTGGTCCTGCTGAATCGGTTGACTGGTAAATTTGTGTGGCGGCAACCGCTCGGCGAACCGGTCTCGGGGACGATCCTCGAACACGACGGTCAGCTTTACGTGCCGACGCTGGGCAACCATTTGTACAAGATTGATCTTCAGTCCGGCCTGGCGTCGATGAGATTGACGTTTTCACAACCGGTCTATTCGCCACCAGTCTTGACGCGGGACGGGCAGCATTTGATTGTTGCTGGCAACGAAGCCGTCACATACTCGATGACGACGCGACCGCTGGAATGCCGTCGGGTGTCGTTTACGAATCAGAAGCCAGGCTCAATGGATGCCCCAATGCTGGCAATGGGCGAACTGGTTTTGATGGCTGAAAACGATCGTGCCGGACAGGCATTGTTGCGAGTGCTCGATGCCAGCGACTCAGAAACAGGACTACCTGAAGTTGCTGCCGTTCGACTGGGAAGCCATGTTCGCGACGCGCCGGTTCTCAGAGGCAACCGACTGTATGTGCCGACCGAAGGCGAACAGTTCAATGTCTTTACGGTCTCTGATGAGCCCGACAAAGAGCCGCTCTCGACAGTGGCGAAGCCACCGGCAAAGTCGGAGTACAACGGCCCGGTTCATCTGCGGGCCGGCGCCGATGATCTCTTCTGGTCAGCCAGTGATTTCCTGCGGCAATTTCAATTGACGCAGGACGCGTTGCTCGAAGATCAAAAGAAACGCATCTACATCGGAGCTTCTGCTCAGCCAATTCAGAGCATCGGTCGTAATCTTTTCGTCGGTCGCCGTCAGCTCGAAAGCGACGCGGTTTCGTTCACGCAGGTGGACGGCGAACAAATGGCGAGCGAGTGGCGGACTGTACTCGGCGGTGGCGTTCTTGCCATTTCACCAGCACGACCAGACACCGCTGTGTGCCTGACCCGCTCCGGCGACCTCTTCCAGATCAGTGACTCCAGCATTGAAGCTGGAGGGTTCCTGTTTCGCGCAGAAGGCACGCTGGAACTACCCGAGGGACTCACTGATCCGTTACGAGCAACGCTCTTGCCTGACAACCGAATCGCTGTCGTCTGTGGAGGCGATAAGCCTCGGCTGTGGATTATCAATCAGGCTGGAAAAGTAGGGCAGGAATTTCCGCTGTCCGCCGCCCCGGTTGCCGATCCGGTTCCAATCGCCGGAGGTGTAGTCGTCGCGCTTCCCACAAAGCTCAGCGTGTTCGGCACCAGTTCCGCTCGTGTTGAAGACTTTCTGGGAACTGTCGACAAAGACGCTGAAGTCAGTTGGGCGTCATTGCTGCCTCAGGATGAGAATCACATTTTCGCCGTTGATCGCCAAGGAAAAATCAGCAGGCTTCAGTTTCGGACAAGTCCGTCGGCGCACCTTCAGCAGGTTGACAGCATCAGTATTGGGCAGCCACTTGACGTCAAACCAATTGTTGACAACAGTCGCCTGTTTGTTGCAGACGCCGGCGGAAAGGTCCAAGTCCTTGATGTCGTCGCTTTTGAACAGCAGGCGACGGCTGACCCAGGCTCGCCTGCCGTGGGAGTGCTCGGTGTTACTGGAAACCTGATGCTTGTTGAAACGGCGCAAGGGCAACTGCAGTGTCTGAAGACTGACGATAACCTCGCCAGGGCCTGGTCGATCGACCTTAAGGGGGATCATCTGACTGGTACGCCATTGTTGAATAATGGCCAGGTCGTGCTTGCCACCATGAACGGCAAGGTGTTGTCCATCAATGCCGAATCTGGAGAGATAACCAGGTCGCTGCAACTCGACCAGTTCCTCGAAAACGGCCCGGTAAATGTTGCTGGCAAGGTTGTTGTCACTTCAATCGACGGCAGTTTCTACCGGATCGATTCGATCCTCGGAGGGAGTCAGTGAGTCGCCAACTGATTCAGACTATTTTCGAAGCGTCCTCAGCATCGAATGGTAAATGCCGATTGACGAGGCCCCGATGGGTTCGCCTGGTCGCGACGATGCTGTTTGCGCTGCTCTGTTGCCAGAGCGGGCTCGCACAGAAAAACGACAACGAAGATGAACCGCTTCCGTTACTGGATGAAATGGAATATCCAACGGCGGCACAGTTGTTGACCGAACAGCCTGTCGACTGGCTGATCCTGAAGCCTGACAATCGCGTCCTGATGGTTCGTCCGGTATCTCCAAGGCCGGATACCCTCACGAAGATGGCGCAGAATCAGGAAGCCCTTAAGAGTGCCGCAACGAGACCCAAACGGGAACAAGGTGAGTCGGCAGAGGAGTATCGCGATCGCATCGCCCAACTTCTGGACGAGTCTGAAAACCTCGTCGTCGCGCTTCCCGACGTTGTTGCAGCCACAAGATCTGACGGCGCGGACGAATACACTCTGAATGCAAAACGCAATATCGAGCGAATCATTTATCACGAAGATTTGATGCTCAAACGGGCCGACATTCAGATGAATGACGGCGAGCTCGAAAAAGCCTTTGAAATGCTGCTCGTTCTTCAGCGTCGCGAACCCGGCTGGCCTGGGTATACCGAACGTAGAAACCGTCTCGTATTTGAAGAGGCGAAGAAACGACTCCGCAACGATGACCTGGAAGCGGCATTGGCGTTCTTTGAAGAACTCTACGAACTTGCCCCAGGTTATGGCGGGCTTCGCGACGGGATCGGCTCGACAATTGAATCGCTGGTTGCCCGCTCCGTCGCCAATGATAGACCACGGGAAGCTCGCTACTACATCAGCCGACTGCGCAAGAGCGACCCCGACCACCCAACCGCAAAGAAACTTGCTGACGAATTTCTGGCACGAGCTGGCGGGCTACTTGATAAAGCTCAGGCAGCCCGGTCTGAAGAAAAACACGACGTTGCGCTTGCAGAGACCCTTCGAGCGACGAAAGTCTGGCCGAGTCACCCGTCGCTTCGCAGCGTCTTTCGAGCGACCGCATCCCGATACCAGATCCTGAGTGTGGGGGTGTATCGGTTCCCCGGAGACAAGACGCCGTTCTTCCTGCCGACAGCAGCGGACCGTCGACGCGAGTCGTTGTTGTCGACTGACTTGTTTGAAGTGCGGAAAATTGACCGTGCGGCGTTTTACGAGTCTCGTTTTTTTGAAGAATGGACACCAACCGACCTCGGGCGTGAGATCATTTTCTCACTCAGGCCACGACGGGCGATCTGGGAATCAAACCCGATGCTGATCGCTCCAGACGTCGTCAGAGCCATTCAGGATCGGCTCAACCCTGGCTCGCAGAATTACGACGAGCGGATGTCGACGTTTGTCGAATCGCTTCACGTCAATTCACCTCATGAGTTCTCGATCCAGTTTTCCACGGTGCCAGTCCGACCGCAGGCGATTTTCCGGTTCCCGGTCCGGCAGCCGACCGCTGTCAATGTAACGGCGAGTTCCACTGCCGAGGCAACGACCGAATCGGGTGACGCTGAGGCCGATTCATCCGTTGAGTCTGTCACCAGCGTGCTGTCGCGACGGTTCAAAGTTCACGAGACGACGGACGACAAAGTCTCGTTCCGCAGAGTCGTTCCTCAGGCCAGAGGGCTGTCCCGCTATCGAGTCGCCGAAATCGTGGAGCACCGCTACAAGGACCACAAAGAGGCGATTAAAGGACTGCTCACCGGCGACGTGTCGGTTCTCCCGGATGTTCCCGTCTGGCTGGCAGACCAGTTCGAAGCGGAAGACCAGTTCTTTACGGAGCCGTACGGCGTTCCAACAACGCACGTCCTTCAATTCAATCCTGAAAGCTCTGCTCTGAAGAATTCTGAATTCCGCCGCGCTCTCGCTTACGTCATTAATCGGGAAAAGATCCTTGCGGAAACGGTGCTCCGTGATCCGGCCATGAAGCGAGGTCGCGTTGTTTCAGCCCCGTTCCCATCTACCAGCTACGCCTACCGCGCACAGACAAAGCCAAGACCTTACGACCTCTATCTGGCCTACTCGCTGAAAACAGTATCGAAGAAAAAATTCGGCGGTGAAGTTCCCGAACTGACAATGGTTTGCGAACCTGGCGAAGTTGTCGCCGCTGCTGCTGAAGCGCTGGTCTCGCAATGGGATCGGATCGGCATCAAGGTACGAATTGTCGGCCAGGATGAGTCGTTGCCGGAAAACTGGGACATCGTTTACCGCACGGTTCGAATGACTGAGCCTGTTACTGAGCTGTGGCCATTCCTGACAATGAAGCAGGACGCTCGCGTCGAAGATCTGGAGCACCTTCCGGACTGGTTGCGACAGCAGTTGATCGAACTGGAACAGGCCGTCGACTTTAACTCGTCGGTCGAAATGCTTCACCGGCTGCACTTTCGATTGAATCAGCTCGTTCATCTTGTTCCGTTGTGGGAAATCGACGACGTCATCGTCATTCGAAATAACATTCAGGGATTCCCAGCCGGCATGATCCATCCTTATCAGAACGTTGAGCAATGGATTGTTCAGCCCTGGTACCCCAACGACCTGCTTTGAGTGTACTCATGACGCGTCATTACCACGCCTCAGGTTTTCTGATTCGGCTTTCGATCGCGCTTTTCGTAGCTGCGGCATTCGCTGAATTTTCGCTCGCTCAGCAGACAGAAAAGGCTGCCGAAACCAGCAGTGCCTCCTCGACGTCTTCCAGCGACAGCGCAGAGAGTTCCAGGTCGACCGGTCCAGCCAGCTCGAAATCAGAGACTGACGATGCCAAAGCCTCGGAGTCGAAATCGGAAGAGCCGCCTCCGATAAAGATCCCGCCACCGCCGCCACAAACAGGAACCAGAATTCCGTTCGAACTGCAACGTTACGAAGTTGAACTGCCGATCGTGTTTCAACCCTCTGCAAAGCTCGGCGAGGCCGTCCGTGAGAGCATCATTGCCGAGCTTCACGAGTTGATCGATCGTAGCGTCGGTCCAATGTGGAATCTGAAAATCGAGGAACCACGCTGGGTCACCCCTCAGAACAGAACAGGACTTGAACGGCTGACCTCGGAAGCTTTGAAGCAGCGTTCAATTGAACTTCGCTTTGCTCGGGTCGTGCGAGAACAACTTTCGGAATACACCGAAGGAAAGTTTCCGATAGAAGGTGAGACTCCGTCTGACGAGATGCTCGCCGAAATTCGCCATCTGTTGACGATCACCGAGAACGAGGTTCTGGAACCGACCATTGCTGAGTATGTTGCAAACGTTGCCGGCGGGGCAGTGGGCGCGGAAAAAGTCGCCATTGTCAGCGAGGTTGTTTATCTCTACCTGACACCGCCACCGATTACTGTCGACAAGATTTTTCCTGTTTCCGTCGAGGTCGAAGGCGGCAGTTACATCATCAGTGCCCGAGAGTGGGACCGTGAATCTGAATTGCTGACGACTGTCAGGACTCGGACGACCGTTGATCGGCGAACGATTGCTGCTCAGATTCTGCGACTGCTCGGCGAGGTGTTTCGACCGACCGTGCTGATTGACGAAGCGACACCGCAAACTGCGAGAATCAAATATAAAGCCGGTGAGTTTCCGGCGGGAGATCCGGCTTTTGCAGTTGCTAAGAAGGACGCGATGTTTATCCCGTTCTTCCGGTACCTCGACCGCAATAAGGTCATGCAGAAGCTTCAATTTCTTCCGTGGTCGTACATCACCGCGACCAGTATTGAACGAATTCGAGCTAACTGCGAGCTCGCCACTGGCGTGAAAACGCCTCTCGGTAGTTTTAAACGTCGCCGCATGGAATTACGTGCGCTCGCCTTGAAGCCTTACACCGATCAGACAACGCTTACGCTCGTGCCTAAGAGAAATCGAACACGACCCCTGGTTGGGTATCTCGTGGCAGTTTATGACGAAATTCCGCCGCCGCCACCGGAATTGAAGCCAGGCGAAGAGCCAGAAGAAGACCTGCCGGAACGTGAAAAGCCAGACATTTTCCGTTCCGATCGATTCGGAAACGTGACTATTCCAGTCGACTCGAATAAAGCTTTGCAATGGGTCTTCATCCGGAGCGGCAGCGCTCTCCTTGCAAAATTTCCACTGGTTGCCGGAGCCGAGCGACAAATGACTGTCGAATGTCCTGACGACACCATTCGTCTCGATGTCGAAGGTCAAATTGTTCTACTTCAAAGTCGCCTGGTCGACACAATCGCGAAACAGGCGATGGTCAAGGCGATGATTACAAACCGCGTCAAGGCCGGCGAATGGAAAAAGGTTGACGAATCTCTGAAGGAACTTGACGAGCTTCCGACGATCGAGAGCTTTGAAAGTCTGGTTTCCGAGATTCAGTATCCGGCTCTGAAAAAGGCTGAAGAGCGTGGCGAGCGGAGCTTGAAGGGACGTATTTCAAAACTTGGTGATGCTGTTCTGAAAGTCGCTCGAATTCATCTCGACCAGCAAAAAATCGATGAGTTTCGCGAAGACATCATCCAACAGAGGCAGATAGACGACCCCGATGCTCCGCGAGGAAACCGCGCTGCACCGGGGCGAAATTAGATTTAATCACGGAGCCAGCCCGGGCGGGCTCAGTAGTCTGCCGGAAGTTGGGAATTGCTCTTCCTGCCAGCAACAATCAAGTCTGCCCGCGGCGGTTTGAGTGCCTTGCTTTGAGAACGCCCCCCCATATAATCCCGCAGCAATTCGCACATTCTGAACTATTTCCGTGCGTTCATCCGTCACAAACTCCGCTAAATTCACTGCAGGTTTATCACTGCATCTGAGGTCACAATGGTCGGGTGGTTTCTTGACGTCTTTCGAGCTGTTTACACCGTGCTTAGCGGCATGTGGGTAACTATCTGGACGATGGCTCGCACGTATCGTCGACAGACGTTTGCGGAAACCTATGAGTATCCGGAAACTCCAGTTGCCGTTAAAGCTCGATATCGAGGCTTCCACCGTTTCGATCTGACGACCTGTATTGGTTGCGAAAAATGTGCGGTCGCCTGCCCAGTGGACTGTATCTACATCGAGAAAGTCAAAAGCCCCGTCGGTAAGGGGTTTCGAATCGATGGTTTTGCCGTTGACTACACAAAGTGCATGTTCTGTGCGCTTTGCGTTGAGCCTTGTCCGGTTGACTGTATTTTTATGGGTTCGAATTACGACCTTAGCTGCTACAGTCGCGATGGATGTATCGTCGATTACGCCAAACTTCCTCTTCAGGTTGCCTGGGGGCGGGCCACTCTCAACCCGACTGCGGTTGCAGAATCAAAGGTTCTGTATGAGCCAGTCTGGGTAAAGGGCGAAGCAAGTCCATTTGAAGTTTAGGCGGAGCAGAACGATGAGCACTGACGATGCCGTAAGACGACTGTTTACCGTCGAAGAAGCAAACCAGCGTCTTCCTCTCGTTAAAGCTATTGTCAAAGACATTGTCGAACTGTTTCGTGATGTGCAGCAGCGACGGGAAAGGCTTGCCAGCGTGAAGCAGTTGCGTGGTGAGGGCACATCATCAAGTCGATTTCATTCCGAAGAGACGGAGCAGGTCGAGGCTGAAATTCAGAAAGATGAAGAGAAACTTGCTGGGTTCGTTGCTGAGTTGAGAGAGCTTGGTGTCGAGTTCAAGGATCCTGTCCTTGGGCTTGTAGACTTTCCCGCAGAGATGGATGGTCGAGTTGTTCATCTCTGCTGGAAGCTTGACGAACCGGAAGTTCAGTTCTGGCACGAGCTGGATGCTGGGTTTTCGGGACGCCAGTTGCTGCTCGCAGAATCCGTTTCTGGTGAATCAGCCGTTTCTAAAGAAGATGACTCACGGTCTTAACCTATTGTTTGGCCAGTCCACCTGGGCCGCCTGCAGGGCACAATTGAATGTCTGACCTCGTATTTCACATGGTTCTTTTCATCATCGCAGGGACGGCCCTGGTGATGACTCCGCTACTCATTGGGCGGCTCATTCGGCCTAATAAGCCAACAGCGGAAAAAGACGCCGTTTATGAATGTGGTGAGCCGACGATTGGGTCAAGCTTCATTCAGTGGGACCTTCGCTTCTATACGATCGCTTTACTGTTCATTGTGTTCGATGTTGAAGTTGCCTTCTTCTTTCCGTGGGCAACGCTGTACGGCGGAACGATGCAGCTTGCCGATTCCCAACTCGACACGGCGTCTCGGTTCGATCTGACCGACAAATTATTGAATCAGGTTCCGGGCACCAGCGCTGCGTCCGGAGACGTGATCACTTCCGGGCAGGCTGTTGATCTGGGGCTATTGGCGTTTTCAGACATTCTGGTCTTTTTCGGGGTGCTGCTTGTTGGGTTTGCCTACGTCTGGAAGCGTGGCGACCTGGAGTGGGTGCGAGCAGCAGTTAATACATCCAGTCAACGGGCGGCATCAGGGCGTTAGTTTGACGAAATCGCGTGGTTCGTTTTGAACGTTCGCGTCCGGCAGTGACTTACTGAGCACGCTTAATCTGATCAGCCTTCTCATTACAATCTCCAGCGGCGAATGGCCACAGCGGCATTTCAGGTATAGACATGAACGCAGAAGAGATTCTGAACCTGCTCGTCGATGAGTTTGGTAATGAGAAGATCACCGGAAGCAATCTGGAAGCTATCGACCCATGGATCGAAATTGCTGCTGATGCGATTGAGGAAGTTTCCCGCTTCCTGAAAACAGATGAGCGGCTTCTGTTCGATCATTTGAACAATCTTTGCGGCGTCGACTACTTTGAACCGGACGAAAAGAAGCAGGCGAAGTTCGGCCACGAACCGCATGTTGAGGTGGTCTATCACCTGAGCAGCTACACTCTTCGGCACAAGATTACGATCAAAGTCTGCGTCCCTCGCTGGAAAGATGGCAAGGATGGCGCGCTGCCCGACGTTCCCACCGTATCCGGTGTGTGGAAGATTGCCGACTGGCACGAGCGTGAAGCTTTTGACCTTGTCGGAATCAACTTCGTCGGGCATCCAAATCTGAATCGGATTCTGTGTGCAGAAGACTGGGTTGGTCACCCGTTGCGTAAAGACTACGAGTTTCCATTGGAGTACCACGGAATTCGCGGCAAATAACCTCGAACTTAGGTCCGTTCCGCGGCCAGATTGCTGGACAACCTCATTGAGGTTGCGTTTCCAGACTGACAAGCAAAACTCATTCAGAATTTCAGGCTATGCCTGACCTGTGGACAGCAGCTATGAGCGTCACACTCGAAGACCCCAGAATTATTGAGTTCGACGTTCGTACGGACGAGATGCTCGTCAACATGGGACCGCAGCACCCAAGTACCCACGGCGTGCTTCGCCTGCTGCTGCGGACTGATGGCGAAATCGTCAACGAAGTTACGCCCCATCTGGGCTATCTTCACCGCTGTGCTGAGAAGATCGGCGAGAACCTCAGCCCGGTTCAGTGGATACCCTACACAGACCGGATGGACTATCTCGCTGGCATGAACATGAACCTGGGCATGTCGCTGGCCGTCGAAAAACTGATTGGAATGGAGTTGCCTGAAAAGGCGATCGTTCTTCGAGTTCTGATCGCTGAACTGAATCGTATCGCCAGTCATCTGGTGGGGATGGGAGCCTACGGCCTGGACCTCGGTACTTTCAGTCCGTTTCTCTACGCATTCCGCGAACGGGAAATCATTCTCGACCTGTTTGAAGAAGCCTGCGGGGCGCGGCTGACGTACAGCTACCTGACTGTCGGAGGAGCAACCCACGATCTCCCGACAACGATCCCGATTCCTCCAGGTCTGGCATCATTGACCCATCGTAGCCCGAATTTGAAGCTGTCATGGCTTGAAGCCGTATCCATGTTCCTTGATTGGCTCGAACCTCGGATCAAGGAATATCACACGCTGCTCACTCGGAACCATATTTTTATCAAGCGTACGGCAGGGTTAGGCATCCTCACTCGTGAGGACGCTATTGACTACGGCTGCACAGGTCCCGTCCTCAGAGGCAGCGGCGTGGACTGGGATCTGCGACGCGACGGGGATCCAATCTACACAAAGATGTATGAAGGCTTCGAGTTCGACGTTCCGGTGGCGCCGTTCAAGGATGCTCCACGAGAAGCAGTTCTTGGTGACAACTGGTGCCGATTCTATGTTCGAATGATGGAAGTCGTTCAGGCAATTCAACTTGTTCGACAGGCAATCGAGAAGTATCCGACTGCTAAAGGAACTCACCGAGTCGCCCACAAGATGGCAACGAAGCTTCCGAAAGACGAATGCTACCTCGAAACGGAATGTCCTCGCGGGGCAATGGGCTTCTACTTTGTAGGTAACGGCGAAGTGAACCCGCTGCGTGCGCGAGCCAAGAGTTCCTGCTTCTGCAATCTGGCGCCGACCGCTCCGCTTTGCGAAGGCTTTCTCCTGGCGGACATCCCGGCCGTTGTCGGTTCTCTGGATATTGTCATGGGTGAGATTGACAGGTAGTCAGGGCGGCTCCTCTGGCATATCCCGACAATCGTAATTGACAGTGTCGATTGTGTGTTGGCGAGGGGAGTTGACTCGACTTAGCGGCTGTCCTGAATACGCATTGGTGCGAGGTCGGGTCGAAACCGTTTGTTTTGCACGCCCGAGTTGATGGCGATACAGCAGTGCGTCGATTTTTACCTGAACTGCCAGCAACGGCTTGAGGGCAGCACGTAGCCAAACGCTGTGTTAGCTCGCCACTCGCTTTCCTGACCGAACTGATCGGCAACGCGCCGCAACTACAACGACTTCGATCGAACTTCTTTTTTGAACAGCTCAATCAGTCGATCAACAGTGTGCCACGGAAAACGGGGACTGAAATTCAAGAGGCGGGATAAAGCCAGAAACTTCTGACGAGTCTCACCGTGAGTTTGCGAGGCAACGGCGACGCTGACGATCAATCGCTCGGTGGCAGATAACGAGACGGCGTTCAAGTTTTCGTAAAGATCGACGCTGCTGAAGTCGCCAATAATGCTGGCGATCCGCTGCGTTTCCGGCGTGCCCATCCGGAAATCATCGAGTGCCACGTTCAGACTTTTCAGTGCCGCAGCTTTGTTGCCGTCCAGCTCGTGAATCATGGCAAGGTACAGCCTGATGAAACCTCGCTGAGCTGGCGGACGCCCCATCAGGTCCGAAGCTTCAAGCTCTTTGTGCATGCCGCGAGCGACCATCGCTTCGAGCATGAGATTTGATCGTGACAGTGGATTCTTCAGCTTCAACGTTTGCTCCATCATCTTTTCGTAGTCGCGATTGCAGTATGCAAGGTATCTCTCGGAAGAGACGACAAGATCGTACGGATCCAGTGGGATTTCGTTGTTGACGGCAAGGACAAACTCATCGTGAGCCTGCCGCATTTCGACAAATCGATCCTGGACGGCAAGAACGCCAAGCAATCTGAAGTGGGCGGTTGCTTCGATCGGAGCTGCAGCAATGAGTTCTCGTTGCTCGCGTTCAAGCTCTTCATGCTGACCAAGGGCCAGACGAGCGAGATGAAGCATGTTCTTCATGTCCTGCTGATCCGGAGCCAGTTCGCTGGCTCTCGTGGCCGCTTCGAACGCATCTTCGTACCGCCCCAGCGACATCATTCGGTGGCACTTCGCGTAGTACGGAAACGGATTTGACGGATCGGCTTCAGTTGATCGGTCGAAATACTCTTCGGCAAGGGGACCATGAGGCTCAATCCGGCCTCGCAGATAGAGAGCAGCTCCATCGTCGGGATGCAGCGCTACCAGATCATCATACTTTGCAAACAGTTCATCAATTCTGTCGACTCGAAGTGCCGCCGCCTGGTAGCGACGATGCCACGAGATCTCCAGTGGTCGGCGTTGAGCACCTTTCTTGAGGAATTCATAGAGCCGCTGATAGGCCGCCCCCTGGACGGCGTACCTGCAATAGGCAGCGATCAGTTCTTCGTCGCGAGGTGACAGTCGCAGGTGGAGTTCGCAAAAGTCGAGCTGCTGCTCTGAAGTAAGGTCGTTGGCAAGGAACCCGATGACCTGAGCAGGTTCGTGGAGAAGCGAATCAACCCGTGTCCGAGTCGCACTGCTTCCGCTGGCTTTGATTGTTCCGGGAAATGGCTCAAACTGGAAATCGATATCGCTGAACTCGTAAAATCTCTCCCCCAGATAGAGGCGATGAGTGACCTCGGTTGCTGGCGATTCGGCAGAGTATCGTGCCTCCTCCCAGACCGTGATTGTCGTCGCCGCCGGATCGAGCACAAACATTGGCGATGACTGAAACCGCTTCAGCATTCCCGTGCGGAATTCAAAATTGCCCGCATCAGCAACAGCTTCAGGCTTCAGAATCTCCCAGCGGTGCCTTCCTTCCGGCAGGCGAATTTCTGCCTTCGAGGTCGCAGCGATCTCAAACCTGTCACCATCATCGATCGAAAAAAGTAGCGGCTCAGTGCTTCCGTTCACGACGTAGATCAGTCTGTCTGAAGCAATATAGTCACTCAGGCACGCGATGCCTGAAACAGCAACAAGCAGGCACAGTAAGAAGGCAGTCAGTCGCTTTCGTTTCGGACCGTTGTCTTGCGAGTCCGTTCCGTCACTTCGTCCATCCGTCTGTTCAGAGGCGTCGATCAGCTTGCGAGATCCGCCATCCAGTGCCGCAGAAGACGGCGGAAGAAAGAAGCCTGACGGCGTGACAATTGCAGTCATTACAGAAGCTCTTGAACGTTTTCGGGAGGCCGGCCGACGACAGCCTTGTTTCCCTTCACAACGATCGGACGTTCGATCAAGACCGGGTTGTCAATCATCACTGCAATCGCCTCTTCACGACTGAGGCTGCGATTCTTCAGGTCAAGCTCTTTGAAAACTGCTTCTTTTTTTCGCATCAACTCAAGCGGTTCCAGCTTCAGCTTCCTGAGCACGTCGTCCAGTTCTGCCGCAGACGGAGGCGTCTTCAGGTATTCAACGACGCGAGGTTCGACGCCTGAATCACGAACCAACTGCAGTGTCTGTCGGCTCTTCGAACAACGTGGATTGTGAAAGATCGTGATCGAGGATCTAGTCACGACGCCTGATCTCCATCGCTCGGTTCTGTTGGCTCGTTCGGTTTCTCCAGAAGCGTTTCTGAGTCCAGCGGAACATCGACGCGGTCCTGCTGGTCATCTGACTTGCCATTGTCGAGTTTCGATCCCTGGACCTTAAGTGTCTTCTCGTCGATCGTGTCCTTGTTGGCCGTGTCGTCGGGCGATGGCTCTTCTGCGTAAGCACGAATAACCGGATCGCCAATCAATTCAACCAAATCTTCGTGACTTAGAGACTCTCGTTCGAGCAATGCTTCCGAAACACTGTCCAGCTCGGCCCGATGCTGCATCAGTATTTCCGTCGCCTTCTTCTGAGCGGCGTGAAGGAATCGTTTGATTTCCTGGTCGATCAGGTGAGCAGTCTCTTCACTGAATTCACGGCTCTCGTGAATTTCTTTGCCGAGAAACGGATGATGCTCGCCCTGGCGATAAGCAACGGGGCCGATTTCGTCGCTCATGCCCCAGTGGGCGACCATGCTTCGAGCAATCTGAGTTGCACGTTTGATATCGTCTTCAGCTCCGGCCGAGTACTCGTCAAATTCCATTTTCTCGGCGGCACGCCCTGCCAGCATCATGGCGAGCTGTTGATGCAGCCGCTGTTCGCCAATGTGGAACCGTTCTTCGTCCGGCTGAAACTGCGTCACGCCGAGTGCTCGTCCACGAGGGATGATCGAAACTTTATGAACCTCGTCAGCCTCTGGCTGATACCAGCCGAGCAACGCGTGCCCGGCTTCGTGATACGCCGTCATGCGGCGTTCTTTCTGATTCAGAACTTCTTCACGCTTCGGACCCATGATCACTCGGTCACGAGCGTTGTCGAAATCTTCCATCACGACGTATTCACGATTCGCGCGAACAGCGCACAGTGCCGCTTCGTTGACGAGGTTCTTCAACTCGGCACCGGAAAATCCTGTTGAGGAACCGGCGACTTCTACAAGATCGACGTCGTCACCGAGCGGAACATTCTTCGAATGAACTTTCAGAATTGCTGCGCGACCTTCCTTCGTCGGGCGGTCGATCGTAACGTGTCTGTCAAAACGTCCAGGTCGCAGGAGAGCTGGGTCAAGCACGTCTGGACGGTTTGTTGCGGCAAGGACGATGACGGAAGCCGTCTGCTCGAAGCCGTCCATTTCACTGAGTATCTGATTAAGTGTTTGCTCGCGTTCGTCGTGGCCACCGCCGAGTCCCGCTCCACGATGACGACCGACGGCGTCGATTTCGTCCACGAAGATGATGCATGGTGCGTTGTCTTTGGCCGTTTGAAAGAGATCTCGAACCCGGCTGGCACCGACGCCAACGAACATCTGAATGAACTCGGAACCGTTGATCGAGTAAAACGGAACTCCCGCTTCACCTGCCGTCGCGCGAGCCAGCAATGTCTTGCCCGTTCCTGGCGAACCGATCAGCAGTACGCCCTTCGGGATCTGAGCACCCAGTCGTTGGAACTTCGCGGGAGTCTTCAGGAACTCGACGACTTCCATCAGCTCAGACTTTGCCTGGTCCATCGCGGCAACGTCGTCGAATGAATTTCGTTGTTCGCTCGGCTGAAACTTTTTCGCGGGACTTTTCGTGAAGCCGCCGAGAAAGCCTGACCCCATTGGGTCGTTCGCCCGGCGCATCATAATGAACAGGAAAATGATCATCGCGATCGGAAGCAGCATCCAGATCAATACCTGCCCGCCGGCGTCAACCGCTTTGCCAACCTGCTTGACCTTATTTTCCCTGATCAGCGTATGAAGTTCTTCATTCTCACGTTCCCAGACCGGAATGTAAGTTTGAAAAGTGTCTCGAAGTTTGGCGTCCGGCTTCTTCGGATCATCAGGAATTTTTCGCCAGCGACCTTCGATCTGGGCACCGGTCCCCGTTACTTCAGCGACGTTGTCTTTTTCGAGCTGCTCATAGAAGAAGCTGTAGTCGACTTCCGATCCGGACGTGAACGACTTACCGAATTCCCACAGCAGCAGAATGACGATGCCTGCGATGCACATCACCAGAAATCCGGGCGGGATCGGGCGAGGTGCATCCTCTCGCGATTTCCGTTGCGGCTTTTCGGGCGAATTTGTGTCCGGTTTCTTCTCCGGAGACGGAGACTCCATGTTTACTCCTGCGTCCTGCACCAGCTGCGCGAGCTGAGCTTTAACATCGATCAACTCTGGCCGCAGCCAGTCTGACCTTGACCGTATTTTCGAGCCAACGGCGAATCCGGGACGGACAGCCATCAGCGCCTTGCTGTGCAATCATTTGCTGACGCACAGAATCAATATCAACAAGCGAGAGATTGAGGCGGAAGGGTACTAAACAGCCTTGTTTGACTCAATCAGCAGACCGGTTCACGTTCGAATGTCAATCGGAGCGTCCAGTCATTCTCCGTCGCCACTGACGTCCGGCGGAGTTCTGTCGCCATCCGGAATCAGCTCAGATTCGTACAACGCCAGAACTGCTCCGACCGGATCCTTAATGACGGCTATCTTTGCTTCTCCCGCAGGCCGCGGCCCGTCAATCACCGTCCCACCCATTGCCAGGCACCGGGCGACGCACTCCGTAATATCTGCGACCGTCACATACATCAGCCAGGCCGGAGGAAGCCTGGCATTTTCCCCCTTCGCGTGGCAAACGCCCGCGACGACGTTTCCGGCAGCGTCCATCATCGAATAGTCAGAATAATCGCCCATATCGACAGGTGACGACGTCCAGCCGATGACGGATTCGTAAAACGAACGGACAGATTCAGCATCAGAGACCGTCAAATCGTTCCAGGTAATCTGTCCGGGAATAAAATCAGCCGTCATGTCGTTAGTCCTTTACGATATCGGTTGTTGACTCTGAAGAATGAGCGACCATAATTGGGGCTTGCTCGAACCGCATGACGACTATAAGTGTCGTTTCGGTTTATTGCCTGCTTCCCGGCTTTTTGTGCAAACAGTCTGTCCGGGCAGTTTAACAGCGAACGAGTCGTGTGCTCGATAGTTTCGAGCATTCGGACAAGAGCTTTGTTTCGAGAAAGGGGGCGATCGGCTTCGACTGGGTCACCGTAAGTAAGGGTGGCGTGCCGTGGTTGATCAGTTGGCCACGTAAAAAGCTGATCAAACAACAATTGCCACTAACCGGCAGTACTCGATGGTTGCATAGCAACCGTCCCGGCTTAGGAATCCCCGTCTGAGGAGTCCGAAGGCTGGTCACAAATTCAGACTGGCGCCAGGTCACTGTTCACTACGCCTGGCGTGAGACAAAGTTGCGAACTGGCTGCGTGAGGCCTTGTCTGGAGAGCCGAACAAAGCGAGACCCAATCAACAGACTACGCACGTAGAGGCTTTTACCGAGGGATTACAGGACGCGGGTTCGATTCCCGCCGCCTCCATCTTAATAAGCCACATGCGATTCGTCGCATGTGGCTTATTTTATTGGACTTACAGCGATCAGAATGGGACAGGATCGTGTCCCACGATTGCCTCGGTCGGATAAAAATTGCATTTACGGTCGGATAACGCCTTGTCACAGTGCGGATAGTGAGCCTATGATGATTTATCCGACCGATAAATCCATTCATTGAAAGGGCTGGCAATGCCCATCCGTACCAAGAAGAAGTGGAAGCGAGACAGCCGAGGACATTTCCCAAGAGAGCTTGGGCAGAAGAGGACCGATTCCGGGAAACTTGTGCCGCACAAGTTTCGGCTGAAATGCAATGAAGAGGCTGAGGCTGTCAGAAGGAACGCCCGACTGGAAGAGCTATGGCTCGCCATTGAAAGCGAGGCCGAGAAGTTCGATTGGGAACCGCTCTGGAACGAACTGACGATCATGATCGGGCAGCAGATCGCAGAGGGCAGATACACAATCGAAGTCAGCAAATTCGAGAAAGACAGTCCCGACGCCTACGCTCGATACATCAACCGGCTCCAGACATCATTCCCGATGGTCACATTTGTTCCGGCACGTGGGTTGACCGAGGTTTTCGAAGAGGGGGCAGAAGATGCTCGCAGGAAGGCCAGCCGCTCTCTGAAGAAACGCATGGCAGAGTTTCGTGCTGAATTCGAGGATAAGCTCGTTCGGTTCGGGGGCCTCACTCGTGATGACGCCATGAACGGTTCAGAGATGCTTCACGAAGCACTGGACGAGTACGTGGAATACATCAAGACCACTGATATTCAACCGGGCACCGACATCCTGACCGATTACGGCCAAATGAAAATCAACAACGTCGAGAGGCTCAAGGAACGCCATAACAATATTCCGCTCAAGTCGCTCTCGACATTCGACAGCGTTCAGGCTTTGCTGAACATCTGGAGAAATCGGCCACTGGTAAAGAACTCCGATCCTCCTCGTCCTGTTACCATTAAAACTGCACGACACCACATTGCCGAGTTGATGCGGTTTCTTCGATGGTTGAATCGAACATCACACTTCGATTGGCGGAAGCCCCGTGACTTTGATGAACTCGACACTCGTGTCAAAGAAACACCGCAGGAGAAGAAGAGGCGCAATGGGCACACGCAAGTGGCCACATACACGATTGAGGAACTCAAGCTGCTGAATGAATACGCCACTCCACTCGAACGGTTACTGCTGTTGCTGGGTCTCAATTGCGGTTTCGGGGCAGCCGAACAAGGTCGAGTAACCCTTTCAGACATCTTCCTGAACCAGCATCACCCAAATATCGAGTTGTTACAGCAACACGAATTGATGCACGAATTCGAGTGTCGCCCGACCGATAGCTTCCTGATGACATCTCGCCCCAAGACAGGAGTGTGGGGGGAATGGCTACTTTGGCCGCAGACAGTTGAGGCCATCAAATGGGGTCGTCAGCGTCGTGAGCGCATTGGCGGTGCGAACCAAGATGCCCTCTTGCTTGTAACCAGTCGAGGTACTCCGTTTTTGAAATCAACGTCAGCCGGAAACAGAAGCCAGAACTTCTCCAGACGATGGGCGGATTTGAACGGACGAGTCAAAAAAGAACACAACAGCTTTCCCACGCTGAGTTTTGGCAAGCTGAGAAAAACTGCCGGTACGATGATCCGCCACATGGCTGGTGGAGAGATTGCCGGGATTTTCCTGTGCCACGGGACGCCAGATCGAGGCAATGACCTTCTTGATGTTTACACTGATCGCCCATTCCCGAAACTGTTTACTGCATTACGTGACCTTCAGGAAAAACTAGCTCCCGTCTTTGATGCAGCACCGAATGATCTTTTTGCACAGCCGACTCAGCAGTACACGGGATTGTCCAAGATCAAACGCATTTACAAATTGAAAGACGACGGGATGCCGGTCCGTGACATCGCAATGGAAGTTGGAATCTCCAAGAGTGCTGTCCATCGGCATTTGAAGGCACGAGCCGAGAAGGCGAAGGTTTAGAAAGCTCTGGTGATGACACCCGCATGGCCTCCACCTTGAAACTCGGTGGAGGCCCAGATGAACCAGATAACCAACTCTCTCTTCCGTTTTGGCGTTTTCGCTATCGGCTTCGCTGTCGCAGTAATCGCCTTTCTCGCCGTCGTTGGAATTGGCGGCCTTGTGTTGCCAGTGCTGCTGGGTTCTCTTGTCGGCGTGACGCTGCTCGTGCTCGTCTGTTGGGGAGGCAGCCACCTACTCGGCCATCTCTTTCTCGGCCACGACCCTGCGTACCGGGAATGGTGCCGTAAGAGCGACCCTTGGTTTGACACCCTGCCTCCGCCATTCCGAGCACCGGATAGTCATCACGCTCCATACCAGTGTCTCCGATGTCATGGCGGCATGTGGTCCATCAATTGTGTCTGTCCATCTTGTGGCTTTGGCAGAAATGAAATGGTGTGCCCGTGTGGAGTCGAAGTGGTGCAGCCTCACGAGAACGCTTTCGAAACTACCGGAGTTGTTTGCTGGAATTGCCACCGCATCCTGAATCGGTAGACAGCGCCTCCTGAGACTATCGCCGGATATTTTGAGGCCGCTGCCCTTCTCGACATTTGCAGGATGCTCCTGACTGTCCAACGAATACCGCCATTCGAACTTTTGTAACCACAATTCCGCAGACGAATCTTCATTCGGTCACGCACACATAAAGACATAGGGGGCTTGGTCGTTCTACAGGCCATCCCCGCCAGCCGCTTTTCAACATTTCTGACGATCAATTCGCCAAAACAATCTTTGCAACAGGAGTCGGACTGGCGAGAGCCCGCTCGACATTCCTGTCGAGCGGGTCTCCTGATTTCGGGGCGGGTGTTACAGGTCAACTTCCTTCATGGCAGACTGGTACTTGTCTTCAAGCTGACCATCGAGAGCGACGTGCTGATAGACGGCAAGTGTCTCCCGCCGAGCGTGACCGGTGATGAGTTGCAGTTCAGCATCGGCCATCCCGGAATGCCGGGTCAGCCATGTGATGGCTTGATGCCGGAAAGTATGAGGCGTTGCCTGTACGCCAGCTTCTTCTGCGTACCGCTTGACGATCTGCTGGATTCTGCGAGTCGAGAACCGGGAAGCTCTTCGTGTCTGGAAGAGCCAGCGATTGTGTGGGTGATTGGCCATGTGAGTCCGCAGTGCCGTGCCAAACGACTTTCCGAATAGCACGTAGCGGTCCTTCGAGCCTTTGCCCTGTTCGATCCTGATCTTGTGGTTGTCCAGATCAACGTCTTCGATTTTCATAGCACAGAGTTCTGAGACTCGGACACCGGTGAAGAACATCAGTCGAAGCATCAGGCTGTGCTGGACATCATCGGCCTGATCCACGATCCGATAAAAGCGCCGGAACTCGTCGCCGGTCAGAACTCGGGGCAGTCGCCGCCCCTTCTTCTTCGGGCTGAGGTCGCATTCCTGCCGGACCCGCTTGGAGATGTACCGCCAGTCGTCATAGTCGAGTCCAGCCTTGCGGATGATCCGACTGATCTGCGAGACGATCTTGGACTTGTCTGATTTCGCTTTTCCGTTTTGTGATGCGCCACTGGCCTTGTTTGAGGGCATTCTTGGTGCTCCTGACGGGCTGAATCGTTCGTTGAATTTCGTGAACTGACTGTTCTGCGAAATTGCGGGTGCCATGTTGGACGCTCATGTCATGAAGAGCCCCGGAGCATCAACCTTGATGCTCCGGGGCAGCCAACGACCATCACTCAGGCTCAAAGGAATAATACAGGCGTGGGTCATGTTGAAACTTGACGCTCCCCCTGATTCCGCCTGTCTTTCGCTGGACGACACAGAACGGGGCCATGAACCCGAGGACTGTGAACTCTTGCTGGAGTTCTGAAGTCGTCCACACGTTTCCGACACCGTGCTTTTCTTCCAGCAGTCCCTTCGGGCTGGGATTCCGATTGATCTCTCGTTGTTCATTGCGGCGGATGGTTTCGATTGCGTCGTTCATGCGTTACTCCGGTCAAAGGTGAAGTGGACTCAACGTCTCGATCACGGGTGTCATTCATGAGGCCAGTTGAGACCGCTTTCGCTGTCGTTTTTCTTTCTGCCGGGCGTGATGCTCACGCACCTGTTGCCGCCACTCTGAGTTGCCGCCGTAGCGTGCCATCGGAACCAAATCGAAATACCTGAGCGGGCACGAGAAGCAATATGGACCGCAGGATTCTGACATGTCTTTGAATCCCCATTGCCCGGCGTGACATCGAATCAGGTCACAGGTGATCCAGCGTTGTTCAGGTTCAACTTCAACACCGTCCTTCTCAAACGTGCATTGCCACACTCCCCACAGCACACCGCTGAATCGTCCGCCACGAAAGCAGTGAGCAAGACAAACTCTTTTGACGGTCATGTCTTCGCCCTCACGCTCCCAAGCCTTGGTACGGTCTTCAATCAGGTTCCTTCGTGTCGCCGCTTGTGGATAAGTCCAGCCCATGTTGGTACTCCAAAAAGAAAGGCCAGTGAGTTCGTGCTCACTGGCCGTGCGGGTGTTCGATTTAAGGGGCCTCTAGCGAACCGCTTCGGTCTCGATCCGTTGCAGTGCCTCGTCAGACGGCTCGTCAGATGGATCGAATGGTAAATCGTCAAAGAGGTCGAACTCGTCGGCGACTTGATCGAGAACGTCGTAGTCGTCTTCGGTGAAGTGGAAGTCGTTCATTTCTGTCTCCAGTAATCGAGTGAGTGATTGACTGAAGACGTGGCGGGTGTCCGGTAAAATGGCCGCTGGCCACATAAATAGATCACGGAGGATCGAATGTCTGAGTACCGTAGTGACCATCTGACAGCCGCCACGTTTCGTGGCTATCAGCCCACTGAAGACTTCACTGACCTCATCCATGAGGCAGAGGAAGACCGTATCCATGCGGCGTTGACGAGCGGCAATCTACGAGCCGTGTTCAATGGCGCATCGGCAGCATCACAGGCAGATGATCCGTCGTTGTTTCTGGCCTTGCTGCAACGAGCCTTCCAGCAGGCGTGTGACGTTGAACAATGGGACGTTGTTGATGAGGCCGAGATAGACATCGCCACGGCGCTGGAAATGGTCCAGTTCGAGTGCCTTGAATCGTTGGCTTTGTGCGGTGAAGAGGCTGTTGCCTTGCTGGCATCAGTGCTGCAAGGAACCAACGATACTTTGATGTTTTCCGTGTTGAATGGGATCAAGGCCAGTGCCGATTCCGTGTTTGTTCCCATCGTCCACGGCTTCAAGCAGGAGCTTGAACATCTCGCCGTCCACGCTGACTCAGTGTCGCATTTGAATGATGCCGCCAACGAAGCACTGGCAGCATGTTCTTCTGAGCTACAGCAGTTGTGAGGTCGCCTTGTGAGGTAGTCCAGAACTAGCGTCGGAAGGGCTTGTCCTGAAGGCGTGGGTGTCAGGCTTCAGCCTCAGCTTCGAGACGTTTCCTGACCCGGAAGTAGCTGGCTCGACTCTTCCCGGTGGCCTTGCACCAATGTTGCTGCTGGTCTGCTGTTGATTCTGGATGCCGCTTGATTGCATCCCGCAGTGCCTTGAGGTCTGCCGACTTGTTGTCGAGTCGTTTCGTGGCAATCTGCTTCCTGCCAAGTGACGACAACTGGCTCTTCAGTAACGGGCGGAAATCGATGCCTACGTCTCTGGCATAGCGGAATTTGCGAAGGCTGCTTCCTAGAAGCCGCAGGCTTAGCTGCCGGTCTTCAGACTCCTGTTCGATGTAATCAATCACGGTCTCGCAGTCCTCGACACTCAATTGGTCGAAGCCATTACGGGACAGATGCCGCATCATTTCGATGACCTCTCCGTTCGTGGCGGAAAGCTCGAACTGATCGCATCTCGTCAAGACAGCATCGAAGGCGTTATTGCTCTTTGGGATGACGTTGCAGGCAAAAACACAGCGAGACGTGAACTCGAAACTGCTTGGCAGATCGGCAAGTTGGCTGCTCCCGTAGGTGACGATTCTTGGATTGCCCCACAAAGCCGATCTGAGCAATCCAAGATGCGCCATGGATGACGACGAGAACATCGAGTCCACGTCATCAAAGAAAATCACGGCGTCATCTCTGTGGGTCCACAACGTCGCAAAGAGCGCTAATGGAGTGATGTGGCTGTTAATAAGCACTGGCTCGATGCCGCATTCTTCCAGCGTAGAGAGGATTACCCTGCTTTTGCCCAAACCTCCCTGTGCGCCAAAAACGAAGAGCCCCGCCGTCATCTTCCGTGCCAGAAGGCGGACGTGATGGGCCAGCAATTGCTGTTTCTTTTCCAATGCCAACAATGGTTCTGTGCCGTGCGAGTCGTCGAATGACATCTGGATTCTCCAGTAGAACAATTTGGGTGATGGCTTACTTGCGGGTGTCATTCCAGTCCGAGTTCTTCCCTGCCGACGTACTGGCCATATTCGTCAATCCCCAGAACCATCAGGATGCTGCTCTGGAGCGACGTTGCAGCGTCCCAGATGTCTTCTGCCGAATGTTGGTCGTTGTCCTTGAAGTCCGTATCGCCGAGTCTTCTGAGAAGCACACAGATCGAATGAGGCGTCACCTCGCATCGTCCCGTGTTCTCGAACACATCTGCCGGATCGCAGATGGCTTCCAGATGCGAATCAATCCCCCGATTCACGCATTGGGCAATTGCCGCCCATTCAATCGGGCACCGAATCAACATCGGGAATGGATCACTTCCCGTGGCTTCAATGGCTTTGCGAACTGTCGAGTACGGAAGCTCGATCAGGTCAGAGTTGGTGATCGTAGCTGTCGTCATTGTGTGGTTCCGCCAGAAAGAAGGGTGGTTACTGACGGAAGCACGGGTGTCACTGGATAGAGGCACTCCAGAACCACAATGCCGCCGTGACGGGCATCACCAGTGGTCCTGTTCTTTTGGTGTAAGGACCACCGAGAAGCGACGTGTCACGGCGGCATCCGGGTGTCATGCTGCTACTCGTTGTCGAAGTACACGCAGTTGTATCCACCTCGATCAACATGAAATGCGACTGTTCCATGCTGGCGAACCATGCCAAATGCCAACTCGACAAGCTCATCGTGCGACAACTCAGCAAGCCGTAGTTTCTCTGCTTCGAAGGCTGCATTCGCCGCCTCGAATGCTTGTTGATAGACGACTGAGAATCGATCCGAGGCGATGGCCTTTGTGAGTGCCTCGTCTGGCCACTCTTCGAGCATGCTGTGGATTGCATCCCAAAGGTCGTCGGGAATCGTGAATGGCTCTGGCATGTGCATCTCAATCTGTGCATGACGGACTCGGCTTACTTAGTCGAGTCCGAGAAAAGTCTGTCAGGAGGCCACCATTGCGGGTGTCTGCGCTTCAGCAGTGGAACCAGAGTCATCCACACAGTTGAGAAGGAACGAGACTGTTTTGGCCGACTGTGATGCCGCTTGGAAGATCACAGAATGGTTCTGACGAATGGCTTCAATCCAGCTTTTCAAATAGGCCGCTGAATTGTCATTCGTCGCCTGTGTGGCCAGTCCGAAATGGGCCATCAATGTGCAGGCAGAAATCTCAGCGACCAATTCACCAAAGCCGTAACTGTGTCCCGGCACTGTTCGGTCAAATCCTGTTCGTGATTCCGCAAAATGAGAGAGTTCGTGAAAAGCGGTTTCGTAATAGGCTTCGGGAGATTCGAAACGATGTTTCGCTGGCAGGGTGACTTCATCCGTGGCCGGGCAGTACGACGCTTGCTGACCTGTCCTGATTGTGCAGCCAACCGAATCAATGAGCCGTTCCGCAGCCTCGTGTCGTTCGAAGACCGTGCTGGACTCGTCAGGATCATCCACATGCAGATGCTTCAGCGTCGTCTGCTGTCCATTGAAGACAACGAAGCTCTTCATGATCGCAAACGTGCTTTCGGACTCGTCCCCGTTTGCGTCAATCGTTGTCTTCTTCACCGGCTTGAACAGAACTATTCGTGTCCCACGCTGACCTTTGAGGACGCTTCCCTGCATGGCTTTGATCTGACGGAACGTCCCCCACCATTTGCTCTCGTACCCGTACTTCCATGCGGAGCACATCAGGAGCAGTTGGTTGATGCCGGTGTAGACGTTGCCAGTCGAAAGAGAAGTGGCGAGACCGCTGTTTCTGCTGATAGTCCAGCTTCGACGCCAAGGCAACAGGTCGCCTTCCATCGCCTCAAGGATGCGGGCAACAACGTCCGCCTGAATTTCTGATCGAGTCTGCATGAATGCCTCCGTCGTTGGTGTGAGTGACGAAGGCATTGCGGGTGTCAGAGATTGGCCGAGGGGCTTACACGACCGAATCCCTGAGAATTGAGACGGCGGTTTCAGAACTGGTTTCAATCTCGGTTGTGGCTGGCATTTCTGACACCGACTCCGGGCCAGACAGGCCAGCACAACTCTCATTCCGGCAGCGGGTTACGATGCAACGTTGATGGCCAGTCTCAAGTTTCAAAGAGACCAGCGTTTTCGACGCACCGGCAATGACGGGCCTTGGCTCGATGAGATTTATCTCAGTCTTTATCTCGTCGCCACGATTCCCGGCGAAGAGCAGCTTTGGTAAGGTTTGACAAGAACAAACGATGTTCCGACAGGTCGATGAGATCGTCACATGGAAAAGCTCAATGATTATCTCCGGGTCTCGGAGGCGGCAGCCTATCTGGGGGTCGCCCCGAACACGCTGCGTAACTGGGAGCGGGCTGGAAAGATCGTCTCCCACCGACACCCGGTGAACGACTACCGGCTTTTCAAGCAGGAAGACCTCGATGCGCTGTTGCTCAAGGCTGACAAACCTCGAAAGGCCCCGAAGAAGGGCTGAGCACCGCTTGAAGGTCAAATCATGACGACACCATACCACGCCAAATACTTTGCTCACGAACTGACCCGGCAGGCCGAGCCGGGGGGCGTGGATCGCTTGTCGATGGCCTTGTTTGACGCCTGTGTCGATCTGAACCCGCACCAGATCGAAGCGGCAATGTTCGCTCTGCGAAGCCCACTCTCGAAGGGCGTCGTGCTGGCCGACGAGGTTGGCCTCGGCAAGACCATCGAAGCCGGTCTCGTTCTTTGCCAACACTGGGCCGAGCGAAAACGAAAGCTGCTCATCATCTGCCCGGCGAGCCTACGCAAACAGTGGAGTCTGGAGCTTCAGGAGAAGTTCAATCTCCCGACCGAGATTCTCGATGCCAAGACGTACCGGCAAGCTGTTCGTGAAGGACGTGGAACTCCCTTCGACGGCAACAAGGTGGTCATTACATCGTTCCATTTCGCCAGCCGCTATCGGGGCGAAATCCGTGCTGTCCCCTATGACCTCGTGGTCATTGATGAGGCTCACAAACTTCGTAATGCCTACCGACCCAGCAACAAGATTGGCCAGAACATCAAATGGGCCATCGAAGAGCGAAAGAAGTGCCTGCTGACCGCCACTCCGCTCCAGAACTCTCTGCTGGAGCTATATGGTCTGTCGTCAATTCTGGACGATCTGATCTTCGGCGATGTGAATTCCTTCCGAACTCAATACACAAATGCGGGTGCCGATCTCGGGGCTTTGAGGAATCGCCTTCAGTCGTTCTGTAAACGCACGCTGAGACGACAAGTCACCGAGTACATCCAATATACAAAACGCATCCCGCTGACTGTCCGGTTCCGGCCAAACGATGATGAGCAGAAACTCTATGAGGCGGTTTCCGACTTCCTGAATCGGGAAGAGACTTACTCGGTCCCGCATCGCCAGCGTCACCTCACGGCCCTGATTCTTCGCAAACTTCTTGCCTCTTCGTCTCACGCCATCGCCAACACGCTCGACACAATGAAGTCCCGGCTGGAGGACATGCGTGATGCGCCGAAGCAGGAAGAGGACGAAGATGAATTCATGGAAGAACTGATCGAGAATGAGGAACTCGAAAACGACTACCTCGATGAAATCCTCGAAGGAACCACGGATCAGGAAGAAGAACCAGAACCACAGGTCGATCTCCCGAAGCTGAACGATGAGATCAGAGAGCTTTCGCAGTATGCACAGTGGGCACGCAGCATTGGGATCGATACGAAAAGCCGTTCGCTGTTGCAGGCGCTCGACCTTGGCTTTGCCCAGATGGAAAAGATGGGGGCCAACCGCAAGGCCCTGATCTTCACTGAGTCCCGACGCACGCAGGACTACCTGAAGAACTTTCTGGAATCCAACGGATTCGGAGGACAGGTGGTTCTTTTCAACGGAACCAATTCAGACCCGGACTCACGCAGCATCATCGACAAGTGGATTGACCAGAACACCTCGACGGGCCGAATTACTGGATCACGGGCTATCGACAGCCGCACGGCTCTCATCGAACACTTCCAGAATCATGCCACGGTGATGATCGCTACGGAAGCAGCGGCGGAAGGTGTCAACATGCAGTTCTGCTCGCTGGTCATTAACTATGACCTGCCGTGGAATCCGCAGCGCATCGAACAGCGAATCGGTCGCTGCCATCGTTACGGCCAGAAGCACGATGTTGTGGTTATCAACTTTCTGAACGAGCGGAACGAAGCCGACAGACGGGTTCACGAACTGCTGTCAGAGAAGTTCAATCTTTTCAGTGGCGTCTTCGGCGCTTCGGATGAGGTTCTCGGCCAGATTGAATCCGGTGTCGATTTTGAGAAACGCATCCTTGCCATCTACCAGCAGTGCCGCACGGTGGACGAAATCGATGTCGCCTTCAAGCGCCTTCAATCTGAAATGGACGAGGCCATTCAGTCCAAGATGGACGAGACCCGTCAGATGCTCATGGAGCATTTTGATGAAGATGTTCACTCTCGCCTGAAGATGCGTCTTGATGATGCCAAGGCAAATCTGGACCGCATTGGCCGTCAGTTCTGGACCCTCACAAAGATTGTTCTCAATGGCCATGCCAACTTCTGTGACGACACGCTGACATTCGTGCTCGACAGATCGCCGGTCAGCACGTGTCGGCCCGGTGAATATCATTTAATCTCAAAACAGCAAAAGAACGTGACAGGCGATTTTCTTTACCGCCTGTCTCATCCGCTGGGTGAGTGGAGCATCGAACAGGGAAAGCAGGCCAGCACACCTGTGGCGAAAGTCCGCTTCGACGTGACGAACTACCCGCTGAGAGTGGCGGTGGTCGAAGCCCTGAAAGGGAAGAGCGGCTGGCTCACGCTTCAGTACCTCACCATCGATTCCTTTGACCGGGAAGAGTACCTGCTCTTTTCGGCGATGGACTCCAGCGGCAGGTCGCTCGATCAGGAATCCTGTCAGAAGCTCTTCAACTGCTCCGGTCAAATTATGGAGACCACAGAGCCACCCCTTGAGATGACAGAGCGACTGAGGAAAGAAGCCGGACGCCATGCCGAAGCAACGATCACGCATTCGCTGGAAGGCAACAACGCTCTGTTCAATGAAGAACGGGAGCGACTCGAAAAGTGGGCCGAGGACATGGTGATTGCCGCCGAGAAAGACTTGGCGGACACTAAGGCTCAAATCAAGACAGTCCGGCGACAGTCACGTCTGGCAACCACATTGGATGAGCAGAACGAACTTCAGACGAAGTTGCGTGACTTGGAAAAGAAGCAACGCAAACAGCGTCAGCGGATTTTTGGGATCGAAGACGAAATCGCTGAAAAGCGTGATGATCTGATCGACGGACTTCAGCGACGGATGACACAGAAAACTCACAGCACCCACCTTTTCACGATCCAGTGGGAAGTGGTTTGAGATAGCGAGGAAAAGAATTGGCCACGAACTTTGAAAAACTCCAGCGACTCCTCGAAGAACTGTTCCAACTGGATCAGGCTGATCTCGATTTTGGCATCTATCGGATCATGAACCAGAAGCGGGATGAAGTAGTCCGTTTTCTGGAAAAGGACTTGCTACCGCAGGTCAAGGAAGCCTTCGGCCATTACCAGTCAGCGGACAAGGCTGGAGTCCAGAAGGAACTTGATAAGGCCATCGAACAGGCGAAGGGGCTGGGTGTCGCTCCTGAGACAACCGCCAAGGTCAAAGAGCTTCGTGAGCAGATGGCTGACTCCAGTGTTGATGTGACCGCCTTGGAGAACGAAGTCTTCAGCCACCTGTTCAACTTCTTTCGTCGCTACTACCACGAAGGCGACTTCATCTCGCTGCGACGGTACAAAGAAGGTGTCTACGCCATTCCCTACGAGGGCGAGGAGGTCAAGCTGCACTGGGCCAACCACGATCAGTATTACGTTAAGAGCAGCGAATACTTCCGTGACTACATCTTCACGATGCCCTCGGGCAAGCGTGTGCGGGTCCATCTGGTGGCAGCCTCGTCCGAGCAGGACAACAAGAAAGAACAGACAGGCAAGGAACGTCGCTTCGTCATCTGCGAGGACGATCCGATCTACGAGGAGAACGGCGAACTGTTCATTCGGTTCGAGTACAAGTCCGACAACGGCAAAAAGAAGCAGGACGCTCTCAATCAGGAAGCTATCGAACGAGTTCTACAATCAGAAGGATTTGATGAGTGGACTCGTGAGTTATCCAAGGCTGCGCCCACGAAGGCCAACCCAAAGCGGACGGTGCTGGAGAAGCACCTCAATCAGTACACCGCTCGGAACACGTTCGACTATTTCATCCACAAGGACTTGGGCGGCTTCCTGCGGCGGGAACTCGACTTCTACATCAAGAACGAGGTGATGCATCTCGACGACATCGAACACGACACCGTGCCCCGAGTCGAGCAGTACCTCAGCAAGATCAAGGTGATCCGCAAGATCGCTCACAAGATCATCCAGTTCCTCGAACAACTGGAGAACTTCCAGAAGAAGCTGTGGCTCAAGAAGAAGTTCGTGGTAGAGACGAACTACTGCATCACACTCGACCGTGTTCCCGAGGAACTCTACCCGGAGATCGCCGCCAACGACGCCCAGCGGCAAGAGTGGGTACATTTGTTTGCTATAGATGAGATCGAGAAAGACCTAAACGGTCCGGGGTACTCTAGCCCGTTGACCGTAGATTTTCTGAGAACACACACGCACCTCCCAGTCGATACCGGCAACTTCGACACCACCTTTAAGACACTGCTGCTTGCGAACATCGATGATCTTGATAACTCCACTGACACATTGCTGATTCACGCCGAGAACAGTCAAGCCTTGTCTTTGGCCGGAACTCGGTTTCGTGACAAGGTTCAGTCTGTCTACATCGACCCACCATACAACACAGATGCATCGTCAATCCTCTACAAGAACGACTACAAGTGTTCCTCGTGGATGGCTCTAATGTCCGACCGCCTCGAATTGGCTCGGGCATTCATGACACCTATCGGTGTAATTTGCATGGCCATCGATGACGAGCAAATGGCGGAAGCGAAGTACCTGTTAAAGTCGGCATTCGCAAAAGAAATAGGAATTGCAGCCGTTCGAGCAAATCCGCAGAGCCGTAAGGCAAGAGGCACATTTTCTCCGGTGCATGAATACGCATTGTTCTTCGGGAAAACTCACGACTCTAATCCGGGTACTTTGCAGCTTACCGCAAAGAAGACGAGCAGGTATCCGCACACCGATGACAACGGCCGCTATGCATGGATGAACTTTATTCGCACGGGCACAGCGGATCGCAGGGAAGATCGCCCCAAGATGCATTACCCGATCTTCGTGGATACAGACAACTCGATGCGTGTTCCCAAGATGCAATGGTCCGAAAAGGATGAAGCTTACACGCTGTTGGAGCAAGCTAAAGAAGGAGAGGTGGCCGTATACCCAATCTCAGAATCATCGGGGCAGCGAATCGAAAAGCGATGGCACAGAGGCTTCGAGAGAGTAATCTCTGAACCCGATGAGTTTCGAGTGCGACGTGCTTCCGATGGAAGTATTAGCATCGACTTTAAAACTCGTCTTGACGAGGACTCAACACCGTTCACTTGGTGGGACAAAAAGGAATACGCCTCTGCAAATTACGGTGCCGCTCAATTAAAGGAGTTGTTCGGAGAGAAGCCTTTCGACTTTCCAAAGGCCCTAACACTTGTGAGCGACTGCTTGCGAGCGAGTCACATCACCGAGGGCGACATTATTCTTGATTTCTTCGCTGGTTCCGGCACAACTGCCGCTGCGGCAATTGAGCTACGGCGAAACGACGATGTTCGGTGCGTCAGTGTACTTGTCGAATCAGGCAGGCATTTTGACTCCGTAATTTGCCCTCGGGTCAAGAAGGGGAACTACTCTGGCGAGTGGCGACATGGAAAGCCAAAAGTAAACCCACCAACAGATAGTCTTTCCAGTATCACGAAATACATCCGGTTGGAAAGCTACGAGGACGCCCTGAACAATCTCGAACTCAAAAGCACAGACAAGCAGGCGTCCCTTCTTGAGAAGGACGGCGAGCTTCGTGAACAGTACGTTTTATCGTACATGCTCGACATTGAGAGTCGTGGGAGCCAGTCGCTCCTCAACGTCGAGTCCTTCCACAACCCCGACGAGTACAAACTCCGAGTCGAGAGGGACGGCGAGACACAACTGGTCAACGTCGATCTAGTCGAGACCTTCAACTGGCTCTTGGGCCTGACCGTCAAGCACATCGACGTGATTCGTGGTGTGCGTGTTGTTGAAGGCACGAATCCCGAAGGCGAACGAGCGATTGTCCTCTGGCGAAACCTCGACGAGACCAACAACGACGCTCTCGACGAGTGGTTCAAGAAGCAGAAGTACAACACGAAAGATCAGGAGTACGACTTGATCTACGTCAACGGCGACAACAACCTCGAAAACCTCCGCCGTGGCGACCAGACTTGGAAGGTTCGTCTGACTGAGATTGAGTTCAGCAGACTGATGTGCGACGAATAGAGGAATCAACGATTATGAAATCTGAACAGTTCAAGAGCGACGGGTCAAGATATTCGTCAATTATTGTCCCCTTTAATCGACGTTGGCGAACCCCGATTGAAAAGCACGAGATAAAGGCCGTCTTTCGTAAGAAGGGGCCAAGCGATGCCGATGGACTTCGGACGATATACGCATACGTCGGCTCTCCAGTAAGTGCAATCTGCGCAAAAATGGAAGTCGTCAAGACGATGCGTCTGTCGGTTGAGGATGCTCGCAATCACTGTGAGGCGGCGAAGCTGTCTGTGAGCAAATTAGAGGAGTATGCAGGAGGCCAGCCTTTATTTGTGTTTGAGATTGGAGAGATCACTCTGCCGAAGACGTGTCTTGATCGCCACGAGTTGCTCACACAGTTCGGGTTTCAACCGACGCCTAGCTTTGTGGCATTGTCGGTCGCAGGAGCAGACGCTCTCGATGCTGCGCTCGGAATACTGTCACAGGATTAGGTTAAATGGCAAAGAAACGAACAAAGAAGAACGAGAAGCCGCCACTGAGATTCGACGAGAAACTCGTCCTGAACCAGTGGATGCTGTCGCTATTTGAGGTGAGCGGTTTCGACAAGCTGGCCGAACATCTGAAGTCTCTCGAACTCGAAGGACTGGACGAAAACAACGTCCACAAGTACCTGCACCAGATGAAACTGCTTTGGGAGTACGAGGAGTTTCCCGGTGACACGTTGCTTGGTTACGACCAGAACATTGTCAAGCACACGCTGGCCCTCAGCGAGAAACGAGCCGAGCCGCTGCGTTGGAAATACTTCCAGTACCTCTCTCTGCTCTTCACCGAGGTCTACCTCGACCGCTTCTTCCGTGACCCGGCCAAGTTGTTGGCCAACCTGAACCTGCACGTCGCCAAGTTCAATGAGGGAAAAACCACAAAGGAACAAATCCCCGACTACGAACCTGACGACCTGCGGAAGCTGGCGTTCTGGAATGCCACGGGCAGCGGCAAGACGTTGCTGATGCACGTCAACATCCTTCAGTACCAGCACTACCTGAAGCTAAACGACAAAGATAAGGGCCTGAACCGGATTATCCTGCTCACTCCCAACGAGGGCCTTTCCAAGCAGCACCTCGAAGAGTTCCACGCTGCGGGGATCGACGCTGATCTGTTCTCAAAGGAATCCCGGTCGCTCTTCTCGGGCCGGTCGGTTGAGATCATCGAAGTCACCAAGCTCAAGGAAGAGATGGGCCAGAAGACCGTCGCCATTGACGCCTTCGAGGGGAACAACCTTGTACTGGTCGATGAAGGACATCGAGGTGCCAGTGCGAGCGTCGAAGGGGCATGGATGAGTGCCCGGAACCGACTCTGCGAAAATGGCTTCTCCTTCGAGTATTCCGCCACGTTCGGACAAGCAATGAAGGGGAAGAAGGGCCTCGAACCGATCTACGCCAAGAACATCCTGTTCGACTACTCGTACAAGTATTTCTACCGGGATGGCTTCGGGAAGGATTACCGCATTCTGAACCTCGCCGACGACTCCGATGAAGAACGCCGTCGCCTATACCTGTCTGCGTGCCTCGTCGCCTTCTACCAGCAACAGAAGCTCTACGCTGACAACCCGAACACATTTCGGCCCTTTCTACTAAAGAAGCCCCTGTGGGTTTTCGTGGGTGGCAGCGTGAATGCCGTTCGGACCCAAAACAAACGCAAGGTGTCTGACGTTGTTGATATTCTGCTGACGCTTTCAGAGTTCGTAAAGAACAAACGAGATTCGATCAGCCTGCTGGAACGACTACTGAGCGGCAAGCCGGGTGTGCTGGATCAACGTGGCAACGAAATTTTCGCTACGGCCTTTCCCCACTTGGTCTCCACGAAGATGTCAGCCGAGGATGTGTACAACGACATCCTGAACGTGCTGTTCAATTCGACAACACAGGCGGCCCTGCACGTCGAGAACCTGAAAGGCACGGATGGAGAGATCGCCCTGCGTCTTGGCGAGAATGACTCTTTCGGTCTCATCAACGTCGGCGATGCCTCGAACCTCTGCAAGCTCTGTGAAGAACACCCGGAACTGCTGGTTGTTACGGAGAAGGAGTTTGCTGGTTCGCTCTTCCGTGGACTGAATGATGATGACTCGACCGTCAATGTGCTGATCGGATCAAAGAAATTCACCGAGGGATGGAACAGTTGGCGTGTCAGTACGATGGGCCTCATGAACATCGGGCGCACAGAAGGTTCCGAGATCATCCAGTTGTTCGGTCGTGGTGTGCGTCTCAAGGGCCACGGCATGACTCTGAAACGTAGCAGTCAGCTTGAAGGCATCGACCGCCCAGACAGAATTCACTTGCTAGAGACGCTGAACATCTTCGGCATCCGGGCCGACTACATGAGGCAGTTCAAAGAGTACCTCGAAGAAGAAGGTCTCCCCGGCAACGAGGAGAGGATCGAGTTCATCCTGCCGGTCGTCAAGAACCTCAATGGGAAGAAGCTCACTAGCGTCCGCATTGAAGAGGGGAAAGACTTCAAGCTACACGGACCCAAACCAAAACTCGAATCGCCACCAGACCGACTTCTGCGGCATCCTGTAGCACTCAACTGGTATCCAAAGATTCAGGCCCAGCAGAGCAAAGGCGTGGCCAAGACCGAAGACTCGGCGGTGAAGCATGAAGGGAAGCTCGAAGAGCGACACCTCGCCTTCATGGACATCGACGCCATCTGGTTTGAACTTCAGCACTTCAAGAACGAACGGTCATGGTACAACTTGAACCTCGACCGGGATTGTATCCTGCATTTGCTCTCACCACCCAACAACGAGTGGTACAAGCTCTTCATCCCGCCCGAGGAATTGGAGTTCACACAGTTCGACCGGGTACGCCGCTGGGAAGAGATCGCCGTCGCCCTGCTCAAGAAGTACGCCGACCGCTACTACAAGCACAAGAAGCAAGAGTGGGAGTCGGACTTCTACGAGTACCACGATCTTCGGGAAGACGATCCAAACTTTGTATCGGAGTACCGACTGCTAATCGACGAGTCACAGGACACCATTGTCGAGAAGCTTGGCGAACTGAAGGAGAAGATCGAAGATGGGTCACTGACCAACTGGTCCTTCGGGAACCTGCACGCCATCTCGTTCGGGCAGCATCTCTACCAGCCGCTTCTGCACTTCAAGAGTGACTTCGTGGATGTCAGCCCGGTTTCACTCAACGAGGGTGAGAAAGAGTTCGTCACCGATCTGCGCTCGTTCTACGAAGACAACCCGTCGTTCTTCGAGGATCAAGAACTGTACCTGCTCCGCAACATGAGCCGAGGCCGAGGCATTGGTTTCTTCGAGGCTGGAAACTTCTACCCTGACTTCCTGCTCTGGCTACTGACAGACGACAAGCAATACGTCACGTTCGTCGATCCAAAGGGAATCCGAAACCTCGAAGGACCAGATGATCCCAAGATTCGGTTCTACCGCACGATCAAGGAACTGGAGGGACGACTCGGCGACCCGAACGTCATCCTGAACTCGTTCATCATCTCGAACACGCCCTTCCAGCAAGTCCGATGGTGGACCGAGGACTTATCCAAGGATGAGTTCACCAAGGCGCACGTCCTTTTCCAGAAGGAAGACCGAGCTACCTACATCAAACGACTCCTGACAACAGTAGCGAGCGCACAGCAAGTGGCCATCGAGGTGTAAAGAAACGTCCTGAATCGGTGACGGTTACGGTGACAACCATAATTGGATGCGGCCTTAATTCGGTAGCCCAGACACGCCGGAATGGTGGCGTATGCGGGGAACGAGTTCGCCGTCGTGCCACAGCAGTCCCGTCAGGCACCGTTTTATCTCAGCAATCCGTTCGAGCTTTGACTTGAGCGGATTTGAGTCCGGCAGATGGATTGGTGGTCTCCCTTGCCAGACCTCATGGCATCGGCGGCAAACCAGAATCACCCATTCAGGATTGTAGAACCCGAACTTGTATGAAAGATGGTGACAATCGAGGCCGGGGGCTCTGCACAGAAAGCAAAGCCCCTTTTCTCGTCGCCAAACTGTCTCTCGGACGGTTTGCCATTCGGGGGTCAAGTAGGGATCAGTTTTCATGCAGCTATTTATGCCGCAGAAGATCAGAACCCTTCCCTTTGCCAGTCAATATGTTGAGTCGGCTTTGGCTGTCCTCGAAAGCGCCTCAGCCACCGCATGATGTCATCAATGACTCTCGTGGTTTCTTCGGCACGAATCTCAACGCCACGGTGACAGTATGAGTCCGACTCATGGCCCTCGATCTCGTCCATCTTCTGGAGAAATTCAAGCTCGACACTGAATTCAAAGGCATCGTCGTAGTTGAGACACAAGCGATTGCCTGCTCTATCTGACACCACGATCTCGTCGTCAAAGCCCACGACTCTTGCAAGATTACGCATGGACAACCTCCATTCCTTCTGACCATTCAAACGGAGGTACGTCGTACTTGCCTTTGCTGTCATCTTCGGCAAGCTGAGTCATGAACTCCGTAACCGTGGCTTTGATGTCCTGCCCGTAGTGATGGTTGAATTTGGCGAGCGTGTGGGCCAGACGAATCTTGGCCGCCTTGCAGCTTCTTAGTCTGACGCTTGTTGGATCGCCTAGATGTGCCTTCACCATGAAATCCATCCAGTGGCGGGAATAGTCCTCAATGAGACTGTCTGCCTTCTGGTGATTTGTGAATGGGTGATCGTCAAATCGAACTCGGTCAGTCAGGCTTTGTGGACAAAGGATGTGGCTCTCATGCAGGGGGTCGGCTGCTGCCTCATCCAGTTCTCGCTGTTGATCCTTTTTGAATTTGGAGATAGGCGTTCAAAACGGACCCACTTCGGGGAGCTGATCGGCGTTGAAAAT